>NZ_KB892007.1 GCF_000373645.1 Streptomyces sp. ATexAB-D23 | reverse complement strand
ATGTGGAAGCCCGGTAACGGGTGGAGCTGACTGGTACTAATAGGCCGAGGGCTTGTCCTCAGTTGCTCGCGTCCACTGTGTTGGTTCTGAAATAACGAACTGCCGTGTTGTTGTCCGGTGTTGTTTATTTCATAGTGTTTCGGTGGTCATTGCGTTAGGGAAACGCCCGGTTACATTCCGAACCCGGAAGCTAAGCCTTTCAGCGCCGATGGTACTGCAGGGGGGACCCTGTGGGAGAGTAGGACGCCGCCGAACTCCTTTTAGGAAGAGCCCCGTGCCCTTGTGGCACGGGGCTCTTCTGCGTGTATGGTCACGTCGCCTTCTTCACCCCAGTGCACCCCTTTGCCCGACCACCAACCCATCTGCCGGCCGGGCCGGGTGACGGTGTGCCAGGCGGTTTTGCGTCCCCCTCGGATCAGGGTATGCTTTAGCTCGTTGCCGCAGGGCAACAAGGCCCCAATAGCTCAGTCGGTAGAGCGTCTCCATGGTAAGGAGAAGGTCTGCGGTTCGATTCCGCATTGGGGCTCCGGCAAACGAAAGGCCCCCGCCACATGGCGGGGGCCTTTCGCATGCGTGGGGCGTTGTCTACGGACCCGGGTGCGGTTCCGGGACGCGCATCGTCAGGATGGCCATGTCGTCCGAGGGCGGATCGGCCGCGAAGCGCTCCACGGCCCGGAGAATGCGTGCGGCCACCGCACCTGCCGTAAGACCCGTGCAATGGGCCAGCACCTCCGCCAGGCCGTCGTCGCCGAGCATGCGCGTACCCTCCCGGCGTTCCGTCACACCGTCCGTGACGCACAGCAGGACGTCGCCCGGCTCCAGCGTCAGCGTCTGCTCGTACAGCTCCAGGTCCTCCAGGACGCCCAGCAGCGGCTGCGGGTCCGCCGCCGGCTCGACCGAGCCGTCCTGGCGCAGGCGCAGCGGCAGCGGGTGCCCGGCGCAGACGACCTTCAGGAGCGCGCTGCCGTCCTCCTGCGGCCACAGCTCCCCGTAGAGAAGCGTGAGGAAGCGGCTGCGGGAACCCTCGTCCAGGATGGCCGCGTTGAGCCGCTCCAGGACCGCGGGGCCGCCGAAGCCCTCCCGGGCCAGCAGGCGCAGCGCATGGCGGGCCAGGCCCGTCACAGCGGCCGCCTCCGGCCCCGTACCGCAGACGTCGCCGATGGCGAAGCCGTAGGCGCCGTCCCGGATCGGGAAGACGTCGTAGAAGTCGCCGCCGACCTCGTTGCCCTCGCCGGCCGCGCGGTAGATGACATCGACCTCGACGTTCGGGACGGTCGGCAGGCCCGGCGGCAGCAGGCTGCGCTGGAGGGACTGGCTGATCGCCGTGCGCTCCGAGTACAGGCGGGCGTTGTCCAGGGCCAGGGCGGCCCTGCGGGACAGGTCCTCGGCCAGTTCCAGGATCTCCTGGCGGAAGTGGTCGTCGGACGGCTTGCCGAGCGTCAGCATGCCGATGACCCGGTTGCGGGCGACGAGCGGCAGGACCACCGTCTCACCGCCCACCGCGGCGGCCGTGGCCAGCGTCGTACGCGTGCCCGAGTCGAGGCCGCCCTGTTCGCCGGCGCCGATACTGCGCATCGACGTGCGCAGCGCCGCCTCGTGGGCGGCCTCCGAGGGCGCGGACCAGACACGGGCGCCGGGCGTCGGCACCGGCTCCGGCGGGTCGATCCGGGTGAGCAGGGCCTTGAGGCCGTCGATGCGGTCCTCGTCCTCGTGCAGCACGTAGGAGAGGTCCGGCTCCGACGACTGGTCGGCGATCGTGTAGACGGCGCACCACGTCGCCAGGGTCGGGACCGTCATCTGGGCCATCAGCGCCAGCGTCTGGTCCCGGTCCAGAGTGCCCGCCAGCAGGTCCGACGCCTCGACGAGGAAGGACAGGGAGCCGCGGCGCAGCCGTTCCAGCTCGCCCAGGCGTGCCGACTCGACCGCCAGGGCGATCCGGTCCGCGGCGAACTGGAGACGCAGCGCCTCCTCGTTGGAATACCGGCCTGCGGCCTCGGCGGCGACGCCCAGCGAGCCCGTGAGCCGCCCCTCGACCTTCAGCGGGACCGTGACCACCGAGCGCATTCCGGTGTTGCCGAGCAGCGGGACGGCGCCCGGGACGGCGTCCAGGTCCTCGTGGACGGCCGGCATCCGCGCGGAGCCGTACCGTCCCGTGCCGGCCTCGACGGGGACGCGGGCGAAGCGCTGGCGGGCCGAGGGCAGGCCGGTCGTGGCCCGTACCTCCAGCTCGGTCTCGTCGTCCGTCGCCAGCAGCAGGAAGGCGGCGTCGGCGTCGAGCATGTCGCGTGCCCGCTCGACGGTGCGCTGGAGCAGGCCGTCGAGGTCGTCCGGGGCGGGAGAGCCGATGAAGACCTCGAAGGGGTCCGTCTTGCGGCTCTCGGTGGCGTCCGAGACCGGGGCGCGTACCGGGGACTGGAGGACCGCGCGCTCGTAGTCGCGTACCAGCAGGCAGACCGTCGACGGCTCACCCTGCGTATCGCGTACCCGCAGGTGGGAGCCGTAGACCGGGATGGTGCGGCCGTCGGCGCCCCGGATGCCGTAGCTGCCCTCCCAGCGGGAGAGGCGCAGGGCGTCGGCGATACCCGTGTTCGTGCCCGGGGTCTGCGGCCAGGCGGTGAAGTCGGTGAGCTGCTTGCCGATGACCTGGTCCGCCGTGTGGCCGAACAGGTATGCGGCGTCGTCGTTCCACGCGGCGACGGCGCCCGTGCTGTCGATCTGGACGACGGCCACCCTGACGCGTTCGTCGGCGACCGGGAGCAGACCGACGGGCAGGAGCGGCCCGGCGGAGCGGATGCCCACCGGGCGGTCGGGAAGATCGAGCTGGAACCAGACATGCTTGCGGGTGGGGGAGTATTCGACGCCCCACCGGGAAGCCAGCGCGGCGCACAGCAGCAGCCCGCGGCCGTTCTCGCTGTCCAGGCTGCCGAGCTCCAGTCCCGACGACTGGAGCGGGATCTCGCGCTCCGGATAGTGGTCGGAGATCTCCACGCGGACGCCGTCCTCCGTGCGCAGGCACAGCACATCGGCCGCCGTGCCCGCGTGGACCACCGCATTGGTGACGAGCTCGCTGGTCAGGACGACGGCGTCGTCCACGACGTCGGTGTACCCCCACCCCTGGAGCGTGTCGCGGACAAAGGCGCGGGCCGTAGCGACGGAGCGCGCCACCGGGTCGAAGGTGGCAGCCGCACGCGCCGTGATCACAGCACTCCCCATATGGTGTCTCGTCGCTTCCCCGAGTCCTGTGCCCGTTTCTCGCCGCTTCGATTCGCCTGCCAGGCTAGACGCTCCCCACGCGCACCGGGTACACGAGGGCCGACTTCGGACAGGCATGGGCGGGAACGGCCTGGTTCCCGACAAGGTCGGGCTTCCCTTGGGAGGGATGGGGGACAACCATGGGAGGTCGCACCCCGACCGGTTCCCGCCTGGTACGTTTCAACGATTTGACGTCCGCATGGTCACCCGTCGACGGTGGGCTGTGGCGGTGAGCCATGGATGTTGTGGGCAGGCTCTCGGACGAGGTCCTAGCTAGATGGTCAACCCCTGCGGGAGGGACACGGTGGAGTCTGACGTGGCGGCGCGGGGATCAGGCACGCGCAGTAAAGGCGGACAGTCCGTGAAGAAGCAGCGCAATGGAACCGTCGAGGTCGACGCCGCGGCGCTCCACAGACTGCTGGCCGGTCTGGTCGCCATGCGCGACGGGAACTTCCGCAGGCGGGTCACGGTCTCCGGCGAAGGCGTGATGGCGGAGCTCGCCGCGGTCTTCAACGAGGTCGCCGACCGCAACGTGCACCTCACGGGAGAGCTGGCGCGGGTGCGCCGCGTGGTCGGCCGGGAGGGCAAGCTCACCGAGCGGCTGGAGACGGGCGCCTGCGAGGGTTCCTGGGCAGCCGCCATCGACGCCTCGAACGAGCTGGTGGACGATCTCGCGCGCCCCGTCTCCGAGGTCGGGCGGGTGCTGTCGGCCGTGGCGGACGGTGACCTGGAACAGCGGATGGAGCTCCGTTCCCACACCGCGGACGAGACGGTACGGCCGCTGCGCGGCGAGTTCCTCAAGGTCGCCCGTACCGTCAACAACCTGGTCGACCAGCTGTCGGCGTTCACCGAACAGGTGACGCGGGTCGCGGTCGAGGTGGGGACCGAGGGCAAGCTCGGCGGGCAGGCGCAGGTGCGTGGGATGTCCGGGTCGTGGAAGGACCTCACGGACTCCGTCAACACCATGGCGTACCGGCTGACCGCGCAGGTGCGCGACATCGCGCTGGTGACGACGGCGGTCGCCAAGGGCGACCTGTCGCGGAAGGTGACCGTCCATGTCGCCGGCGAGATGCTCCAGCTGAAGAACACCGTCAACACGATGGTCGACCAGCTGTCGTCGTTCTCCTCCGAGGTGACCCGGGTCGCCCGCGAGGTGGGCACGGAGGGCGAGCTGGGCGGTCAGGCCACGGTTCCGGGCGTGGCCGGGGTGTGGAAGGACCTCACGGACTCCGTCAACACGATGGCCGGGAACCTCACCTCCCAGGTGCGCGGCATCGCGGAGGTCACGACGGCCGTCGCCAACGGCGACCTGTCGCAGAAGGTGCAGGTGAGCGCGCGCGGCGAGGTCGCCCAGCTCGCCGAGACGATCAACCAGATGACCGAGACGCTGCGCACCTTCGCGGACGAGGTCACGCGCGTGGCCAGCGAGGTCGGTGGTGAGGGGCTGCTCGGAGGCCAGGCGCAGGTGCCCGGTGCGGCGGGCACGTGGAAGGACCTCACCGACTCGGTGAACACGGTCTTCCGCAACCTGACGACCCAGGTGCGCGACATCGCCCAGGTGACCACGGCGGTCGCCAGCGGTGACATGACGCAGAAGGTCACGGTCAACGTGGCCGGCGAGATGCTGGAGCTGAAGAACACCGTCAACACGATGGTCGACCAGCTCCAGTCCTTCGGTTCGGAAGTGACCCGGGTGGCCCGGGAGGTCGGCGTCGAGGGCCGGCTCGGCGGCCAGGCGGAGGTGCCGGGCGCGGCCGGGACGTGGAAGGACCTCACGGACTCCGTGAACACGGCCTTCCGGAACCTGACCGGCCAGGTGCGGGACATCGCCCAGGTGACGACGGCCGTGGCCAACGGCGATCTGTCGCAGAAGGTCACCGTCGATGTCGCGGGCGAGATGCTGGAGCTGAAGAACACCGTCAACACGATGGTGGCGCAGCTGTCCTCGTTCGCCGACCAGGTGACGCGGATGGCACGGGACGTGGGCACGGAGGGCCGCCTCGGCGGTCAGGCGCGGGTCGACGGCGTCTCGGGTACGTGGAAGGAGCTCACGGACTCCGTCAACTTCATGGCGGGGAACCTGACCTCGCAGGTGCGCCAGATCGCGCAGGTCACGACGGCGGTGGCGCGGGGTGACCTGTCGCAGAAGATCGACGTGGACGCGCGCGGCGAGATCCTGGAACTCAAGAACACCATCAACACCATGGTCGACCAGCTCTCCGCCTTCGCGGACCAGGTGACGCGGGTGGCCCGCGAGGTGGGCACCGACGGGCGTCTCGGCGGCCAGGCGCAGGTCCCCGGCGTGGCCGGGGTGTGGCGGGACCTGACGGACTCCGTGAACGGCATGGCCGGCAACCTCACGGACCAGGTCCGCAGCATCGCGCAGGTCGCCACGGCGGTGGCGCGGGGTGACCTGTCGCAGAAGATCGACGTGGACGCGCGCGGCGAGATCCTGGAACTCAAGAACACGCTCAACACCATGGTCGACCAGCTCTCGAACTTCGCCGAGCAGGTGACGCGGGTGGCCCGCGAGGTGGGTACGGAGGGCATGCTCGGCGGTCAGGCCGAGGTGCAGGGGGTGTCCGGTACGTGGAAGGACCTCACGCAGTCCGTCAACGGCATGGCGAACAACCTCACCCTCCAGGTGCGCAACATCGCCGAGGTCACCACGGCGGTCGCCAACGGTGACCTGTCCAAGAAGATCACCGTCGACGCCAAGGGCGAGATCCTCGAACTGGTGACGACGGTCAACACGATGGTCGACCAGCTGCTCAACTTCGCGGACGAGGTCACCAGGGTCGCCCGCGAGGTGGGTACCGAGGGCATCCTCGGCGGTCAGGCCAGGGTGCGTGGCGCGACGGGCATCTGGAAGGACCTCAGCGACAACGTCAACCTGATGGCCAACAACCTGACCAGCCAGGTGCGCAACATCTCCCGCGTCTCGTCCGCCGTCGCCAACGGCGACCTGACGAAGAAGGTCACCGTGGAGGCCCGCGGTGAGGTGGCCGAGCTGGCCGACACCGTCAACACGATGGTGACGACCCTGTCCTCGTTCGCGGACGAGGTGACCCGCGTCGCCCGCGAGGTGGGCACGGAGGGCGAGCTGGGCGGCCAGGCGCGCGTCCCGGGCGTCTCGGGTACGTGGAAGGACCTCACCGAGTCCGTGAACTCGATGGCGTCCAATCTGACGGGCCAGGTGCGCCAGATCGCCACCGTCACCACCGCCATCGCCAAGGGCGACCTCACCAAGAAGATCGACATCGACGCGCGCGGTGAGATCCAGGAGCTGAAGAACACCATCAACACGATGGTCGACCAGCTGTCGTCGTTCGCCGAGCAGGTGACCCGGGTCGCCCGCGAGGTGGGCACCGAGGGCCAGCTCGGCGGTCAGGCGCGGGTGCGGGACGTGGACGGCACCTGGCGCGACCTCACCGAGTCGGTGAACGAGATGGCCGGGAACCTGACCCGTCAGGTGCGGGCCATCGCGGCCGTCGCCACGGCGGTGACCCGGGGCGACCTCAACCTCAAGATCGATGTGGACGCGGCGGGCGAGATCCAGGCCCTCCAGGACAACATCAACACGATGATCGCGAACCTGCGCGACACCACCGCCACCAACAAGGAGCAGGACTGGCTCAAGGGCAACCTCGCCCGGATCTCCGGTCTGATGCAGGGGCGGCGCGACCTCGACGACGTCGCCTCGCTGATCATGAGCGAGCTGACGCCGGTCGTCTCCGCGCAGCACGGCGCCTTCTTCCTGGCCACGTCCACCGGCGAGACCGACGCGCTGGGCGGAGACGGCGACCGCGAGGGGGCGTACGAGCTGCGCATGCGGGGCAGCTACGGCTACTCGGCGGGCTCCATGCCCACGTCCTTCCGGCCGGGGGAGACGCTCATCGGCACGGCCGCCGAGGAGAAGCGGACGATCCAGGTGGACAACGTTCCGCCGGGCTATCTGAAGGTCTCCTCCGGGCTCGGCGAGGCACCGCCCGCGCATGTGATCGTGCTGCCGGTGCTCTTCGAGGGCAAGGTGCTCGGCGTGATCGAACTGGCCTCGTTCCAGCCGTTCACGCACATTCAGCGCGACTTCCTCAACCAGCTCGCCGAAATGATCGCGACGAGCGTGAACACGATCAGCGTCAACACGACGACCGAGAAGCTGCTTGAGCAGTCCCAGGAACTGACCGAGCAATTGCGCGACCGCTCGCAGGAATTGGAGAACCGGCAGAAGGCCCTCCAGGCGTCCAACGCCGAACTGGAGGAGAAGGCCGAGCTGCTGGCCCGGCAGAACCGCGACATCGAGGTCAAGAACACCGAGATCGAGGAGGCGCGGCAGGTCCTGGAGGAGCGCGCCGAGCAGCTGGCCGTCTCGATGCGCTACAAGTCCGAGTTCCTGGCGAACATGTCGCACGAGCTGCGCACACCGCTCAACTCGCTGCTCATTCTGGCCAAGTTGCTGGCGGACAACGCCGAGGGCAATCTCTCACCGAAGCAGGTGGAATTCGCCGAGACGATCCACGGGGCCGGTTCGGACCTGCTTCAGCTGATCAACGACATCCTCGACCTGTCGAAGGTGGAGGCGGGCAAGATGGACGTCAGCCCGACCCGTATCGCCCTCGTGCAGCTGGTGGACTACGTGGAGGCGACGTTCCGGCCGCTCACCGCGGAAAAGGGGCTGGATTTCTCCGTACGCGTGTCGCCGGAGCTGCCGGCCACGCTGCACACCGACGAGCAGCGGCTGCTCCAGGTGCTGCGCAACCTCCTCTCCAACGCGGTGAAGTTCACCGACAGCGGGGCCGTCGAGCTGGTGATCCGGCACGCCGGTCAGGAGGTTCCGGACGCCATCCGCGAGCAGCTGCTGGAGGCCGGTTCGCTGCGGGACGCGGACAGTGACCTGATCGCCTTCTCGGTGACCGACACGGGCATCGGGATCGCGGCGAGCAAGATGCGGGTGATCTTCGAGGCGTTCAAGCAGGCGGACGGGACGACCAGCCGCAAGTACGGGGGTACGGGTCTCGGTCTCTCCATCAGCCGCGAGATCGCGCGGCTGCTGGGCGGCGAGATCCACGCGGCGAGCGAGCCGGGCCGCGGCTCGACGTTCACGCTGTACCTGCCGCTGCACCCGAGCGAACTCCCGCCGCAGGGCTACCCGCAGATCGGTCCCGGGCCCACCGACGGCCGGACCGTCGCGGCCGAGGGCGTCCGGGCGCCGGAGGCCGGGCAGGTGTACGTGCCGGACGCCGAGCAGGCCGTGCCGCGGCCGGGCGGCGGGCAGGACGCCGGTGGCGCGGCGGGGCTGCTCAGGCGCCGTCGCAAGGCGCTGGGAGGCGGGCAGCAGCAGCCGGCGCTGCCCGCGCGCCCCGCCGCTCCCGCCCCGCAGCAGGCCCCGGCCGCCGCACAGGAGTCGTGGGCGCTCGGTGGGCAGGACGAGCCGGAGGTGCGCAGGGCGTTCCGGTTCAGCGGCGAGAAGGTGCTGATCGTCGACGACGACATCCGCAACGTCTTCGCGCTCACCAGCGTGCTGGAGCAGCACGGGCTGACGGTCCTCTACGCCGAGAACGGGCGCGAGGGCATCGAAGTCCTGGAGCAGCACGACGATGTGACGGTCGTACTGATGGACATCATGATGCCGGAGATGGACGGCTACGCGACGACGTCGGCGATCCGCAGGATGCCGCAGTTCTCCGGCCTGCCGATCGTGGCGTTGACCGCGAAGGCGATGAAGGGCGACCGGGAGAAGGCGCTTGAGTCGGGTGCGTCGGACTACGTCACGAAGCCGGTCGACCCTGACCATCTGCTTTCGGTCATGGAGCAATGGATGCGCGGAGAGTGATCGTTGTTGAGTGAATCCATGCTGTTTTGTTGACCGTCTCTGCCAGAAGGAGTGTGGGAACGCGGATTACGGGGAACCTTCTGGTCTCCCGCCGCGTTTCAGGTACGTGCACAGTGACATCGCGGTGACAGGGTGTGGTGACCGCCGGGGTGCGGTTACCATGACCGGCACAAGGACGGACGGCGTAAGGGAGTCGTCCCCTGGGGCGGCGCCCGGTGCAATTCCGGGGCGAGGAGGACGGGCCATGGTGCAGAAGGCCAAGATCCTCCTGGTCGATGACCGGCCGGAGAATCTGCTGGCGCTGGAGGCCATCCTCTCTGCGCTCGATCAGACACTGGTACGGGCATCGTCAGGGGAGGAGGCGCTCAAAGCGCTGCTCACGGACGACTTCGCGGTCATTCTGCTGGACGTCCAGATGCCAGGCATGGACGGTTTTGAAACCGCCGCGCACATCAAGCGACGGGAGCGGACCCGGGACATCCCGATCATCTTCCTCACCGCGATCAACCACGGCCCGCATCACACCTTCCGGGGTTACGCGGCCGGTGCGGTGGACTACATCTCGAAGCCGTTCGACCCGTGGGTGCTGCGGGCCAAGGTCTCGGTCTTCGTCGAGCTGTACATGAAGAACTGCCAGCTGAGGGAGCAGGCGGCGCTGCTGCGGCTCCAGCTGGAGGGCGGCGGAGGCGCGGGCACGCAGCAGGAGAGGGAACCCGCCGGTCTGCTGGCCGAGCTCTCCGCACGGCTCGCGGCCGTCGAGGAGCAGGCGGAAGCCCTGTCCAAGCAGCTGGACGACGAGTCGGCGGACGCCGGCGCGGTGGCCACGGCCGCCCATCTCGAACGGAAACTGACCGGCCTGCGCCGGGCGTTGGACGCCCTGGAGCCGGGCACGGGTGGCGCGTCGGCGCCCATTCCCTCGTAACGGCACCGCGCGGCGCACCCGTCCTGCGGGCGGGGCCTTTCGAGGCGGGTGCGGGGCAACTGGGCCGCGGCCGCGGGGGTTCGGCGGGCGAGCGGCGATGAGGGCCCGTCAGCTTGTGGCCACCACAGGGCGACACGGACGGGTGAACCCGTACGCGCACGTGTTCACCGGCATCAACACCGGTAACCTCGGCCCCATGGCCTCACGTACGTCCGGCAAGGGTTCCCAGGGCACGGCGGGCACCGCGAAGCGCGTCGGCGGTGGGCCGGGCCCGGCGAAGAAAGCCGCGCCCGCCAAGAAGACCGCAGCCAAGAAGAGCGCTCCAGCGAAGAAGGCACCCCCCAGGAAGACGGCGGCCAAGAAGGCCGCGCCGCCGCCGGCACCGTCGCCCACCAACGGCGTGTACCGGCTGGCGCGGGCCGTCTGGCTCGGCGCGGCCCACGCAGTCGGAGCGATGTTCCGCGGCATAGGGCGCGGCGCCAAGGGCCTCGACCCCGCACACCGCAAGGACGGCGTCGCGCTGCTGTTGCTCGGCCTCGCGCTGATCGTCGCGGCGGGCACCTGGTCGAATCTGCGCGGTCCCGTGGGCGACCTCGTGGAGATGCTCGTCACCGGCGCCTTCGGCCGGCTCGACCTGCTCGTGCCGATACTGCTGGGCGCCATCGCCGTGCGGCTGATCCTCTACCCGGAGAAGCCCGAGGCCAACGGCCGCATCGTCATCGGGCTGTCCGCCCTCGTCATCGGCGTGCTCGGCCAGGTGCACATCGCCTGCGGGGCGCCCGGACGCGGCGAGGGCACCGCGGCCATGCAGGACGCCGGCGGGCTCATCGGCTGGGGCGCGTCCAAGCCGCTGATCCTCACCATGGGCGAGGTGCTGGCCGTCCCCCTGCTCCTGCTGCTCACCGTCTTCGGCCTGCTGGTCGTCACGGCCACCCCGGTGAACGCCATCCCGCAGCGGCTGCGGCTGCTCGGCGTCAAGCTGGGGGTCATCGAGCCGGCCCCCGGCCCCGAGGCGCGGGAGGAGGACGGCGACGACGAGCGGTACGAGGAGCAGTGGCGCGAGTCGCTGCCCGCCCGTTCACGGCGCTCCGGGGGACGCCGCACGGAGGCCTCCGAGGGATACGACCCGGACCTGGCGGAGGCCGAGGCACTGACCAAGCGGCGCAGGCCGCGCAGGCCCTCGGTGCAGCCCGCGATGAACCGCACCATGGACGCGGTGGACGTGGCGGCCGCCGCTGCCGCCGCGCTCGACGGGGCCGTGCTCAACGGCATGCCGCCCTCGCCGGTCGTCGCCGATCTGACCCAGGGCGTCTCGGTGGACCGCGAGCGTGCGGGCACGCCGGTGCCGGGGGCCAGGGAGGCGGAGCCCGCGAAGAGGTCCGCGGGGAAGCCGGACGAGGCGGCCCCGGCCGGTGGCGTACCCGATCTGACCAAGTCGGTTCCCGACCGCTCGGATGCGCAGCCGCTGCCCGCCCGCGCCGAGCAGCTCCAGCTGTCCGGGGACATCACCTACTCGCTGCCCTCCCTCGACCTGCTGGAGCGCGGCGGACCCGGCAAGACGCGCAGCGCCGCCAACGACGCGATCGTCGCCTCGCTGACCAATGTCTTCACCGAGTTCAAGGTCGACGCCGCCGTCACCGGCTTCACCCGGGGGCCGACGGTGACGCGGTACGAGGTGGAGCTCGGCCCGGCCGTGAAGGTCGAGCGGATCACGGCGCTCGCCAAGAACATCGCGTACGCCGTCGCCAGCCCCGACGTGCGCATCATCTCGCCGATTCCGGGGAAGTCCGCCGTCGGCATCGAGATCCCCAACTCGGACCGCGAGATGGTCAACCTCGGTGATGTGCTGAGGCTCGCGGACGCGGCGGAGGACGACCACCCGATGCTGGTGGCGCTCGGCAAGAACGTCGAGGGCGGCTACGAGATGGCCAATCTCGCGAAGATGCCGCACGTCCTGGTGGCCGGTGCGACCGGTTCCGGAAAGTCCTCCTGCATCAACTGCCTGATCACCTCGGTCATGGTGCGGGCGACCCCGGAGGACGTGCGCATGGTCCTGGTCGACCCCAAGCGCGTCGAGCTGACCGCGTACGAGGGCATCCCGCACCTGATCACGCCGATCATCACCAACCCCAAGAAGGCCGCCGAGGCCCTCCAGTGGGTCGTCCGGGAGATGGATCTGCGCTACGACGACCTCGCGGCGTTCGGCTACCGGCACATCGACGACTTCAACCACGCGGTGCGCACCGGCAAGCTCAAGACGCCCGAGGGCAGCGAGCGGGAGCTCTCGCCGTACCCGTATCTCCTGGTGATCGTCGACGAGCTGGCCGACCTGATGATGGTCGCCCCGCGCGACGTCGAGGACTCGATCGTCCGCATCACCCAGCTGGCCCGCGCCGCCGGCATCCACCTGGTCCTCGCCACACAGCGCCCGTCGGTGGACGTCGTCACCGGTCTCATCAAGGCGAACGTGCCCTCCCGGCTCGCCTTCGCCACCTCCTCCCTCGCCGACAGCCGCGTCATCCTGGACCAGCCCGGAGCCGAAAAGCTCATCGGAAAGGGTGACGGGCTGTTCCTGCCGATGGGGGCGAACAAGCCGACCCGCATGCAGGGCGCCTTCGTCACCGAGGACGAGGTCGCGGCGGTGGTCCAGCACTGCAAGGACCAGATGGCCCCCGTCTTCCGCGACGACGTGGTGGTCGGCACCAAGCAGAAGAAGGAGATCGACGAGGACATCGGCGACGACCTGGACCTGCTGTGCCAGGCCGCCGAGCTGGTCGTCTCCACCCAGTTCGGGTCGACCTCGATGCTCCAGCGCAAGCTGCGCGTCGGCTTCGCCAAGGCCGGCCGTCTGATGGACCTGATGGAGTCGCGCAACATCGTCGGACCGAGCGAGGGGTCCAAGGCCCGCGACGTCCTCGTGAAACCCGACGAGCTCGACGGGGTGTTGGCACAGATCCGCGGGGAAACCGCTCCGTAGGGGGTTTCCCGGGCAACCGTTTCGCCGGCTCGTACGTCAACCTGAAGGGAAGGACAGAGCGTCCTTCCCCCCGGGACGGCCCGGCGAATCCGGCTCTGTTCGAATCTGATGGCGTACAAAGTCCTCCCGCCCGGTTGCCCCTCCCTTTCGTACCCCCCCTAGACTGAACACCCAGCAGGTGGCTCACGCTCGAAAGGCGCCCCCGTGTCCATCGGCAACTCCCCCGAAGACGACCGCCCTTCGATCGGTCGAGTGCTTCAGCAGGCTCGTATCGCCGCAGGTCTCACGGTCGAAGAGGTCAGCACGTCCACCCGGGTGCGCATCCCCATCGTGCACGCGATCGAGCAGGACGACTTCTCCCGCTGCGGCGGCGACGTGTACGCCCGCGGCCACATCCGAACGCTGGCGCGTGCCGTCGGCACCGACCCCGAACCCCTGGTCACGCAGTACGACGCCGAGCACGGCGGCCGTCCCGCGCCCACTCCGGCGGCACCGCTGTTCGAGGCCGAGCGCATCCGTTCCGAACCCCGCCGGCCCAACTGGACGGCGGCCATGGTCGCGGCGATCGTCGCCGTGGTCGGCTTCGTCGGCTTCACCTTCTTCAAGGGCGGTGACGAATCCTCGACCGCCGGCCGTGTCGCCGAGGGGCCGACGTCCGACAAGATCGCCCCGAAGCCCTCCGCCAGCAAGGCCGCAGACCCCAAGCCGGCCCCCTCCGACAGCGCGATCGCCGCGGCGCCCCAGGACAAGGTCACGGTCAAGCTCAGCGCCACCCAGGGCAAGAGCTGGATCTCGGCCAAGGACCACAACGGCCGGTCCCTCTTCGACGGAACCCTTCAGCAGGGTGAGTCGAAGACCTTCCAGGACAAGGAGCGCGTCGACCTCGTCCTCGGCAACGCCGGATCGATAGAGCTGTTCGTCAACGGTAAGAAGGTCGAGGACCAGTTCCAGCCCGGACAGGTCGAGCGGCTCTCCTACACCAAGGGCGACCCCGAGGTCGGCTGAGCGCCCACCCCGGAAACCACGCGGCGCGGCGAGCGCCCGGCCATCGTGCCGGGCGCTCGCCGTCTTTGTCACTCCGGGTGACGGACGAACCCTGCGCGGCGGGGCCAGTGCCGGGACAAAGTAGTCTTGAGTCCATGCCCGAACGCCGTACCGTCGCCCTTGTCACTCTTGGCTGCGCCCGTAACGAGGTGGACTCGGAGGAGCTCGCAGGCCGCTTGGCAGCGGACGGCTGGGAGCTCGTCGAGGATGCCTCCGATGCCGATGTCGCCGTGGTCAACACCTGTGGGTTCGTCGAAGCCGCCAAGAAGGACTCCGTCGATGCCCTGCTCGAAGCCAATGATCTGAAGGACCACGGCCGCACCCAGGCCGTCGTCGCCGTCGGCTGCATGGCCGAG
The DNA here is from genome assembly GCF_000373645.1 of Streptomyces sp. ATexAB-D23. Lineage (GTDB taxonomy): Bacteria > Actinomycetota > Actinomycetes > Streptomycetales > Streptomycetaceae > Streptomyces > Streptomyces castrisilvae. The sequence goes on along the minus strand of NZ_KB892007.1, from coordinate 176,409 downwards.
CGCTACGGCAAGGACCTCGCCGAGGCCCTGCCCGAGGCGGACGGAGTCCTTGGTTTCGACGACTACACGGACATCTCCGACCGCCTCCAGACCATCCTCAACGGCGGCATCCACGCCTCCCACACCCCCCGCGACCGCCGCAAGCTGCTGCCGATCAGCCCGGCCGAGCGGCAGGACGCCGCGGTCTCCCTGCCCGGCCACGCGCAGGAGGCCGCTCCCGCCCCCGCCGACCTCCCGGAAGGCGTCGCCCCGGTCTCGGGGCCGCGCGCGCCGCTGCGCCGGCGGCTGGGCACCAGCCCCGTCGCCTCGGTCAAGCTGGCCTCCGGCTGCGACCGCCGCTGCTCCTTCTGCGCCATCCCGTCCTTCCGCGGTTCCTTCATCTCCCGGCGCCCCTCCGACGTGCTGGGCGAGACCCGCTGGCTGGCCGAGCAGGGCGTCAAGGAGGTCATGCTCGTCTCCGAGAACAACACCTCGTACGGCAAGGACCTCGGTGACATCCGTCTCCTGGAGACGCTGCTGCCCGAGCTCGCGGACGTCGACGGCATCGAGCGCATCCGGGTCAGCTACCTCCAGCCCGCCGAGATGCGGCCCGGCCTGATCGACGTCCTCACCTCGACGCCCAAGGTCGCGCCCTACTTCGACCTGTCCTTCCAGCACTCGGCCCCCGGCGTGCTGCGGGCGATGCGCCGCTTCGGCGACACCGACCGCTTCCTGGAGCTGCTGGAGACCATCCGGGGCAAGGCACCGCAGGCGGGTGCCCGCTCCAACTTCATCGTGGGCTTCCCGGGCGAGACCGAGGACGACCTCGCGGAGCTGGAACGGTTCCTCACCGGGGCGCGCCTCGACGCCATCGGCGTCTTCGGCTACTCCGACGAGGAGGGCACCGAAGCCGTCGGTTACGAGAACAAGCTGGACGCCGACGTCATCGCCGAGCGGCTCGCACACATTTCGCAGCTCGCCGAGGAGCTGACCTCGCAGCGGGCCGAGGAACGCCTCGGGGAATCCCTCCAGGTGCTGGTCGAGTCCGTCGAACCCACCGAGGACGAGCCGCGCGCCATCGGCCGCGCCGCGCACCAGGCGCCCGAAACGGATGGGCAGGTGCTCTTCACCACACGCGAGGGCCTCGTCCCGGGCCGTATGGTCGAGGCAAAGGTGGTGGGCACCGAAGGCGTGGACCTGATCGCCGAGTGCAGTGAGCTTGTGGAGGTAGCCAGATGACCGGAGTCCCGGCATCCGCGGCGGGTGGCTCCGGCTCGACGCCGGTCCGTGGCGGAAAGCTGGGCGCCGCCGCGGTCAATCAGGCCAGTCTGTGGAACATCGCCAATCTCCTGACGATGGCCCGGCTCGTGCTCGTCCCCGGGTTCGTGGTGCTGCTGCTCCACAACGGCGGGTACGACCCGGCCTGGCGTTCCTTCGCCTGGGCGGCCTTCGCCGTCGCGATGATCACCGACCTGTTCGACGGGCATCTCGCCCGCACATACAACCTGGTCACGGACTTCGGGAAGATCGCCGACCCGATAGCGGACAAGGCGATCATGGGTGCGGCACTGATCTGCCTGTCGTATCTCGGCGATCTGCCCTGGTGGGTCACGGGCGTGATCCTCTTCCGCGAGCTCGGCATCACGCTGATGCGGTTCTGGGTGATCCGGCACGGGGTCATTCCGGCCAGTCGCGGCGGCAAGATGAAGACGCTGGCGCAGGGCACGGCGGTCGGGATGTATGTGCTGGCCCTGACCGGGCCGCTGGCCACCCTCCGCTTCTGGGTGATGGCGGTGGCCGTCGTGCTGACCGTCGTCACCGGTCTCGACTACGTCAGGCAGGCCGTGGTGCTCCGGCGCCAGGGGCTGGCGGCGGAGCGTGCGGCCGAGGACGCGCCCGACGGCACGGAGCCGGTCGCCGGGGCCCGTGACGCGGCGGAGGCCGAGCGGTGACTGCCGCGGCCCGGGTGCTGCGGCTGCTCGTCGCGCGAGGGGAGACCCTCGCCGTCGCGGAGTCGCTGACCGGCGGCCTGGTCGCGGCCGAACTCACGTCCGTGCCCGGTGCCTCACAGGCATTCCGGGGGTCCGTCACGGCTTACGCGACCCCCCTGAAGAGTGAAGTCCTGGGGGTGGACGCCGCTCTTCTCGCGGAGCGCGGGGCGGTGGACGCCGAGGTCGCGCGTCAGATGGCAGCGGGCGCCCGCCGGGTTCTGGGCGCAGACTGGGGAGTGGCGACGACCGGAGTCGCCGGCCCCGAGCCGCAGGACGGTCAACCCGTCGGAACCGTCTTCGTCGCGGTCAGCGGCCCGCGGGGCAGCGGGAAAGTGGCCGCACTGCGGTTGAACGGTGACCGGGCGGACATCCGTAAAGAGAGCGTACGAAGCGCGCTCGACCTGCTCTCAGGCGAACTCCATGAGAATGCGAGCGCACAGGATACGGAAGAGAACGGGGGGAATTGATGTTTGCAGCCCTGAGTGAACACGACATCGCTCCCCGCACGGCCGCAGCGCTAGGCGGTACGGTGGGGCGTGAAGGATGCGGCTACGCGGTCCGAGGAGGGAGCCACCGATGATTCTGCTCCGTCGCCTGCTGGGTGACGTGCTGCGTCGGCAGCGCCAGCGCCAAGGCCGTACTCTGCGCGAAGTCTCCTCGTCCGCCCGAGTTTCGCTCGGCTATCTCTCCGAGGTGGAGCGGGGGCAGAAGGAGGCATCCTCCGAACTGCTCTCCGCCATTTGCGACGCGCTTGACGTACGGATGTCCGAGCTCATGCGTGAAGTGAGCGATGAGCTGTCCCTGGCCGAACTGGCCGAGTCGGCAGCAGCCAGCGATCCGGTACCTGTACCGGTGCGCCCCATGCTCAACTCCGTCTCCGTTACTTCGGTGGCGGGTGTGCCGACGGGGCGGGTGACCATCAAGGCGCCCGCGGAAGCGGTGGACGTCGTCGCCGCCTGATCCGATCGGTTCGGTGTGAAGCCGGAGCCCCGGTTCTCCCCCTCGTGGGGCGGACCGGGGCTTTGGCATGCCCGGTGCGGTGCGGTGCGGTGCGCGCAGTGCGGTGTGTCCGGCGGGCTGTGCCGGACTTTCGCCCGCTGTGTGTCAGTGGGGCGATGGGGGGCAGGCGCGTGGATGAGACCGAGGAACAATCCGGTGCGATCCCGTACAGAGACTTCCTCGAATGACCGTTTTGCTTCGTTTGTGCCATCGTGGTGGTGCTGAACGGAACGGATTCCAGATCGGAGACGTGCATGTCTGTGGTGAAGAGCCCGCTGTCCGAGACCGACCTCAAGACTGTCGGGGATGCGCTCCAGGGCGCGCTGGTGGACCTCCTCGACCTGTCTTTGGTGGCCAAGCAGGTCCACTGGAACGTGGTCGGGCCGCGCTTCAGGTCCGTGCACCTCCAGCTCGACGACGTCGTCGACACCGCTCGCCAGCACTCCGACACGGTCGCCGAACGGGCCTCCGCGCTCGGTGTGAACCCGGACGGGCGAGCCGCGACGGTCGCCAGGAGCACGGCCATCGAATGCGGCTCGTCCGAGGGCTGGATCAAGGACGTGGACGCGGTCAAGACCCTGATCGACGCCCTCGGCGTGGTCATCGGGCGGATGCGGGAGCGGATCGAGGCGACCGAGACCCCGGACCCGGTCAGCCAGGACATCCTGATCACGCTGACCGCCGATCTCGAGAAGCACGCGTGGATGTTCCAGGCCGAGAACGCCTGAACGACGCCGGCGTCCCGTGCGGGCACCGGTTCTCTCCAATGGAGGTGACCCATGAATGACGGAAGCGCGAAGGACAAGATCACCGGCAAGGCGAAGGAAGCCATGGGCAAGATGACCGGCGACCGTCGCAAGGAGGCCGAGGGCAAGACCGACCAGGCGAAGGGCAAGGCCAAGGGCGCCATGGACGACGCCCGCGACCGGGCGGACGGCGTCAAGGACTCCCTCACCGGCGACGACAAGGACTGACCCGTCCGAGGAGAGCCCCCACCGTGCGCGGTGGGGGCTCCGCTCTGGGCAGGCATCCGCTTCGGCTGGGTGCTGGTCCGAGCCGGTGGTGAGGCGGGCATCGGCGGTGGGCGCGACGAGTGTGCGGGCGCGGGTGCTTGTGCCTGGGAGCCGCCCGGTGGGACGGAGGTGGTGCGCGCCCGCCCCGCGCGCGCCGGTGGTGCACCGGTGCGCTCTCGCCCGGGTGAGCGGGGCGGACTAGGTTCGGCCGGAGGAGGCAGCCATGGTGCGGCGATGGGTGCCGGCGCTCGTTCTCTGCGGTGTGTGGTGGTGGGCCGTGCTGCGGCTGGTCCTGGAACCGGCGCACGCCGGGCTGGTCGAGGGAGCGGTGGCGGCGGGTGGATGGGGGCTGAGCCTCCTGCCGGTGCACGTGGCGGCCACCGCGAGGCCCATGGGCATCTTCGACGCCGGGACGGGGCTGCTGCGGCGCGGGACGGCATGGGCGCGCGGGGCGGTCGGCCGGTACTGGCGGCGGCGGCCGGTCAAGTAGGGGTCGGGCCGGTCTGGCAGCGGGGGCACCAGTAGGCGGGGCGGCCATCCTGCTCGGCCTCCCGGATCGGTGTTCCGCAGCGCAGGCAGGGACGGCGGGTCCGGCCGTAGACCCAGAGGTTCTCACTCGGACGGCGGGTGCGGGGCCCCCAGCCCAGTGCGGTACGGGGACGGGTGCCGACGGTCGTGACGCGGTGGGGGCGGTCACGGTTGGCGTCCAGGAGCTGCCGGGCCGTGGTGACCAGGAGGGCTGCGGTCGGGGCGGGCAGCTCACCGACGGGGAGCCAGGGCGTGGCACGGGCCAGGAAGCAGAGTTCGGCCTTGTAGATGTTCCCGATGCCGGCCAGGTTGCGCTGGTCGAGCAGGGCCTCGCCGAGGGGGCGGGCGGGGTCCCCGAGCAGGTTGCGCAGCGCGGTGTCGGCGTCCCAGTCCGGTCCCAGCAGGTCGGGGCCGAGGTGGCCGACCGCCTGTTCCTCGTCCTGGGTGCGCAGAAGTTCGAGGACCGGGAGGCGGTAGCCGACGGCGGTGTGTGCCTCGTTGCCCAGGACGGCCCGGATCTGGTGCCCCGGGCCGCCGCGCCAGCGCTCGCCCGGGGCGTAGACGCGCCAGGCTCCGTCCATCCGCAGGTGACTGTGCAGGGTGAGGCCACCCTCGATGCGGGTCAGCAGGTGCTTGCCCCGCGCGGAGCAGTCCAGGACGGCCCGGCCGGTGAGGTCGGCGGTGGCGAACCGGGGGACGCGGAGGTCGGACATGGTGAGGACACGGCCGGCGAGCGCGCTGTGCAGCCGTTTCGCCGTCTGCAGGACGGTGTCTCCTTCGGGCATGCCTCCATGATGCGGCGGGGCGCGGGCGGGGTGGGCGCTCCCGGTGCGGCGCGCAGTTCGCGGGTCGCTCGCGGGCCGCGGTCGGCCGGCGGGGCCGTCTGTACGTTGCCCCGGCCGGCGCGGCTACGTGGTTACGCCGGTGGTGCGGCTACGTGGCGGTGCGGCTACGAGGTGGCGCAGCTACGTGGCGGTGCGGCTACGTGGTGGTGCAGCTATGTGGCGGCGCAGCTACGCGGTGGTGCGGCTACGTGGCGCGGAGGCGGAGGCCCCTCGGGGTGGCCAGGAAGCCGGCCGCCTCCAGCGTGCGGCCCAGGGGGGAGGTGAGGGACGAGGCGCCGTTGGTGCGCTCGACGGTCACCGTGCCGAGGGCCCCGGCACGGGCGGCCGACGCCAGCGCCCCGGCAGCCGCCCGGAGCGCCGGATCGTCCGGATCGGTCGGCCAGGCCAGCAGGGTCTTGCCGCCGCGCTCCATGTACAGCGTCAGCTCGCCGTCGACCAGGACGACGAGCGAGCCCGCCTTGCGGCCCGGCTTGTGCCCGGCACCGTCCGGCGGCTCCGGCCACGGCAGGGCGGCGCCGTAGGCATTGGCCGGGTCGGCCGCCGCCAGGACGAGGGCGCGGGGGTCCGCGCCGGGCTCCGTACGGTCGCGGGCGGTCGAGACCGCACGTAGCCGGTCGACCGCGCCGTCCATCGCGAACTGCGCGGCCCCCAGCCCCTCCACGACATAGCCGCGGCGCGCCTGCCCGTTGTCCTCGAAGGCCGACAGCACGCGGTACGCCGCCGAGAAGCCGCCCTCGACCCCCTCGGCCTGGACCGCGCCCCGGGTCACCACTCCGTGCCGGTCCAGCAGGGTGCGGGCCAGGGCGTGGGCCCGGTGCGTGGGATCGGGCTCGGCTGCCGGGAGCAGGGACCAGCGGCCGGAGACCGTCGGGGGGCCGCTGCGCGAGGTGGGTCGCGCCGCCGCCGTCAGCGTGCCGTAGCGGCCGCGGGGCACATTGCGCCGGGCGCGATGCGCGGTCGACCCTGCCGTGCGGCCCGAGCCGAGGAGGGAGCGCAGCGGCGCCAGGGTGTCGTTGGTGAGCCGGCCCGACCAGGCGAGGTCCCACACGGCGTCCGCCAGTTGCGGATCGGTGCAGTCCGGGTGGGTGGTGGCGCGGACCTGGTCGGCGATCTGGCGGAAGAAGAGGCCGTACCCGCCGCCGAGGGCGGTCAGCACGGACTCGTGCAGCGCGCTCAGTTCGAGAGGGCGGGGCGGGGGCAGGAGGAGGGGCGCGCTGTCGGCCAGGTAGAGGGAGAGCCAGCCGTCCTTTCCGGGCAGGGCACCCGCTCCGGCCCACACGACCTCGCCCGTGGCCGTCAGCTCGTCCAGGAGCGCGGGCGAATAGCCGGTGACACGGCTGGGAAGGACGAGCCGCTCCAGCGCCGAGGCGGGGACCGGCGCGCCCTGGAGCTGCTCGATGGCACGGGCCAGACCGTCGATGCCGCGCAGGCTGTTGCCGCCGAGGTGCTGCCACTGGGGCAGGAATCCGGCGAGGGCGGCGGGCGGGACCGGCTCCAGCTCGTGCCGGAGCGCGGCCAGCGACCGGCGCCGCAGCCGCCGCAGCACCGTGGCGTCGCACCACTCCTGGCCGATACCGGCCGGGTGGAATTCACCCTGGACGATCCGGCCCGTGGCCGCGAGCCGTTGCAGCGCGCCGTCGGTGACGGCCGTGCCGAGGCCGAACCGGGCGGCCGCCGCGGTGGAGGTGAACGGGCCGTGCGTACGGGCGTAGCGGGCGAGGAGATCGCCGAGCGGGTCCTTCACCGGCTCGGTGAACGCTTCGGGGACGCCGACCGGGAGCGCCGTGCCCAGGGCGTCGCGCAGCCGGCCCGCGTCCTCGATCGCCGCCCAGTGGCCCGTGCCGGCGATCCGGACCCGGATGGCGCGGCGGGCCGACTTCAGCTCCCCTGCCCAGGCAGGTTCGGCCCCGCGCTCGGCCAGCTCGTCGTCGGTGAGCGGGCCGAGGACCCGCAGCAGATCCGCGACGCCCTCGACGTCCTTGATCCGGCGGTCGTCCGCCAGCCACTGGAGCTCCCGCTCCAGCTCCGTCAGGACGTCGGCGTCGAGCAGCTCGCGCAGCTCCGCCCGGCCCAGCAGCTCGGCCAGCAGCCGGGAGTCGAGGGAGAGCGCGGCGGCACGCCGTTCGGCGAGTGGTGAGTCGCCCTCGTACAGGAACTGGGCGACGTACCCGAACAGGAGCGAGCGGGCGAAGGGGGAGGGCTCGGGGGTGGTGACCTCGACGAGACGGATGCGCCGGGCCTCCAGGTCGCCCATCACCTCCGTGAGGCCGGGGACGTCGAAGACGTCCTGGAGGCACTCGCGGACCGCTTCGAGAACGATGGGGAAGGAGCCGAACTCGGAGGCCACCTGGAGGAGCTGGGCGGCCCGCTGGCGCTGCTGCCAGAGAGGGGTGCGTTTGCCGGGGCTGCGGCGGGGGAGCAGCAGCGCCCTGGCCGCGCACTCGCGGAACCGTGAGGCGAACAGGGCGGAACCGCCGACCTGGTCGGTGACGATCTGCGCGATCTCGCCCTTGTCGAAGGAGACGTCGGCGGCACCCACCGGGGGCTGGTCGCTGTCGAAGGCGGCGTCGGCCGGGGCGAGCGGTTCCGGGGCTCCCTGGCCGGGGTCCTGCGCCGGGTCGAAGTCGAGCAGGTCCAGGCCCATCATGTCGGCGTCGGGCAGCCTCAGCACGATGCCGTCGTCGGCATGCATGACCTGCGCGTCCATCCCGTACCGCTCGGCGAGCCGGGCACTGAGCGCCAGCGCCCACGGGGCGTGCACCTGGGCGCCGAACGGGGAGTGCACGACGACGCGCCAGTCGCCCAGCTCGTCGCGGAAGCGCTCGACCAGGATCGTCCGGTCGTCCGGCACATGGCCACAGGCCCGGCGCTGCTCGTCCAGATACGCCAGGACGTTGTCCACGGCCCAGGTGTCGAGGCCCGCGGCGAGCAGGCGGTCGCGCGCGTCCTGCGGGGACAGCCCGCCGAGCTCACGCAGGAAGGCCCCCAGGGCGCGGCCCAGCTCCAGGGGCCGGCCCAGCTGGTCGCCCTTCCAGAACGGCAGCCGCCCGGGGACGCCGGGCGCGGGCGAGACGAGGACCCGGTCGCGGGTGATGTCCTCGATCCGCCAGGAGGTGGTGCCCAGCGTGAACACATCGCCGACCCGGGACTCGTACACCATCTCCTCGTCCAGCTCCCCGACCCGGCCGCCGCCCTTCTTGGGGTCGGCGCCGGCGAGGAAGACCCCGAACAGCCCCCGGTCGGGGATGGTCCCGCCGGAGGTGACGGCGAGGCGCTGGGCGCCGGGGCGGCCCGTGACCGTACCGGCGACGCGGTCCCAGACGACGCGAGGGCGCAGCTCCGCGAAGGCGTCGGACGGATAGCGGCCGGCGAGCATGTCGAGCACCGCGGTGAACGCCGATTCGGGGAGCGAGGCGAAGGGGGCGGCCCGGCGGGCCATCGCGAGCAGGTCGTCCACCTGCCGGCTGTCCAGGGCGACCATCGCGACCAGCTGCTGGGCCAGCACGTCCAGCGGATTGGAGGGGATGCGCAGCGCCTCGATGGAGCCCGTGCGCATCCGCTCGGTGACCACGGCCGCCTGCACCAGGTCGCCGCGGTACTTCGGGAAGACGACGCCGGTGGAGACCGCGCCCACCTGGTGGCCGGCGCGGCCGACCCGTTGCAGCCCGGAGGCGACCGAGGGCGGCGATTCGACCTGGATCACCAGGTCGACCGCGCCCATGTCGATGCCCAGCTCCAGACTGGACGTGGCGACCACCGCGGGCAGCCGGCCCGCCTTGAGGTCCTCCTCGACCTGGGCGCGCTGTTCCTTGGAGACCGATCCGTGGTGGGCTCGGGCCAGCAGGGCGGGGGCGCCCTTGGCGGCGCCGGACTCCGCCATGATCTCCGCGGGGGAGTGGGCCTCCGGCATGGTCTCGCCGGTGGCCCGCTCGTAGGCGATCTCGTTGAGCCGGTTGCACAGGCGCTCCGCCAGGCGGCGGGAGTTGGCGAAGACGATGGTGGAGCGGTGCGCCTGGACGAGATCGGCGATCCGCTCCTCGACATGCGGCCAGATCGACGGCTTCTCTGCCTGCCCGGAGGAGTCGTCGGTGGCGGGGGAGCCGCCGAGCTCGCCCAGGTCCTCGACCGGCACCACCACGGACAGGTCGAACTGTTTACTGGACGGCGGCTGGACGATCTCCACCTTGCGCTGCGGGGAGAGGAAGCGCGCCACCTCGTCGACCGGCCGGACCGTGGCCGAAAGGCCGATCCGCCGGGCCGGCCGGGGCAGCAGCTCGTCCAGGCGCTCCAGGGACACGGCGAGATGGGCGCCCCGCTTGGTGCCCGCCACCGCGTGCACCTCGTCCAGGATCACCGTCTCGATGCCGGCCAGTGCCTCCCGGGCCGAGGAGGTCAGCATCAGGAACAGCGATTCGGGCGTCGTGATGAGGATGTCCGGCGGGCGGGTCGCCATCGAGCGGCGCTCGGCGGCGGGTGTGTCACCCGATCTGATGCCCACCCGCACCTCGGGCTCGGGCAGGCCCTGGCGCACGGATTCCTGGCGGATGCCGGTCAGGGGCGAGCGGAGATTGCGCTCCACGTCGACCGCGAGCGCCTTGAGCGGCGACACGTACAGCACGCGGCAGCGCTTCTTCGCATCGGCGGGCGGCGGCACGGCGGCGAGCCGGTCCAGCGCGGCGAGGAAGGCGGCCAGTGTCTTGCCCGAGCCGGTCGGCGCGACGACCAGCACGTCCGACCCCTCGCCGATCGCCCGCCAGGCGCCCTCCTGCGCGGCGGTGGGCGCGCTGAAGGCCCCCGTGAACCAACTGCGGGTCGCGGGGGAGAAGGAATCGAGTGCGGAGCCGGTCATGTTCCCCATCGTGCACCCCGCCACTGACAACGGCCGTGACAACCGCTGAGCGGGCGGCACCATCAGCGGCCGGACCGCCCGCGAGCTGCGAGAATCCGGGCATGGCAGGAGCACAGCAACCGGCGGAGTGGGCGCGGCACTGGAGTTACGCGGAGCTGCCCGACCTCGACCTGCTGCGCGCCCGCTACATCCGTCACACCTTCCCGCGCCACAGCCACGAGGGCTATGTCTTCGCCACCATCAGCCACGGGGTCGAGGACATCGGGACACCCTCCGGGACCCTGCACGCGGGCCCCGGCACCGTCGTCATGATCAATCCGGAGGTGCCGCACACCGCTCGGGCCGGCGTCCCCGAGGGCTGGGTGTACGCCACGCTCTACCCGTCCGTGGAGGTGGTCAACGCCATCGCCGCCGATACGACGAACCTGCGCGGCACCGTCGGCTTCACCGAGACCGGGGTCGCCGATCCGCACGCCGCCCGGCTCATAGGCGAGGTCCACCGGGCGGCGGAGGAGGGCAACGCACTGGCCGCCGACAGCATGCTGCGCGTCGCCGTCACCCACCTGCTCACCCGGCACGGCAGCGCCTTCCCCACCCCCGCGCCCCGGGCGGCGGGGGCGCGGGACGCGGCACGCGCCCGGAGCCTGCTGGAGTCCCGGATGGCCGCCCCGCCCACTCTGGAGGCGCTGGCGACCGAGCTGGGCACCAGCCCCTTCGCCCTGTTGCGCGCGTTCAAGAAGCAGTACGGCATGCCCCCGCACACCTGGCTCACCGATGCCCGGGTACGGCGTGCGCGCCGGATGCTCGACGCGGGTACGGCACCGGCGGTCGCGGCCGCCGAGGTCGGCTTCACCGACCAGCCGCATCTCAACCGTCACTTCACCCGGATCGTGGGTGTGCCACCCGGCGCCTACCAGCGCGAACGCGCAAGAACGTACAAGACCGGTCCTGAACCGTCCCGGTAGCGTTCCGGACGTGGCAGAAAAGACAGCACACCTTCGCACTACCGCCGAACCGGCCTCCGGCAGCACGCTCGCCGCCGGTACCAAGCCGGACGCGGCCGTCGTACGGGACGCGCTCGGCGTCGGCGTAGCCGTCGGCCTCTCCGGCTTCGCCTTCGGGGTCACCTCGGCGGGCTCGGGCCTGAGCCTGCTCCAGACCTGCGCGCTCAGCCTGCTCGTCTTCACCGGCGCCTCCCAGTTCGCCCTGGTCGGCGCGCTCGCCGCGGGTGGCAACCCGTACACCGCGGCCGCCGGCGCCTTCTTCCTCGGTGTACGCAACGCCTTCTACGGTCTGCGCCTGTCACAGCTCCTCGCCCTGCCGCGCGCCCTGCGCCCGCTCGCCGCCCAGTGGGTCATCGACGAGACGACCGCCGTGACCCTGCCCCAGCCCACCCGGCGGGCGGCGCGGATCGGGTTCACCGTGACCGGGCTCACCCTTTACGTGCTGTGGAACCTGACGACGCTGCTGGGCGCTCTGGGGGCCGAGGCGCTCGGTGACACCGGCGCCTGGGGGCTGGACGCGGCCGGCCCCGCCGTGTTCCTCGCGCTGCTCGCCCCGATGCTGAAGTCCACGACCGAGCGCGTCACCGCGGGGCTCGCCGTTCTGCTCGCCCTCGGCCTGCTGCCGGTGCTGCCCGCGGGGGTGCCCGTTCTGCTGTCCGCGCTCGCCGCGCCGGTCGTCCTGTTCCTGATGGGGCGCGCCAAGGGCGGCGACGCCGGAGCGGGAACGACCGGAACGAAGGACGCGGGCCCGGCCCGTACGGAGGAGGACCGATGAACGTCTGGATCGCCATCGCGCTGACCGCCGTCGGCTGCTACCTCGCCAAACTGCTCGGCCTCCTGGTGCCCGCCGGCGCCCTGGAGCGCCCCCTCGTCCAGCGCCTCGCCGCGCTGCTGCCGGTGGCTCTGCTGGCCGCCCTCACCGCCCAGCAGACCTTCGGCGACGGACAGCACCTGACGCTGGACGCCAGGGCCGCGGGGCTCGCGGCGGCGGCGCTCGCGCTCGTCCTGCGCGCCCCCTTCCTTGTCGTCGTGGGCGCGGCGGTCGCCGTCACCGCGGGCGTGCGCGCGCTGGGGTAGCGACCGCATCATGGCCCCTCGTACGCGGCAGGACACCGCGGGCGTGCGCGCGCTCGGGTAGCCCTGGCGGGGGATACGCAGGAGGCGCGGGTGTAAGGGGCACGGCCCCATGTGCTGTGCCCCTTACACCCGCGGTACCCCGCTCTCAGTCCAGGCCGCGCCCATGCGCCCGCAGGGTCTGCAACGCCCTGAGCGTCACCAGGGGCCGCCCCTCCAGCGCTGTCCCCGGCGCCCACTGCCGCCAGGTCACCGGCCAGCCGCCGTCCTCCTCCTGCGCGGCCGCCAGATGGTCCAGCGAGCGGTCCATCTCGGTGTCGGTGAACCAGCGGCGGGCGAGCGATTCGGGTGTACGGGCGTAGTCGTACGGGAAGTGCTGCTCGCCCGGCGCGTATCCGGCGGCCACCGGATACTCGGCGCGCCGCTCCGGGGCGAGCACGGCGAGCCGCTGGTCGCGCACCAGCCGTCCCAGCCGTTCGGCGGCGGCCTCGGCCCGGGTCCGGTCGGGCACCCCGTCGAGGAAGGCGAGCGCGGCCTCGATCTCGTACGGATGCGAGACGTCCAGCGCGTCGACGGCCGCCCAGCAGAAGTCGGTGGCCCGGAAGAGCCAGGCGTGCCACACCGCGTTGCGGTGCAGCAGCCCGACGACGGGGCCGGTGGCCAGCAGCTCGGCCGGCGGGTCGTCGACGATCGGGATGAAAGGAGCCGCCGGGTAGCCGCGCTGCGAGGGGAGCAGGGCGGGCAGGGCCCCCTCCTTGGTCGAGACCTCCGTCAGATAGCGGCAGATCCGCTCCACCCGGGGACCGTCGCAGCGGCCGATGGAGTCGAGGACGCTCAGCGCGTGGGCGGTGTGCAGCGGCTGACTGACGGGGCCGCGCAGATCGGGTTCGAGCGCGTGGCCGTAACCGCCGTCCTCATTGGCATAGGCGGCGAGTGCCGTTTCCACGGCGTCCGCTCCTCCCGCTAAGAATTGATGGGCGAACCGCCGCTGTTCGAGGACACGGGCCGTGAGCCAGATGAACTGCTCGGCACGGTCGAGGGGACTTGTTCCAGTTCCAGCCATGGACCCGACCGTAGGGCGTCGGGCGCCCCCGCAGGGCCGGGCCGCCTGCCGCACCCTCTGGAGCGGGATACTGAGGGCATGCGGTTGACGATTTTCTGGGAACGGATGGCGGACCACTTCGGCGCGGGCTACGCGGACTCCTTCGCACGCGACCACGTGATGGCCGAGCTCGGCGGACGCACGGTGCAGCAGGCGCTGGCGGCGGGCTGGGAGACCAAGGACGTCTGGCGCGGTGTCTGCGCGGCGGTGGACATTCCCGCGGACAAGCGCTGAGGCCGTGGGATCGCCGGGTGCGTAACGGGGTGCGTGACCGGTTGCCGCGCGGGTAGGCGAGACTGGCAGCGTGGCACCGACAGACGAGACCGCTCAGATCCAGCCTCCCCGCACGCCGCCCGCCGCGCCGTCCGGGCCACCGGTCGCACCGTCCGGCACCGGGCCGGCCCGCATGCCCGTCTGGCTGCCGCGCGCCATGGTGCTCGCGCTGGCGCTCTACGCCTGCTTCCGGCTCGGCAGCTGGGCGTTCGACCAGCTCATCGGCCTGCTGATCAATGTGCTGATCGCCTTCTTCCTGGCGCTCGCCGTCGAGCCCGCTGTGAGCCGGATGTCGGCCGGCGGCATGCGCCGGGGGCTCGCGACGTTCCTGGTCTTCCTCGTCGTGCTGATCGCCGGGGCCGGTTTCGTCGTCATGCTCGGCTCGATGCTCGCGGGCCAGATCGTCGACATGGTGGACGACTTCCCGAAGTATCTCGACTCGGTGATCAACTGGGTCAACCAGAACTTCAACACGGAGCTGTCCCGGGTCGAGGTCCAGGACAGCCTGCTGCATTCCGACTGGTTGCAGAAGTACGTCCAGAACAGCGCGACCGGTGTCCTCGACGTGTCCACCACGGTCCTCGGCGGCCTCTTCCGGCTGCTGACGATCTTCCTGTTCTCGTTCTACTTCGCGGCCGACGGCCCCAGGCTGCGCCGCGCACTGTGCTCCGTGCTGCCCCCCGCCCGCCAGGCCGAGGTGCTGCGGGCCTGGGAGATCGCGGTCGCCAAGACCGGCGGTTATCTCTACTCGCGCGGCCTGATGGCGCTCATCTCCGGGATCGCGCACTACGTCCTGCTGGCCGCCCTCGAAGTGCCGTACGCACCGGCGCTCGCGATCTGGGTCGGGCTCGTCTCCCAGTTCATCCCCACGATCGGCACCTATCTCGCGGGCGCCCTGCCGATGCTGATCGCGTTCACCGTCGAACCCTGGTACGCGATCTGGGTCCTCGGCTTCGTCGTGGTGTACCAGCAGTTCGAGAACTACGTGCTACAGCCCAAGCTGACCGCCAGGACGGTCGACATCCACCCCGCGGTGGCGTTCGGCTCGGTCATCGCGGGTACGGCGCTGATGGGCGCCGTCGGCGCGCTGATCGCCATTCCGGCCGTGGCCACGCTCCAGGCCTTCCTCGGTGCCTACGTGAAGCGGTACGACGTCACGGACGACCCGCGCGTCCAGGGCGGCCGTCCCGGCGTGCGGGGAGAACCCCTCTGGACGCGCCTGCGACGGCTGGCGACCGCCCCCGCGGCCCCCGGAGGCCGGGAGCCGGAGGCCGGGGCGCCGGAGGGCACGCGGGAGCCGTAGGGGGCGTTTCCTGGCCGTTTCTGGTCGTGTCGGGCCGTTCCTGGCCGGGTGTCCGAGGGTCGGGCCCGGCGGCGTGGTGCGCTTGACACTAAAATCGAACATCCATTCTCATGGGATTCCGGCCGGGTTTTCCCGGGCCCGACCGTGGAGTTGTCCACAGGCCGGGAGGACGTCGAGGCCCATTGTCAGTGGCAGGGGTTAGCGTCTTTGACGTGAAGCGATCGACTCAAGCAAATCGGGTGGAACCCATGGCAGGAACCGACCGCGAGAAGGCGCTGGACGCCGCACTCGCACAGATTGAACGGCAATTCGGCAAGGGCGCGGTGATGCGCCTCGGCGAGCGGCCGAACGAGCCCATCGAGGTGATTCCCACCGGGTCCACCGCGCTCGACGTCGCGCTCGGCGTCGGCGGTCTGCCGCGCGGCCGTGTGGTGGAGGTGTACGGACCGGAGTCCTCCGGTAAGACGACGCTGACGCTGCACGCGGTGGCGAACGCACAGAAGCTCGGCGGCTCGGTGGCCTTCATCGACGCGGAGCACGCTCTCGACCCCGAGTACGCGAAGAAGCTCGGCGTCGACATCGACAGCCTCATCCTGTCCCAGCCGGACAACGGCGAGCAGGCCCTTGAGATCGTCGACATGCTGGTCCGCTCGGGCGCGCTCGACCTGATCGTCATCGACTCCGTGGCGGCCCTCGTGCCGCGCGCGGAGATCGAGGGTGAGATGGGCGACTCGCACGTCGGTCTCCAGGCCCGTCTGATGAGCCAGGCACTCCGCAAGATCACCAGCGCGCTCAACCAGTCCAAGACCACCGCGATCTTCATCAACCAGCTCCGCGAGAAGATCGGTGTGATGTTCGGCTCGCCGGAGACCACCACCGGTGGCCGCGCGCTCAAGTTCTACGCCTCGGTGCGCCTCGACATCCGCCGGATCGAGACGCTGAAGGACGGCACCGACGCCGTCGGCAACCGCACCCGCGTCAAGGTCGTCAAGAACAAGGTCGCGCCGCCCTTCAAGCAGGCCGAGTTCGACATCCTCTACGGCCAGGGCATCAGCCGCGAGGGCGGCCTGATCGACATGGGCGTGGAGCACGGCTTCGTCCGCAAGGCCGGTGCCTGGTACACGTACGAGGGCGATCAGCTCGGCCAGGGCAAGGAGAACGCCCGCAACTTCCTCAAGGACAACCCCGACCTCGCCAACGAGATCGAGAAGAAGATCCTGGTGAAGCTGGGCGTCGGGGTCCAGCCCGAGGACGCCTCCGCCGAGTCCGGTGCGGACGCGGCAGGCGCGGCGGCCCCGGCCGACGCGGCTGCGAAGCCGGCGACCGCTCCGGCCGGCAAGACCAAGCCGGCCAAGGCGGCCGCGGCCAAGAGCTAGACCGGTGACGCGTCGTACGGAGTGGCCGGACAGCGCCGCCGGCCCCGGCGCGGGTTCCGGGTTCGGTGAGGGGGTGGGACGCCGTTCCCGCTCCCGGTCCAGTGACAGCGGTTCCCCCTCCTCGTCGAGGGCCGAGAAGGGGGAACCGCGCGACCCGGTCGAGCAGGCACGCAACATCTGTCTGCGGCTGCTCACCGGCACACCGCGCACCCGCAAACAGCTCGCGGACGCCCTGCGCAAGCGGGAGATCCCGGACGAGGCGGCCGAGGAAGTCCTCTCCCGATTCGAGGACGTCGGGCTGATCGACGACGCCGCGTTCGCCGACGCCTGGGTGGAGTCCCGGCACCACGGACGTGGTCTCGCCCGCCGCGCGCTCGTCCGCGAGCTGCGGACCAAGGGCGTGGACGCCACGGTGATCGACGAAGCCGTCGGGCAGCTCGACTCCGAGCAGGAGGAGGCGACCGCACGGGAGCTGGTCGCCCGCAAGCTCCGGTCCACCCGGGGACTGGACCGCGACAGACGACTGCGCCGCCTCGCGGGGATGCTCGCCCGCAAGGGGTATGGCGAGGGGATGGCCCTGCGCGTGGTGCGCCGGGCTCTGGAGGAGGAGGGGGAAGACACGGAGGGGCTGGACGAGCCGTTCTGACCAAAGCGCCGCACCGAAGCGTCGCTGAGACGGTTGGCCAAGGGGAAGCGACCGGCTGTCACGGGGGCAGCCGACGGGGACCGCCTGCCACGGACCGGCTGTTACGGGGGCAGCCTGCCACGGGCCGGCTGTCACGGGGGCGGTCGGCGGGGGCCGACTGCATTGTCAGGGGGAAAGCCGTCACGCGGCAGCTGTCACTGGCCGGCGTGGGCGGCGCGGCTGATGGTGGCGTCGATCAGGGCGAGGGCGTCTGCGGCGGTGCGACCCGGGTAGCGGTTCCACGGCCCGATCAGCCCGGTCCAGCCCTGGGAGCGCAGCTCGGCGATCAGCCAGGCTCCGGCCCGGTCGACCGTTTCCGCCGAGCCGTGGCCCAGACGGTGCGCGGTGAGCATGGCGCCGCAGATGCAGCGTGCGCCCCGGGCGTTGCGGAGCCGGTAGGGGGTGTTCTGCCATCCCCATTCGGTGAGGATCTGCCGGGCGTGGGCGAGGTGGACGGATGGTCGCACTTCGGGCTGTCCGATGCGCCGCCACGTATGGAGCCGGTCGGGCAGCATCGCACCGATCCGCCCGGGGAGCGGACGTTCGCGGGGTGCGGCGGGGGGCAGGGCGCGGACCGTGTCGGAGATCAACTGGTCCACCGGTACGGACAGCAGGGCGTGCCAGTCGGCAGGGGGGTTCGGCAGCTCCTGTGGAGCGGCTGGGGAGACGGGGCACGGGGCGCCGGGTGCGGGAACGTCGCCGGGTGCGGGTGCGGGTGCGGGTGCGGGTGCGGGTGCGGTGAGGTCCCAGCCCGTGATGATCTGCTGCCAGGCCGCCGTGTCGTGGAGACGCGCGGCCTGGGCGTCGAGTCCGTCGGGAGTGAGTGCGGTGGTGGGCATCGGTGCGTGCTCCCCGTCGTAGCGGTCCGGCGTCCCGGCGGTGCTCGCCGTTGAGGCGAATCTCCGTCCGGTGACCGGATCGCTCCACCGGAGCGACGCCATACGGGTGTGTCGCGGCGCATTCCGGTCGGGGAAGCGTCCGTCACGGGATGCCCGTACAAAGCCCGTACGGGCAGCACGTCCGTCGCGGGGTCCCGGGCAGCACGTACAGCCCGCACGGGCGGCACGTCCGCACAGCCCGTGTGGCCCGTGCGGCCCGTACTCCCCCGTACGTGCGCACCTCCCGCACGCTCCGTGCGGGGGAAAACCCCCGTACGGAGACGGCGGAGTGCTCCAGTGCACAGATGCCTGTGCACAGAGCAGTGTGTGACGCATGCCAGAGAAGCCCGGTGGTACCGAGATCACGGAGCTGGCCGCCCTCAAGGCGCTCGCCCAGCCACGACGTCAGCAGATCCTTCAGTACCTCACCCTGCACGGCCCCGCGACGTCCGCGATCCTCGCCCGTGCCCTCGGCCTGAATACCGGCGCGACCAGCTACCACCTGCGCGAACTGGCCCGCTACGGCTTCGTGGCCGACACCGAACCGCAGGAACCCGCCGGGCGTCGTGGCAGGTGGTGGCGGGCTGTCCCGGGCGACCGCCGGTTCCCGCCGCCGTCACGCAGGACGCCCGAGCTGCGGCTCGTCATGGACGAGCTGAACCGCCATGCGTACGCCGCCGACCTCGCCCTCTTCGAGCGGCTCCAGCGCGAGAGCGCGAAGGCGGCGGAGCGGGCGGCGGACGGACAGGCGGCCGACGCGGAGGTGACCGGGGCGGGTGCGGACGAGTGGGCCGATGCCTTCGCGTACTCGCGCGGCGCCCTGCGCCTCACCCCGCCCGAACTCCGCTCGTTCTTCGAGGAGTACATCGCCCTCATGAACCGCTACAAGCGCACCGAAGCCGACACCCCGCCGGACGCGCGTACGGTCCACACCCGCCTGCTCGCCTTCCCGGACCCGGGCCCCGACATCCCCGGCCCCGACGCCCTCACCGCCCGCACCGACCGACCAGAGACGGACGCCTCATGATGCTGCGCTATGCCCTGCGGACGATCAGGCACCGCAAGGCCGGATTCCTCGGAGCCTTCCTCGCCCTCATGTGTGCCGCCGCCCTGGTGACCGCCTGCGGCACCCTCCTGGAGACCGGCCTGCGCGGGCGGATCGCCACCGAGCGGTACGCGGCCACCCCGCTCCTCGTCTCCGCCGACCAGAACGTCCACCGCACGACCGTCAAGCACAAGGGCAACGGCAGGACGAAGGTCAAGCACAAGGCGAAGCCGGTCGCCGAGCGGGCCTGGCTCCCGGCCGCCACCGCCGACCGGATTCGCACGCTGCCGGGTGTGCGTGCCGTCGTCCCCGAACTGACCTTCCTGGCCCAGCCGCTCGGCCTGCCCGGTCACGGGGAAGACGGCGAGGCCCCCTCCTACGGGCACGCCTGGGCGTCCGCTCCGCTCACCCCCTTCGCCCTGACCGTGGGCAAGGCCCCCGCCTCCGCCGACGACGTGGTGATCGACCGGGCCCTCGCCGAGCGGGCGGGCCTCACGACCGGGGACCCGATCACCGTGCAGTCGACCCGGGCCCCTCACACGTACCGCGTCAGCGGCATCGCCGCGCCGCAGGGGCGGGGCGGACTCCGGCAGCAGACCGCGTTGTTCTTCTCCACCGCCGAGGCCACACGCCTCGCCGACCGCGCGGGCCAGGTCACCGCGCTCGGTGTGCTGCCCACGACCGGCACGGACATCGGCCGGTTGAAGCAGCAGGTCACCGCCGCCCTCAAGGGCACCACCGCACAGGTGACGACCGGTGACGGGCGCGGGCCGGTCGAGTTCCTCGACGCCGCGGGCGCCCGGGTCAAGCTGGTCTCGATGGGCGGGGCCATGGGCGGCACCTCGCTGCTGGTCGCGGTGCTCGTCGTCGTCGGGACGTTCGCGCTCTCCGTCCAGCAGCGCCACCGAGAGCTGGCCCTGCTCCGTACCATCGCCGCCACCTCGCGGCAGGTCCGCCGGCTGCTGGGCCGGGAGTCCCTGGTCGTCGGGGCCTTCGCCGGTGTCCTCGGCGCCCTCGCCGGACTGCCGCTCGCCGGATGGCTGCACGGCCGGTTCACCGCCATGGGGGTGGTCCCGCCGACCCTGGAACCGACGGCCGGCATCCTGCCCGCCTGCGCCGCCGTCGCCGTCACGCTCCTGGGCGCCTGGGCAGCCGCCCGGATCTCGGGCCGGCGCATCGCGGGTCTGCGTCCGGCCGAGGCCATGGCCGAGTCCGCGGTCGAGCGCGGCCGCCCGGCCAGGGGGCGGATGCTCGCCGGGCTGCTCCTGCTCGCGGGCGGCGGTGTGCTGGTCGGTGTGCTGAGCGTGCTGCGCACCGAGGCCGCCTCCACCCCGGTCACCTTCCTCGCCGTGGTGGTGCTGGCCACGGCGGTCGCGCTGCTCGGCCCGCTCCTCGTCCGAGCCGCCGCCTTCCTGGCGGCGGGTGTGCTCCGGCGGACCGGCCCCATGAGCACCCTGGCCACCGCCAACATCCGCGGGAACTCCACCCGGATGGCCTCCGTCGTCACCCCGCTCACCCTGCTCATCGGTATGACCTGCACGGTTCTCTTCCTCCAGCCGACCATCAGCGACGCCGCCCGTGCCCAGGCCAGGGAGGGCGTACGCGCTACCTGGGTGCTCGGCGCGCAAGGGCCGGGGGTTCCGGCAGCCGCCACCGAGGCCGTCCGCGCGACGCCCGGTGTCACCGCCGCCACGGAGGTGGTCCGCACCAGCGTGCGGGTCGGGCTGGAGAAGTACACCGCGCAGGGCGTCACCGGGGCGGGCCTCACCCGCACCTGGGACCCGGGCGTGACGAGCGGTTCTCTCGCCGCGTTCGCAGCGAACGAGCGGTCCGCCGCGATCAGCGAACTCGCCGCCGACCGCCTCGGGCTGCGCCCTGGCGGTGAACTCGTGCTGCACCTCGGCGACGGCACCCCCGCCACCCTCACGGTCGCCGCCGTCTACCGCAGCGGGCTCGGCTTCGGTGACCTGACCCTGCCGCACGGCCTGGTCGCCCGGCACATGGACAACCCCCTGGCCGCGACGGTCCTGGTGGCCGGAGAGGTGTCCGGCCACGCTCTGTCCGCAGCGGTGAGCGAATACCCCGGCGTCACGGTGGTCGCCCCCGCCGTCGCCGACCGGCTCCAGGCGGACCGTGAGCAGCAGAACGCCGAGGTCAACCTTCTGGCCATGGGCCTGGTCCTCGCCTTCACCGCCATCGCCGTCGTCAACACACTCGCCATGTCGGTGTCCGAACGGTTCCGGGAGTTCGCGCTGCTGCGGCTGGCCGGCGCCACGCGCCGACAGGTGCTGCGGATGCTCCGTACCGAGACCCTGTCGGTCCTGGTCCTTGCCACCGCACTCGGCACCGGCATCGCGCTCGCCGTCCTGACCGCCTTCAGCATCGGGATGACCGGCAGCGCGGCGCCCGGCCTGGTCCCGATGGTGTACGGGTTTGTGGTGGGCGCCGCCGCCCTGCTCGCCCTGGCCGCCACAGCGCTGCCCGGCCGGCTGGCCCTGCGGTCCCGCCCGGTGGAGGTCGCCACCAGCCAGTGACGGGAAGGTGGGGGGCCGCCCGCCACCCGGGCGGCGGGCCGCCCCCCCACCCGTCACACCTCGACCGGCAGTCCCGCCGCCCGCCAGGCCTGGAAGCCGCCCACCAGGTCCGTCGCCCGGTACAGCCCCAGCTGGTGCAGGGACGCGACGGCGAGGCTCGACGCGTAGCCCTCGTTGCAGATCACCACCACCCTGAGCCCGTGGCTCACGGCCTCCGGGGCGCGATGGCTTCCCCGCGGGTCCAGCCGCCATTCCAGCTCGTTGCGTTCGACGACCAGTGCCCCCGGGATCAGCCCGTCCCGTTCACGCAGTTGCGCGTAGCGGATGTCCACGAGCAGGGCGCCTTCGGAGGCCGCCGTCCACGCCTCCCGCGGACCGACCCGTACGTAGCCGGCCCTGACCCGTTCCAGCAGCTCGTCGATTCCGACCGGTTCGCCGCCGCCCTCGTGCGGTCCGTGGCTCACTGCCAGTCCTCCGGGCGCTCGGTCTGCTCCAGGCGGAGTACGGCGCCGGAACGGCTGTAGCGCCGGATCCGGGGCAGCGGCGGGTAGTACGCGTGGACGGAGACGGCGTGCTCCGTGGCGGACTCGTTCAGCACCTCGTGGACGTGGTGCCGGCCGAAGGCCCTGCCCTGGCCCGACGACAGCTCCCGGGTGCGGTCGATGTCCCCGGCCAGCTCCAGGGTCTTCCAGCCGTCGGTAGGCAGCCGGGCGGCGAGGGAACGTTCCCTGAGCGTGCCGGCGGCGGTGAGGAAGGCGCCGATCGAGTCGGCGTGGTCGTGCCAGCCGGTGCCTGTGCCGGGCGGCCAGCCGATGAGCCACGCCTCGCTGCCGCCGGGGCCGTCGAGCCTGACCCACGTCCGGCCCTCGGGGTCGAGGGGAAGGGAGGCGATGAGGGCGGTGTCCTCGGCGGTGCGGCGGACGAAGTCGAGCAGTTCCGCCACGGTCGGAGCCGGAGCCGGAGCCGGAGCGGACGCGGGTACGGGCACGGAAAGGGGAGAGGGAGAAGCAGACACGGGGAGCCGTCCTGGAGTTCGCGCGGTTACCCCGCCGCACGGCACAGCACACGCGGCGAAGGCAGGAGAAGCGGGATTCAGCAGGACGGGCGACACACGCAGCCCGCATAGCGGAGCAGGTCCATATGGACCCTCCGCCACAGGCGCACATCGGTGTCGGTCATGCCCGGGAGTAGACCATGTGCGCCTGTGAGCGTCAATTGATGTCTGCGGTGCGGTCGGAGCGGACCGACGTCCGTGCCGCCCCTCCGCGTGCCGCGTCCGCCGCCGCGAAGAGCTCCGCGGGCCGTACGCCGCCGAACGACTCGACGAGATGGCCGTCCGGCCTGACCAGCAGAACCGTGTGCGCGGACGCCCCCGGATAGCTCTCGGTCACCAGCAGCTCGGCCTTGACCGGCAGGGCCGCCACGGCCTCGACCAGCCGGGGCATCACTCCAGCGCGCATCCAGTGCCGCCGGTCCCATACTCCGGTTCCCGGCGCCACGAGCACCACCAGCAGATGCCCCTGCCCGAGCCGCTCCCGCAGCCGCACCGCGGTGCCGTCGGGCGCGGTGACCCGTACATCGGCCACCGGCGCACCGGGGGGCGTACCCACGGATGCGTGCGCCTCGGCGCGCGGGGGCGCAAGGGGGGACAGGGAGTAGGAGGGGGGCGCACCAAGGGGGCCACAGCCCAGATGTCCGTCCGCGAGCAGCGCGTCGTGCCCCCGTGCGCTCCCCGGGACCAGGGTCCGCAGCCCCCCGCCGCCCCGCAGTATCGGCAGCGACTGGTCGGCGGCGCGCAGCCGCGAGGCGACGGCGGCCCGGCGCTCGGCCTGGTAGCTGTCGAGGAGCACGTCGGAGGCTCCGTGGTGCCAGGCCAGGGCCAGTTTCCAGGCCAGGTTCTCCGCGTCCCGCAGCCCCTCGTCGAGCCCCTGCGTGCCCAGGGCACCCAGCAGATGTGCGGCGTCCCCGGCCAGGAAGGCCCGCTTCACCCGCCACCGCCGGGCCAGCCGGTGGTGCAGCGTGTAGACCCCGGTGTCCAGCAGCTCGTACGGGGGAGTCTCGCCGCACCAGCCCGCCAGGGTGTCCCGTACGCGCGTGACGAGGGCGTCCGGCGTGACCAGTTCGCCGCGCGCGGGCAGCAGCCAGTCCAGCCGCCAGACATCGTCCGGCAGCGGCCGCGCGGTGACCTCGGCGCCCCCGGTGCGCCACGGGGGCGACCGGTGCAGTACGGCCTCGCCGGGCCAGGGCAGCTCGGTGCGCAGCGCGGCCACGGCGTGCCTTTCCACCGCCGTACGTCCGGGAAACCGGATGTCGAGGAGTTTGCGCACGGTGGACCGGGCCCCGTCGCAGCCCACCAGGTAACTCCCGCGCCACCAGGTCGAAGCCGGCTCCCTGGTGTGCACGGTTACCCCGGCCCGGTCCTGCTCCAGCGTGTCGATCCGGCCGAGCTTGGCCGTCCGCACCAGCTCCTGCGCGGCCACCGCGTCCCGCAGCCCCCGCACCAGCGCGTGCTGCGGCACATGGACGGGCGCGGCCGGCCCGTCGCCGCCGGGCACGGCCTCACCGAGCGGCAGCTCGCGTACCAGCTGCTTGCGCCGCACGGACCGCCAGCCGGACCAGCGCAGCCCCTCGTCGTGCAGCGTCTTGCAGCCGAGCCGCTCCAGGAAGGCCGCGGTGTCCTCGCGGAGCACGACCGTGCGGGCGGGGCGGGTCTCGTCCTTGCCCGGGTCCTCGTCCACGAGCACGCACGGCACCCCCTGCGCGGCGAGGGCGAGCGAGAGCGCCAGGCCGACCGGCCCGGCACCCACGATGATCACCGGGTCCACGGCGCGTCCCCCATCAGGGTGGAACGGCACGGAAGAGGCGCGGGCGTCGAAGGGGATGCGGCGGCGTAGGGGGCTCGGTGCGCGATCACAGAACGTATGCAACCTACTGCCGGTGCTTGCGTCAAGCGACGCCGGAACGCGGCGAGGGGCGGTGGCAGGTGCGCCACCGCCCCTCGCGGGCGTCCTACGACGGGCTGTCAGACGGCGCGCCCGTCATCGGTGTTGAGCGCCGGCGCGTCGATCGTCTCCAGATCGCCCCCCGGGCCGGTGCCGAGCACCGCGCCCGTGCTCTTCTTCCCGCGCCGGAGCCGCCGCTCCAGCCAGCTCGCGAACGAGGTGAGGGCGTAGTTCAGAGCGAGGTAGATCACCGCGACGACGGTGAAACACGCGATGGTGTTGGAGCCGTAGTTCGCGGACATCGGCCGCACGGCCGCCAGCAGCTCGGGGAAGCTGAGCACGGCGCCACCGAGGGCGGTGTCCTTCACGATCACCACGAGCTGGCTGACGATCGCGGGCAGCATGGCGGTGACGGCCTGCGGTAGCAGCACGAAGACCATCGTCTGGCCCTTGCGCATGCCGATCGCCTTGGCCGCGTCCGTCTGTCCGCGCGGAAGTGTCTGGATGCCCGCCCGCACGATCTCGGCGAGCACCGAGGCGTTGTAGAGCACCAGGCCGGTCACCACGGCGTACAGCAGACGAGTGTCCGGTTCCAGCTCGGTGTACTCGGAGTACGCCTGGTTGGCGATGACCATCAGGAGCAGCACGGGAATGGCGCGGAAGAACTCCACGACCACCCCGCCCGGAACCCGGACCCACCGGTGGTCCGAGAGCCGCCCGATGCCGAACAGCGCGCCCAGCGGCAGGGCGATGATCAGAGCGAAGAACGCCGCCTTGATCGTGTTCTGGAAGCCCGGCCAGATGAACGTCTCCCAGGGCTGGGAGCTGGTGAAGAACGGCTTCCACTTGATCCAGTCGAGCTGGTGCTTCTCGGCGAGGCCGTCGTAGACCCACCACAGCACCGCCGCGGCGGCCAGCACGAAGAGGACCGTGTAGAGGATGTTGCGCCGCTTGGCGCGGGGCCCCTGGGCGTCGTAGAGGACGGAACTCATCGCTTCACCGCCACCTTCTTGGCCACCCAGCCGAGGATGAGACCGGTCGGAAGGGTCAGGATGACGAAACCGAGGGCGAACACACCCGAGATCAGCAGCAGCTGTGCCTCGTTCTCGATCATTTCCTTCATCAGGTACGAGGCTTCCGCCACCCCGATCGCGGAGGCGACGGTGGTGTTCTTCGTCAGTGCGATGAGCACGTTGGACAGCGGGTTGACCACCGACCGGAAGGCCTGCGGGAGGATGATCAGCCGCAGGACCTGAGTGAAGCTGAGGCCGAGAGCCCGTGCGGCCTCAGCCTGCCCGACCGGCACCGTGTTGATGCCGGAGCGCAGCGCCTCGCACACGAACGCGGCGGTGTAGACGATGAAGGCGAACACCGCGAGCCGGAAGTTGACGCCCTTGATATCGGTGGCGCCGAGTGCGATGCCGAGCGTCGAGTACAGGCCCAGCGAGGCGAACATAATGATCACGGTCAGCGGAATGTTCCGGATCACGTTCACATAGCCGGTCGCGAAACCGCGCATCAGGGGGACCGGGCTGACCTTCATGCCGGCCAGCAGCGTTCCCCATATGAGGGAGCCGAGGGCGGAGTAGACGGTGAGCTTCACCGTCACCCAGAAGGCCCCCAGCAGGTCGTAACCATCAAGAAAGTCGAACACGATCTCCCGTGCTTCCGCGTGTAGGAGGGCGTGGCGCGCCGCCGGTCAGCGGCGGCGCGCCCGGTCAGCCCTGCTTCACTTGACGACGTTGCCGATCTTCGGGGCGGGGTCGTTCTTGTAGTTCGCGGGGCCGAAGTTGGCCTCCACGGCCTTGTCCCACGAGCCGTCCTCGACCATCTTGGTCAGCGCGTCGTTGACCTTCTTCTTGAAGTCGGCGTCGCCCTTCTTCAGGCCGATGCCGTAGTTCTCGTTGGTCATCTTGAAGCCGGCCAGCTTGAACTTGCCCTTGTTGGCGTCCTGCGCGGCGTAGCCGGCCAGGATGCTGTCATCGGTGGTCAGGGCGTCGACGACCTTGTTCTCCAGGCCCGTCAGACACTCGGAGTAGCCGCCGTACTCCTGGAGCTGCGCCTTCGGGGCCAGCTTGTCCTTGATGTTCTGCGCCGAGGTCGAGCCGGTGACCGAGCAGAGCTTCTTGTTGTTCAGGTCCTCGGGCTTCGTGATCGAGTTGTCGTCCGCGCGGACCAGGATGTCCTGGTGGGCGAGGAGGTACGGACCGGCGAAGTCGACCTTCTGTAGGCGCTCGTCGTTGATCGAGTAGGAGGCGACGATGAACTTCACGTCACCGCGCGAGATGGCCGTCTCGCGGTCGGCGCTCTTGGTCTCCTTGAACTCGATGTTCTTGGCGTCGTAGCCGAGTTCCTTGGCGACGTACGTGGCGACATCGACGTCGAAGCCGGTGTACTTGCCGTCCGGGGTCTTCAGACCCAGACCCGGCTGGTCGATCTTGATGCCGATCGTGATCTTCTTGCCGCTCGACCCGGACGCGTCGTCCTTGTCGTCGGAACCACAGGCGGTGGCGGTCAGGGCGAGGGCGAGCACGGCGGCCGAGGCGGCGGTGACCTTACGAAGCTGCATGGTGAAATTCCCTAGAGTTGACGCGATGTGAGTGATCAGCAGATACGGAAGCCGGCGCTGAAGGCTCCATCAGTGGTGAAGGATCTTCGACAGGAAGTCCTTGGCCCGGTCACTGCGCGGGTTGCTGAAGAACTGGTCGGGCGTGGCCTCTTCGACGATCTTTCCGTCCGCCATGAAGACGACCCGGTTGGCCGCGGAGCGGGCGAAGCCCATCTCGTGGGTGACGACGACCATCGTCATGCCCTCGCGGGCGAGCTGCTGCATGACCTCCAGCACCTCGTTGATCATCTCCGGGTCGAGCGCGGAGGTCGGCTCGTCGAAGAGCATGACCTTCGGGTCCATCGCCAGCGCCCTGGCGATCGCCACGCGCTGCTGCTGGCCACCGGAGAGCTGCGAGGGGTACTTGTCGGCCTGGGTCCCGACGCCCACCCGGTCGAGCAGCGAACGCGCCTTGTCCTCGGCCGCCTTCTTGTCCGCCTTGCGGACCTTCAGCTGGCCGAGCGTCACGTTCTCGAGGACCGTCTTGTGGGCGAAGAGATTGAACGACTGGAAGACCATGCCGACATCGGCACGCAGCCGCGCCAGCTCCTTGCCCTCCTCGGGCAGCGGCTTCCCGTCGATCGAGATCGCGCCCGAGTCGATCGTCTCCAAGCGGTTGATCGTGCGGCACAGCGTGGACTTACCGGACCCGGACGGCCCGATGACGACCACGACCTCGCCGCGGGCGATCGTCAGGTCGATGTCCTGGAGCACATGCAGCGCGCCGAAGTGCTTGTTGACGTTGCTCAGCACAACCAGATCGCCACCGGGCGCGGGTGCAGCGTCCTCGGCGCCCTTGGTCACTGAAACTCCGCTCATCGGCTTCTTGCTCCGTCCTCCTCGGTTGGGAAGGACCTTAGTGACGCAGTGCTACCAACGTCATTACATCTGAGCGGAAATTGAGCATAACGATCCGGCGGCAACCGGACACTCCGCGTGAAGGGGACGTCACGCCGCTCACACCGGCCGTACCGGGTGCATAACGGAAACCCGGATACAACGGACAAGCACTTGACTGTCCACCCGTGATCGGCGTGGATTCCCTGGTACACCCCTACGTGAAACGCCCCGGAACGGGGAAGTGACCGGGGCGTACACGACCGTACGAACACACGCGAACCACACGCCGGAGGGGGGCCATGAGACTGCTGCTCGTCGAGGACGACAACCACGTCGCCGCCGCCCTGTCCGCGATCCTCGCCCGGCACGGCTTCCAGGTGGTCCACGCCCGCAGCGGCGAGGAGGCCCTGCAAGCGCTCCTGCCCGCCGACACGGAGCCCTTCGGCGTCGTCCTCCTCGACCTCGGGCTGCCCGACCAGGACGGCTACGAGGTGTGCGGCAAGATCCGCAAGCGCAGTTCCGTACCGGTGATCATGGTGACCGCCCGCGCCGACGTACGGTCCCGGATCCACGGACTCAACCTCGGCGCCGACGACTACGTGACCAAGCCGTACGACACCGGCGAGCTGCTGGCCCGTATCCACGCCGTCAGCCGGCGCAAGGCGAGCAACGAGGACACCGCGCCCACGCCCGCCGCCGGACTGCGCCTGGGACACGTGCACATCGAGCTGCCGACCCGCCGGGTGAGCGTCGACGGCAGCGAGGTCCAGCTCACCCGCAAGGAGTTCGATCTGCTCGCCCTGCTCGCCCAGCGGCCCGGTGTGGTCTTCCGCCGGGAGCAGATCATCAGCGAGGTGTGGCGGACCAGCTGGGAGGGAACAGGGCGCACGCTTGAGGTCCACGTCGCGTCCCTGCGTTCCAAACTGCGGCTGCCCGCACTGATCGAGACCGTGCGCGGGGTCGGCTACCGCCTCGTCTCACCGTCCGCGTAGAGGCGTACGTCCCCGGTGCGTACCCGGCTGCTCCCGCTGCTCATCGTCCTGATGGCGAGTGTCCTGCTCGCGCTCGGCTTCCCGCTGGCCGTCAGCGTGGCCGCGGCCGAGCAGCAGCGCGTCGTGATCGACCGCATCGACGACACGGCACGCTTCGCCGCGCTCGCCCAGTTCATCACCGAGCGCACCCGCGGCTACGACGAACGTCGCCGCACACTCCAGACCGAGCTGGAGACGTACAACTCGGTGTACGGCATCCGGGCCGGCGTCTTCTACCGCGACGACTCCGCCATGGCGAAGGCCCCGGACACCTGGCGGCTCCCCGTCGAGGGCGAGGGCCGCGCCGCGTTCAGCGAGGCGCTGCTCGGCCGCCGCAGCCACGACCCGCCGCAGGTCTGGCCCTGGCAGGACGGCCGCGTCGTCGTCGCCTCGCCCGTCGTACGGGACGGCGACGTGATCGCGGTCGTCGTCATCGACTCGCCCACCGGCCAGATGCGCGCCGACACGATGCGCGGCTGGCTGCTGATCGCGGCGGGCGAGGTGGTCGCGATGCTGGTGGCCGTCGGCGCCGCGATCCGCCTCACCGGCTGGGTCCTGCTGCCGGTCAAGACGCTGGACGCGGCGGCCCACGACATCGCCAGCGGCCGGATGCGGTCCAGGGTCGCGGCATCCGGCGGGCCCCCGGAACTCAGGCGGCTGGCCCGATCGTTCAACGAGATGGCCGACAACGTCGAGGACGTGCTGGAGCAGCAGCGCGCCTTCGTCGCCGACGCCTCCCACCAGTTGCGCAACCCGCTGGCCGCGCTGCTGCTGCGCATCGAGCTCCTCGCCCTCGAACTCCCCGAGGGCAACGAGGAGATCGCCTCCGTGCGCACCGAGGGTCGGCGCCTCGGCCAGGTCCTCGACGACCTGCTCGACCTGGCGCTCGCCGAGCACGCCGATACCGACCTCCAGCTCACGGACATCGGCGCGCTCACGGCCGAACGGGTCGCGTCCTGGCGGCCGGTGGCCGAGGAGAAGGGGGTACGGCTGCGGGCCGACGGGCCGCCGGCCGTCACCGCGTGGGCCGATCCCATCGCCCTGTCCAGCGCCCTCGACGCCATCATCGACAACGCCCTCAAGTTCACGCCCGCCGACGAGGAGGTCCGCGTCACGGTCGCCTCCGGCAGCCAGGACGTCACGGTGGTCGTCGCGGACAGCGGACCCGGCCTCACAGAGCAGGAGCTCGAACGGGTCGGCGACCGCTTCTGGCGCAGTTCCCAGCACCAGAACATCCAGGGATCGGGCCTAGGGCTCTCCATCGCCAGAGCGCTCCTGACGGCGGGCGGCGGCTCGCTCGCGTACGCGCGCAAGGAGCCGAACGGGCTGAGAGTGACGGTCTCGGTGCCGCGCCACGACCCGAAGGGCTGACGCCGGAGCCGCACGGCCGGAGCCGGGCCCGCGCCGCCGAACCGCTGCTACGAGGGAACACCGAGCGGTACGCGGAGCCGGAGCCGGGCCCGCGCCGCCGAACGGCCGCTACGGCTTGACCGAGCGGTAGTAGCGCTTGGCCCCTTCGTGCAGCGGGAGCGGGTCGGTGTAGATGGCCGTCCGCAGGTCCACCAGCTGCGCCGCGTGCACCTCGCGCCCGATGCGGTCGCGGCTGTCGATCACGGTTCGGGTGAACGCCTCCGTCATCGCCGCGTCGGTGCGGTCCGTGGTGACCAGCACATTGGCGACCGCGACCGTGGGGACGGCCTGGCCCTGCTGCGCGTTGCGATAGGCGTCGGCGGGCATCACGGCCGAGCGGTAGTAGCCGGTGGAGCCGCCCGCCGCCTGGAGCTGCTTGATCAGCTTGTCCTCCAGCGGGATCAGCCGGACCGAGAACCGTTCCGACAGATCGGCCACCGCCGTCGTGG
Source organism: Streptomyces sp. ATexAB-D23 (assembly GCF_000373645.1). GTDB lineage: Bacteria > Actinomycetota > Actinomycetes > Streptomycetales > Streptomycetaceae > Streptomyces > Streptomyces castrisilvae. The sequence goes on along the minus strand of NZ_KB892007.1, from coordinate 145,651 downwards.
GCAGCCCGCCGGACCAGAAGAACGCGTCGAGCTTCCCCTCCTCCAGCAGCTTCGGCATCGTGTCGATGCCCGCCGGCACAGCCGTCACATCCTCGACCGGGTCGAGACCCGCGGCCGTCATCAGCCGGTCCGCGACCAGCTTCACCCCCGACCCCGGCTGCCCCACCGCGACCGTCCTGCCCCGCAGATCCGCCACACTGCGGATGTCCGAACCGCGCTCCACGACCAGCTGTATGTAGTCGTCGTACAGCCGGACACAGCCGCGCAACCGCTCGTAGCCGGGCCCCCGGGCACGCAGATAGGCGGCGACGGCGTCGGTGGTGGCGATGGTGAAGTCGGCCTTCCCCGTCGCGACCCGGGCGATGTTCTGCTGCGAGCCCTCGCTCGTCTGGAGCTGTATCGACACCTCGGGCAGATCCCTGGCGAGGGCCCCCTTCAGCCGCTCCCCGTAGCGCTGGTAGACGCCGCTGCGCACCCCGGTGCTGAACGACAGCGTGCCGGTCGGCGCCGGATCGCGGAGGGGCAGCAGCCACCAGAGCAGCAGCCCGAGCACGACGACGAGGACGGCGCCCGCCCGCAGGGAGCGGCGCCGGCCGATTCGGGACAGGGCCGGGAGCATGGCGGCGATCCTGCCAGGTGGTTCCGGGCCCTGGCCAGGGCCGCCGCCGGATCACCCCGCGGGTACGGGCCCCGGACGCCGCCCGAGGCGGAGGGTGTCCGGGCAGCGCCTACCCTTGTCGCATGAGCAGCGGCAACCGGAGCGAAGCAGTGGACGTCCAGAAGAGCTATGAGGTGCGCACCTACGGGTGTCAGATGAACGTCCACGACTCCGAGCGCTTGTCGGGGCTCCTGGAGGACGCCGGATACGTCCGCGCGCCCGAGGGCTCCGACGGCGACGCCGACGTCGTCGTCTTCAACACCTGCGCGGTACGCGAGAACGCCGACAACAAGCTCTACGGCAACCTCGGCCGGCTCGCCCCCATGAAGACCAGGCGCCCCGGGATGCAGATCGCGGTCGGCGGCTGTCTCGCCCAGAAGGACCGCGACACCATCGTCGCGCGGGCGCCCTGGGTGGACGTCGTCTTCGGCACGCACAACATCGGCAAGCTGCCCGTCCTGCTGGAGCGCGCCCGGGTCCAGGAGGAGGCGCAGATCGAGATCGCCGAATCCCTGGAGGCCTTCCCCTCGACGCTCCCCACCCGCCGCGAGTCCGCGTACGCCGCGTGGGTCTCCATCTCCGTGGGCTGCAACAACACCTGCACCTTCTGCATCGTCCCGGCTCTGCGCGGGAAGGAGAAGGACCGCCGCACCGGCGACATCCTCGCCGAGATCGAGGCCCTGGTCGCCGAGGGCGTATCCGAGATCACCCTGCTCGGCCAGAACGTCAACGCGTACGGCTCCGACATCGGCGACCGCGAGGCCTTCTCCAAGCTGCTGCGCGCCTGCGGGAGGATCGAGGGCCTGGAGCGCGTCCGCTTCACCTCGCCGCACCCGCGTGACTTCACCGACGACGTCATCGCCGCCATGGCCGAGACGCCGAACGTGATGCCGCAGCTGCACATGCCGATGCAGTCCGGTTCCGACAAGGTCCTCAAGGCGATGCGCCGCTCCTACCGGCAGGAACGCTTCCTCGGCATCATCGAGAAGGTGCGCGCCGCGATGCCCGACGCCGCGATCTCCACGGACATCATCGTCGGCTTCCCCGGCGAGACCGAGGAGGACTTCGAGCAGACCATGCACGCGGTCCGTGAGGCACGTTTCGCGAACGCCTTCACCTTCCAGTACTCCAAGCGGCCCGGTACGCCCGCCGCCGACATGGACGGGCAGATCCCCAAGGAGGTCGTCCAGGAGCGGTACATGCGCCTGTCCGCCCTCCAGGAGGAGATCTCCTGGTCGGAGAACAAGAAGCAGGTCGGCCGCACCGTGGACGTCATGGTCGCCGAGGGCGAGGGCCGCAAGGACGGTGCCACCCACCGGCTGTCCGGCCGCGCCCCCGACAACCGCCTGGTCCACTTCACCAAGCCGGACCAGGACGTGCGCCCCGGTGACGTGGTGACCGTCGAGATCAGTTACGCGGCCCCGCACCACCTGCTCGCCGAGGGCGTCCCCGTCGCCGTGCGCAGGACCCGGTCGGGCGACGCCTGGGAGAAGCGCAACGCGGCCGCCGCCGCCAAGCCGGCCGGTGTCATGCTGGGCCTGCCCGGCATCGGCGCCCCGGCCCCCCTGCCCGCGACGGCGGCCCCGGGCTGCGGCTGCGACTGACCGTCCGGGACGGCCCGCCCCGGCGGGGGAGCGACCGCAGTACGCTGCCGACCATGCTTGTCGCCGCCGCTGTCTGCCCCTGCCCGCCCCTGCTCGTCCCCGACGTGGCCGCCGGTGCCGCGCCCGAGCTCGATGCCGCCAGAACCGCCTGCACCGACGCCCTGGGCGTGCTCGCGGCCTCCCGGCCCGACCTGCTGGTCGTGATCGGCCCGGCGGAGCCGGCCGGGCGCGGTATCCATCCGGAGGGCGCCACCGGCAGCTTCCGCGAGTTCGGCGTCGGCCTGGAGGTACGGCTCGGACAGGACCGGGGCACACCGGCCGGCCGGCCGCTCCCGCCGTCGCTCGCGGTGGGCGCCTGGCTGCTGGCCCGTACCGGATGGGCGGGCGCCCCCGTCGAGGGCCTCGGCGTGGGCGAGCCGCTGGAGACCGCGCGCTGCGTGGAGACCGGGCGGGAGCTGGCCCGCCGGGCGGACCGGGTCGCGCTGCTGGTGATGGGCGACGGCAGCGCCTGCCGCACCGTGAAGGCCCCGGGCTACCTGGACGAACGCGCCGCCGACTTCGACGCGGCGGCCGCACGCGCCCTGGGCGCCGCCGACCCGGAAGCGCTCGCCGCGCTCGACGAGGCACTCGCGTACGAACTCAAGGCCGCGGGCCGAGCGCCCTGGCAGGTGCTCGCGGGGGCGGCCGAGGGAGCGGGACGGGCCGGCCGGCTGCTGTACGAGGACGCGCCCTACGGGGTGGGCTACATGGTCGCCGCCTGGTCATGAGGACGCACATGTGATGGGGGCCCCGGAGCGAAATCGCTCCGGGGCCCCCATCGGCTGTCCTGCCGGACCGCTTCAGGCAGCGGGGGGCGGCGTGCTGCCGCCCGTGCTGGTGTCGCCGTCCTTGTTCGACAGCTTCTCCACCGCGTCCTTGGCCTTCTGCGTGCCGGTCACGATCTTGTCGCTGTACTTGCCCTTGGTCTTCTCGTCAACCGTCCGCGCGGCCTTGTCGAGACCCTGGTCGATCTTGTCCCCGTGCTGCTGCGCGAGGTCGCTGACCTTCTCCTTCGCCGGGGCCAGCTTCGCCTTCACACTGTCCATGAAACCCATCGGACACCTTCTCCGCTCGGGAACTGTGAGAAATAACCCATATGTACAACCACTGTACGGGGAAGACCGCACTGCTGCGTCACCTTCCCCGTCCGGGCTTCCCTCATTCGGGACCCGGGACGCGGGTTTGGGAGAGACTGTGGCGGTGACAAGCTCAGCTCCCCCCGCACCGCGGGTCATCGCCGTCGTCGGTCCCACCGCAGCAGGAAAGTCCGATCTGGGGGTGCACCTCGCCCACCGGCTCGACGGCGAAGTGATCAACGCGGATTCCATGCAGCTCTACCGGGGCATGGACATCGGCACCGCCAAGCTGACGCCCGCCGAGCGCGACGGCGTCCCGCACCGGCTGCTGGACATCTGGGAGATCACCGAGACCGCCAGCGTCGCCGAATACCAGCGCCTGGCCCGCGCCGAGATCGACCGGCTGCTCGCCGAGGGCCGCACCCCCGTCCTGGTGGGCGGCTCCGGCCTGTACGTGAAGGGCGCGATCGACGCCCTGGAGTTCCCCGGCACGGACCCCGGAGTCCGGGCCGCCCTGGAGGAGGAGCTGGCCGAGCACGGTTCCGGAGCACTGCACGCGCGACTCGCCGCCGCCGACCCCGAGGCCGCCCGCGCGATCCTGCCGAGCAACGGCCGCCGCGTCGTGCGCGCCCTGGAGGTCATCGAGATCACCGGCAAGCCCTTCACCGCGAACCTCCCCGGCGACGACCCCGTCTACGACGCCGTCCAGATCGGCGTCGATGTGGCCCGCCCCGAACTCGACGAGCGCATCGCCCTGCGCGTCGACCGCATGTGGGAGGAGGGGCTCGTGGACGAGGTGAGCGAACTGGAGGCCCAGGGGCTGCGCGAAGGGCGTACCGCTTCCCGCGCGCTCGGGTATCAGCAGGTGCTCGCCGCGCTCGCGGGGGAGTGCACCGAGGACCAGGCGCGCGCCGAGACCGTGCGCGCCACCAAGCGCTTCGCGCGCCGCCAGGACTCCTGGTTCCGCCGCGACCCGCGCGTCCAGTGGCTGAGCGGTGCCGTGGACCACCGCGGGGAACTCCCGGGCCAGGCGCTGGCGTTGGTCGAACGGGCGGTTACAGCCTGATCGCATGGGGCGGGGCAGGAGTGCGGCAGGAACCCCGCGGTGCCGCATGGAACGGGCCGGAGAGGCCCCGCGTGGCGGACCTTCCCGGGGCCGGTGGCCTCGCAGCTGCCGGAAACGGGCCCGGCGAGCGTCTCCGGCTTCGGACCGGCCCCTGCCCGCTCACTTGTGAGCGCGCAGGAAGGCCGGGATGCCGGCCCGGGTCGGGTAGTCGGGCAGCGGCGCGGGCTCGTCCTGGAGGAACGCGGTGATGACGGCTGCTGCCCGTTGGTCGTTGTCACCCAGGCCGTTCCACATGTGGTGGCCGACACCGGGCATGTACTGGGTGCGCCGGATGGCGGGGGCGTCCGCGAGGACGGTCGTCGCCCACTGCCGGACCTGGGAGGAGCACTCGGCGATCATCAGCATCGTGGGTGTCCGGGAGCGCCTCAGCTGAGGAGCGATGGAGGCGGAGTCCTTGATCGTCTGCTGGATACGCAGGCTGGCGGCGGGGCTGAAGGAGAAGTTCTGCTCCGTGTCCTCGACCGGGATGCGGTGCGCGTCCCGCGCGCAGTAGGCGGACGCCGTGTCGCTGCCGAGATCGGCGGCGGTGAAGGCGTTGTCGCCCTCCGCCTGTCCTACCAGCCCGTTGTCGGGGTTGAGCAGTCCGAGCCGCATGAGGCCGAACGCGACCGCGTATCGCGGGACGCGTGTGGAGCGCGGTCCGGTCATGGCCGGCGCGATGCCGCGGGCCGACGGCCGGCCCTTCTGCCCCGCGATCCGGGCGGTGGGGCCGTCGACCGGGCCCGGCTCGGCGATGACCGCCCGGCGCAGACGGCCGGCGATCCCCGGGTCGGCCAGAGCGCGGGTGAGGACGACCGCGCCCGAGGAGAAGCCCAGCACGTCGGCGCGGCCCCTGCCGAGCTTGTCGACGAAGGCGCCGAGGTCATGGACGGACCGGGTGATCGAGTACTGGTCCATGGGCAGCAGATCGCTGCGTCCACCGCCGGCCTGCTCGTAGGCGTACACGTCGTAGCCCTGTCCCGCGAGCCGCCGCAGGAAACGGTGGTCCAGCACCGAGATGCCGCGCACCGGCCCGCCGTTGAGGTAGACGAGCGGAACGGGACGCCGGGGGCCGCTGCCGGTGGGCGGATAGTGGTAGACCGCGACCCGGCTGCCGGTGGACAGGCGCATGTGCTCGGTGGTCACGAACGACAGGGCGGCCGGGTAGCGGCGCGTCGTGGGGACGGTGGGAACGCACACCGACAGCGTCAGGGCCGCTGCGACCAGCACCGGCAGGAAGGGCACCAGCCGCCCTCGCCAGGAGCGCCGGCGGCCCCGCCACATCGCCGCGACGACCGCGACCCCGACAGCGGCGGACCAGGCGGCAAACCCCGATCCCGCTCCGTCGGTGGCAACGATCAGCGCCAGGAACACGGCGACCACCCCCACCGTCGCGGCGGTGGCCGCCAGCAGGCGGCCCATGAAGCGCAAGGAACGTATGAAGGACGGTGGCAAGGTGATCTCCAAAGTTTTGAAACGCTGTTTTGAAACGATGTTATCAGCATGGGTAAACTGGTCCCCATGGGAAGGCCGAGAACGAACGACGCCGCGGTCAGGGAGCGGCTCGTGGCATGCGCGACCGAGATGTTCGCCACCCGCCCCCAGGAGTCGGTCACGGTCCGCGCGCTGGCCACCGCCGCCGGGACGTCGACGGCGGCGGTGTACACCTTGTTCCAGGGCAAGGACGGGCTGGTCCGTGAGGTGCGCGACCAGGCTGTCGCCGGCCTGTTCCAGGACCTGACGGCCGTTCCCCGCTCGGAGGACGCCCTGGAGGATCTGTACGCGTTGGCCGTGGCGTACCGCCGTTGGGGACTCGAACACCGCCACCTGTACGCGGTGCTGTTCGGTGGCGCGCAGTCCTTCGTCCCGTCGGACCGGATCAGTGACCGGGACCCGGTGCGACCGCTCGTCGCGGCGATCGACCGCGCCGTGGCAGCCCGTATCCTCGCGGGCGACACCACGCTGATCGCCGTCTCGCTGTGGGTCGCCCTGCACGGGCTCGTGACCCTCGAACTCGCCGGGAGCCTCGAAGGCGCCGCAGCGGACACCGCGTTCCGGTCAACGGTCGACGCGGTGCTGCGGGGCTGGGCAACCCCCTCCGCCTTCCCCGGCGTTCGCCCCGAGGAGTAGCGGCCGAGGGCTGTCCGGCCGTGCGGAGCGGGCAGAGCCGGGCGGCTCGGGTACCTTCAGGCCGAGCCGGGCCGGCCACGCCCCGGCTGGGCCGCAGGAGCGCCCGGCGCGGTACGGCGGGCGTCCGAGGCGGCTGTTGTCGTCAACAGCTGTTCCGGGTTGCCTCGTTCGAGGTGGTGACCGCGCTCGGGATGGCGGGACGTCGCGGCGCCGCGGAGGCTTCGGCCGCTGGTTCGGACCTGGTCAGCCACAGGCCGGTGAACACGGCGGTGGCCAAGGTGACGGCGCCGGCGGCGAGGAAGGCGCTGTTGAGGCCGGCCTCGAAGGAGGCGCCGCCGGTCTGCCGGGTGCGGACGACGGCTCCGAGCACCGCCACGCCGAGTACCGCGCCGATCTGCCGTGTGGTGCTGCTGATGCCTGACGCGAGGCCGCCTTCCTGCGGACTGACTGCCTGGATGGCGGCTCCCGTCAGGGGGGACAGGGTCAGGGCGAAGCCGGTGCCGACGACTCCGAGCCGCCACCACACGTTCGCGTAGCCGGTGTCGGCGTGCACCGTTCCGAGCGCCAGCAGCCCCAGGCCGGCCAGGGCGAGGCCGGTGGTGACCACGATGCGGAAGCCGTACCGGGCGGCGAGACGGCCGGCGTACGGGCTGACGATCACCATGCCGAGGGATACCGGCAGGGTCTGCAGGCCGGCGCGCAGGATCGAGCTGCCCTGGACGTACACGAAGAACTGGGAGAAGAAGAACGACGAGCCCATGAACGCGAACCCGACCACGACCATGGCGGTGTTGGACACGGTGAACAGGCGCTGCCGGAACAGCGGCAGCGGCAGCATCGGAGCGGAGCGCCGCGCTTCGACGGTGAGGAAGGCGGCGAGGAGGATCACTCCCGCGGTGAAGCTGCCCAGGATCACCGGCGTCGTCCAGCCGCGGGCGCCCCCCTCGATCAGCCCGTAGGTCAGCGCCCCCACCCCCAGAACGGACAGCACCGTTCCCGGCGCATCGATGGCAGGGGCGCTCGGATTGCGGGTCTCTTCGAGGCTGCGCGCACCGGCCAGCAGCAGGACCACGCCGATGGGCAGATTGACCAGGAAGATGGCGGACCAGCCGAAGGCATCGGTCAGCACGCCGCCGGCCACGGGGCCCACGGCCATGCCGAGTCCGCTGAACCCGGCCCACAGCCCGATCGCCCTGATCCGTTCCTGCGGTACGGGACAGGCGGCGATGAGCAGGGCCAGCGAGGCAGGGCTCAGGGCCGCGGCCCCGACGCCCTGCAGCACCCGGCCGGCGACCAGCCAGCCGACCGAGGGCGCGAGGCTGCACACCACCGACGCGGCGGTGAACACCGCCACGCCGGTCAGGTACACCCGCTTGCGGCCGAAGCGGTCGGCGAAGACACCGCCGGACAGCAGCAGCATGGCGACCAGCAGCACATACGCGTCGACGATCCATTGCAGACCGGTCAGTTGTGTGTGCAGCCGGTCCTGCATATCGGGCAGCGCCGCCCCGACGATCGTGTTGTCGAGCAGAACCATGAACTGGCCCAGGCAGGTCACCGTGAGCAGCACGGTCCGGCTCGGTCCACTGCCTACGGAAGCAGGCGATGCGGGCAAGGGGATTCCTCTCGATTGTCGGTCGCGCCCCTCCACAGCCGACACGGTCAGCCTCCGGACGCACTAACGCAGTCGTCGACTGCGTTAGGAGACTGTACGGAGGGTCCTGTGTAAACGCAAGTGTGAACTGCGTTAAGGTGGAGTCATGAGCGAAAAACAGCGAGCCCGGCGGCCCGGCGGGCGCAGCGCCCGCGTCGGCGCGGAGGTGCACCGGGCCGTCACCGAACTGATCAGTGAGCGCGGATACGGCAACTTCACCGTCGGCGAGGTCGCGGCCCGCGCGGGCGTGGCCGACAGCAGCATCTACCGCCGGTGGGGCAGCCTGGAAACGCTGCTCACCGACGTGGCGCTCACCCGCCTCAACACCCAGTCACCGATGCCCGACACCGGAACCCTGGCCGGCGACCTGCGCACCTATGCGGCGCAAGTGGCCCGCGAGATCACCGGGCCCGACGGCCTGTTGCTGGTGCGCCTGGCCGTCGCCCTTTCCAGCAATGGTCAGCAGGGGCTGCGGGCGCGTGACGCCTTCCGTGTCGAACGCACCCGGCAACTGCAGGCCATGCTCGATCGCGCCCGCGAACGCGGGGAGCGCGCACCCGACGCGCTCGACGTGCTGGACCACGTCCTGGCCCCGATGTACATCCGCGTCCTGTTCGGCATGGGCCCGCTCGCCCCGGAGTACGTCGACGGGCTGGTCGACCGGCTGCTGTGACCTCACCCCGGCCCGTGGGTCCTGGCAGGCGCTGAAGAGCGCGAACGGCAACGGGCGTACTGGCAGCACGTCATGGACCAGGTCGCTACCGCCCTCGACCGGCGGTGACGACAGCGTGCGACGCCTGACGGACCAGTCTGATCGCATGTCAATCGCTTGACCCGGTCCGTACGGTGTTCGAGTGAACGACACTCTGATCAGTCAACTCCGCATCGCGTACGACGCCCAGCTCCGTGGCGTCACCCCGCCCGGCGGCGGCGCGCGCATCGAAAAGGACGGCCCCCTGACCCGTGTCGTCGGCTGGCACCGCGGCTTCGTCACGGGCCCACGCGACCTCGGCGTGGACGGGGCGGAACTCGACGCGCTCATAGCGCGGCAGCGTGACTTCTACGCTGCCCGTGGTGAGGCGGTCGAATGGAAGACCCGCGCCCATGATCTCCCCGCCGGCCTCACCGGCCGGCTCACCGCGGCCGGCTTCGTCGCCGAGGACAGCGAGACCGTGCTCATCGGGCAGTCCGCAGACCTGGCGGCGGACCCCGTCCTGCCCGACGGTGTGACCCTCCGCCGTGTCACCTCCCGATCGGACCTCCAGCGCGTCGCCGCCATGGAGAGCACGGTCTGGAACGAGGACTGGAGCTGGCTCGCCGACGACCTGACCGCCCGAATCGAGAACGCCCCCGAGAACACCGTCGTCCTCGTCGCCGAGGCACGCGCCGAAGTCGTCTGCGCCGCCTGGCTGGTGTTCAAGGACGGCATCGACTTCGGCGGCCTCTGGGGCGGCTCAACACTCAAGGAATGGCGCGGGCGGGGCATCTACCGGGCCATGGTCGCCCACCGGGCCCAACTCGCCGCCGCCCGCGACGTCCCCTACCTCTACGTCGACGCCTCGGCCGACAGCGCCCCGATCCTCACCCGCCTCGGCCTGCACGCGGTCACCACGACGACACCGTATGTCTGGTCGCCCTGAACCCGGCCCGTCCTCCCCGGGAAGCTCCCCGCATCCCAACCCCGCGCAAGCTTGTTCGGCATGATCCAGACGGTCCTCCTCCGGGGCGGTCGTGACGGTCAATCGGGCGCTGACCTGGAACTATTGCTGACCCCGTGCTGACTCGCCGACCAGCAGCAGGCGTCTGACCTGCATAAACCCCCAAGGCGGGGCTATAACAGCCTGATCACGTGATGGCATCGGGACGCTCTGCCCGTCATTTCGGCGACCCCGGCCGTGCCATCATCGAGCATCGATCGACTGGGGTCCGAGTTGGGAGGGCGCGTGGCGATGGAGGCCGGCCCTCGCGACACGGAACAGGACGCACCGGAGCAAGACGCTCAGGAAGCGCGGAACGAGGCAGTGAGCCTGAGCCCGGACGGGCCCGACGAGCTCGACGTGACCCCCGAGGTCGAGGTCGAGCTGCGCCCCGCCCGCCGGCTGCGCATCTGGCAGCTCGCGCCCATCGTCACGCTCGCCGCGGTGGGCTCGCTGATGTTCGCCTTCCCGCTCGCCTTCGAGTTCGGTGACGGCGGCGCGGTCGTCGCGATGCTGGGCCTGCTGATCAGCTGCTGCGCCGCGGGGTGGTCCATGATGGCCGCCCGCCGCGTCGGCCACACCTGGCCCGGACTGCCGTCCCGGGGCTCCTCCCAGCGCCCAGACTGGCGCGTGGTCGCGCTCTACGCCGGGGTCTGCGCCGTACTGGTCGCGCTGGCCGTCTGGCGCGTGGCGCGGCTGCGCTGACGGGCGGGACCGGGCGGCTCCGGGCCCGGCGGGCCGGTTTGTGGCGCTGCCGGTGCAGCCTCGTACAGTTGTCCCGTGACCACCTCGCAGATCGCCTTCCTCAAGGGCCACGGCACCGAGAACGACTTCGTGATCGTTCCCGACGCGGACAACGCCGTCGCCCTGCCCGCCTCCGTCGTCGCCCGGCTCTGCGACCGCCGGGCGGGCATCGGAGGCGATGGCCTGCTGCACGTCGTGCGCAGTGCCGCGCACCCCGAGGCGCGGGCCATGGCGCGGGACGCCGAGTGGTTCATGGACTATCGCAACGCCGACGGGTCCGTCGCCGAGATGTGCGGCAACGGCGTGCGGGTCTTCGCGCACTACCTCCAGCGCGCCGGCCTCGTGGAGGACGGCGACCTCGCGGTCGCCACCCGCGGCGGCGTGAAGAAGGTCCACCTCGCCAAGAACGGCGACATCACCGTCTCCATGGGCCGCGCCCTGCTGCCCGCCGAGGGCGTCACCGTCACCGTCGACGGCCGCGAGTGGGACGCCCGCAACGTCAACATGGGCAACCCGCACGCGGTCGCCTTCGTCGAGGACCTGGCGCACGCCGGTGACCTCCTCAGCGAGCCGTTCTACGTCCCGGCCGCCGTCTACCCCGACGGGGTCAACGTGGAATTCGTCGTGGACCGCGGCCCCCGCCACGTCGCCATGAGGGTCCACGAGCGCGGCTCCGGCGAGACCCGCTCCTGCGGCACCGGTGCCTGCGCGGTGGCCGTCGCGGCGGCCCGCCGGGACGCGCTGGACCCGACGACGACCGGCGAGCCCGTCACGTACACCGTCGACCTGCCCGGCGGCAGCCTCGTCATCACGGAGCACCCGGACGGCGAGATCGAGATGACCGGGCCGGCCGTCATCGTCGCCGAGGGCAAGATCGATCCGGCCTGGCTCGAAACGCTGAACGGGTAACGCTTCGCTCGAATGGGTGATCCGTTTCACGCTGGGCGAGAGCGGGACTCCGCCACGTGGTGGGCTCGGTAGCATCAAGCACCGGCCCGGAGGCGCGACCGCACCTCCCCACCGCCGGTCGACGTCGCCGGAGGTGCCCCATGAGTGCAGAGGCCACCAGCCCAGGTGCTCCCATCCGCAGGCGGGGCCGTCCCCGGATCGACCTCCGCAGGATCGGCAGGGCCGCCCTGCTCGGCCCGGTCTCCCGCGACCGCCTCCCCGACGCCCTCGCGCATGTCGCCGAGGCGCACCGCGCCCACCACCCCGACGCCGACCTCGCCGTCCTCCAGCGCGCCTACCTCCTCGCCGAGAGCTCGCACCGCGGACAGACGCGCAAGAGCGGCGAGCCCTACATCACCCACCCGCTCGCGGTCACCCTCATCCTCGCCCAGCTCGGCGCCGAGACCACCACGCTGACCGCCTCCCTCCTCCACGACACCGTCGAGGACACCGAGGTGACTCTCGACCAGGTCCGGGAGCAGTTCGGCGAGGAGGTCTGCTACCTCGTCGACGGCGTCACCAAACTCGAAAAGGTCGACTACGGGGCCGCCGCCGAACCCGAGACCTTCCGCAAGATGCTGGTCGCCACCGGGGACGACGTCCGCGTCATGTCGATCAAGCTCGCCGACCGGCTGCACAACATGCGCACGCTCGGCGTGATGCGCCCCGAGAAACAGGCCAGGATCGCCAACGTCACCCGCGATGTGCTGATCCCCCTCGCGGAGCGGCTCGGCGTCCAGGCGCTCAAGACGGAGCTGGAGGACCTGGCCTTCGCCATCCTCCACCCCGAGGAGTACGCCCGGACCAGCGCAGTGATCGCCGCGGCGGCGGACGGCCCGGACCCCCTCACCGCCATCGCGGGCAACGTGGCCTCCGTGCTGCGCGAGGCCGGCATCCCCTCCGAGGTCCTCGTCAGGCCCCGCCACTTCGTCTCCGTCCACCGCGTCCGCGTCAAACGCGGCGAACTGCGCGGCAGCGACTTCGGGCGCGTGCTGGTGCTCGTCGGTGACGACGCCGACTGCTACGCCGTCCTCGGCGAGCTGCACACCTGTTTCACACCGGTCATCTCCGAGTTCAAGGACTTCATCGCCGCCCCCAAGTTCAACCTCTACCAGTCGCTGCACACCGCGGTGGTGGGCCCGGACGGCGAGGTGGCCGAGGTCCTCATCCGCACCCACCGGATGCACAAGGTCGCCGAGGCCGGAGTCATCGCCCTCGGCAATCCGTACGCGGCGGACGGCACCGCCCAGACCGCCGAACCGGCCGACGGAGAAGGCACCGACGGCGAAGGCCCCGAAGGCGAGCGGGCCGACCCCACCCGCCCCGGCTGGCTCTCCCGGCTCCTCCAGTGGCAGCAGTCCGCGTCCGACCCCGACACCTTCTGGACCTCCCTGCGCGCCGACCTCGCCCAGGACCGCGAGATCACCGTCTTCCGCACCGACGGCGGCACCCTCGGCCTGCCCGCCGGAGCCAGCTGTGTCGACGCGGCCTACGCCCAGCACGGAGACGCGGCGCACACCTGCATCGGAGCCAGGGTGAACGGCAGGCTGGCCACGCTCAGCACCGTGCTCAAGGACGGCGACACCGTGCAGCCGCTGCTCGCCGAGGACGCGGCATCCGGCCCCTCTCCCGACTGGCTGGACCACGCGCGTACGCCCGCCGCCCGCATCGCCATCACCGGCTGGCTCGAAGCCCACCCCCAGGCCGCCGATTCCGGACAGCCGGGCGTGCCGGCGGGCCGTGAGCCGCAGTCCGCCCCGCCCTTCGGACCGGGGACCCCCAGGACCCGTACCGCCAGCGCCGTGGTCGAACAGCCGGACGCCGCGGTGCGGCTCGCGGGCTGCTGCACCCCCGTGCCTTCCGACGAGGTGACCGGCTTCACCGTGCGCGGGGGCGCCGCCGTGACCGTGCACCGGCTGCGATGTCCCGCGGTGGCCCGGATGGAGGCCGTCGGGCGGGCACAGGTCGCGGTGAGCTGGGGCGACGAGCAGGCGTGCCGGGTGACGCTGGTCGCGGAGTCCTTCGGGCGGCCCCGGCTGCTGGCCGACCTCACCGAGGCGATCGCCGGGGCGGACGCGGCGGTCATCTCCGCCACCGTGGAGCCCCCGAGCGAACAGCGCGTGCGGCACACGTACACCCTGCGGCTGCCGGACGCGGCGGGACTGCCCGCGCTGATGCGCGCCATGCGGGAGGTGCCCGGCGTGTACGACGTCTCGCGCGCCCAGCATCCGGCCGGAGCGCTCTGACGGGACGGAGGGCCCGCGCGCCGTCCTCATTCGGGTGGCACGGCGCGCGCCGCACCCGGGGGGAGAGGCCGCGCTGATAGCCGTAGTCCATGCCGTTCCTCTCCCGCCGTCTGCGGGCCGCCCTGCTGGCCACCGCGTCGGCCGCGCTCGTCGCCGCCACCCTGCCCGCCCCGGTGCCGCTCGGCATCGGTGACCCGCTCTTCCCCCACCTCGGCAACCCCGGGTACGACGTACTCGCCTATGACATCGGCCTCACCTACAACGGCCACAACGACGAGCCGCTGTCCGCCGTCACCACCCTCGACGTGAAGACGACCGAGCCGCTGGAGCGGATCAACCTCGACTTCACCCGGGGCACCGTCCGGTCCGTCGCCGTCAACGGCCTGCGTGCCGACTTCGAGGTCGCGGACGAGGACCTGATCGTGCGTCCGGCGGGCCGTATTCCGGCCGGCGTGCCCCTGCGCATCACCGTCCGCCACACCAGCGACCCCTCCGGCGAACGCGACAGCGGCGGCTGGGTGCGGACCGCCGACGGGCTCGCCATGGCCAACCAGGCCGACGCCGCACACCGGGTCTTCCCGGGCAACGACCACCCCGCCGACAAGGCGTACTTCACCTTCCGCGTCACCGCCCCGAGCGAACTGACGGTGGTGGCCAACGGCCTGCCCACCGGCCGCAGCCGGCACGGGGACAGCACCACCTGGACCTATCGCACCGAGCACCCCATGGCCACCGAACTGGCCCAGGTCAGCATCGGCCGCTCGGCCGTGGTCCGGCGGACCGGGCCGCACGGACTGCCCGTGCGCGACGTCGTGCCGGCGGCCGACCGGGACCGCCTGAAACCCTGGCTGAAGAAGACCCCGGACCAACTGGCCTGGATGGAACAGCAGGTCGGCCGGTACCCCTTCGAGAACTACGGGGTGCTGATCGCCGACACCGAGACCGGGTTCGAGCTGGAGACCCAGACCCTCTCCCTGTTCGAGAAGCGCCTGTTCACCGACGCGCGCTACCCCGAGTGGTACGTCGACTCCGTCATGGTCCACGAGCTGGCCCATCAGTGGTTCGGAGACAGCGTCTCCCCGCGGACCTGGTCCGACCTCTGGCTGAACGAGGGGCACGCCAGCTGGTACGAGGCGCGGTACGCCGAGGACCACGCCGGCAAGCCGCTGGAGGAGCGCATGCGCAGCGCCTACACCTGGTCGGACACTTGGCGCGCCGCCGGAGGCCCGCCCGCCCGGCCCGCCGCGCCGGCGCCCGGCGAGAAGATCAGCCTGTTCCGGCCGGTGGTCTACGACGGCAGCGCGCTCGTCCTCTACGCCCTGCGCCAGGAGATCGGCCAGGACGCCTTCGGGACACTGGAGCGGCTCTGGGTGCGGGGCAACCGCGACTCCAACGCGGCCACGGCCGACTTCGTCCGGCTCGCCTCACGGGTGGCGGGACGCGACCTGACCGCGTTCTTCGACGGCTGGCTGTACGGGGCGAAGACGCCGCCCATGCCCGGACATCCCGACTGGCACAGCACCGCACCCGCGGTGGCACGGGGACAGCGGTAAACCCGGATGACGGCCCGCACGGACCATGCCACTATCGAGGCGTCGCCACGGCGGCCGGAGCGGAGGATCTCCCGGGCGGGAATCATCCGCAGAGGTTACGCGTTGTGACTGATGCAACCACTCCTATCGACGTAAGGATCCAATGACCTCCTCTTCTTCCCTTCCCCAGGACGCGCAGAACGCGCAGAGTGCCACGGAGAACGCGACCGAGAGCCTCACCGAGGGCCTGCGGGCCGACGCCCTGATGGAAGAGGACGTCGCCTGGAGCCAAGAGATCGACGGAGCGCGGGACGGCCAGCAGCTGGACCGCTCGGAGCGTGCCGCCCTGCGGCGCGTGGCCGGACTCTCCACCGAGCTCGAAGACGTCACCGAGGTCGAGTACCGGCAGCTGCGCCTGGAGCGTGTGGTGCTCGTCGGTGTCTGGACCTCGGGCACCGTGCAGGACGCGGAGACGTCGCTCGCCGAGCTGGCGGCGCTCGCCGAGACGGCGGGAGCCCTGGTGCTCGACGCCGTATTCCAGCGCCGCGACAAGCCCGACCCGGCCACGTACATCGGTTCCGGCAAGGCGCTTCAGCTGCGCGACATCGTCCTCGAAACCGGGGCGGACACCGTCGTCTGCGACGGTGAGCTCAGCCCCGGCCAGCTCATCCACCTCGAAGACGTCGTCAAGGTCAAGGTGGTCGACCGGACCGCCCTGATCCTGGACATCTTCGCCCAGCACGCCAAGTCCCGGGAGGGCAAGGCTCAGGTCTCCCTCGCGCAGATGCAGTACATGCTGCCGAGGCTGCGCGGCTGGGGTCAGTCGCTGTCCCGTCAGATGGGCGGCGGCGGTTCCAGCGGCGGTGGCGGCATGGCGACCCGCGGCCCCGGTGAGACCAAGATCGAGACGGACCGGCGCCGGATCCGCGAGAAGATGGCCAAGATGCGCCGGGAGATCGCGGAGATGAAGACCGGCCGCGACCTCAAGCGCCAGGAGCGCCGGCGCAACAAGGTGCCTTCCGTCGCCATCGCCGGTTACACCAACGCGGGCAAGTCCTCGCTGCTCAACCGGCTGACCGGCGCGGGCGTGCTCGTGGAGAACGCCCTGTTCGCCACCCTCGACCCGACCGTGCGCCGGGCCGAGACGCCGAGCGGCCGGGTCTACACGCTCGCCGACACCGTCGGGTTCGTACGGCATCTGCCGCACCACCTCGTGGAGGCATTCCGCTCCACCATGGAGGAGGTCGGCGAGTCCGATCTCATCCTGCACGTGGTGGACGGCTCGCACCCCGTGCCGGAGGAGCAGCTCGCCGCGGTGCGTGAGGTGATCCGCGAGGTCGGCGCGACGGACGTGCCCGAGATCGTCGTGGTCAACAAGGCGGACGCCGCGGACCCGCTGGTCCTCCAGCGCCTCCTGCGCAACGAGCGGCACGCCATCGCGGTGTCGGCGCGTACCGGCGCCGGGATCGACGAGCTGCTCGCGCTGCTCGACAGCGAGCTGCCCCGCCCGTCGGTCGAGATCGAGGCGCTCGTGCCGTACACCCGTGGTGGACTCGTCTCCCGGGTGCACGCCGAGGGCGAGGTGATCTCCGAGGAGCACACGTCGGAGGGCACGCTGCTCAAGGCGCGGGTGCACGAGGAGCTGGCATCGGAGCTCGCGGCGTTCGTCCCCGCGGTGCACTGACCGGACCGTAGCGGAAGCAGCGAAGGCCCGTTCCCCTGCGAGGGAGCGGGCCTTCGGCCGTGCGCGCCGCTACTTGGCGCCGAACTTCCGGCTCATCGTCGTGAAGATCTGCCGCGCGCCCTCACCCAGGTGCGGCCCCGCCAGCCAGCCCGAGGTGACCGGGCCGATCGACGTGTTGGAGACCAGGGCCAACTTGCCGTCACTGCCCTCGCTGAACCAGCCGCCACCGGACGAACCGCCCGTCATCGTGCAGCCGATGCGGTACATGGTGGGCGTGGAAGGGCTGATCGACAGCCGGCCGGGCCGGTCGACGCACTTGTGCATGATCAGACCGTCGTACGGCGGGGCGGCCGGGTAGCCCCACGCGCCCATCGCACCGATCTGCGCGATCTCGGGGCGTCGAAGTTCACCGGGAGGGCGTTGCCCACGGTCTCTTCGAGCGACTTGGTGCCTCGCTCCGGCTTCACGTGCAGCACCGCGTAGTCGTACGGGGCACCCTCGCCGCCGGTGGGACCGCCGTTGGTGATCCACTCACCGGAGGTGCTGACCCAGTCCGCCCAGTAGGCCCCGTACGGGGCGATCTCCTGCGGCTGTGCGTTCTTCAGCGCGGCGGCACTCCGGCCCTTGTCGTTGTACGCGGGCACGAAGACGATGTTGCGGTACCAGCCGCCTTCGGACCCGGCGTGGACGCAGTGGCCGGCGGTCCACACGAGGTTGGACCTCCCGGGGTTCCCCGGGTCCTTGACGACCGTGCCCGAGCAGACCATGTGGCCCTTGGGAGAGTCGAAGAAGACCTTCCCGACCGGGGCCGCGTAGTTGTGGTACGGGGTCTTCTCGCGCTGGGCCGTGACCGGCCTCGGCTCCGGATCGGTGACGCCCTGGTCACCGGAGAAGTCCCCGGCGGACATCGTCTTCGCCGGGTCCTGCGCCGACTTCATCCGGTCCGGCTCCCACAGCCCCTCGATGACCGGGTTGACGAAGTCCTTGGCCTCACGCAGCCAAGTGGCCTTGTCCCAGTTCTTCCACTCGCCGCCGCGCCACTTGTCCGGGTCGATCCCGTGCTTCTTCAGCGCGTCGGCCAGGCCGGCGGCCGGCCCGCCGTCCTTCTGGGTGCCGCCGGACGCGGACGCGGTGGCCGCGGGCTTGTCGGCGCCCTCGTCCTCGGTGGGCCCGCAGGCGGTGGCCGTCAGTGCGAGCGCGGCGGCCAGTCCGGTCGCGGCGAGCAGCGGACGTATGGATCGCATGAAAAGGAATCCCCCTGAAAATCTGCACATCGGTCGTTCTTGGGGCAGGGACCCTTGGAACGGACCGCCGTCCGCCCCGAAGGCCCCTGCCCGTCGCCATCCGCGCCCCGGCGGGCGCGGTCCTGCCGGCTACTTGTCCGCGTACTTCTTGCTGACCTCTTCGTAGACGCCCTTGGCCTCCTTGCCGAGGCGCGGTCCGGCCAGCCAGCCCGCCGTCACCGGGCCGATGGAGGTGTTCGAGACCAGCGCGGGCTTGCCGTCCTGACCGGTGGCGACCCAGCCGCCGCCGGAGGCACCGCCCGTCATCGAGCAGCCGATGCGGTACATCGTCGGGTCACCCTGGGCGAGCGAGAGACGGCCGGGCTTGTCCTTGCACTGGAACAGCTTCTGGCCGTCGTACGGCGCCGCCGCCGGGAAGCCGGTCGCCGTCATGTCGGCGATCTTCGGCACGGCCGGCGCGTTGAATTCGACGGGCAGAGCCGAACCGACGGTCTCCTCAAGGGACTTGCCGTTCGAACCCTCCTCCGGCGTGACGTGCAGCACGGCGAAGTCGTACGGGGCGCCCAGGCCGCCGACCGACGCGCCCTGGTCGATCCACTGCTGCGAGGTCTGCGCCCAGCTGCCCCACCAGATGCCGTACGGGGCGACCTTCTCCTTGGGCGGGTTGTCGCGCAGCTCGGCCGTCGACAGACCGCTGTTGTTGTACGAGGGGACGAAGGCGATGTTGCGGTACCAGCCGCCCTTCTTGCCCGCGTGCACACAGTGGCCCGCGGTCCACACCATGTTGGACTTGCCCGGGTGCGCCGGGTCCTTCACCACGGTCGCCGAGCAGACCATCGAGCCCTCGGGGCCGTCGAAGAACAGCTTCCCGGACTCTGCGGCGTTGTCGTGGTACGGCGTGTTCACGCCCACGGCCCGGACCGGCGCGGGCGTCGGGTCCGTCACGCCCTCGTCGCCCGAGATGTCGTTGTCGACCGGATTCTCCGGGGGCTTGTCGGCGTCCCGCATGCGGTCCGGGTCCCACAGGCCCGCGATGATCGGGTTGATGTAGTCCTTGGCCTCACGCAGCCACTTGTCCGTGTCCCAGTTCTTCCACTCGCCGTCCTTCCACTGGTCCAGGTCGATCCCGTGTTCCTTGAGCCGGTCCTTCAGCTCGTCCGGGATGGCGATCTTGTTGTCCGTCCGGCCGGCGGAGCTGCTGCTGCTCGGCTCGGAGTTCGCGTCGTCCTCGGTCGGCCCGCAGGCCGTGGCCGTGAGCGCGAGGACGGCGGCGACGGCGGCGGTGGCGAGCACGGGGGAGGAGGTGAGGCGGGCACTTCCCCTGCGGCGTGCGGTGTTTCCTGGTCGAACGAGACGCATCTGCTGATCCCCCTGGGACTTCGTAACTCAACGCTTCTGTACTGCACTTGTGCACGGCGAGCCGCAGAGCGCACCGAACGGGCAGGGCGCCGCGGCCTTCGGGAGGTGTCCCGGAGCCCGGCGCGGGCCCCACTATGCCGGTGGCGCCGCGGGTGGTGCGCGGCAGGGTTGCGCCCCGCAAGGATCTTCGGATTTGCCCGTGATCCTCTGCCTCCTTCGTCGTTGGTACGGAGGGGGCACGGAGACAGCGTTCACCCTCGCAGGCCGTCCTTGCGGAATCGTACTGACGTGCAACGCAACTGTTACAGCGGGAGGATCCAGAGCCGTGGCCGTGACCGAACCAGCTCCGGCACCACCCCTCTCCGCCCACGAGGGCATCCTGCGCCGCCAGTCCCTGCGCGAATCGGCCGCCCGCACCTACGCCAGGTCGCTGCCGATCGTGCCGGTGCGCGCCCGGGGGCTGACCATCGAGGGCGCGGACGGGCGGCGCTATCTCGACTGCCTCTCCGGAGCGGGGACGTTGGCACTCGGCCACAACCACCCCGTCGTCCTGGAAGCGATCAAGAAGGTCATCGACTCGGGCGCCCCGCTGCATGTGCTGGACCTGGCGACACCGGTCAAGGACGCCTTCACCACGGAGCTGTTCGCCACTCTCCCGGGCCGGTTCGCCGACGACGCCCGGATCCAGTTCTGCGGACCCGCCGGTACGGACGCGGTCGAGGCGGCGTTCAAACTGGTCCGCGCCGCCACCGGCCGCAGCGGCCTGCTGGCCTTCACCGGCGCCTACCACGGCATGACCGCGGGCGCCCTCGCCGCGTCCGGCGGCGCCGAGGACGTACGGGTGACCAGGCTGCCGTTCCCGCGGGACTACCGCTGCCCCTTCGGTATCGGTGGCGAAGCCGGGGCACGGACCGCCGCGCGCTGGACCGAGAGCCTGCTGGACGACCCCAAGAGCGGGACACCCGCCCCCGCCGGGATGATCCTCGAACCGGTCCAGGGCGAGGGCGGAGTCAACCCCGCGCCCGACGGCTGGATGCGCCGGATGCGGGAAATCACCGAGGACCGCTCCATCCCGCTGATCGCGGACGAGGTCCAGACCGGCGTCGGCCGGACCGGTGCCTTCTGGGCCGTCGAACACAGCGGGATCGTGCCCGATGTGATGGTGCTGTCCAAGGCCATCGGCGGCTCCCTCCCGCTCGCTGTGATCGTCTACCGCTCCGGCCTCGACACCTGGCAGCCCGGCGCCCACGCGGGCACCTTCCGCGGAAACCAGCTGGCCATGGCGGCGGGCACCGCCACCCTCGCCTACGTCCGGGAGAACGGGCTCGCGGAGCGGGCCGGGGTCCTCGGGGACCGGATGCTGGCGAGCCTGCGCTCGCTGGCCGCCGACCATCCGTGCATCGGTGACGTCCGGGGACGCGGCCTGATGATCGGCGTGGAAGTCGTCGACCCCGAGACCCGTCCGCGGGGCACCGGCACCGAGGCGCCGCCCGATCCGGTCCTCGCTCTCGCCGTTCAGCAGGAATGCCTGCGCCGCGGCCTTATTGTCGAACTCGGCGGCCGGCACTCCACCGTCGTACGCCTGCTTCCGCCCCTCACGCTCACCGACGAACAGGCAACAGCGGTCATCGACCGCCTTGCCGATGCCCTGGCAGCCGCCGAGCGCTCACCGCACCGACGGACGCCGACCGGATCGATCCGCTGACCACGGACACCAGCACAGGAAGACCGCCGTGAACCCCACCCCCGCGCCCGAGGCCGACGGCCCTCCCTCCCGCCCCCTCTCCGAGGCCGCAGCCCCCGGTCAACTCGCCGTCGAGGCGACGACCGTGCCCCGCCAGAAGGAAACGCCGCACGAACTGTGGCACGCGTCGAGGCCCGCTTCCCCGCCCCCG
The DNA here is from genome assembly GCF_000373645.1 of Streptomyces sp. ATexAB-D23. Classification (GTDB taxonomy): domain Bacteria; phylum Actinomycetota; class Actinomycetes; order Streptomycetales; family Streptomycetaceae; genus Streptomyces; species Streptomyces castrisilvae. The sequence continues at coordinate 124,036 of NZ_KB892007.1, read as the reverse complement.
GCCGCCGTGCACCCGGACGAAGCGGCCCCGGCCGCCGATCCCCTGGACCAGCCCGATCCACTCCGCGCCGCCGACGCGGCGGGCATCGAGAACCTGCTGCGCTGCTGGGTCCGCGAGTGCGATCTGCCCCGTCCGGCGGAGGAGACCCTGCGCGTCCCGCTCCCCGCGAGCGGCACCGCCCTGCTCGTCCCCGTCCTCCACTGGTCCGCCACGGGCTGGCACCGCTTCGGGCCGCCCGCCCTGGAACAGGCCCCCGTCGGCGCACCGACCGCCGACGCCGTCACCGTGGCCGCCCTGCTCGGCCGGGAGGCCGACCACAACGAGGGCGCCGACATGGTCGGCCGGGTCGCCGACTCCGTACGGCGCACCGCCTCGTTCATCGCGGAGCGGCGCAGCCGGCCCGGAGCCCCCGACGAGGCGGACCTTTTCCTCACCGCCGAGCAGTCGCTCCTGCTCGGCCACCCGCTGCATCCCTCGCCCAAGAGCAGGGAAGGGCTGACCGACGCCGAGACCCGGCTCTACTCACCCGAACTGCACGGCTCCTTCCCGCTCCACTGGATGGCCGCCGACCGCTCCGTGCTGGCCACCGACTCCGCGTGGACCGACCAGGGCCGGCCCGTCTCCGCCGCGCAGCTCGTCGCCCGGCACGCCCCGGGCCTGCCCTTCCCCGAACACACCACGCCCATTCCCCTCCACCCCTGGCAGGCCCGCGAACTGCGCGGCAGGCCCGAAGTCGCCGCCCTCATCGACTCCGGCCTCCTGCACGACCTGGGCCCGTACGGCGCACACTGGCACCCCACGTCCTCGGTGCGCACCGTGCACCGGCCGGGCGCCGACCTGATGCTGAAGCTCTCCCTCGGCGTACGCATCACCAACTCCCGCCGGGAGAACCTCCGCAAGGAACTCCACCGGGGAGTGGAGGTCCACCGGCTGCTGCGCACCGGGCTCGCCCGCCAGTGGCACGCGGAACACCCCGGTTTCGACATCGTGCGCGACCCCGCCTGGCTCGCCGTCGACACCCCGGACGGCACGCCGGTGCACGGCCTCGACGTCATGCTCCGCCACAACCCCTTCGGGCGGGACGACGACGCGGTCTGCATCGCCGGGCTCACCGCGCCGCGCCCCTGGCCGGGCCGGCCGGGCCTGCACTCCCGCCTCGCCGACGTGGTCCACCGTCTCGCCGCCGTCACGGGACGGACCACGACCGCGGTGGCCGCCGAGTGGTTCCTGCGCTACCTCGACCGCGTCGTGCAGCCGGTGCTCTGGCTCGACGCGCACGCCGGTGTCGCGCTGGAGGCCCACCAGCAGAACACCCTGGTCCTGCTCGACGCGGACGGCTGGCCCGCCGGTGGCCGTTACCGTGACAATCAGGGCTACTACTTCCGTGAATCACACCGCGCCGCACTCGACCACAGGCTCCCCGGCATCGGAGCCGTCAGCGACACCTTCGTCTCCGACGCCGTCACCGACGAACGCTTCGCCTACTACCTCGGCATCAACAACGTATTCGGACTGATCGGGGCATTCGGTGCCCAGCGCCTCGCCGACGAGGACATGCTCCTCGACGCCTTCCGGCGGTTCCTCAAGTCGGCGTGCGAACTGGGCTCACCGCTCCCCGCCCGCCTGCTCGAAACCCCGCGCCTGCGCTGCAAGGCCAACATGCTGACCCGCCTGCACGGACTCGACGAACTCGTCGGCCCCGTGGACACCCAGTCCGTCTACGTCACCATCACCAACCCCCTGCACGGCTGAGTAAGGAGCGCCCCACCGTTGCCTCCCTCCGATGCGCACACCGGTCTCGCCGATCGGCGGGACACGGGCGCCGAGGACACACTCGAACCGCGGATCACCGCTGAACTCCGCGCGCCCTTCCAGGAGGAGGCACCCACGCCCCGGCACCGTGACCCCTCGTCCGGACCCCTCGGCCGGCCGGCGGACTGGCAGCCCGTCGCCACCCCGGCCGGGGTGTTCCAGCTCGTCCCCGTCCGCCCCGAGCGCGATCTCACGATGATCAGCCGGTGGATGAACGACCCCGTGATCGCGGCCTTCTGGGAGCTCGCCGGCGACGAGAGCGTCACGGCCGGGCATCTCGCCGCCCAACTCGACGGCGACGGCCGCAGCATCCCCTGCCTCGGCGTGCTGTCGGGTACGCCCATGAGCTACTGGGAGATCTACCGGGCCGACCTCGACCCGCTGGCCCGCCACTATCCCGCCCGGCCGCACGACACAGGAGTCCACCTCCTCATCGCCGAAGGCCACCGCGGCCGGGGCACCGGCACCACGCTGCTGCGCGCCGTGGCCGGTCTCGTACTCGACAACCTTCCGCTCTGCACCCGGGTCGTGGCCGAGCCCGACCTCCGCAACGTCCCATCCGTCTCCGCGTTCCTGAGCGCCGGATTCCGCTTCTCCGCCGAGGTCGACCTCCCGGAGAAGCGGGCCGCGCTGATGATCCGCGACCGAACCCACCGAACCAGCCCATGAACACTTCCCCGACCTGTCCGCACCGCTCGAACCCCATCGGTTCCATCCCGAGGAGTCCCCGTGCCGAAATACCCTGCGCACCACGACGCAATGGAGCCGCCCGCGCTGCTCAGTACCCCGGAGCTGAACCGGGGGGCCTGGGACCGGGCCGCCGCCCGGATGCTCGCCAAGATGCTCGGTGAGTTCGCCTACGAGGAAGTCATCGAGCCGGCCGTGCGAACCCCCGGCGGCGACACCTACACCCTGGGACTGGACGACGGCTCCACGCTGAGCTTCACCGCCCGGCGCGGCGTGTACGGCAGCTGGCGCGTGGACCCGGACTCGATCCGGGAGACAGCCCACCCCGACTCCGACCGGGCGGCGGACGGCCAGGACTCGCAGGCAGCGGACGGCGGCGTCCCCTTCCGCGATCCGCTGCTGTTCCTCACCCGGGCCCGCCGCCTCCTCGGGCTCGACGGCGCCACCCTCGGCCACCTCATCCGTGAGCTGACCACGACGCTCACCGCGGACGCCCGCCTCGACCACACCGCGCTCACCGCCGCCGAACTGGCCGACCTCGGCTACGCGGAACTCGAAGGCCACCAGACCGGCCACCCCTGGATCGTCGCCAACAAGGGCCGCCTCGGCTTCTCCGCCACCGACGCCTCCCGCTACACCCCCGAGGCCAGGAAACCGGTCAGGCTGCCGTGGCTGGCCGTCTCCCACCGGATCGCCGCCTACCGGGGCGTGGGCCGGCTGGCCACCCCGGGGCCGCTCTACGCCCAGGAGCTCGACGCCGAGGTCCGCGCGTCCTTCGCCGACACCCTGCGCGCCCGCGGCCTCGACCCGGACGCCTACCACTACCTGCCCGTACACCCCTGGCAGTGGGACGAGTGGATCGTGCCGCTCTTCGCCCCGGCCATCGCCGCCGGCGACATCGTGCCCCTGCCCGCCGACCCGGACGTGCGGCTGCCGCAGCAGTCCATCCGTACCTTCGCCAACGTCGCGCGACCCGACCGGCACACGGTCAAGCTCCCGCTGTCGATCCTCAACACGCTGGTCTGGCGCGGCCTGCCGACCGAGCGGACCATCGCCGCCCCCGCCGTCACGGACTGGGTGCTTGGGCTGCGCGACAACGATCCGTTCCTGCGCGACACCTGCGGCGTCATCCTGCTCGGCGAGGTCGCGTCGGTCACCGTCGAGCACCCGCTGTACGACCACCTCCCCGAGACGCCGTACCAGTTCAAGGAGATCCTCGGCGCGATCTGGCGCGAGCCCCTGCTGCCGCGTCTGGCGCCGGGGGAGCGGGCCCGCACCCTCGCCTCGCTGCTCCACACCGACCCGCGGGGACGCGCCTTCACCGCCGAGCTGGTCGCCCGCTCCGGGCTGACGCCCACCGTCTGGCTCTCCCGGCTCTTCGCCGCGCTGCTGCCGCCGCTGCTGCACTTCCTCTACCGCTACGGCACCGTCTTCTCCCCGCACGGCGAGAACGCGATCGTGGTCTTCGACGACCAGGACGTGCCCGCACGTCTCGCGATCAAGGACTTCGTGGACGACGTCAACGTGAGCGCGCGGCCGCTGCCCGAACACGACACCATGCCGCCCGACGTGCGCAGCGTCCTGCTGACCGAGGAACCGGCCTTCCTCACCCAGTTCATCCACTCCGGACTCTTCACCGGGGTCTTCCGGTTCCTCTCCCCGCTCTGCGAGGAACAGCTCGGTGTCCCCGAGGGCGAATTCTGGTCACTCGTCCGGGCGGAGATCCTGCGCCACCACGCCCGGTTCCCCGAGCTGAAGGAGCGGTTCGAGACGTTCGACATGCTGACCCCGCGGATCGAGCGCCTCTGTCTGAACCGCAATCGTCTGCATCTCGACGGCTACCGCGACCGGCCGGAACGCCCGCACGCGGCGGTCCACGGCTCCGTGGCCAACCCGCTCCACCTCTCGGCGTGAGGCCGGGAGTGAGCGTCGTTGTCAGTGGAGCCCCGTAGGCTGGCCGGGCTATGACGAAGCCATCCCTCCCCGAGCTCCTGCACGCCGCCGTGACCGCCGTCGGCGGTACGGAGAGGCCCGGCCAGGCCGCCATGGCCGGTGCCGTCGCCGAGGCGGTAGACGACCAATCCCACCTGCTCGTCCAGGCCGGCACGGGTACGGGCAAATCGCTCGGCTACCTGGTGCCGGCCCTGGCTCACGGCGAGCGCGTCGTCGTGGCCACGGCGACCCTGGCCCTCCAGCGCCAGCTGGTCGAGCGGGACCTGCCGCGCACGGTGGACGCGCTGCATCCGCTGCTGCGCCGCCGCCCCCAGTTCGCCATGCTGAAGGGCCGGTCGAACTACCTCTGCCTGCACCGGCTGCACGAAGGTGTGCCGCAGGAGGAGGAAGAGGGCCTGTTCGACCAGTTCGAGGCGGCGGCGCCGTCCAGCAAGCTCGGCCAGGACCTCCTGCGCATGCGGGACTGGGCGGACGAGACGGAGACGGGCGACCGGGACGACCTCACCCCCGGCGTCTCCGACCGGGCCTGGGCGCAGACCTCCGTCACGTCCCGGGAGTGCCTGGGCGCCACCAAGTGCGCGTACGGGGCGGAGTGCTTCGCGGAGCAGGCCAGGGAGCGGGCCAAGCTCGCGGACGTCGTCGTCACCAACCACGCGCTGCTGGCGATCGACGCCATCGAGGGCGCCCCGGTGCTCCCGCAGCACGAGGTGCTGATCGTGGACGAGGCCCATGAGCTGGTCTCCCGGGTCACCGGGGTGGCCACCGGCGAGCTGACCCCGGGCCAGGTGAACCGCGCGGTGCGCCGCGCCGCGAAGCTGGTCAACGAGAAGGCGGCCGACGCGCTGCAGACCGCGTCCGAGGGCTTCGAGCGGGTGATGGAGCTGGCGCTCCCCGGCCGCCTGGAGGAGGTCCCGGAGGATCTGGGATACGCGCTGATGGCCCTGCGGGACGCCGCGCGTACGGTGATCTCCGCGATCGGTTCCACCCGGGACAAGTCCGTCCAGGACGAGGACGCGGTCCGCAAGCAGGCGCTGGCCTCGGTCGAGTCCATCCACGCCGTCGCGGAGCGCATCACGCAGGGCTCCGAGTACGACGTCGTCTGGTACGAGCGGCACGACCGGTTCGGCGCCTCCGTGCGGGTCGCCCCGCTCTCCGTCTCCGGGCTGCTGCGCGAGAAGCTCTTCACCGAGCGCTCCGTCGTCCTCACCTCGGCCACGCTCAAGCTCGGCGGCGACTTCAACGGTGTGGGCGCTTCCCTGGGGCTCGCCCCCGAGGGGACCGCGGGCGACGACGTCCCGCAGTGGAAGGGCCTCGACGTCGGTTCGCCCTTCGACTACCCGAAGCAGGGCATCCTGTATGTCGCCCGGCATCTGGCGACCCCGGGCCGGGAGGGTTCCCGTACGGACATGCTCGATGAGCTGGCCGAGCTGGTCGAAGCCGCCGGCGGGCGCACGCTGGGACTGTTCTCCTCCATGCGGGGGGCCAAGGCCGCCGCCGAGGAGCTGCGGGGCCGTCTGGACAAGCCGATCCTGCTCCAGGGCGAGGAGACCCTGGGCGAGCTGATCAAGAACTTCGCGGCCGACCCGGAGACCTGCCTGTTCGGCACGCTGTCGCTGTGGCAGGGCGTGGACGTCCCCGGGCCGAGCTGCCAGCTGGTGGTCATGGACCGTATCCCGTTCCCCCGGCCCGACGATCCGCTGATGAGCGCGCGCCAGAAGGCGGTCGAGGAAGCGGGCGGCAACGGCTTCATGGCGGTGGCGGCCACGCACGCCGCGCTGCTGATGGCCCAGGGCGCCGGACGTCTCGTACGGGCCACGGGCGACAAGGGCGTCGTCGCGGTGCTCGACCCGCGCCTCGCCAACGCCCGCTACGGCAGCTATCTGCGGGCCTCGCTCCCCGGCTTCTGGTACACCACCGACCGCAACCAGGCCCGCCGCTCCCTCGCCGCGATCGACGCCGCGGCGAAGGCGGAGCAGAGCTAGGGCCTGTCCTCCGTACACAACGAGGAGGGCCCCAGGCCGGTGGCCTGGGGCCCGCTCGTACGGCGCGGAGTGCCGGTCTCAGACCCGGCGCAGCACTGCGACGACCTTGCCGAGGATGGTTGCCTCGTCGCCGGGGATCGGCTGGTACGCGGCGTTGTGGGGGAGGAGCCAGACGTGGCCGTCCTCCCGCTTGAAGCGCTTCACGGTGGCCTCGCCGTCCAGCATGGCGGCCACGATGTCGCCGTTCTCCGCGACGGGCTGGCGTCGCACGGTGACCCAGTCGCCGTCACAGATCGCCGCTTCGATCATCGAGTCGCCGACGACCTTCAGCACGAACAGCTCTCCGTCACCGACCAGCTGCCGGGGGAGCGGGAACACGTCCTCGACGGACTCCTCGGCGAGGATCGGTCCACCGGCCGCGATCCGGCCCACCAGCGGGACGTACGAGGCGGCGGGCTTGCCCGTGGTGTCCGTCGGCTGGGTGCTCGGCTGGTCCGAGCCGCGCACCTCGTACGCCCGGGGGCGGTGGGGGTCGCGGCGCAGGAAGCCCTTGCGCTCCAGAGCCATCAGCTGATGCGCGACGGAGGAGGTGCTGGAAAGGCCCACCGCCTGACCGATCTCCCGCATCGACGGCGGATATCCACGCCGCTGCACGGAATCCCGGATGACCTCGATCACCCGCCGCTGCCGGTCCGTGAGTCCCGAGCTGTCCGCCCGGATTCCAGGAGGTCGCCCGGGGAGCGAGCGCGCTGGGCGACCGGGCTCCGGCCCCTCCGTGTTCGTGACTGAGTCACTCATGGCATGCACCGGTTCGACTCGGCTCTGGGAGCGGTCCTGGGCAGTGATGATGGCACTGTCTGCGGTGGTGGTCACGTCGGCGGCCCCTCTCGAATGGTCTCCCTAGCTGGACAACGGTAGTAGCTTTCGAAAGGTTGCGCCAAACACACGTTCGAGTGAAAAACGAATGAAAGTGTGCCGGGCGTTCGCTGCCGGGTGTATGAGGCTGCGTGTGCGCGCAGCGCCGCGAGGGGGTGGATGGCCGGTGGCCGTGACCCCCAGACCGTAGCGTTCCGTACCGCGCGGAACGCGCGCGGGGGTGGCCGCCCGGTCGTCCGCCGTCCGGGCGCTTCCCGTACCCTCTTGGTCGGCCGTACGCTGCCTTCCGGTCGCCCTCCCGGTGCGACACGCTCCAGGGCCAAATGCGCGGCCAAACCCAAGATCTAGTGGTTGGATTGTTCCGGCCGCCCAGAAGTTGTGGTCCCCGTGAATCGGGGGTGCGGTCATCGCCTATGCTTGAGACCGCTTCGAGGGCCCCTCGCCGGGCCTGAAGAGGCTATTCAGTCGTGCTGTGAAGGAGGGTTGGGAGCCATGCACTGCCCCTTCTGCAGGCACCCCGACAGCCGGGTCGTCGACAGTCGCACCACCGACGACGGGACCTCGATCCGCCGGCGCCGCCAGTGCCCCGACTGCTCCCGCCGTTTCACGACGGTGGAGACCTGTTCGCTCATGGTGGTCAAGCGCAGCGGTGTGACCGAGCCCTTCAGCCGCACCAAGGTGATCTCCGGGGTGCGCAAGGCGTGCCAGGGGCGGCCCGTCACCGAGGACGCCCTCGCCAAACTCGGCCAACGGGTCGAGGAGGCGGTGCGCGCGACCGGGAGCGCCGAGCTGACCACGCACGATGTGGGCCTGGCCATCCTCGGCCCCCTGCAGGAACTCGACCTGGTCGCCTACCTGCGGTTCGCGTCCGTGTACCGGGCGTTCGACAGCCTCGAAGACTTCGAGGCCGCCATCACGGAACTCCGTGAGCGGCGGCCCTCCGCAGAAGGATGCGGGAGCGGCGAGACCCTGGAGGTCCCCGTTCCCGCCGTCGCCGCCGACTGAGCGGCAGTAGCCGGCCGCGCCGATCCGGGGATCGGGGCGCGGGCCGGCACCTGGACCTTGTTCCGGGCGACGTATGACGAATACGGCGGCCGAAGCATCAGACACACACTGTGCCCGGGGAAGTTCTCGGCACTTCAGGGCGTTTTTGCCCATATATGGGAGGCGGCATGACAGAGACGGCGAGCGGCCCGGCACGAGGTTCCCGCAAGGGGACCAAGTCGACTGCGTCCAAGCAGGGCCTGCGTATCGAGCGCATCCACACCACCCCCGGCGTGCATCCGTACGACGAGGTGGCCTGGGAGCGCCGTGACGTCGTCATGACCAACTGGCGCGACGGCTCGATCAACTTCGAGCAGCGTGGCGTCGAGTTCCCCGACTTCTGGTCGGTGAACGCGGTCAACATCGTCACCAGCAAGTATTTCCGGGGCGCCGTCGGCACCCCGCAGCGCGAGACCGGTCTGCGGCAGCTGATCGACCGGATCGTCAAGACGTACCGGAAGGCCGGCGAGGACCACCACTACTTCGCTTCCCCCGCCGACGCGGAGATCTTCGAGCACGAGCTGGCGTACGCCCTCCTGCACCAGATCTTCAGCTTCAACTCGCCGGTGTGGTTCAACGTCGGAACGCCCCAGCCGCAGCAGGTCTCGGCCTGCTTCATCCTGGCCGTCGACGACTCCATGGAGTCGATCCTCGACTGGTACAAGGAAGAGGGCATGATCTTCAAGGGCGGCTCCGGCGCCGGCCTGAACCTCTCCCGTATCCGTTCCTCCAAGGAACTCCTCTCCTCCGGAGGCAACGCCTCCGGCCCCGTCTCCTTCATGCGGGGCGCCGACGCCTCCGCCGGAACGATCAAGTCCGGTGGCGCCACCCGCCGCGCGGCCAAGATGGTCATCCTCGACGTCGACCACCCCGACATCGAGAACTTCATCGAGACCAAGGTGAAGGAGGAGGAGAAGATCCGCGCCCTGCGCGACGCGGGCTTCGACATGGATCTGGGCGGCGACGACATCACGTCCGTCCAGTACCAGAACGCCAACAACTCGGTCCGGGTGAACGACGAGTTCATGAAGGCCGTCGAGTCCGGCGGCAAGTTCGGGCTGCGCGCCCGGATGACCGGCGACGTCATCGAAGAGGTTGAGGCCAAGTCCCTCTTCCGCAAGATGGCCGAGGCGGCCTGGGCCTGCGCCGACCCGGGCATCCAGTACGACGACACGATCAACCACTGGCACACCTGCCCCGAGTCCGGCCGCATCAACGGCTCGAACCCGTGCAGCGAGTACATGCACCTGGACAACACCTCGTGCAACCTCGCCTCGCTGAACCTGATGAAGTTCCTCAAGGACGACGGCAAGGGCAACCAGTCCTTCGAGTCCGAGCGCTTCGCCAAGGTCGTCGAGCTGGTCATCACCGCGATGGACATCTCCATCTGCTTCGCCGACTTCCCGACCGAGAAGATCGGCGAGAACACCCGCGCCTTCCGCCAGCTCGGCATCGGCTACGCCAACCTCGGCGCCCTGCTGATGGCGACCGGCCACGCGTACGACAGTGACGGCGGCCGCGCGCTCGCCGGCGCCATCACCTCGCTGATGACCGGCACCTCCTACCGCCGCTCCGCCGAGCTCGCCGCCGTCGTCGGCCCGTACGACGGCTACGCCCGTAACGCCGAGCCGCACCAGCGCGTCATGAAGCAGCACGCCGACGCCAACGCCGTGGCCGTCCACGCCGACGACCTGGACAACCCGATCTGGGCCGCCGCGACCGAGGCCTGGCAGGACGTGATCCGCCTCGGCGCGAAGAACGGTTTCCGTAACGCGCAGGCCTCGGTCATCGCGCCCACCGGCACCATCGGTCTCGCCATGTCCTGCGACACCACCGGCCTTGAGCCCGACCTCGCCCTGGTCAAGTTCAAGAAGCTGGTCGGCGGCGGCTCGATGCAGATCGTCAACGGCACCGTCCCGCAGGCCCTGCGCCGCCTGGGCTACCAGGAGGAGCAGATCGAGGCGATCGTCGCCCACATCGCCGAGAACGGCAATGTGATCGACGCCCCCAGCCTGAAGACCGAGCACTACGAGGTCTTCGACTGCGCGATGGGCGAGCGTTCCATCTCCGCGATGGGCCACGTGCGCATGATGGCGGCCATCCAGCCGTGGATCTCCGGCGCGCTCTCCAAGACGGTGAACCTGCCGGAGACGGCCACCGTCGAGGACGTCGAGGAGGTCTACTTCGAGGCGTGGAAGATGGGCGTCAAGGCGCTCGCGATCTACCGCGACAACTGCAAGGTCGGGCAGCCCCTCTCCGCGAAGACCAAGGAGAAGGAGGCGGTCACGGCCAAGGCCGAGGACACCATCCGTACGGCGGTCGAGAAGGTCGTCGAGTACCGCCCCGTCCGTAAGCGTCTGCCCAAGGGCCGGCCCGGCATCACCACCTCCTTCACGGTGGGCGGCGCCGAGGGCTACATGACCGCCAACTCCTACCCCGACGACGGTCTGGGCGAGGTATTCCTGAAGATGTCCAAGCAGGGCTCGACCCTCGCGGGCATGATGGACGCCTTCTCCATCGCCGTCTCGGTCGGTCTGCAGTACGGCGTCCCGCTGGAGACGTACGTCTCGAAGTTCACCAACATGCGCTTCGAGCCGGCCGGCATGACGGACGACCCGGACGTGCGGATGGCGCAGTCGATCGTCGACTACATCTTCCGCCGCCTGGCGCTGGACTTCCTGCCCTTCGAGACCCGCTCCGCCCTCGGCATCCACTCCGCCGAGGAGCGTCAGCGCCACCTCGACACCGGCTCCTACGAGCCGACGTTCGAGGAGGAGCAGCTGGAGGCCGAGGTCCTGGCGCAGTCCGCCCCGGTGCGGACGGAGACGCTGAAGGCGGTCCCGGCCGAGGAGACCGGGAAGGCCGAACCCAAGACGGCCCACACCTCGGCCGAGCTCGTCGAGATGCAGCTCGGCATCAGCGCGGACGCTCCGCTCTGCTTCTCCTGCGGTACGAAGATGCAGCGCGCGGGTTCCTGCTACATCTGCGAGGGCTGCGGCTCGACCAGCGGTTGCAGCTGACCGGTGAACCCGGTGTCCTGAGACACCCCGGGTGACATGACAGCGGGTGCGGGCAGGTCTTCACGGAAGACCTGCCCGCACCCGTTCGCCGTTCCCGGTGTCATGCGCCGTAGGCGCGGCTGCCCATCGCCGTGGCGAACGAGTCCGGGTCCCCGTCGAAGCCTCGTACCGTCCCGTGGAAGCGCCAGCCGCCGGCGGAGTCGCGTACGAATTCGGCCACGACGGCCGCCGTGGCGTTGCCCACCGAGGAGAAGTCGTCCTCGGCCAGCGTCGCGTAGCCCTCGCGGATCTGGACCCCGGTGTTCTCTATGGCGCCGAACGTCTTGTGCCCGTCGCGCTGCTGGATGGCCACACCGACGACGACCCGGCCGTACTCCTCGGAGAGCCTGTCCAGCTCCAGCGTCATCTCCTCGTCGTAGCCCAGCCCCTGCCCCGTCCTGCTGTCGCGGTTCAGCGTGATGGTGCCGTCGGGTGCCCGGCTGTCGAAGTGCACGAGGTACGCCGGGCTGCCGTACGGCTCGTCCGCCGGGTAGGTCGCCGCGATGATGTCGAGGTCGTTGGGGGCCTCACCCTGGTCGCTGGGGTCCCACTTGATCCTCACCTCGACCTTTTCGAGGTCCTTGTTGGGAGTGCTCATCGGACTGTCCTCCTGCGCCCGGGGGCGTTGCTCCGGTTCTGTCCTCCGATCATGTCCGTAACTGCCCCCGGAGCCAACAGGCTTGGATGCGAGCGGCTGAAACGGGCCACGATCCGACGAGAGAAGGCCGGTTCCGGCGTACTGGCCCGGAGCGTGACCCACGCCACGCCCGGCGGCCGTACGATGGCGCCGTGCTGGTCAAGTGGATTCGCTGCAGTGTGACGGACCGTCGAGGATTCGAACGGGGGCAGCGGAAGTGGGCGAGGCTGCTGGGTGAGCCGGGGTTCAGGGGGCAGGGCGGCGGCTGGAGCCGTGGCCGGCCCGAGGTGGCGCATGTCTTCGCCTTCTGGGAGAACCGGGTCTTCTACGACTCGTTCATGGCACGCGGCCACGACACCCTGGCGGCGGCGCAGGCCGGTACGTACAACGACATCCAGGTCAAGCTCTTCGAGTACCGCTTCGACGTGAAGACGGGATTCGAACCCCGCTTCACGGACGCGGACGTGCTCAGGGTGGCCCACAGCCAGGTGCACGAGGACCGGGTCGAGCACTTCGCGCTCATGCAGCAGCGGGTGTGGAACCCGGCGATGGCGGGGTCGCCGGGGATGCTGCGGGGCATCTTCGGCGAGGCGCCGGGGCACGAGTTCCTGGTCCTGTCGATGTGGCAGTCCAGCGCCGAGCGCGGAAAGTATCGGCCGGGCAGCGTCGACCGGCTGTCGGAACGCGCGCAGACCGAACAGGACGTGGCCGCGCTGGCCGGAGACGTCGTGCAACTCGAACCGTCCTGGACGGTGTGACCGCCTGGGAAACGGGGTAGCGCCGACGACATGCACCGATGATTTCCGGACAACTGCTCGAACGGCGGCAACTCGATCTAGGGTCGGTGCATGGCACGACCGCAACGCATCGTTCTTGTCCGGCACGGGGAGTCCGAGGGCAACGCCGACGACACCGTGTACGAGCGCGAGCCCGACCACGCGCTGAGGCTCACCCCCACAGGGCTGCGCCAGGCCCGCGAGACGGGGGTGCGGCTGCGCGAACTCTTCGGCCCCGAGCGGGTCAGTGTGTACGTCTCCCCCTACCGGCGCACCCACGAGACGTTCGCCTCCCTCGGCCTGGACGCCGGGCGCGTGCGGGTCCGTGAGGAGCCGCGGCTGCGCGAGCAGGACTGGGGGAACTGGCAGGACCACGACGACGTCAGGCTCCAGAAGGCGTACCGGGACGCCTACGGGCACTTCTTCTACCGCTTCGCGCAGGGCGAGTCGGGGGCGGACGTGTACGACCGGGTCGGCGCCTTCCTGGAGAGCCTGCACCGCAGCTTCGAGGACCCCGACCACCCGCCGAACGTCCTGCTCGTCACGCACGGGCTGACCATGCGGCTGTTCTGCATGCGCTGGTTCCACTGGTCCGTGGCCGAATTCGAATCGCTTTCCAACCCCGGAAACGGGGAATCGCGCACGCTGGTGCTGGGCAAGGACGGGCGCTACACCCTCGACCGGCCCTTCGAGCGCTGGCGTACCCCTGAGCCGTACGGCATCACCGGATAGAGTGGAAGCGATGACCGAATCCGCTTCCGACCAGCGCATCGAACGGGCCCTCGCCAGCCTGCGCGGCCTGTCCGTGGGAGACGCCCTGGGCTCCCAGTTCTTCGTGCCGGCCAACTATCCGCTCCTGAAGGACCGCGCCCTGCCCCCCGGGCCGTGGCAGTGGACCGACGACACGGAAATGGCCTGTTCCGTCATGGCCGTGCTCCGCGACCACGGCCGTATCGACCAGGACGCCCTCGCCCACTCGTTCGCCGAGCACCACGATTTCGACCGCGGATACGGCCCCGCCGTCAACCGGCTGCTCCGCCTCGTGCGCGAGGGCGGGGACTGGCGGGAGCTCGCCTCCGCCTTGTTCAAGGGCCAGGGCTCGTGGGGCAACGGTTCGTCGATGCGCATCGCGCCGCTCGGCGCCTGGTACGCGGACGACCCCGAGCAGGCCACGCACCAGGCCGAGATCTCCTCGTACACCACGCACCAGCACCGGGAGGCCGTCGTGGGTGCGATGGCCGTGGCGGCGGCCGCCGCGCTCGCGGCCTCGCCGTCCGGGCCCCCCGCACCCGCGGACCTGCTGGACGGCGTCGTCGCGCTCGTCCCGCGCAGCGCGGTCGGCGCCGGGCTGCGGCGCGCCCGCGACATGCTGGACTACGAGGACGCGGGCACCGTGGCGGCGGTCCTCGGCAACGGGCGCCGTACCAGCGCGCACGACACCGTCCCATTCGCCCTGTGGTCGGCGGCCCGCGGCCTCGGCGACTTCGAGCAGGCCTTCTGGGTGACCGCACAGGCAGGCGGTGACGTCGACACGACCTGCGCGATCGTCGGCGGAGTGGTCGCGGCGGGCACCGCAGGCGCACCACCGGCGGCATGGGTGGCGCAGACGGAAGAGCTGCCGCACTGGTCGACGCGCGCGGCCTGAGGCCGCGCTCCTCGGGCGTGCGACGGGACTTTCCGGACGCGGCCCAGCCGGACCGCCGCCCCGACTGTCACGGTCCTGCCACAGCAGAGCCCGGCCCGGCCGACCGTCATCGCACGGGGTTACTCTTTCGGCCACGCCGCCCTCGGTGAACATCACGACGGGTGCGCACCGAATGAGACGCCGGGGGGCCGCGCGCCGCCCTGGGCACGCGTGAGCGGACCCCGGTGGGGAGGGGTCCCATGTCAGAAAATCCGTCGGATTCAGCTCGGCCCGCACCTGCGCCGGCCGCATCCGCAGAGCCACGGCCCGCGCCGGACGCCTCCGGGGCGGCCCCGCCAGGAAGCGGGTCCCCCGAGGCGGGGACCGATCCCGCGGACGGGCGCATACCCGCCCCCGCCTCGGCAACGGCGGACCCCGCGGCCCGCGGCACGGGGCAGAGCACCGTTCCCGAGCCGCCGAAGATCCCGGCCTACGCGCAGCAGCCCCCCGGACAGCCGCCCCGGACCGATCCGTGGGGCAAGCCGCAGCCCTCGGCGGTCTCGCGCCTCCGCTCGGTGAAGCCGGGGCCCGTGCATCCCGGAACTCTCTGGGCGGTCCTCGCCACCGCACTGTTCAGCACGGTCCTGCTGGGCGACGGCATCGGTCTGAACGTGCTCATCGTCGCGCTGCCCGCGGCGGCCGGGGCGTACATCGCCGCGCGGGCGGCCGGCCGGCGGCTACGCCCCTGGAGCGCCGTATGGGGGATCGGGGGACTGGCGCTGCTGGTCGTTCCCGCACTCCGGGACGCGGGCTGGCCGACGTTCCTCGCTCTCGTGTCCGCTCTGGCGCTCGGCTCTCTGGCGCTGCACGGCAGCCGCAGCTGGCTCGGCGTCTTCCTCGGCTCGTTCGGCCTGTTCACCTCCGTCTTCGAATCGCTGGGCTGGGGCGTCCGGGGCGTGCGCGACCGCATGGAGGGGTCGCGGGGCCGCTACGGCGTCGTCCTGCGGTCCGCGGCCGTGGCCGTCGTCCTGCTCATCGTGTTCGGGGCGCTCTTCGCGAGCGCGGACGCGGCCTTCGCCGATCTCCTCGGCAGCCTGACCCCCGATGTGTCGGTCGGCGACAGCCCGTGGCGGATCTTCCTGGGCGTGCTCGGCCTCGTCGGCGCCCTTGCCGCCGCGTACACCGCTGCCGCGCCGGTCCGCTGGGACCGGGCGACGATACGCCCCGGCAAGGCCCGCGGACGGCTGGAATGGGCCCTGCCGCTGGTCGTCCTGAACCTGCTCTTCGCCGTCTTCCTCGCCATTCAGCTCACGGTGCTGCTCGGCGGATACGACAAGGTGATGGCCGAGACGGACCTCAGCTACTCCGAGTACGCCCGCCAGGGCTTCTGGCAGCTGCTCTGGGCCACGGTCCTCACGCTCGGGGTGATCGCACTCGCCCTGCGCTGGGCTCCTCGCGGCGGCGCCCGCGACCGCACGCTCGTACGCGGCGTGCTCGGCATCCTGTGCCTGCTCACGCTCGTCGTGGTGGCCTCCGCGCTGCGGCGCATGGACCTCTACGTCGACGCGTACGGCCTGACCCGGCTGCGCATCTCGGTGGCCGCGGTGGAACTGTGGCTCGGGGTGGTCCTCGTGCTGATCATGGCGGCCGGTGTCTTCGGCCCCCGGCTGCTGCCGCGTGCCGTCGCGGCGAGCGCGGCCGTCGGCGTACTGGCCTTCGGGCTGGTCTCGCCGGACGGTCTCATCGCCGAGCAGAACGTGCAGCGCTACCGCGACGATCACTCGATCGACATCGAGTACCTCAAGGGGCTGTCGGCCGATGCCGTGCCCGCCCTCGACACTCTGCCGGAACCTCTGCGCTCCTGTGCGCTGGCGGACATCCAGCGCGGACTGCGGGACTCGGACGAGCCCTGGTACGCGACGAGCTGGGGGGAGAAGCGGGCCCGGGACATCCTCGGCGACTGGGACCCCGGCTACCGCACACTCGAATGCCGGGGTCTGAGCTCGGGCGACAACGGCGAGGAACGCGGCGGCGGGACGGACGACCCGTACGACCCCTACGACCCGTACTGACCCGGCCGGCCCGGCGAATCCGGCCGGCTCCGCACGGGCGTACTGATCCGTGCCGTTCCGGGCCGTTCCGTGCTGACCCGGCTAGGGCGTCTCTTTCGGATCATGCCTAGACAGCGTCGTCTTCCGCCCGCACCCAGGCCAGCTGCGCGTCGCTCAGCGAGGGGTCGAACCCTTCGGGGAACATCAGCATCAGTGGTTGCGGCCACATGCTCTCGGGCCCGTGCTCTTGGCAGTGCAGGGCGATGACATGCGGCCCTTCCCCACAGGACTCGTGCCAGTAGGGGCGGTCATGGGCCTGGCAGAAGTACCAGAACCTTGAGCAGTCGTCCTCATCGCTCGGCTCGTAGAAGCCGGGATCGCGGACAATCTGGGTCACCGGCTCCTGCCGATTGAACCGGGGGGTGGGCCGGGGGTCACGCCACAGCAGTCGGGGAGGAAACACGCGCTCATCCTGCACCGAGGCCATCCCATTCGGATCACTGGGTCGTTGGTCCGGGCATGTCGTTGACTGACGCCCAGTGGGCGCGGATAGAGCCGTTGCTGCCGGACCAGGCGCCCAAGCGGGGTGGCCGGTGGCGTGAGCATCGGCAGGTAATCGACGCCATCGCGTGGAAGTTCCGCACCGGGTCGCCGTGGGCGTGTTTGCCTGCGGAGTTCGGATCGTGGAAGGGCGTCTACACCAGGCTCCGAAATTGGGCGATCGACGGGACCTGGCACCGGGTGTTCACCGCCCTGCTCGCTCAGGCCGACACGGACGGCGACCTCGACTGGGTCGTCAGCGTGGACTCCACCGTCGTCCGCGCCCACCAGACTTCCGCCGGAGCCCGCAGGAACACGGCCCCGGCCGGTGAACCTCCCCACCACGCTCTGGGGCGCTCGCTTGGCGGACTGACCACCAAGATCCATCTGGCGGCGGACGACCGCTGCCGTCCGCTGTGCTTCCACCTCACGCCCGGACAGGCGGGTGACGCACCCGCCTTCAAACACGTCATGGCTGCCTTACGAGTCCCCAGGCCAATCGGGCGGCCTCGCACTCGCCCCGCCATCGTGCTCGCCGATCGCGCCTACTCGTCCCGGTCGATCCGCGCGCACCTTCGCAGACGCGGTATCCAGGCGGTGATCCCTCAGCCGGCCGACCAGGTCGCGAACCGGAAACGACGAGGCAGCAACGGCGGCCGCCCTCACCACTTCGACCGCCAGGCATACCGACAACGCAACACCGTCGAACGAGCGATCAACCGCCTGAAAACTGGCGCGGCCTGGCCACCCGGTATGAGAAGACAGCAGTGATCTTCCAGGCAGGACTCCACATCGCAGCGATCTTCATCTGGTCCGCTCGATGATCCAAGAGAGACGCCCTACTAGTCCGGCTGACTCGGCCGGTCCGAACGGACCAGCACCGAGCGTCCCCGCAAGCGCCCCGCGTCACGGGCCTGCCGGCGCGGACGCGTTCCGTACGGATACGCCGGACATGCGGGCCGCCCCCCCCGAGGCGGCCCGCAACCGGCATCGCGTTCGTGCGGTGGACGCACGCTAGGCCGCCGGCCCCCCGGCCGCGGCCTTGCCGCTCAGCGCGTCCAGGTCGCTCTTGCGCACCCGGATGATGAGCAGCGCGGTCAGCAGGGCGAGGCCGGCCATGGCCACCGCCGCGAGGAACGCGGTGGATATGCCCTCGGCGAGGACCGCGTGGCCCCAGCTCCCGGGCAGCTCCCGGGTCTTGGCGAACTGAGCCTTCTGCTCCGGCGAAGCCTGCGCCAGGAACTTCGGCACCTGCTTCTCCGCCTCGCCGCGGCCGGCCGCACCGAAGACCGTGACCAGGATGGACAGCCCCAGCGAACCGCCCACCTGCTGGCTCGCGTTGAGCAGGCTGGAGGCGGCGCCCGCCTCGTGCTGCGCGACCCCGGAGACCGCCGTCAGGGTGAGCGTCACGAAATTGAGCCCCATACCGAAGCCGAACACGAGCATCGGGCCGAGGACCCCCGCCGGATAGGAGCTGCCGGAGGAGATGAAGGTGAGCCAGAACAGGCCGATACCCGCGAGCGCCGAACCCGTGACCATGAACGGCTTGGGACCGAGAACCGGCAGGAACCGCTGCGAGAGCCCCGCTCCCATGATGATCGCGACGGTCACGGGCAGGAAGGCCAGGCCGGACTCGATGGGGCTGTAGGCCAGGACGTTCTGCACGAACAGCACGATGAAGAAGAACATGCCGAACATGGCCGCGGCCAGGCTGAGCATGATCACGTATGTGCCGGAGCGATTGCGGTCGGCGAACATCCGCAGCGGCGTGATCGGCTCCTTGGCCTTCATCTCGACGAGCACGAAGAGAGCGAGCAGAATCACCGCCGCACCGAAGGACGCCAGGGTGAGCGAGTCGCGCCAGCCCTCCTCGGAGGCCCGGATGAACCCGTACACCAGCGAGGCCATGCCGAGAGTCGAGGTCAGGGCGCCGGATATGTCGAAGCGGCCCGGATGCCTCTCGGACTCGTTGATGTACATCGGAGCCAGGACGGCGATCAGCACACCGATCGGCACGTTGACGAAGAACACCCAGCGCCAGTCGAGCCATTCGGTGAGCATCCCGCCCGCCAGCAGGCCGAGCGCGCCACCGCCCGCGGACACCGCGGCGAAGACACCGAAGGCGCGGTTGCGCTCGGGGCCTTCGGGGAATGTGGTGGTGATCAGGGCGAGGGCGGTCGGTGAGGCGATCGCGCCGCCGATGCCCTGGAGCGCGCGGGCGGCGAGCAACTGCCAGGGCTCCTGGGCGAATCCACCGAGGAGCGAGGCGAGCGTGAAGACCAGGATGCCGGCCATGAACACGCGGCGGCGGCCGAGGATGTCCCCGGCCCGGCCCCCGAGCAGCAGCAGGCCGCCGAAGGTGAGCGTGTAGGCGCTCAGGACCCAGGAGAGACCCGTGGTCGAGAAACGCAGGGCTCCCTGGATGTGCGGGAGGGCGATGTTGACGATTGTGGAGTCGAGCACAACCATCAACTGACAGGCGGCGATGACGGCCAGGGCGATTCCAGGCCGGCCCTGCCTGCGCGCCGTGCCCGGAGAGCTCCGCGCGTCTAACTGAGAGGTGGTCACTGAAGGTCCCCCACAAGTGAATTAGTGAACGGTTCCGTTCACTGTGTCGTCAACGTTAGTGAGTCCCCTCCAGTGAACGCAACCGTTCACTGGGTCCGTCGTTGGCGGTTCTGCCCGGAGCCGCTGTTCCGGCCGGGAACTGCTCGGTCCCGTGCCGCCCGTCGCACCCAGCACCCGCCGACTTCCGACCCCGGCGGGTTCACGGGGGCGAACCCCACCTCTTCGATGGAGAGAAGTTCATGGCTACTTCGCGATCGGCTGCCGCCGCCCGGCAGTCGGTGGTGTCCCTTCGCCGCCGAGGATCCGTGCTGGAACGCGCGATCCTCGAAGCGGCGCTGGAAGCGCTCAGTAAGGTCGGCTGGAACGGGCTGACGATGGAAGGGGTGGCCGCCGGTGCGCAGACGGGAAAGGCCGCGATCTACCGCCGTTGGTCCTCCAAGGAGGAGCTGGTCGCCGAGGCTCTGCGCACCGCGCTGCCGGCGCTGGGCCTGGCGCCCGACTCGGGGAACGTGCGCGACGATCTCCACCAGCTGTGCCGCGCCATGCGGGACGCGATGCTCTCCACGTCCGGTTCCGCCCTGCGGTCGGTCATTCACGAATGCGACGGCGTTACGGCGGAACGCTTCCAGTCGGTGATCCTCAACGGCGTGATCCGGCCGTCGACCGACCTCATCAGGGAAGTGGTGAGCCGGGGCGTCGAACGCGGCGAGGTGCGCGCCGGTGCCCTGCGGGAGCTGGCCTTCGACGTCATCCCCGCGATGATGATGTATCGCACCAAGGTGTGCGGCAGCGTGTGGGACGACGAGGAGATCGAGGCGCTGATCGATCAGGTCGTGGTCCCGGTCTTCCGCCCGGACGCCCCCTGAGGATGCGCTCCGGCCTCACGCGGTGGCCCGCCCGGCGTCACGGCGCCGGTGCGGGCGGCCCAGGGGCGCCCCGGGGTGTTCCTGGCGTTCCCTTCGGCGTACGCTGACAGACGCCATGCCGTACGAACCACCCACGCACACCGTCGAGCGCTCACTGCGCGCTACCACCGGTGCCAGGACCGTCGCCGGTGTCGACGAGGTCGGACGCGGAGCGTGGGCGGGGCCTGTCACCGTGTGCGCCGCGGTCACCGGGCTTCGCAGGCCTCCCGCCGGACTCACCGACTCCAAGCTGATCAGCCCGAAGCGCCGCGCGGAACTCGCGCCGCTGCTGGAGAGCTGGGTCACCGCGTACGCACTCGGTGACGCCTCGCCGCAGGAGATCGACGAACTCGGGATGACCGCCGCCCTCAGGCTCGCCGCCGTGCGTGCCCTGGAGGCGCTGCCGGTCCGCCCGGACGCCGTGATCCTGGACGGCAAGCACGACTACCTGGGCAGTCCCTGGCAGGTCCGCACCGTCATCAAGGGCGACCAGTCCTGCGTCGCGGTGGCGGCCGCCTCGGTGATCGCGAAGGTCCGCAGGGACGCCATGATGGCCGAACTCGGCGCGGAGAGCGGCGAGTACGCCGACTTCGCGTTCGACGCCAACGCCGGTTACCCGTCCCCCGTGCACAGGGCCGCACTTGAGGAGCGTGGGCCCACCGCCCACCATCGTCTCTCGTGGTCCTATCTCGACGCGCTGCCCAGGTGGCAGCACCTGAAGAAGGTCCGTTTCTCCGCCGAGGCGGCCGCACTGGAAAGCGGGGGCCAGCTCGGCTTCGACTTCTGATCGCGTATATGTACCCACCCGCCGATGCCCGACGCGTCGGCGTTTGATAGACAACCACCCATGCCTCTCATCCCCGAGGAGCCTCAGATTCACGAGAGCGCCCAGGGTCCCCGCGCCACTCCGGCCACCGGCCGCGCCGCGTCGACCCCTCGTCCCGTACCAGGGCCGCGTACAGCGGCCATGCCGCGCCCCGGCCGTCCGGGTCCCGGCCCGCGGCCTGCGCCCCCGGCGCAGCGCCAGCATTCCAACCCCGGCCGTCCCCAGACGGCGCAGCCGCAGAATCGTTCCGCGCCGCAGCTCCAGGTGATCCCCGCAACGGCCGACGGCGCACTCGACGCCGCCGACGAGGCGGTGGACCTGCTGCTCGACTCGGGCCGCGCGCCCGGCGACATCCTGGTGCTGACCACGGGCGGTCAGCACCCGTGGGCGACGCACGAGCTGTCCTTCGGCGAGGCCGCCTACTGGGCCCAGCACGATGCGGGCGACGACGTCTTCTTCGCCGCTGCCGCAGCCGTGGACCGGGTCAAGCCCCGGCCCGTGGTGATCGTCGCGGTCAACGGACCGGCCGACGACGTGGCCACGCGCGCGCTGACCGCGGCGCGCGAGCGTGCCGGCGCGCTGCTGATCGTCTGCGGCGACCCGCAGCGGATCAACACCGCGCTCGGCGCGGGCGTCTGAGCCCCAGGGCGTGTCCGCGGAGTCCTCCCTCGCCTCCGGGTGAACGAAGGGGCTCTGCCGGACACGCCCTGAGCCGTGCCCGGCAGTACTCGTGTCCTGAGCCGTGCCCGGTACATGTGTCCTGAGGCGGGCCCGGTACACGCCGGTCCGCGGTGACCGCCTGCCTCGGCGCGTGGTGACCCGGCTGCCAGGCCTGCGGTGATCGCCGGCTGCCCCGTGTGGGCGGTTGGGTCCTGCGGGGGGCTCAGCGGGCGGCTGAGCGGTGCAGTGCCTGTGCCGCGCCCCCGCCGCTGCGCGATGGTGCCTGATCGAGGTCCAGCGCGGTATCGGCGAGCGAGGCAGGCTGCGAGGTGGAGTTGGGGCGACGGCCGCCACGCCCCTCGCCCAGCACCTGCCAGCCGCCGCGGGTCAGCGTGATGTACGCGCCGCACCGCAGGCCGTGCAGCGTGCAGGCGTCGCGCAGCCCCCACATCCACGCCCCGTCCTCCTCGGTCCAGCGCTCGTCGCCGTCGCGGCAGTAGAGCAGCACCGCGGTGCGGACGGGCGTGCGGCGGCGCAGATCGTGCGGGATGACCCGGCGCAGGTGCGCCAGCAGCGAGTTCCGGAATTCCCAGCCGTCCGCCGTCACCGAGCGACGGGCGAACGAGGCGCTGGCCTTCAGGCGTTCCTCATGGTCCAGCACGGCCACCACGGCGGTGGCCGGCGTCGGCCGGTGCCGGGCGTGCAGCCCGCTGACCACCTCACGCGGGCTGCGCAGCAGGGGTATGCCCGCCGCCGCCCACTCGGCCGGTTCGAGCATTCTGGCAAGGCGGTTGGCGGAGTCGGCGGCCGGCGACATCGAAGTGGCTGCGGACGGAGCGAATCCGAAGGTCACGGTCCTCCCTTCGCATACGCGCCCACGATGCGGGCAGGGTCGAGTGAGGGCGCGCCGCGGCACAGCCCTTTCGGGCCCGCGAGAGGACCGTGCGGGGAGCGACTCCAATTCTTCCTGGCGTATCGGCAGGCGGCAACGAGCAATTGGTGAGGCTGACGGTAATCAGCTGGAATGACACGGATATCCCTGCCCAGTCCAGCCCCGGCTGACGCCTCCTGTCACGCCTGAACGGCGAGGACCAGCGGAAACACCGCCTGAGCCCCGGCCCGCCGCAACAGCCTGGACGCCACCGCGAGCGTCCAGCCCGTATCCGACAGATCGTCCACGAGGAGCACGGGCCCGCCTGCCGACGCGAGGGCCTCGGCGAGCTCGGGCCCCACGACCAGCCTCTCGTGCAGGGCCCGGACCCGCTGGGCGCTGTTGGTCTGCGAGATCCGGATGTCCTCGGTACCCGGAACATGACCGACGTGCCCCAGCAACGGCATCCGCCCCACCTCGGAAATGTGTCTGCCGAGGGATTCGATGAGCTGCGGCCGGCGCCGCGAGGCCATGGTGACCACACCGACCGGCCGCGGCACCGCATCGACGGCATCCGGAGCCCAGCCGCCGGGGCCCCGGGCCCAGTCGGCCAGCACGGTCACCACCGCGGCGCCCACGTCGTCCGGCACAGGACCGTCGGGCGCCTGCGCCGCCAGCATCGGACGCAGTCTGTTGCCCCAGCCGATGTCGGAGAGCCGCCCGAGCGCCCGGCCCGTGCCGGAAAGCTCCCCCGCCGGAATCCGCCCCTTGAGATCGACACCGACCGACGCGAGACCGGTGGGCCACATCTTGCGCGGCTCCACCTCCACACCCGGCCTGCCGAGCTCACCCTTCGCGGTGTCCAGAGCGGCGTCCGAGACCTGCTCGTCGAACCGCGCTCCGGCACAGTTGTCGCAGCGCCCGCACGCGGTCGCCTCCTCGTCGTCCAGCTGACGGCGCAGGAACTCCATCCGGCAGCCGTCCGTCGTCGCGTAGTCGCGCATGGCCTGCTGCTCGGCCGCCCGCTGCCTGGCCACCCAGGCATAGCGCTCGGCGTCGTACACCCAGGGCTCACCCGTCGCCGTCCAGCCCCCCTTCACCCGCCGGACCGCCCCGTCGACGTCGAGCACCTTGAGCATGGTCTCCAGACGGGTGCGCCGCAGGTCGACCAGGGGCTCCAGAGCGGGCAGCGACAGCGGCCGGCCGGCCTGGGCGAGCGCGTCGATGGTGCGCCGGACCTGCTCCTCCGGGGGGAAGGCGACGGAAGCGAAGTACTGCCAGATGGCTTCGTCCTCCTTGCCGGGCAGGAGCAGCACCTCGGCATGCTCGACCCCGCGGCCCGCGCGGCCCACCTGCTGGTAGTAGGCGATGGGGGAGGAGGGCGATCCCAGGTGCACGACGAAGCCGAGGTCCGGCTTGTCGAACCCCATGCCGAGCGCGGAGGTCGCCACCAGCGCCTTGACCCGGTTGGCCAGCAGATCGTCCTCCGCCTGCTGCCGTTCGGCGTTCTCCGTGCGGCCGGTGTACGAAGCGACGGTGTGCCCGCACTGGCGGAGGTAGGCGGTGACCTCTTCGGCCGCCGCGACCGTCAGGGTGTAGATGATTCCCGAGCCGGGAAGCCCCTTGAGATGGTCACCGAGCCACGCCAGCCGGTGCGCGGCGTTGGGCAGTCGCAGCACACCCAGGCTCAGGCTCTCGCGATCCAGCGGGCCCCGCAGGACGAGGGCGTCGGTACCGGCGCCGGTGCCCAACTGCTCCGCCACGTCGGCGGTCACGCGGGCGTTCGCCGTGGCGGTGGTCGCGAGCACCGGGACCCCGGCGGGGAGATCGGCGAGCATCGTGCGCAGACGCCGGTAGTCGGGACGGAAGTCGTGGCCCCAGTCGGAGATGCAGTGTGCCTCGTCGACGACGAGCAGCCCGGTCGCCGCGGCCAGCCGGGGCAGCACCTGGTCGCGGAAGTCGGGATTGTTGAGCCGCTCCGGGCTGACCAGCAGCACATCGACCTCACCGGCGGCCACCTCGGCCTGAATGGTGTCCCACTCCTCCGTGTTGGACGAATTGATCGTGCGCGCGCTGATGCCGGCCCTGGCCGCCGCCGTGACCTGGTTGCGCATCAGTGCCAGCAGCGGCGAGACGATCACGGTCGGGCCGCTGCCCCGGGCGCGCAGCAGCGAGGTCGCGACGAAGTACACGGCGGACTTGCCCCACCCGGTCCGCTGGACTACCAGCGCTCTGCGTTTGTCGGCGACGAGTGCCTCGATGGCCCGCCACTGGTCTTCACGCAGCCGGGCGGTGCCGGAGGTGTCACCTACGAGTCGGGCCAGTACGGAATCGGCCGAAGCCCTGAGCTCTGCACGGTCTGCGTTGGTCATGCCCCCATGCAACCCGATGGCACCGACAACCGCGAATGGCCGGTCACCCCCTGTGGATAAGTTATCCACAGGGGGTAGCGGAAATCTTTCGGCCGCGAGACGGTCATGCCATGAACAAGCACCACGAATCCACCGGCCCGTCCGACGAACAGCAGATCACCCTGCGAGGCCCGGCCGAGCTGGCCGACGCCCTCCCCTATCTCATGGGATTCCATCCGAACGACAGCGTGGTCATGGTCGCCCTGTACGGGGGCCGGGGCCGGTTCGGAGGGCGACTCAGGCTCGGCATCCCGCAGTCCGCGCAGGAGTGGCCATCGGTGGCCGAGCAGCTCGCCGAGTGCCTCGTCAAGGGGAGCGAAAGGCGTGGTGGGCGCCCCGACGCCATCGTCATCTTCCTCTGCCAGGACCCGGCCGACGGAGAGACGGGCAACCAGACGATGGAGCGGCTGCGGCCGTTCGCCCAGCGGCTGCGTACGGCCTGCGGCGCACTGGATGTGCCCGTGCTCGAAGCACTGTGCATCTCCGGCAACCGCTATTGGTCCTACGTCTGCCCCGATGCCCGCTGCTGCCCGGCCGAGGGCAATCCACTGGCGATGCCCGGGACTTCCGTGATGGCGGCGGCGGCCACCTACGCCGGGATCCAGGTGCGCGGGTCGCTGCGCGAGATGGAGGCGAGGCTCACACCGCTCACCCGCACGGCGGGCGAGGGCCAGCAGCGGGCCCTGGACGCGGCGGGGAGCGCGATGGTGCCCAAGCTGCTGGACCGGGAGAGCCGCAAGGACGTCAGCAGTTCCACGCTGAAGCTCGCCCGCCGTCTCATGGACCGGCTCGGACAGGCCCCCGCGGCCGCGCCGTCGCTGGCGGACATCAACGACGACCGGCTGATCAGCGACGAGGAGGCGGCATCGGTGATCCTCGGGCTCCAGGACCGGGAGACCCGCGACAGGGCCGCGGAATGGATGGAAGGGCCCGAGGCGGACCCCGCGTTGAGGCTGTGGCGGGCTTTGGCCCGTCGCTGCGTCGCCCCCTACGAGGAACACGCCGCGGCCCCGCTCGCGCTGGCGGGGTGGGTGTCCTGGTCGACCGGCGACGAACCCGCCGCGCGCGTGGCGCTGGGGCTCGCTCTGCAGCTCGACCCCGACTACACCTTCGCCCAGCTTCTGCACGAAGCCTGCAATCAGGGACTCGACCCCGAGACGCTGCGGCGCTGCCTGCGCGGTGAGCGCAGCACCCGGGCCGCCCGGCACGTCCGCCGTACGGAACGGGTCGCGGGGGCCCGTTCCGTACGTGTGCGGCCGGCCGGGCGCGCCCGTACGCGCGCCGGCTCCACCAGGCCGGGCTCAGGTGCGACGGCGGGCAGGCGCCGGACCGGCCGGCCCGGCGGCCAAGGGCGCCGGGGGACCAGGACCGGCCGCTGAACCGGGTGCGGCGCCGGCCTCCGGCGCCGCACGTCGAGGCCAGCCGCGATCTTCCTCGCGGAGCCCACGGCGCGGGTGCGCGAGCGTGTGAAGAGACCTTGGGAAGGGAGTGTTTATCGTCAGGAAGACGACTATGATCACGGCATGCCGCCCTACGACCCGTCGCGCTTTCCGCCATTCGCCGTCACCGTCGACCTGGTCGTGCTCACAGTGCGCCGGCACGCGCTATGTGCGCTGGTGGTACGCCGAGGTGAGACCCCGTTCCAGGGCAGGTGGGCCCTGCCCGGAGGCTTCGTCAGAGCCGATGAGGATCTCGGAGCCGCGGCGGCGCGGGAACTGGTCGAGGAGACCGGTCTGTGCGCACAGGATCCGGCAGCTCCGGCGGTCGGCAACGGCGCCCATCTGGAACAGCTCGCCACCTACGGGGACCCGGCGCGCGATCCACGGATGAGGGTCGTGAGCGTCGCCCACCTCGCGCTGGCCCCGGATCTGCCCGCTCCCAGGGCGGGGGGCGACGCGAACAGCGCGCGGTGGGCACCGGTCGAGGACCTGCTCGGCCCGGAGGGCGGCTACGGCCAGGACGGCGAGCATCAGGCCCCGTTGGCCTTCGACCACGCCAGGATCCTCGCTGACGGAGTGGAGCGGGCCCGCTCCAAGATCGAGTACTCCTCGCTGGCCACCGCCTTCTGTCCGCCCGCTTTCACGGTCGGCGAGCTGCGCCGGGTGTACGAGGCGGTGTGGGGTGTGGTGCTCGACCCGAGGAACTTCCACCGCAAGGTGACGGGTACGCCGGGCTTCCTGGTCCCGGCCGGCGGTACGACCACCAGGCAAGGCGGCCGCCCCGCCCAGCTGTTCAGGTCCGGTGCGGCGACGGTGCTCAACCCGCCGATGCTGCGCCCCGAGGTCTGACGGGCGGCCACGCGGGAAGCACGGGCGGGGGCAGGGGAGGAGCGAGGCCGGAAAGGGGCCGGCCGGTGAGCGGGTAG
Organism: Streptomyces sp. ATexAB-D23; assembly: GCF_000373645.1. Taxonomy (GTDB): domain Bacteria; phylum Actinomycetota; class Actinomycetes; order Streptomycetales; family Streptomycetaceae; genus Streptomyces; species Streptomyces castrisilvae. The sequence continues at coordinate 96,389 of NZ_KB892007.1, read as the reverse complement.
GTACGGAGTATCCAGAACGTCTGGAGCATTCCGGAACGCCGCACGCCCCGTGTTACGCAGAAAATCCTATATGTCGGGTTATCGTGCTGCGGTACTCACTCGCCGCCGGGCGGCCGCGCTTTCGCCGTCCCATTCCCTGCGAGAGAAGCGATGCTCCAGGCCATCGGACTCACCAGCACCCGCCCCCGTGGACACACGCCCGTCGTGGACGACCTCACGTTCGACGCGGGGCCCGGTTGCGTCACCGCGCTTCTGGGGGCGCCGGGTTCAGGTAAGACCGCGGCTCTGCGGTTGATGCTCGAACTCGATCCGGGCCGGGGCATCACCTACTTCCGGGGACGCCCGCTGCACAGCCTCCCGCGCCCGGCCGGTGAGGTGGGCGTGGTGCTGGGGGACGTGCCGGGGCATCCGGCCCGGACGGCTCGGGGGCAGCTGCGCATGCTCTGCGCAGCGGCCGGAGTGCCCGTCTCCCGAGCGGACGAGTTGCTCGACATGGTGGGGCTGGACGGTCTGGGGGACCAGCGCATCGGCGCGCTCTCCCTCGCCATGGACCGCCGGCTTTCCCTCGCCTGCGCGCTGCTCGGCGACCCGCACGCGCTTCTCCTGGACGATCCCGTGGAGGGGCTGGCGCCACGGGACGCCGACTGGCTGCACGGGATGCTGCGTTCCCACGCCGAGGGTGGCGGCACCGTCCTGTTCACCACCAGCGACCCCAAGGAGGCCGCGCGTACGGCCGGTCATGTGGTGACCATCGATGCCGGGCGCCTGGTCGCGGACCAGGACGGTGCGGCCTTCTCCCGTACCAGACTGCGGCCCCGCGTAGCCGTCCGCTCCCCGCACGCCGCACGCCTCGCCGCGCTCGTGAGCCGGGAGGCGCGGGCCGCCCGGCGGTCCGTCGAAGTCGTCGCCGAGGCCGACGGCAGCCGGCTGTCCGTGTACGGCAGCAGCTGCGCGGAGGTCGGTGATACGGCGTTCCGCCATGGGCTACCCGTCCACCAGCTCGCCGACGAGGTCGGCGACACGGCCCCTGTCGGCGGGGCCGCCGGGTCCGCGGCCCAGGGCTGCGGACCCCCGGCCGACGTCGATGAGCCCAAGGCCGATGCGTCGCGCGCCGTTGCGGGCCCCGGCGTGGCCGTCGCGCGCGGCGAGCTGCCGCCACCGATCAGGCGGCGCCCGGCCCGTGGGCCACTGCGGCCGGTGCGTTACGAACTGCGCCGCCTGTTCGGTGTGCGGACCACGACCGTGGTCATGGCCGTCGTCCTGGCCGCCTCCGTCGGGCTCTCCGTGCTGCTGGCCCGCGACGGCCGCACCCCGCTGCCCGACGTGCTCGCTGCCTGGCCCTCGCTGCTGCCGCTCCCGCCCGCCGCGCTCGGGGCGGGGCTGCTCGGTGCGCTGTCCTTCGGTGACGAGTTCCGATACCCGGCGCTCGCCGCGGGCCGGGGCGCGGTGCCCCGCAGGCTCGGCCTGCTCCTTGCCAAGCTCGCCGTCTCCGGGGGCGTCGCTCTCCTGCTGGCGCTGGTCGTCGTGCTGACCTCGGCGGAGTCCCTTCGGGTCGTGTACGGCGGGGACTTGCTCCGGGTTCCGGCGAATGCGGTGTCCCTGGCGGTGAGTTGGTCCGGTCTGACTGTCGGGTGCGCCTGGGCCGGGCTGCTGGCCGCCGGCATCTTCCGGGTGACGGCTGCGGGAATCGCCGCCGTACTCGCCGTACCCGTACTGGTGGTGCCGCTGGTCGAGCGGATGCCCAAGGGGTCGACCATGCGTTCGGTGACCGGACTTCCGGGACGGCTGCGGGAGCTGGCCTGGCTCCAGTGGCCGCAGGAGGCGGACCGGTGGCTGCTGGCCGTCGTGCGACTTGTGGCGCATCCCGTGGGGGCTGCCCTGGCCCTGTCGTTGTCGGTCCTCATCTGCGCGTATCTGTTCACCGGCCTCCGCGGGAGGGTCCGTTGGTGATCACAGGGAGTGCCGGGAGGGAGGGGGCCTCGTAACCCCTTTTGAAATGCCCTGTTTATACCAGTAAGGCGTCAATTGAGGGGCAGGTGGCGATCACCCTTTCGTGTGCTTTTCAGCAAAGACCTCAAGGGGCGGCTGAGACCCGCCGACAAAGGATGCGTGAGTACCCTTGCGCACACCATGATGACCACCGCCCGCTCCGCCGATTCCGGCCTCGCCGGCCCGGGTGAACTCGACCGTTACCCCTACGCGGAGGCGCCGGCCGGCGAGCGCGCCGCGGTGCGTTCCTGGGACGGTCCTGATTCCGAGCTCGGCCGGGTGGGCCGACGGGGATCGGCCAGCCGTGGCCGCGGGCTGCACGGCCAACTTGTTCAGCAGCTGGGACAGATGATCGTCTCCGGTGACCTCGGCGCGGACCGCCCGTTGGTGCCGGAGGAGATCGGCCAGCGTTTCGAGGTTTCCAGGACCGTCGTGCGGGAATCCCTCCGCGTGCTTGAGGCCAAGGGGCTGGTCAGCGCCCGCCCCAACGTGGGCACGCGGGTGCGGCCGGTCAGTGACTGGAATCTGCTCGACCCCGACATCATCGAATGGCGTGCCTTCGGTCCGCAGCGCGACGACCAGCGTCGCGAGCTGGGTGATCTTCGCTGGACGATCGAACCGCTCGCCGCTCGCCTGGCCGCCGGGCACGGGCGTGAAGACCTTCAGCAGCGTCTTGTTGACATGGTCGAGATCATGGGGCACGCGCTCGGGCAGGGCGACATGATCACGTGTGCCCGAGCCGACGCCGAGTTCCACTCCCTGCTCATCCAGGCCGCGGGCAACCGCATGCTGGAGCATCTTTCCGGAATCGTCTCCGCCGCACTGCAGGTTTCCGGAGGACCGGCCACCGCCTGTGACCGGCCCAGCGACGCGTCCGTCGCCCTGCACGCGCGCATCGTCGAGGCTCTCGCGTCCGGTGACTCCGCGGGCGCCGAGGCGTCCATGCGCCAGCTGCTGGTGGGCCACCACGAGGTGGAGCGAGTGGTACCGGCGCCGCGCGAGCACTGACCGCGGCACGGGCAGGGTGTACGCGTCACGTGCCGCCGGACCCCGGTGATCCGGCGGCGCAGGGGCGGAGAGATGTCGCCTTGGTCGTGTTCATCGCAAATGGGGTGTGACTCGGGCCACGCGGAACGGACGTAACACTCCTCGAAACAGCGCGATGACTTAAGAGGTGACCGTCGCAGAAGGAATACAGCAGTCGTTCAGGGCGCTGTGCAGTTCTGAGGCCTAGCCCGCGCCGTCGGTGCATTTCCCGCCCGGCGGTCGTCGGTTCCAGCCCTCTCCGGGCCGGACCGGAAGCCGTTTCCATCGTTCCGAGAGGTTGTTCGTGTCGGCCAGCACATCCCGTACGCTCCCGCCGGAGATCGCCGAGTCCGAATCTGTGATGGCGCTCATCGAGCGGGGAAAGGCTGATGGGCAGATCGCCGGCGATGACGTGCGTCGGGCCTTCGAGGCTGACCAGATTCCGCCAACCCAGTGGAAGAACGTTCTGCGCAGCCTCAACCAGATCCTCGAGGAAGAGGGTGTGACGCTGATGGTCAGTGCCGCGGAGCCGTCGAAGCGCGCCCGCAAGAGCGTTGCAGCGAAGAGCCCGGTCAAGCGCACCGCCACCAAGACCGTCGCGGCCAAGACGACGGTGACCCGGACGGTCGCGGCGCCCGCCGCCCCGTCCGCCCAGGCCGCGGACCCGGCCGAGGAAGCCCCCGCAGCCGCGCCCGCGAAGAAGGCGGCAGCCAAGAAGACGGCGGCCAAGAAGACCGCCGTGAAGAAGACGGCGGCCAAGAAGACGGCCTCGAAGAAGGCCGGCAAGCAGGACGAGGAGATTCTCGACGGCGATGACGTCGTCGAGGAGGTCAAGGCCGGCAAGGGCGAGGAAGAGGAGGGCGAGGGCGAGAACAAGGGCTTCGTCCTCTCCGACGACGACGAGGACGACGCGCCCGCGCAGCAGGTCGCCGTCGCCGGCGCCACGGCCGACCCGGTCAAGGACTACCTGAAGCAGATCGGCAAGGTCCCCCTCCTCAACGCCGAGCAGGAGGTCGAGCTCGCCAAGCGGATCGAGGCGGGTCTGTTCGCCGAGGACAAGCTGGCGAACGCCGACAAGCTCGCTCCCAAGCTCAAGCGCGAGCTGGAGATCATCGCCGAGGACGGCCGCCGGGCCAAGAACCACCTGCTGGAGGCCAACCTCCGCCTCGTGGTCTCTCTGGCCAAGCGTTACACAGGTCGCGGCATGCTCTTCCTGGACCTGATCCAGGAGGGCAACCTCGGTCTGATCCGCGCGGTCGAGAAGTTCGACTACACCAAGGGCTACAAGTTCTCCACGTACGCCACCTGGTGGATCCGTCAGGCGATCACCCGTGCCATGGCCGACCAGGCCCGCACCATCCGTATCCCGGTGCACATGGTCGAGGTCATCAACAAGCTCGCGCGCGTCCAGCGCCAGATGCTCCAGGACCTGGGCCGAGAGCCCACCCCGGAGGAGCTGGCCAAGGAACTCGACATGACCCCCGAGAAGGTCATCGAGGTCCAGAAGTACGGGCGCGAGCCGATCTCCCTGCACACCCCGCTGGGTGAGGACGGGGACAGCGAGTTCGGCGACCTGATCGAGGACTCCGAGGCGGTCGTACCGGCCGACGCGGTGAGCTTCACGCTTCTCCAGGAGCAGCTGCACTCGGTTCTCGACACCCTGTCCGAGCGTGAGGCGGGCGTGGTCTCCATGCGCTTCGGCCTCACCGACGGGCAGCCGAAGACACTGGACGAGATCGGCAAGGTCTACGGCGTGACGCGCGAGCGCATCCGGCAGATCGAGTCGAAGACGATGTCGAAGCTCCGCCACCCGTCGCGGTCGCAGGTCCTGCGGGACTACCTCGACTAGGTCGACGGCAGCACGTACGAGAGCGAGGGCCCGGATCCCCGAGGGGAGCCGGGCCCTCGCTCTCGTACGTTCGTGTCCTTCGCTTCCTCGCGGGGCGCGCGGATGCGCGTAGGGGTCGGCGGAATGACTCTGGGTAGGCACCATCCATCACAGAGTCAGGAGTACGCATGTCCCGCACCGTCGTCCGCACCATGACCGGGGCGCTCGCCCTTGCCGCCGCCACGGCCGTGATACCGCTTGCGTCCCCCGCCACAGCGGTTGCGGACAGCATCATCATCGGGGGCAGGCCCGCGCACGTCGCGGACAGCCCGTGGGTGGTGGCTCTCTCCAGCCGTGACCGGTTCGGGGGTACCCGGGCCGGTCAGTTCTGCGGCGGTGTCGTGGTGGAACCGAAGAAGGTGCTCACGGCCGCGCACTGCCTGAGCCGGGAGGCGCTGGGCACCGATGTGGGCCAGGTGAGTGACCTGCGGATCATTTCCGGCCGCGACGAGCTCAACGGCACAGGCGGCAAGGAGATCCCGGTGAGCGGGACGTGGGTCAACCCGGGGTTCGACGCCGCGACCAACAGCGGGGACGTCGCGGTGCTCACTCTCTCCGAGGCGCTGCCCGAGCAGGACACAATCCCCATGGCCGAGAGCGGTGACTCCGCGTACCGGGCGGGTACCTCTGCGACCGTCTACGGCTGGGGTGACACGACCGGGTACGGCGACTACGCGTCGTCACTCAGGTCCGCCGGGGTGAGCATCATGCCCGACAGCTCCTGCGAACAGGCCTACCCGGGCGGCAGGACCGGCACGTACGACGCCTCGTCCATGCTCTGCGCCGGCGAACCCGAGGGTGGGTACGACGCCTGCCAGGGCGACAGCGGAGGCCCTCTGGTGGCCCAGGGGCGGCTTGTCGGGCTGGTTTCCTGGGGGAACGGCTGCGGCCGCGCCGGGAGCCCCGGCGTCTACACGCGGATCTCGGCCGCCATCGGGTGGATGACGGCCGACGACTGACCGGCCCAGGCGCCGCAGGTACGAGAACGGGCGGCTTCCCTCACATGGGAAGCCGCCCGTCGGCCGGTCCCGGGACCGGCCCCTGGCTCGTCGTGGATGCGAGGTGTCAGTGTTGTTCCTCTTCGGCGGCTTGGGCCTGCACGGCCGTCAGTCGGTCCGTCTCATCCTGTATTTCCGCGGCGATCTTCTTGAGTTCCGGCTCGAACTTGCGACCGTGGTGGGCGCAGAAGAGCAGTTCACCGCCACTGATGAGCACGACGCGCAGGTAGGCCTGGGCGCCGCAACGGTCACAGCGGTCTGCTGCGGTCAGCGGGCTCGCGGGGGTCAGAACAGTAGTCACGTCGCCTCTTCTCTAGCTCGACGAGCTGTCGTACCAGGGTCAACATCCAACCAGGCCGAAAACGTTCCCGCTCGTGGCTTTTCTTCGAAACTTCTTCTCGGGATGGCTGTCTGTTGCCGGTTCGCGGCGAATGTGCCGTATTGCGTGGCGCTACGGTTTCGCGTTGCTGGGCTTGGTCGGTCCGGGCCGGCTGGCTTGCCGGTTGTTCTTGAGGACGTGCCCGGAGCCTAAATGGTTCATGCCTGGAAGGGAACGTGATGTGCACGTCACTCCAAGGAGGGATCGAACGCGTATGCGAGCCTGGTTTAGTCTGGGGGTTCTCCCTGGGTGGCGTTTCACCCGCTCTACCAGGCCTCGGTACCCTCACAGCGGCAACCGAAGCCGAGCCCGTGACCCACTGGGCCCCAAATGAAATTCAGCGAGGAGCGAACCGCGTGACCGCCGATACGTCCGTGCCGTCCACTGCGCTGCTGACCGGAGCAGACCGAGACGGTTCCAACTACACCGCGCGGCACCTGCTCGTACTTGAGGGGCTCGAAGCGGTTCGTAAACGCCCTGGCATGTACATCGGGTCCACCGACAGCCGCGGCCTGATGCACTGCCTCTGGGAAATCATCGACAACTCCGTCGACGAGGCCCTCGGCGGATACTGCGACCACATCGAGGTCATCCTCCACGACGACAACTCCGTCGAGGTCCGTGACAACGGCCGGGGCATCCCGATCGACGTCGAGCCCAAGACAGGCCTTTCGGGCGTCGAGGTCGTGATGACCAAGCTGCACGCCGGGGGCAAGTTCGGCGGCGGTTCCTACGCCGCGTCGGGCGGTCTGCACGGCGTCGGCGCTTCCGTGGTCAACGCCCTGTCCGCCCGGCTGGACGTCGAGGTCGACCGCAACAGCGCGACCCATTCGATCAGCTTCCGGCGGGGCGTCCCCGGCATCTTCACCGAGCAGGGGCCGGACAGCCCGTTCGACCCGTCCAACGGGCTGCTCAAGGGCAAGCGCGTCCCGAAGGCACGTACCGGCACGAGAGTGCGGTACTGGGCCGACCGGCAGATCTTCCTCAAGGACGCCAAGCTCAATCTCGACACGCTCCACCAGCGGGCCCGCCAGACGGCCTTCCTCGTTCCCGGCCTCACCATCGTCGTGCGCGACGAGCGGGGCCTGGACGGAGCGGGCAAGACCGAGGAGACCTTCCGCTTCGACGGAGGCATCAGCGAATTCTGCGAGTACCTCGCCCAGGACAAGGCCGTCTGCGACGTCCTGCGGCTGACCGGGCAGGGCACCTTCAAGGAGACCGTCCCCGTCCTGGACGACCGCGGGCACATGACGGCGACCGAGGTCACCCGGGAACTGGCTGTCGACATCGCGATGCGCTGGGGCACCGGCTACGAGACCAACCTGAAGTCCTTCGTCAACATCATCGCCACCCCCAAGGGCGGTACGCACGTGAGCGGATTCGAGCGCTCCGTGACCAAGACGGTCAACGAGGTGCTCCGCTCCGCGAAGCTGCTGCGCGTGGCCGAGGACGACATCGTCAAGGACGACGCGCTGGAGGGGCTCACCGCGGTCGTGACCGTCCGCCTGGCGGAACCGCAGTTCGAGGGGCAGACGAAGGAGGTGCTCGGCACCTCGGCGGCCAACCGGATCGTCGCCAATGTCGTGGCCAAGGAGCTCAAGGCCTTCCTCACCTCCACCAAGCGGGACGCGAAGGCCCAAGCCCGGGCTGTCCTGGACAAGGCGGTGGCGGCTGCCCGCACGCGGATCGCGGCCCGCCAGCACAAGGATGCCCAGCGTCGCAAGACGGCACTGGAGTCGTCCTCGCTGCCGGCGAAGCTCGCCGACTGCCGCAGTGACGACGTGGAGCGCAGCGAGCTGTTCATCGTGGAGGGCGACTCCGCGCTCGGCACGGCGAAGCTCGCCCGGAACAGCGAATTCCAGGCACTGCTGCCGATCCGCGGCAAGATTCTCAACGTTCAGAAGGCGTCGGTTTCCGACATGCTGAAGAACGCCGAGTGCGGAGCGATCATCCAGGTCATAGGAGCCGGCTCCGGGCGGACCTTCGACATCGACGCCGCCCGGTACGGGAAGATCGTCCTGCTGGTCGACGCCGATGTCGACGGCGCCCACATCCGCATCCTGCTGCTGACGCTCTTCCAGCGGTACATGCGGCCGATGGTCGAGGCGGGCCGGGTCTTCGCCGCGGTGCCCCCGCTCCACCGGATCGAGCTGGTCCAGCCGAAGAAGGGCCAGGACAAGTACATCTACACGTACTCGGACAACGAGCTGCGGCAGCGCCTGCTGGAGCTCCAGCGCAAGAACATCCGGTACAAGGACTCCATCCAGCGCTACAAGGGTCTGGGCGAGATGGACGCCGACCAGCTGGCGGAGACGACGATGGACCCCCGCCACCGCACGCTGCGGCGCATCAACATCGGCGACCTGGAGTCCTCCGAGAAGGTCTTCGACCTGCTGATGGGCAATGAGGTGGCACCCCGCAAGGAGTTCATCACCAGCTCCGCGGCCACGCTGGACCGCTCGCGCATCGACGTCTGAGCCGAAGCCTTCGTCTCCACCCGTGGGTGGAGACGAAGGCTCCACCCACGATCCACCCTGGAGCCGATCCGCCGGCCGGGCCCTTTCCGTAGCGTCGGAGGTGCAGAACTTCTCGCATCTCGGAGGCACCCATGTCCGGGCTCGTCAATGTCCTGGTAATCGTCGCGGTCATCGCCCTCGTCGTGGTTCGTCAGTGTTCCGCGCAGCGGATCTCCGGCGACCGGCGCTGGTGGGTGCTGCCCGCCGTGCTGCTCGTCATGGCTGTGCGTGAGCCCGGACTCATCGACCCGCACCACCGCATGGCGTCGATCGCCGTCCTGGGAGCGGAGCTGGCAGTGGGGCTGCTCATGGGCGCCGCATGGGCATGGACGTCCCGCGTCTGGCGGGCCGAGGACGGCTCGCTGTGGAGCAGGGGCACCAAGGCCACCGTCCTCGTCTGGACCGGAGGACTGGCGCTGCGGGCGGCTCTCTACGGGGTTGCCGCGATGCTGGGGGTCCATCAGGGCAGCCCCGCCCTGATGGCGGCTCTCGCGGCGACCCTGCTGGTGCGCGGCGGGCTTCTGGCGTGGCGTGCCGCTGCGATACCGGCGTCGTACGGTGGCCTCGCCGACGGCGTCCCCATCAGGCCGGCAGGGAAGGAACACGTGTGACCTCCGCCGCCTGGACGAGCTGGCCGTCGAGAGAGGCTCTCGCCAGGGAATTCCGCACCCGTGCGCGGACCGGGATCGCCTGGTCCGTGCGGGCGGCCCTGCTCACCCTGATGCTGTGGGGGACCTTCACCGGCGGGCTGTTCGGCCCCTGGGAGATAGTGGTCGGTCTGGCCGGGGTGCTGGTCTGCGCCCTGCTCGCCATCGCCTTCTTCAGGACCAGCCTGGAGAACCGCCTGTGGTCGTCGTTGGGGCTGCTGGGGCTGCTGATGCTGGCCGCGTTCGGGGCAGGGCAGGCGGGGGCGTCCGTCCCCGCGGCGGTGCTCTGGTGCGGCTGCGCTGTCACCGCGCTGGAGAGGCTGCCGCTCTCGGCGGGCGTCCCGGCCACAGCCGTGGCCCTCGGCGCCTACGCGGTGGTGGACACCAGCGACTGGGTGACCACGGCGGTGACCACGGCGGGGCTCTGCCTCGCGGGGTACGTCCTGCGCCTGGACGCCGAGGCACGCGGCAACGCGCAGCGGCTACTGGCCCAGGAGCGGGCGGCCCGGGTGGCGGAGGCCGAGACGGCGGCGCTGGACGAACGGTCCAGGATCGCCAGGGAGATCCACGACGTGCTCGCGCACAGCCTCTCCGCCCAGCTGGTGCACCTGGAGGCGGCGCGGCTGCTGATCGAGAGGGAGCCCGCGGGGGAGTTCCGGGACCAGGTCCTCCAGCGGGTGGTCGCCGCCCGCTCGATGGCCCGCGAGGGCCTCGCGGAGACACGCCAGGCACTCTCCGCGCTACGGGGAGAGGTGTCACCGGTGGAGGACTTCCTGAGGCAGCTGGTGACGGCCGAGCCCGCGGAGGTCAGGGTGGAGGGGGAGCGGCGGGCGCTGACCGCCCAGGCGTCGCAGGCGGTCCGGCGCGTGGCACAGGAGGCGCTGACCAACGTCCGGAAACACGCGCCGGGGGCCAGGGTGCTGATACGGCTGGAGTACCAGTCCGACGGCGTCGTTCTGGAAGTCAAGGACTCGGGAGGGCAGGGTCCGGGAGGAGACCTGGCCGGCAGCGGTTCCGGCTACGGTCTGCTCGGGATGCGAGAGCGCGCGGAACTGCTGGGCGGCACGTTGGAGGCCGGTCCGGGCGAGGAGGGGTTCGTGGTGAGTCTGCGGGTGCCCGCGTGACGGCGCGGGTGGTGGTTGCCGACGATCAGGCGGTGGTCCGGGAGGGAATCGTGATGCTGCTCGGCCTGCTGCCGGGCATCGAGGTGGTCGGTTCGGCGAAGGACGGGGAGGAAGCGGTCGCCCAGGTGGCCGAGCACGCGCCGGACGTGGTCCTCATGGACCTGCGGATGCCCCGCTGCGACGGGGTGGAGGCGACACGGCGCATCCGGGAGCGGTTCCCCGGCACCCAGGTCGTGGTGCTCACGACATTCGCGGACGACGACTCCCTTTTTCCGGCGCTCAGGGCGGGGGCGCGGGGGTACCTCACGAAGGACGCGGGGGGCGACGAGATCGTGCGGGCCGTCCAGGCCGTGCTCTCCGGGGAGGCCGGGTTCTCGCCCACGGTGCAGGCCCGCCTGCTGGAACAGCTCACCGAGGGGCCGCCCGCGCCGGACGGCAACGGTGAGCCGGAGCTGCCGGACGGGATGACGCCCCGTGAGGCCGAGGTGCTGGTGCTGATCGCCGAGGGGATGTCCAACGCGGACATCGCCCGCAGCCTCCACATCTCGCAGGCCACGGTGAAGAGCCACATCAACAACCTCTTCGCCAAGGCGGGGCTCCGCGACCGGGCCCAGGCGGTGCGCTATGCGTACGTTCGGCGACTTGTACGTCCGCCCGGGAGAAGCTTCACCTGAAGAGGTGAAGTCCGGCGGATGAAGCGCTCGGGATCTTTCCGATCTGCCCATTCTTGGATACGCGGCCGAAGTGGTCCGTGGACAAGGGGAGTTGTTCGGTGGACAAGAGAGCAGGGCGCGAGCCCGCAGCGATGCGGCTCGATGACCCGTGGGACGACGCGCCGGCCTCCGGATGGGAGGAGCTGGACGGCACGGGCGTTCTCGCGCCCGCCCGGGTGCCTGGGCCGGCCGCACCGAGGGACGGCCACAGCGCGTCGGACATCTATCTGGAGGTGCAGCGCAGCGAGGCCTTCCAGGAGGTGCGCCGCCGCTACCGGCGCTTCGTCGTCCCCGCCACCGTTGCCTTCCTCGTCTGGTACCTCGCCTATGTCGTCACGGCGGTCACCGCGCCGGAGCTGATGGCGAGGCCGGTGGCCGGGGCGGTCAATGTGGCGATGGTCGCCGGGCTCGGTCAGTTCCTGACGACGTTCCTGCTCACGGGGGCGTACGCACGGCACGCGCGGTTGCGCCGGGACCGGGCCGCGCTCGACCTTCGCTGGGAGACCCAGGAGATGACGCGGGGGGCAGGGAGGTGAGCGGCAACCATCAGACGCCGGCGCTGCTGCTGTTCGGCGTCTTCATCGCGGTCACTCTCGCCATCACGACCTGGGTGAGCCGCAACAGGCACGGGTCGGCCGAGGAGTTCTACGCCGGGGGCCGGCTGTTCTCCCCGATGGAGAACGGTTTCGCCATCGCGGGCGACTACATGTCGGCAGCCTCCTTCCTGGGCATCTCCGGTCTGATCGCGCTCTTCGGCTACGACGGCATGCTCTACTCGGTCGGCTTCCTGGTCGCCTGGCTGGTCGTCCTGCTGCTCGTGGCGGAGCTCGTGCGCAACTGCGGCCGGTTCACCCTCGCCGATGTGGTGGCGGCCCGGATGGCGGAGCGCCCGGTCCGCATCGCGGCGGGGACGTCCTCCGTCACCGTCTCCGTGCTCTACCTGGTGGCGCAGATGGTCGGCGCGGGCAGTCTGGTGGCCCTGCTCCTCGGCGGGACGAGCGGGGCGGCCCGGTCCTGGACCGTTATCGGAGTCGGGGCGCTCATGGTGGTGTACGTCTCGCTCGGCGGGATGCGCGCCACCACCTGGATCCAGATCGTCAAGGCCGTCCTGCTGATGGCCGGCACCGTCACACTGACCGTGCTCGTCCTGGTCCACTTCCACGGAAACATCAACGAGTTGCTCCACTCCGCCGCCGGCCACAGCGGCTACGGCAAGGACTTCCTCTCGCCCGGCCTGCGGTACGGGGGGAGCTGGACGGCGCGCATCGACTTCATCAGCCTCGGTCTTGCCCTGGTACTGGGCACGGCGGGGCTGCCGCACATCCTGTCCCGCTTCTACACCGTGCCCACCGCCCGCGCGGCCAGGCGGTCGGTCGTCTGGTCCATCGGCCTCATCGGGAGCTTCTACCTGATGACGATCGTGCTGGGGTTCGGCGCGGCGGCGCTGGTCGGCACGGCCGACGTACGGGAGTCGAACCCCGCCGGGAACACGGCCGTTCCGCTGCTGGCCATGGTGCTCGGCGGGGGCGAGGGCTCCACCGGCGGGACGATCCTGTTCGCCGTGGTCGCCGCCGTCGCCTTCGCGACCATCCTCGCGGTCGTCGCCGGCATCACCCTCGCCTCGTCCGCGTCCGTCGCCCACGATCTGTACGCCTCGCTCAAGCGGCCCGGCGGCAAGCAGCACAGCGAGGTGGCCGTGGCCCGGGTGGCGGCGGCCGGCATCGGAGTGGCCGCCATCGGGCTGGGCCTGCTGGCGCAGAACCTCAACGTGGCGTTCCTGGTGGGCCTCGCCTTCGCGGTCGCCGCCTCGGCCAACCTCCCGGTGCTGCTCTACTCGTTGTTCTGGCGGAACTTCACCACGCGCGGCGCGGTCTGGTCGGTCTACGGCGGCCTGATTCCCGCCATCCTGCTCGTCCTGCTGTCCCCGGTCGTTTCCGGCAGCCCCGCCTCGCTCTTCCCCGGCGCCGACTTCCAGGTCTTCCCGCTGGAGAACCCCGGCCTGGTCTCCATTCCGCTGGGCTTCCTCGCCGGCTGGATCGGCACCGTCACGGCCGGCGAACCGCCGGACGCGGCCAAGCACGCGGAGATCGAGGTGCGTGCGATGACGGGGGCCGGCGCGGTGTGAGCCGTGCGGGGTGCGGGCCGGCCGTCGATGCCCTCGAAACTGTTCGTGTCCCGACAGCAGGGAGCCGCTTGCCCGAGGGATGCCCGAGGCGACCGGTGGCTAGTACGGTGACGCGCGTGGGGGCGATGGCAGCCGGGCAGGTTTGAAGCAGGGCTCCGATGCTCATGCGTAGGAGTGGCCGGAGAAACGGTTCGGACGTTTCCGCGCTTCCGGAAATCGTCTTGTTTCCTACCCCACGCAATCTGTTTGCGTTTCTTGCGCTAATCTTGCGTGTATGACGCGACGACTTGCTCAGGTGGCACAGAAGGTTGGAGTCAGCGAGGCCACGGTCAGCCGGGTGCTCAACGGCAAGCCGGGCGTTTCCGACGCCACGCGGCAGGCCGTTCTGTCCGCGCTCGATGTCCTCGGCTACGAGCGGCCGACCCAGCTGCGCGGTGAACGGGCCCGGCTGGTGGGCCTCGTCCTGCCCGAACTGCAGAACCCGATCTTCCCCGCCTTCGCCGAGGTGGTCGGCGGCGCGCTCGCCCAGCAGGGCCTCACTCCCGTCCTGTGCACCCAGACCAAGGGCGGGGTCTCCGAGGCGGACTACGTCGAACTGCTCCTGCAGCAGCAGGTCTCGGGTGTGGTCTTCGCCGGTGGCCTCTACGCGCAGGCCGACGCCCCGCACGACCACTACAAGGTGCTGGCCGACCGCAAGATCCCCGTCGTCCTGATCAACGCGGCCATCGCCCACCTCGCCTTCCCCTGCGTCTCCTGCGACGACTCCGTGGCCGTCGAGCAGGCCTGGCGCCACCTGGTCTCGCTGGGCCACGAGCGCATCGGACTGGTGCTCGGCCCCTCGGACCACATGCCCTCGCAGCGCAAGCTGGCCGCCGCCCGTGTGCTCGCCGAGGAGTCCGGCACCAGCATCCCGGACGCGTGGGTGACCCGGGCCATGTTCTCGCTGGAGGGTGGGCAGGCCGCCGCCACGCGACTGCTGGACGACGGGGTCACCGGATTCATCTGCGCCAGTGACCCGCTCGCCCTGGGAGCCGTCCGCGCGGCCCGGCGGCGGGGCCTCTCGGTGCCCGACGACGTGTCCGTCGTGGGGTACGACGACTCGGCCTTCATGAACTGCACCGAGCCGCCGCTCACCACCGTCCGCCAGCCGATCGAGGCCATGGGCCGGGCCGCGGTCGAGCTGCTCTCCGTGCAGATCGGCGGGCGTGCGGTGCCCTCGGACGAGCTGCTCTTCGAACCGGAACTCGTCGTTCGAGGCTCCACGGCCCAGCCTCCGCGCGGTGCTTCCCGCTGACCGTCGCGATTTTGCGTCAGCGGTGCCGTCTATTGCGTGAGTGCCCCATCCGGTACGGGGAGCGGCTGGGGCGGCCGGGGCCCCGTGTAGTGCCCACTGGGACGCATCCGCAGCGGGCGTTCCCCGTACTCCTCCAGGGCATGCGCGATCCAGCCCGCCGTACGGGAGACCGCGAACACGGTCTCTCCCGCCTCCGCCGGCATGTCCGAGGCGACCGAGAGTACGGCCAGGGCCAGGTCGACGTTGGCGTGCAGGGTCGCGTCCCGTGCGGTGATTGCGACCACGTCACGGGCGGCGGCCAGGGCCGGAGCTGCCCGGGGGATGTGTGCCAGTAGGTCGAACAGGGTCTTCGCGCGGGGGTCCTCGCCGGTGTACAGCCGGTGGCCGAGTCCGGGCACCTGGCGGCCGGCCCGCAGATGGTCCGCGACCACCGGGGCTGCGCCGCCGCGCTCCAGAACCTCCGCCAGCATGCGGTGCGCCGGCCCGCTGGCCGCGCCGTGCAGAGGACCTTCCAGCACGCCGAGACCCGCCGAGACCACCGCGTACGGATGGGCGCGCGCGGAGGCGGCAACCCTCGCCGCCAGCGTGGAGGCGGCCAGATCGTGGTCGATCAGGAGGCCAAGCGCGGTGTCCAGGACGGACAGTGACGCCTCGTCGGGTTCATGTGCGGTGAGTTTCGGCCACAGTTGACGGGCCAAGTTGTCCGGGGTCTCCCCGCTGTCGCTGCCGTCCACTCCCTCCCCGCCCACGGTCGGCAACGCCGCGACCAGCGCGGGGATCAGGCTTCGCGCACCCCCGAGCACCGCCGCGCGTGACAGGTCGAACCGCAGCGGGTCGGCGGCAGCGGCGGCCACGACCGCCACCCGTAGCCGGTCCGTCGACCCGCAGTGCTCCGGCAGCGCGCCGACCGCCCGGCGGGCGGCGGACACGGTGTGCGCCGGAGCCGTGAAACGCATGCCCGGCCGCAGCTCACCGGTCCACAGCCACTCGGCGACTTCCTCGTACGAATGGCGCGCGGCCAGCTCCGTCGCGTCCACCCCCCGGAAGTAGTACCGCTCGCCGGTGATGAGGGTGATGCCGGTACGGACGGAGGGCTCACCGGCGGGGGAGGGCGGCTCCCTGCGCCCCGTCCGCCGCGCCAGCGCGTCGACCTCCGCCGCGTCGAACGTGCTGCCGCGACCGCCCGGCACACGGCTGCTGTTCAGCTGGCCGCGGCTGACATAGGCGTACACCGTCTCAGGCTTCACGCCGAGGCGCTCGGCCGTTTCCCGCGTGGTGAGCCGCTCGCCCGCCGTGCCCGGCCGTTCCTCGGCCGCCTCTGATTGGTCCGTCATGCCGTCACCGTATCCCCATGCCGTCATCGAATCCATGGATTCGTATTGATGAAATCAACGTTGACAGATTTGCAGTCATGCATGGACAGTCGAATCAATATCAAGGAGTCATCGGACTGTCCACGGAGGAAGCAATGACGACCACGACCGGCGGAACACCGCTCGACGTCCCCCGAGGTCTCGCGGGTGTCGTCGTGACCGATACGGCCCTCGGGGACGTCCGGGGCCGCGAGGGCTTCTACCACTACCGCCAGTACTCGGCGGTCGAGCTGGCGCAGACCCGCAGTTTCGAGGACGTCTGGTACCTCATGACCGAGGGCGAACTGCCCGCGCCGGCGGCCCGCGCCGACTTCGCCGCCCGTACGGCCGCCCTGCGCGTCCTGCCCGACGCGGTACGCGACGCCCTGCGGGCCATAGCCCGCGCGAGCGCGGTGTCCGGCCCGCTGTCCGGGCTGCGCACGGCGCTCTCCCTGCTCGGGGCCTCGGCCGGTTTCCGGCCGGTGTACGACATTGACGCGCCCCGGCGTCGCGCCGACGCCCTGGCCGCCTGCGCCGCCGTTCCCACCGTGCTGGCCGCCCTGCACCGCCTCGGCCAGGGACTCGACCCCGTGGAACCGCGAGCCGACCTGCCGCACGCGGCCAACTACCTCTACATGCTGACCGGTTCCGTGCCGGACGCGGCCCGGGTCAGGGCCGTCGAGCAGTATCTGATCTCCACCGTCGACCACGGATTCAACGCGTCGACCTTCACCGGACGGGTCGTCGCCTCGACCGGAGCGGACATCGCCGCCTGCCTGGTCGCCGCCGTCGGGGCACTCTCCGGCCCGCTGCACGGCGGTGCGCCCAGCCGTGCCCTCGACACCCTGGACGCGATCGGCACCCCCGACCGCATCGACGGCTGGATCCGCGAGCGGGTGCTCGCAGGCGACCGGATCATGGGCTTCGGCCACCCGGTCTACCGCACCGAGGACCCCCGCTCCCGCATGCTGCGGTCCATCGCCCAGAGCTTCGGCGGGCCGCTGGTGGACTTCGCCGTCGAGGTGGAACGCCAGGTCGAGGCGATCCTCGCCGAGCTCAAGCCGGGGCGCGAACTGCACACCAACGTGGAGTTCTACGCCGGAGTGGTCATGGAGCTGTGCGGGCTGCCGCGCGAGATGTTCACCCCGACTTTCTGCGCGGCGCGGGTCGTGGGCTGGAGCGCCAATATCCTGGAGCAGGCGGAGGACTCGAAGATCATCCGCCCGGCGGCCCGCTACGTCGGCCCGCCCCCGCCGCAGCCGGTCCCGGCAGTCTGACCCCGCAGGAAGGTCCCCGTTGAGCTCGTCGTCGCCCCGCAGCCCTCAGATCCCGGTCGTCGTCCTCGCGGGATTCCTGGGATCCGGCAAGACGACGCTGCTCAACCACCTTCTGCGGCACCGCTCGGGGAACCGGATCGGCGTCGTCGTCAACGACTTCGGGGCCATCGAGATCGACGCCATGACCGTCTCCGGACAGGTCGGCTCGACCGTCTCGCTGGGCGGTGGCTGCCTGTGCTGCGCGGTCGACGCGAGCGAACTGGACACGTATCTGGAGACCCTCACCCGGCCCGCCGCCCGGCTCGACGTCATCGTCATCGAGGCGAGCGGGCTCGCGGAGCCGCAGGAGCTCGTCCGGATGATCCTCGCCAGCGACAACCCGCACATCGTGTACGGGGGACTGGTCGAGGTGGTCGACGCCGCGGAGTTCGGGGCCACCCGGCAGCGCCATCCGGAGATCGACCGCCATCTCGCGGTGGCCGACCTCGTCGTGCTGAACAAGACGGACCGGGCCGGCGACGCGGAGTGCGCCCGCATCCGGCAGGCCGTCACCGACAGCGGCAGCACGGCGGCGGTCGTCCCCGCCACCTACGGGCGGATCGACCCGGAACTGCTCTTCGACGCGGCGCTGCGCCCGGACGGGGACGAGAAGGCGCGCCAGCTCACCTTCGAGGACCTGTACCTGGAGGAGCGCGCGGAGGAGGACGGCCACGGGCACGGTGCCCATCTGCACACGGCGTACGAGAGCGTCGACTTCGCCTCCGACGCGCCGATGGACCCCCGTCGGCTGATGGACTTCCTCGACTCACGGTCCGAAGGCCTGTACCGGATCAAGGGCTACGTCGACTTCGGCGCGGGCGACCCGGACAACGCCTACGGGGTGCACGCCGTAGGCAGGTTCCTGCGCTTCACCCCCAGGCCCTGGACGCGCGGCGAGGTGAAGCGGACCCAGCTCGTCCTGATCGGCTCCGGCATCGACGCACCGGCCCTGCGCAAGGGACTGGAGAGCTGCCGCACAACGGAGGAGACGGGCTCCGGCACCGGCGCGGGAACGCCCGGCCCGGGTACGCCTGGCCCGGGTACGCCCGGCCCGGGAATGCCGCAGGACGCCGCACACGAGCGAGCCATGTGGGGCGTCCTGCGGTACGTGCAACAGCCCGGCGACGACGACGCGTAGGACGCTCCCGCCCGCCGGGCCGACGGCCTACACCGGGCCGGCGATCACCGCTACCGGGCTCGGCAGAGGCGTCCCCGAACCGTCGCGCCGCGGATCGGGCTCGGGCAGCGAGGCGGGGGCGCCGTTCTTCTGCGCCGCCCTGGCCGGAGTCGTCCCCGCCCAGGCGAACACGAGCACGTCCTCGCCCTTCAGGAACCGCTGGCAGCGCACCCCACCGGTCGCCCGGCCCTTGCGCGGATACTGGTCGAACGGGGTCAGCTTGCACGTCAGCACCGAGTCGTCCAGCGTGCCGTGCGAACCCGCGACCGTGAACACCGCGCCGTCCGCCGCCGGGTCCACCGCGGCGAACGAGAGCACCCGCGCACCCGCCGCCAGCTTGACGCCCGCCATACCGCCGGCCGGCCGGCCCTGGGGACGTACCTGCGCGGCCGGGTAGCGCAGCAGCTGCGCGTCCGAGGTGATGAAGACGAGGTCCTCCTCACCGGTCCGCAGCTCGGCCGCGCCGACGATCCGGTCACCGTCCTTGAGGGTGATGACCTCCAGCTCGTCCTTGTTGGCCGGATAGTCCGGCACCACGCGCTTCACGACGCCCTGCAACGTGCCGATGGCCAGGCCGGGTGACTCCTCGTCGAGCGTGGTGAGGCAGACGACCTCCTCGTCCGCCTCCAGCGTCAGGAACTCCCCGATCATCGCGCCGCCCGACAGATTGGGCGCCGCGTGCGTGTCCGGCAGCTGCGGCAGATCGATCACCGGAAGCCGCAGCAGCCGCCCACCGGACGTCACCAGGCCGATGTCACCGCGGGCCGTCGCCGGCACCGCGGAGACGATCACGTCGTGCTTGGACCGCTTGGCACCCTCGGCGAAGACGATCGGGTCGTCGTTGGCCGTACGCGCCAGCAGGCCGGTCGAGGACAGCAGCACCCGGCACGGGTCGTCCGCCACCTCCAGCGGCACCGACGCGACCTGCGCGCCGGCCGACTCCAGCAGCACCGTGCGCCGCGCGGTGCCGAACTTCTTGGCGACCGCGGCCAGTTCCGAGGAGACGAGCTTGCGCAGCTCGGTGTCCGAATCGAGGATCGACGTCAGCTCGGCGATCTCGGCGTTCAGCCGGTCCTGCTCGCTCTCCAGCTCGATCCGGTCGAACCGGGTCAGCCTGCGCAGCGGTGTGTCCAGGATGTACTGCGTCTGGATCTCGCTCAGCGCGAAGCGCTCGATGAGCCGCTCCTTCGCCTGCGCCGAATTGTCGCTCGACCGGATGAGCCGGATGACCTCGTCGATGTCGACCAGGGCGACCAGCAGACCCTCGACCAGGTGCAGGCGGTTGCGGCGCTTGGTCCGGCGGAACTCGCTGCGCCGGCGCACCACCTCGAAGCGGTGGTCGAGATAGACCTCCAGCAGCTCCTTGAGGCCCAGCGTGAGCGGCTGGCCGTCGACCAGAGCCACGTTGTTGATGCCGAAGGACTCCTCCATCGGCGTCAGCTTGTAGAGCTGCTCCAGCACCGCCTCCGGCACGAAGCCGTTCTTGATCTCGATGACCAGGCGCAGGCCGTGCGAGCGGTCGGTGAGGTCCTTGACGTCGGCGATGCCCTGGAGCTTCTTCGCCGAGACCAGGTCCTTGATCTTGGAGATCACCTTCTCCGGGCCGACGGTGAAGGGCAGTTCGGTGACGACCAGGCCCTTGCGGCGCGGCGTGACGTTCTCCACGACGGCCGTCGCGCGGATCTTGAACGAGCCGCGGCCCTTGGCGTACGCGTCCTTGATGCCGCCGAGGCCCACGATGCGCCCGCCGGTCGGCAGGTCGGGGCCCGGGACGAACCGCATCAGGGTCTCCAGGTCCGCGCCCGGATGCTTGATCAGGTGCCGGGCCGCGGCGATGACCTCGCCCAGGTTGTGCGGCGGCATGTTGGTCGCCATGCCGACCGCGATCCCGGTCGTGCCGTTGACCAGGAGGTTGGGGTAGGCGGCCGGGAGGACGACCGGCTCCTGCTCCTGACCGTCGTAGTTCGACTGGAAGGCGACCGTCTCCTCGTCGATCGACTCCGTCATCAGCGAGGTCGCGTCGGCCATCCGGCACTCGGTGTACCGCATGGCGGCCGGCGGGTCGTCGTTGCCCAGCGAGCCGAAGTTGCCGTGGCCGTCGACCAGGGGGAGGCGCATCGAGAACGGCTGGGCCATCCGCACCAGCGCGTCGTAGATCGACGCGTCGCCGTGCGGGTGCAGCTTGCCCATGACTTCGCCGACCACCCGGGCGCACTTCACGAAGCCGCGGTCCGGGCGCAGGCCCATCTCGTTCATCTGGTAGACGATGCGGCGGTGCACCGGCTTCATGCCGTCACGGGCGTCCGGCAGGGCCCGTGAGTAGATCACCGAGTACGCGTACTCGAGGAAGGAGCCCTGCATTTCGTCGACGACGTCGATGTCGAGGATCTTCTCCTCGAAGTCGACCGGCGGCGGGGTCTTCGTGCTGCGGCGGGCCATCGCTGCTGCGACTCCTTCACGGATTCTGTGCGGGCAACCTCAGGTTCCCTCAGGTTCTGACGCGCACCATTGTGGACCGCGCCACTGACAACCCTGACCTCGACCCGTCCCAAAGGGTGTTCTCCGTACGTTCCGAGGGGGTCGGAGACCTCCTGTCCGCACCTTCTCGTGAACTTTCACCGTGGGGGGAACTTCGCCAGGTTTCTGTTCGCTTGCATACAGTGGCTGTGTCTCGAATCAACCTCGCGGAACCAGCTCGCGAAGCGGCTTCACCCACATCTTCATCCACATCGACAACCAGTAGCGCGATCGAAGGGACGTACATGCCCATGGGTCACACGGCCACAGCCCAGGCCGGCTCCGGCGGCTTGACAGCGACCGAGCACCGTCTGGCCAACGGCCTGCGCGTGGTGCTCTCCGAGGACCATCTGACCCCGGTCGCGGCGGTGTGCCTCTGGTACGACGTCGGCTCGCGCCACGAGGTCAAGGGGCGCACCGGTCTCGCACACCTCTTCGAGCACTTGATGTTCCAGGGGTCCGGCCAGGTCAAGGGGAACGGGCACTTCGAGCTGGTGCAGGGCGCCGGCGGCTCGCTCAACGGGACCACCAGCTTCGAGCGGACCAACTACTTCGAGACGATGCCCACGCACCAGCTGGAGCTGGCCCTGTGGCTCGAAGCCGACCGGATGGGCTCGCTGCTCGCCGCGCTCGACGACGAGTCCATGGAGAACCAGCGCGACGTCGTCAAGAACGAGCGCCGCCAGCGCTACGACAACGTCCCGTACGGCACCGCGTTCGAGCGGCTCACCGCCCTCGCCTACCCCGAGGGCCACCCGTACCACCACACCCCGATCGGCTCGATGGCCGACCTGGACGCGGCGACCCTGGAGGACGCGCGCACGTTCTTCCGTACGTACTACGCACCGAACAACGCGGTGCTGTCGGTCGTCGGTGACATCGACTCCGAGCAGACCCTCGCCTGGATCGAGAAGTACTTCGGCTCCATCCCGTCCCACGACGGCAAGCAGCCGCCGCGCGACGGCGCGCTGCCCCCGATCATGGGCGGCCAGCTGCGCGAGGAGGTCCGCGAGGAGGTTCCGGCGCGCGCCCTGATGGCCGCCTACCGGCTGCCCCACGACGGCACCCGCGAGTGCGACGCCGCGGACCTCGCGCTGACCGTGCTGGGCGGCGGCGAGTCCTCCCGGCTGCACAACCGCCTGGTACGGCGCGACCGTACGGCCGTGGCCGCCGGATTCGGGCTGCTCCGGCTCGCGGGCGCGCCCTCGCTGGGCTGGCTGGACGTCAAGACGTCCGGCGGTGTGGAGGTGGCCGGGATCGAGTCCGCGGTCGACGAGGAGCTGGCCCGGTTCGCCGAGGAAGGCCCCACGCCCGAGGAAATGGAACGCGCCCAGGCCCAGTTGGAGCGCGAGTGGCTGGACCGGCTCGGCACGGTCGCGGGCCGCGCCGACGAACTGTGCCGCTACGCCGTGCTGTTCGGCGACCCGCAGCTCGCGCTGACCGCGGTCAACCGGGTGCTCGACGTCACGGCGGACGAGGTCAGGGCGGCCGCCCGCGCCCAGCTGCGCCCCGACAACCGGGCGGTGCTGGTCTACGAACCGGTCGAGCCCGAGACCGCCGAAGAGGCGGAGGCCGCCGCCACCGACACCGACGCGCACGAAGGGGCGGACCAGTGACCGACGCTGCCGCGACTGAAGTTTCGATGCAGTACCACCCCCAGCCCGCCCCCGGCGCGGCCCGCCCCTGGGCCTTCCCCGCCCCTGAGCGCGGCTCCCTGCCCAACGGGCTCACCGTGCTGCGCTGCCACCGCCCCGGCCAGCAGGTCGTCGCCGTCGAGATCTTCCTCGACGCCCCGCTGGACGCCGAGCCCGAGGGCCTGGACGGCGTGGCCACGATCATGTCGCGCGCCCTGTCCGAGGGCACCGACAAGCAGAGCGCCGAGGAGTTCGCCGCTGAGCTGGAGCGGTGCGGCGCCACGCTCGACGCCCACGCCGATCATCCCGGTGTCCGGGTCTCCCTGGAGGTCCCGGCCTCCCGGCTGGCCAAGGCGCTCGGCCTGGTCGCCGAGGCGCTGCGGGCGCCGGCGTTCAGCGACAGCGAGGTCGAGCGCCTCGTGCGCAACCGGCTGGACGAGATCCCGCACGAGCAGGCGAATCCGGCCCGCCGCGCGGCCAAGCAGCTCTCCAAGGAGCTCTTCCCGGCCTCGGCCCGTATGTCGCGGCCCCGTCTGGGCACCGAGGAGACCGTGGCGCGGATCGACGCCGCGGCCGTGCGCGCCTTCTACGACGCGCACATCCGCCCGTCCACCGCGACCGCAGTCGTGGTCGGCGACCTGACCGGCATCGATCTGGACGCGCTGCTCGCCGACACCCTCGGCGACTGGTCGGGGAACGCCGGCCGGGCCCGCCCCTTCCCGCCGATCACGGCCGACGACACCGGCCGGGTAGTGATCGTGGACCGCCCCGGCGCGGTGCAGACGCAACTGCTCATCGGCCGCATCGGCGCCGACCGCCACGACAGCGTGTGGCCGGCCCAGGTGCTCGGCACGTACTGCCTGGGCGGCACGCTCACCTCCCGGCTCGACCGGGTGCTGCGCGAGGAGAAGGGCTACACCTACGGTGTGCGGGCCTTCGCCCAGGTGCTGCGCTCCGGCGCGGTGGACTCCGTCTCGGGCGCGACGGGCGCCGCGATGCTCGCCATCAGCGGCTCCGTGGACACCGAGTCCACCGGACCGGCGCTGGAGGACCTCTGGAAGGTCCTGCGGACGCTGGCCGCCGAGGGCCTGACGGACGCCGAGCGCGAGACCGCCGTGCAGAACCTCGTGGGCGTCGCCCCGCTGAAGTTCGAGACGGCGGCCTCCGTCGCGAGCACCCTCGCCGACCAGGTGGAACAGCACCTTCCGGACGACTACCAGGCGACGCTGTACGCCCGCCTCGCCGAGACCGGCACCGTCGAGGCGACCGCGGCCGTGGTCAGCGCCTTCCCGGTGGACCGGCTGGTCACGGTCCTGGTCGGTGACGCCTCGCGCATCGAGGAGCCGGTCAGGGCCCTCGGGATCGGAGAGGTGACGGTCGTCGGCGGCTGACCGCTCGCACTCCGCCCGCCGCGCGGGCAACGGAGAGGCTCCGGCGTGTCGTTGCCGCCGGAGCCTCCTTCATGTCTGATCTGTGTCTTTTTTCCCGTAAGTCATGAATCAACCCTGTGGGATGCGCTACAAAACCTTCCGTCCGTTTGGTGACGGGAAGCGCGGCCGCCTAGCGTCGGCCCGGCTGTCCGTCACTCGTATGCCGCATCCGTGGCGTACCGGGCAGTCATCGCCGAGTCCCCGTCAGGCGCGAGCCCGGGGAGCCGGGGACCCACGCAGTCCCTGGGGTGAATCGGACGCCCCCGCCTCCCGCGAGGCCGGGCATCCGTAGGAGACCTTCCTGCTCCGAACCCGTCAGCTAACCCGGTAGGCGAGAAGGAAGGAAAGGACCAGCCACCCCATGGCGTTCACCCGTGCCACCGGGAAGCACCGTGCCCCGGGCCGTCTGACGCGTACCGGCGCCAAGGCCGTCGGCGTCGCGACGCTCGCCGCCACCGGCTCCCTGGCCTCCCCGGCCCTCGCCGCCGGTGCCGGGACGGCCCCCGCCGCCGACGAGACCGGTCTCGCCCAGATCATGTCCATCGAGCACACCCTCGCCGACCGGATCGACGCACAGGCCGCCGCACAGCAGCACCAGGCCGACGTCGCCCAGAAGAAGGCCGCCGCCGAGGCGAAGGCGAAGAAGAAGGCCGAGGCGAGGAAGAAGGCCGCGGAGAAGGCTGCCAGGGCCAAGGCGAAGGCCAAGGCGAAGGCCGAGGCGGCCGCCCGTGCCGAGAAGGCCCGCGAGACCGCGTCCCGCGCGGCTCGCTCCTCCGCCCGCGCCACCCCGGGCACCTCCTACCAGCTCCCCGTCGCCGGCTCCTACGTGACCACCGGCTACAAGTCCAGCGGCTCGCTGTGGTCCTCCGGCAGCCACTCCGGCATCGACTTCCATGCCGCCTCCGGCAGCTCCGTCGTCGCCGTCGGCGCCGGCACGGTCGTCGAGGCCGGCTGGGGCGGGGCGTACGGCAACAACATCGTGCTCCGGATGACGGACGGCACGTACACCCAGTACGGCCACCTCTCCTCGATCGGCGTCACCGTCGGCCAGAGCGTCGGTGCCGGTCAGCGGATCGGGCTCTCAGGCTCCACCGGGAACTCCACCGGCCCGCACCTCCACTTCGAGGCCCGCACCACCCCCTCGTACGGCTCCGACATGGACCCGGTCGCCTACCTGCGCGCCCACGGCGTGACCGTCTGACCGACCGCCCGACTCCACGGCGAAGGCCCCGGCACCGTGCCGGGGCCTTCGCCGTGCCCGGACCCGCCCGTGACCAAAAGATATTCATGAATTCCCGCCCGGCATCGGAAATGCGAGCGCATTGCAATAGAGTCGCAGCAGAGGTGTCGATCGGCTGCTGTTCGCGGGGATTGAGGCGGAGGTTCGGACATGCGTGTTCCAGCGCATTCGGTATGCACGGCAATCCGTGACGACATCGTCTCCGGTGTCTTCGAACGCGGCAGCCGGCTCACCGAGGAGGTGCTCGCGCGGCGTTACGGGGTTTCCCGCGTCCCCGTACGGGAGGCGCTGCGCACCCTGGAGTCCGAGGGCTTCGTGGTCACCCGCAGACACGCCGGAGCCTGCGTCGCCGAGCCGTCCGAGCAGGAGGCCGCCGACCTCCTGGAGGTCCGCATGCTGCTGGAGCCGCTCGGCGCGGCCCGTGCCGCCCTGCGCCGCACCGACGCCCACCTCAAGGTGCTGCGCGGCCTGGTCAGACTCGGCCAGGAGCGCGCCCGCCGGGGCGAGGGCGAGGACCTGCGCTCCCTGGGCGGCTGGTTCCACGAGACGCTCGCCCAGGCATCCGGCAGCCCCGGCCTCATCGCCCTGCTCACCCAGCTGCGGCACAAGACCGCCTGGATGTACGCGGTCGACCAGCCGGCCCGACCGGCCGACGCCTGGGCCGAGCACGGCGCGCTCGTGGACGCCGTGGCGCGCGGCGACGCGGAGCGGGCGAGGGCCCTGGCCGCGCAGCTCGCCGAACGGGCGGGCGCCACGCACCGGCTGCGCCACCCCGCGCGGCCGGCCACCGTCCCCCGCGCCACCCGTGTGAGGACCTCGCAACGTGCCGTAAACACCGCGAGCGGCCGGAATTAACAAAGGGCGCGTACAAAGAAAGAAAGGCGTGCGTAAAAACACGTAAAAAAGAGGCCGCCCGATTATTCTGTGTGCGCCTTCGCCGTATTACCCGTACATGTGCGCGCACGAAAAAGCCGCGGCACCTCGTGAAGGGGGCCGCGGCTTTCCCGCGAGAATTCCGGCGATCGTGGCCGCGCGGACTCAGACGGTCTCCGGAAGCTCCTCGAGCCCCTCGGCCACCAGCTTGGCCAGACGGTCCAGAGCGGCCTCGGCGTTGTCCGCCTCGGACGCGAGGACGATCTCCTCGCCGCCCTGCGCCCCGAGCCCGAGCACCGCGAGCATGGAGGCCGCGTTCACCGGGTTGCCGTCCGCCTTGGCGATGGTGACGGGAACGCCGGAAGCCGTAGCGGCACGGACGAAGATGGAAGCGGGGCGGGCGTGCAGGCCCTCGGCCCAACCGACGTTGACGCGGCGCTCAGCCATGGTTCTGCCCTTCACGATTCAATGGTTGTCTAGACCAGTCTCTCATGTGGTGCGCGATGCTCCGGGTCGACCCGCGAGCCCTCCCGCGCCCCGCACCGTACCGTCGTCCGGACCCCCAGAGTGCCCCGGCCCCGAGCCCCCCGCGACCGGTGGGACCGCCGTAGGCTTGGCCCATGCAGCCCTCTCCGGAGCAGAGTCCGCATCACGCCTACCCCGATCACTGGGAGGCTGACGTGGTGCTCCGCGACGGCGGCACCGCGCGGATCAGGCCCATCACCACGGACGACGCCGAACGCCTGGTCAGCTTCTACGAGCAGGTCTCCGACGAGTCGAAGTACTACCGCTTCTTCGCCCCCTACCCCCGGCTCTCCGCCAAGGACGTCCACCGCTTCACCCATCACGACTACGTCGACAGGGTGGGCCTCGCCGTCACGGTGGGCGGCGAGTTCATCGCCACCGTCCGCTACGACCGGATCGACGCGACCGGCCGGCCCGCCTCCGCCCCCGCCGACGAGGCCGAGGTCGCCTTCCTCGTCCAGGACGCCCACCAGGGCCGGGGCGTGGCCTCGACCCTGCTCGAACACATCGCGGCCGTCGCCCGCGAGCGCGGCATCCGCCGCTTCGCCGCCGAGGTACTGCCCGCCAACACCAAGATGATCAAGGTGTTCCGGGACGCCGGCTACACCCAGCAGCGCAGCTTCGAGGACGGTTCCGTCCACCTCACCCTGGACCTCGAACCCACCGCCGAGTCCCTGGCCGTCCAGCGCGCCCGGGAACAGCGCGCCGAGGCCCGCTCCGTGCAGCGCCTGCTCGCCCCCGGCTCCGTCGCGGTCATCGGGGCCGGCCGCACCCCCGGCGGCGTCGGCCGCACCGTCCTGCGCAACCTGCTCGGCGCGGGCTTCACCGGCCGCGCCTACGCGGTGAACAGCGCCCTCGCCGCCGACCGGTCCACGATCGACGGGGTCCCCGCCCACCGCTCCCTGGGCGAGATCGGCGAACCCGTCGACCTCGCCGTCGTCGCCGTACCGGCCGACCGGGTCCCGGAAGCCGTCGCGGACTGCGGCGAACACGGCGTCCAGGGCCTGGTGGTGCTCTCCGCCGGGTACGCCGAGTGGGGCGCCGAAGGCCGCGAGCGCCAGCGCGAACTGGTGCGCCAGGCCCGTTCGTACGGCATGCGGATCATCGGACCCAACGCCTTCGGCATCATCAACAACGCCGAGGCGGTCCGGCTCAACGCCTCCCTCGCCCCGGAACGGCCCGCCTCCGGGCGCATCGGCCTCTTCACCCAGTCCGGCGCGATCGGTATCGCCCTGCTCTCCGGGCTCTACCGGCGCGGCGCGGGCCTCTCCACCTTCATCTCGGCCGGCAACCGCGCCGACATCTCCGGCAACGACTTCCTCCAGTACTGGTACGACGACCCGGACACCGACGTCGCCCTGCTCTACCTGGAGTCGCTCGGCAACCCCCGCAAGTTCACCCGCCTCGCCCGCCGCACCGCCGCCGTGAAGCCGGTCGTCGTGGTCAAGGGCGCCCGGCACAGCGGTTCCACCCCGCCCGGCCACGCGGTCCCCGTCAGCCGCATCCCCGACGCGACGGTCTCCGCGCTGATGCGGCAGGCGGGCGTGATCCGCGTCGACACGGTCACCGAGATGGTCGACGCGGGCCTGCTCCTCGCCGACCAGCCGCTCCCGGCGGGCGGACGCGTCGCGATCCTCGGCAACTCCGAGTCCCTCGGCCTGCTCACCTACGACGTCTGCCTGGCCGAGGGCCTCCGCCCGCGCCCGCCCGTCGACCTCACCACCTCCGCCACCCCGCAGGACTTCCGGGACGCGCTGGCCGGGGCGCTGGCCGACGGGGACTGCGACGCCGTGATCGTAACGGCCATCCCCTGGGTCGGCGAGGACGGCGAGGCGGAGTCGGGGGACGGCGAGGTCCTGGCCACCGCCCTGCACGCGGCGGCCGCCACCGGACCCGCCAAGCCCGTCGCCGTGGTCCATGTGGAGATCGGCGGCCTCGCCGAGGCCCTGGCCGCCGCCACCAGCACCGTGGCCCAGCGGCGCCCGGCCGCGCGGCCCTTCACCGCGGCGCAGGAGGCTCCCGCGCCGCCGCCCGCCACGGACGACACCGCCCCCGAGGCGCCCGACGCGACCCGCCCCGCCGGCCGCATCCCCGCCTACCCCGCCGCCGAACGCGCCGTCCGGGCCCTCGCCGAAGCCGTGCGGTACGCCCAGTGGCGACGCCAGGCCGCGGTGCCCGGCAAGGTGCCCGACTTCCTCGACGACACCATCGACGCGCAGGGCGCCGCCGCCCGCATCGACGCCCTGCTCGGCCAGGACCCCGACCCGCGCGGCCGGCCGCTGGGCCATGACGAGGCCCGCGAACTGCTCGCCTGCTACGGCATCGCCGTACGCCCCACGCTGCCGGCCCCCGGACCCGAGGAGGCGGTGGCCGCCGCCGCCCTGCTCGGCTACCCGGTGGCGCTGAAGACGACCGCGCCCCATCTGCGCCACCGGGCCGACCTCGGCGGCGTACGTCTCGACCTCGACAGCGAGGCCGCGCTGCGCCGCGCGTACGGCGATCTGACCGAACTGCTCGGCAAGCCCGCGGAGCTGCGGCCCGTCGTCCAGGCCATGGCCCCGCGCGGCGTCGACACCGTCGTGCGGGCCACCATCGACCCGGCCGCGGGCGCCGTCCTCTCCTTCGGCCTGGCCGGCGCGCCCTCCGAACTCCTCGGCGACACCGCCCACCGCCTGGTCCCGGCCACCGACCGCGACGCCGCCGAACTGATCCGCTCCATCCGGGCCGCCCCCGTCCTCTTCGGCTGGCGCGGCTCGGCCCCTGTGGACACCGCCGCGCTGGAGGAACTGCTGCTGCGGGTATCCAGGCTGGTCGACGACCACCCCGAAGTGGTGTCCATCGCCCTGGAACCGGTCGTGGTCGCCCCTCAGGGGCTCTCCGTCCTCGGGGCTAGCGTCCGCCTCTCGCCGCCCCCGGCCCGCAACGACCTGGGCCCGCGCCGCCTGTCCAACTACTGACCCCGAACGGCTGGAGACCCGCTGGACCCCGCCCGCACAGGGGCGCAGCGGCGTCCCCGGCAGCCTTCCGTCCCCCGTAGGATGGTCCCCATGGCTAAGACCGGTACGACGACCCAGGGGCTGCGCGCGGCGATCGAGCGCAGCGGCTACTACCCGGCCCTCGTGGCCGAGGCGGTGGAGGCCGCCGTGGGCGGTGAGCCGGTCGCTTCGTACCTGGTGCACCAGGAGACGACCTTCGACTCCAACGAGGTGCGCCGGCACGTCACCGTGCTGGTGCTCACGGACACCCGCTTCATCGTCAGCCACACCGACGAGCAGAACGCCGACACCAGCTCCCCGTCGCCGTACGCCACCACCTCCACCGAGTCGGTCAAGCTCGACCGGATCTCCTCGGTCGTGGTCAGCCGGGTCGTGGCCAACCCGGAGAAGTACGTCCCGGGCACCCTGCCCCGCGAGGTCGTCCTGACCATCGGCTGGGGCGCGGTCTCCCGGATCGACCTGGAGCCCGCCGCCTGCGGCGACCCCAACTGCGAGGCCGACCACGGCTACACCGGCAACTCCACCGCCGACGACCTGAGCCTGCGGGTCAGCGAGGCCGGCGACGGCCCGGACACCGTGCGCCAGACCCTCGCCTTCGCCCAGGCGCTCTCCGAGGCCACGGCCGCGACCGCGGCGGCCGGCCGCTGATGGCCCAGCCGGCCTGGCAGGATCCTGTCCTGCTGCCCGTCGACACGGCCCCCGTCCCGGAGTACGGCAGCGGCTCGCTCGCCGATCTGCTGCCGACCCTCCTCGCGGGCCAGGAAGTGCCCGGCTTCACCGCGGCGATCGGTGAGCTCACCCCCGCCGACCGCAACTGCGTCTTCCTCATCGACGGCCTCGGCTGGGAGCAGATCAAGGCCCACCCCGACGAGGCCCCGTTCCTGCATTCCCTGCTGCCCGGCTCGCGCGGCGGCACGGGCCGCCCGATCACCGCGGGCTTCCCGGCCACCACCGCGACCTCGCTGGCCTCGGTCGGCACCGGGCTGCCCCCCGGCGAGCACGGCCTTCCCGGCTACGCGGTCCGCAATCCGCAGACCGGCGAGCTGATGAACCAGCTCCGCTGGAATCCGTGGACCCCGCCGAAGGCCTGGCAGCCCCACCCCACCGTCTTCCAGCTCGCCGACGCCGCCGGGGTCCGTACCGCGCAGGTCTCCGCCCCGGCCTTCGAGCAGACCCCCCTGACCAAGGTCGCGCTCAGCGGCGGCTCCTTCCTCGGCCGGCTCACCGGCGAGGAACGGATGGACACCGCCGCCGAGCGGCTGGCCGCGGGCGACCGCTCGCTCGTCTACACGTACTACAGCGAGGTCGACGGCAAGGGGCACCGCTTCGGCACCGACTCCGACGCCTGGCGCGGACAGCTGATGTACGTCGACGGGCTGGCCCAGCGCCTGGCCGAGAAGCTCCCGCCGCGCTCGGCCCTCTACATCACCGCCGACCACGGGATGATCGACATCCCGTTCGACGAGCAGTCCCGGATCGACTTCGACGAGGACTGGGAGCTGGGCGCGGGCGTCGCGCTGCTCGGCGGCGAGGGCCGCGCCCGGCACGTGTACGCGGTCCCGGGCGCCGAGTCGGACGTGCTCACCGTCTGGCGCGAGGTGCTGGGCGAGCAGTTCTGGGTGGCGAGCCGGGACGAGGCCGTCGCGGCCGGCTGGTTCGGCCCGCGGATCGACGAGCGGGTCCACGGCAGGATCGGCGACGTGGTCGCGGCCGCCCACGACGACGTGGTGATCATCGCCTCCCGCAACGAGCCGCACGAGTCGGCCATGGTCGGCATGCACGGCTCGATGACCCCCGTCGAGCAGCTCGTCCCGCTCCTGGAAGTACGCTCGTAACCCCTGCCGTTGTGTCCCGCCGCTCTCCCCGCCCGTTCCGAAAGGTGCTCAACCCCTCATGCCCGAGCTTGTGTTCTTCTCCGGAACGATGGACTGCGGAAAGAGCACGCTGGCCCTCCAGATCGGCCACAACCGCTCGGCCAGGGGGCTTCAGGGCGTGATCTTCACCCGGGACGACCGGGCGGGGGAGGGGAAGCTGTCCTCCCGGCTGGGCCTGGTGACGGAGGCGGTCGAGGCGGACGAGGGCATGGACCTCTACGCGTATCTGGTCGCCCAGCTGTCCAAGGGCGCCCGGGTCGACTACGTGATCGTGGACGAGGCGCAGTTCCTGGCGCCCGACCAGATCGATCAGCTGGCCCGGGTTGTGGACGACCTGGAGATGGACGTCTTCGCGTTCGGCATCACGACGGACTTCCGCACCAGGCTGTTCCCCGGCTCGCAGCGGCTGGTCGAGCTGGCCGACCGGATAGAGGCGCTCCAGGTGGAGGCCCTGTGCTGGTGCGGCGCCCGCGCCACCCACAACGCGCGGACCGTAGACGGCGACATGGTCGTCGAGGGCGCGCAGGTCGTCGTCGGCGATGTGAACCGCCCGGCGGGCGAGGTCGGTTACGAGGTGCTCTGCCGCCGCCACCACCGCCGCCGGGCGACCGCGGCGTCCACACAGGCGGGCGCGCTCTCCCCGGACGTCCTGCCGGTGTCCTCCGCCTGACCCCGGCACGGCCCATCCCTCAGCCGGCCGCCCGCAGCGGGCAACCGGCGCCGACGCGCGCGACGAGATCGGCCAGGGCCTGTCCGGCGGATCTTCGTGGATCAGCCCGCGGCGTCCGGTGCATCCCCGAGTTCTCGGCTCCGCTCGAACAGGGGAGACCCCACTCCTCGGCGTGCGCCCGGATCGCCCTCGTACCGGACGTACTCGGGTGATCCGGGCGTGCGGCGAGAGTGCGTGCCAGACGCCGCGGGCCCGCAGAGATCCGCCGGACAGGCCCTAGGTCCACGCCGCACTGACCCGGCTCGGTACGCGACCGGGGCCGGCGCCCTGGCTCCGGGTGCGGAGCGCCGTCAGCTCTCCGCCGACCGCTG
The DNA here is from genome assembly GCF_000373645.1 of Streptomyces sp. ATexAB-D23. Taxonomy (GTDB): domain Bacteria; phylum Actinomycetota; class Actinomycetes; order Streptomycetales; family Streptomycetaceae; genus Streptomyces; species Streptomyces castrisilvae. Next base: position 63,715 of record NZ_KB892007.1, on the reverse strand, counting down.
GATCGTGAACACCGCGCCCTCCGGGTCCGCGACCGTCGCCACTCTCCCGCTCGGACTCTCGCGCGGAGGGCTCAGGACCTGCCCGCCGAGCTCCGCCACCTGACGGGCGGCGTCGTCGGTGTCGGCGACTTCGAAGTACGTCATCCAGTGCGGGCCCCGGTCGCGCAGCAGCGCATGACCGACTCCGTGCAGCGAGGCCACCGGACGGCCTTCGATGTGCAGGGTCTGATAGTCGAAGTCCGCCGAGACGACGGCCTTGGACTCGTAGCCGAAGACCGCCTGGTAGAACTTGGCGACCGAGGAGGTCTCCCGGGTCACCAGTTCGTTCCAGACGGGGGTGCCGGGCGCCCCGGCCAGCGAGGTGCCCAGATGCGCGGCCGCCTGCCAGATCCCGAAGACGGCGCCGCTCGGATCGGACGCGATGGCCATCCGGCCCGCCTCACCCGCGTCCAGCGGCCCGACACCGACCGTGCCGCCGCAGGCGCGGATCGACTCAGCCGTCAGATCGGCGTCGTCGGTGGCCAGATAGGTCGTCCAGGCGATCGGGAGGTGCCGGTCGGGCGGCAGCTGGCCGATGCCCGCGACCTCCTTCCCGTCGATCAGTGCCCGCACGTACGGGCCGAGCTGCTCGGGGCCGGGGCCGAACTCCCAGCCGAACAGCTCGGCGTAGAAGTTCTGGGTCGTGCGCAGGCCGTGCACGATCAGGCTCACCCAGCAAGGTGTTCCGGGTGTACGCCGAGCGGCAGCCTCGGTCATCGTCACTCTCCTCGGACCATCGTGGTGGCCGTACGGGGGAACGGGGCAGCCGCGCCGTGGTGCGGTGCGGGTCGTGTACGCCCCGTGCAGATGTTGACACCACCGGGCACGCGATGCGCTCCGGCCGCGCCGTCTTCTCCGGGATCTCGGTGCAGGTGGCCCGGTTTGTCGGGGTATGGCGGCTCGGCCGTTGTTCCGGGCGGCCGGGCGCCTGCGCGAGGATGGCACGCATGAAGCCCATCATCTCCGCATCCGAATGTGTGAGCGAACTGGCGGGGCCACGTCCGCCGGTGCTCCTGGACGTACGTTGGCAGCTCGGCGGGCCGCACGGCCGGTCCGACTACGAGGCGGCGCACATCCCCGGCGCGGTCTTCGTCGACCTCGACACGGAGCTCGCCGCTCCGCCGGGGGACGGCGGCCGTCACCCGCTGCCCGACCCGGCGGATTTCGGCGCCGTGATGCGCCGTGCCGGGGTCGGAAAGGACACTCCGGTCGTCGTCTACGACGGAGGGCAGGGCTGGGCGGCGGCCCGTGCCTGGTGGCTGCTGCGCTGGGCGGGGCACCGCGACGTGCGGGTGCTGGACGGGGGTCTCGCCGCCTGGACGGGGGAGTTGTCGAAGGAGACGCCCCACCCCGTGGAGGGCGACTTCGTGCCGGCGCCCGGGGCGCTGCCGCTGCTCGACGCGGACGGCGCCGCAGCTCTGGCCCGCTCGGGCCTGCTGCTCGACGCGCGGGCGGCCGAGCGCTACCGGGGCGATGTGGAGCCGATCGACCGGGTCGGCGGGCACATTCCGGGCGCGGTCTCGGCCCCGACCGGGGAGAACGTGGACGCGGACGGGCGCCTTCTGAGCCCCGAGCGCCTGGCCGCCCGGTTTGCCGGGCTGGGCGCCGGTGACGGCACCACCGGGGTGGGCGTCTACTGCGGCTCGGGTGTCTCCGCGGCCCAGCAGGTGCTGGCGCTGGAGCTCGCCGGGCACCGGGCCGCGCTCTACGCGGGCTCCTGGTCTCAGTGGTCCGGCGACGCGTCGCGCCCCGTCGCGACCGGGCCCGATCCCCAGTAACGGGACCTCGCCGCAGAACCGGCGCGGCCGGTTGCGCCGGTACGGCGCACGGGGGCCCTTGCGTAACTGCGCGAGGGCCCCCGTCATGCTGCCTGGACCTTCTCAGTCCTGCTTCTTGCGGCGTGTGCCGAAGACGATCTCGTCCCAGCTCGGCACCGCTGCCCGGCGCCCGGGGCGGACCCCGTCCGCCTCCGCCTGCCGGTCCGTCGTCCCGGTCAGCCGGTCGCGGTGGCCGGCGACCGCGCGCGGCATCAGGACGTCCGCGTACGCGGAGCCCGCGCCCGCCGATGCGGCCGGCGGCTCCTCGGCCTCCGGCTCCTGCGCGGCCGGCTCGATGGCCGGGGGCTCGGGCGGCGACGGCCGTTCCGGTACGACCATGTCACCGCGGAAGCTGGGGACCGCCTCCAGCAGGCTGGTGAGCGAATCGCGCTCGCTGGCCGTCACCCCGCCGACGCGCTCCTCGGGCTCGGGGGGAGGCGGCGGGGCCGGGCGCTCGATCTGCCGGTCCAGCGCGCGGTCCAGTGGCCGGTCGCGCGGCAGCCGGGCGATCCGGGGGACGAACGGGAAGCTGGGCTCAGGCGCCGCGACCTCGTCCGTCTCGCCGATCAGCGAACGCGCCTCGTCGTCGACGGCCTGGACCAGCCGGCGCGGCGGGTCGTACGTCCAGCTCGCCGAGTGCGGCTCACCTGCGACCCGGTACACCAGGAGGACCTCCCAGGTGCCGTCGTCGCGGCGCCACGAGTCCCACTGGACGGTTTCCTTGTCGGCGCCGCGCAGCAGCAGCCGCTCCTGCACCGCCTCGCCGAGCTGGGGGCCGGTGTTCTCGCCGGGACGGCGCACGGGAGTCTTCCGGGCCCGCTCGGCCATGAAGGCGCGCTCCGCGAGCACGGGGCCCTCGAAGCGGCGGACACGGTCGACGGGGATTCCGGCGAACTGGGCGACCTCCTCCGCGGAGGCGCCGGCTCGTATCCGGGCCTGGATGTCGCGGGGGCGGAGGTGGCTCTCCACCTCGATCTCGATCTGGCCGAGCCGGGCGCGGTCGTTGCGCACGGCGGCTCGCAGCCGCTCGTCGATCGGAAGCGTGTACTCCGTGCTGTCCGCAGCCTTGAGCACCAGTCGTGTGCCGTCGTTGGAGACGGCCACGACACGCAGTTCGGGCATGGGGACCTCCCGGGTGGTGCCTGCCGACGTCACGTGCGTCGCTGCTTCCGCTAGTCGAGTGTGGCCTGCCCGGGTGCAGCCTGCCACAACATTGCCGTGTTGCCCGGCGTGTCGGGCGTGAGCCCGCGCTCGCCGGTATGACACGGTAGCCCGTGCGCAACGCAAAGTGACCGATGGTCACTCCGTGTAGCAGGCCGCCGTGTGATGCCGTGCGCCGCCGGATCGAGTGCCTCCTTCGGCCCCCTCCCGAAGGTTCCGGACACCCACGCGGGAGTCCGGCCCCAGGGCTCGCCACAGTACTCCATTCGGGCCATGTGGGTGGACCGCCGCGCCGTCGAAGTTCTCCTCGGGTGCGGGAGTTGACCTACCCCTCCGAACGCCGATCGTCCCTGATCCGTGTCGTGCTTCACACAATCCACGCAACCGGAACTTTCGGCTTCGTTCGCATGTCCCTAGTTGGTGCATGGTGGGAGAGATGTCAATCAAGGGCTGGAAATGGTGCAGAAGCCGGAAAGTGACATAGAACCCAAGGAGAGGCGGATCGATCTGAGCTTGCCCCAGGTCGCGGGCAGTGCGGTCGCGGCGGTGGCGGCGGCCGTGGCGGCTTCCCAGCTGGGCGTGTACGGAACCATCGCGGGGGCCGGAGTCATGAGCATCGTGGCCACCTGCGGCGGCTCGGTGTTCCAGCACTTCTTCCGCCGTACGGGTGAGCAGATACGCGAGGTCACCGTTCAGGTGACGCACCCGGGCCGTGAGGTGACGGTCCACACCCGACGGACGACCGTACGGCAGCAGGCCCCGGCCGGCGGCGAGACGCCTGCGGACGAGACCGTCCTGCTGGGAGCGGTGGACGACGCCACCACGGTCCTGCGCCGCGTGGACAGTGACGAGACGACCGTGCTGCGGCATGTAGAGGGGACGACCGCCCTTCCCGCGCCGGACGCCACCACCGTCCTGCGTCAGGTGCCGGCCGCCCCCGGGGCCGACGACGCGTTCTCGGAGGCGACCACGCACGGCACCCGGGTGCGCGGCTGGAAGCGTTCGGCGATCGGCGCCGCGGCGGTGTTCGTGGTCTCGATGGCGGGCATCACCACGTTCGAGCTGATCTCCGGCAACGACCTGAGCGGCGGCCGGGGCACCACGGTCGGCTCCGTCGTACGCGGCGAGAACCACCCGGGACCGGCCACTCCGGCGCCCTCCGGCACCAAGGACGTCCCGGAGCACGGCGCCGGCCCCACGGACCCGGCCCGGGACGACAGCACGGCGACCCCTGGCACCGATGACCGGGGCGACGAGCACGGCACCACCGGCCCGCGGCAGGACCGGGACGACAGCTCCACGCAGGGCCCGACGCCCACACCCACCCCGTCCGACCCGGCGGGCAGCGGCGTCCAGCCGTCGCCCACGCCCACCCCGGGCACCACGGACGACGGGCAGGACGCGACGCCCGGCCCCACGGCCACGGACGGCGCGCCCGCGCCGGGCGGCACCGACGCGGGGGAGTGAGCCCCGGCCCGCCGGTCAGTCGCCCAGGACCCGGCGCAGGTAGTCGTTGGCGAACAGGCGGTCCGGGTCCAGCCGGTCCCGTACGGCCGTGAACTCGCCGAAGCGCGGGTACACCCCCGAGAGGTACGCGGCGTCACGCGTATTGATCTTTCCCCAGTGCGGGCGGCCGCCGTGCGCGGTCATGATCCGCTCGACCGCCGTGAAGTACGCCTGGTAGGGCGTGCCCCGGTACAGATGGACGGCGATGTACGCGCTCTCCCGGCCCGAGGCCGTGGAGAGCGCGATGTCGTCGGCCGGAGCGGTGCGCACCTCCACGGGGAAGCTGACCCGCAGCGGCGAGCGGTCGACCATCGCCCGGACCTCCCGCAGCGCCTCGACGGCGGCCTCACGCGGCAGCGCGTACTCCATCTCCACGAACCGCACCCGGCGCGGGCTGGTGAACACCTTGTACGGGATGTCGGTGTACGTACGCGCGGACAGGGCCCGGCTGGAGAGCTTGGCGATCGAGGGGATCGTGGCGGGCACCGCCCGGCCGAGCGAGCAGGCCACCTGGAAGACGCCGTTGGACAGCAGCTCGTCGTCGATCCAGCCGCTGAGCTTCCCGGGCGGGGCCGCCGGGCCCGCACTCCGGTTGTTGCGCTTGGTGTTGCAGTTCCCGGTGTGCGGGAACCAGTAGAACTCGAAGTGCTCGTTCTCGGTCACCAACTGGTCGAATTCCGCCGTGACCTTGTCGAAGGCCATCGGTTCCTCGCGGGCGGTCAGCAGGAAGACCGGTTCCACGGCGAAGGTGATCGCCGTGATGACGCCCAGCGCGCCGAGCCCGATCCGGGCGACCGCGAACACGTCGGCGTTCTCGGTCTCCGAGCAGGTCAGCACCGTGCCGTCCGCGGTGACCAGCTCCAGGGCGCGTATCTGCGCCGATATGGACGCCGAGTCGCGGCCGGTGCCGTGCGTGCCGGTGGAGGTGGCCCCGGCCACCGTCTGCTCCATGATGTCGCCCATGTTGGTGAGCGAGAGGCCCTCGCGGGCCAGCGCGGCGTTGAGCCGCTTCAGCGGGGTTCCGGCCTCGACCGTCACCGTCATCGCCGTGCGGTCGATCGCGCGGATGCCCGTCAGCAGGTCGGGCCGGATCAGCAGCCCGTCGGTGGCCGCGGCCGCCGTGAAGGAGTGGCCGGTGCCGGCCGGCTTCACCCGCAGCCCGTCCTGGGACGCCCTGCGCAGCGCCTCGGCCAGTTCGTCCACGGAAGCGGGGGACACGGTCCGTGCCGGGCGGGCGGTGACATTCCCCGCCCAGTTGCGCCACGGGCTCGTCGCCGTCCGTGCGTAGGTCTCGGTCATCTTCCCCGCGCCCTTCCCTAGGAACCGGCCCAGGGCCGGTGGTGCCCCCGGACGGAACGACGGGTTACCGGCCGGTTGGAGGGGGATCATACTCACGGCCCCCGCACACCCTTCCGGCACCCGCCGCACGCCCGGCGGGGCCCGGCCGGATGCTCCGGTCCGGATGTCGGTGGGACCGGCTCCCGGCACGGGTGGCAGGATCGATGCCATGTCCGATCTGCGCGATCCCGCCCCCTACGACGCCCTGCTGCTGCTCTCCTTCGGAGGCCCCGAAGGCCCGGACGACGTGGTCCCGTTCCTCGCGAACGTGACCCGCGGCCGGGGAATCCCCGAGGAGCGGCTCAAGGAGGTCGGCAAGCACTACTTCCTGTTCGGGGGCGTCAGTCCGATCAACGCCCAGAACAGGGCCCTGCTCGACGCGCTGCGCAAGGACTTCTCCGAGCACGGGCTCGGTCTGCCGGTCTACTGGGGCAACCGCAACTGGGCCCCCTACCTCACCGACACGCTGCGCGAGATGGTCACCGACGGCCACCGCCGCATCGCCGTCCTGGCGACCAGCGCCTACGCCTCCTACTCCGGCTGCCGGCAGTACCGCGAGAACCTCGCCGAGTCGCTGGCCGCCCTGGAGGCCGAGGGTCTTCCCCTGCCTCGCGTGGACAAACTGCGGCACTACTTCAACCACCCCGGCTTCGTCGAGCCCATGGTGGAGGGTGTGCTCGCCTCGCTGGCGGACCTGCCCGACGACGTGCGTACGGGGGCGCACCTGGCCTTCACCACGCACTCCATCCCCCTCTCGGCCGCCGACACCTCGGGCCCCGTCGAGGCGCACGGCGACGGCGGCGCCTATGTCGCCGAGCATCTGGACGTCGCCCGCCTGATCGTCGACGCGGTGCGCGAGCGGACCGGTGTCGAGTACCCCTGGCGGCTCGTCTACCAGTCGCGCAGCGGGGCCCCGCACATCCCCTGGCTGGAACCCGACATCTGCGACCACCTCGAATCGCTCCACGGCGAGGGCGTCCCCGCCGTGGTGATGGCGCCCATCGGCTTCGTCTCGGACCACATGGAGGTCCTGTACGACCTCGACACCGAGGCCACCGCCAAGGCCGCCGAGCTGGGCCTGCCGGTCCGCCGGTCCGCGACGGTCGGCGCCGATCCGAGGTTCGCCGCGGCCGTGCGCGACCTAGTCCTCGAACGGGCCGCCACCGAGCGGGGCCGCCCGCCGCGGCCGTGCGCGCTCGGAACGCTCGGCGCGAGCCACGACCTGTGCCCGGTGGGCTGCTGCCCGGCCAGGACGCCCAAGCCCGCCGCCGCGGGCGCCGACAGTCCGTACGCGTAGCAGCCGCCCGACCGACCCCGCCCTTCTCACCCCTTTGGGAGCGCCGTGACCGACCCCGACGTGTCGCACACCCTGCTCGATCTCGCCCTGGAGGCCGCCGAGCTCGCCGGCCGGCTGCTGCGCGACGGGCGCCCCGCCCGGCTGGGCGTGGCCGCGACCAAGTCCAGCCCGGTGGACGTCGTCACCGAGATGGACATCGCCGCCGAGAAGCTGATCACCGGATTCCTGGCCGAGCGCCGCCCCTACGACGGCTTCCTCGGCGAGGAGGGATCGACCACCGAGGGCAGGAGTGGCGTGCGCTGGGTCATCGACCCGCTCGACGGCACGGTGAACTACCTCTACGGGCTGCCCACCTGGGCCGTCTCCATCGGCGTGGAACTGCACGGCGAGCGGGTCGCCGGGGTGGTGGCGGCCCCGATGCGCCAGGAGACGTACCACGCGGTACTCGGCGGCGGCGCGTACGTCACCGGCGGGATCCACGGCGACACCCCCGTCCGGCTGCGCTGCCGCCCCGCCGCGCCGCTCGCCGAGGCCCTCGTGTCGACCGGCTTCAACTACGTCGCGGACGTCCGGGCGCACCAGGCCGAGGTGGCGCGCAGGCTGATCCCCGGCCTGCGGGACATCCGGCGCGGCGGCTCGGCCGCGATCGACCTCTGCGACGTGGCCGCGGGCCGGCTCGACGGCTACTACGAGCGCGGCCTGCACCCGTGGGACCTGGCCGCCGGCGACCTCATCGCCCGGGAGGCGGGCGCCCTGACCGGCGGACGTCCCGGCCGCCCCGGCGACGGGGAGCTGATGGTGGCCGCGTCCCCCGGTGTCTTCGAACCCCTCCAGACCCTCCTGGAGGAGCTGGGCGCCTGGCACGACTGACTGGGCCACGCCCGCCAGGAGGCCCTGGCCGCCTCCCGGTGGGGACGGGCATGAAGAGGGCCCCGTGGCCGCCCTGCGGCGGTCCCGGGGCCCTCTCGCGACGGTTCAGGCGTTCGTCGCCGTGCTGATCTGAACACCGTGCTCGGCGGCGAGGCGATGAAGGTCGTCGAGTTCGCTCTGCTCGACGTCCGCGAGGAAATCGTCGCCCGTCTCGCGTGCTTTCGTGAGATCGGACTCGGTGGTCCTGATGCGTTGCAGCAGACCTGCGGTGAAAGCGTCCATGAAGCGCCCCCTCATCGTGGGTCGGTGGCACGGGGGTGTGCCCGGATTTCCCTCCGCCGAGGCGGTAGGGCGGGTGATCACGCACTCTCCGGGGACGGAGGGGCCTGTGGCACGCCACATAAAAGACGTGATCGCGGGGTGTGAATGCGTCCTCCCCCGCTCGAACCTCAGAGAAACCTCAACTGGCCCAAAAATCCCGTTGTTTCCTTGAAGCCGCAGGTCGGACCGTACCGTCTTACCGCCGGTTTATACGCGTTCCGGGCAGGATGGAGCCGCACGGGGTGTGCCGGGGCACGCCCGCGGCACCGGCGGCCGGTCCGTTCCGGACGCCGTGAGGCCCGTGGTGAAGACCGCTTGCGAAGTTCTAGGGAAGGAAGCGCCGTGCGCGTACTCGTCGTGGAGGACGAGCAGCTGCTCGCCGATGCGGTGGCCACCGGATTGCGCCGCGAGGCCATGGCCGTCGATGTCGTGTACGACGGTGCCGCGGCCCTGGAGCGCATCGAGGTCAACGACTACGACGTCGTGGTGCTGGACCGCGACCTCCCCCTGGTCCACGGCGACGACGTGTGCCGCCGGATCGTCGAGCTGGGCATGCCCACCCGGGTGCTCATGCTCACCGCCTCCGGGGACGTCAGCGACCGCGTGGAGGGGCTTGAGCTGGGAGCCGACGACTATCTGCCCAAGCCCTTCGCCTTCAGCGAGCTGACCGCCCGGGTCCGGGCGCTCGGCCGCCGTACGACCGTCGCCCTGCCGCCGGTCCTGGAGCGGGCCGGCATCAAGCTCGACCCCAACCGACGCGAGGTGTTCCGGGGCGACCAGGAGGTCCAGCTGGCGCCCAAGGAGTTCGCCGTCCTGGAGGTCCTGATGCGCAGCGAGGGGGCGGTCGTCTCGGCCGAGCAGCTCCTGGAGAAGGCCTGGGACGAGAACACCGACCCGTTCACCAACGTCGTCCGGGTCACCGTCATGACCCTGCGCCGCAAACTCGGCGAGCCCCCGGTGATCGTCACCGTGCCCGGCTCCGGCTACCGGATCTGAGCCCGGTGCCCGCCGTACCGCCGCCCATGGGGGCGCCCCCCAAACCCACCTGGGAGCCCAAGCAGCAGGAGCCCGCCTACCCCTGGCTGCGCCCTACCATCCGGATACGGCTCACCCTGCTGTACGGCGGCATGTTCCTGATCGCGGGCATCCTGCTGCTGTCGATCATCTACATGCTGGCCGCCCAGGCCCTGCACGTGGGCAGCGAGCTGCCGTTCAAGATCGTCGACGGGTACGTGTCCAGCGACGTCTGCGACCTGCTGAAGCAGGGCAGCTCACCCAGCGCGGTGAACGCGGCGATGAACTCCTGCGTCAACCACCAGCGCCAGCAGGCCCTGGACACGCTGCTCAACCGCTCGCTGCTGGCCCTGGTGGGCCTGAGCGTCATCGCCTTCGCCTTCGGTTACGGGATGGCGGGCCGGGTGCTCTCACCGCTGGGCCGGATCACCCGCATCGCCCGCCGGGTGGCCGGTACGGACCTGTCCAGGCGGATCGAGCTGGACGGCCCGGACGACGAGCTGAAGGAGCTGTCCGACACCTTCGACGACATGCTGGACCGCCTGGAGCGGGCCTTCACCGCGCAGCAGCGGTTCGTCGGGAACGCCTCGCACGAGCTGCGCACCCCGCTGGCCATCAACCGCACGCTGCTGGAGGTCCACCTCTCCGACCCACAGGCACCTCCCGAGCTCCAGCAGCTCGGCAAGACCCTGCTGGCCACCAACGAGCGCAGCGAGCAGCTGGTCGAGGGCCTGCTGCTGCTCGCCCGCAGCGACAACCAGATCGTCGAGCGCAAACCCGTCGACCTCGCCGAGGTCGCCTCGCGCGCCGTCGACCAGGCGCGCGGGGAGGCCGAGGCCAAGGGCGTGGAGGTGCACGTGGCGCTGGCCCCGGCGGTCGTCCAGGGCAACGGCGTCCTGCTGGAGCGCATCGCGCTCAACCTCGTACAGAACGCCGTGCGCTACAACGTGGCGGAGGACGGCTGGGTGGAGGTGAGCACGGAGCTTCTGCCGGGTCAGGCGGTGCTCGTCGTCTCGAACACCGGTCCCGTGGTGCCCGCCTACGAGATCGACAACCTCTTCGAGCCCTTCAGACGGCTGCGTACCGAGCGCACGGGCAGCGACAAGGGGGTCGGGCTCGGCCTGTCGATCGCGCGGTCCGTCGCGCGCGCCCACGGAGGCCGTATCATCGCCGAGCCCCGCGAAGGCGGTGGTCTTGTGATGCGTGTCTCACTGCCCGTGTGACGGGCGGAGCGAGCCGCTCCCGCAACGATTATTTTTTGTTCGCTTTGAGCGGAATTTTCGGGACCTGATCCCGGAAAGTCCATGTGTGATCGATCACAGAAGCGAATATCGCCCTGTCCACGTTCCGTGACCAGGGAACCCATCGGAAACCCGGCGAAACGCCGGGTTTCCGGGGGTCGTCATCACGGGAAGTACACGGGGTGGCGCCTGCGAAGGCCGCCGCCGGGACCGTGTACGGTCCCCAACGCCACCCAAGCTGATCACTCCGGAGCGGTCCTTTTGGGTGTCGATTGAGTAACAGACCTTGATGTGAGGCAAAATCTCCGCCTCAGGTCGGGCACAAGTCCGGCCTCTCACGCGTTACGTGCGCTGAGACACCCGCAGACACCCAGAGGGGGAGAGCGACATGGCAACGGATTACGACACCCCACGAAAGACCGACGACGACGTCGATCAGGACAGCCTTGAAGAGCTGAAGGCGCGTCGGAGCGACAAGACGGCGTCCGCCGTCGACGTCGACGAGTTCGACGCCGCAGAAGGACTGGAGCTGCCCGGCGCAGACCTGTCCAACGAGGAGCTGGCCGTACGGGTCCTGCCCAAGCAGGCCGATGAGTTCACCTGCATGAGCTGCTTCCTCGTCCACCACCGCAGTCAGCTGGCCCGCGAGAAGAACGGTCAGCCGATCTGCCGCGACTGCGACTGAGGTCCGGTCGGCCGTGGCAGGGGACACACCCTTCCGTAAGCGGCGCCCCTGGGGCAAGAAGTCGTCGGAGGCGCAACAGGGCGGTACAGGCCCGGCAGAAGGTGCGACAGCACCTGCCGAGCGGTCCGCCCTGCCACCCTCGCCGGACGGACAGGACGACGAGCGGGGCCTGGCGGCCTCGCTCGAAGCAGCGGAAGTAGCAGCCGAGGCAGTCCGCGAGGCTGCCGGAGTCGACACGGCCGATGGGGCCGAACAGGTCGACAGGACGGAGCCCGTGACCGGGGCAGGCCGTCTGAATTCAGTGAAACGGGGCGTTCGCAAGGGCGGGGAGAGCGCCAGGGCGACGATCGGCCGTATCGCGGACCTGATCATCGCCATCGCTCCCCGCGTCCCTGTGCGCGACCTCGCCACCCTGCGCGAACAGTTTCCCGGCCTCGGGCCGGAGGAGATCGCCGACCGCCTGGTCACCGGCGCGAGCCGCGCGAGCGCCACCGTCGGCGCCGGAATCGGCGCGGCGGCCATGATGCCCGTACCCCCCGCCATGCTCGCCGAGCTGACCGCGGACCTGACCGGCGTCGCCGCGATCGAGCTGAAGCTCGTCGCCGAACTGCACGAGGTCTACGGCCTGCGGCCACCGGGCGGCGTCGGCCGGCGCTCCACCGCCTACCTCACCTCCTGGACGGAGGAACGCGGCATCGACGTCCTGCAGCCCGTCACGCTCGACGCGGCGCTGGGCGGTCATATGAAGCGCGAGCTGCGCCGGCAGATCATGAAGCGCACGGCGCGCGACCTGCCGAACCTCATCCCGTTCCTGATCGGCGCCACGGTAGGCGCGGTGATGAACCGGCGCGACACCAGGAAGCTCGCCGGGCACATCAGGAAGGACCTGCGCAAGAAGCAGGTCCCCTGGGACCGCCTCCCCGAGCTGCCCCCGCTGGAACAGCCGCCCGGCAAAAGGTCCTAAGGGCTGTCCCGCCAGGAATTGCGGGACAGCCCTTAGGGACTACGCCGGGACCGCCGCGTTCAGCGCGGCCACCAGTGCCCGCGGGTCGCGGGTCGACAGATAGACGTACGGAGTCGGGTCCTCGGGGTCGGTGACCTCCACGCGCACCGCCGTCGGGATGTAGCTGCGCAGCAGCATGAAGGCACGGGTGTCCGCCTTGTACGTGCGCCAGGCCCGCGCCTCCTCGGCGTCCAGCGCCTCGGCGCGGCCGAGGGCCGACACCGGAATCCGCGCGTCCCCGGCGACGAGCGCACCCGCCACCACCCGGACACGGGCGGAGCCGTACGAGCTCACCGCGACCGCCGACAGGACCGTGCCGCCCGCGAGACCGGCGAGCAGCGGCAGAGTGCCCAGCGGCAGCAGCATCAGCGCGCACGCGATGCCGATCAGGACGGCGATCAGCCACCACGAACGGGGGGCGGTGAGACGTTCGTCGAAGGGCGGTGTGGAAGGCTGCATGGCTCCAAGCTTGGCACGGCGCGACCGGCGGGTACCCGCGCGGGTAAGGTCTGCGCCTGTGAGTGGAACATCTGCGGCTCTGACGCCCCCGGCCGACGCGGTGAAACCGGTCCGGCACCCCGACGCCCCGGCCCCCGGCGAACTCCTCGGCGCACACTACGAGCACTGTTTCGGCTGCGGCGGCGGACAGCCGCACGGACTGCACCTCCAGGCGCGGGCCGGCGAGGGGGTCTGCGTGACCGCCGAGTTCACCGTGAAGGCCGCCCACCAGGGCGCCCCCGGCCTGGCGCACGGCGGTGTGCTGGCCACCGCGCTGGACGAGACGCTCGGCTCGCTGAACTGGCTGCTGCGGGCGATCGCGGTGACCGGACGGCTGGAGACCGACTTCGTCCGCCCCGTCCCCGTCGACACCGTGCTGTTCCTCGACGCCGAGATCACCGCCGTGCACGGCCGCAAGATCTACTCCCGGGCGACCGGCCGGATCGGGGGCCCGGACGGGCCCGTGGCGGTACGCGCCGATGCCCTGTTCATCGAAGTCAAGGTCGACCACTTCATCGAGAACGGCCGGCCGGCCGAGATCCGGGCCGCGATGGCCGACCCCGACCAGGTCAAGCGGGCCCGTGCCTTCGAGGTGAACCCCTGATGCGCCACCCTGTCGACGTGCTGATCCGCCGGGTCGACCCGGACGTTCCCCTTCCGGCCTACGGGCACCCCGGAGACGCCGGGGCCGACCTCGTGACGACCGAGGCGGCCGAGCTGGCGCCGGGCGAGCGGGCCGTGCTGCCCACCGGGGTTTCGATCGCCCTGCCCGACGGGTACGCCGCGTTCGTGCACCCACGATCCGGCCTCGCCGCCCGCTGCGGAGTGGCCCTCGTGAATGCCCCGGGGACGGTCGATGCCGGGTACCGTGGAGAGATCAAGGTGATCGTCATCAATCTCGACCCGCGCGAGTCCGTGCGGTTCGAGCGGTTCGACCGGATTGCCCAACTGGTCGTGCAGCAGGTCGAGAAGGTGCGCTTCCACGAAGTGTCGGAGCTTCCCGGCTCGGCGCGGGCCGAAGGGGGCTTCGGGTCCACCGGCGGCCATGCCGCCGTTGATGTTGATGGCGTCCGGGGCGGGGTTCCCCAGGACGGGAACAGCTACGCTTCGGTCGAATCCGACCGGGAAGGACAGTGACGTGTTCGGACGTCGCAAGAACAGTGATGCCGCCGATGACACGGCGGACGAGGCGCGCGAGGCCGAGCAGGTCGTCGACGAGCAGGGTGACGCCGAGGGCGGATCGCGCCGGACGAACCTTCCGCCGGCGCCGCGCCCGGACGGCCCGTGGGACATCAGCGAGGTGTCCCAGCCCGGCGAGGGCCGGGTCGACCTGGGCGGCGTCTTCGTGCCCGGCGTCGAGGGCATGGAGCTGCGGGTGGAGGTCGCGGGCGACGCGATCGTCGCCGCCACCGTCGTGCTGCGCGACAGCGCGATCCAGCTCCAGGCCTTCGCCGCCCCCAAGAAGGAGGGCATCTGGGGCGAGGTCCGCGAGGAGATCGCCTCCGGCATCACCCAGCAGGGCGGCATCATCGACGAGGTCGAGGGCCCGCTGGGCTGGGAGCTGCGCGCGCAGGTCCCCGTACAGCTTCCCGACGGGACGAACGGCGTGCAGCTGGTGCGCTTCGTCGGCGTCGACGGCCCGCGCTGGTTCCTGCGCGGAGTGATCTCCGGCCAGGGCGCCGTGCAGCCGGAGGCCGCAGGTCTCCTGGAGACGGTCTTCCGGGACACCGTGGTCGTCCGCGGCGAGGGCCCGATGGCCCCCCGCGACCCGATCGTCCTCAAGCTCCCCAACGACGCCCAGATGGTCCCCGAGGGCGTCCAGCAGGAGGAGCAGGAGGGCTCGAAGTTCTCCGGTGGCATGGGCCAGCTCCAGCGCGGCCCCGAGATCACCGAGGTGCGCTGACCCGCACCCGCGGACACCGGCCGGTGGGCCGTACCCCTTCCCGGGGTGCGGCCCACCGGCTTTTGCGCGGCTCCAGCGCGTACAGGGCGCGTACAGGGCGCGTATCGGGGGCGTACAGGCGTCGTCAAAGCCGCGCTCCTTCGCGTATGGAAGACATCAACGCAGGTCACAGCGGTTCCGGCAGGCGGTTTGCTCAAGAGGTCCGATCCATCGACACCTCATCCAGGAGCACCCGATGGCCGATCTGGCCTTCGTCGTCACCACGATCGCGGTCTTCGCGCTGGTGGCACTCGTCGCCGGGGCGGTGGCGAAGCTGTGACCGCGGACAACGTGGCCGGCCTCGTCGTGGCCGCCGCCCTGCTGGGCTACCTCGTACTCGCCCTCCTCTTCCCGGAGAGGTTCTGAGCCGACATGAGCCCCGTCCTCTCCGGCATGCTCCAGTTCCTCGCGCTCTTCGTAGCGCTGGGACTGGCCTACCGCCCCCTCGGCGACCACATGGCCCGCGTCTACACCTCGCCCCGCCACCTGCGGGCCGAGACGTGGATCTACCGGGCGATCGGCGCCGACCCCGGCGCACAGATGCGCCGGGCCGCCTATCTGCGGGGCGTCCTCGCGTTCTCCGCCGTCGGCGTCCTCTTCCTCTACCTGCTCCAGCGGCTCCAGGGCGCCCTGCCCGGCTCGCTCGGCTTCTCCTCGATCAGCCCGGACCAGGCGTTCAACACGGCCGCCTCGTTCGTCGCCAACACCAACTGGCAGTCGTACGCCGGTGAGCAGACCATGGGGCACGTCGTACAGACCGGCGGCCTCGCGGTGCAGAACTTCGTCTCCGCCGCCGTCGGCATGGCCGTCGCGGTGGCCCTCGTACGAGGTTTCGCCGCCCACCGCACCGGGGAACTCGGCAACTTCTGGGCCGACCTGGTGCGCGGCACCGTGCGCATCCTGCTGCCCCTCTCGGTCGTCGGCGCGCTCGTGCTGGTCGCCTGCGGGGCCGTGCAGAACTTCTCCGGCATCCATGAGGTCGGCCGGTTCACCGGCGGGCCGCAGCAGTGGAACGGCGGCGCGGTCGCCTCGCAGGAGGCGATCAAGGAGCTGGGCACCAACGGCGGCGGATACTTCAACGCCAACTCCGCCCACCCCTTCGAGAACCCCAACGGCCTGTCCAACCTCTTCGAGATCTTCCTGATCCTCGTCATCCCCTTCGCCCTGACCCGCACCTTCGGCCGCATGACGGGCTCGGTCCGGCAGGGATACGCGATCCTCGCGACGACCCTCGTCCTCTGGATCGGCTTCAGCGCGCTGATGATGTGGACCGAGTCCGCCCACCACGGGCCCGCCTTCGAGATCGCGGGCGGGGCGACGGAGGGCAAGGAGACCCGGTTCGGAGTCGGGGGCTCGTCCCTGTTCGCGGTCGCCACCACCCTCACCTCGACCGGGGCGGTGAACTCCTCCCACTCCTCGTTCACCGGCCTGGGCGGCGGCATCACCCTGCTCGGCATGCAGCTCGGCGAGATCGCGCCGGGCGGCGTCGGCTCCGGGCTCTACGGGATGCTGATCATGGCGGTCATCGCGGTGTTCGTCGCCGGTCTGATGGTCGGCCGCACGCCCGAATACCTGGGCAAGAAGATCGGCGCCCGCGAGATCAAGCTCGCCGCCTGCTACCTCCTGGTCACCCCCGCCCTGGTGCTCGGCTTCACCGCCGTCGCCCTCGCGCTGCCCACCCCGCCCGCGTCGATGACCAACACGGGCGCGCACGGCTTCTCCGAGATCCTCTACGCCTACACCTCCGGCGCCAACAACAACGGCTCGGCCTTCGCCGGGCTCAACGCGGACACCCCGTGGTTCAACACCACGATCGGGCTCGCGATGCTGCTGGGCCGGTTCCTGCCCATGGTCTTCGTCCTGGCCCTGGCCGGCTCGCTGGCCGAGCAGCGGCCCGTACCGGCCACCTCCGGCACCCTCGCCACGCACACACCGCTGTTCAGCGGGCTGCTGGCCGCCGCCGTCGTGGTCATCGCCGGCCTCACCTACTTCCCGGCCCTCGCCCTGGGCCCGCTCGCCGAGGGACTGGCGTCATGACCACTCGTACGCGACAGGAGCGCCCCATGCCCACCACCGCGCCCCGGCGGCGCACCGGCATCGGGCTGTTCGCCCCGAAGACCCTGACCGCCGCGCTCCCCGTGGCCCTGCGCAGGCTCGACCCGCGGGTGATGGCCAGGACACCGGTCATGTTCGTGGTGCTGGCGGGTTCCGTATTCACCACCGTGCTCGCCGTGCGGGACCCGGGCGACTGGTTCGGCTGGGCGATCACCGGCTGGCTGTGGCTGACCACCGTCTTCGCCAACCTCGCGGAGGCGGTCGCCGAGGGCCGCGGCAAGGCCCAGGCCGATACGCTGCGCCGGGCGAAGACGGACACCGTCGCCCGCCGGCTGACCGGCGCGCGAGAGGAGCGGGTCGCGGGCACCGACCTGCGCGTCGGCGATCTCGTGGTCTGCGAGGCCGGCGACCTCGTCCCCGGCGACGGAGACGTCGTCGAAGGCGTGGCAGGCATCGACGAGTCCGCGATCACGGGCGAGTCGGCCCCCGTCATCCGCGAGTCGGGCGGCGACCGCAGCGCGGTCACCGGCGGTACGAGGGTGCTCTCCGACCGGATCGTCGTCCGGATCACCACCAAGCCCGGCGAGACCTTCATCGACCGGATGATCGCCCTGGTGGAGGGCGCCGCCCGGCAGAAGACGCCCAACGAGATCGCCCTGAACATCCTGCTGGCGTCCCTCACCGTCGTCTTCCTGCTCGCCGTCGTCACCCTCCAGCCCTTCGCCGTCCACGCGGGCGCCGAGCAGTCCATGATCGTGCTGACCGCCCTGCTGGTCTGCCTGATCCCGACCACCATCGGCGCGCTGCTCTCCGCGATCGGCATCGCGGGCATGGACCGGCTCGTCCAGCGCAACGTCCTCGCCATGTCCGGGCGGGCCGTCGAGGCCGCCGGTGACGTCTCGACGCTGCTGCTCGACAAGACCGGCACCATCACCCTCGGCAACCGCCGCGCCACCGGACTGCTGCCCCTGCCCGGGGTCACCGAGGCCGAGCTCGCGGACGCCGCCCAGCTCGCCTCGCTGGCCGACGGGACACCCGAGGGCCGGTCCGTGACTGTCCTCGCCAGGGAGCGCTACGGGCTGCGCGAACGCCACGCGGGCGAGCTGCCCGGTGCCACCTGGGTCGCCTTCACCGCCCGCACCCGGATGTCGGGCGTGGACACCGAAGGACGCGCGGTCCGCAAGGGCGCCGCCGGATCGGTCCTCGCCTGGGTGAGGGAACGCGGCGGCAGCGTCCCGGACGAGGCCCGCGCGCTCACCGACCGCATCGCCGGCGCGGGCGGCACCCCACTGCTGGTGGCCGTGGACGACGGAAGCGGGGCGCGGCTCCTGGGCGTCGTCCACCTCAAGGACGTCGTCAAGGAAGGCATGCCCGAACGGTTCGCCGAACTGCGCCGGATGGGCATTCGTACGGTCATGATCACCGGCGACAACCCGCTGACCGCGAAGGCCATCGCCCAGGAGGCGGGCGTGGACGACTTCCTCGCCGAGGCCACGCCCGAGGACAAGATGGCCCTCATCAAGCGGGAGCAGTCGGGCGGCGGACTCGTCGCGATGACCGGCGACGGCACCAACGACGCTCCGGCGCTCGCCCAGGCCGATGTCGGCGTGGCCATGAACACCGGGACCTCGGCCGCCAAGGAGGCCGGGAACATGGTGGACCTGGACTCCGACCCGACGAAACTGATCGAGATCGTGGAGATCGGCAAGCAGTTGCTGATCACGCGCGGGGCGCTGACCACGTTCTCGCTGGCCAACGATGTCGCCAAGTACTTCGCGATCATCCCCGCGATGTTCGCCGCGGTCCATCCGGGCCTGGACACGCTCAACATCATGGACCTGTCGTCGCCCAGGTCCGCGATCCTCGCCGCCGTGATCTTCAACGCGCTGATCATCGTCGCGCTCGTCCCGCTCGCCCTCAGGGGCGTCCGCTACCGGCCGGGCGGCGCCGCGTCCATGCTCCGGCGCAATCTCGCCGTCTACGGCATCGGCGGACTGATCGCCCCGTTCGCCGGCATCAAGCTCATCGACCTGCTCCTCTCCCTCGTCCCCGGAATCGGCTGACCCGCCATGAACCAGTCCGTACGCAACCCCGCCCGGCAGCTCTGGGCCGCCCTGCGCGCCCTGCTCGTCCTCACCCTGGTGTGCGGCGTCATCTACCCGCTCGCCGTCACGGCCGTCGCCCAGGCGTTCATGCCCGGCCGCGCCAACGGCTCCGAGATCAGCTCCAACGGCAAGGTCGTCGGCTCCACGCTCATCGGCCAGCGCTACGACCTGCCCCTCAAGAAGGGGCAGGAGGTCGCCGCCCCCGACCTCAAGTGGTTCCAGCCGCGCCCCTCCGAAGGGCTCGGCGCCAACAGCCTCAACACCCGTTACACGCTGCTCGTCTCCGGCGCGAGCAACCTCTCCGGCGACAACGCGGACCTCATCGAGCGGGTCACCGCCGCCAAGGACGCCGTGGTCAAGGACAACTCCGTCCCCGGCCACCCCGTCAGCCCTTCCCAGGTCCCCGCCGACGCCGTCACCTCCTCCGGCTCCGGACTCGACCCCGACATCTCCCCGGCCTACGCCCACCTCCAGGTCCGCCGCGTCGCGGCCCGCAACCACCTCGCGGCCGAGCGGGTCGCCGAGCTGGTCGGGCAGCACACCGACGGGCGCGTCCTCGGCTTCATCGGGGAACCCCGCGTCAACGTCCTCGAACTCAACCTCGCGCTGCGGCGTCTGATGGGCGGTGCCGGGACGCGCTGACCGGTACGCCGTGCCCGGGTCCGGCCGCCGCGGCCGGACCCGGGCATTGCCCGGTCCCGTGCCACCTGCACATACTGGCGGCCGACACACCGAGGACCCACGGGGGAGCGCCATGACCGAGAACACCGCCGACACGAACACCGGCGGGCAGGGCGGCACGGCCGTCGCGGACGGCCCCATGGTCCGCATCGAGGACCTGCACCGCTCCTACGGCTCGGGCGCCGGAGCCGTACACGCGCTGCGCGGCGTCTCCTTCGACGTGCCGCGCGGCGAACTCGTCGCCCTCAAGGGACGCTCCGGTTCCGGCAAGACGACCCTGCTCAACCTCGTCGGCGGCCTCGACAGCCCCGACGGCGGCCGGATCACCGTCGACGGCACCGACCTCTCTTTGCTCGGCGAGAACGGCCTGCTGGAGCTGCGCCGCGACCGCGTCGGCTTCATCTTCCAGTCGTTCGGCCTGATCCCGATCCTGACGGCGGCGGAGAACGTCGGCGTGCCGATGCGGCTGCGCAAGGCCGACCCGAAGGAGCGCGAGGAGCGGGTGTCGCTGCTGCTGTCCCTGGTGGGGCTCGCCGACCACGCGGCCCAGCGCCCCGGCGAGCTCTCCGGCGGCCAGCAGCAGCGGGTGGCCATCGCCCGCGCGCTGGCCAACCGGCCCGCCCTGCTGATCGCCGACGAGCCGACCGGACAGCTCGACGCGGAGACCGGTCTCGCGGTGATGGAGCTGCTGCGGGCCGTCGTCCACAGCGAGGGCGTCACCGCACTCGTCGCCACCCACGACGCCCAGCTGCTCGGGCTGGCCGACCGGGTGCTGGAGCTCAGCGACGGGCACATCATCGAGCACTGACGTGCGAGCGGTGACAGCCGGGGCGCCGTATCAGGGTTGCGTCAATTCACACCCACCTCCCCACCCCCGCCCGATATGCCGGAAATTCACAGGGTAGTTTCGACAACGGGCTGCCACGGAGGCAGTCGCCGGTTTCGGAAGACGATGGGGCCATGGGGCGCGGCAAACTTCGGATCTACCTCGGTGCGGCACCCGGCGTCGGCAAGACGTACGCGATGCTCGCCGAGGCGCACCGCCGTGTCGAACGGGGCACCGACTGCGTCATCGGCTTCGTCGAGCACCATGGCCGCCCGCGCACCGAGACCATGCTGACCGGCCTCGAAGAGGTCCCGCGCCGAGAGATCGAGCACCGCGCGGCCCTCTTCACCGAGATGGACGTCGACGCCGTCCTGGAACGCGCCCCGGCCGTCGCCCTGGTGGACGAGCTGGCCCACAGCAACGTGCCCGGCTCCCGCAACGCCAAGCGCTGGCAGGACGTCGAGGAGCTGCTCCAGGCCGGCATCGACGTGGTCTCCACCGTCAACATCCAGCACCTGGAATCCCTCGGCGACGTGGTCGAGTCCATAACCGGCGTACGCCAGCGCGAGACCGTGCCCGACGAGGTGGTCCGCCGCGCCGACCAGCTGGAACTGGTCGACATGTCGCCCCAGGCCCTGCGCCGCCGCATGGCCCACGGCAACATCTACAAACCGGACCGGATCGACGCCTCCCTGTCCAACTACTTCCGCCCCGGCAACCTCACCGCCCTGCGCGAACTGGCCCTCCTCTGGGTCGCCGACCGGGTGGACGAATACCTCCAGCAGTACCGGGGCGAGCACAACATCCGCACCACCTGGCAGGCCCGCGAACGCATCGTCGTCGGCCTCACCGGAGGCCCCGAGGGCCGCACCCTCATCCGCCGCGCCTCCCGGATGGCGGCCAAGGGCTCGGGCAGCGAGATCCTCGCCGTCTACATCGCCCGCAGCGACGGACTGACCTCGGCCTCGCCCAAGGAACTGGCCGTCCAGCGCACCCTGGTCGAGGACCTCGGCGGCACCTTCCACCACGTCATCGGCGACGACATACCCTCCGCGCTCCTCGCGTTCGCCCGGGGCGTCAACGCCACACAGATCGTCCTCGGCTCCAGCCGCCGCAAGGCCTGGCAGTACATCTACGGACCCGGCGTCGGCGCCACCGTCGCCCGCGAGTCCGGCCCCGACCTCGACGTCCACATCGTCACCCACGACGAGGTCGCCAAGGGCCGGGGCCTGCCCATCGCCCGCGGCGCCCGGCTCGGCCGTGTCCGCATCATCTGGGGCTGGGGGGTCGGCGTCGGCGGTCCCGTCCTCCTCGCCGTGCTCCTCAAGGCCCTGGAGTCCGGCCCCGGGCTCGCCAACGACGTCCTGCTCTTCCTCTTCATGACCGTCGCCGCCGCCCTCATCGGCGGACTGCTCCCCGCCCTCGCGTCGGCCGCCGCCGGCTCACTGCTGTTGAACTACTGGTTCACCCCGCCCACCCACACCCTCACCGTCCAGGACCCGGAGAACTTCGTCGCCATCGTGATCTTCTTCGCGGTGGCGGTCTCGGTGGCCTCCGTCGTGGACCTCGCGGCCCGCCGCACCCACCAGGCCGCCCGGCTGCGCGCGGAGTCCGAGATCCTGTCGTTCCTGGCCGGCAGCGTGCTGCGCGGCGAGACCACACTGGCCGCGCTCCTGGACCGGGTCCGTGAGACCTTCGGCATGGGGTCCGTCGCCCTGCTGGAGCGGCAGAGCGACGTCGACCCGTGGACGTGCGCCGGGAGCGTGGGCCCGGCACCGGTCGCCCGCCCCGAGGACGCCGACGTGGACATGCCCGTCGGCGACCACATGGCCCTGGCCCTGTCCGGCCGGGTGCTGCCCGCCGAGGACCGCCGGGTGCTCGGCGCCTTCGCCGCCCAGGCCGCCGTCGTCCTGGACCGCCAGCGCCTGGTGGACGAGGCGGAGGAGGCCCGCAGGCTCGCCGAGGGCAACCGCATCAGGACCGCGCTGCTGGCCGCCGTCAGCCACGACCTGCGTACCCCGCTCGCCGCCATCAAGGCCGCCGTCAGCTCCCTGCGCTCCGACGACGTCGCCTGGTCCGACGACGACGAGGCCGAGTTCCTCGAAGGCATCGAGGCCGGTGCCGACCGCCTCGACCACCTCGTCGGCAACCTCCTCGACATGTCCCGGCTCCAGACCGGCACGGTCACCCCGCTGATCCGGGAGATCGACCTGGACGAGGTGGTGCCCATGGCCCTGGGCGGCGTCCCGGAGGACAGCGTCGACCTGGACATCCCCGAGACGCTGCCCATGGTCGCCGTCGACCCCGGGCTCCTGGAGCGGGCCGTCGCCAACATCGTGGAGAACGCCGTCAAGTACAGCCCCGACGGCGACCGCGTCACCGTCGCCGCCAGCGCGCTCGGCACCCGCGTCGAACTCCGGGTCGCCGACCGCGGCCGCGGCGTCCCAGACGAGGGCAAGGAGCGCATCTTCGAACCCTTCCAGCGCTACGGCGACGCCCCGCGCGGCGCCGGAGTGGGCCTCGGCCTCGCGGTGGCCCGCGGATTCGCCGAGTCCATGGGCGGCACGCTCGACGCCGAGGACACCCCCGGCGGCGGCCTCACCATGGTCCTGACCCTCAAGGCGGCCCCGGGCCACGCCTCCGTTCCCCGCGCGGACGCCGGGAACCTCCTGGACGACGGAAGGCTCCCGGACGTCGGGAATCCCCCGGACGCCGGGAACCTCCCGGACCACGGAAGGCTCCTGGACATCGGGAAACCCCCGGACGGCGGAAAGCTCCCGGACGACGGGCGACTCCCGACGGGCCCCACCCACAGCAGAAAGGCAGGACCGCGATGACCAGGGTGCTTGTGGTCGACGACGAGCCGCAGATCGTACGCGCCCTCGTGATCAACCTGAAGGCGCGCAGGTACGAGGTGGACGCAGCGCCCGACGGGGCGACCGCCCTCCAGCTCGCCGCCGCCCGCCACCCCGACGTCGTCGTCCTGGACCTCGGGCTGCCCGACATGGACGGCGTCGACGTGATCAGGGGCCTGCGCGGCTGGACCCGGGTGCCGATCCTGGTGCTCTCGGCCCGCCACACCTCCGACGAGAAGGTCGAGGCGCTGGACGCGGGGGCGGACGACTACGTGACCAAGCCGTTCGGCATGGACGAGCTGCTGGCCCGGCTGCGGGCGGCGGTGCGCCGCGCCGAGCCCGTGAGCCAGTCAGGCGCCGACGAGGCCGAGATCGTGGAGACCGAGGGCTTCACCGTCGACCTCGCCGCCAAGAAGGTCCACCGCGGGGGACGCGACGTACGGCTCACGCCCACCGAGTGGCACCTGCTGGAGGTCCTGGTCCGCAACGGCGGCCGGCTCGTCAGCCAGCGCAGGCTGCTCCAGGAGGTCTGGGGACCGTCGTACGGCACCGAGACCAACTACCTGCGCGTCTACATGGCCCAGCTGAGGCGCAAACTGGAGGCCGACCCCTCCCACCCCCGCCACTTCGTCACCGAACCCGGCATGGGATACCGCTTCGAACGCTCCTGAAACCGGCGACCGGGGGCATTCACGTCCCCCGTTCGAGTGAGACGGCGGCCACCCGCGACGACCTCGTGGGACCGGTACCCTTCGGGTATGAGTGCTGTTCCTCGATTCGAGAAGCCCCACAAGGCCGGCCGGCCTTCCGGGCGCTTCCGGCGGATGCTCGACCGCCTTGCCAGCTCCCAGGAGGACCTGGAGTGCGAGGAGCTGGAGGAGGACGCGCAGGCGTCGGGGTGCACCCGGATCTCCGAATGCACCGACCGCCAGATCGTGAAGGTCACTGGTACCTTGCGGACGGTGACCCTGCGGCCGCGCGCCGGAGTGCCCGCCCTGGAGGCGGAGATCTTCGACGGCACCGCACCGCTCGACGTGGTCTGGCTCGGCCGCCGCTCCATCGTGGGCATAGAGCCGGGCCGCAAGCTCATCGCCTCCGGCCGGATCGCGATGAGCCACGGGCGCCGGGTGCTGTTCAACCCCAAATACGAACTCCGACCGCTCGGCAAGGAGTAGCCGGTGACGTCTCTCGACAAGCCGACGTCCGACACGGACCGCACCACCGACCAGCAGGAGGCCGATGCCAGGGCGGTGACCGAGGCAGCGCTCTTCGAGGCCTTCGGCGGCGTGCGGGGCATGGTGGAGACCGTCCTGCCCGGACTGCTCTTCGTCACGATCTTCACCATCGACAAGAACCTGACCAACTCGGCCATCGCGGCCGTCGCGGTGTCGCTGGCGCTCGTGGCCGTCCGGCTGATCCGCAAGGACACCGTCAAGCACGCCTTCAGCGGTGTCTTCGGGGTGGCCTTCGGCGTGGTCTTCGCCAAGATGACGGGCAACGCCAAGGACTTCTACCTCCCGGGCATGCTCTACACGCTGGGCCTCGCCCTGGCCTACCTGGTCAGCACGGTCGCCGGTCTCCCGCTGATCGGCCTCATCCTGGGCCCGGTCTTCAAGGAGAACCTCTCCTGGCGCACCCGTAACCCCGGCCGCAAGAAGGCCTACGCCAAGGCCAGCTACGCCTGGGGCCTGATCCTGCTCGCCAAGTGCGCGATCCTCTTCCCGCTGTACTGGTGGGCCGACACCACCCAGTTCGGCTGGGTGCTGGTCGCCCTGAAGATCCCGCCGTTCCTGCTGGCGGTCTACCTCACCTGGGTCTTCCTCGCCAAGGCACCGCCGCCCATCGACGTCTTCGCCGAGATGGAGGCCGAGGAACAGGCCGAGAAGGCGCGCAAGGAGGCGGCTGCCGCCGAAGCCGCCCGCGGCCAGGAGTTCTGAACCACGCGAGAGGGCCTGTCACCCCTGGTGACAGGCCCTCTCGCATGCGCCGCCGCTGTCCTACTTCCCAGGATCGCCCTGGCGCACCGACAGCAGGTCCTCCAACTGCTCCTCGCGCGCCTGCGCGGCCACGAACAGCAGTTCGTCACCCGCCTCCAGGCTCTCCTCCGGGCTCGGCGTCAGCACCCGCTGCCCCCGGATGATCGTCACCAGCGAGGTGTCCTCCGGCCAGGCGACCTCCCCGACCTGCGTACCCGCCAGGGCCGACTCCGGCGGCAGCGTCAGCTCCACCAGGTTCGCGTCACCGTGGCTGAAGCGCAGCAGCCGGACCAGATCGCCGACACTCACCGCCTCCTCCACCAGCGCCGACATCAGACGCGGCGTGGAGACCGCCACATCGACGCCCCACGACTCGTTGAACAGCCACTCGTTCTTCGGGTTGTTCACCCGGGCGACGACCCGCGGAACGCCGTACTCCGTCTTGGCGAGCAGCGAGACGACCAGGTTCACCTTGTCGTCGCCGGTCGCCGCGATCACGACGTTGCAGCGCTGCAACGCCGCCTCGTCCAGCGACGTGATCTCACAGGCATCCGCCAGCAGCCACTCGGCCATCGGCACCCGCTCCACCGAAATGGCGGTCGGCGCCTTGTCCACGAGCAGCACCTCGTGCCCGTTCTCCAGCAGCTCGCCCGCGATGGAACGGCCCACCGCACCGGCCCCGGCAATCGCGACACGCATCAGTGACCGCCCTCCTCAGGGCCCTCGGCGAACGCCGCCTCGACCTTCGCGATCTCGTCCGTACGCATCATCACGTGGACGAGGTCGCCCTCCTGGAGCACCGTCTGCGACGACGGCAGGATGGCCTCGCCCAACCGGGTGAGGAAGGCGACGCGCACGCCCGTCTCCTCCTGCAACGTGCTGATCTTGTGGCCGATCCAGGACGGCGTGGTGTGGACCTCCGCGAGCTGCACACCGCCGCTCGGATCACGCCACAGCGGCTCCGCGCCCGAGGGCAGCAGCCGGCGCAGCATCTGGTCCGCGGTCCAGCGCACGGTGGCCACCGTGGGGATGCCAAGGCGCTGGTACACCTCGGCGCGCCGGGGGTCGTAGATCCTCGCCGCGACGTTGTCGATGCCGAACATCTCGCGCGCCACCCGGGCCGCAATGATGTTCGAGTTGTCGCCGCTGCTCACCGCGGCGAACGCCCCGGCCTCCTCGATCCCCGCCTCACGCAGGGTGTCCTGGTCGAAACCGACCCCCGTGACGCGACGTCCGCCGAACCCGGAGCCGAGGCGCCGGAACGCCGTGGGGTCCTGGTCGATGACGGCGACCGTGTGCCCCTGCTGCTCCAGGGTCTGCGCGAGAGCGGCTCCCACTCGCCCGCAGCCCATGATGACGATGTGCACCTTGCGCCTACCTCGCAGTCCTGGTCGTCCGGCTGACCTGCGAAAACACCCTGCTCACACTCTTTCCTCGGCTGGCCGGGCAAACAACGGGGCAACGGTGTTTCCCGTCGCCCGGATACGAGCTTATGCCGCGCCGGATACGTTGCCTCATCCGAGTGCGCGCAACGCGGTGCCGCGGGGCCCCGGTGCAAGGATTCCGTTAAGGATTTCGCGCCCCTCCCGGCCGAGTGCAGGAGATTGGCGGGCCACGCCGGTCGTGCGGGGGCAGGCCCCATACAGAACCCTTACGATCCCAGCGTGTCCAAACTGACCGACGTGCCCAAACGGATTCTGATCGGACGGGCCCTGCGCAGCGACAGGCTGGGGGAGACACTCCTCCCCAAGCGCATCGCACTCCCCGTCTTCGCATCCGACCCGCTGTCCTCGGTGGCGTACGCACCCGGAGAAGTCCTCCTCGTGCTGTCCATCGCGGGTGTGTCGGCCTACCACTTCAGCCCGTGGATCGCGGTCGCGGTCGTGGTCCTCATGTTCACGGTCGTCGCCTCCTACCGGCAGAACGTGCACGCCTACCCGAGCGGCGGCGGCGACTACGAGGTCGCCACCACCAACCTCGGACCCAAGGCCGGTCTGACCGTGGCCAGCGCCCTGCTGGTCGACTACGTCCTGACCGTCGCCGTGTCGATCGCCTCCGGGGTGGAGAACCTCGGCTCGGCGATCCCCTTCGTCGTCGAGCACAAAACGGGGTGCGCGGTCGCCGCCATCGTGCTGCTGACCGTGATGAACCTGCGCGGCGTCAAGGAGTCCGGCAAGCTCTTCGCCATCCCCACCTACCTCTTCGTGGCCGGCGTCTTCATCATGCTCATCTGGGGCGCCTTCCGCGGCCTCGTCCTCGGCGACACCATGCACGCCCCGACCGCCGCGTACACGATCAAGCCCGAGCACCAGGGCCTGGCCGGCTTCGCCCTCGTCTTCCTGCTGCTGCGCGCCTTCTCCTCCGGCTGCGCGGCGCTCACCGGTGTCGAGGCGATCAGCAACGGTGTGCCCGCGTTCCGCAAGCCCAAGAGCAAGAACGCCGCGACCACCCTCGCCATGATGGGCCTGCTCGCCGTCACCATGTTCTGCGGCATCATCGCGCTGGCCATGGCCACCGACGTCAAGATGGCGGAGAACCCGGCGACGGACCTGGTCCGCGACGGCTCCCCGGTCGGCTCCGGCTTCGTCCAGGACCCGGTCATCTCCCAGGTCGCGGCCGCGGTCTTCGGCGACGGCACGTTCTTCTTCGTCATCCTCGCAGCCGCCACCGCCCTCGTCCTCTTCCTGGCCGCCAACACCGCGTACAACGGCTTCCCGCTGCTCGGCTCGATCCTGGCCCAGGACCGCTACCTGCCCCGCCAGCTCCACACCCGCGGGGACCGGCTCGCCTTCTCCAACGGCATCGTGCTGCTGGCCGGCGCCGCGATCCTGCTGGTCGTCGTCTACGGCGCCGACTCGACCCGGCTGATCCAGCTGTACATCGTCGGCGTGTTCGTCTCCTTCACGCTCAGCCAGACCGGCATGGTCCGGCACTGGAACCGCCACCTGCGCGTGGAGCGGGACCAGGCCAAACGCCGCCATATGATCCGCTCCCGCGCGATCAACACCTTCGGCGCCTTCTTCACGGGCCTGGTGCTCGTCGTCGTCCTCGCCACCAAATTCACCCACGGCGCCTGGGTGGCGCTGCTCGGCATGGTGATCTTCTTCGGCACGATGACCGCGATCCGTAAGCACTACGACCGGGTCGCCGAGGAGATCGCCGCCGACGACGCCGCCCCCGACGAGTCCATCCGCCCCTCCCGGGTCCACTCGATCGTCCTGGTCTCCAAGCTCCACCGCCCCACCCTGCGCGCGCTCGCCTACGCCAAGCTCATCCGTACGGACCATCTGGAGGCACTCTCCATCAGCGTGGACCCGGCCGAGACGAAGGCCCTCAGGGAGGACTGGGAGCGGCGCGGCATCAACGTACCGCTGAAGATCCTCGACTCGCCCTACCGCGAGGTGACCCGCCCGGTCATCGAATACGTCAAGGGCCTGCGCCGGGAGAGCCCGCGCGACGTGGTGAGCGTCTACATCCCGGAGTACGTCGTCGGCCACTGGTACGAGCACCTGCTGCACAACCAGAGCGCCCTGCGGCTCAAGGGCCGCCTGCTCTTCACCCCCGGCGTGATGGTCACCTCGGTCCCGTACCAGCTGGAGTCCTCCGAGGCGGCCAAGAAGCGCGCACGCAGGCGCGCGGACTGGATCGCCCCCGGCTCGGTGCGCCGCGGCCCGGTGGAACGCAAGCACAAGGACCCGACGCCGAAGCGCTGAGGCGGGGGATTCCCGGGGATTCCCGGGGGACCCCCGGGAGGTCTTCCGGTGGTCGGCGGCCGGACGAGACCGACGTAGACTCGTAGGTTGTTGTCCGGCCGCCGGCCGCCCCCCTTCCCTTGGAGCCCGCCCCTCATGCAGAACGAATCCACGTCGCCGCAGTCCGGGGAGACACAGACCGGGGAGACGCAGCCGGAGTCGCTCATCGGGCGGGAGTACGAGGTCGAGGTCGGTCCCGTCGCGCACGGCGGCCACTGCATCGCGCGGACGGACGAGGGCCGCGTCCTG
This sequence comes from Streptomyces sp. ATexAB-D23, assembly GCF_000373645.1. Taxonomy (GTDB): domain Bacteria; phylum Actinomycetota; class Actinomycetes; order Streptomycetales; family Streptomycetaceae; genus Streptomyces; species Streptomyces castrisilvae. The sequence goes on along the minus strand of NZ_KB892007.1, from coordinate 34,484 downwards.
TTCGTACGCCACACCCTGCCCGGCGAGAAGATCGTCGCGAAGGTCACCGACGGCGACAACGACTCGCGCTTCCTGCGCGCGGACGCGGCACGGATCATCGAGGCGTCCAAGGACCGGGTGAAGGCGCCCTGCCCGTTCGCGGGCCCCGGCAAGTGCGGCGGCTGCGACTGGCAGCACGCCAAGCCGGGCGCCCAGCGCCGCCTCAAGGGCGAGGTCATCGCGGAGCAGCTCCAGCGCCTCGCGGGCCTCACCCCCGAGGAGGCCGGCTGGGACGGCACGGTCATGCCGGCCGAGGGCGACAAGCTCCCGGCCGGCGAGGTGCCCGCCTGGCGCACCCGCGTCCAGTACGCCATCGACGAGGACGGCCGCGTCGGCCTGCGCAAGCACCGCTCGCACGACGTCGAGATCATCGACCACTGCATGATCGCCGCGCCCGGTGTCTCCGAGCTCGGCGTCGAGAAGCAGGACTGGCCCCAGATGGCCACGGTCGAGGCCATCTCCGCCACCGGCTCCCACGACCGCCAGGTCATCCTCACCCCCCGCACGGGCGGCCGCCTCCCCCTCGTCGAGCTGGACAAGCCCGTCTCGGTCCTCCGCGTTGACGAGCGCGACGGCGGCGTCCACCGCGTCCACGGCCGCGGCTTCGTCCGCGAACGCGCCGACGACCGCACCTACCGCGTCGGCTCCGGCGGCTTCTGGCAGGTCCACCCCCAGGCCGCCGACACCCTCGTCCGCGCCGTCATGCAGGGCCTGCTGCCCCGCAAGAACGACACCGCCCTCGACCTCTACTGCGGCGTCGGCCTCTTCGCCGGCGCCATTGGCCAGCGCATCGGCGAAAAGGGCGCGGTCCTCGGCATCGAGTCCGGCAAGCGCGCGGTCGAGGATGCCCGCCACAACCTCAAGGACCTCGACCGCGTCCGCATCGAACACGGCAAGGTCGACCAGGTCCTGCCCCGCACGGGCATCACCGAATGCGACCTCATCGTCCTGGACCCGCCCCGCGCGGGCGCCGGCAAGGCCACGGTGAAGCAGCTGGTGGGCCTGGGAGCGCGCAAGATCGCGTACGTGGCGTGCGACCCGGCGGCGCTGGCGAGGGACCTGGCTTACTTCCGGGAGGGCGGCTACCGGGTGCGGACGCTGCGGGCGTTCGATCTGTTTCCGATGACGCACCATGTGGAGTGCGTGGCGATTCTTGAGCCCGCCGAAAAGGGCGCCTGACCTGCGTTTTTGCTCCTCCGGTGGGTTTCGACCTGTTTCCCTCCGCGTTGCGGTTCGAGCGGACGGATCGCTCCTTGAGAGCTCTCTGACCAGCGATTTCGTGAACGAGGCGCTTGTGCGGCGACGCCCTCCAATGGCTTCTGCGGGGTTCTTGACGCCTGGATGACGCTCGAAAGAAGCTTCGGGCCTCCGCGGCAGCGATGCGCAAGGCCGCCTGGTCCTACGTTTTGAAGAGAGGGCCGGATGCGGGGAGGTCCCGGCAGCCGGCCCCTCCCTTGCGCAGGTGCAGTCAGAGGCAGCCGGCCGGCCGGCGTCGTTGGGAAGTCGGTCCGGGCCGAGGGCGACGTCAGGTCCGACGTCGGTCCGGTTCCGAACGGCTGGCAGGAGATGGTGCGTGACGCCCGGGGAGAGCGGGAGGGAGGCGGCCGGCGGGCCGAAGAAGTTGGTCTCCATCTCCCGGCGCACCCCTGCCGGCTGCCTTCCTCGTGATCAACCTTGTTTGTTGCGTTGACATTTACTCCTGAGCTCGTACCGTTGGGAGCGCTCCCACGCATGTTCGCGACCACAAGGAGTTCCCCCCATGCGCAAACAAACCCCCTTATCCGGGCGTTCCCGGTCCATCCTTCGTCGGCCCCTCTCGGTGCTCGTGTCGCTGTTCGCCGTGTTGGTCGGCGCGTTGGTCTGGTCGGCGCCCGCCCAGGCCCACGGCTCCGTCGTCGGACCTCCTTCCCGCGCCTATCAGTGCTGGCAGAGGTGGGGCAGCGACCACATGAACCCGGCCATGCAGACCGAGGACCCCATGTGCTGGCAGGCCTTCCAGGCCAACAGTGACACCATGTGGAACTGGATGAGTGCCCTTCGCGACGGCCTCGGTGGCCAGTTCCAGGCGCGGACCCCGGACGGCACGCTCTGCAGCAACAACATCTCGAGGAACGCCAGCCTGGACGTGCCCGGGCAGTGGAAGGCGACCGACGTCGGCAGCAACTTCTCGGTCCACGTGGCCGACCAGGCCTCCCACGGTGCCGACTATTTCAAGGTCTACGTGAGCAAGCAGGGCTTCGACCCCGAGGCTCAGTCCCTGGGCTGGGGCAACCTCGACTTCATCACGCAGACAGGCAGCTTCGGTCCGTCGACCGACTACACGTTCGACGTCAGCACCTCCGGCTACACCGGACGTCACATCGTGTTCACGATCTGGCAGGCCTCGCACACCGACCAGGCCTACATGTGGTGCAGTGACGTGAACTTCGGCTGATCCGTTGAGCGTGGCACGGCACCGGCCTCTTCCGGGCGCCGATGACGCGCCCCACGGCATGACGAGCCCCGTCGGGGCGGGGAGCCCTCCGGTTGCCCTGCCCCCGCGGGGCTCCCGTGGTCCGAAGGGGGCAGCCCTGAAGCGTCCGGCAAGCGCAGCCACCCGCAAACGCTCGTCTTTGGTCCAGACCTATTGACGGGCCCGGCCCCCGCTTCTACGCTCCCGTCGACTGCCGCACCGCATCTCCCCAGTTCATCCGGGGCCGTGCGGCCGCGCCCCTCACGCACGCCCACGCCCACGGCACGCGGCGAGAATGGAGCACAGCATGTTCCGTCGGAGAATTCGTACTCTGCCCGAGGGGGATGGGGGGCGTTCGGTCGCTGTCCGGACCCGGCGCAGCTCGGCCGTCCTGACCCGTACGGTCGCCGGGGTGAGCGCCGCGACCGTCATCGGTGCCTGCGTCAGCCTGGTCGGTTCCGGCTCGGCCGGCGCCGCCGATGCCACCAACCTGGTGACCAACTCCGGGTTCGAGAACGGCCTTTCCGGCTGGTCCTGCGCCGACGGTTCCGGCGCGGTCACCAGCAGCCCGGCGCACTCCGGCTCGTCCGCTCTGAAGGCCACGCCTTCCGGCCTGGGCAACGCCCAGTGCAGCCAGACGGTCAGCGTGCAGCCCAACTCGAAGTACACGCTGAGCGCCTTCGTCCAGGGCAGTTACGTCTACCTCGGCGCCAGCGGCACCGGAGCCACCAGCGAGCCGTCGACCTGGACGCCCAACTCCTCCTCGTACAGCGAGCTCAGCGTCGACTTCACCACCGGTGCGAACACCACATCGGTGACGGTCTACCTGCACGGCTGGTACGGGACGCCCGCGTACCTCGCGGACGACGTGTCGCTCACCGGCCCCGGTGGCACGACGCCCCCGCCCACCACCACCCCGCCGACCACGACTCCGCCGCCCACCACCCCGCCACCCACCGACCCTCCGGGCGACGACACCTGTGCCACGAAGCCCAAGCCGACCGGCAAGGTGTTGCAGGGGTACTGGGAGAACTGGGACGGCGCTTCGAACGGCGTTCACCCCGGCATGGGCTGGACCCCCATCACCGACAGCCGGATCGCCCAGCACGGCTACAACGTCATCAACGCAGCCTTCCCGGTGATCCTCTCGGACGGAACCGTCCTGTGGGAGGACGGCATGGACGCGGGTGTGAAGGTTTCGACGCCGGCGGAAATGTGTGAGGCCAAGGCGGGCGGTGCCACGATCCTGATGTCCATCGGCGGCGCGGCCGCGGGCATCGACCTGTCGTCCAGCAAGATCGCCGACCGCTTCGTGGAGACGGTCGTCCCGATCCTCAGGAAGTACAACTTCGACGGGATCGACATCGACATCGAGACCGGTCTGTCCGGCAGTGGGGACATCAGCACGCTGTCCGCCTCCCAGTCGAACCTGATCCGCATCATCGACGGCGTGCTTGCCGAGATGCCGGCGGGCTTCGGCCTGACGATGGCGCCCGAGACCGCCTACGTCACCGGCGGCAGCGTCACCTACGGGTCCATCTGGGGCGCGTACCTGCCGATCGTGAAGAAGTACGTGGACAACGGCCGGCTGTGGTGGCTCAACATGCAGTACTACAACGGCAGCATGTATGGTTGCGCGGGCGATTCGTACCAGGCCGGAACCGTGGAGGGCTTCGCCGCTCAGACCACCTGCCTCAACAACGGCCTGACCATCCAGGGCACCACGATCAGGGTGCCGTACGACAAGCAGGTGCCCGGACTGCCGGCCCAGCCCGGCGCGGGCGGCGGCTACATGGCGCCCAGCCAGGTCAGCCAGGCGTGGAACACGTTCAACGGCTCGCTCAAGGGCCTTATGACGTGGTCCCTCAACTGGGACGGCTCGAAGGGCTGGTCCTTCGGTAACAACGTCAAGTCCCTGCAGAACCGCTAGCCCTAGGCCCGACGCGTCCGGCCACCGGGGCTGGTCCCGGGTCCGCCTTCACCGGGGGCGCCGAGGTTGCCACCGGGCAGATCGACCCGAGGAGACCCGGGCTCGCTCTGCCCGGTGGTCATCGCAGGTCGTGCAACGGGATTCCGTCTTCCGTGGTGAAGGCCTTCCAGGCGTTCTGCGCGTTACCCGCGAGGCTGGTGGCCGCCCGGAGGGGATGTCGTGGACGGATCCGTCCTCCAACCGAAGTGCGCCCGTCTCCAGGCGATCCGCGTAGTGCACCTGGTTGGGATCGCGGCGCCGCCACACCAGCCGCTGCCCGGGGCCGGAACCGTCCGTCCGCCAGGAGAGGGCCGAGCGTGTGCTCGCGTGATGAGGACTCAGGAGCATCTGCGCCCATGGCCCCCGCCCTTTCCGGGAGGCCCAGGATGCGGCGCGGGGTGCTGTTCGGGGTGTCCACGAAGGGCTTCGCCCGGTTCTGCGTTAGTGACCTCGACCTCGTGCTGCAACCGGCTTGAGCGCTTGTAACGTCGAAGGCTGATGAGGGGGGGGAAGGTTGCGGTACGACCAGCGGGTAATCGTGCTTGTCGAGGTGCGGGGGGAGCAACGCGACTGGGACGAGGCGGAGCGGGCGTTCGAACAGCGGGGCTGGCCGGTCGTGACCGCGTTCGCCCGCGGTGAGGGTCCGTCGCGGGGCGTGTTGCGCGGGGCCGTCTCGTCACGGTTGTACTCCGTCGAGGTGCGGTTCTTCGGAGCCCGCAACCGGCGCACCGAGCGTGCGGCCGCCTGGCAGGTGCAGAAGCTGGCACGGGTGGCCCGTCTGGAGATGTACGCCCGGCGCTGCGATCTGGTGGACCGGGACAGGGAACAGCTGACCGGCTGGCAGGCGCATACGGTTGACCACAGACCACCTCGCGTACCCGCCCCGAGGCCACTGACGTTGCCGGCGATACTGCGCCGAGCGGCCGCGGTGTCACGTGCCCGCATGTTGGAGAGGCGTGGCTACCGCGACACCGGAATGGTGGTTACGGGTACGGCATCGGAGGCCCGTCGGCTCTCCCGTATGAACCTGCCCGGCGGTTCCGCGCCCGGGGTTCCCGTCGATGTGCGGCCGCTCCACGGCCGGGAGCGGAGCCACATCGTTCCGCGTCGTGAGGAGGACGGTTGGCAACGTGGGTTCCGCATCGTGGCCTGGCTGTTCGCTATGGCCTTCTGTGCGGCGGTCGCCTGGCAGCACAGCGGTGTGTGGGTATGGGTGTGGGCCGGCATCGCGGTGCTGTGCTTCGCCGGGGGAGCCCGGGTTGCCTATGGCCTGTTCGCGGTAGGCGGCCGCGTGGGGAGTCTCCTCGTGTGCGGTGTGGCGGCAGGGGTCTTCCTCGCTCTCGCCTCCGGCGTGGGCGCGGAGGACGGCAGAGGCTGGACTCCGGTGGAGATGCTGTCGGCCTTCGCCGTCATCGCGACGGCGGGAGGGATTTGGTTGCTCGTCCGCCAGTGGACATCGGGTGAATGGCTCGCCTGGGCGGCACCGCTCGTCTTCACGGCTGCCGCGTCCTTCGTGGTGGCCTCCGGATCGGTGCTGCACGCGCTGTATGCGGCCGACCTCGGCGTGACACCCGACGACCTCGACGTCCCTGGCATCTGGCAGGCCGCGGCGGCGGCGAAGCTGCTGCTCCTGCTCAGCTATGCCCTGTTCGTCCCGGCTCTCTGGGGCATCGCGAAGCACGTACACGCCCCGTTCGTCAGCCCCGTCGAACGGCTGGGGGTCCCGTTGTACGTGTGTACCCAGTTGGCCGTGGTGTTGATATGTGCGCTGGGGGCGCTGGACTCGGCTCGGGAGGCGGCGCAGGACTTCCGTACGGCCGCGGTCCGGAAGACGGCTCCGCCTTCGTACTTCGGGGTGGACCCGGAGTGGATGTGCGTCGAGCCGACGGTCTCCGCAGCCGAACTCGGCAGCCAGGGGGGTGTGCTGAAGCCCGAGCACCCGTACCTGTCCTTCGGGGAGGCCGGAGGAACGGTGTCGCTCTGGGACGAGCCGGCGGGCCGGGCGGTGCAGATGCCCGCCGAGCAGGTACGCCTTGTTCCTGCGACCGACGGCCGGGCCCGGTGCGCCTTTTCGTACGCGCGCGTGTCGAAGGACGGCTGACCTCGTCAGTCCGCGAGGACCTCGTCGAGACCCGGGACAGCCGGCCCTTCGAGCACCGGCTTCTGAGGCTTCACCGGGACCCGGCTTGCCGCGCGACGAGCTGTCCTCGACCGTGCTCGCCCTGAACCTGCGGGGCCCGCCCGCCCCGGGCTGGACGGCCGACACGGGCGAGCCCGTCGTGCTGACTCTGCGGCAGCTGACCCCGTGCCCGCCCTCACCGGGCTCCCACGGGCCGACGCCCCGTGGGACCCCAGTCTGTCGGACGCGTTACGGGAGGCGGGGGTACGGGCTGAGGAGGAGGCGGCGCTGGACGATCTGCCGGCCGATCTCGGGTGAGGGGAGTAGGCGGGGCCTCCGCCCCATCCGGAAGCAGCCGGGGCGATGTCCGTACGTCGCACACACTGAGGCCGGTACGGCTGCGGGCGTTGGCCTCGGCGACGCGGGCGCTCAGTAACTCGGAGGGGCTGAGTGTCCGCAGGCGGGCCGGGTCGGCTTCCCACTCGCGGCCACCGCCGAGGGGGCGGAGCCGGAGACACGGACCCTCGTGGCCCATTACCACTCCCACCCGGTCGCTCCCGCCGTCGTGCACGACCGTCCCGATGCTAGGGAGGCCGTGGTCGGTCACTCGGTCGCTCCGCCCCTGATCACTGCGGCGAGGGCGTGCGCCACGGGGGCGGAGCAGACACCGAGGTGGACGAGTGCGTAGTCGGCCGGCCGTGCGCCGCCTTCGTCCCCGGCGTCTCGCCACGGGGTGCGTACGTCCATCGCGGGCAGCTGGATACCCGCGGCCGTCAGGGCGGCGGCGAGGTCGTCGCGGGCGTCGACGGCCTCCTGGGCCTTGGCCGTTGGCGTGTTCCCTGTCTGGGGGACGGGCGGGTTCGCCTGGGGCGTCCTGCGGGGGAGGGACGGCTTCATGGGGCTGCTTCCTTCGGCTGTTCTTTCGCGGATTCCTCTGCCTCGCCGCACGCCCGGTCGTACGGTGCGTGAGGGGCTCGTTACGAGAATGGCCCCGTCAGAGGGGTGACACACCGAGGGTGGAGGGTGCCTCCCCGGCGGGCGAGCCACGTTCCACACGTTCCACGGAGGGCGCGATGCCGACGAGGCGGGCGGTAACAGGCCGCAGCAGGGAACCACGGGCACGGTTCGCGGAGGAGCTGCGGCACCTGCGTACCGCGCGCGGTGACAGTCTGCGGCAGCTCGGCGAACGACTGGGCTGGGACTGGTCGTTGTTCGGGAAGATGGAGAAGGGCGAGACGGTCGGTGGCCCGGAGGTGGTGGAGGCGCTCGATCAGTACTACGGGACGCCGGGACTGCTGTTGGCGCTGTGGGAACTTGCCATCAGCGACAAGACGCAGTTCAAGGAGCGCTACCGGCGGTACATGGCCCTGGAAGCGGAGGCGACGAGCCTGTGGCATTTCTCGGTGAGTGTCGTGCCGGGTCTGTTGCAGACACCCGGTTACGCACGGGAGTTGCTTGCCGCAGGTGGCTTCAAGGGCGCCGCCCTGGACCAGCAGGTCGAGGCGAGGATAGGGCGGCAGCATCTGCTGACGGGGGACGACCCGCCGCCCTTCCGTACCATTCTGTCGGAGGCGGCGCTCCGGACGCCGCTGCGGAGTGCCACCGAGTGGCGGGGGCAACTGGAACGTCTTGCGGAGGCGGGGGAACAGAGTGACGTAACCGTCCAGGTACTGCCCCAGAGTGCGGGCACCCATGGGCTGGTCAGCACCGATGTCTGGTTCCTTCGATTGCCCGGAGGGCGCCCGGTCGCGTACACAGAGAACGCCTACTGGGGTGAACTCATCGAGGAGAGCGCCAAGGTCGAGCGTTTGCAGCGCGCCTACGATGTAGTGCGCGACCTGGCCCTCTCCCCATCCGAGTCGCGGAAGTTCATCATGCGCATCTTGGAGGAAATGTCGTGCAGCCCATCGATTTGAGCGTTACTGCGTGGCGCAAGAGCAGCCACAGCAATCCAGACGGTGGCGCATGTATCGAGGTCTCCGATGATTTCGCCGCATTCGTCCCCGTCCGGGACAGCAAGAACCCGCACGGCCCCGCCCTGACCTTCGCGGCGGCCGACTGGTCGTCCTTCGTCTCCGCCGTTAAGGACGGAACCCTAGGCGCCTGAGCCGCCCACGTGCGAGACGGCCCCGTCGACGGGGCCGTCGGCATTCCGGCGTGAACGCCCCTCGCCCCCTCACCCCTTCAGCCGTACCGGCAGCTTCTGCACGCTGTTTCCCACGAACGAGGCGTGGCGGGGCAGTTCCGGCTCCGGGACCGCGAGGTCCAGGTCCGGGAAGCGGGTGAAGAGCTGTTCCAGGGCTGTGGTGCTCTCCAGGCGGGCCAGGGGTGCGCCCATGCAGTAGTGCGCGCCGTGTCCCAGGGAGAGGTGGCGGGACGTGTCGCTGCGGGTGATGTCGAAGTGTGCCGCGTCCGGGCCGTGGGCCCGGGTGTCGCGGCCGGCCGCCGAGTAGCCGGCGAGGACCGGGGTGCCCTGGGGGATCACGGTGCCGTCCAGGGTCAGATCGCGGGTGGGGTACCGGAAGGGGAAGTAGCTGACCGGGCTGTCCCAGCGCAGGGTCTCCTCGACCACGTCCGACCAGCTCGCTTTGTCGGAGAGGACCAGGTCGAGCTGGTCCCGGTGGGTGCACAGGGCGCGTACGGCGTTCGTGATCAGGTTCAGCGTCGTCTCGTGCCCCGCGATGATGGTCAGCATCAGCGTGCCGATCAGCTCGTGCGGGCTGAACCGGTCGCCGTTCTCCTCGCGGGCCGCGATCATCGCGCTGGTCAGGTCGTCGCCGGGGGCGGCGGTCCGGACCCTGGCCACCTCGGTCAGCGTCTCCACCATCTCCCGGTTGGCCGCCATCGCCTCGGCCGGACCGATGTCCGTGGCCACGATCTGGTTGGAGAGGTCGTGCAGCCGGTCCTGGTGGGCCTCGTCCACGCCCAGCAGTTCGCAGATGACGCCCATCGGCAGTGGCAGCGCGAAGTGCGTACGCAGGTCGACGACACCGTCCTTGGTCGCGGCCGACTCCAGGCCGTCCAGCAGGCGCAGCGTCAACTGCTCGATACGGGGGCGTAGTTCCTCGACCCGGCGGGCCGTGAACGCCTTGCTCATCAGCGACCGAAGCCGCCGGTGGTCGGCGCCGTCCGCGGTCGTCATCCCCTGCACCGTGGCGAACGTCTTCAGCGGCCAGCCGTCGGCGATCTCCCCGGCCTGGAGCGCCGTGAAGTGCTGTGCGTTCTTGGCGACGTCGGGGTGCGCGAGGAATTCCTTCAGCGCGTCGTGGCCCAGCACCGCCATCCCCCGCACCTCGCCGGGGAGGACGACCGGGGTGACCGCCCCCTGGGCCAGCAGCCGGGCGTTGGCCGCGTGCGGGCAGCCACCCGCCGGGTCCAGACGGTGCGGACGGTCGGCCGCGGGGTTCACCGGTGACGTGTTCAACGGGGCTCCAGGTCTTCGGAGGGCGGGAGGGACGGAATGGAGAGGGGGGAGGGGAGAGGGAGAGGGGGAGGGGGAGGGGGCTGGTGGAGGAAAGGGGAAGGGGGGGGCGACGAGCCGAGTGAAGGTCGCTTCGGGTGGGTCAGTGCGGACGGGGCTGTGGCCGTGCCGCGTTCCGGTGCGGCCATGCCGGGGCGGGGGCCTCGGCTGTCCGGGAGGGCACCGGGCCCTGTGGCAACTGCGGTGAGGTGAAACGTACGGGCAGCGTGCCCAGGCCCTTGCTCCAGGGCGAGTTGACCCACTTCAACTCGCTCTCCGGCACCGACAGTTCCAGGTCGGGCAGGCGGTGCCGGATCGTATCGACCGCGGTCCGGGTGATCAGGCGGGCCGGGTCCTGGGCGGGGCAGGTGTGGGGGCCCGCGCCGAATGCCAGGTGGGAGCGGTTGCCGACGACGGGGGTGCCGTCGTCCGGCAGCACCTCCGGGTCCGCGTTGGCCGCCGCCAGGCCCAGGATCAGCATGTCGCCCGCCCGGACGTCCTGGCCGCCGAACGTCATGTCGCGGGTGGCGTAGCGGGCCGGGAAGTTCTGGGTGGGCGGGAAGCGCCACAGGACCACGTCGAGTGCGTCGTCCACGCTGAGGTGGCCGCCGCTCAGCGAGGAGCGCAGCGCGGGGTCGCAGAGCAGGATGCGCAGCGTGGTGGCGATCCAGTTCACCGTGGTCTGGTTGCCCGCGACGAACATGACCACCAGGTTGTGCAGCACCTCCTCGTCGGTGAGGCGCGCCGGGTGGTGCAGCAGCGCCGAGACGATGTCGTCGCCCCTCGCGCGCCGCTTCTCCTCGATCAGTCCGTGCAGGATGGCGCCCATCCTGCGGCTCGCGTCCCTTGCCACGCTGCTGGCGGACACGAGGCCCGCCACCGCCTCCACCAGCTCCCCGCCGGTCCGGTCGTCCAGCCCGAGCAGCCCGGCGATCACCCGCATCGGCAGCAGGCGCGCGTACGCGGAGACGAGGTCGGCCTCGCCGTGCGCCGCGAATCCGGCGATCACGGCCTCGGCGGTGGCCCGGACGCTGCGGCGCAGCTCGTGTCCGTTGATCCCGGCCAGCGCGTCGGAGACGGCGGTGCGCATCCTGCGGTGCTGCTGCCCGTCCGCGAAGAGCAGCGCGGGGCGCCAGCCGACCATCGGCAGGATCGGCGCGTCGGCCGGCACCCGGCCCTCGCGCAGCAGGCCCCACCGGCGCGGGTCGTGTGAGAAGTCCTGCTCCTCGCGGGTGAGCCGGAGCAGTTCGCGGTGGCCCAGGACCAGCCAGGCGTCGATGCCGGGGGCGACGGACACCGGCGCCACCGGGCCGTGTGCGCGGCGCAGTTCCTCGTACAGCGCGGGCATCGTCATGCCGTCGAGGTCGGGCCCGTACAGCGCGGCCGTCGTGCCGGAGGCGCCGGTCACGGGGCAGCCGACGGCCGGCCCGGTCGTGGGGTGCGGCGTGCTCATGAGGACTCCGTGGCGACGTGGATGAGGTGACGGATCAGGGCGATCAGCGCCCGGATCGATGAGGCCCGGTCCCGTGCGTCGCAGGTCACCAGGGGGGTATCGGGCAGCAGATCGAGGGCCGTACGGATGTCGTCGGCGTCGTAACGGGGGCCGGACGGGAAGACGTTGACGGCGACCGCGAAGGGCAGGTCCAGATCCTCCAGATTGCCCAGCGCGTCGAAGGAGGCCGACAGGTCCCGGGTGTCCACCAGCGCGAGCGCGCCGAGCGCCCCCTTGGCCAGGTCCTGCCAGGCCGGCAGGAACCGCTGCTGTCCCGGAGTGCCGAACAGATACAGGACCAGGTCGCCGTCGATGGTCAGCCGGCCGAAGTCGAGGGCGACCGTGGTGGTCTTCTTGCCGCTGTCCACGTCCGGGTCGACCCGGACGCCCGCCTGGGTCATCGACGCCTCGGTGGAGAGCGGTTCGATCTCCGACACCGTACCGATCAGCGTCGTCTTGCCCACCCCCAGCGGTCCGACGACCAGGATCTTCGCCGCGCCCGACACGCTTGATTCGAGGTACTTCCCGCCGGCCGCGGCGGGCGGCGGGCCGGCCGCGGCCAGGGTTTCAGAGGCGACTTTCGAGACCATGGAGGACCTTTCTGAGCATGGTCACATCGGCGTGTTCGGCCTGCGGGATGGGCGGCCGGGTCACGATCAGCCCCCATCGGAGGAGATCGGAGAGCAGCACCTGTGCGACCGACGGCGGCTGGCCGAGGTGAGCGGCCACCTCCGCGACGGAGATGAGCCCCTCGCAGTGCTTGAGGATGGCGAGGTGCTCCGGCTGGAGCGTGGCGGGGAACGCCGCCTCCGCCGTCATCACCAGGGATTCCCAGGACAGCGGCTCGCCCTCGGACTCCGTGCGGCCGCGGGTGATGACATACGGGCGGATCGCCGAGGCCCTCGGCACCTCAGGCCGCTCCGTCGTCACGTTGCGGCGGCCTCGTCCCGGGGCAGACTGCTCAGGTGTGCGCCGATCTTCGCGACCAGCAACTGCATCTGCTGGGCCACCAGGCCCACGTCGGCGTCCGGATCGGTGGCGACCCCCAGGTGCGCGCCCACCCCGGCATGGGTGAACAGCACGAACCCCTGGTCGGTCTCCAGCATCAACTGGCGTGTCCGGGCATCCCGCCCGAACAGCAGCGCGCTGGTGGACCGCCCCGTCATGGTCATCGCCGCGCAGGCCGCCGACAGCGACTCCGCCTCGGCGACGCTCAGGCCGGCCACCGGACCCGTGAGGTTCTCGGCGGAGGCGTGCCCGAGGCGCAGTCCGTCCTCGGACACCACCACGGAGTGCCGGACGCCGGGAATCTCGGTGAGCGGGCGGAGCATCCACCCCAGGTCGGGGAGTCGAGCGATGGTTCCGGTCACGGTCGGCCTCCGGCGTGCTCGTGCGGGGTACTGGGCAGGGTCGGTCCGCCGTGCGGGGGCGACGCCGGTTCGGTGTCACCGTCCGCGTCGACGGCCGCCCGGCCACGCAAGGTCCCGGACACCACACTGGTGATCGAGGCGCGTGCCGCCTCCGGCGTCCAGGGTTCGGCGGGTGCGGCACCGGGCGGCGGACCGGGCGCCGAGTGCCGTGCGGGGGTCGTGGCCCGGGTGCCACCGCGCCGGCTGCGCCGCCGGGGCAGGCCGGCCGTCGTCGGGGCGGGTGCGCCGGCCGGATCGGGGGCGTCGTCGGGCACGCCGTCCGGGGAGACGACAGGCCCGACGTGCTCGGCCGGTTCGACGGCCGGGCGGCGGTGTGCGGCGGCCCTCGGCAGCGGCTCGGTCAGCAGCCGGAACGGTACGAACATCACCGCCCGGGTGCCGCCGTACGCCGAGGACGCGCTCAGCTCCACGTTGAAGCCCAGCTCCCGGCTCCAGCGCCCGACGCACGCCAGGCCGAGCCGCGGGACCGCGCCCAGGCGGGTCAGGTCCAGGTCGTCGCGAAGCTGGCCGAGTGCCTGGTGCAGGATGTCCGGCGGCATCCCGAGCCCGGCGTCGTCGATCTCGATGACCGCACCGGCGCCCACCTCCCGCACGCTGACGACCACGGGGGAACTGGACGGTGAGAACACCGCGGCGTTCTCCAGCAGTTCGGCGATGGAGTGCATCAGCCCCTCCACCGCCGGGGGCACCGCGTACAGGGTCTGTCCGCCGTGCACCTCGATCCGTCCGAACTCCACGATCCGGGACTGGGCGCCCCGTACGCAGTCGTAGAGCGAGACCGGCCGGGTCTCCCGACGGGCGGGCCAGATTCCGCACATCACCAGAAGGGTCTGCGCCTTGCGGGTCATCTGCGAGGCCGCGTGGTCGGCCTTCATCACGTTCGCCATCAGAAGGGGGTCTTCGATGGAGCGCTCGACCTCGTCCAGGACCTGCTGCTGCACGGTGGCCATCACGTGCATGGTGCGCGCCACGGATTCGAAGGCGGCCTGCACCGAGTCGCGCAGCGCACGTTCGCGGTGCACGGCCGTGTCCGAGCCGAGCGCGACGACGACCGAGTCCAGCGCTCGGGCGAATTCCTCACCGGTCTCCTCCGGCGACGCCATCGGCCCCGGCACACCGTCCAGTCGCTGTCCGGTCCGCAGCCGCTCGGCGATGGCCGGGACACGTATCGCGGCCAGATGCGCCACCTCGGCGCCCCGGGCGGCGGCGACTCCGGCCTCCCGGGCACGGTGTGCGCGTTCGGTGGACAGCCGCCGGGCGAGGAACAGCACGCAGGCGATCAGCAGGACGACCGCCGCGGCACAGGCTCCCGCGAGCGCCCGGTGCCGCTCGGCGTCCGAGGTGACGACGACCCAACCCGCACCGGCGGCGGCCGACAGCGCGACGGCCCATCCGGCGACGGCGGCGCTCGCACCGGGTCCGCGTCCTGGCTCTCTCGACGGTCGGCTCACCACAGCGGTCCCGATCTGACGACCCTGTGGATATTGGTGCCAGCCACGAGAAGCGAAACCTTTCACGACGCGTCGAATCCCCGTGCGGGGGGTTGGGAGCATCCAGAGCGTAGGTCAACCGACCGAGCGTGTTGAGTCGTTGGTGTGTTTCAGTCACACCGGGCGCGCGGGAATGGCGTGTTGACGCCCTTGCGCCGTACGACCCGGTGTGCGGGAGGGCCCGCCCTCGGTGTCGGCGGTAGCTGTTCTCACCGGAGGAAGCGACCTCGGACCGCGCCCCGGCGGCGGCGATGAGGGCGGCTCTGGTGCTGCGTCAGGGCGCCGCCGGCGGGCGGGCCCGTCCGCCCGAACGGGGTGGTACCCAACGGCTCGCACGGGGTGGGCGGTCGGGCGGGATGCGACCCACGACGTTCAGGGCTCGTCGCGGACCAGGCCGGCGTCCCGCAGCTCGCTGACCCAGATGTCCATGTCGGTACGGGTGTTCTCCGGGTCCGTGCACCACAGCTTGGCCAGCATCTCGGCGGCCGGGCCGAGTTGGCCGTCGTGCTGGCGCAGCGCGATCCACATGGCTGCGGCGACGGGGCTGCACCGGTAGCTGGCGCCGTCCGCCGCGGTGAGGAATTCGAGGTACCCGTCCTCGGTGACGCGTGAGGTGACGCCGTTCTCTGGTCGTACCGGCACTCTGGCCTCCGTAGTCGATAGCCGGTCGGTGACGGCCAACCGGGGAGGAGGCGTGACCGTGTACACGGGGCGAAGATCGGTGTCTGTCCGGACGGCGTGTTTCGCCGGCGTTTACTGGGGCTGCCTCGCGCATCGGCTTACTGAGAGCTGTTCCGCAATTCCTGGCGGGCGCGCGACGACAGCTACGACGCTTCGCCGCGATGTCGAAACACCCGAGGACGTCCAGTATGCGAGTACCCCTCCGCCTTGCGCCGCACCGCATCCGATGCCGCGCGTCGATCTGCCAGGAACTGCGGGACAGCCCTTGGGGCGGACTGTCCGATGCCGCGATAGACGTTAGTCTAGTACGGCCGTCTAGATTCTGGTGAGGGAAGTGCAACTCTGTCCGGAATACATTGCCCAGTACATGAAGTTGGCCTGCCTCGGAAACGATTCCGGGGCAGGCGGGAGCGGGTCCGGGAAGAGGGACGCCGGTCGTCGGCGTCCTGCGCGGGACTCGCTCGTGAGTGACCGGGACCGGCGGACGGACGGCCCGCCGGTCCCGGTCACTCATGATCCGACCGTCAGCGCGCTCGTGCGGGCGCGGATCAGGTCGAGGACCGTGGCCACGTGGGAGTCGAGGAAGAAGTGGCCGCCGGGGAACACCCTCAGCTCGAACGAGGCCGTGGTGTGCTCGCGCCACGCTTCCGCCTCGTCGACCGTCACCTGCTGGTCGGCGTCACCGACGAGTGCTACGACGTCCACCCCGAGCGGGGGCCCCGGCCGGTAGCGATAGGTCTCCGCGGCCTTGTAGTCGCTGCGGATCGCCGGAAGGATCATGCGCAGGATCTCGGGATCGCCGAGCACCGCGGAATCCGTGCCGCTCAGCTGGGTGATGTCGGCGATGAGACGGTCGTCTCCCGCCTGGTGCACCCTCTCGTCGCGCACCCGGGAGGGTGCACGCCGGCCGGAGGCGAAGAGCGTGCCCGGCGGTGTCCCCCTGGCCTCCAGCCTGCGGGCCACCTCGAACGCGAGCGTGGCTCCCATGCTGTGGCCGAACAGGGTCAGCGGCAGGTCCCGCCAGGAGTCCAGCTCCCCGACGACCAGGTCGGCCAGCTCCTCGATGTCCTCGACGCAGGGTTCGTGCCTCCGGTCCTGACGGCCCGGGTACTGGATCGCGAGAACATCGACCGCCGGGGACAGCGCACGCGACACCGGGAAGTAGTAGGTCGCCGATCCGCCTGCGTGGGGGAAGCAGACCAGGCGAGTGCGGGCCTCGGGAGCCGGATGGAAGCGCCGGATCCAGGGTCCGGTCTCCCGTGATTCATCCGTCATCAGTGCTCTACATCCTTCTGCTGTGGCTTTGGCGGCCGGGGGGAACAGGGTGAGGTGAGGCAGGGCCGAGCCCACGCCTCACCGTGCCGCCCAGCTTCCGGGCGGCCGGTAGTGAAGCGGTGCGCTCCACCGGGGTGTCGTGCCCCGGCGGGTTTCGGGGCCGGCCGTCGGGGCGCGGCGCAGGCTCAGCAGCGCGGCCGTCACCGCGGCGATCTCCTCGGCGGACGGCGCACCGCCGAGGAAGCGCAGCGCCGGTCCGGTGCGGTCCGGGGCCGCGGTGCCCGGCCCGGGGGAGTAGGGGGCAGTGGTCATGGTCGGTCCTCACAGGCTCAGGTCGGGGGGTTGCCGTGCTTGCGGGCCGGGACGTGTGCGTTCTTGGTCCGCAGCATCGCCAGGGAACGCACCAGCACCGCACGGGTCTCGGCCGGATCGATCACGTCGTCGACCAGGCCGCGCTCAGCCGCGTAGTACGGGTGCATCAACTCCTGCTGGTACTCCTTGATCCGCTGCTCGCGGGCCGCCGCGGGATCCGGCGCGGCGGCGATCTCCCGGCGGAAGACGATGTTCGCGGCGCCCTCCGCGCCCATCACCGCGATCTCGTTCGTCGGCCACGCGAAGGACAGGTCGGCTCCGATGGAACGCGAGTCCAGCACGATGTACGCCCCGCCGTACGCCTTGCGCAGGATGACCTGGACACGGGGGACGGTCGCGTCGCAGTAGGCGTAGAGCAGCTTCGCGCCGTGCCGGATGATGCCCTGGTGTTCCTGGTCGGTGCCCGGCAGGAAGCCCGGCACGTCGACCAGCGTGACCAGGGGAATGCTGAACGCGTCGCAGGTCTGGACGAACCGTGCCGCCTTCTCCGAGGCGTGGATGTCCAGCGCCCCGGCCTGTGAAGCGGGCTGGTTCGCCACGATGCCGACCGTGTGGCCGTCCAGCCGGGCCAGCGCGCAGATGATGTTGGTGGCCCACTGCGCGTGGACCTCGAAGAAGTCCTCGTCGTCGACGACCTCCCGGATCACCCCACGCATGTCGTACGACTGGTTGGGGTGGTGCGGCACGATGCTCAGCAGTGCCTCGCACCGCCGGTCCGCGGGGTCCTCGGTCGGCGCCTCGGGCGGGAGTTCGCGGTTGTTCGCGGGCAGCAGCGAGAGCAGGTGCCGGACCTCGTCCAGGCACTCCGCCTCGTCGTCGTACACGAAACCGGCCGCGCCGGAGACCGTCGCGTGGACCTGTGCCCCGCCCAGCTGCTCGTGTGTCACGCGTTCGTTGGTGACGGCCTGGACCACGTCCGGCCCGGTGATGTACATCTGCGAGATGTCCCGCACCATGAAGACGAAATCGGTGAGTGCGGGAGAGTAGGTGGCACCGCCCGCGCAGGGCCCGAGGATCACGCTGATCTGCGGGATCACCCCGGACGCCCGCACATTGCGGCGGAAGATCCCGCCGTATCCGGCGAGCGCCGTCACGCCCTCCTGGATCCGGGCACCGGCGCCGTCGCTCAGCCCCACCAATGGCGCGCCGGCCGAGATCGCCAGGTCCATCACCTTGTGGATCTTCTGCGCGTGAGCCTCGCCCAGCGAGCCGCCGAAGACTCTGAAGTCATGCGCGTACGCGAACACCGTGCGACCGTGCACCTGGCCCCACCCGGTGATCACCCCGTCCCCGCTCGGCCGCCGGTGCTCCAGGCCGAACCCTGTGGACCGGTGCCGCCGCAGTGACTCCACCTCCTGGAACGTACCCGGGTCGAAGAGCAGCTCCAGACGTTCGGGCGCGGTCAACTTGCCCCGGGCATGCTGCTGTTCCGTCGAGCGGGGGCCCATACCCTCGCGCGCCGCGCTCTTCAGCTCCGCCGCCTGAGCCACCAGCGAGCGCAGGTCCGGCCGGTGCTCCGCGGAGATGTCACCACCGCTGTCCGACGGGGTGTCCTGAATAACTGTCATGGTCCCACCCATCCGCATATCGACGGTGCGCGGTGGCTGCTCGCACCGGCGCAGGAATCGGGATAACCGTCCCTCATTGAAGGCCCGGTGCGATCCCCGCGCCCTCCCCTAAGTTGTCCGGCACCCCCCTAACCTCGCCGTTGTGGCCGAGGCGCCGGAAGGCCGTGGCCGGTCCACGTCTCCGGGGCCGGATCGCCGTCCAGCAGCAGAATGTGCCTCCAGGCCGGAGACCGATCGCCGCGAGAGCGAGTTCGAGCTGATCCGGTCGAAAGCCGGTGTCCGGGCCACGCGAGCCGCCGTCACCTCGCCGCGCCGGACCGGACCAGCACCCTTAGGGGCTCTACGGGGTATCGCCCGGTGGAAGCGAAGTGCCTTTACACCACCGGGGCGGCGGCGCGCCCGGAGACCAACGCGACCGGTCGTCAACAGAATTGGGACCCGCGAACCTTAGGGGTTTTGGCGGCAGCGGGCAGACCTCAGCCTGGGTCCCGACCGGTTGGGAATCGAAGCGCCCCACGGGCTGATCGCTCCTGAACGACGTGCTGAAGGGCAGGACACCATGAGACACGACTTTCGCACCGGCGGTGCGCTGGTCTTTCCCGGCATGAGCCCCACGCGCCTTCAGGAATCCGCCAAGTTCATGCTGATCAACCCGGTGGCCCGGCGGCTCGTCGCCGAGGCCGACGACGTGCTCGGCTACTCGCTCGTCGACCGCTACCGCGACGCGGAGGGCGACTACAGCGAATACGCGCAGGTCGCGTTCCTCGTCAACTGCCTTGCCCTCGCCACCTGGGCGCAGGACCGGTTCGACCCGGAACCCGCGCTCTGCGTCGGCCCCAGCTTCGGCGGAAAGACCGCGGCGGCCTACACCGGCGTCCTGGACTTCGCCGACGCGGTGCGCCTGACCGCCGGCTGGGCCAGGCTCCTGGAGTCCTGGTTCGCCGAGAACCACCAGGACGTCGTCACCCAGTCCTTCACCCGCGTCCCGCGCCCCGAACTGGACCGGGTGCTCGCCGAACTCGACGAGCGCGGTGAGTGGTACGAGATCGCCTGTTACGTCGACGAGGACTTCTACATGGTGTCGCTGCGCGAGACCGTGCTGGAGTGGCTCGGCAAGCGGCTGCGTTCGGTCGGCGGCCTGCCGCTGTACACGATGCGCCCGCCCATGCACGCGAGCGTCTTCGAACCCCTGCGCCGGCGGGCCGAGGAGGAGCTCTTCGCCCCGCTGACCTTCCACGACCCCCGGATACCGGTCGTCGCCGACCAGGACGGCACCCTGCTGACCACCGGCGATCAGGTCCGCACCATGCTGCTGGACGGCTTCGTCCGTCCGGTCCGCTGGCCCGCCGTCGTCGACGCTCTGCGCGGACACGGTGTCCGCAGGCTGTACGTCGCCGGCCCGGACAGCCTCTTCGGCCGGGTTCCCGTCACCACCGGGAACTTCGACGTCGTCGCAGTGGATCCGAGGACAGCCCTCCAGCCCGTCCGCCGGAACCTCGCGGCCTGAGCGGGGCTCCGGCCGACCTGGCCCCGACGCACACCCGGCGGGACGCGCCCAGGCCGGCGCCGCGCCCCTGCCGTCTTTACCAGGACCGGCCGCGGATTCATGAGCGAGAGGTACACCATGACCCTTCTGACCAGGACCGACCTGAGTTTCGCCTATCTGCAGCTGACCGGGTCGGCCTGGCAGGAGCCCGTCCGGTACACCCTGGAGGAGCGCCTGGCGGCGCTGGCCGAGAACAACTGCGTCTCGATGGGCATGAGCGTCGAGGAGCTGGAGGCGTTCCTGGCCGACCACTCGGCGGACAAGCTGCGCGGCCTGCTCGCCGAGTACGGGGTCCGGCTGCACGAGCTGGAGGTCCTGTTCGGCTGGAACGCGGGGCCCGAGGAGAGCGGACCTGCCCTGGAGTCGGAGAGCCGCCTGTTCGAGCTGGCCGTCCTGGCCGGCATTCCCACGGTCAAGTCCTGCGCCGTCTACCCGACCGGCGTGGAGATGCCCCCCACCGAAGTCCTCGCCGAGCGCTTCGGCGCGATGTGCGACCGTGCCGCCGCGCGCGGGCTGGGCATCTCCCTCGAAGCCATGGCCGTGATGCCCGGCTTCACCTACCAGGTCGCCTCCGACATCATCGTCGCCGCCGACCGCCCCAACGCCGGTCTGCTCATCGACATGTGGCACCTCTTCCGTGACCCGACGGGCGTCGGCTCGGTCGACCAGCTCACCGCCGCGCAGATCGCGGCCGTGGAGTTCGCCGACGCCCCGCGCACCCCGTCCCCCGACGTCATGAACGAGGTCCTCAGCGGCCGCCTGCTGCCCGGCGACGGCGAGTGCGACGTCACCGGGCTGCTGCGCACGCTGGACGCCAAGGGTGTCGACGTCACCCCGTGTGCGGAGGTCCTCTCCGCCGACCTGCGGGCGCTGCCCCTCAGCGAGAACATCGCCCGTACCGCCGCCGCCGTACGCGCCTCCCTCGAAAAGGCCCGTGGCTGAGAGCGCAGCCCCCTACCCACCGAGCGCAGAGACCTCTGGAGAAGGAACCATGTCCGATCTCGTCGACGCATGTCCGCACGCCCAGCCCCGCCCGTTCCCCCTGGAGCGCACCGGCTGCCCCCTGGACCCGGCACCGGAGTACGCGGTGCTGCGGGAGACCGAGCCGGTCTCCCGGGTCAAGCTCAAGTTCAACGGCCGTGAGGCATGGCTCCTCACCCGGTACGAGGACGTCCGGCAGATGCTGGTCGACCCGAGGTTCAGCTCCAACATGGCCGACCCCGGCTACCCGCTCCAGTTCCACTTCCCCATGGAGCTCCTCGGCAAGGTCAAGCCGGCCCTGCTCCACATGGACCCGCCGGAGCACACCGCGCACCGCATGATGCTGATGCCGGAACTCAGTGTGAAGCGCGTCGAGGCGATGCGGCCGCGTACCCAGGAGATCGTCGACGAGTGCATCGACGCGATGCTGGAGCAGGGCGGTCCGGTGGACCTGGTGTCCATGCTCTCGATGCCCGTGCCGTCCGTCGGCATGTGCGAGCTGACCGGCGTCCCGCACGAGTCGCGCGAACTGTTCCACCGCTGGGTCACCCTCCTCGTCACCCAGGGCAGCGCCGAGGAGCACGCATCGGCCAACGCCGAGGTCGAGGTGCTGCTCTACGAGCTCATCGCCGAGCGGCAGAAGAACCCCGGCGACGACCTGATCAGCAGCCTGCTCCAGCGCAACGACCAGAAGAAGGAACTCGAACCGTCCGACATCAGCGCCCTGGTTCGGGCCATGATCGCCGCCGGTCACGAGAGCACCGTCAACGGCATCACCATCGGTACCCTGGTCCTCCTCCAGCACCCCGAGCAGGCCGACTGGCTGCGCGCCCACCCCGAACTGTCGGGCCAGGCCGTCGACGAGCTGTCGCGCTACTCCAGCATCTCCGACCACGGCACCGTCCGAGTCGCGCTGGAGGACGCCGAGATCGGCGGTCAGCTGATCCGCAAGGGTGAGGGCGTCATCTGCTCGCTCTCCGCCTCCAATCACGACCCGGCGGTCTTCAAGGACCCCAACACCCTCGACCTGACCCGCCGCGAGGCACGCCACAACGTGGCGTTCGGCTTCGGACGCCACCAGTGCGCGGGCCAGATGCTCGTCCGCATGCAGCTGGAGGTCGTCTTCACGACTCTGCTTCGCCGCATTCCCGGACTGCGCCTCGATGCGGCCCTGGACGAACTGCCCTTCAAGGCCAACGCCCTCATCGACGGCGTCCACGAGCTGCCGGTTACCTGGTAAAGGAGTTTTCCATGCGTGTGATCGTCGACAAAGAGCGTTGCGTCGCGGCCGGTTCCTGTGTGATCACGTCACCCGCCGTCTTCGACCAGAACGACGAGGACGGCAAGGTGGTCCTGCTGATCGAGACGCCGGACGACCGGCTGCGTGAGGAAGTCCTGGAGTCCGTCAACGTCTGCCCGGTCGGGGCATTGAGCATCGCCGACTAGGGACCGACCACTCCCCCCGGAACCCCGGGGCACGGACCCGCCCCCTCCGGGTCCGTGCCCCGGCCGCACCGGACCTCCCCACGCCCCCAAGAGCCGACCTCCCTGACGCGACGGCGCGGTCAGCTCGCCACTCACTCCCGAAAGCGACGTTGGAACCGTGGAGAATCCGAACACCACTTGCGCGCCGACGGCGCACGGGAACGGCGGGACGGTCCATTCCCTGCTCGACGAGGCGACCGCGGACACCCCGGACGGGCAGTGCCTGCAGGACGCCGCGGGCCTGGTGACGTACCGCCGGATGACCGAACTCAGCCATGGCTTCGCCGCCTGGCTCACCGAACAGGGCGTGGCGCGCGGCGACCGGCTGCTCGTGCAGCTCCCCAGCCGGCGCGAACTGGTGGCCATGGTCTACGGGGCCTCGCGCGCCGGTGTGATCCTGGTGCCGCTCAACCCCGCGATGAAGGAGTACCACCTCCGGTCCGTCATCGAGGACGCCGAACCTTCCCTGATCATCGGCGAAGGCGCCACCACCGAGGTGCTCGGCCGCGCCGCCACCCTCCCCGTGCACGACCTCGCGGAGATCTGGCCGTACGTGGAGGAGGCCGCGGGGCGGCC
Source organism: Streptomyces sp. ATexAB-D23 (assembly GCF_000373645.1). GTDB lineage: Bacteria > Actinomycetota > Actinomycetes > Streptomycetales > Streptomycetaceae > Streptomyces > Streptomyces castrisilvae. The sequence continues at coordinate 11,549 of NZ_KB892007.1, read as the reverse complement.
GGCGCCCGCACCTCTCGGGATCGGCGCCGACGACATCGCGTTCCTCGTCTACACCTCCGGCAGCACCGCCGCGCCCAAGGCCGTGGTGTGCCCGCACGCGCAGGTCACCTTCGCCTCCCGCGCCATCCAGCAGGTCCTCGGCTACCGGCCGGACGACGTCGTCTTCTGCCGCTTCCCGATCTCCTGGGACTACGGCCTGTACAAGGTGCTGCTCGCCTGCCTGGGACGCTCCCGGCTGGTCCTGGACGGCGGCGAGTCCGATCTCGTACTGCTGCGACGGATGCGCGAGACCGGCGCCACCGTGGTCCCCATCGTGCCGTCGCTGGCCACGATGATCGGCACTCTCGCCGCACGCGACTCCCAGGACCCGCCGCCGGTACGGATGTTCACCAACACCGGTGCCGCGCTTCCCGATCACGCGGTCGACGCCCTGCACGAGGCGTTCCCCGGCGCGCGGGTGGTCCGCCAGTTCGGACAGACCGAGTGCAAACGCGTCAGCATCATGCCGCCGGACCAGGAGAACGAGCGTCCGCGGTCGGTGGGCCTGCCCCTGCCCGGCACCACCGTCCTGATCCTGGACGCGCAGGGGCAGCCCCTGCCGCCCGGGGAGACCGGCGAGATCGTCGCCGTGGGACCGCACGTCATGCCCGGCTACTGGCGTCGCCCCGAACTCTCGGCGCGCACCTTCCGCACCGACCCCGAAACCGGGGCGCTGCGGCTGCACACCGGCGACTACGGCCGGCTCGACGAGGACGGCTACCTCTATTTCGAGGGCCGCCGCGACGACATGTTCAAGCGCAAGGGCATCCGGATGAGCACGGTGGAGATCGAGGCCGCCGCCATGGACATCCCCGGCGTCCGCACCGCCACGGCGCTGCCGCCCACCGACACCCGCGACCTGGTCATCTTCGCGGAGACCGAACTGCCGCCCCACACCGTGCTGAAGGAACTGGCCGAGCGCCTGGAGTCGGCCAAGGTGCCCGCCCTGTGCCGGGTCCTGGACGAACTTCCGCTGAGCCTGCACGGGAAGAACGCCCGGCAGGTACTGACCGAGATGATCGACGGGGAAGGACGATGAGCCGCTACCAGGCACTGGCCGAACGCTTCGGCACACCTCTTTACGTGTACGACCTCGACGAGGTCGACGCGGCACGGCAGCAGCTGTTCGAGGCCCTGCCCGAGGAGCTCACCCTCTTCTACGCACTCAAGGCCAACCCCCACCCGGACCTGGTCCGGGCCCTGCGGGAGGGCGAAGGCCGTCACTGCAGGCCCGAGATCAGCTCCACCGGCGAGCTGGAGGCCGCCCTCGCGGCCGGGTTCCGGGGCGAGGACTGCCTGTACACCGGCCCCGGCAAGACGCCGGGTGAGCTGGACGAGGCGATCCGCCTGGGAGTCCGCGTCTTCTCCACCGACTCGGTCTCCGACGTCCGCCATGTGGCCGACGCCGCCCTGGCGAACGGTGCCACCGCCGAGTGCCTGCTGCGCGTCAACAGCGCGACCGCCAGCGCCACCAGCAGCATCCGGATGACCGGCACCCCCTCCCAGTTCGGCTTCGACAGCGAGACGCTGCCCGATGTCCTCCCCGAGCTGCGCGCGATCGAGGGCGTCCGCATCACCGGGATGCACTTCTTCCCGCTGAGCAACGCCAAGGACGAGGAGAGCCTCGTCGGCGAGTTCCGGCACACCATCGAGCTGGCCGCCCGCCTCCAGCACGAACTCGGCCTCCCCCTGCGCTTCCTCGACATCGGCGGCGGTTTCACCGTGCCGTACGCCGTGCCCGGCACCCGGGGCACGTACCCCAAGCTGCGCGGCGAACTCGCCGCCGCACTGGACACCCACTTCCCGCAGTGGCGGACCGAGGGCCCCGAAATCGCCTGCGAATCGGGCCGCTACCTCGTCGGGGCGAGCGGCACGCTGGTCGCCTCCGTCAGCAACGTCAAGATCAGCCGGGGCCGCAAGTTCGTCATCCTCGACGCGGGCATCAACACCTTCGGCGGGATGTCGGGCCTCGGGCGGCTGCTGCCCGTCGCCGTCGGGACAGAGTCGGGGGAGTGCGTCGAATCCGCCAGTCTGGTGGGCCCGTTGTGCACCCCCGGTGACATCCTCGGCCGGGAGATCGACCTCCCGGCACTCGCCCCGGGCGACCTGGTGACGATCCCCAACGCCGGCGCCTACGGGCCGACCGCCAGCCTGCTGATGTTCCTGGGCCGCCCGGCCCCCACCGAGGTGGTGGTGCGGGGCGACACGGTGGTGTCCGTCTCCCGGATCGAGCACAGCCGTACCTACGCGGCCGTGGACAGAGCGCCCACGCACACCGCTGCGGGAGGCGCCGAGTGAGCGCCGGCCTGATGCACGGCGTCACGGACACCGTGAACTCCGCGGACGCCCGGCGAGGCACCGCGATCGTCACGACCGTGGCCTCCGACTCGCACACCTGGAACCTCGTCTTCCTCCAGTTGCTCATCGAGGAGCTGGGCTACGAGGTGATCAACCTGGGCCCGTGCACCCCAGACCTCGTCGTCGTGGACGCCTGCCGGGAGGCAGCCCCCGACCTGGTGGTTGTCAGCAGTGTCAACGGGCACGGTCACCAGGGCGGTCTGCGCGTCATCAAGGCGCTGCGCGCCTGCGGTGAGCTGGCCTCCACTCCGGTGGTCATCGGCGGCAAGCTCGGCGTCGGCGGGCAGCAGAGCGAGGCGGCGATCGGCGCGTTGCTGTCCGCCGGGTTCGATGCCGTCTTCGACGACGCCTCGACCACCGCACTGGAGTTCATCCACTTCGTCGGCGCGCTGCCCACGGCCGCCCGCGCCGTGGGGCGTACCGAGGTCGTGGCGTGAGACCGGGCGCGCACCCGCTCCGGCGGACGGCCGAGGGCGCGCGCCCGGTGGACTTCGGAGCCTTCGTCCGCGCCAGAAGCCGCACCGGCGACTTGGTGGTGCAGCCCCGCATGGGATTCGGTGATCCCCTCACCATGCGCGCGGGGCTGGCCGCCACCCGGGACGCCGACGCCGCGACGGTCGGCACCATCACCCTCGACAGCTATACGAGGGTCGGAGAACTGGCGTCCGTGGAGAACGCGCTGAAAACCGGCGCCGATCTCAACGGCTACCCCATCGTCACCTACGACCGGGCCGTGACCGGGCAGGTACTCGCGGGCATCAGGGACGAGACCTTTCCGGTCCAGGTCCGGCACGGATCGGCTGTTCCCGTAGACATCTTCGCCGCGCTGCGCACCACGCTGATCAATGCCACCGAGGGGGGTCCCGTCTCCTACTGCCTCCCCTACGGACGTACTCCGCTGGACGAGTCGGTACGGAACTGGATCCGCTGCACCGAAGATTTCGCGCAGTTGCGGGAATCGGGAGTGGAACCGCATCTGGAGACGTTCGGCGGCTGCATGCTCGGGCAATTGTGCCCGCCGAGCCAACTGGTGGCGATGAGCGTGCTCGAAGCGCTCTTCTTCTGTCAGCACGGTATACGCAGTGTGTCGCTCAGTTATGCCCAGCAGACCCACCCGGGGCAGGACCGGGAAGCGGTCGCGGCTCTGCGGCGGCTCTGCGGCGAACTGCTTCCGACATCCAATTGGCACGTGGTCATCTACGCCTACATGGGCGTGTACCCGACCACGGACGAGGGCGCCTATCTGCTGCTCGACGAGGCGGCGCGGCTCGCCGTCGACTCCGGCTCGGAACGGCTCATCGTGAAGACGGTGGCGGAGTCACGCCGGATCCCCACCGTCGCCGAGAACGTCGCCGCCCTGGAGGCGGCGGCCCGGACCGCGAGGACGGCGGTGGCCGGCGGCCCGTCCTCCACCGAGTCCGACTCACAGACGTACCTGGAGGCCAGAGCCCTGATCGAGGGCGTACTCGAACTGTCCCCGGACATCGGGCACGCCTTCGAGCTCGCCTTCAGGCAGGGGGCCCTGGACATCCCCTACTGCCTGCACCCGGACAACCACGGCCGGGCCCGCAGCTACATCGACGGCGACGGCAGGCTGCGGTGGGCAGGCATCGGGAGGCTGCCGCTGGCCGGGCTCGTCGGCCCGGCCCGTTCCCGCGACGTCACCTCGTCAGGGCTGATCGCCGACCTCTCCTATGTGCAACGGGCGTTCGACAGAAGGGCGAGGGAATCCAGTGGCCTCCCGGGCCGCGACCGCGCGGATATCGCGCTGCCGGATTCCGGTTTCTCTTAGGGGGGCTCTAGGGGCTGTGCGCGGCCCTTTGCCTTCATAGCGTGACCCGCAGTGGTGCGGTTCCTTGGTGAATTCCGTCTGGCGACGGGCGACAATTGTGTGGAGTGCAGATGACTGAGTCGGGCAACTTCGTCTCTGGCACCGACGGTGTGCCGGACGGGGGCACAGAGCGGCAGGCCGCACTCGTGCGTGAGCTGGAATCCCTCCCCACCTCGGAGCAGACCCGGGTGCTGCTGGACCTGGTACGCGAGAACGCCGAGGCCGTTCTGCGGCAGACCCGGCCGGACACCGCGCAGACCGTGGACCCGGCACGCGCCTTCCGCGAGCTGGGGCTCGACTCCGTGGCACTGGTGGCCCTGCACGCCCGGCTGAACGCGGCCACCGGCCTCGCACTGCCCCCTACCGTCGTCTTCGACCACCCCTCACCGGCCGCCCTCGCCGCCCATCTGCGCACCGAGGCCCTGGGGCTGCCCGACCTGCCCGACCCGGTCGTCGCGCCGGGCATCGCCACCGACGATCCGATCGCCGTCGTCGGTATCGGCTGCCGCTACCCCGGTGACGTGTCGTCGCCCGAGGACCTGTGGCGGCTGGTCGCCGAAGGCACCCACATTCGCGACGACTTCCCCGCCGACCGGGGCTGGAACCTCGACCGTCTCTTCGACGACGACCCCACGACCCCCGGCACCAGCTACGCCCGGCACGGCGGATTCCTCTCCGGCGCGGCCGAGTTCGACGCCGAGTTCTTCTCCATCAGCCCCCGCGAAGCCCTCGCCATGGACCCGCAGCAGCGTCTCGTGCTGGAGACCGTGTGGGAGGCCGTGGAACGGGCCGGGATCGACGCGCAGAGCCTGCGCTCCAGCCGGACCGGCGTCTTCGTCGCCGCGGAGCCGCAGGAGTACGCGATGCGCCTGCACGAGGCACCGGACGGTCTGGACGGATATCTGCTCAGCGGCAACGCACCCAGCGTGGTGTCCGGCCGGGTCGCCTACACGCTCGGTCTGGAAGGCCCCGCGCTGACCATCGACACCGCCTGCTCGGGTTCGCTGGTCGGCCTCCACCTCGCCGTCCAGTCGCTGCGGCGCGGCGAGTGCTCCCTCGCGCTGGCCGGCGGGGTCGCCGTCATGGGGAGCCCCGGCGTGTTCACCGCGTTCAGCCGGCAGCGCGGTCTCGCGCCCGACGGCACGGTCAAGGCGTTCGCCGCCGCCGCGGACGGCACCGCGTTCGCCGAAGGCGCCGGTGTGTTCGTCCTGGAACGCCTGTCCGACGCACAGGCCAACAACCACCCGGTCCTCGCCGTCGTACGCGGCACGGCCATCAACCAGGACGGCGCGTCCAACGGTCTGACCGCACCGAGCGGCCGGGCCCAGCGTCATGTCATCCGCCAAGCGCTCGCGGACGCCGGACTCACCGCCGGCGAGGTCGACGCCGTAGAGGCGCACGGCACCGGCACGACGCTCGGCGACCCCATCGAGGCCCAGGCGCTGCTTGCCACCTACGGGCAGGGGCGCACCGCGGGGCCGGCCTGGCTCGGTTCGGTGAAGTCCAACATCGGGCACACCCAGGCGGCGGCGGGCTCGGCGGGACTGATCAAGATGATCATGGCGATGCGCCACGGTCTGCTGCCCGCGACGCTGCATGTGGACGCCCCCTCGCCCAACGTCGACTGGTCGGCGGGCGAGGTCCGTCTGCTGACCGAAGCCGTGCCGTGGGCGCCGGGCGAGCGCCCCCGCCGGGCCGCCGTCTCCTCCTTCGGCGTCAGCGGCACCAACGCCCACATCGTCGTCGAGGAGCCGCCGGCCCAGGACGCACAGGGCGAAGCCGAGGACTCCGGCGCCCCGGACGAGGACGGCAGACCGCTGCCGGCTGCTCTCTCGGCGAAGAGCGGGGCCGCCTTGCGTGACCAGGCGCGACGCCTGCTGACGCACATCGAGAACACCCCCGGCGCCCGGCCGCTCGACCTCGCGCACTCCCTGGCGACCACCCGCTCCGCGCTGCCCCACCGCGCCGTGGTGCTCGCCGGAGACCGCGCCGGCCTCCTCGCCGGACTGCGCGCCGTGGCGGACGGCCGCGACGCCCCCGAGGTGTTCACCTCGGTATCCGGACACGGCGGCACCGCCTTCCTCTTCACCGGCCAGGGCAGCCAGCGCCTGGCCATGGGACGCCGTCTGTACGACAGCTACCCCGTCTACGCCAAGGCCCTCGACAACGCCATCGGCTATCTCGACCTTCAGCTCGACCGCTCCCTGTGGGACGTCCTGTTCGCCGAGGAGGACACCCCCGAGGCGGCCCTGCTGGACCACACCATGTACGCCCAGGCGGCGCTCTTCGCCGTCGAGACCGCGCTGTTCCGGCTCCTGGAGTCCTGGGGCGTCCGGCCCGACTACGTGGCCGGGCACTCCATCGGTGAACTGACCGCCGCCCATGTTGCCGGAGTCCTCTCGCTCGACGACGCCGCCACCCTCGTCGCCGCACGCGGCAGGCTGATGCAGGCACTGCCCGAGGGCGGCGCCATGATCGCCGTGGAAGCCGCCGAGGAGACGGTGGAGCCGCTCCTCGCGGACTGCCGCGAGACCGTCAGCATCGCCGCGGTCAACGGCCCCCGCTCGGTCGTCCTGTCCGGCGACGAGGACACGGTCACCGCCCTCGCCCGCAGGCTGGAAGCCGACGGACACCGCACCAAGCGGCTCAGGGTCAGCCACGCGTTCCACTCCCCCCTGATGGCACCCATGCTCGAGGAGTTCCGGCAGGTCGCCCGGATCCTCACCTACAACGCGCCGAAGCTCCCCGTCGTCTCCGCCCTCACCGGCCGGCTCGCCACCACCGGTGAACTCACCGACCCCGAGCACTGGGTGCGGCACATCTGCGCGCCCGTACGCTTCCACGACGCCGTCGCCTCCCTCACGGAACGGGCCGTCGCCACCTTCCTCGAACTCGGCCCCGACCCGGTGCTCTGCGCCATGGGCCGTGCGAGCGCCGACCCGTCCGCCGTCTTCGCCCCGCTCCTGCGGCGCGGGCACGACGAACCGCAGCAGGTGCTCGGCGCCCTGGCCGTCGCCCACACACGTGGCACCCGCGTCGACTGGCACGCCTTCTTCGCCGGCACCGGCGCCCACCGCGTCGACCTGCCCACCTACGCCTTCCAGCGCGAGCGGTACTGGCTGAGCGCCCCCGACGCAGCCCAGGACGCGACCGTCTTCGGCCAGATGGCCGCCGACCACCCCCTGCTGGGTGCGGTGGTGGGCCTCGCGGACACCGGCGGCGCCGTCCTCACCGGACGGGTCTCGCTGCGTTCGCACCCGTGGCTCGCCGACCACGTGATCGACGGCCATGTCCTGCTGCCCGGCACCGCGTTCGTCGACCTCGCGGTCCGGGCCGGTGAACAGACCGGCTGCGAACGCCTGGACGAACTTGTCATGGCGGCCCCGCTGACCCTGCCCACCACGGGCGGCGTCGCCCTCCAGATCGTCGTCGACGCCCCCGACCCCGCCGGCCGTCGCGCCATCACCTTCTACTCCCGCGACGAGGACGCCCCCGCCGACGCCCCGTGGGTCCGTCACGCCACCGGCCGCCTCGCCCCCCGGGACGCCGGGCAGCAGGCCGCGGACTTCGCGGCGGGCACCTGGCCGCCCCCCGGCGCCGAGCCCCTCGACATCACCGGCCTCTACGGAGACCTGGCCGCGCAGGGTTACGGGTACGGCCCCGCCTTCCACGGGCTGCGAGCCGTCTGGAGGACCGGACAGGGCGAGGTGTGCGCGGAGGTCCGGCTGCCCGACACGGCCGGGGACCCCGCCTCCGCCTACGGACTCCACCCCGCCCTCCTCGACGCGGTCCTGCACGCCACCGACTTCGCCACGGCGGCGGCCACCGACACCCCGGACAACCGCGTCCTGCTGCCCTTCGCCTGGACCGGCGTCACTCTGCACGCGGCAGGGGCCACCACGCTGCGGGCCCGCGTCACCGCCACCGGCACCGATGAGGTCGCCATCGAACTGGCCGATGCCACCGGCGCCCCGGTGGCCTCCGTCGACTCGTTCCTCGTCCGGCCCCTCGCCACCGGCCAACTGGCCGCCACCGCCCACCCCGACGCGCTCCACCACATCCGGTGGACCCCGCTGCCGGCCCCCGCCGCCACCGAGCCGGACCCCGACGCCCGCTTCCACATCTGCCCGGAACCCGCGGGGCCCGACATCGCGGCCGAAGTCCGTACCGCCCTCGGTACCACGCTGACGGCCGTACGGGACTGGCTCGCCGACGAACGGTCCGCAACCGCCCGGCTCACCCTGCTCACCAGGGGCGCGGTCGCCGCCACCGCGGGGGAGCCGGCCGCACTCGCCCAGGCACCCGTCTGGGGCCTGGTGCGCTCGGCCCAGGCCGAACACCCCGGCCGCTTCCTCCTGCTCGACACCGACGGTTCCCTCGGCACGGACGAACTGCTGCGCCTCACGGCCGGCACGGACGAGCCCGAAATCGCACTGCGTGAAGGCCGGTTGTACGTCCCGCGGCTGACCCGCACCACCCAGGCGCCGAACCCCGCCGCCCCCTGGCGCACCGACGGCACCGTCCTGATCACCGGCGGCACCGGTGGCGTCGGTGCCACGGTCGCCCGGCACCTGGTCGCCGCGCACGGTGTACGCGGGCTGCTGCTCACCGGCCGCCGGGGCGCGGACGCCCCCGGCGCCGAGGAGCTGCGGGCCGAGCTCACCGCGCTGGGAGCCGAGGTCGTGATCGCCGCCTGCGACGCCGCCGACCGCGACGCGATGGCCGGTGCCCTGGCCGCCATTCCGGAAGGACTGCCGCTGAGCGCCGTGGTGCACGCGGCGGGAGTCCTGGACGACGCCCTGGTCGATTCGCTCGACGACGCCCGCCTGGACACCGTTCTGCGGCCCAAGGCCGACGGTGCCTGGAACCTGCACGAACTCACCCGCGACAGCGACCTGTCGGCGTTCGTCCTGTTCTCCTCCACCGCCACCGTCCTGGACGGCGCCGGACAGGGGAACTACGCCGCCGCCAATGTCTTCCTCGACGCCCTCGCCACCCACCGCGCCGCACTCGGACTCCCCGCGACCTCGCTCGCCTGGGGGCTGTGGACCGGCACCGGCGGCATGGGCGGCAGCCTCGACGAAGCCGCGCTGCGGCGCATCGAACGCCTCGGCCTCCAGCCCCTGTCCGTCGCGGAGAACCTGGCGCTGCTCGACCGCGCGATCGCCACCGCGGAACACCCGGCCGTTCTGCCCGTACGGCTGAACCTGCGCACGCTCAACGCCCGTGGCGGTGACGTCCCGGCCGTTCTGCGCGCCCTGGTCCGAGCCCCGCGCCGTGCCGTGGGCGGCGGCGGAGTCAACGTCGAGCAGTCCCTCGCGCGCAGCCTGGCCGGTCTGACCCGCGCGCAGCGCGGCGACGCCCTCCTCGACCTGGTCCGTACCCAGGTGGCCGCGGTCCTCGGCCACGACGGACCCGAACGCGTCGTCACCACGCGGGCCTTCAACGAGATGGGCTTCGACTCCCTCGCGGCCGTCGAACTGCGCAACCGCCTCTGCTCCGCCACGGGCCTGCCTCTGACGGCCACTCTCGTCTTCGACTATCCCTCGCCCGGGGCCCTCGCCGACCACCTGGCCTCCCGGCTCGACGGCGACGCGGAACAGCAGTCCGGCCTGCCCGTCCCCGCCGCCACCGTCTCCGACGACGACCCCATCGCCATCGTCTCCATGGCGTGCCGCTACCCCGGCGGGGTGACCTCGCCCGAGGAGCTGTGGCAGCTCGTCGAAGAGGGACGCGATGTCGTCTCGGCGTTCCCCACCGACCGCGGCTGGGCCACCGATATCCACGACACCGTGCCCGGCACACCGGGCAAGAGCCTCACCGATCAGGGCGGTTTCCTCTACGAGGCGGCGGACTTCGACGCCGAGTTCTTCGGCATCAGCCCCCGCGAGGCCCAGGCCATGGACCCCCAGCAGCGACTGCTGCTGGAGATCGCCTGGGAGACGGTCGAACGCGCGGGCATCGACCCGCACGCCCTGCGCGGCAGCGACACCGGTGTCTTCGCCGGAGTGATGTACCACGACTGGGGACTGCGGCTCGGCCCGCTGCCCGAGCACGTGGCCGGCTACCACGGCAACGGCAGCCTCGCCAGCGTGGTGTCCGGACGGGTCGCCTACACCCTGGGCGTCGAAGGCCCCGCGGTCACCGTCGACACCGCCTGCTCGTCCTCCCTCGTCGCCCTGCACTGGGCCGCCCAGGCCCTGCGTCGCGGCGACTGCAGCCTCGCCCTCGCGGGCGGCGTCACCGTCATGTCCACCCCCGACACCTTCGTCGACATGAGCCGGCAGCGGGGCCTGGCCGCGGACGGGCGGTGCAAGTCCTTCGGCAGCGGTGCCGACGGCACCGGCTGGGGCGAAGGCGTCGGCATGCTCCTGCTGGAGCGGCTCTCCGACGCCGAACGCAACGGGCACCGGGTCCTCGGCATCGTCCGCGGTTCGGCCGTCAACTCCGACGGAGCCTCCAACGGCCTCACCGCCCCCAACGGCCCGGCGCAACAGCGCGTCATCCGACGCGCGTTGAGCGTCGCCGGCCTCACCCCGGCCGACGTGGACGCAGTCGAGGGCCATGGCACCGGCACCGTCCTCGGCGACCCGATCGAGGCCCAGGCGCTGCTGGAGACCTACGGCCAGGAGCGCCCGTCGGACGACAGCCCCCTGCTGCTCGGCTCCATCAAGTCCAACATGGGCCACACCCAGGCGGCGGCCGGTGTGGCGGGCATCATCAAGATGGTGCAGGCCATGCGGCACGGCACCCTGCCCGCGACCCTGCACGCCGACGAGCCGTCACCCCAGGTGGACTGGGATTCCGGCGCCGTCGCGCTGCTCACCGGTTCCACCGCCTGGCCCACGCACGGCCGTCCGCGTCGCGCCGGGGTGTCGTCGTTCGGTATCAGCGGCACCAACGCCCACGTGATCATCGAGGAGCCGCCCGCCGTCACCACGCCGGAAGAGCCCGAGCCGGCCGGGCCCACCCCCGGTCTGATCTCCTGGCCGCTCTCGGCGAGGACCCCGGACGCGCTGAACGCCCAGGCGACGCGCCTGCTCGACCACCTCGCGTCCGTCCCCGACGACGCCCTCGCCGCGACGGGACACGCCCTCGCGACGACCCGCGCCGCCCTGGACCACCGAGCCGTGGCGCTCGGCGCCGACCGTACCGAACTCGCCGCCTCACTGGAGGCGTTGGCCTCCGGAGCCGGACCGGTGCGGGACACGGTCAGCGAGGGCAAGGTCGCGTTCCTGTTCACGGGNCAGGGTGCGCAGCGTCTGGGTATGGGGCGTGAGTTGTATGGGGCGTATCCGGTGTTCGCGGAGGCGTTCGACGC
>NZ_KB892006.1 GCF_000373645.1 Streptomyces sp. ATexAB-D23 | reverse complement strand
CGATACTGGGATTGAACCAGTGACCTCTTCCGTGTCAGGGAAGCGCTCTCCCGCTGAGCTAATCGTCCTTGGAGGTGGAGACGGGATTTGAACCCGTGTAGACGGCTTTGCAGGCCGTTGCCTCGCCTCTCGGCCACTCCACCAGGGGTGGGAGTTCGGGAAGATCCCCCACCTTCTGCGAGCGGACGACCAGGTTCGAACTGGCGACCTCAACCTTGGCAAGGTTGCGCTCTACCAACTGAGCTACGTCCGCTTGTCGTTTCCGGTTCACTCGCGTGTCCCGGCGACGTGTTGAACTCTAGCGGATTCCGGGGCCAGTACAAAAACGCGTTTGTGCAGCGTGCTGAGGTACACCGCCCCGGCGCAGGTCACCGCGCGCCGACCTAGACTCACCGACGTGCACGACCTCGCTCCCATGGCCCGCTTCGGCGGCCTCCTCGCCTCCGGTCTACGGGATGTGACCAGTGATCCCGCCGCCCTCGGCTCCTCCGGCTTCTGGGCCGTGTGTGCCGGTTTCGAGGGCTCCCTGCTCTGCGCCCGCTTCGACACGGTACGCGCCGCGGACGTGCCCGCCCCGGTGCCCGGCGCCTGGCGCGGCCCCGCGGCCGGTGACTGGACCTCCTCGCTCGACCGCGCCGCGTACACGGCGGGCGTGCGGCGCATCCGCTCGTACATCGCGGCCGGCGAGGTCTATCAGGCCAACCTCTGCCGCGTGCTGAGCGCCCCGCTGCCCGACCCCGCGCGGGCGGACGTGGACGCCCTCACCGCCCTGCTGGCGCGAGGCAACCCCGCCCCGTACGCAGGAACGATTCGGCTCCCGGCGCACGGCGTGGAGATCGCCACCGCGTCGCCCGAGCTGTTCCTGCGCAGGGACGGCCGCACGGTCGAGTCGGGACCCATCAAGGGCACCGGCCGCACCGAGGCTGACCTGCTGGAGAAGGACTACGCCGAGAACGTGATGATCGTCGACCTGGTCCGCAACGATCTGGGCAGGGTCTGCGCCACCGGCTCGGTCACCGTCCCCGACCTGTGTGCCGTCGAGAAGCACCCCGGCCTCGTCCACCTCGTCTCCACCGTGCGCGGCCGACTCGCCGAAGGCGCCGGCTGGCCGGAGATCCTCGCCGCCGCCTTCCCGCCCGGCTCCGTCACCGGCGCCCCCAAGTCCAGCGCGCTGCGGATCATCGGCGAACTGGAGACCGCCCCGCGCGGCCCGTACTGCGGAGGCATCGGCTGGGTGGACGCCGACCGGGCCACCGCCTCGCTCGCCGTCGGTATCCGGACCTTCTGGACCGACCGCAGCGGGCCCGTCCCCCTGCTGCGCTTCGGCACCGGGGCCGGCATCACCTGGGGCTCCGATCCGGAACGCGAATGGGCGGAGACCGAACTCAAGGCGTCCAGGCTGCTCGCGGTAGCGTCGGGCACCTACGAAGCGACCGGAAGGACCGCACCATGAGGATCTGGGTCAACGGCGAACTGCGCCCCGCCGACGACGCCCGGCTGTCCGTGCTCGACCACGGGCTCACCGTCGGCGACGGGGTCTTCGAGACGCTCCGGGTCTCCCAGGGCCGGCCCTTCGCCCTGACCCGGCACCTGGACCGCCTGACCCGCTCCGCCCAGGGCCTCGGCCTCCCCGCCCCCGACCTCGACGAGGTGCGCCGCGCCTGCGCCGCCGTCATCGAGGCCAACCCGGTGGAGCTGGGCCGGCTGCGCGTCACCTTCACCGGCGGCGTCTCGCCCCTCGGCTCCGACCGGGGCACCGAGGGCCCCGGCCTCTTCGTCGCCCTCGGCGCCGTGAAGCGCCGCCCCGACACCACGGCGGTCGTCACCGTGCCGTGGACGCGCAACGAACGCGGCGCGCTCACCGGCCTCAAGACCACCTCGTACGCGGAGAACGTCGTCGCCCTCGCCCGCGCCCACGAGCACGGCGCTTCCGAGGCCCTGTTCGCCAACACCGCCGACCGGCTCTGCGAGGGCACCGGGTCGAACGTCTTCGTCGTCCTGGACGGGCAGCTCCACACCCCGCCCGTCGCCTCCGGCTGCCTGGCCGGGATCACCCGGGCGCTGACGGTGGAGTGGACCGGGGCGCAGGAGACCGACCTCCCGTTCGACGTCCTGGACCGGGCCGAGGAGATCTTCCTGACCTCCACACTGCGCGACGTCCAGGCCGTCCACCGGGTCGACGGCCGCGAGCTGCCGGGCGCGCCGGGTCCGGTGACCGCCAAGGCGATGCGCGTCTTCGCGGAGCGGGCCGCGGACGGCATCGACCCGTGACGACGGCGCCCGCCGCCCGGTCCTTGGCCGTAAAAGTGGGTGACGGGCCCGCGCGCAGGGGATAGAAACGCATCGATGACGACGACACTGCGGCCGACCGGGCCGATCCAGTCAGGCGCCGACGGCGCACAGCGGCGCGCGTACGACGTGTGCGACAACGGGCGCCCCGTCGGCTCCGTCACGCTCGCCGTCGAACCGGGCGCGGGCGGTGCCACGGGGGTGGTCGAGGACCTCAGGATCGACGAGGCCGTCCGCCGGCGGGGCAGGGGCACCATCGCCGCGCTGGCGGCGGAGGAGATCCTGCGCGGGTGGGGCTGCTCCCAGGTGCGGACGGGGGTGGCCGCCGGTGACCCCGCCGGGCAACGGCTGGCCGCCGCGCTCGGCTACACCGAGAACAGCCGGCACATGGTCAAGACGCTGCCCGAGCAGCCGCCGGCCCTGGCGGACGGGCTCACCGCGCGCCCGATCAGGCCGCAGGAGTACGCCGCCTGGAAGGACGGGGCGATCGCCGCGTACGCGGAGAGCCTGGTCACCCGCCGCGTCCCGCAGGAGGCGGCACTGGAGGTGGCCCGCGCCTCCTACGCCCGGCACCTGCCGGACGGTCTCGCCACCGAGGGGGCGCGGCTGGAGTACCTGATCCATGAGGGCGGGACGGTGGGCCACATCTGGGTGGCGCCGTTCGAGATGCACCCCGGCCTACGGGTCGGATACGTGTTCGACGTGGAGGTGCGGGAGGAGGCCCGGGGGCGGGGGTACGGGCGGGCGCTGATGCTCCAGGCCGAGCGCATCGCCCTGGCGGCGGGCGAGCGGAAGATCGGCCTCCATGTCGTCACGGCCAATACTCCGGCGGTGCGCCTGTACGAGACCCTCGGCTACGCACCGACCAAGTTCCACCTGGCCAAACCGATGTGACCGAGCCCCCCCCGGGGCTCAGCCCCGCCCGGCGAGCAGCCGGTCGGCGATCTCCTCGATCCGCTCGCGCAGCCCCTCCTGGCTCTTGCCGCCGTCCAGACGCTCCCCGCCGATCATGTACGTCGGCGTGCCCGTCACCCCGATCGCCTTGCCCTCGGCCTGGTCCGCGTCCACGATCAGCATGTGCCGGCCGTCGATCAGCGCGGTGTCGAACTCCTCGGCGTCAAGACCAAGTTCCCGGGCCACCTCGACCAGCAGCTGCTCGCCGCCGGCCGCGAGGTCGGCGGTGCGGGCGAGGAGCGCCTCGGCGTAGGGCCGGCCGCCGCCCTGGGCCACGGCCTCCTCGGCGGCCTGGGCCGCGGCGTAGGCGTGCCGGTGCTTGTCCAGGGGGAAGTGCCGCAGCCGGACCTCGATCCGGTCGCCGTACCGGGCCCGCAGGGCGTGCACATCGGTGAGGGCGCGGTGGCAGTCGGGGCACTGGAGGTCGCACCAGATGTCGAGGACGACCGGTGCCGCGGAGGAGGAATCGCTCATGGGACCAGTCTCGCAGGGCGTGCGCCGTGGCCGCCGCCCGGCACCTGGGGAGGACTCCGGCCCCTGAGATGTCCCTGATGTGGGCCCGGGGCATGGCCGCCCACCCGGTGGCCGGTGCAGGATGGAAGGGACGTTTCCCCTGCGCCTGGAGGCACGATGCTTGCCGAGACCATTTGTTCCGCGGTGTCCGCGGCGGGCCTGGGCATCGCCGCCGTCACCGCGTACCGCAAGCGGTTCCTCACCGCGACGAGGATCGCGGCGTACTCGCTGGTGCCGGTCGGGCTGGTGCTGACGGGTGTCGTGAAGTGGCTGTCGGACATCGCCTTCAAGCCGAGCGTCTGGCTGGGCTTCGGCGTGCTGGGGCTGGCCTGGCTGCTGTTCATGATCACCCGCGCGATCGAACGCCGGGGTGGTGGCAGCCGCAAGGAACGCAAGGCGGCCGCCCGCGCCGCGCAGGGCGAGGCCGTGGCCCCGGCCGCGTCGGCCCCCTCGCTGGGCGCCGGATCGTCGCCCGAAACCGCGCGCCCGCGGCGCAAGCCGGAGAAGCAGTCGGGTTCGGCCGGAGCGGGCGAGGACTTCAGCGACATCGAGGCCATCCTGAAGAAGCACGGCATCTGACACCGGAGGGCCCGTCTGTCCCGCCCGGCACCCGGTCCCGCGGTACCACGCGGTGGGACCGGGTGCCGGTGCGTGCTGAATCGATTCGCCCAAGATCCCTTGCCCCTGCCCCATGAGGCCGCATAACGTCCCGATGGGCTGTGGACCCATACGTTCAGGCCCTCAGCACCAGGGGGCGGGACGCGTGGCGCGTGCTGCTCCTTTCGCCTGCCCGAAACGGAGAAGCCATGGCCCTGTTCGACTTGCCCCTGGACCAGTTGCGCGGGTACCGCCCGGACCCCGACGAGCCGGCGGACTTCGACGCGTTCTGGGAGCGCTCCCTCGACGAGGCCGCCGTCCATCCGCTCGACGCCCGGTTCACCCCCTACGACGCCGCGCTGGCCGCGGTCGACTCCTACGACGTGTCGTTCGCCGGCTGGGGCGGGCACCGCATATCCGCCTGGCTGAACGTGCCCGCGGGCGCCGGAGGCCCCCTGCCTACCGTCGTCCACTACCTCGGCTACGGCGGCGGGCGCGGACTGCCGCTCGACCACCTGGTGTGGCCCGCCGCCGGCTGGGCCACGCTGGTCGTGGACACCCGCGGCCAGGGCGCCGTCAACCACCACTCGGCCGGGTCCACCCCCGACCCGCACGGTGTCGCCAACCCGCAGTCGCCGGGATTCATGACCAACGGCATCCTCGACCCCGAGACCTACTTCTACCGCCGGGTCTTCACCGACGCGGTCCGCGCCGTCGAGGCCGCCCGCAGCCACCCGTCCGTCGACCCCGCCCGCATCGTCGTCAACGGCGCCAGCCAGGGCGGCGGCATCGCCCAAGCGGTGGCCGCCCTCAGCCCGCACGTCAAGGCCGCGTTCGTCGACGTACCGTTCCTGACGCACTACCGGCGGGCCGTCGAGATCACCGACAAGGACCCCTACCAGGAGATCGTCCGCTTCCTGGCCACCCAACACGGCGCCCAGGAGCAGGTGTTCAGGACCCTGTCGTACTTCGACGGCGTCAGCTTCGCCGCTCGCGCCACCGTGCCCGCGCTCTACTCGGTCGCCCTGATGGACCCCATCTGCCCGCCCTCCACGGTCTTCGCCGCCTACAACCACTGGGCGGGGCCCAAGGAGATCGAGGTCTACCCCTGGAACGGCCACGAGGGCGGCGCCGCGGTCCACCGCCAGGCACAGCTGCGGAAGCTGCGCGATCTGGCCTGATCCGGCGGCTCGGGCAGGGGGAGCGGGGGAGTGGGGGAGTGGGGGAAGAGTCCCGAAAATATGTTGGGTGATCGGACGCCGGAGCGATTACGACCGCCCCCATGACGAGTGAACTCCCGTCATGAAGAGGCATGTTGGTACGCGGCATGCCCCGGACTGCGTCATGATCGTCCCGAAATGGTGGACACCTCTCGGGGCGATGCCCCCGCACCCCCTGGCGAAGAGCCGCGCGGCTGCCTCTTCGCGCTTTCCCAGCCCCCTCTGATGATCTTCCTCACGGTCATCGGCAGCCTGCTGCTGATGGCCGCGTTGCACGATCTCTTCGTGCTGTGAGCCGTCAGCCGGCCGCTTCCCTGCGGCGCGCCCGGTACGCGGCCACGTGCAGGCGGTTACCGCAGGTGCGGCTGGAGCAGTAGCGGCGGGATCGGTTGCGCGAGAGATCGACGAACGCGTGCCGGCAGTCCGGCGCCTCGCACCGCCGCAGCCGCTCCGTCTCGCCCGCCACGATGATGAAGGCGAGGGCCATACCGCAGTCCGCGGCCAGGTGGTCGGCGAGCGAGGCGTCCGGCGAGAAGTAGTGCACATGCCAGTCGTAGCCGTCGTGGTCGCTGAGCTGCGGCGTGGTGCCCGCGGCAGCCACCAGGGCGTTCACGAGGGCGGCCGCGGTCCGGGCGTCGGATGCGGCGAAGACCTGGGCGAAGCGGGCGCGTACGTCGTGCACGGCCCGCAGGTCCTTCTCGTCCAGCTCGCCGACCCCGCTCACCCGGTGGCGCGCGGCGAACGTGTGGAGCGCCGCGATGTCGCCGAGCCCGTCGGCCGGTGCCCCGTCCCCTTCCGGCTCGCTCTCCGGCGCGGTGTTCACCAGATCGACCACTACGTCGAGGGCGATCCGGGTGTCGTGGGGGATCAGCACGCTTTCGCTCCCTGGCCTCCGGCGGGCGGGCGCCCGCCGATGCCGCCCGACTCTACTGGCTCGGCCGGTGCGGACCGGGGAGTACGGGGGAGTACGGGGCCCGTGCGGGGTCACCGGGCCCCACGACGCGCACCGACGCCGGTCACCACGGTGGATTCCGTGATCACCGGCGCCGGTGTCCGCCGTATGAGGTTGTCCGCGCGACGCCGTCTCCCCGAGTCGGACGGCGTCGTGCAGCTCTCGGCCTGGCTCAGCTCTCGGCCAGGATGTGTGAGAGCTCCGTATCGAGGTCGAAGTGACGGTGTTCGGTACCCGGCGGAACCGCGGCGTCGGTCCTCTTCAGGAACGACTCCAGGGCCCTTGCCGGGGCTTCGAGCAGTGCTTCGCCCTCTGGGGAGCTCAGCGCGATACAGACGACGCCCTGGCCGTGACTACGGGATGGCCAGACGCGGACGTCTCCGGTGCCGGTGGGCCGGTGCAGCCCCTCGGCAAGGAGGTCACGGGCGAAAACCCACTCGACCGTCTCCTCCGCTCCGGTGTGGAAGGTGGCGTGCACGGCATAGGGATCGGCCGTGTCATACCGCAGGCCCGCGGGTACAGGCAGTGAGGACTCGCTCGACACAACGAGGCGCAGGTGCAGCTCGCAGCTGACCGTGGTGTTCATAAGCGCCAGGGCCTTTCGCTCAGTGTGCGCTCGGGGATTCGCACGTCGGCGAAATCGACATGCCACCTACGGTGGCGTTGTAAACCCCTCTGACCGTTTTGCGATCCTTCAGATAGCTCGTACAGCGGTGTGTAACTTTGAGTCATGCGGCCATTCCAGTGACGGAAGGCGGTCCGGTAGGTTGACGCCATGAACGCGGAGAGTGACGAGCGGGACCCGGGCGGTGCGACGGCGCAACCGGCTCCCGCGGCGGGGGAAGCACCCCGCGATGCGACGGGGGACGTCATCCCGGGAGTGACCAAGGAGGACCCGGCGCTCGGGTCCAGGGCGCCCGGCTTCATCAAGGCGTCCAGAGCGCTGCACCTGAGCTGGCAGGTCGGCGTCTTCGTGGTCGGCCTGGCCGTGGTGGTGGCCGGCATCATCATGCTGCCGCTGCCGGGCCCCGGCTGGCTGGTGATCTTCGGTGGCATGGCGATCTGGGCGACCGAGTTCGTCTGGGCCCAGCTGGTGCTGCGCTGGACCCGGCGCAAGGTCACCGAGGCCGCCCAGCGGGCGCTCGATCCCAAGGTCCGGCGGCGCAACATCATCCTCACGGTGACGGGCCTCGTGATCATCGCGGTGCTGGTCGGGATCTACGTGTGGAAGTTCGGGATCGTCATGCCGTGGAAGATCCACGAGTGACCCGGTGATGGTCGAAGGGCGCCGCTGACATGGGGTAATGTTTGCCGTGCGTCCGGGCGATTAGCTCAGCGGGAGAGCGCTTCGTTCACACCGAAGAGGTCACTGGTTCGAACCCAGTATCGCCCACCCGGACCGAAGGCCCGGAAGCTTCCAGAGCTTCCGGGCCTTCGGCGTTCCCGAGGTCACCTCACCGCATCCGCCCCAGCGCGTCCCTCAGCCGCCGGGCATCGCGCAGCCGCTTCTCGTACGTCGCCCCCACCGCCAGCAGCAGCACCCCGGCCAGCGCCGGCGCCACCCACCGCGGCAGCGCGCCCGCCACCTGCACCACGTACGGCGCCAGCTCGTGCAGCGCGTCCAGCGCCAGCACCGCGCCGCCCAGCACCAGCAGCGCCTGGAGCCGCAGCCGCGCGCCCAGCAGCGTGATCACCAGGGCCGCCGCCCCCAGCAGCAGCGGCCGGGGCCAGTCCGGGTCCCCCCATGCCGCGAAGAGCGACGGCACCAGCGTCACCGCCAGCCCCGCCCCGTACGCCGTCCACGACGACACCGAAGCGTCGCCGCGCCGGCGCAGCACCCCGATCACGAGCGCCGGAACCGTCACCGGCAGGGTGTACGCCTCCGGGGCGGACACCCCCGACACCGAGAGCCGTACCCAGGCCGCCAGCACGAACAGCCCCGTCGCCAGGTACCCGGCGAGCGGGCGCCGCTCCGGGCGCAGCGCCGTCCCCGAGGCCACCACCGCGCACAGCGCCAGCACCAGGGCCAAGGACCGCGCGTCGCCCAGCGCCATGGCCACGGCCACCGCGCCCACCGCCGCACCGGTCAGCTCGACCGGGAGCGCGACGGGATGCCGCTTGAGCCGGGCGCCGAGCAGGGCCGTGACCGCGGGGACGGCCAGCAGCAGCGGAGCGCTCTCGTGCACCGCGAGGCCCAGCGAAGCTCCCAGCGCGGCCGCCGGCACCGCCGCACACACCACGGCCGCGCACGCCGACGCCGCCCGCACCGCGACCGGCGCGGAGGCCCGCGCCCCGGCCGGCTCCAGGGCGACCGCGACGGCCGTGAACACCGCCACCAGCAGACCGAACGCCGTGTACGTGGCCGACTCCGTCGCCAGCGACAGCAGCCCCGCCCCGGCCGCACCCGCCGACCCGGTCACCCCGGCCGTCAGCGCCACAGCCGGCGCCCCGCCCCGCAGCCCGCCCACCGCGACGGCGAACGCCGCCACCACCAGCACCAGCTGCCCCGCGAGAGCCGCCGCGAAGGACAGGTCCAGCGCGGCCGGCAGCACCGTGAGCCCCGACCAGGCCAGCGCCACCGCCGCCGCACCCGCCGCATCCCGCCACGCTGGCCGGGCACCGGCGGCGGGCCCGGCCCACCGCACCACGCCCTCCCACCACCGGTACGCCGCACCGAGCGCCACGGCCACCAGCAGCAGCACCACAGGGGCGGCGGCCATCTCCCGCCACGGCAAGTCCTCCGCGCCCACCGCGCCCCGGGCGCTGTCGGGCAGGCCGGACCACACACCGCCCAGCCGCGTCACCGGACCCGTCGCCACCACCATCACCGCCGGCAGCGAGATCAGCACCGCACCCGCCGTCACCGCCCCGGACGCCCGCACCAGCCCCCGGGCCGCCGCCCGCCCCAGCGGGGCCCGCACACCGGCGAGCAGCGCCCCGCCGCACAGCAGGTACACCAGCACCGGCCAGCCGTCCGGCACCCCGGCGGCAGCGACCCCGCCCACAGCCGCCACGGCCGCCAGACCGGCCACCGCCCCACCGGCCACCGCGAACGGCCCGGGAGCCCGATGGGCCCCGGCCAGCGCCAGACCCGCACCGGCCAGCAGCAGCGCCCCCGGCGCCACCGCCCCCGCGGGCCCGCCCGCCGTCAGCGACTCCACCAGAGCCACCAGCAGCCCGGTCCCACCCGTCACACACAGACCGACGCACGCCGGAACCCGTACCGAAGCCCGCGTGAGCCGCAGGGCGAGCACGCCGTCCAGCGCCGCCGTCACCAGCAGCGCCCCGGCGAACCACAGCGCCCCCGCGCCCCCGGCCCACGCCCACAGGACCAGCGGCAGCTGCGCGGCGCACACCGCCAGGGGCAGCGGCAGCCGCAGCCGGTCCAGGAGCAGACCGTAGGCCGCCCACAGCACCGCCAGCACCGCCGAGGCGGTCGCCGCGTAACCGGCCCCGTCCGCGTCCGGCACCGCCACCTCGTACACCGCGTACGCGTCGAGCACCATCAGTACCGAGGCCAGCGCCGCGAGCGCCTCGGCCGTCGAGGACAGCCCCCGGCGCAGCAGCGCCGCCGGCGCGATCAGCGCCCCGGCCGTCACCGCGGTCAGCACCGCGCTGCGACCACCGATCCCCATGTCCCCCCAGCTCACCAGGGTGAACGCGAGCGCGGCGACCGTCAGCAGCAGGCCGCCGAGCACGAGCAGCACGTTCTGCGCGCCGTGCGCGCGGGCGGCGGGAGACGGCGGACCGAAAGCCGGAGCCGAGTGGGCCGGGGCCGGACCCCAGGGCGCGACCGGGCCCCTGGCCGGCGGCGGACCCCACGGGGCGGGTCCGGGGGCCTGGGCCGGGCCGTTGGCCGCCAGCACACTCAGCAGCCAGGTGCGACGCGTCAGCAGCTGGGACCGGCGGGCGTCCAGCCGGACCAGTTCACGGTCGAGGAGCACCAATTCCTCGGCGGGTGGCGGCACATGTTCCATGGACGCGAGTGTGCTGCGCGCCACTCCGGCGGACATGCGCGCGCGTACTCAGATACCCGACTGAGTACGTGCGCCCCGCCGTTCGCCGCCGGGCGCCCGCCAATGCGCCGCAAGCGGTTTGAACCACAGCCGCCGAGCCCTGTATGGTTCAACCCGTTCCCGGGCGATTAGCTCAGTGGGAGAGCGCTTCGTTCACACCGAAGAGGTCACTGGTTCGAACCCAGTATCGCCCACCCCGGGAGAGGCCGGTCCGTCAGCACCATCGACGGACCGGCCTTCGCGTGTCCGGCCGTCACGCGGCAGTGCGCAGCTCCGGGCGCAGCGGCCAGGCCGGGTCCACCGTCTCCGGCGTCCCGCTCCTGATGAACCAGGCCTGAAGTCCCCGCGCCTGGGCGGCATGCCACACCGCCTGGAGCGTGTGCAGTTCCGCCGCGGTCAGCCGCTCCAGCCGGGGCGCGAACCGGCGCCCCACCGCCCGGACCAGCTCCAGCGCCGCCACGGCGTCCGCCGCCGCGTCGTGTGCCCCGTCCAGCTCCACCCCGTACAGCTCGCACAGATCCGTGAGCGTGCGCCGGCCCTTGCGGTAGCGGTCCATCTGCTTGTCCAGCACCCGCGGGTCCAGTACGCACAGCGGGGTGTTCTCCAGATGGGTGCCCAGCGATGAAGCGCGGTGCCGCTTCAGCTCCCGGTCCAGCAGTGTCAGGTCGAACGGCGCGTTCATCACGGCCAGCGGCCGGCCCGCCGCGCTCTGCTCGGCCAGCGCTCTGGCCATCTCGTCCACCGCGGGCGCCGGCCACCGGCCGTTGCGCTGGAGATGGCCGTCGGTCAGCCCGTGGATCTCGGTCGCTCCCGGGGGCACCGGCACCCCCGGATTCACCAGCCAGCGGGTGACCCGCACCGGGCCGCCCGCACCGTCCTGGACGGCGAGGGCTGCCGACACGATCCGGTCCTCCTCGACGTCCACACCCGTCGTCTCCGTGTCGAAAGCGGCCAGCGGCCCGTCGAACCAGTGAGTCATCCCCGAACTCCTCGCTCCCGCACGGCAGATGGAGTGATTTCCCTGCCCGGTCCGGTGATACCCGCACCCCTTGCCTGATACGCCGTCCGCGGACGCCCCTGTGCGGTGACCGCACGGGTACCGGAGCCGGAGGCTGACTGCCCGGTACCCGGGAGCCCATCGGAACGGCTCGGAAGGCTCAGCGCGCCACGTGCCCGCGCACTGGCTGCGCGCCGTGCCCGGCAGGGGAGGCGTGCGCGGGCAGCGGCGGGGGCGGGGGCGGCCGGGACGCGGCCCTTTCGCAATGGGGGCCCTCGGCTCGGTACGATTCCTCCTGCACGCGCTAGAGGAATGCGGTGCGCCCCCTGAGTCAGGAGAGACCGGTGTCAGACGTCCGTGTGACCATCCAACGCGATTCCGAGCGGGAAGAGCGCGTGGTGACGACGGGCACTACGGCAGCCGAGCTCTTCCCCGGCGAGCGCACCGTCGTCGCCGCCCGCGTCGGCGGTGAGCTGAAGGACCTCGCCCACGAGCTCAAGGACGGCGAGACCGTCGAGCCCGTCGAGATCTCCTCCGAGGACGGCCTCAACATCCTGCGGCACTCCACCGCGCACGTCATGGCCCAGGCCGTACAGGAGCTGCACCCTGAGGCCAAGCTCGGCATCGGCCCGCCGGTCAAGGACGGCTTCTACTACGACTTCGACGTCGAGAAGCCGTTCACGCCCGAGGACCTCAAGGCCATCGAGAAGCGGATGCAGGAGATCCAGAAGCGGGGCCAGAAGTTCTCCCGCCGGGTGGTCTCCGACGAGGACGCCCGCGAGGAGCTGGCCGACGAGCCGTACAAGCTGGAGCTCATCGGCATCAAGGGCTCCGCCTCCTCGGACGACGGCGCGGACGTCGAGGTGGGCGGCGGTGAGCTGACCATCTACGACAACCTGGACCCGAAGACCGGCGAGCTGTGCTGGAAGGACCTCTGCCGGGGCCCGCACCTGCCGACGACCCGGTTCATCCCGGCGTTCAAGCTGATGCGGAACGCCGCCGCGTACTGGCGGGGCAGCGAGAAGAACCCGATGCTCCAGCGCATCTACGGCACCGCCTGGCCGACCAAGGACGAGCTGAAGGCGCACCTGACCTTCCTGGAGGAGGCCGCCAAGCGCGACCACCGCCGCCTGGGCGCCGAACTGGACCTCTTCTCGTTCCCCGACGAGATCGGCCCCGGCCTCGCCGTCTTCCACCCCAAGGGCGGCATCATCCGCCGGGCCATGGAGGACTACTCGCGCCGCCGCCACGAGGAGGAGGGCTACGAGTTCGTCTACTCTCCGCACGCCACCAAGGGCAAGCTCTTCGAGAAGTCAGGCCACCTGGACTGGTACGCCGACGGCATGTACCCCCCCATGCAGCTCGACGACGGGGTGGACTACTACCTCAAGCCGATGAACTGCCCGATGCACAACCTGATCTTCGACGCGCGCGGCCGCTCCTACCGTGAACTGCCCCTGCGCCTCTTCGAGTTCGGCACGGTGTACCGGTACGAGAAGTCGGGCGTCGTGCACGGCCTGACCCGCTCGCGCGGCTTCACGCAGGACGACGCGCACATCTACTGCACCCGTGAGCAGATGGCGGAGGAGCTGGACCGGACGCTCACCTTCGTCCTGAACCTGCTCCGCGACTACGGGCTCACCGACTTCTACCTGGAGCTCTCCACCAAGGACGAGACCAAGTTCGTCGGGTCGGACGAGACCTGGGAAGAGGCCACCGAGACGCTGCGCCAGGTCGCCGAGAAGCAGGGCCTGCCCCTGGTCCCGGACCCGGGCGGCGCCGCGTTCTACGGCCCGAAGATCTCGGTGCAGGCGCGGGACGCCATCGGGCGGACCTGGCAGATGTCGACCATTCAGCTCGACTTCAACCTGCCGGAGCGGTTCGACCTGGAGTACACCGGTCCGGACGGCTCCAAGCAGCGCCCGGTCATGATCCACCGCGCGCTGTTCGGCTCCATCGAGCGCTTCTTCGCGGTGCTGCTTGAGCACTACGCGGGTGCGTTCCCGGTGTGGCTGGCCCCGGTCCAGGCGGTCGGCATCCCCATCGGCGACACCCACATCCCGTACCTCCAGGAGTTCGCGGCGGAGGCCCGTAAGAAGGGCCTGCGCGTCGACGTGGACGCGTCGTCGGACCGGATGCAGAAGAAGATCCGCAATCATCAGCGCGCCAAGGTGCCTTTCATGATCATCGTCGGCGACGACGACATGAACGCGGGCACGGTGTCGTTCCGGTACCGCGACGGTTCGCAGGAGAACGGCATCGCCCGTGAGGAAGCGATCGCCAAGCTCGTTGACGTGGTGGAGCGTCGCGTTCAGGTGTGACCTGCTCCCCGCGCGAGCGGGAATGGGCCCCCGGCCGAGCTATCCGCTCCCCGGGGGCCCCTTCTCGTCCTCCTTCCGGAACACCTGGATCAGCCACGACGAGAACGCGCCCGTCACCGCCCCCAGCAGCCCGAGGCCGCCCACCATCAGGCCCGCCGCGATGACCCGGCCGCCCGGCGTGACCGGCACGGCGTCCCCGTACCCCACCGTCGTCAGCGTCGCGCACGCCCACCAGACCGCGTCCCCGAACGTCCGGATCGAGGCGCCCGGGGCGTCGTGCTCCCAGTGGTACACGCTGAGCGCGGCCGAGAAGCCGAGGAGCACGGCCGTCATCCCCGCGTACGAGATCACCCGCGCGTACAGGCCCAGCCGGGGCTGGTCGTGCCGTTCCTGGACGGCCGTGTAGACATGGACCATGCGCAGCGGGCGCAGCAGCGGCAGGACGAGCACCAGCGTGTCGAGCCAGTGGACGCGGGCGAAGCGGGGGCCGAGGCGGCTGAGCCGGAGGCGGACCGCGTAGTCGAGGACGAAGAGCAGCCAGGTGGCGCCGACGAGGACGAGGGAGATGTCGTGCCAGGGCTGTGCGTCGTGCGGGGCGAGGACGCGGAACGCGTAGCCGGCCAGGAAGACGAGTGAGGCGGCGAGGAGAGGGACCTCGGTCCGGTGCTCCCAGCGGGTGAGAGCGGGAGGGGGCGGGGCCGGGGTGCGCGCGCTCATGGGCCCAGCATCGCGGTGCGTGAACGCGATCGGCCCCGGCGACACGCTCCGCACAGGTGAAGCAATATGCTGATCGGCATGACGAGTGAGCCGGAGCAGCAGATCGGAGTGGGGACGCCCGACGCGTTCCAGCGCCTGTGGACGCCCCACCGGATGGCGTACATCCAGGGCGAGAACAAGCCGACCGGCCCGGAGGCCGGGGACGGCTGTCCGTTCTGTGGCATTCCGGCGCTGTCGGACGAGGACGGGCTCCTCGTGGCGCGCGGTGAGAAGGTCTACGCCGTGCTGAATCTGTATCCGTACAACGGCGGGCACCTGATGGTGGTGCCCTACCGGCACGTCGCGGACTACACCGAGCTGGACGGTCCGGAGACCCTGGAGCTGGCCGATTTCACCAAGCGGGCGATGACCGCGCTGCGGGCCGCTTCGGGGGCGCACGGTTTCAACATCGGCATGAACCAGGGCGCGGTGGCGGGGGCCGGGATCGCCGCGCACCTGCATCAGCACCTGGTGCCCCGGTGGGGTGGCGACGCCAACTTCATGCCGGTGGTCGGGCACACCCGGGTGCTGCCGCAGCTGCTGGCGGACACGCGGAAGATGCTGGCCGACGCCTGGCCGGCCGCCGCCTGATCCCAGGAATCACCGTGTGGGGCGCTCCGGAGCTGTCCGGGGCGCCCCACACGCGTGGGCCGCTCGGCTACGCGTCGTACAGGTCGGCCTTGCGGGGGGTGGGGTCCTGGACGGCGCCGCTCAGGACCGAGGAGCGGTTGGTGAAGCGTTCGGTGTCGACGCCGTTCTCTTCCAGGACCTTCACGGCGGCGTTGTGCACGACGCGCAGGACGGGGGTGGCGGCGCGCATCGCGTCGTCGGCCATGAAGCGGTGGCGCCACGGCTTCTCCGCCCAGGCGTGCCGGAGGCCGAAGGGCTCGGGGAGGGCGATCTTGCCGCCGAGGTAGTCCAGGAGCGGCGGATACCAGGTGAACGGGGCGCGCAGGGCAAGGCGGGTCACCTCGTGGGCGTCGACCAGGGCCAGGGTGATGTCGCGGGTCTCCCAGAACCTGACGGTCTTGTTGACCGTCTTGGTCTTGGCGGACGGCTTGCTGGTGAAGAGGGAGTGGACGGGGCCGAGGGCATGCCCGGTGACCTCGATGCGCAGGGTCTCGAAGAGGACGGTGACGGTGATCATCATGGTGATGACGAGCTGGCCGTCCCAGAGGGTGAACTGCACGCCGAGGTAGTGCCGGTTTCCGCCGCCGAACTGCTGGTGGTTGCAGATCCGCTGTATCTCGTGGGGCTTGATCTGGAAGGTGGCGACGTCCTCGCCCTCGGGGCGGGTGACGGAGCCGGCGTTCTCACCGACGGGCGAGACGATCCAGTGGGTGACCGAGGGGGTGGGGAATCCGCCGGTGTTCAGCGGGCCGCGCTCCAGCATCTTGAGCTGGTCGTGGATGACGCGGATCAGGTCCCAGCTGCGGAACTGGTGGAATTCCTTGCCCGGGTCCTTGGAGACGAGGTCCTCGGCGAGCTGCCAGCTGCCCCAGCGGGTGCCCATGCCGAGGATGCCCTTGGGGCCGGCGTAGAACACGGAGTTGGACTGCTGCTCGGCGGAGAGCTTCTCCAGGCCCTGGCGCAGCGCCTCGCGGGACGTCTCGCTGGGGTTCTTGGGGACCGCTTCGGGGATCTTGGCGGTGATGCCGCCCCCGGAGAGCAGGCCCTCCCAGCGGGCGCGCAGGTCCTGGGCCGACTTCTCCGCGATCCGTTTGGCGAGGTACCAGCCGATGACCGGGGCGACGACCATCGCGCGCAGATACAGCCCCAGGATTCCGGTCACCGGCAGCTTGACCATGAGGAAGACGAGCCCGATGCCGAAGATCGGCAGCAGGCTGTTGCCGAGGGCGGTCAGGGACTTGTCCGTGGTCTTGGCCAGGCCGTCGCGCAGCCGGAAGACGATGACCCACAGCAGCATGCCGGGCAGGAACACGAACCCGAACAGGGCGGTGATGGCCGTGAGTTTGGTGTCGCGGGCCTTGCGCAGGCGGGACGCGGACAGGCAGTGCTCCACGACGGTCTGCGGGTCACTCCCGAAGGACTGGATGAGGGCGCCGCGCGCCCCGCCCAGCATGCGTTCCTGGACGGCGCGGGAGAAGGCCTCACCGAGGTTGGGCTTGAAGTAGTCCGACTTGAGGAAGGTGGAACGGCCCGCCTTCACCTCGGACTTGTGCCACTCGCTGTTGGCTTTGAGGATGTCCTCCACCGGGCTGTCGCGGTACGCGGCGGAGGCGAGGGCATTGGTCGCCACCGCCGCGCCTGCCGACCCCTGGAGCGGAATCTGCGCTCCGGGAGAGAAATCGAATCCGTTGCTGGCCACTGTCGCCCCCACTCACCACCGAGGAACCGCTCCTGCGGCTGTTTCCCAACTGCCGTGCCCGGCACACTTTCTGAGCTGGGGTCCCAGCGTATCGTCCGGATACGTACGCCGTCCGGCCCTGTGGACAACGGGTGGCGCGGCGGCGTGTTCCGGCTCACCCGTCCTGGGCGCGGACGCGGTCGGCGAGCTGGGCGGGCATGGGTTCGTGGCGGGCGTACGAGCGGCTGAACCGGCCGGTTCCGTGGGTCAGCGAGCGCAGGTCGACCGCGTACCGGTCGATCTCCAGTTCGGGCACGTCGGCGCGTACGAGGGTGCGGCCGGAGCCCGACTGCTCGGTGCCGGTGACCCGGCCGCGGCGGCCCGAGAGGTCGCTCATGACCGGGCCGACGTAGTCGTCGGGTATGAGGACGCGGACCTCGGCGACGGGTTCCAGGAACCGGACGCGCGCGTCGGTCGCGGCCTCGCGCAGGGCCAGGGCGCCGGCCGTCTGGAAGGCGCCGTCGGAGGAGTCCACGGAGTGCGCCTTGCCGTCGCGCAGGACGACCCGAATGTCGACCAGGGGGTGGCCGGCCGCGACACCCCGGGCGGCCTGGGCGCGGACGCCCTTCTCGACGGACGCGATGAACTGGCGGGGCACCGATCCGCCGACGACCCGGTCGACGAACGTGATGCCGGAGCCGGCCGGCAGCGGTTCGACGTCGATCTCGCAGACCGCGTACTGGCCGTGGCCGCCGGACTGCTTGACGTGGCGGCCGAGCCCGCTCGCCGGCCCGGCGAACGTCTCGCGCAGCGCGACGCGGTGCGCGACCGTGTCGACCTGTACGCCGTAGTGGTCGCGCAGCCGGTCGAGGGCGACGTCGAGGTGGGCTTCGCCGAGGCACCACAGGACGAGCTGGCCGGTGTCCCGGTTCTGTTCGAGGCGCATGGCCGGGTCCTCGGCGACGAGGCGGGCCAGGCTGTGCGAGAGCTTGTCCTCGTCGGCCTTGCTGTGTGCCCGGACGGCCACCGGCAGCAGCGGGTCCGGCATGGTCCAGGGCTCCATCAGGAGCGGTTGGGCGGTGGCGGAAAGGGTGTCGCCGGTCTCGGCGGACTCCAGGCGGGCGACCCGGGCGAGGTCCCCGGCGACGCACGCGTCGATGGGGCGCTGCTGTTTCCCGAAGGGCGAGGTCAGGGCGCCGACGCGGGTGCGCGCCTCGTGGCAGGGCCGGTCCTCGCGCCCGGGGTCGTCGAGCCCGTGCCCGTGGACGTGCACGGTGTCGTCGGGTCGCAGGGTGCCCGAGAAGACCCGGACGAGCGAGAGGCGCCCGGCGTACGGGTCGGAGGACGTCTTGACGACCTCGGCGACCAGGGGGCCCAGCGGGTCGCAGTCGAGGGCGGGGAGCGGGGCGCCGTCCGGGGTGGTGACGGCGGGCAGCGGGTGTTCGAGCGGGGTCGGGAAGCCGCCGGTGATCAGGTCCAGGAGTTCGACGGTGCCGATGCCCAGGCGGGCGCCGTCGGCGGCCGGTGCGGCGGCCAGGACGGGGTGGAAGGTGCCGCGTGCCACGGCACGTTCGAGGTCGTCGGTGAGTGTCTTGATGTCGAGGCTCTCGCCGCCGAGGTAGCGGTCCATCAAGGTCTCGTCCTCGCTCTCGGCGATGATCCCCTCGATCAGCCGGGCGCGGGCCTCGGCCAGTGGTGCCTGCTGGTCCCCGGCCGGCGGGAGTTCGGTCCGTTCGCCGCCCGAGTGGTCGAAGACCCGCTGGGAGAGCAGGCCGGCAAGTCCGGTCAGCGGGGCGTGCCCGTCGGCGGCCTCGGGGCCGAACACCGGCAGGTGGAGGGGCAGTACGGCGTCGGGGTCGTCGGCGCCGAAGAGGTCGCCGCAGATCCGGGTCATCGCGTCGAAGGGGGTGCGCGCGGTGTCGAGATGGGTGACCACGATGGCGCGGGGCATGCCGACCGCGGCGCACTCCTCCCACACGGCACGGGTGGTGCCCGCCACGGTCTCGGCCTCCTGGGCCGCCGAGACGACGAAGAGGGCCGCGTCCGCCGCCCGCAGCCCGGCCCTGAGCTCCCCGACGAAGTCGGCGTAACCGGGGGTGTCCAGCAGGTTGATCCTGCACCCGCCCCACTCCACGGGGACCAGGGAGAGCTGTACGGACCGGTTCCGGCGGTGCTCGATCTCCTCGTGGTCGGACACCGTGGTGCCGTCCTCGACCCGGCCGGGCCGGCTGACGGCGCCCGCGGTCTGCGCGAGCGCCTCGACGAGGGTGGTCTTGCCGGATCCGCTGTGGCCGACCAGCACCACGTTGCGCAGGGTGCGGGGGTGGCCGGCCGCCGGTGTTCCTCCGGCGGCCCCGGTGTGTGCGTGTGCCTTGTCGCCCATGGTTCGTGCCTTCCGTCGACTGGCGCACGGGCACGGGAGAGCCGCCGCGGCGGCTGCGGCGACGCCCGCGGTAGTTCGAGCTTTGCACTCCCTCACGGCCGCGTCCATATCTCGCGCGCCGGGCCCGGGGCGCCGGGGTCCGGGGTGCCCGGACGGTGCGGGGCCCCGGGCGTGACTACGATGGGCGCGGAGGGTGCTGAAGGCCCCGGCCGGGCCCGCGGCGCCCGGGACGCACGTCTGCGCGTTACCGAATCGCCTCAATGGTTCCGCCATGGAGGCGCTCCGGCGACTCGCAGCCGCCCGCACCGGACGCCGCTCCCTGATCCGGCCAGGACCTTCAGCACCCTCCAGCCGGTGGCCGACGGGGCCACGCGGCCCACCGACCCCTCGGGAAGGCCATGCTGAACAAGTACGCGCGTGCCTTTTTCACGCGTGTCCTCACGCCGTTCGCCGCACTGCTCCTCCGCCTCGGCGTGAGCCCCGACGCGGTCACCCTGATCGGGACGGCCGGGGTGATGGCCGGTGCGCTGGTCTTCTTCCCGATGGGGGAGTTCTTCTGGGGCACCATCGTCATCACGATCTTCGTGTTCTCCGACCTCGTCGACGGGAACATGGCGCGCCAGGCCGGTATCTCCAGCCGGTGGGGGGCGTTCCTCGACTCCACGCTCGACCGGGTGGCCGACGGGGCGATCTTCGCGGGCTTCGCCCTCTGGTACGCGGGCAGCGGCGACGACAACGTCCTGTGCGCGGTCGCGATCTTCTGCCTGGCGAGCGGTCAGGTGGTCTCGTACACGAAGGCGCGCGGTGAGTCGATCGGGCTGCCGGTGGCGGTCAACGGGCTCGTGGAGCGTGCCGAGCGCCTGGTGATCTCGCTGGTGGCCGCCGGTCTCGCGGGTCTGCACAAGTTCGGTGTGCCGGGCATCCAGGTGCTGCTGCCGATCGCGCTGTGGATCGTGGCGGCCGGCAGCCTCGTGACGCTGGTGCAGCGGGTCGTCACCGTGCGCCGCGAGTCCGCCGAGGCCGACGCGGCCGCGCGGTGAGCGGCGCCGGCGGGGAGGCGAAGCCCGGTCCGCGGGCGAGGCCCGGTCCGGGCGAGCGGCTGAGCGACGCGCTGTACGGGCTGGGCTGGTCCGCGGTCAAGACGCTCCCCGAACCGGCCGCCCGAGCCCTGTTCCGCACCCTCGCCGACCAGGTCTGGAAGCGGCGTGGCAAGAGCGTGCTGCGGCTGGAGGCCAACCTGGCCCGGGTCGTGCCGGACGCCGGCCCGGACCGGCTCGCCGCCCTGTCGCGGGCCGGGATGCGCTCGTACATGCGCTACTGGATGGAGTCGTTCCGGCTGCCCACCTGGAGCCCGGAGCGGATCAAGGCGTCCATCGACGTGACGGACGCGCACCGGCTGACGGAAGGGCTCGACGCCGGGCAGGGCGTCATCCTCGCCCTGCCGCACCTGGGGAACTGGGACCTGGCGGGGGCCTGGGTCACCACGGACCTGAAGGTGCCGTTCACGACGGTCGCCGAGCGGCTGAAGCCCGAATCGCTGTACGACCGGTTCGTCGCCTACCGCGAGGGGCTGGGCATGGAGGTGCTGCCGCACAACGGCGGGGCCGCCTTCGGGACGCTGGCGCGCCGGCTGCGGGCAGGCGGCCTGGTCTGCCTGGTCGCCGACCGCGATCTGTCGTCCTCGGGCGTGGAGGTGTCGTTCTTCGGCGACACGGCCCGGATGCCCGCCGGCCCGGCGCTGCTGGCCCAGCAGACCGGGGCGCTGCTGTTGCCGGTGACCCTCTCGTACGACGACACGCCGGTGATGAAGGCGCGGATCCATCCGCCGGTCGGGGTGCCGGAGTCAGGTGACCGGGCCGGGAAGACGTCCGTGATGACACAGGCCCTGGCCGACGCGTTCGCCGTGGGCATCGCCGAGCACCCGGAGGACTGGCACATGCTGCAACGGCTCTGGCTCGCCGACCTGGAACCCCGCGAAGACCAGCAGGGCGGAGACCAGCAGTGAAGATCGGCATCGTCTGCCCGTACTCCTGGGACGTACCGGGCGGTGTGCAGTTCCACATCCGTGACCTGGCCGAGCACCTGATCCGGCTCGGCCACCAGGTGTCCGTACTGGCGCCCGCCGACGACGAGACGCCGCTGCCGCCGTACGTGGTGTCCGCCGGCCGGGCCGTGCCCGTCCCGTACAACGGCTCGGTGGCCCGGCTGAACTTCGGCTTCCTGTCGGCGGCGCGGGTGCGGCGCTGGCTGCACGAGGGCACCTTCGACGTCATCCACATCCACGAGCCGACCTCGCCGTCGCTCGGGCTGCTGACGTGCTGGGCGGCTCAGGGGCCGATCGTCGCCACGTTCCACACGTCCAACCCGAGGTCCCGGGCGATGATCGCCGCGTACCCGATCCTGCAACCCGCCCTGGAGAAGATCAGCGCGCGGATCGCGGTCAGCGAGTACGCCCGCCGGACCCTGGTCGAGCACCTGGGCGGCGACGCCGTGGTCATCCCCAACGGTGTGGACGTCAGGTTCTTCGCCGGCGCCGAGCCCCGGCCCGAGTGGCAGGGCGGCACGATCGGCTTCATCGGACGCATCGACGAGCCCCGCAAGGGCCTGCCCGTCCTGATGCGCGCGCTGCCCGCGATCCTGGCCGCCCGCCCGGAGACCCGGCTGCTCGTGGCCGGCCGGGGCGACGAGGAGGAGGCCGTCGCCTCGCTGCCCGAACCGATGCGCTCACGCGTCGAGTTCCTGGGGATGGTCAGCGACGAGGACAAGGCGCGGCTGCTGCGCAGCGTCGATGTGTACGTGGCGCCCAACACCGGGGGCGAGAGCTTCGGGATCATCCTGGTCGAGGCGATGTCGGCGGGCGCCCCGGTCCTCGCCAGCGATCTGGACGCCTTCGCGCAGGTCCTGGACCAGGGCTCGGCGGGCGAGCTGTTCGCCAACGAGAACGCGCAGGCGCTGGCCGCCGCGGCGGTGCGGCTGCTGGGCGACCCGGAGCGGCGGGCCCAGCTGCGCGAGCGCGGCAGCGCCCATGTCCGGCGCTTCGACTGGTCGACGGTCGGCGCGGACATCCTCGCGGTGTACGAGACGGTCACGGACGGCGCCGCCTCGGTCGCGGCCGACGAACGCACGGGTCTGCGCGCCCGGTTCGGGCCGGCCGGCCGGGACTGAGCCCGTCCCGCGCGGGCCCCCGGGCCCGGCGCGGCCGGGCCGCGCGCGCTCACCGGTAGCCTTGCCGCCCGTGACCGAAACCCTCATCTGGACCGCCGTCGGCCTCGTCGTCCTTGTCGCGATCGGCCTGTACCTCAGCTGGACCGCAGGCCGCCTCGACCGGCTGCACACCCGTATCGACGCGGCCCGCGCCGCCCTCGACGCCCAACTGCTGCGCCGCGCCTCGGTCACCCAGGAGCTGGCCACCTCCGGGGTCCTCGACCCGGCCGCGTCCATCGTGCTGTACGAGGCCGCGCACGCCGCGCGGCAGTCGGCCCAGGACCACCGCGAGGTCGCCGAGAGCGAGTTGAGCACGGCCCTGCGCGCGGTGTTCGGTGAGAGCGCGCAGGTGGAGGCGGTGAAGGAGATCCCGGGCGGTCGGGAGGCGGCGTCCGAACTCGCGGCGGCCGTGCGGCGCGTGCCGATGGCGCGGAGGTTCCACAACGACGCGGTGCGGGCGGCGCGTGCCCTGCGCCGCCACCGCACGGTGCGCTGGTTCCGGCTGGCCGGGCACGCCCCGTTCCCGCTGGCCTTCGAGATGGACGACGAGCCGCCGGTGGCCCTGGCGGACCGCCCCGGCAGCTGAGACGGCCGGTGGGGGGCCGGGGCACGGCCCCGCCCGTGCCGCGGGCCCACGGGGCACGGCTCGCCCGTGCCGCGGTCCGGCGTGCGCGGCGCTGCCCGACGTGGCCCCCGGCGGGCGCGGACCGCCCGTGAGGCCGTCCGGTGCCGGCCAGAACGATCCACCGGCCTCCTATTGGCCCTTGCTGTGGACTGGTGTCGGGGAGTTTGCTCGGCAGTGCGCCATCGAGCACGTTCCGCATCCGTTTCCCGCAGTGAGGTCGATCCGTGTCCACGCTTCCCACCACCCCGCAGTCCGCCGACACCCCCGCCACCGGCACCGCCCGCGTCAAGCGCGGCATGGCCGAGCAGCTCAAGGGCGGCGTGATCATGGACGTCGTCAACGCCGAGCAGGCGAAGATCGCCGAGGACGCGGGCGCCGTGGCCGTCATGGCCCTGGAGCGCGTACCGGCCGACATCCGCAAGGACGGCGGCGTGGCCCGGATGTCCGACCCGAACATGATCGAGGAGATCATCGAGTCGGTGTCCATCCCGGTGATGGCCAAGTCCCGCATCGGCCACTTCGTCGAGGCGCAGGTCCTCCAGTCCCTCGGCGTCGACTACATCGACGAGTCCGAGGTACTCACCCCG
The DNA here is from genome assembly GCF_000373645.1 of Streptomyces sp. ATexAB-D23. Taxonomy (GTDB): domain Bacteria; phylum Actinomycetota; class Actinomycetes; order Streptomycetales; family Streptomycetaceae; genus Streptomyces; species Streptomyces castrisilvae. The sequence continues at coordinate 180,200 of NZ_KB892006.1, read as the reverse complement.
GCCGACGAGGTCAACCACAGCGACAAGTTCGCCTTCACCACGCCGTTCGTCTGCGGCGCCACCAACCTGGGCGAAGCCCTGCGCCGCATCGCCGAGGGCGCGGCCATGATCCGCTCCAAGGGCGAGGCCGGCACGGGCAACGTGGTCGAGGCCGTCCGCCACCTGCGCCAGATCAAGAACGAGATCGCCCGGCTGCGCGGCTACGACAACAACGAGCTGTACGCCGCCGCCAAGGACCTGCGGGCCCCCTACGAACTGGTCAAGGAGGTCGCCGAGCTCGGCAAGCTGCCCGTCGTGCTGTTCTCCGCGGGCGGCGTGGCCACCCCGGCGGACGCCGCGCTGATGCGCCAGCTCGGCGCCGAGGGCGTCTTCGTCGGCTCCGGCATCTTCAAGTCCGGCGACCCGGCCAAGCGCGCCGCCGCCATCGTGAAGGCGACTACCTTCTACGACGACCCGAAGATCATCGCGGACGCCTCCCGCAACCTGGGCGAGGCCATGGTCGGCATCAACTGCGACACCCTGCCCGAGACCGAGCGCTACGCCAACCGCGGCTGGTAGTCCACCGATGAGCGACACCCCCGTGATCGGCGTCCTGGCTCTCCAGGGCGATGTACGGGAGCACCTGATCGCCCTGGCCTCGGCGGACGCCCTGGCCAGGCCGGTCCGGCGCCCCGAGGAACTCGCCGAGGTGGACGGCCTGGTCGTCCCCGGCGGCGAGTCCACGACCATCTCCAAGCTGGCCGCGCTGTTCGGCCTGCTGGAACCCCTGCGCGAGCGGATCAGGACCGGGATGCCGGTCTACGGCACCTGCGCCGGGATGATCCTGCTCGCCGACAAGATCCTCGACCCCCGTTCGGGCCAGGAGACGCTCGGCGGCATCGACATGATCGTGCGCCGTAACGCTTTCGGGCGGCAGAACGAGTCGTTCGAGGCGGCCGTCGAGGTCGCCGGGATCGACGGCGGACCGGTGGAGGGCGTCTTCATCCGGGCCCCGTGGGTCGAGTCGGTGGGCGCCGGCGCCCAGGTGATCGCCGAGCACGGCGGCCACATCGTGGCGGTACGGCAGCAAAACGCCCTTGCCACGTCATTCCACCCGGAACTGACCGGGGACCACCGGATCCACGCCTACTTCACCGAGATGGTGCGCGCCGTGGGGTGACTCGATCCCGGTAGGATCTCTCGGGTTCGTACGGAATTTGGTGACGCGAAGGAGAAGGCAGATGTCCGGCCACTCTAAATGGGCTACGACGAAGCACAAGAAGGCCGTGATTGACGCCAAGCGCGGCAAGCTCTTCGCGAAGCTGATCAAGAACATCGAGGTCGCGGCCCGCACCGGTGGTGTGGACCCCGAGGGCAACCCGACCCTCGTGGACGCGATTCAGAAGGCGAAGAAGAGTTCGGTCCCGAACAAGAACATCGACTCCGCGGTCAAGCGCGGTGGCGGTCTTGAAGCGGGCGGCGTCGATTACCAGACGATCATGTACGAGGGTTACGGCCCCAATGGTGTCGCGGTGCTCATCGAGTGCCTCACCGACAACCGCAACCGCGCCGCGTCCGACGTACGGGTCGCCATGACCCGCAACGGCGGTTCGATGGCCGACCCGGGCTCGGTCTCGTACCTCTTCAACCGCAAGGGCGTCGTCATCGTCCCCAAGGGCGAGCTGTCCGAGGACGATGTGCTCGGTGCCGTTCTGGAAGCGGGCGCCGAGGAGGTCAACGACCTCGGCGACAGCTACGAGGTCGTCAGCGAGGCCACCGACATGGTCGCGGTCCGTACCGCGCTCCAGGAGGCGGGCATCGACTACGACTCGGCCGAGGCCAACTTCCTGCCCACCATGCAGGTGGACCTCGACGAGGAGGGCGCGCGCAAGATCTTCAAGCTGATCGACGCGCTGGAGGACAGCGACGACGTGCAGAACGTCTTCGCCAACTTCGACGTCTCCGACGAGGTCATGGAGAAGGTCGACGCCTGAGCCGCGCCCCGCGCGCAGCTGTCGTGGACGGGCCGACGGGGACACACCCCGTCGGCCCGCCGCATTGTCGGTGCCGCCCGATAGCCTGCTGGAACAGTTGACCGATCGGCAGGGAGGGGCGGACCGTGCGGGTACTCGGCGTGGACCCGGGACTGACCAGGTGCGGGGTCGGCGTCGTCCAGGGCGTCGCGGGCCGGCCGCTGACCATGCTCGGCGTGGGCGTCGTGCGCACCGCGGCCGACGCGGAGCTCGGCCACCGCCTGGTGGCCATCGAGCGCGGCATCGAGGAATGGCTCGACACGCACAGCCCCGACTGCGTCGCCGTGGAGCGGGTCTTCGCCCAGCACAACGTGCGTACGGTCATGGGCACCGCCCAGGCCAGCGCGGTCGCGATGCTCTGCGCGTCCCGGCGCGGCATCCCGGTCGCCCTGCACACGCCCAGCGAGGTCAAGGCCGCCGTCTCCGGCAGCGGACGCGCCGACAAGGCGCAGGTGGGCGTCATGGTGACCAGGCTGCTGAGGCTCGACGCCCCGCCGAAACCGGCCGACGCCGCCGACGCGCTGGCGCTCGCCATCTGCCACATCTGGCGCGCCCCCGCGCTCAACCGCCTCCAGCAGGCGCACGCGGCGGCCGCCGCCCGCACCCCGCGCGTCCCGCGCACCGCAGCCGTTCCCGTCCGGAAGGTCCCCCGATGATCGCCTTCGTCAGCGGCCCCGTCGCCGCGCTCGCCCCGACCACGGCCGTGATCGAGGTCGGCGGCATCGGCATGGCCGTCCAGTGCGCGCCGGGCACCCTGGCCGCCCTGCGCATCGGCCAGGAGGCCAGGCTCGCCACCTCCCTCGTCGTTCGCGAGGACTCGCTGACGCTCTACGGCTTCGCCGACGACGACGAACGCCAGACCTTCGAGCTGCTCCAGACCGCCAGCGGCGTCGGCCCCCGGCTCGCCCAGGCGATGCTGGCCACCCACAGCCCCGACGCCCTGCGCGTCGCCGTGGCCACCGGCGACGAGAAGGCGCTCACCGCCGTCTCCGGCATCGGCAAGAAGGGCGCCCAGAAGCTCCTGCTCGAACTGAAGGACCGGCTCGGCGAACCGGTCGGCGCGCACGCCGCGGGACAAGGCGTCGGCGCCCCCGTCTCCGCCTCCTGGCGCGACCAGCTCCAGGCCGCCCTGATCGGCCTCGGCTACGCCACCCGCGAGGCGGACGAGGCGGTCGCCGCCGTGGCACCGCAGGCCGAGGAGGCCCTCGCGGCCGGCGGCCGGCCGCCCGTGCCGCAGCTGCTGCGCGCCGCCCTGCAGACCCTCAACCGCGCACGCTGAGCGGACCCGGGGCCACCCTTCACGCCCGGCCGGGCACCGTACGGCCGCGCACCGAAACATCCGAGGCGGGACAGACGAGATGAACTGGGACGACACCGGAACCGACACCGGCGAGCGGTTCGACGACCGGCTGGTCGACGCCGGCGCGGACGGCGAGGACACCGCGGTCGAGGCGGCGCTGCGCCCCAAGGACCTGGACGAGTTCGTCGGCCAGGAGAAGGTCCGCGAACAGCTCGACCTGGTCCTCAAGGCCGCCCGCGCCCGCGGCGCCACCGCCGACCACGTGCTGCTCTCCGGCGCGCCCGGCCTCGGCAAGACCACCCTCTCCATGATCATCGCGGCGGAGATGAACGCGCCGATCCGGATCACCTCGGGCCCCGCCATCCAGCACGCGGGCGACCTCGCGGCGATCCTGTCCTCGCTCCAGGAGGGCGAGGTCCTCTTCCTCGACGAGATCCACCGCATGTCCCGGCCCGCCGAGGAGATGCTCTACATGGCCATGGAGGACTTCCGGGTCGACGTGATCGTCGGCAAGGGCCCCGGTGCCACCGCCATCCCGCTGGAGCTGCCGCCCTTCACCCTGGTCGGCGCCACCACCCGGGCCGGTCTGCTGCCGCCCCCGCTGCGCGACCGCTTCGGCTTCACCGGACACATGGAGTTCTACGCCCCCGCCGAACTGGAACGGGTGATTCACCGCTCGGCCCGCCTGCTCGACGTCGAGCTGGACGCCGAAGGCGGCGCGGAGATCGCCGGACGCTCCCGCGGCACCCCCCGCATCGCCAACCGGCTGCTGCGCCGGGTCCGGGACTATGCCCAGGTCAAGGCCGACGGCAGGATCGACCGCGACATCGCGGCGGCGGCCCTCGGGGTGTACGAGGTGGACGCCAGGGGCCTGGACCGGCTGGACCGGGCGGTGCTCGGCGCCCTGCTGAAGCTCTTCGGCGGCGGACCGGTCGGACTGTCCACCCTCGCGGTCGCCGTGGGGGAGGAGCGCGAGACGGTCGAGGAGGTCGCCGAGCCCTTCCTCGTACGGGAGGGACTGCTGGCCAGGACGCCGCGCGGGCGGGTGGCCACACCTGCCGCCTGGGCCCATCTGGGACTCGTTCCTCCCCAGCAAGGCGGAAAGGGACAACAGGGCCTGTTCGGGGCGTGATGCGTCACAGGTTGACCGGAAGCGGAACCACGGTGCCATGCTGGGCGTTGTTCCATCGATGCGGACTCGCTTAGACTCCGCCGATGCCGCCCTTAACGGTCGGTGTACCCACCCCCGTATACCAGGCCGCTTTCCAATGCGGTCGTGCGAAGGAAAATCGTCCCGTGAATCCCGTGACTCTCCTCCCCTTCATCGTGCTCATCGGGGCCATGTTCCTGATGACGCGGTCCGCCAAGAAGAAGCAGGCGGCGGCTGCGGCCATGCGCAATGAAATGCAGCCCGGCACCGGCGTCCGGACGATCGGGGGCATGTACGCCACCGTCAAGGAGCTTCACGACGACACGGTCACCCTCGAAGTCGCTCCCGGCGTCCACGCCATCTACGCCAAGAACGCCATCGGCGCGGTCCTGGACGACGCGGAGTACAACCGCATCGTCCACGGCGAAGAGGAGGAGGAGCTCGACGTCGACGGCGCCATCGTGCCCGACGACGCCTCCTCGCTGACCGAGCTCGACACCGCCGACGACGCCGACGAGGCGAAGACCGACCTGGTCAAGAAGACCGGCTCGGACGAGGGCGACGAGCCGGCCGGGGCCAAGGACGACAAGAAGTCCGAGGGCAAGGCCGACGGCGAGACCGACGCGAAGTAGCACACGACCCGGGGAGGCCGTGAGCCGGCAGGCATCCGGCCGTCCCCGGTCCGTGCGCTCCTTCACGGGGGCGGGTCCCCACTAAACTTCGTGGCCGCTTGGGCGCACACCCGGCGCGGGGCGGTTGGACTAGGGAGAAACGACAAGGTGGCAGCACCGAAGAAGGGCCGGGGAGCATCCGGTGGTCAGGGGAGGCCGGGGCGTTCCCTGGCTCTGATCCTGATCGCCATGGTCGCCCTCACCGGCGGGATGTTCCTGGCCCACCAGCCGACGCCGCGACTCGGCATCGACCTGGCCGGCGGCACCTCCATCACGCTGGAGGCGAAAGCCGAACCGGGCCAGGAAAAGGCGATCAACAAGACCAATATGGACACCGCGGTCCAGATCATGGAACGCCGCGTCAATGGTCTTGGTGTCTCCGAGGCAGAGGTCCAGACCCAGGGCGATCGCAACATCATCGTCAACATCCCCAAGGGCACGAACTCCGCCCAGGCCCGTGAGCAGGTCGGTACCACCGCCAAGCTCTACTTCCGGCCGGTGCTGACCGTCGCCCAGGGGTCGCCCACCCCTGAGCCCAGCGCCTCGCCCTCCGGCAAGGCCAGCTCCTCCCCGTCCCCGAGCGCCTCGGCCTCCGAGCAGGCGGACGACGGCGACAAGGCCACCGGCTCCTCGTCGACGCCGAGTGCGAGCGCCACCACCCAGGGCCGCGCGGTCACCGGCGCCCTGAAGGCCGATGCCTCGCCGGAGGCCAGCGCCTCCGCATCCGCCGAGGACGAGGCCGCCGCCGCGAAGCTGCAGAAGGAGTTCGGGGAGCTCGACTGTTCCAACGAGGCCTCACGCTCCAAGGCGGCCCAGGGCGGCAAGTCCACCGACACGGTCCTGGCGTGCAGCTCCGAGGGCGACGCGAAGTACGTGCTCGGCCCGGCCGAGGTGTCCGGCACCGAGGTCGACAGCGCCAAGGCCAACTTCGACCAGCAGCGCGGCATGTGGATCGTCCAGATGGAGTTCACCGGCAAGGGCTCCAAGCAGTTCCAGACGATCACCAAGAAGCTCTCCGCGCAGCAGGAGCCGCAGAACCAGTTCGCCATCGCGCTGGACGGCGAGGTCGTCTCCGCCCCCCGCGTCAACGAGACCCTCAGCGGCAGCGCCGAGATCTCCGGCAGCTTCACCCAGCAGTCCGCCGAGGACCTGGCCAACGTGCTCTCCTACGGTGCGCTGCCGCTCTCCTTCAAAGAGCAGAGCGTCACCACCGTCACCGCCGCGCTCGGTGGCGAGCAGCTGAAGGCCGGCCTGATCGCCGGCGCCATCGGCCTGGCCCTCGTGATCATCTACCTGGTGGCCTACTACCGCGGGCTGGCGTTCATCGCCCTGCTCAGCCTCCTGGTCTCCGGCATCCTGAGCTACACGATCATGGCGCTGCTCGGCCCGGCCATCGGCTTCGCGCTGAACCTGCCGGCCGTATGCGGTGCCATCGTGGCCATCGGTATCACCGCGGACTCCTTCATCGTGTACTTCGAACGCGTACGGGACGAGATCCGTGAGGGCCGCACGCTGCGCCCCGCCGTCGAGCGGGGCTGGCCGCGGGCCCGGCGCACCATCCTGGTCTCCGACTTCGTGTCGTTCCTGGCCGCGGCCGTGCTCTTCGTGGTCACCGTCGGCAAGGTCCAGGGCTTCGCGTTCACGCTGGGTCTCACCACCCTGCTCGACGTCGTCGTGGTGTTCCTCTTCACCAAGCCGCTCCTGACGCTCATGGCCCGCAAGAAGTTCTTCGCCAGCGGTCACCCCTGGTCCGGACTGGACCCGAAACGCCTCGGCGCCAAGCCGCCGCTGCGCCGCTCCCGCCGTGTCAACGCCCCCACCGACCCGAAGGAGGCGTGAGATGTCGCGACTCGGCAATTTCGGCGCCCGTCTCTACCGCGGCGAGGTCGGCTACGACTTCATGGGCAACCGCAGGATCTGGTACGGCGTCTCGGTCCTGATCACCATCACGGCCATCGTCGCCCTGGCGGTCAGCGGCCTGAACATGGGCATCGAGTTCAAGGGCGGTGCCGTCTTCACCACCCCGAAGACGAGCGTGTCCGTCTCCGAGGCGGAGGATCTGGCCACGGAGGCGTCCGGCCACCAGGCCATCGTCCAGAAGCTCGGCAACGGCGGTCTGCGCGTTCAGATCACCGAGGTCGACACCGCCAAGTCCGACGAGATCCAGGACAAGCTCGCCGCCGACCTCGGCGTCCCGCGCGAGAAGATCGCGGCTGACCTGGTCGGTCCCAGCTGGGGCGAGCAGATCGCCAACAAGGCATGGACCGGTCTCGGGATCTTCATGATCCTGGTGGTCATCTATCTGGCCATCGCCTTCGAGTGGCGGATGGCCATCGCGGCCCTCGTCGCGCTGATCCACGACATCACCATCACGGTCGGTGTCTACGCCCTGGTCGGCTTCGAGGTCACCCCGGGCACCGTGATCGGTCTGCTGACCATCCTCGGTTACTCCCTCTACGACACGGTCGTCGTCTTCGACAGCCTCAAGGAGGGCACGAAGGGGATCACCAAGCAGACCCGGTGGACCTACAGCGAGATCGCCAACCGCTCCATCAACGGCACGCTGATCCGCTCGATCAACACCACCGTCGTCGCCCTGCTCCCGGTCGCCGGTCTGCTGTTCATCGGCGGCGGCGTCCTCGGCGCCGGCATGCTGAACGACATCTCGCTCGCCCTCTTCGTCGGCCTCGCGGCCGGTGCCTACTCCTCGATCTTCATCGCCACCCCGCTGGTCGCCGACCTCAAGGAACACGACCCGCAGATGAAGGCCCTGAAGAAGCGGGTCCTCGCCAAGCGCGCGGCGGCCGCCGCCAAGGGTGAGGCCACCGAGGCGGAGCAGGGCGACCAGGACCAGGACCCCGAGGACGCCGCACCCGCCGGCGCGGTCGTCGGACAGCGCCAGCAGCCCCCCAGGGGCCACGGCCGCACCCCGGGAAGGCGCTGATGACCAGCACCACCGAGAGCACGAGAGAACTGCTGCTCAGCCGCATCCGTGACGTCGCGGACTACCCGAAGCCGGGCGTGATGTTCAAGGACATCACCCCGCTGCTCGCGGACCCGGTCGCCTTCACGGCCCTCACCGACAGCCTCGCGGAGCTGTGCCTGCGGCACGGCGCCACGAAGATCGTCGGCCTGGAGGCCCGCGGCTTCATCCTGGCCGCGCCCGTCGCGATCCGGGCCGGCCTCGGCTTCGTACCCGTCCGCAAGGCCGGGAAGCTGCCGGGAGCCACGCTCAGCCAGGCGTACGAGCTGGAGTACGGCACCGCGGAAGTCGAGATCCACGCGGAGGACCTGTCCGCCGACGACCGGATCATGGTCATCGACGACGTCCTGGCCACCGGCGGCACCGCCGGTGCCTCCCTGGAGCTGATCCGCAGGGCCGGCGCCCAGGTCGCCGGGGTCGCCGTCCTCATGGAGCTCGGCTTCCTGGCCGGACGGGCCCGTCTGGAGGAGAGCCTGCGCGGTGCTCCGCTGGAGGCCCTGATCACGGTCTGAGCACCCGCCGTGCCGAAGCCGGCGCGGCGACACGTGCACCGAAGAGGGCACCCGGGAACAACCGGGTGCCCTCCGGCGTTGTGAGGGCTCTCACGGTCCCCGGGGGAGGACTGGCCGTCGGGTCGATACGATGGCCCTTCCGGGTGTCCGGATCCGCACGAGGAGCGCTCTTGCCAGACGAGGCCCAGCCAGTCGCCGCCCCGCAGCCCGACAAGCCCGAGGCGGCCCCAGCCACGCCCGCGAAGCAGCAGCCCGCGGAGAAGCCGAAGCCCCCGGCCCCCGAGCCCGGCACGGGCCCGGCGCCCGCCGAGGCCAACGGCCCCGCGCCCGCTTCCCCCACCCAGCCGGCCGCACCCGCCCCGACCGCCCCGAAGCCGCCGGTCAAGCCCTCGGCCGGAGCCCTCGTGCCCGCCACCGGCTCGGCGTCCCGCTCCGGCGGCTCCTCCAACCGGGTCCGGGCCAGGCTCGCCCGCCTCGGCGTCCAGCGCTCCAGTCCGTACAACCCGGTCCTCGAACCACTGCTGCGCACCGTGCGGAGCAATGACGCCAAGATCGAGACCTCCACGCTGCGCCAGATCGAGCGCGCCTACCAGGTCGCCGAGCGCTGGCACCGCGGCCAGAAGCGCAAGAGCGGCGACCCGTACATCACGCACCCGCTCGCCGTGACGACGATCCTCGCCGAGCTGGGCATGGATCCGGCCACCCTGATGGCGGGGCTCCTGCACGACACCGTCGAGGACACCGAATACGGCCTGGACACCCTGCGCCGCGACTTCGGCGACCAGGTCGCCCTCCTGGTCGACGGCGTCACCAAGCTGGACAAGGTGAAGTTCGGCGAGGCCGCGCAGGCCGAGACCGTGCGCAAGATGGTCGTCGCCATGGCCAAGGACCCGCGCGTCCTGGTCATCAAGCTCGCCGACCGGCTGCACAACATGCGCACCATGCGCTACCTCAAGCGGGAGAAGCAGGAGAAGAAGGCCCGCGAGACGCTGGAGATCTACGCCCCGCTCGCCCACCGCCTGGGCATGAACACCATCAAGTGGGAGCTGGAGGACCTCGCCTTCGCGATCCTCTACCCGAAGATGTACGACGAGATCGTCCGCCTCGTCGCCGAGCGGGCGCCCAAGCGTGACGAATACCTCGCCATAGTGACCGACGAGGTCCAGTCCGACCTGCGCGCCGCCCGCATCAAGGCCACCGTCACCGGCCGGCCGAAGCACTACTACAGCGTCTACCAGAAGATGATCGTGCGCGGCCGCGACTTCGCGGAGATCTACGACCTGGTGGGCATCCGCGTCCTCGTCGACACCGTCCGCGACTGCTACGCGGCGCTCGGCACCGTGCACGCGCGATGGAATCCGGTCCCCGGCCGGTTCAAGGACTACATCGCGATGCCCAAGTTCAACATGTACCAGTCACTGCACACCACGGTGATCGGCCCCAGCGGCAAGCCCGTCGAGCTCCAGATCCGTACGTTCGACATGCACCGCCGCGCCGAGTACGGCATCGCCGCGCACTGGAAGTACAAGCAGGAGGCCGTCGCCGGCGCCTCCAAGGTGCGTACCGACGTCCCCAAGAACACCGGCCGCGGCCAGGACACCGTCAACGACATGGCGTGGCTGCGCCAGCTCCTGGACTGGCAGAAGGAGACCGAGGACCCCAGCGAGTTCCTGGAGTCGCTGCGCTTCGACCTCTCGCGCAACGAGGTCTTCGTCTTCACGCCCAAGGGCGACGTGATAGCGCTCCCGGCCGGGGCCACCCCGGTCGACTTCGCCTACGCCGTCCACACGGAGGTCGGCCACCGGACCATAGGGGCACGGGTCAACGGCCGGCTCGTACCGCTGGAGTCGACGCTCGACAACGGCGACCTGGTGGAGGTCTTCACCTCCAAGGCGGCCGGTGCCGGGCCCTCCCGCGACTGGCTGGGCTTCGTCAAGTCGCCCCGGGCCCGCAACAAGATCCGCGCCTGGTTCTCCAAGGAGCGCCGCGACGAGGCGATCGAACAGGGCAAGGACGCCATCGCGCGGGCCATGCGCAAGCAGAACCTGCCGATCCAGCGCATCCTGACCGGCGACTCGCTGGTCACCCTCGCCCACGAGATGCGCTACCCCGACATCTCGTCCCTGTACGCCGCGATCGGCGAGGGCCATGTCGCCGCCGCCGGCGTCGTCCAGAAGCTGGTCCAGGCGCTCGGCGGCGAGGACGCGGCCAACGAGGACCTGGAGGAGAGCACCCCGCCCTCCCGCAGCCGCAACAAGCGCCGCTCCAACGCCGACCCCGGGGTCGTCGTCAAGGGCGTCGAGGACGTCTGGGTCAAGCTCGCCCGCTGTTGTACGCCCGTGCCCGGAGACCCCATCATCGGGTTCGTCACCCGCGGCAGCGGGGTCTCCGTGCACCGGGCCGACTGCGTCAACGTCGACTCGCTCTCGCAGCAGCCGGAACGCATCCTGGAGGTCGAGTGGGCGCCCACCCAGTCCTCGGTCTTCCTGGTCGCCATCCAGGTCGAGGCCCTGGACCGCTCCCGGCTCCTGTCGGACGTCACCCGCGTCCTGTCCGACCAGCACGTCAACATCCTGTCCGCCGCCGTGCAGACGTCCCGGGACCGGGTCGCCACCTCGCGCTTCACCTTCGAGATGGGCGACCCCAAGCACCTCGGGCACGTCCTGAAGGCGGTACGGGGCGTGGAGGGCGTCTACGACGTCTACCGGGTGACCTCGGCCCGCCGGCCGTAGGGCCTACGCGTCGACCTCGTACTGGCCGTACTCCAGGAAGTACCGCATCTCCTCGGGCGTGCCCTGGATGGCCTCGATGACGGCGGCGCGCATCGCGTCGCTGATGTCCGGCTCACCGAGCATGCGGAAGAGGGCGACGCTGTCGTCCTCGGCCTGGGCGAGGCGGTAGCCGGTCTCCAGCCACTCGCGCATCTGCGCCGGGTCGTTGGCGTCGAGGAGCGCGTTGACCTCCTTGACGACGCGCTTGCCGGAGGCCGGATTGCCGAGGATGCGGACGAGGGCGACCCGGTCGTCCTCGGCCTGGGCGAGCGGGTAGCCCGTCTTCAGCCACTCGCGCATCTGCGCCGGGTCGTTGGCGTCGAGGAGCGCGTTGACCTCCTTGACGACCCGCTTCCCGGAGGCCGGGTCGGCGAGCAGGCGGACGACGGCGACGCGGACGTCGTCGTCGGACATGTCGTCCACCGGGATGTCGGAGCCGTGGCCCGCCGGCGCCGAGGCGGCGGTGGCGGTCGACGGGGACGCCGTCCCGGCGGCGAAGGCCGGGCCGGACAGGAGAAGGGCCGGGGCGAGGGCGGTGGCCGCCGCGGTCAGGGCGACGCGGGTCAGTCTCATCGGTGAACCTGCCTCAGATGCGTAAGTGAACTCGGCGAAGCCGGCGAGTGCGCGAAGCACGCCGGTGCGAAGATCATCGCTCCCGGGCCCGCCCCGAATCACTGCTGCGTTCCGGCAGTTGTCACGGCCTTCTCATTGCCGTCCACGCCGCCCCACGCGGAAGGGGCCTTCCCGCGCGAACGCGGAAAGGCCCCCGGGACATGCGCGCGACGTCAGCCGCCGAACTCCTCCAGGCCCTTGAGCGCCTGGTCCAGCAGCGCCTGCCGGCCCTCCAGCTCGCGGGCCAGCTTGTCCGCGCGGGCGTTGTTGCCCGAGGCGCGGGCCGTGTCGATCTGCGTACGCAGCTTGTCCACGGCCGCCTGGAGCTGACCGGTCAGACCCGCGGCACGGGCACGCGCCTCCGGGTTCGTCCGGCGCCACTCGGACTCCTCGGCCTCCTGGAGCGCCCGCTCCACCGCCTGCATCCGCCCCTCGACCTTCGGACGGGCGTCACGCGGCACGTGGCCGATGGCCTCCCAGCGCTCGTTGAGACCCCGGAACGCGGCCCTGGCCGCCTTCAGGTCCTTCACCGGCACCAGCTTCTCGGCCTCGTCGGCGAGCTCCTCCTTCAGCTTGAGGTTCTCGCCCTGCTCCGCGTCACGCTCCGCGAAGACCTCGCCGCGGGCGGCGAAGAAGACGTCCTGCGCACCGCGGAAACGGTTCCACAGCTCGTCCTCCGCCTCGCGCTGGGCGCGGCCGGCCGCCTTCCACTGCGTCATCAGGTCGCGGTAGCGGGCGGCCGTGGCCCCCCAGTCCGTGGACCCGGACAGCGCCTCGGCCTCGGCGACCAGCTTCTCCTTGGCCTTGCGGGCCTCCTCGCGCTGGGCGTCCAGCGAGGCGAAGTGCGCCTTGCGGCGCTTGGAGAACGCCGAGCGGGCGTGCGAGAAGCGGTGCCACAGCTCGTCGTCGGACTTGCGGTCGAGCCGCGGCAGGCCCTTCCACGTGTCCACGAGCGCACGGAGCCGCTCGCCCGCGGAGCGCCACTGCTCGCTCTGCGCCAGCTCCTCGGCCTCGGCGACCAGGGCCTCCTTGGCGTGCTTCGCCTCGTCGGCCTGCTTCGCCTTCTGCGCCTTGCGCTCCTCACGCCGCGACTCGACCGTCGCGACGAGCGCGTCCAGCCGCTTGCGCAGCGCGTCCAGGTCGCCGACGGCGTGGTGCTCGTCGACCTGGCCACGCAGATGCTCGATGGCGGTCGTCGCGTCCTTCGCGGACAGATCGGTGGTCTTCACCCGCCGTTCGAGGAGGCCGATCTCGACCACAATGCCCTCGTACTTGCGCTCGAAGTAGGCCAGGGCCTCCTCCGGTGAACCGGCCTGCCACGATCCGACGACCTGCTCGCCGTCGGCTGTACGCACGTACACGGTGCCCGTCTCATCGACTCGGCCCCACGGGTCGCTGCTCACAGCGCCTCCTCCACCTGATGCCCGCGAGGGGATCACCCCCCTGGCATCGTCCACAGTTTCCTGGGGCGGGCAGCGCCCGCCCTGCACCACGCCAATCTAGGCGACGGGCCGCCCGGCTGTCCGCACTCAGCGCGGCCGGATTTATTCGACCGCGCCACGTGCCCGCCCCGGACATCACCCCTGGCCCGCCGGGCTCACACCTTGTCGACGGTCAGCTTCGAGATGTTCACGGCCTTCTTCGGCGCACCGTCGGTGCCGCCGTCGTCCACCCCGGCCTTGCCGATGGCCTCGACGGCCTTCAGCGACTTCTCGTCCATCGTGCCGAACGGCGTGTAGGTGGGCGGCAGCTTGCTGTCCTTGTAGACGAGGAAGAACTGGCTGCCGCCGGTGTGCTCCTGGCCGGTGTTGGCCATGGCCACCGTGCCCGCCGGGTACGTCACCATGCCATCCTCGCCCGCCTTGCCCAGCGCGGTCAGGTTCTCGTCGGGGATCGTGTACTCGGGGCCGCCGGTGCCGTCGCCGTTGGGGTCGCCGCACTGCAGGACGTAGATGCCCTCCGTGGTCAGCCGGTGGCACTTCGTCCCGTCGAAGAACTTCTTGTCGGCCAGCGACTTGAAGGAGTTCGTGGTGTGCGGGGTCTTCGACGCGTCCATCGTGAACGCGATGTCGCCCTGGCTCGTCTTGAGCGACATCGTGTACTCGGCCTTCTTGTCGATCTTCATCGCCGGCTCGGGCTTCTCGCTCTTCGTCGGCGTGGGCGAGGCCTCGGCGGACGGACTCTGGCTCGCCGCCGCGTCCGTCTTGTCCTTGTCCCCGTCCCCCTTGGTGGCGAGGTAGGTGCCACCGCCGATGATGGCCACCACGGCCACCGCGGACGTGATGACGAGCGTCAGCCGCCGTGTACGGCGCCGGGCCTCCTCCCGCCGCTGCTGCTGCCGCTCGTACTTCTCCCTGGCGAGCTGCCGCCGCCGCTGATCGCTGCTGACCACCGGGTGATCTCCTTGTACGTCGTGTGATCGGGCCTGGGTTGCCCCGTACGGTATATGGGTTAGCTGTGGAATGAGGAGCGCCGGTAGGCTCTGAACTGCTGCGACCTCGCAGCCGCCTTCCCCGTAGGACGACCATTAAGGACGATCGTGCTGATTGCCGGGTTCCCCGCCGGGGCCTGGGGGACCAACTGCTACCTGGTCGCCCCCGCCGCAGGTGAGGAGTGCGTGATCATCGACCCGGGCCATCAGGCGGCCCCCGGCGTCGAGGAAGCCCTGAAGAAGCATCGGCTCAAGCCCGTCGCAGTCGTCCTCACCCACGGCCACATCGACCACGTCGCCTCGGTCGTCCCGGTGTGCGGCGCGCACGACGTCCCCGCCTGGATCCACCCCGAGGACCGCTACATGATGAGCGACCCGGAGAAGGCCCTCGGCCGCTCCATCGGGATGCCGCTCATGGGCGAGCTGACGGTGGGGGAGCCGGACGACGTCAAGGAGCTGAGCGACGGCGCACGGCTGCTGCTCGCGGGCATGGAATTCGGCGTCTCGCATGCGCCCGGCCATACCAAGGGGTCGGTGACGTTCAGGATGCCCGAGACACAGGAGGTCCCCCAGGTCCTCTTCTCGGGCGACCTGCTCTTCGCCGGCTCCGTCGGACGCACCGACCTGCCCGGCGGCGACCACGCCGAGCTCCTCGAGTCGCTGGCCCGTGTGTGCCTGCCGCTCGACGACTCGACCGTGGTGCTGTCCGGTCACGGCCCCCAGACGACCATCGGCCGCGAGCGCGCCACCAACCCGTACCTGAGCGGTATGGCCGGTACGGACGCGCCCCGACGAGGAATGTGACGAGAGCGGAATCGTGAGCACCTTCAAGGCCCCCAAGGGCACGTACGACCTGACCCCGCCGGACTCCGCCAAGTACCTGGCGGTGCGCGAGGCGATCGCCGCCCCGCTGCGGAACTCCGGCTACGGCTACATCGAGACCCCCGGTTTCGAGGACGTGGCCCTCTTCTCCCGCGGCGTCGGCGAGTCCACCGACATCGTGACCAAGGAGATGTACACCCTCACCACCAAGGGCGGCTCCGAGCTGGCCCTGCGCCCCGAGGGCACCGCGTCCGTGCTGCGCGCCGCCCTGGAGGCCAACCTCCACAAGCTCGGCAACCTGCCGGTCAAGCTCTGGTACTCCGGCTCGTACTACCGCTACGAGCGCCCGCAGAAGGGCCGCTACCGCCACTTCTCGCAGGTCGGGGCCGAGGCCATCGGCGCCGAGGACCCGGTGCTCGACGCCGAGCTGATCATCCTGGCCGACCAGGCGTACCGCGCGCTGGGCCTGCGCGAGTTCCGCATCCTGCTGAACTCGCTGGGCGACAAGGAGTGCCGCCCGGTCTACCGCGACGCGCTCCAGGGCTTCCTGCGCGAACTCGATCTGGACGAGGAGACCCGCCGCCGCATCGACATCAACCCGCTGCGGGTCCTCGACGACAAGCGGCCCGAGGTCCAGAAGCAGCTGGCCGGGGCCCCCGTGCTGCGCGACTACCTCTGCGACGCCTGCAAGGCGTACCACGAGCAGGTCCGCGACCTGCTCAACGAGGCGGGTGTGATCTTCGAGGACGACGAGAAGCTCGTCCGCGGCCTCGACTACTACACGCGCACCACCTTCGAGTTCGTCCACGACGGCCTCGGCTCGCAGTCCGCGGTGGGCGGCGGCGGGCGCTACGACGGCCTCTCCGAGATGATCGGCGGCCCGGCGCTCCCGTCGGTCGGCTGGGCGCTCGGCGTGGACCGCACCGTCCTGGCCCTGGAGGCGGAGGGCATCGACCTCGAACTGCCCGCCACCACCAGCGTCTTCGCCGTCCCGCTCGGCGAGGAGGCGCGCCGGGTCCTGTTCGGCGTCGTCACGCGGCTGCGCCGCGAAGGGGTGGCGGCGGACTTCGCGTTCGGCGGCCGGGGGCTGAAGGGCGCGATGAAGAGCGCCAACCGCTCGGGCGCCCGGTTCACGATCGTGGCCGGAGAGCGCGACCTGACCGACGGGCACGTCCAGCTCAAGGACATGGAGTCCGGCGAGCAGACGCCCGTACCCGTGTCCGACATCGTCGAGACGATCAGCGCGCGGCTCGCCTGAGGCGTGCCGGGGGCGGCGGGCCGAGCGCCCGCCGCCCCCGGTGCCTCACGTCAACCCGGTGATCGCCGGTTCATCCCGGACGGTGATTCCGCCTGGGAGGGCCGGTCACGCGCGGAGGGCCGCCGGGACGGGGCAACGCCCCTCGTCGCGGCTGCGGGGCCGTGTTCCGCTCCCTCACGGGCACCTCTCGGCGCACGCGTCTTTATGTGCATCGAACGGAGGAGCGGCCCGCCCGTACGGCACAATGACCGTGCCCCAGCAGGCTACTCAGTGACGGAAACGGCGATATGACGACTGCAGCGGTTGACCATCCCTCCTCCGACCAGGACGAGAGCAGCGGGACGCGCACCATCGGGGGCAGCCGCGCGCTGGCCATCCTGCTGATGATCACTGGTGCCGCAGGAACCCTCGCCGCATGGGTCATCACGCACGACAAGCTCAAGATGATGGAGGACCCGTCCTTCGTCCCGGGCTGCAGTCTCAACCCGGTCGTGGCCTGCGGCAACATCATGAAGAGCGAGCAGGCCTCCGCCTTCGGCTTCCCGAACCCCTGGCTCGGGATGGTCACCTACCCCGTGATCATCGGGATCGGCCTGGCCCTGCTCGCGGGCGCCCGCTTCCGCAACTGGTACTGGCTCGGCATGAACGCGGGCACGCTGTTCGGCGTCGGCTTCTGCACCTGGCTCCAGTACCAGTCGCTGTACAACATCAACTCGCTGTGCCTGTGGTGCTGCCTGGCCTGGGTCGCCACCATCTTCATGTTCTGCTACATCACCACGCACAACATCCGGCACGGGATCATCCCCGCGCCCGCCTGGCTGCGCAACGGGCTCACCGAGTTCCACTGGGTGCCCCCGGTGCTGTGGATCGGCATCATCGGCATGCTGATCCTGACCCGCTGGTGGGACTTCTGGACCAGCTGACCGGGCCCTTCCCGCACTGACGGCCCGGCCGGGTTGTCAGTGCGGTGACATAGGCTTCAAAACGTGGAGCCCGACCTCTTTACCGCAGCTGCCGAAGACCGCCAGGAGAAGGACCCGTCCAGCAGCCCCCTTGCTGTCCGGATGCGTCCGCGTACGCTCGACGAGGTCGTGGGCCAGCAGCATCTGCTCAAGCCGGGCTCGCCCCTGCGCCGCCTCGTCGGCGAGGCGAGCGGGGGACCGGCCGGCCCTTCGTCGGTGATCCTCTGGGGTCCGCCCGGCATCGGCAAGACGACCCTCGCCTACGTGGTCAGCAAGGCCACGAACAAGCGATTCGTCGAGCTGTCCGCGATCACCGCCGGCGTCAAGGAGGTCCGGGCCGTCATCGAGGGCGCCCGCCGGGCCACGGGCGGCTACGGCAAGGAGACCGTCCTCTTCCTGGACGAGATCCACCGCTTCTCCAAGGCCCAGCAGGACTCGCTCCTGCCCGCCGTCGAGAACCGCTGGGTCACCCTGATCGCCGCGACCACCGAGAACCCCTACTTCTCGGTCATCTCCCCGCTGCTCTCCCGTTCGCTGCTGCTGACGCTGGAGTCCCTGACCGACGGCGACCTGCGGGGCCTGCTGCGCCGGGCACTGACCGACGAGCGCGGGCTCGGCGGAGCGGTGACGCTGCCGGAGGACGCCGAGGAGCACCTGCTGCGCATCGCGGGGGGCGACGCGCGCCGGGCGCTGACGGCCCTGGAGGCCGCGGCCGGGGCCGCGCTGTCCAAGCAGGAGGCGGAGATCAGCCTCCTCACCCTGGAGGAGACCGTCGACCGGGCGGCCGTGACGTACGACCGGGACGGCGACCAGCACTACGACGTGGCGAGCGCCCTGATCAAGTCGATCCGCGGCTCGGACGTCGACGCGGCCCTGCATTACCTGGCCCGCATGATCGAGGCGGGGGAGGACCCGCGGTTCATCGCCCGGCGTCTGATGATCTCGGCCAGCGAGGACATCGGCCTCGCCGACCCGACGGCGCTGCCCACCGCGGTGGCGGCGGCCCAGGCGGTGGCCCTGATCGGATTCCCGGAGGCGGCCCTGACCCTCAGCCACGCCACCATCGCCCTCGCGCTCGCCCCGAAGTCCAACGCGGCCACGCTGGCGATCTCCGCCGCCCGGGAGGACGTGCGCAAGGGGCTGGCCGGCCCGGTCCCGGCCCATCTGCGCGACGGGCACTACAAGGGCGCGGCCAAGCTGGGCCACGCCCAGGGCTACGTCTACCCGCACGACGTGCCCGGCGGCATCGCCGCCCAGCAGTACGCCCCGGACGCCGTGCGCGACAAGCACTACTACCGCCCCACCCGCTACGGCGCCGAGGCGCGCTACGCGGACGTGGTGGACCGGGTCAGGGAGCGGCTCGGCCGGACGGCCGCCGAGGAGGGTCCGGACCGGGCCTGATCCGGACCGTCGTACCGGCCCCGGCGGCGGCCCGTCCGTATCCCGGCCCCGCCCTTCAGCGCGCGGCCGCCTCGAACAGCGTGTGCATGGCGTGGCTCAGCTCCGCCACGTCGCGCACCGGCTCGGGGAACTCGAAGCGCGCGTCGAAGCAGCCGCCGTCCCGCTCGCAGAAGCGCACCCGCAGCCCGAGCCGGTCCAGCGCCAGGGGCACCACGGCCGGCCGGTGCGCCGCGCAGGTGCAGGCCGCCCGCTCGCCGAGCAGCTCGCACAGCGTCGCCAGCTGTTCGCCGTGCGCCGAGTACAGGTGCTGGAGCAGGTCCGTCTCATGGACGGCGAGAGGATCGGGGACCGCGTCGCGGAAGTCCTCCGCGTCGACGCACTCCTCGCCCCACAGGTCGTCGATGTGGGCCTCGCCCGTCTCCAGCCGCAGCAGCATCCGGCCGGGGCCCGCCATACCGGGCACGGAGGTCAGCCAGCCGCCGACCCGGGCGCGGCCGCGGATACGGTGGGGTACGGAGACGGGGGCGACGTCCGTGATCTCCAGCACGGCCGAAAGCTCGTCGTCCTGGGCGTGCGTCGCGGCCCGCACGGCCGGGGAATCGGCGGGGAGCTCCAGGAACAGGTCACCGTCGGGTCCCACGCTGCGGGACAGCGGCATGAGCTGGTCCGAGGCGGACCGTTCGAGCCCGGGAACGAGCAGTACCGCCGAGCAGGTACTCTGTACGAGAGTTCGTGTGCGCTCGGCTGCTGACGGCATCCGTGTGTTTTCAAGCCCGCTGGGACGCGGCTGACCACGATCTGATCGGTCCTCCGTCGTTTCGACGCCTTCAGGTGCGTCGATGCTGTCTGTGCTGTCCGTGACGTGTGTGGTGTTCCCAGGGCGAGACATGCGATCTCCTTGAGTAAGGTGAGCCTAACCTAACCTACAACGGAGGTCTGGAGAACGTGCCTAATCAGTCGCGTCCCAAGGTCAAGAAGAGCCGTGCGCTCGGCATCGCGCTGACGCCGAAGGCGGTCAAGTACTTCGAGGCCCGCCCCTACCCGCCGGGCGAGCACGGCCGCGGCCGCAAGCAGAACTCGGACTACAAGGTCCGTCTGCTGGAGAAGCAGCGTCTGCGTGCGCAGTACGACATCAGCGAGCGCCAGATGGCGCGTGCCTACGACCGCGCCAAGAAGGCCGAGGGCAAGACGGGCGAGGCGCTGGTCGTCGAGCTCGAGCGCCGCCTCGACGCGCTGGTCCTGCGTTCCGGTATCGCCAAGACGATCTACCAGGCGCGCCAGATGGTCGTCCACGGCCACATCGAGGTCAACGGCGGCAAGGTCGACAAGCCGTCGTTCCGCGTCCGCCCGGACGACATCGTCATGGTCCGTGAGCGCAGCCGCGACAAGCACCCCTTCCAGGTTGCTCGCGAGGGTGGTTACGACACCGACGGTGAGACCCCGCGCTACCTGCAGGTGAACCTGAAGGCCCTGGCCTTCCGCCTTGACCGGGACCCGAACCGCAAGGAAATCCCCGTGATCTGCGACGAGCAGCTCGTCGTCGAGTACTACGCCCGCTGATCCAGGCGTAGCCGCTCGTCACCGGCGCTCAGGCCCGCCCCTTCCCGATACCGGGGAGGCGGCGGGCTTTCGCGTCCTGCCGGGCGGGGGCGGGGCGCCCCCGGCAGGCTCGTCGGTGCCCGCCCGAGCCTGCTCCCGCCCGGCAGGACGGCCCAGGAGTGCCCGGCCGACCACCGCGTCGGGCCCCAGCTCACCGCCCGCCCGCAGGGCGCTCGCGTACCGCCTCTCGCCCAGCTCGCGCAGGGCCAGCTCCTCGCAACGGGCCCGGGGCACCCCGTAGTGCGCCGAGCCGAACAGCGGCAGCCCCACCGATGGCCAGATCCGGTCGGCGGCCCCCTGGAGCAGTGCCGCCTCGGCCGCGTCGCCCTCGGTCACCGTGACGAGCGCCAGCAGCTCCAGGGACAGGACGGTGCCGAGCAGGTCGTTGAAGGTGTGGCTGATGGACAGCGACTTCTTGAGCAGCTCCCGCGCCCGTTCCGGGCGCCCGCGCTGCAAGGTGGCGTAGGCCAGGACGTACAGCGCGTAGCTCAGGGCCCACTGCTCGCCGTGGTCCTCGCAGATGTCCCGGACCTCCTCGCAGATCACCGCCGCCCGCTCCAGATCGCCCAGGAAGCCGGTGGACATGGCCAGTTCGACCTGGGCCATCAGGACGTTGCTGTTCAGCTCGCCCAGTTCGCGGTAGCGGCCGAGCGCGTCGTCCAGCAGGTCCCGGGCGCGCTCCAGGTCGTCGGTGACGAGGGCCAGGCAGCCGGTGCGGTGCACGGCGTACGCGGCGGCCGTGGCGTCTCCTGCCTCCTCCGCCTCCTCCCGGCACTCGGTGAGGGCGGAGATCGCGCCGACCGGGTCGCCCTGGAGCACCGCGACGTACCCCAGCACCCACAGGGCCTTCAGCCGCGAGGCGTCGTACGGGGTCTCCTCCTCCAGGACGTGGTCCAGCCAGTGCCGGCCCTCGGACAGCCGCCCGCAGCCGACCCACAGGAACCAGAGCGTGCCCGCCAGGTACTGGGCGAGATGCGCCTCCCGCGGCGATTCCAGTGAACACTCCATGGCCCGGCGCAGATTGGGCAGCTCGCTCTCCACCCGGGCCGCGACCTCCGCCTGCCGGGGGCTGAACCAGTCCAGCTCGCACCAGGTCGCGAGCCCCAGGAACCAGTCCCGGTGCCGCCTGCGCAGCCGGTCGGTGTCCCCGGTGGCCGCCAGCCACTCGGCGCCGTACTCGCGCACGGTGTCCAGCATCCGGTAGCGGGTGCCCGCGGGGGAGTCCTCGCGCAGCACCACGGAGTGGGCGAGCAGCCCGGAGAGTACGTCGAGCACGGAGTCGGCGGGCAGGTCGGGGCCGCTGCAGATGTACTCGGCCGCCTCCAGGTCGAACTGCCCGGCGAAGACCGAGAGCCGGGCCCACAGCAGCCGTTGCGGCGGGGCGCAGAGTTCATGGCTCCAGCCGATCGCCGTACGCAGCGTCTGGTGCCGGTCGAGCGCGCTGCGGCTGCCGCCGGTCAGCAGCCGGAACCGGTCGTCGAGCCGTTGCAGCACCTGCTCGGTCGACAACGCGCGCAGCCGCCCGGCCGCGAGTTCCAGAGCGAGCGGGATCCCGTCCAGCCGCCGGCACAGCTCCTGGGCCGGGCCGAGGCTGTGCTCGGTCAGCCGGAAGTCCGGCCGCACCCCGGCGGCCCGCTCGGCGAAGAGCCGCAGGGCGTCCTCGTCGGTCATGGTGGCGAGCGGGTAGACGGCCTCGCCCGCCAGTTCCAGTGGCAGTCGGCCGGCCGCGAGCACCCGCAGCCCGGGGGCGCGGCGCAGCAGGTCCCGTACCAGCGCGGCGCAGTCGTCCACCAGGTGTTCGAAGCCGTCGAGGACCAGCAGGAGGTCACGGTCGGCGCAGTGTTCGATCAGCGCCGTGCGGGGCGGCCGGGGGGTGTGATCGGTGAGGCCCAGCGCGTCGGCGACGGCGTGTTCCAGCAGCCCGGCGTCGTGGACGGTGGACAGCTCCACCAGCCACACCCCGTCGCAGTACCGTTTCTCCAGAAGCGCCGCCGTCCGCGTGGCCAGCCGGGTCTTGCCCACGCCGCCCACCCCGATGACGGTGACGATCCGGGACTCCTCCAGCATCCGGGCGACATCCGAAAGCTCGTTCTCGCGGCCCACGAAGTGGTTCAGCTCGGCCGGGAGGTTGCCCGGCAGCGGGTGCGCGCCATCGTCTCCGGCGGCGGCCGGGGAAGCGGAATCGTCGGCGGGCGGCAGTGGGCGCTGAGGGCGTCGCATGAAACACGCAGAGTACTGGCTTGAAAGCTCTCCGTACAATCTCGTTGCCCGAACTCCTGCGGCCCGGCCGGTCATGCGGTACGGGGCGTGAGCCCTGGCGCGATAGGCTCGGGGGACGGCGACCGGCCGCCAGGGCCTGTCGTCCCATTCCCGTCTGCCGGCCGGGCGAACGACGGGAATGTGACGACAGGCCCTCCGGCGGCCCTCGCCGAGGAGCAGGAGAAACAAGACAGACGACAAGCCAGAGAGCGCGGGTGCACTGTGTCCGGTGGTGAGGTGGCCGGAATCCTGGTGGCCGTCTTCTGGGCGATCCTGGTTTCGTTCCTCGCCGTCGTGCTGGTGAGGCTCGCCCAGACGCTCAGAGCGACCACCAAACTCGTGGCGGACGTGACCGAACAGGCCGTCCCCCTGCTCGCGGACGCCTCCGCGACCGTACGCTCGGCGCAGACCCAGCTCGACAAGGTCGACGCGATCGCGACGGACGTACAGGAGGTCACCTCCAACGCCTCGGCGCTCTCGACTACCGTCGCCTCCGCCTTCGGCGGCCCGCTGGTCAAGGTAGCGGCGTTCGGCTACGGGGTGCGGCAGGCCATCGGCCGCAAGTCCGCTCCCGAACCGGAGGCGCGTTCGAGGCGCTCGGTGATCGTCGGCCGGACCGTGCCGTCGGCGCGCGGCAGGAAGCGCGACGGCAGAAATTCCCGCGGATCGAAGGACTGACGCAGCGATGTTCCGCCGTACGTTCTGGTTCACCGCCGGCGCAGCCGCCGGGGTGTGGGCCACCACCAAGGTCAACCGGAAGATCAAGCAGCTGACCCCCGAGAGCCTCGCGGCGCAGGCCGCCGACAAGGCTCTCGTCGCAGGTCACAAGCTCAAGGACTTCGCGCTGGACGTCCGCGACGGCATGGTCAGGCGCGAGGCCGAACTGGGCGAGGCGCTGGGCCTGGAGGCACCGGCCGGCCCCGAACTCCCCGTGCGGCGCAACCTCGCCGTCGAGGCCGCCGAGCCCGAGGCGCCCGCGGCCCCCGCCGCCTACCGCAAGCTTCCCTACCACTCGTACAACCGGAATGAGGACCACTGATGGAGTCGGCAGAAATTCGCCGCCGCTGGCTGAGCTTCTACGAGGAGCGCGGTCACACCGTTGTCCCTTCGGCGTCGCTCATCGCGGACGACCCGACTCTGCTGCTGGTCCCCGCGGGCATGGTGCCCTTCAAGCCGTACTTCCTCGGTGAGGTCAAGCCGCCCGCCCCGCGCGTCACCAGCGTGCAGAAGTGCGTGCGCACGCCGGACATCGAAGAGGTCGGCAAGACCACCCGGCACGGCACGTTCTTCCAGATGTGCGGCAACTTCTCCTTCGGCGACTACTTCAAGGAAGGCGCCATCGAGTACGCCTGGGAGCTGCTGACCGGCTCCGTGGCGGACGGCTGCTTCGGGCTCGACCCCGAGCGCCTGTGGATCACCGTCTACCTGGACGACGACGAGGCCGAGGCCATCTGGCGCGACAAGATCGGCGTCCCCGCCGAGCGCATCCAGCGTCTGGGTAAG
This sequence comes from Streptomyces sp. ATexAB-D23, assembly GCF_000373645.1. Classification (GTDB taxonomy): domain Bacteria; phylum Actinomycetota; class Actinomycetes; order Streptomycetales; family Streptomycetaceae; genus Streptomyces; species Streptomyces castrisilvae. The sequence goes on along the minus strand of NZ_KB892006.1, from coordinate 155,954 downwards.
AAGGACAACTTCTGGTCCATGGGCGTCCCCGGCCCCTGCGGCCCCTGTTCCGAGATCAACTACGACCGCGGCCCCGAGTTCGGCGCCGAGGGCGGCCCGGCCGTCAACGACGAGCGGTATGTGGAGATCTGGAACCTGGTCTTCATGCAGTACGAGCGCGGCGCGGGCGAGGGCAAGGACGACTTCCCGATCCTCGGCGACCTGCCGTCCAAGAACATCGACACCGGCCTCGGCCTCGAACGCCTCGCGATGATCCTGCAGGGCGTGCAGAACATGTACGAGACCGACACCCTGCGCGTCGTCATGGACCGGGCCACCGGGCTGACCGGTGTGCGCTACGGCGCGGCCCACACCACCGACGTCTCGCTCCGCGTGGTCGCCGACCACATCCGCACCTCCGTCATGCTCATCGGCGACGGTGTGACCCCCGGCAACGAGGGCCGCGGCTACGTGCTGCGCCGCATCATGCGCCGCGCCATCCGCAACATGCGGCTGATGGGCGCGACCGGCTCCGTCGTGAACGAGCTGGTCGACGTCGTGATCGAGACGATGGGCCAGCAGTACCCGGAGCTGATCACCGACCGCAAGCGCATCGAGACGGTCGCGCTCGCCGAGGAAGCCGCCTTCCTCAAGGCCCTCAAGGGCGGCACCAACATCCTGGAGACCGCCGTCACCGAGACCAAGGCCGCCGGCGGCCGGGTGCTCCCGGGCGACAAGGCGTTCCTGCTCCACGACACCTGGGGCTTCCCGATCGACCTCACCCTGGAGATGGCCGCCGAGCAGGGCCTGTCCGTGGACGAGGACGGGTTCCGCCGCCTCATGCAGGAGCAGCGCGCCAAGGCCAAGGCCGACGCCAAGGCCAAGAAGACCGGCCACGCCGACCTGTCCGCGTACCGCCAGGTCGCCGACAACTCCGGCGTCACCGAGTTCACCGGCTACACCATGACCGAGGGCGAGTCGACGATCGTCGGCCTCCTCGTCGACGGTGTCCCCTCGCCCGCGGCTACCGAGGGCGACGAGGTCGAGGTCGTCCTCGACCGCACCCCGTTCTACGCCGAGGGCGGCGGCCAGCTCGCCGACCAGGGCCGCATCCGTCTCGACAGCGGCGCCGTCATCGTGGTGCGCGACGTCCAGCAGCCGGTCCCCGGCGTCTCCGTCCACAAGGGCTCCGTCCAGGTCGGCGAGGTGACGGTCGGCTCCTCCGCCTACGCGGCCATCGACTCCACCCGCCGCCGCGCCATCGCCCGCGCCCACAGCGCGACGCACCTCACGCACCAGGCGCTGCGCGACGCGCTCGGCCCGACGGCCGCCCAGGCCGGTTCGGAGAACTCCCCGGGCCGCTTCCGCTTCGACTTCGGCTCGCCCGCCGCCGTACCCGGCACGGTCCTCACCGACGTCGAGCAGAAGATCAACGAGGTCCTGGCCCGCGAGCTCGACGTGCAGGCCGAGGTCATGTCGATCGACGACGCCAAGAAGCAGGGCGCGATCGCCGAGTTCGGCGAGAAGTACGGCGAGCGGGTCCGCGTCGTCACCATCGGCGACTTCTCCAAGGAGCTGTGCGGCGGCACGCACGTGCACAACACCGCTCAGCTCGGCCTGGTCAAGCTGCTCGGCGAGTCGTCCATCGGCTCCGGCGTGCGCCGCATCGAGGCCCTCGTCGGCGTCGACGCGTACAACTTCCTCGCCAAGGAGCACACGGTCGTCGCCCAGCTCCAGGAACTGGTCAAGGGCCGCTCCGAGGAGCTGCCGGAGAAGATCGCGGGCATGCTCGGCAAGCTGAAGGACGCCGAGAAGGAGATCGAGAAGTTCCGCGCGGAGAAGGTCCTCGCGGCCGCCGCGGGCCTCGCCGGCTCCGCGAAGGACGTCCGGGGCGTCGCCCTGGTCACCGGCCAGGTCCCGGACGGCACATCCGCCGACGACCTGCGCAGGCTCGTCCTGGACGTGCGCGGCCGTATCCAGGGCGGTCGCCCTGCCGTGGTCGCCCTGTTCACGACGGCCAACGGGCGCCCGCTGACCGTCATCGCGACCAATGAGGCGGCCCGCGAGCGCGGCCTCAAGGCCGGCGACCTCGTCCGCACGGCCGCCAAGACCCTCGGCGGCGGGGGCGGGGGGAAGCCGGACGTCGCCCAGGGCGGCGGCCAGAACCCGGACGCGATCGGTGACGCCGTCGCCGCCGTCGAACGCCTCGTCACCGAGACGGCGTGACGCCGGACATGCCGCGGATGCGCCGCGGTCGCCGGCTGGCGATCGATGTCGGGGACGCCCGGATCGGGGTCGCCTCCTGCGACCCCGACGGCATCCTCGCGACGCCGGTGGAGACCGTGCCGGGACGCGACGTCCCGGCCGCCCACCGGCGGCTCGGCCAGATCGTCGCGGAGTACGAGCCGATCGAGGTCGTCGTGGGCCTCCCGCGCTCCCTGGGCGGCGGGGAGGGGCCGGCCGCCGTCAAGGTCCGCGCCTTCGCCGACGTGCTCGCTCGCGCGGTTGCACCCATTCCGGTGCGATTGGTGGACGAGAGGATGACCACAGTGACGGCGAGTCAGGGGCTGCGCGCCTCGGGCGTGAAGTCCAAAAAGGGCCGTTCCGTCATCGATCAGGCTGCCGCTGTGGTGATCCTTCAGAACGCTCTGGAGTCCGAGCGGGCGTCGGGCAATCCTCCCGGCGAGGGCGTCGAAGTGGTTGTCTGATCGCATTACGGTAACGTTCCGCGCGATGCGGCGGTGGTCGGACGGACACCGCACAGCAAAGAGACGGGACATCGTCTCGCGGCTCTAGGGGATCGATGACTGAGTATGGCCGGGGCCCCGGCTCCGAACCGTGGCATCCCGAGGACCCCTTGTACGGGGACCAGGGATGGGGCGGCCAGCAGCCTGCCCACGGCCAGGGCCAGTACGACGGCCAGGACCAGTACGGCGGGCAGCAGCAGTCCTACCCGCAGGGCCAGTACGACGGCGGCCAGAACCAGTACGGCGGACAGCAGCAGCCCTACCCGCAGGGCCAGTACGACCCGTACCAGCAGCAGCCGCACGATCCCTACGCGCAGCAACAGCAGCAGGACCCGTACGCCCAGCAGCAGTACCAACAGCAGCAGGCGTACGGGAACCAGCAGGAGCCGTACAACCAGCAGGACCCGTACAACCAGCAGCAGCCCTACGACCCCTCCTGGGACACGGGCCAGCAGGCGGCCGCGATGCCGCCGTACGAGGGCCAGCCCGTCGCCACGTACGGCTACGGCGAGACGAACGACTACTACGGCACCCCTGACGCCTACCCGCCCCCGCAGCCCCCGGGCCGCCGCGAGGCCGCCCCCGCCGAGGCGCCCGAGCCGCACCCGGACTGGGACCCCGAGCAGCAGCCGGAGGAGACCCACCCGTTCTTCACGGGCGTGGACGAGAAGGACGGCAAAGGCGCCAAGGACGACGACTACGACGACGAGGACGACGACCCCCGCGAGTCCCGCCGCGGGGACGGCGGCGAGCGCCGGGGCAAGGGCAAGAAGAAAAAGGGCCGCAGCGGCTGCGCCTGCCTGGTCGTCTCCCTCGTCCTGGTCGGCGGCGTCGCCGGCGCGGGCTACTACGGCTACTCCTTCTACAAGGACAGGTTCGGCGCGGCCCCGGACTACTCGGGCACCGGCTCGGGCTCGGTCGAGGTGGAGATCCCGAAGGGCGCGTACGGCTACGACATCGGCAACATCCTGAAGAAGGCGGGCGTCGTCAAGAGCGTCGACGCCTTCGTCTCCGCCCAGAACGAGAACCCCAAGGGGAAGTCGATCCAGGCCGGGGTCTATCTCCTTCATTCGGAGATGTCGGCGTCCGAGGCCGTGAAGATGATGGTCGACCCGAAGAGCCAGAACCTTCTGGTGATTCCCGAGGGAACCCGCAATGTGGCCGTCTACGCGATGGTCGACAAGAAGCTGGACCTCAAGAAGGGCACGACCCAGGGCATTGCCAAGTCCATGAAGTCCGATCTGGGCCTGCCCGGCTGGGCGAGCAAGAACAAGGACATCAAGGACCCGCTGGAAGGATTCCTCTACCCGGCCGCGTATCCGGTGACGAAGGAAACCAAGCCGGAGGCGATTCTCAAGAAGATGGTCTCCCGGTCGAACGAGGAATACGAGAAGCTCGACCTCGAAGGAACCGCCAAGAAGTACAAGCTGGACGGTCCCTGGCAGGTGCTTACCGTGGCCAGCCTCGTCCAGGCGGAAGGTCTCACGCATGACGACTTCCGCAAGATGGCCGAGGTCGTCTACAACCGGCTGAAGCCTGACAACACGGCCACGAATCGACTGCTCGAATTTGACTCGGCGTTCAACTACCTCAAGAAGCAGAGCGAGATCACGATCAGGACGAAGGAGATTCGTACTAATCCGGATCCGTATAACACCTATTACCACGCCGGTCTCCCGCCCGGTCCCATCGGGAACCCCGGCGACGAAGCCCTGCGCGCAACGCTCAATCCCACCGCCGACGGATGGATGTTCTTCATCTCGCTCGACGGCAAGAAGACCCAGTTCACCAAGACGGCTGCGGAACACGAGAAGCTCAACAAGAAGTTCAAGGAATTGCATGGCCTCGACTGACCGGCGCCACCGGGCAGCCGTCCTCGGCTCGCCCATCGCCCACTCGCTCTCCCCGGTCCTGCACCGGGCCGCGTACGCCGAACTCGGCCTCGACGACTGGTCGTACGACCGGTTCGAGGTCGACGAGCAGGCGCTGCCGGGGTTCATCGAGGGGCTGGACGGGAGCTGGGCGGGGCTCTCGCTCACCATGCCGCTCAAGCGGGCGATCATCCCGTTGCTGGACGGAATCAGCGCGACCGCCGCCTCCGTGGAGGCCGTGAACACCGTCGTCCTCGGCGAGGACGGGCGCCGCACGGGGGACAACACCGACATCCCCGGCATGATCGCCGCACTGCGTGAACGCGGCGTCGGGACGGTGGAGTCCGCCGCGATCCTCGGCGCCGGGGCGACGGCTTCCTCCGCGTTGGCCGCCTTGTCCGGGATCTGTGCCGGACCCGTCACCGCCTATGTGCGCAGCGCGGCCCGCGCCGACGAGATGCGCGGCTGGGGCGAACGGCTCGGCGTCGACGTCCGGATCGCCGACTGGGCACAGGCCGACCGGGCGCTCGCCGCGCCCCTCGTCATCGCCACCACCCCCGCCGGGGCGGCCGACGCGCTGGCCGGTGCCGTGCCGGAGCGTCCCGGCACGCTGTTCGACGTGCTGTACGAGCCGTGGCCCACCCGGCTCGCCTCCGCCTGGGCCGAGCGCGGGGGCACAGTCCTCGGAGGTCTCGATCTCCTGGTGCACCAGGCCGTCCTCCAGGTCGAGCAGATGACCGGCCGCTCACCCGCGCCCCTGGCCGCCATGCGCAAGGCCGGAGAACAGGCGCTGGCCGCCCGCTGACGCCTGCCCGGTCCCCGTCCTTCCGTCCGTCTGCTGGACCGGCGGCCGTCCCGGAGCCGCGGCCGTGGGAGGATCGGGGGCGGCGGGCCAGGGCCGCGCACCCGGTCGCGCCGTTGGATTTCAGGCGCGAGCATGAGGAGCACCGTTGAGCAGGTTGCGCTGGCTGACCGCGGGGGAGTCGCACGGCCCCGCACTGGTGGCGACGCTGGAGGGTCTTCCCGCCGGCGTCCCGGTCACCACGGAGATGGTTGCGGACGCGCTCGCCCGGCGGCGGCTCGGTTACGGCCGCGGCGCGCGGATGAAGTTCGAGCGGGACGAGGTCACCTTCCTCGGCGGCGTGCGGCACGGGCTCACCATGGGCTCCCCGGTCGCCGTGATGGTGGGCAACACCGAGTGGCCCAAGTGGGAGCAGGTCATGTCGGCCGACCCGGTCGACCCCGAGGTGCTGGCCGAGCAGGCCCGTAACGCCCCGCTGACCCGCCCCCGGCCCGGTCACGCCGACCTCGCCGGGATGCAGAAGTACGGCTTCGACGAGGCCCGGCCGGTCCTGGAGCGCGCCAGCGCCCGGGAGACCGCCGCCCGTGTCGCCCTCGGCGCCGTCGCCCGCTCCTACCTCAAGGAGACCGCCGGCATCGAGATCGTCTCCCACGTCGTGGAGCTGGCCGCAGCCAAGGCGCCGTACGGGGTCTACCCGGTCCCCGCCGACGTGGACAGGCTCGACGCCGACCCGGTGCGCTGCCTCGACGCCGACGCGAGCAAGCGGATGGTCGCCGAGATCGACCAGGCCCACAAGGACGGCGACACCCTCGGCGGCGTCGTCGAGGTGCTGGCGTACGGAGTGCCGGTCGGCCTCGGCTCGCACGTGCACTGGGACCGCCGGCTGGACGCCCGCCTCGCCGGTGCGCTCATGGGAATCCAGGCCATCAAGGGCGTCGAGGTCGGCGACGGCTTCGACCTCGCCCGGGTGCCCGGCTCCAAGGCGCACGACGAGATCCTGGCGACCGAGGACGGCATCAAGCGCGCCTCCGGCCGGGCCGGCGGCACCGAGGGCGGGCTCACCACCGGTGAGCTGCTCCGCGTCCGCGCCGCGATGAAGCCGATCGCGACCGTGCCGCGCGCCCTGGCCACCATCGACGTGGTGACCGGCGAGCCGGCCAAGGCCCACCACCAGCGCTCCGACGTCTGTGCCGTTCCGGCGGCCGGCATCGTCGCGGAGGCGATGGTCGCCCTGGTCCTGGCCGACGCCGTCGCGGAGAAGTTCGGCGGCGACAGCGTGCCCGAGACCCACCGCAACGTGCAGTCGTACCTCGACCACCTCCAGATCCGATGAGCGCTCCGCTGATCGTCCTGGTCGGACCGATGGGTGTCGGCAAATCGACCGTCGGTGAACTGCTCGCCGCCCGTCTGGGCACGGGCTACCGGGACACCGACGCCGATGTCGTCGCCACGGCAGGCAAGCCCATCGCGGAGATCTTCTACGACGAGGGCGAGGACCACTTCCGCGCGCTGGAGCGGGAGGCCGTCCGGGCCGCCGTCGCCGAGCACGCGGGCGTCCTCTCGCTCGGCGGAGGGGCCGTCCTGGACGAACGGACGCGCGCCCTGCTCGCCGGCCACCCGGTCGTCTACCTCTCGATGGACGTGGACGAGGCCGTCAAGCGGGTCGGCCTCAACACCGCGCGCCCGCTGCTCGCGGTCAACCCGCGCCGGCAGTGGCGCGAGCTGATGGAGGCCCGCCGCCACCTCTACACGGAGGTCGCCCGCACGGTCGTCGCCACCGACGAGCGCACACCCGAAGAGGTCGCACAGGCGGTCCTCGACGCACTGGAACTGCCGGACGCACCCCAGTCCGGCCGGGAGAACACACCCATGACGGAGCAGGCACACACCCGCGTCCAGATCACCGGCAGCGCGGGCACCGACCCGTACGAGGTGCTGATCGGCCGGCAGCTCCTCGGCGAGCTGCCCACGCTCATCGGCGAGCGCGCCAAGCGCGTCGCGGTCCTCCACCCCGAGGCACTCGCCGAGACCGGCGAGGCGGTCCGCCAGGACCTCGCAGGCCAGGGCTACGAGGCCATCGCGATCCAGCTGCCCAACGCCGAGGAGGCCAAGACCGTCGAGGTCGCCGCCTACTGCTGGAAGGCGCTCGGCCAGACCGGCTTCACCCGCACCGACGTCATCGTCGGCATCGGCGGCGGCGCCACCACCGACGTCGCCGGCTTCGTCGCCGCCTCCTGGCTGCGCGGGGTGCGCTGGATCGCCGTACCGACGACCGTGCTCGGCATGGTCGACGCGGCCGTCGGCGGCAAGACCGGCATCAACACCGCCGAGGGCAAGAACCTCGTCGGCGCCTTCCACCCGCCGGCCGGCGTGCTCTGCGACCTGGCCGCCCTGGACTCGCTTCCGGTCAACGACTACGTCTCCGGCATGGCCGAGATCATCAAGGCCGGATTCATCGCCGACCCGGCGATCCTCGACCTCATCGAGGCCGACCCGCAGGCCGCGCGCGGCCCCGAGGGGCCGCACACCGCCGAGCTGATCGAGCGTTCCATCCGGGTCAAGGCCGAGGTCGTCTCCAGCGACCTCAAGGAGTCCGGGCTGCGCGAGATCCTCAACTACGGCCACACCCTGGGCCACGCGATCGAGAAGAACGAGCGCTACAAGTGGCGCCACGGCGCCGCCGTCTCGGTCGGCATGGTCTTCGCCGCCGAACTCGGGCGCCTCGCCGGCCGGCTCGACGACGCCACCGCCGACCGGCACCGCGCCATCCTGGAATCCGTCGGCTTGCCGCTCACCTACCGGGGCGACCAGTGGCCCAAGCTGCTGGAGAACATGAAGGTCGACAAGAAGTCCCGCGGCGACCTGCTGCGCTTCATCGTCCTGGACGGCCTCGGCAAGCCCACCGTCCTGGAGGGCCCCGACCCGGCCGTGCTGCTCGCCGCCTACGGGGAGGTCTCGGCATGACCCGCAGGGTCCTCGTGCTCAACGGCCCCAACCTCGGCCGGCTCGGCTCCCGCGAACCCGACGTCTACGGCTCCACCTCGTACGCCGGACTCGTCGAGGCCTGCCGCACCCTCGGCAAGGAGCTCGGCTTCGACGTGGACGTCCGCGAGACCAACGACGAGGGCGAGCTGATCCGCTGGCTGCACGAGGCCGCGGACGGTTCAATTCCGGTCGTTCTCAACCCGGGCGCCTTCACGCACTACTCGTACGGGATGCGGGACGCGGCAGCTCAGCGCACCGCCCCGTTGATCGAGGTGCACATCTCGAACCCGTACGCGCGTGAGGAATTCCGCCATCACTCGGTGGTCGCACCGGTCGCCACCGGGACCGTCGCGGGATTCGGCATCGGCTCCTACCGGCTCGCCCTGCGCGCGCTCGCGGACGGGTCGACGGACTGATCCACCGCCCCGCAGGGGAAGGCCGACCGGCCGGCGGGGCACTGTGGACCCTCCCCGGCCGTTGTCCGTGTGGCGGCCGGGGAAGGTACGGTTGCCGTTCCACCAGCGCCAGTTGCCTGTACGAGACGGAGTTGCACCGGATGCAGCACGCAGTGGGGGCCCCGCTGCCTCCGCCCCAGGGACCCGGACCCGGCCCTCTCGGCTGGTCGCCCGGGGCCCAGCACCCCGGCCCGCCGGTCCCGCCCCCGGCGGGCCCGCCGTCCCGGCCCCCGGCCGGGCACCCGGGCCCGCCGCCCGCCGCACCGCCCGCCCCGCAGGGCCAGGGCCAGGGCTGGTCCGGGCCCGCCCCGCAGCACGCCCCGGCCCCCGCCACCCGCGAGACCACCGGGCACGTCCAGCTGCCGCCCGGCAGACCGGTTCCGCTGCCCGCGCCGCCCGCCGGGCCGGGCACCGGCAACGCGACGCTCGCCGTGCTCCTGATCGGCCCGGCCGGCGCCGGCAAGACCACGGTGGCCAGGCTCTGGGCGGCCCGCCGCCGGGTGCCCACCGCCCACGTCAGCCTGGACGACGTCCGCGAGTGGGTCTGCTCCGGCTTCGCCGACCCGCAGGCCGGGTGGAACGACCAGTCCGAGGCCCAGTACCGGCTGGCCCGCCGCACCTGCGGCTTCGCCGCCCGCAACTTCCTGGCCAACGGGATCTCCTGCATCCTGGACGACGCCGTCTTCCCCGACCGGCCGGTCGTCGGCCTCGGCGGCTGGAAGCGCCACGTCGGCCCCGGGCTCCTGCCCGTCGTCCTGCTGCCCGGCCTGGAGATCGTCCTGGAGCGCAACGCCGCGCGCAGCGGCAACCGCAGGCTCTCCGACGAGGAGGTCGCCCGTATCCACGGCCGGATGGCGGGCTGGTACGGCTCGGGGCTGCCCATCATCGACAACTCCACCTACGACGTGGAGACCACCGCCCGGGTCCTGGACGACATACTCGCCCGGTCCCTGGCCAGCCCCCCGGCCTGGTAGGACAGCGCCCCGCCCCCCCCGGTCGGATGCGCTGACCGGGCGGGCCGCGCCACGCGCTCGTACGCTCGACGCATGTCAGAGGTGTACGCCGTCCGACGCGGACTGCTCCGCGACCGGTGCGCCGCAGTCGGATCCGCGGCCGCCCTGGTCTCCCGCCCCGCCAACGTCCGCTACCTGGCCGGCGGGGCGCCCCCGGGTGCCGTGCTGCTGCTCGGCCCCGGCGAGGACGTCCTGCTCTGCCCCCGCCCCCCGACCGGCGACCCGGCCGATGGGCGCCCCGACGAACACCTGCGGGTGGACCTGCTGCCGGTGGCCGGCGGCGATCCGGTGGTCGCCGCGGCGGACCTGGCCGCGGCGGGCGGCGCGGAGTCCCTGGCCGTCGAGGAACACGATCTGACGGTCTCGCGGCACCGGGCCATGGCCTCGGTCGCACCCAGGCTCCGGCTGGCCGATCTCGGCGTCACCGTCGAGCAGTTGCGCATCGTCAAGGACGAGGAGGAGATCGGCTGCCTGCGGATCGCCGCCGAGATCACCGACCAGGCACTCGGTGAACTCCTCGAATCGATCCTCGTCGGCCGCACCGAACGGCACCTGGCGCTGGAACTGGAACGCCGGCTGGTGGACCACGGCGCCGACGGCCCCGCCTTCGCGACCTCCGTCGCCACCGGCCCGCACTCCGGTCTGGGCCGCCACAGGCCCTCGGACCGGCGTGTGGAGGAAGGAGATTTCCTCTCCGTCCGCCTCGGCGCGAACTACCGCGGCTACCGCTGCGAGATCGGCCGCACCTTCGTCATCGGAACGGCCCCGGCCGACTGGCAGATCGAGCTCTACGACCTGGTTTTCGCCGCTCAGAGGGCCGGCCGCGAGGCTCTGGTGCCCGGAGCCGAGTACCGCGACGTGGACCGCGCGGCCCGTCATCTCCTGGACTCCGCGGGGCACGGTGAGGGCCTCGCACCCTGGACGGGCCATGGGGTGGGGCTCGAAATCGACGAGGACCCGCAGCTGGCACCCGATGCCATGGGTAAACTGGACGCTTGTGTGCCGGTCACCGTCGAACCGGGGGTCCACCTCCCGGGCCGGGGCGGAGTCCGGATCGATGACACGCTCGTCGTGCGCCCCGAGGCGGACGGCGGACCCGAGCTACTCACCATTACGACCAAGGAGCTGCTCGCGCTCTAGCGCGCGTCCTCGGTCGTTCCACCAGCTTCAGTCCAGGAGATTCCGCAACCGTGGCTTCCACGAACGACCTCAAGAACGGCATGGTGCTCAAGCTCGACGGAGGCCAGCTCTGGTCCGTCGTCGAGTTCCAGCACGTCAAGCCCGGCAAGGGCCCGGCTTTCGTGCGCACCAAGCTCAAGAACGTGCTGTCCGGCAAGGTCGTCGACAAGACGTTCAACGCCGGCGTGAAGGTCGAGACGGCCACCGTCGACCGGCGCGACATGCAGTTCTCGTACATGGACGGCGAGTACTTCGTCTTCATGGACATGGACACGTACGACCAGCTCATGGTCGACCGCAAGGCTGTCGGCAACGCCGCCAACTTCCTGATCGAGGGCTTCACCGCCTCCGTCGCCCAGCACGAGGGCGAGGTGCTCTACGTCGAGCTGCCGGCCGCCGTCGAGCTGACCATCCAGCACACGGACCCGGGCGTCCAGGGCGACCGCTCCACCGGTGGCACCAAGCCCGCCACCCTGGAGACCGGCTACGAGATCGGCGTCCCGCTGTTCATCAGCACGGGCGAGAAGATCAAGGTCGACACCCGCTCCGGCGACTACCTCGGCCGGGTGAACAGCTAACCGTGGCTGCCCGGAACACGGCCCGCAAGCGCGCCTTCCAGATCCTCTTCGAGGCCGACCAGCGCGGCGAGTCCGTGCAGACGGTCCTCGCGGACTGGGTACGGCACTCGCGGTCCGACACCCGTCAGCCTCCGGTCACCGAGTACACGATGGAGCTCGTCGAGGGGTACGCGCAGTACGCGGACCGGATCGACGACCTCATCGTCACCTACGCGGTGGACTGGGAGCTCGACCGCATGCCGGTCGTCGACCGGAACATCCTGCGGCTCGGTGCGTACGAGCTGATCTGGGTGGACGCGACCCCGGACGCGGTGGTGATCGACGAGGCGGTGCAGATCGCCAAGGAGTTCTCGACCGACGACTCCCCGTCCTTCGTGAACGGCCTGCTGGCCCGTTTCAAGGACCTCAAGCCGAACCTCCGCCGGGAGAGCTGAACCCCCGGCGGCGTTCCGCCGACGAAGGGCCCATGGCCGCAGAGCCGTGGGCCCTTCGGCATGTCCGGGTCCATCCGCCCACACGGCTCCGGGCATACGAATGCCGGGCCCGGAGGGGCGCCCCGAGGGGAACCCCGCCGGACCCGGCGGCACGTTTCTGCGGGGGCCGGTCAGCCCTCTTCGTGGGCGACGGCGCGGCGCGCGTCCGCGTCCAGCACGCCCCAGCTGATCAGCTGCTCCGTGAGCACGGACGGCGACTGGTCGTAGATCACGGCAAGCGTGCGCAGGTCGTCCTGGCGGATCGAGAGCACCTTGCCGTTGTAGTCGCCGCGCTGGCTCTGGATCGTCGCCGCGTAACGCTGGAGAGGACCGGCCTTCTCCGGCGGCACGTGGGCCAGGCGCTCCAGCTGCAGGACGAGCTTCGGCGGCGGCTCGGCGGCACCGCCGGGCGTCGTGCCCGGCAGGAGCTCCTGGACCGGGACGCCGTAGAAGTCCGCCAGCTCGGCAAGGCGCTGCACGGTCACGGCACGGTCGCCGCGCTCGTACGAACCGACCACGACGGCCTTCCAGCGGCCCTGGGACTTCTCCTCCACGCCGTGGAGCGAGAGGCCCTGCTGGGTGCGGATGGCACGGAGCTTGGCCCCGAGCTGTTTTGCGTATTCGCTGGACATAAGGCTCCCCGGACACTGGAACGTTCGCGGCTGGGCCGCGTGGCTGGTAACTCACTGTGAGGTTACGCAGCGTTACTTGGGTGCGTCAAGCTGAGATGGTCCGTACCGGCTTCTCCCGGGGCGGGGAAAGGGACCGGCGCGGGCCCTGGTAAGGTCGGGAGTGCAATTTCGACGTCCTTTAAGGTCCGTCCCGTGAGGCGGAGAAGGAGGTCCGTTTCTTATGGACGCACAGCACGACGCCACCGGCAACGCGGCACGCCCCGTTCTGGAGGCTCCCGACATCGCCCGGGTCCTGACCCGTATCGCCCACGAGATCGTCGAACGCGCCAAGGGCGCCGACGATGTGGTGCTCCTCGGCATTCCGACCCGGGGTGTCTTCCTCGCCCGCCGGCTCGCCGACAAGCTCGAAGAGATCACCGGCCGCACGATCCCGGTCGGCTCCCTCGACATCACCATGTACCGCGACGACCTGAGGCTGCGCCCCGCGCGCGCCCTGGCCCGCACCGAGATCCCCGGCGAGGGCATCGAGGGCCGCCTGGTCGTCCTGGTGGACGACGTCCTCTTCTCCGGCCGCACGATCCGCGCCGCCCTCGACGCGCTCGGCGACATCGGCCGGCCCCGGGCGGTGCAGCTCGCCGTCCTCGTCGACCGCGGCCACCGCGAACTCCCGATCCGCGCCGACTACGTCGGCAAGAACCTCCCCACGTCGCTGCGGGAGACGGTCAAGGTCCAGCTCGCCGAGGAGGACGGCCGCGACGCCGTGCTGCTCGGGGTCGAGCAGGCCGCCCACGCGGTCGAGCGTTAGCTTCCCGCCCGTACGGCCAGTCCGCCGTACGGCGGCTTCCGCGCGCCCGCATGCCTGAAAACTCCAGCCACCCGGAGAACACCCAGATGAAGCGTCACCTCATCTCGGCCGCCGACCTCACCCGCGACGACGCCGTCCTGATCCTCGACACCGCCGAGGAGATGGCCAGGGTCGCGGACCGGCCGATCAAGAAGCTCCCGACCCTGCGCGGCCGTACCGTCGTCAACCTCTTCTTCGAGGACTCGACGCGCACCCGCATCTCCTTCGAGGCGGCCGCCAAGCGGCTGTCCGCCGACGTCATCAACTTCTCCGCGAAGGGCTCGTCCGTCTCCAAGGGCGAGTCGCTCAAGGACACCGCGCTGACCCTGGAGGCGATGGGCGCCGACGCCGTCGTCATCCGTCACGGCGCCTCCGGAGCCCCCTACCGGCTCGCCACCTCCGGCTGGATCGACGGCGCCGTCGTCAACGCGGGCGACGGCACCCACGAGCACCCCACCCAGGCCCTCCTGGACGCCTTCACCATGCGCCGCAGGCTCGTCGGGCCGGACGCCGGACTCGGCAAGGACCTCGAAGGGCGCCGCATCACCATCGTCGGAGACATCCTGCACAGCCGGGTCGCCCGCTCCAACGTCCACCTGCTGAACACGCTCGGCGCCCACGTCACCCTGGTCGCCCCGCCCACCCTGGTCCCGGTCGGCGTCGAGCGGTGGCCCTGCGACATCAGCTACAGCCTGGACGACGTGCTGCCGGACTCCGACGCCGTGATGATGCTGCGTGTGCAGCGCGAGCGGATGAACGCCGCCTACTTCCCGACCGAGCGCGAGTACTCCCGCCGCTACGGCCTGGACGGCGAGCGCATGGCGAAGATGCCCGAGCACGCCGTCGTCATGCACCCCGGCCCGATGGTCCGCGGCATGGAGATCACCGCCGAGGTCGCCGACTCCGACCGCTGCACGGTCGTCGAGCAGGTCGCCAACGGCGTCTCCATCCGCATGGCCGTGCTCTACCTGCTGCTCGGCGGCTACGAGTCGGCCGCCCCCTCCACCCCCGCCGCCCGTACCGAGGAGAACAAGTAACCATGAGCAAGATCCTTATCCGCGGTGCGCAGGTGCTCGGCGGCGACCCGCGGGACGTCCTCATCGACGGCGAGACCATCGCCGCGGTCGGTACCGGGCTGGACGCGGGCGACGCCACCGTGATCGAGGCGGCGGGCCAGGTCCTGCTGCCCGGCCTGGTCGACCTCCACACCCACCTGCGCGAGCCCGGCCGCGAGGACTCCGAGACCGTCCTCACCGGCACCAAGGCCGCTGCGGTCGGTGGCTTCACCGCCGTGCACGCCATGGCCAACACCTTCCCGGTCGCCGACACCGCCGGCGTCGTGGAGCAGGTCTGGCGGCTCGGCAAGGAGTCCGGCTACTGCGACGTGCAGCCCATCGGCGCCGTCACCGTCGGCCTGGAGGGCAAGCAGCTCGCCGAGCTGGGCGCCATGCACGACTCCGCGGCCGGCGTGCGGGTCTTCTCCGACGACGGCAAGTGCGTGGACGACGCGGTCATCATGCGCCGCGCCCTGGAGTACGTGAAGGCGTTCGACGGGGTCGTCGCCCAGCACGCCCAGGAACCCCGCCTCACCGAGGGCGCCCAGATGAACGAGGGCATCGTCTCGGCCGAGCTGGGCCTCGGCGGCTGGCCCGCCGTCGCCGAGGAGTCGATCATCGCCCGCGACGTGCTGCTCGCCGCCCACGTCGGCTCCCGGGTGCACATCTGCCACCTGTCGACCGCAGGCTCCGTCGAGATCGTGCGCTGGGCCAAGTCCAAGGGCTGGAACGTCACCGCCGAGGTCACCCCGCACCACCTCCTGCTCACCGACGAGCTGGTCCGCTCCTACAACCCCGTCTACAAGGTGAACCCGCCGCTGCGCACCGAGGCCGACGTACAGGCCCTGCGCGAGGCACTCGCCGACGGCACCATCGACTGCGTCGCCACCGACCACGCCCCGCACCCGCACGAGGACAAGGACTGCGAGTGGGCCGCGGCCGCCATGGGCATGGTGGGCCTGGAGACCGCGCTCTCCGTCGTCCAGCAGACGATGGTCGAGACCGGGCTGCTCGACTGGGCCGGCGTCGCCGACCGCATGTCGTCGCGGCCCGCGGCCATCGGACGGCTCGAAGGACACGGCCGCCCCGTCTCGGCGGGTGAGCCCGCCAACCTCACCCTGGTCGATCCGGCATACCGTGGAGCCGTGGACCCCGCGGGATTCGCCTCCCGCAGCCGCAACACCCCGTACGAGGGGCGCGAGCTGCCGGGCCGAGTGACCCACACCTTCCTGCGGGGCCGTGCCACGGTCGTCGACGGGAAGCTCGCGTGACTACACAGACCCTGTACCAACTGGCCGCCGAGCAGAAGTCGGCGGAGGTGACCGACTGGTCCGCCCGCATCAGCTGGGTGATCGGACTCGTCGTCCTCGTCGTGTTCGTCTATTGGCTGATGCGCCAGGGATGGAAGTGGCGCGGGAACCTCCAGTCGGACCTGCCCCCTCTCGCGGCCACCCCCGAGGGCTACGCGGACGGCGAGAAGCTGCTCGGCCTCACCGGCCGCTACCACGCGTCGACCACGGCCGGGCAGTGGCTGGACCGGATCGTCGCCCACGGCCTCGGCACCCGCAGCCGCGTCGAGCTCACCCTGACCGCCGAGGGCCTCGACGTCGTACGGCCCGGCGCGGCGGACTTCTTCGTCCCGGCCGCCGACCTGCGCGGCGCCCGCACCGACAAGGCACTGGCGGGCAAGGTCCTGCCCGAGGGCGGCCTCCTCGTCATCACCTGGGCGCTCGGCGACCAGCTGATCGACTCCGGATTCCGCTCCGACCACTCGGCCGAGCACCCCGCCTGGGTCGAAGCCGTCAACCACCTCACCAGCACTACGGAAGGCATCGCACGATGACGACCTCCACCCGGGGAGCCCAGGTTCCCGCCGTACTCGTCCTGGAGGACGGCCGCGCCTTCCGCGGCCGCGCCTACGGGGCTGTGGGGGAGACCTTCGGCGAGGCGGTCTTCTCCACCGGCATGACCGGCTACCAGGAGACGCTGACCGACCCCTCGTACCACCGCCAGGTCGTCGTGATGACCGCCCCGCACGTCGGCAACACCGGCGTCAACGACGAGGACCCCGAGTCCCGGCGCATCTGGGTCGCCGGCTACGTCGTGCGCGACCCCGCCCGCACCCCCTCCAACTGGCGCTCCCGGCGCTCGCTGGACGAGGAGCTCGCGAACCAGGGCGTCGTCGGCATCAGCGGCGTCGACACCCGCGCCCTCACCCGCCACCTGCGCGAGCGCGGCGCCATGCGCGTCGGCATCTTCTCCGGCGACGCGGTCACCGACGACGCCACGATGCTCGCCCGCGTCCAGCAGGCCCCCGAGATGACGGGCGCCGACCTGTCCGCCGAGGTCGCCACCAAGGAGACCTACGTCGTCCCCGCGATCGGCACCAAGAAGTTCACCGTCGCCGCGATCGACCTCGGCATCAAGGGCATGACCCCGCACCGGATGGCCGAGCGCGGCATCGAGGTGCACGTCCTGCCCGCCACCGCGACACTGGAGGAGGTGTACGCGGTCGAGCCCGACGGAGTCTTCTTCTCCAACGGCCCCGGCGACCCGTCCACCGCCGACCACCCCGTCTCCGTCATGCGGGGCGTCCTGGAGCGCGGGACCCCGCTCTTCGGCATCTGCTTCGGCAACCAGATCCTGGGCCGCGCGCTCGGCTTCGGCACGTACAAGCTGAAGTACGGCCACCGCGGCATCAACCAGCCCGTGCAGGACCGCTCGACCGGCAAGGTCGAGGTCACCGCGCACAACCACGGCTTCGCCGTCGACGCCCCCCTCGACAAGGTCTCCGACACCGCCTACGGCCGCGCCGAGGTCTCCCACGTCTGCCTGAACGACCAGGTGGTGGAGGGCCTCCAGCTGCTCGACCGGCCGGCCTTCAGCGTCCAGTACCACCCCGAGGCCGCCGCCGGCCCGCACGACGCCGCGTACCTCTTCGACCGCTTCGTTTCCCTGATGGAGGGCCAGCGTGCCTAAGCGCTCCGATATCCAGTCCGTCCTGGTCATCGGCTCCGGCCCGATCGTCATCGGGCAGGCCGCCGAGTTCGACTACTCCGGCACCCAGGCCTGCCGCGTCCTCAAGGCCGAGGGCCTGCGCGTCATCCTGGTGAACTCCAACCCGGCGACGATCATGACCGACCCGGAGATCGCCGACGCCACCTACGTCGAGCCGATCACCCCCGAGTTCGTCGAGAAGATCATCGCCAAGGAGCGCCCCGACGCGCTGCTGCCCACCCTCGGCGGCCAGACCGCGCTGAACACCGCGATCTCCATGCACGACAACGGCGTCCTGGAGAAGTACGGCGTCGAGCTCATCGGCGCCAACGTCGAGGCCATCAACAAGGGCGAGGACCGCGACCTGTTCAAGGGCGTCGTCGCGGCCGTCAAGGAGAAGATCGGATACGGCGAGTCCGCCCGCTCCGTCATCTGCCACTCCATGGACGACGTCCTCGCCGGCGTCGACACCCTCGGCGGCTACCCCGTCGTCGTCCGCCCCTCCTTCACCATGGGCGGCGCCGGCTCCGGCTTCGCCCACGACGAGGACGAGCTGCGCCGCATCGCGGGACAGGGCCTCACGCTCTCCCCGACCACCGAGGTGCTCCTGGAGGAGTCCATCCTCGGCTGGAAGGAGTACGAGCTGGAGCTGATGCGCGACCGCAACGACAACGTCGTGGTCGTCTGCTCCATCGAGAACTTCGACCCGATGGGCGTCCACACCGGGGACTCGATCACCGTCGCCCCCGCGATGACCCTCACCGACCGCGAGTACCAGCGGCTGCGCGACATCGGCATCGCGATCATCCGCGAGGTCGGCGTCGACACCGGCGGCTGCAACATCCAGTTCGCCATCGACCCGGCCGACGGCCGCGTCATCGTGATCGAGATGAACCCCCGCGTCTCCCGCTCCTCGGCCCTCGCCTCCAAGGCCACCGGCTTCCCGATCGCCAAGATCGCCGCCAAGCTGGCCGTCGGCTACACGCTGGACGAGATCCCCAACGACATCACCGAGAAGACCCCGGCCTCCTTCGAGCCGACCCTCGACTACGTCGTCGTCAAGGCCCCGCGCTTCGCCTTCGAGAAGTTCCCCTCCGCCGACTCCACCCTCACCACCACCATGAAGTCGGTGGGCGAGGCCATGGCGATCGGCCGGAACTTCACCGAGGCCCTCCAGAAGGCGCTGCGCTCCCTGGAGAAGAAGGGCTCGCAGTTCACCTTCACCGGCGACCCCGGCGACAAGGCCGAACTGCTGGCCGAGGCGGTCCGCCCGACCGACGGCCGGATCAACGCCGTCATGCAGGCGATCCGGGCCGGCGCCACCCAGGAGGAGGTCTTCGACGCCACGAAGATCGACCCCTGGTTCGTCGACCAGCTCTTCCTGATCAAGGAGATCGCCGACGAGCTGGCCGCCGCCGAAAAGCTCGGCCCCGAGCTGCTCGCCGAGGCCAAGCGGCACGGCTTCTCGGACCTCCAGATCGCCGGGATCCGCGACCTGCGCGAGGACGTCGTCCGCGAGGTGCGGCACGCGCTCGGCGTCCGCCCGGTCTACAAGACGGTCGACACCTGCGCCGCCGAGTTCGCCGCGAAGACGCCGTACTTCTACTCCTCCTACGACGAGGAGAGCGAGGTCGCGCCCCGCACCAAGCCCGCGGTGATCATCCTGGGCTCCGGCCCCAACCGCATCGGCCAGGGCATCGAGTTCGACTACTCCTGCGTCCACGCCTCCTTCGCGCTCAGCGACGCCGGCTACGAGACCGTGATGGTCAACTGCAACCCGGAGACGGTCTCCACCGACTACGACACCTCCGACCGCCTGTACTTCGAGCCGCTGACGCTGGAGGACGTGCTGGAGATCGTGCACGCCGAGACCCTCGCGGGCCCGGTCGCCGGTGTCGTCGTCCAGCTCGGCGGCCAGACCCCGCTGGGCCTGTCGCAGGCGCTCAAGGACAACGGCGTGCCCGTCGTCGGCACCCCGCCGGAGGCGATCCACGCGGCCGAGGACCGCGGCGCCTTCGGCCGCGTCCTGGCCGAGGCCGGCCTGCCCGCCCCCAAGCACGGCACCGCCACCACCTTCGCCGAGGCCAAGCAGATCGCCGACGAGATCGGCTACCCCGTCCTCGTACGCCCCTCGTACGTGCTCGGCGGGCGCGGCATGGAGATCGTGTACGACGAGACCCGGCTCTCCTCGTACATCTCCGAGTCCACCGAGATCAGCCCCACCCGGCCGGTCCTGGTCGACCGCTTCCTCGACGACGCCATCGAGATCGACGTGGACGCCCTCTACGACGGCACCGAGCTCTATCTCGGCGGCGTCATGGAACACATCGAGGAGGCCGGCATCCACTCCGGCGACTCCGCCTGCGCCCTGCCCCCGATCACGCTCGGCGGCCACGACATCAAGCGGCTGCGCGCCTCCACCGAGGCCATCGCCAAGGGCGTCGGCGTACGCGGACTGATCAACATCCAGTTCGCGCTGTCCGGCGACATCCTCTACGTCCTGGAGGCCAACCCGCGCGCCTCGCGGACCGTGCCCTTCACCTCGAAGGCGACCGCGGTCCCGCTCGCCAAGGCCGCCGCCCGGATCTCGCTGGGCGCGACCGTGGCCGGGCTGCGCGAGGAGGGCCTGCTGCCGAAGAGCGGCGACGGCGGCACCCTGCCGCTGGACGCGCCGATCTCCGTCAAGGAGGCCGTCATGCCGTGGTCGCGCTTCCGCGACATCCACGGCCGCGGCGTCGACACCATCCTCGGCCCGGAGATGCGCTCCACCGGCGAGGTCATGGGCATCGACTCGGTCTTCGGCACCGCGTACGCCAAGTCGCAGGCCGGCGCCTACGGGCCGCTGCCCACCAAGGGCCGCGCCTTCATCTCGGTGGCCAACCGCGACAAGCGCTCGATGATCTTCCCGGCCCGCGAGCTGGTCGCCCACGGCTTCGAGCTGCTGGCCACCTCCGGCACCGCCGAGGTCCTCAAGCGCAACGGCATCAACGCCACGGTCGTACGCAAGCTCTCCGAGGGCGAGGGCCCGAACGGCGAGCGGACCATCGTCCAGCTGATCCACGAGGGCGGTGTCGACCTCATCGTCAACACGCCCTACGGGACCGGCGGCCGCCTCGACGGCTACGAGATCCGCACCGCGGCCGTCGCGCGCTCGGTGCCGTGCCTGACCACGGTCCAGGCGCTCGCCGCGGCCGTCCAGGGCATCGACGCCCTCAACAACGGAGACGTCGGCGTCCGTTCCCTCCAGGAACACGCGGAACATCTGACCGCGGCCCGCGACTAGCCCGCTCCCAGGGGGACACCGGAAACGGTGTCCCCCTCTTCATGAGGACACCGTGATGTACAAGTTCTTCTTCCGTCTCGTCTTCAAGCGGATGGACCCGGAGCAGGCCCACCACCTGGCCTTCCGCTGGATCCGCCTCGCCGCTCGCGTCCCCGTGCTGCGCACCTTCGTGGCCGCCGCCCTCGCCCCCCGCCACCGGGAGCTGCGCACCGAGGCCTTCGGCCTGCGGATGCACGGCCCCTTCGGCCTCGCCGCCGGCTTCGACAAGAACGCGGTGGCGATCGACGGCATGGCGATGCTCGGGTTCGACCACGTCGAGATCGGTACCGTGACGGGCGAGGCACAGCCCGGCAACCCGAAGCAGCGGCTGTTCCGCCTGGTGGCGGACCGCGCGCTCATCAACCGCATGGGCTTCAACAACGAGGGCTCCGCGGCCGTGGCCGAGCGCCTCGCCGCCCGTACCCCGGTCTTCCGCACCACCGTCGGCGTCAACATCGGCAAGACCAAGGCCGTCGCCGAGGCCGACGCCGCCGCCGACTACGTGAAGTCCACCGAGCGGCTCGCCGCCCACGCCGACTACCTCGTCGTCAACGTCTCCTCGCCCAACACCCCCGGCCTGCGCAACCTCCAGGCCACCGAGTCGCTGCGCCCCCTGCTGACCGCCGTGCGCGAGGCGGCCGACCGCACCGTCACCGGCCGCCGGGTCCCGCTGCTCGTCAAGATCGCCCCGGACCTCGCCGACGAGGACGTCGACGCCGTCGCCGACCTCGCCGTCGAACTGGGCCTGGACGGCATCATCGCCACCAACACCACCATCGCCCGCGAGGGACTGGGCCTGCGGTCCCCGGCCGCCCTAGTGAAGGAGACCGGCGGCCTGTCCGGCGCGCCCCTCAAGGAACGCTCCCTGGAGGTCCTGAGCCGCCTGTACGGGCGCGTGGGGGACCGGATCACCCTGGTGGGCGTCGGAGGCGTCGAGAACGCCGAGGACGCCTGGCAGCGCATCCTCGCCGGCGCCACCCTCGTCCAGGGCTACAGCGCCTTCATCTACGAGGGCCCGTTCTACGCCCGCGCCATCCACAAGGGCCTGGCCGCGCGCCTGGCCGCCTCCCCGTACGCCACCCTCGCCGACGCCGTCGGCGCGGAAACCCGGAAGGCAGCGAAATGACCCCGGAACCCTTCGGCGCCAGGCTGCGCCATGCCATGGACACCCGTGGCCCGCTCTGCGTCGGCATCGACCCGCACGCCTCCCTGCTCACCTCCTGGGGACTGAACGACGACGTCGCGGGGCTGGAGCGCTTCACCCGGACCGTCGTCGAGGCGCTGGCCGGCCGGGTCGCCGTGCTCAAGCCGCAGTCCGCGTTCTTCGAGCGCTTCGGCTCGCGGGGCATCGCCGTCCTGGAGAAGGCCGTCGAGGAAGCCAGGGCGGCCGGAGCGCTGGTCCTGATGGACGCCAAGCGCGGCGACATCGGCTCCACCATGGGCGCCTACGCCGCGACCTACCTCGACAAGGACTCGCCGCTCTTCTCGGACGCGGTCACCGTCTCGCCGTACCTCGGCTTCGGCTCGCTGCGCCCGGCGCTGGACGCGGCGGCGGTCTCCGGCGCGGGTGTCTTCGTACTCGCCCTGACCTCCAACCCGGAGGGTGCCGAGGTGCAGCGCGCCACGGCGGCCGACGGCCGGCCGCTGGCCCAGCTGATGCTCGACCACATGACCGCCGAGAACGCGGGCGCCGCCCCGCTCGGCTCGGTCGGCGCGGTGGTCGGGGCCACGCTCGGCGACGCGGGCGTCGATCTCGCGATCAACGGTCCGCTGCTCGCCCCCGGCATCGGCGCCCAGGGGGCGACGCCGGCGGATCTGCCGGGCGTCTTCGGTGACGCCGTGCGCAATGTGGTGCCCAGCGTCAGCCGGGGCGTGCTGAGCCACGGCCCGGACGTATCCGGGCTGCGCGAAGCCGCCGGACGGTTCGCGGACGAGGTCCGCGCGGCCGTCTCGGACCGCTGACCCTGCCACGTAACTGCGTGTTGACGGAATTCTGACCAGAAAACTCAGGTGTTATGACGGAAATGTCCCGGTCGGCTGAGGCTGACCAGGACTTTTCGTCCGTTCTCGCTGACTCCGGCGGCCTTGGCCGCTAGTCTCCGTCGAGAGCCGACGAGCACGGGTTGTTCGCGGCTCAGCAGGTGAGGGGCGATTCAGCGGCCTCACCGGTCCGTATCCGACAGATCGACATCCGAGGTGACGTAGGCGTGGCTCTTCCGCCCCTTACCCCTGAACAGCGCGCAGCCGCGCTCGAAAAGGCCGCCGCGGCTCGCCGGGAGCGGGCCGAGGTCAAGAATCGACTCAAGCACTCCGGCGCCTCCCTCCATGAGGTCATCAAGTCGGGCCAGGAGAACGACGTCATCGGCAAGATGAAGGTCTCCGCCCTGCTGGAGTCCCTGCCCGGTGTGGGCAAGGTCCGTGCAAAGCAGATCATGGAGCGGCTCGGCATCTCCGAGAGCCGCCGCGTCCGGGGTCTTGGCTCCAACCAGATCGCATCCCTGGAGCGCGAGTTCGGCGGCAGCGCCGCCTGACGTTCTCAGGCACCCCTGAGAACCTGGATAATCGCTCCATGGCTGCAACATCCCGGGGGACGTCCCCCGTACCCCCGGACGTACGTCCGCGGCTGACCGTGCTCTCCGGCCCCTCGGGGGTCGGCAAGAGCACGGTCGTCGCGCATATGCGCAAGGTCCACCCCGAGGTGTGGCTCTCGGTGTCGGCGACGACCCGCAAGCCCCGCCCCGGCGAACGCAACGGCGTCCACTACTTCTTCGTGGACGACGAGGAGTTCGACAAGCTCATCGCCAACGGCGAGCTGCTGGAGTGGGCCGAATTCGCCGGCAACCGCTACGGCACCCCGCGCCGCGCCGTGCAGGAGCGGCTGGAGGCGGGTGAGCCGGTGCTCCTGGAGATCGACCTCCAGGGCGCCCGGCTGGTCCGCCAGTCCATGGCCGACGCCCGGCTGGTCTTCCTCGCGCCGCCGAGCTGGGAGGAGCTGGTGCGCCGGCTCACCGGCCGGGGGACCGAGGCGCCCGAGGTCATCGAACGCAGGCTCGGGGCCGCCAAGGTCGAGCTGGCCGCCGAATCCGAGTTCGATACGACGCTCGTCAACACCTCCGTCGAGGATGTGGCGCGTGAGCTGCTAGCCTTGATGCTGGAGGCTTCCGGCCACCGTGCCGGCGGCGAGTGATCCACCGACACGGGGGCACCGGCAAACGAGCCCCTGACTGTCAAAGATTTCTTTGATCTTCATCCCCTTCGGAAGGCAGAGCGTGTCCTCTTCCATCACCACGCCCGAGGGCATCATCAACCCGCCGATTGATGAGCTCCTCGAAGCAACCGACTCGAAGTACAGCCTCGTGATCTACGCCGCCAAGCGCGCGCGCCAGATCAACGCGTACTACTCGCAGCTCGGTGAGGGCCTCCTCGAGTACGTCGGTCCGCTCGTCGACACCCACGTGCACGAGAAGCCGCTCTCGATCGCGCTCCGCGAGATCAACGCGGGCCTGCTCACGTCCGAGGCCATCGAGGGCCCCGCGCAGTAAGCGGCGAAACGCAACCTCACCTCGGGCCCGGCGGGCAATCCGCCGGGCCCGAGGCGTGTCCGGGGCGACGGACCGGCGCCCGCGCCCGTGAGGCAGCATGGGGGTGTACGTATGCCGGGTACGTACGCAGCCGAGTGCGGGGAGACGCAGTGGACAAGCCGAAGGTCGTTCTGGGGGTCAGCGGCGGCATCGCCGCGTACAAGGCGTGCGAACTGCTGCGCCGGCTGACCGAGTCCGGCCACGACGTACGGGTCGTCCCCACCGGGTCCGCCCTGCACTTCGTCGGCGCCGCCACCTGGTCCGCGCTCTCCGGCCACCCGGTCTCCACCGAGGTCTGGAACGACGTCCACGAGGTACCCCACGTACGGATCGGACAGCACGCCGACCTCGTCGTGGTCGCCCCCGCCACCGCCGACATGCTGGCCAGGGCCGCGCACGGGCTCGCCGACGACCTCCTCACCAACACCCTGCTCACCGCCCGCTGTCCGGTCGTCCTCGCCCCCGCCATGCACACCGAGATGTGGGAGCACCCCGCCACCCAGGAGAACGTGGCCACCCTGCGCCGCCGGGGCGCCGTCGTCATCGAGCCCGCCGTCGGCCGCCTCACCGGCGCCGACACCGGCAAGGGACGGCTGCCCGACCCGGGCGAGATCTTCGAGGTCTGCCGCCGGGTGCTGGCCCGCGGCGCGGCGGCACCCGACCTGGCGGGCCGGCACGTGGTGATCAGCGCCGGCGGCACCAGGGAACCGCTCGACCCCGTCCGCTACCTCGGCAACCGCTCATCCGGCAAGCAGGGCTACGCGCTGGCCCGCACCGCCGTCGCCCGCGGCGCCCGGGTCACGCTCGTCGAGGCCAACACCGGACTGCCCGACCCGTCCGGCGCCGACGTCGTGCACACCGGTACGGCCGTGCAGCTGCGCGAGGCCGTGCTCAAGGCCGCGGCGGAGGCCGACGTCGTGGTCATGGCCGCCGCGGTCGCCGACTTCCGGCCCGCCCAGTACGTGACCGGGAAGATCAAGAAGAAGGACGGCCAGGAGCCCGCCCCCATCGCGCTCGTCCGCAACCCCGACATCCTCGCCGAGGTGGCCGCCGAGCGCGCCACGCCCGGACAGATCGTCGTCGGGTTCGCCGCCGAGACCGACGACGTCCTGGCCAACGGCCGCGAGAAGCTCCGCCGCAAGGGCTGCGACCTGCTGGTGGTCAACGAGGTGGGGGAGCGCAAGACCTTCGGCTCCGAGGAGAACGAAGCGGTGGTGCTCGGCGCGGACGGAACCGAGACGCCGGTGCCGCACGGACCCAAGGAAGCGCTCGCCGACACGGTGTGGGACCTCGTGTCGGCCCGGCTCGTATGAATTCCCTGTGACACGCCGGTGACGCCACAACCCTTGGGGCGCCCGGCCGGACCCCGTCGGCAGCGGTCTCCCCGGGGGCTCCGGGCACCAGTGGGCCAGGTCACATATCTCCCAAAGGGCGAGACACGTTGTCCGCGGGACGGAGCCGACCGATAAACTGCCCCTGGACCGTACCGGGCGCAGCTCCCGGACCCGTCCGCCCAATGATCAGCCAGCAGCCGCTGCAACCCCAGGGAGCGATGTGTCCCGCCGTCTCTTCACCTCGGAGTCCGTAACCGAGGGTCACCCCGACAAGATCGCTGACCAGATCAGCGACACCATTCTCGATGCCCTCCTGCGCGAGGACCCGTCCTCCCGCGTCGCCGTCGAGACCCTGATCACGACCGGTCTGGTGCACGTTGCGGGTGAGGTCACGACCAAGGCCTACGCCGACATTCCGACGCTGGTCCGCAACAAGGTCCTGGAGATCGGCTACGACTCCTCGAAGAAGGGCTTCGACGGCGCCTCCTGCGGCGTCTCGGTGTCCATCGGCGCGCAGTCCCCGGACATCGCGCAGGGCGTCGACACCGCGTACGAGAAGCGGGTCGAGGGCGACGAGGACGAGCTGGACAAGCAGGGCGCGGGCGACCAGGGCCTGATGTTCGGTTACGCCTGCGACGAGACGCCCGAACTGATGCCGCTCCCGGTCAACCTGGCGCACCGGCTCTCGCGCCGGCTGTCCGAGGTCCGCAAGAACGGGACCATCCCGTACCTGCGTCCCGACGGCAAGACGCAGGTCACCATCGAGTACGACGGTGACAAGGCCGTCCGGCTCGACACGGTCGTCGTCTCCTCGCAGCACGCCAGCGACATCGACCTCGACTCGCTGCTCGCGCCCGACATCCGCGAGTTCGTCGTCGAGCACGTCCTGTCGCAGCTGATCGAGGACGGCATCAAGCTGGACACCGAGGGCTACCGCCTGCTGGTGAACCCGACCGGGCGCTTCGAGATCGGCGGCCCGATGGGCGACGCCGGCCTCACCGGCCGCAAGATCATCATCGACACCTACGGCGGCATGGCCCGCCACGGCGGTGGCGCCTTCTCGGGCAAGGACCCGTCGAAGGTGGACCGCAGCGCCGCCTACGCGATGCGCTGGGTGGCCAAGAACGTCGTCGCCGCCGGGCTCGCCGCCCGCTGCGAGGTCCAGGTCGCCTACGCGATCGGCAAGGCCGAGCCGGTCGGCCTGTTCGTGGAGACCTTCGGCACCGCCGCGATCGAGACCGAGAAGATCGAGCACGCCATCGGCGAGGTCTTCGACCTCCG
The DNA here is from genome assembly GCF_000373645.1 of Streptomyces sp. ATexAB-D23. Classification (GTDB taxonomy): domain Bacteria; phylum Actinomycetota; class Actinomycetes; order Streptomycetales; family Streptomycetaceae; genus Streptomyces; species Streptomyces castrisilvae. Next base: position 128,826 of record NZ_KB892006.1, on the reverse strand, counting down.
CCCGGCCGCGATCATCCGCGACCTCGACCTGCTCCGCCCGATCTACGCGCAGACCGCCGCGTACGGCCACTTCGGCCGCGAGCTGCCCGACTTCACGTGGGAGCGCACCGACCGGGTCGAGGCGCTGCGCGCCGCCGCGGGCCTGTAGGGGCGCCCGAGACCGTCTTCCGCCGGAGCCCGGACGCCGTCACGGCGTCCGGGCTCCGGCCTGTCGCGGGCCCGGTCGGGGGCGGCCGCCGCTGTCAGAGGTGTCTGGTAGGACTGTGGCTGTGAGCAGCGACGACGAGCGATCCGACGAGCCCGGGGCCGGGGCGCCGGAGCAGCTTGCGCTGATCCGGGAGACCGTGCGCCGCGCCAAGGTGCCGCGCGCCAAGCCGCGCACCTGGCGCGGTGCGGCGCTCGCCGAGGAGCTGCCCGTCGCCCGCGTCCTCGTCAACAAGGGCGCGCTCCACCTCGACCAGTACTTCGACTACGCGGTCCCCGCGGAGCTGGACGCCGACGCCCGGCCGGGCGTCCGGGTCCGGGTCCGGTTCGGGGCCGGAGGGCGCAATGTGCGGGGCGGCCGGCGCGAGGGCGGCGGACTGATCGACGGCTTCCTGATCGAGCGGCTGGCCGAGTCCGACTACAACGGCGCGCTGGCCGCGCTCGCCTCCGTCGTCTCCCCCGAACCGGTGCTCGGACCGGATCTGCTCGCCCTGGCCCGCGCCGTCGCCGACCGGTACGCGGGCAGCCTCGCCGACGTCCTGCAGCTCGCCGTCCCCCCGAGGAACGCCCAGGCCGAGGCCAAGCAGTCCCCCGCCCCGCTGCCTCCCCCCGCGCCCCCCGCCCCCGGCACCTGGGAGCGGTACGAGCAGGGGCCCGCGTTCCTCACCGCGCTGGCCACCGGCGGCGCCCCCCGGGCCGTGTGGACCGCGCTGCCGGGTCCGCACTGGCCCGCGGAGATCGCGGCGGCCGTCGCCGCGACCCTCGCCTCCGGGCGCGGCGCCCTCGTCGTCGTCCCCGACGGGCGGACCGCCGGACGGGTCGACGCCGCCCTCACCGCCCTGCTCGGCGAGGGCCGGCACGCACTGCTCACGGCCGGCTCCGGGCCCCAGAAGCGCTACCGGGAATGGCTGGCCGTGCGGCGCGGGTCCGTCCGCGCGGTGGTGGGGACCCGGGCCGCGATGTTCGCCCCCGTCGCCGGCCTCGGCCTCGTCGTCGTCTGGGACGACGGGGACTCCAGCCACAGCGACGACCGCGCCCCCTTCCCCCATGTGCGGGAGGTCCTGGAGCTGCGGGCCACGCACGGCCGGTGCGCCTTCCTGCTCGGCGCCACCAGCTGCACCGTGGAGGCCGCGCAACTGGTCGAGAGCGGCTGGGCCCTCCCACTGCGCGCCGACCGCTCACAGCTGCGGACGGCGGCGCCCATGATCCGTACCGTGGGCGACGGCGAGCTGGCGAGGGACGGTGCGGCTCGGGCCGCCCGGCTGCCCAGCCTCGCCTGGCAGACCGTCCGGGACGGGCTGCGCACCGGACCGGTGCTGGTGCAGGTGCCCCGCCGCGGCTACGCCCCCCGGCTGGCCTGCGAGCGCTGCCGGGAACCCGCCCGGTGCCTGCACTGCGCCGGGCCGCTGGAGGCGCCCGACCAGCAGGACCTGAACTGCGCCTGGTGCGGCCGGGCCGAGACCTCCTGGCACTGCGTCGCCTGCGGCTCCCGCCGGCTGCGCGCGCAGATCGTCGGCGCCCGCCGGACGGCGGAGGAGCTGGGCCGCGCGTTTCCCGCCGTGCCGGTGCGGACGTCCGGCCGCGATCACATCCTGGACTCGGTGCCGGACCAGCCCGCGCTGGTGGTCAGCACGCCCGGCGCCGAGCCGGTCGCCGACGGCGGGTACGCGGCGGCGCTCCTGCTGGACGGCTGGGCGATGGTCGGCCGCCCCGACCTGCGCGCCGGGGAGGAGGCGCTGCGCCGCTGGACGGCGGCCGCCGCGCTGGTGCGGGGCCGGCCCGAGGGCGGCACGGTGGTGATCGTCGCCGAGCCGACGCTGCGGCCCGTGCAGGCCCTGGTGCGCTGGGACCCGGTGGGTCACGCCCGGCGGGAGCTGGCGGAGCGGGCCGAGCTGGGCTTTCCGCCGGTGTCCCGGATGGCGTCGGTGGCGGGGGAGCCGGAGGCGCTGGCCGGATTCCTGGCCGGGGCGCGGCTGCCGTCGGACGCCGAGGTGCTGGGCCCGGTCCCGGTGCCCGCGGCCGAGCGGGGGCGGCCCCGCAGGCCGTTCGAGGCGCCTCCGGGGGAGACCTGGGAGCGGGCGCTGATCCGGGTGCCGCCGGGGAGCGGGGCGGCGCTGGCGGCCGCGCTGAAGGAGGCGCGGGTGGCACGGGGGCCGCGTGCGGGGGCGGTGCGGATTCGGGTGGACCCGGCGGATATCGGGTGAGGCGGGGGTGGGTGCAGGCCTGTTTCGGCGCGCGCCATGTCCTCCATCGCCGGACGGGCTTGGTTGTGGCGGGCGGGCTTGGTTGTGCGCGGTCCGTCTGTGTGCGGTGCGGGTGTGTCCCGGTGGGCGCCTGGTCCTCGATCGCCGGACGGGCTCGTTGCGGCGGGCGGGCTTGATCGGGGCGGTGGGTGGGCTCGATGTGCCGGGCCCGCTCGGTCGTACCGGGCGCGACGCGCGCGACGCGTGAGTGGGGCCGCCCCGTGGCGTTGGCCTCGGGGCGGCCCCTGACGCATTGGCGGTCAGCCGTTGCGGGGGCCCGGGAAGGCTCCCGGGCGTACGTCCTCGCGCAGTGCGGGCCGCTCCGCCGACGGCTGTGGCGGCATCGAGCGTGCCGCCGGTACGGCGGCGCCCGGGGGCACCGGCGACGGGCGCTGCGCCACGACCTCGGCGCCGGTCTCGCCCGACGCGGGCTGCGGTGCGGCACGCCGTGCGCCGTAGCGGCGGTGGACGGCCTGCTTGGTGACCCCGAGCGCGGAGCCCACCGCGTCCCAGGAGAAGCCCAGCGAACGGTCGAAGTCCACGGCCGCCGTGACCAGGGTCTCGACGCTGTCCCGCAGTTCCTGGGCCAGTCTGACCGTGGGGGCCGGGGCCCTGCCGTAGACGACGAAGCCCGCGGACGGGCCGGAGCGGCGTGGACGGTAGACGTTGCCCAGTTGGGCGGTGAGCGTGCGCAGTGCGTCCACCTGCCGCCGGACCCGCTCGATGTCCCGCACCAGAAGATGCAGGCTGGCCCGCGCTTGGGCGTCGTGGGTTGCGTGGTCGGCCATGAAGAAGCCTCTCGAACCGGCGTTGAAAGGGATCGGGCCGCACCAGGGCGGCTCGCTTCGGTCAATCTCTCTTGACCAACGCGGCACCCGGGGATCTGGTCACGCTCGGGGGGCGTATGAGCACGTGCAAGGGGCGCGCAACTGTGCGTACGCCCCCCGGGTCCGGGCCCCATAGACTTGTGCGTTGCTCGTCACCGTAACGTTTCGGCCTGAGAGTCCGGCCTGAGAGGCAGTCAGCCACCCATGAAGCTCGTCTTCGCAGGCACCCCCGAGGTAGCCGTTCCCGCCCTGGACGCCCTGATCGCCTCCGGCCGCCATGAGGTGGCCGCCGTCGTGACCAGGCCCGACGCGCCCGCGGGGCGTGGCCGGCGGCTGGTGGCCAGCCCGGTCGCCCAGCGCGCCGAGGAGGCCGGGATCGAGGTCCTCAAGCCCGCCCGGCCCCGGGACGAGGACTTCCTCGCGCGGCTGCGGGAGATCGCGCCGGACTGCTGCCCGGTCGTCGCCTACGGCGCGCTGCTGCCCAAGGCGGCGCTCGGCGTGCCGGCCCGCGGCTGGGTCAACCTCCACTTCTCGCTGCTGCCCGCCTGGCGCGGCGCGGCCCCCGTGCAGCACGCGGTGATGGCCGGCGACGAGGTGACCGGGGCCTCCACCTTCCTCATCGAGGAGGGGCTCGACTCCGGACCGGTCTACGGCGTCCTCACCGAGGAGGTCCGCCCGACCGACACCAGCGGCGATCTGCTGACCCGGCTCGCGTTCGCCGGTGCCGGGCTGCTCGCCGCGACCATGGACGGCATCGAGGACGGCACCCTGCACGCCGTGCCGCAGCCCGCCGACGGGGTCACCCTCGCGCCCAAGATCACCGTCGAGGACGCCCAGGTCCAGTGGTCCGCGCCCGCCCTGCGCGTGGACCGCGTCGTCCGTGCCTGCACCCCGGCCCCCGGCGCCTGGACGCTGTTCCGGGGAGAGCGCCTGAAGCTGGTCCAGGCGACCCCGGCCGTGGACCGGTCCGGGCTCGCGCCCGGCGAGCTGTCGGTGGGCAAGAACAACGTGTTCGTCGGCACCGGATCGCACGCCGTCGAGCTGCTCTGGGTCCAGCCGCAGGGCAAGAAGCCCATGCGCGCCGCGGACTGGGCGCGCGGGGTGCGCATCGTCCCGGGCGAACTGCTCGGCAGCTGACGGACGGGCGGGCCGGGGCGGGGACGTAGGCTGGGAGGGTTCGTCCTCTCACCTTCAGCGGAGCACCTTTCACGTGAACGACCAGCCGCGTCGCCGTCCCGCCAAGCCGCACCGCCGTCCCAAGAAGGACCCGGTCCGCTTCCTCGCCTTCGAAGTCCTCAGGGCCGTCGACGAGCGCGACGCGTACGCGAACCTCGTCCTGCCCCCGCTGCTGAAGAAGGCGCGGGCCAAGGGCGACTTCGACCAGCGCGACGCGGCCCTGGCGACCGAGCTGGTCTACGGGACGCTGCGTCGGCAGGGCACGTACGACGCGATCGTCGCCGCCTGCATCGACCGCCCGCTGCGCGAGGTCGACCCGCCCGTCCTGGACGTGCTGAACATGGGTGTCCACCAGCTGCTCGGCACCCGCATCCCCACCCACGCCGCGGTCTCCGCCAGCGTCGAGCTGGCCCGGGTGGTGCTGGGGGAGGGGCGCGCCAAATTCGTCAACGCCGTGCTGCGCAAGGTCTCGGCCGACGATCTCGACGGCTGGGTGGCGCGGGTCGCCCCCTCCTACGAGGAGGACGCCGAGGACCACCTCTCCGTCGTGCACTCGCACCCCCGCTGGATCGTCTCGGCCCTCTGGGACGCGCTCGGCGGCGGCCGGGCCGGCATCGAGGACCTGCTCGAAGCGGACAACGAACGGCCCGAGGTCACACTCGTCGCCCGCCCCGGCCGCTCCACCACCGACGAACTGGCCGAGGCGCTCGGCGAGGAGAACTCCCTGCCCGGCCGCTGGTCGCCCTACGCCGTGCGGATGGCCGAGGGCGGCGAGCCCGGCGCCCTGACCGCCGTCGGCGAGGGCCGGGCCGGTGTCCAGGACGAGGGCAGCCAGCTCGTCGCCGCCGCCCTCGCGAACGCCCCGCTGGAGGGCGGCGACACCCGTTGGCTCGACGGCTGCGCGGGCCCCGGGGGGAAGGCCGCCCTGCTCGCCGCGCTCGCCGCCGGACGCGGCGCCGCCCTGCTGGCCGCCGAGAAGCAGCCGCACCGGGCCCGCCTCGTGGAACGCGCGCTGGCCGGCAACCCCGGCCCCTACCAGGTGGTCACCGCCGACGGCACCCGGCCGCCGTGGCAGCCTGGCACCTTCGACCGCGTCCTCATGGACGTGCCCTGCTCCGGCCTCGGCGCGCTGCGCCGCCGCCCGGAGGCCCGCTGGCGCCGTCGCAAGGAGGACCTGGAGAGCTTCGCGCCCCTCCAGCGCGGTCTGCTGCGCGAGGCGCTGAAGGCCGTACGGGTCGGCGGCGTCGTCGGATACGCGACCTGCTCGCCGCACCTCGCGGAGACCCGGGTGGTGGTCGAGGACGTGCTCAAGGGGCGCGGCGGGGCCCCCGTCGAGGCGGAGTGGGTCGACGCCCGCCCCCTGATGCCGGGTGTGCCCGCGCTGGGTGACGGCCCCGATGTCCAGCTGTGGCCGCATCTGCATGGCACGGACGCGATGTACCTCGCCCTGCTGCGGCGTACCGCCTGATCGGCCCGCTCGCCCCCGGACCGGGGGCGAAAACGACGGGAATGCGCGAACCGTAATGATCCCGTGAGGCTTTGGGGCGCACCGAGGCGGGGAAGTGACGCAGAACATGGCAGGCTTGGCCCATGGCCCAGATCAACCCCAGTATTCTCTCCGCCGACTTCGCGCGCCTCGCCGAGGAGGCGAAGGCCGTCGAAGGTGCCGACTGGCTCCATGTCGATGTCATGGACAACCACTTCGTGCCCAATCTGACCCTCGGCGTCCCGATCGTGGAATCGCTCAGCCGGGCCACGGACACGCCGCTGGACTGCCATCTGATGATCGAGGACGCGGACCGCTGGGCCCCGCAGTACGTGGAGGCGGGCGCGGGATCGGTCACCTTCCACGCGGAGGCGGCGGCCGCCCCCGTACGGCTGGCGCGGGAGATCCGTGCCAAGGGAGCACGCGCCTCCATGGCGCTCAAGCCGGCGACGCCCATCGAGCCGTACGAGGACCTGCTCCCCGAGCTCGACATGCTGCTGATCATGACGGTCGAGCCGGGCTTCGGCGGCCAGGCGTTCCTGGACATCATGCTGCCGAAGATCCGCCGCACCCGTGAGCTGATCTCCAAGCACGGGCTCGACCTGTGGCTCCAGGTCGACGGCGGGGTCTCCGAGTCCACCATCGAGCGGTGCGCCGAGGCGGGGGCCGACGTCTTCGTCGCCGGCTCCGCCGTGTACGGCGCCAAGGACCCGGCCGCCGCGGTACGGGCCCTGCGGGCCAAGGCGGACGGGGCCATCGGGTCGGCCGGCTGGGCCTGCGCCCACTGAGGCCGTGCCGCTGCGGGCCCGTGAACGCGGGTCGCCCCGGCCAAGGGCAGATGAACGGGGTCCGACGGGACCGGTCAGGGATCGCCGTATCTGACAGGATGAACGGCGTATCAAGAGCGTGAACAGCAGTGAGGAGAACGCGGTGTCTGCAATGTCGGCGGGCCGGTCCGCCCTGCGGATGGGGCCCGCGGAGCTGGTGCAGGCGGCGGCCATGGCCCGCCGCTTCTACCTTGAGGGCAAGTCCAAGATCCAGATCGCCGAGGAGTTCGGCGTCAGCCGCTTCAAGGTGGCCCGGGTCCTGGAGACGGCCCTGGAACGCGACCTGGTACGGATCGAGATCCGGGTCCCCGCCGAGCTGGACGCCGAGCGCTCCGACGCGCTCCGCGCCCGCTACGGGCTGCGCCACGCGGTCGTGGTCGAGTCCCCGGCGGAGGAGCAGGACGACGCGGCGGACCCGGAGAACCTGGGGGAGGTCGCGGCCGACCTGCTGGGCGAACTGGTGAACGAGGGCGATGTCCTCGGGCTCGCCTGGGGCCGCTCCACCATCCACATGGCGGCCGCGCTCGACCGGCTGCCGCCGTGCACCGTCGTGCAGCTCACCGGGGTGTACGACGCGGGTACCGCCGAACGCGGTTCGGTGGAGGCCGTGCGGCGCGCCGCCCAGGTCTCCGGCGGCGAGGCCCACCCGATCTACGCGCCGATGCTGCTGCCCGACCCGGCCACGGCCGCCGCGCTGCGCCACCAGACGGGGATCGCCCGCGCCTTCGAGTACTTCGACAAGGTGACGGTCGCGGCCGTCTCCATCGGTTCCTGGGAGCCGGGCATCTCGACCGTCCACGACATGCTCTCCGACGAGGAGCGCGGGCACTACGCCTCGCTCGGCGTCGCCGCCGAGATGTCGGCGCACCTGTTCGACGCGGACGGCCGCCGGGTCGGCCGCGACCTCGGCGAGCGCTGCATCACCGTCGAGGCGGACCGGCTGCGCCGCATCCCCGAGGTGGTGGCCATCGCGGGCGGCCAGCGCAAGGCCGCGGCGATCGGCGCGGTCCTCCGCTCCGGCCTGGTCACCAGCCTCGTCACGGACACGGCGGCGGCCGACTATCTGCTGACGGAGTCCGCCGCCCCGCTGCGGCCGGCCCTGGAGCGGGCCGACCCGGACGGCGACTGACGCACCGGACGACGTGCAGGGGCGGGCGGCCCGGTGGCCGCCCGCCCCTGCACGTCGTCCGGCTCAGTCCTGTGCGACGCCCAGGACCCTGGCCTCCAGATACTGCTCCGGCTCCTTGTACTGGCTGACGTCTGCCGGGTTGTAGCGGGGTGTCTGCCGGGACCAGTCGAGATTCCCGCGCATCCAGCTCCGCATCCCGTCGAGATACGGCTCCAGCATCCACGCGAGCTGCGGATGGGTGGCCAGCAGTTCGGCCTCCGCCGTCAGGAAGCGCTCCGTCTCGGTGGCGATCTCCGCGCAGACGTGCTCCAGTGCCTGCTGCTTGCCGTAGCCGCGGTGGTGGCGGACCAGGTGGACGAGGTTGTGGATCTCGCCGAGCACCTGTTCCTTCTCGTAGGAATAGACGTCATTGGCCCAGCACACGACGTTGCACGAGGCCTCCAGCGCGGTGATGAACCGGGGGTCGTTGTGGATCGACTGGGGAGCCTCGATGCCCGCGACGATCTCTATGAGGTCCATGCAGACATGGATCGCTCCGGTGTGGCGGCGCTTCTCGATGTACAGGGCCTCCGACGGCACGATGTCCGCCGCCCGGTTCCCGGCCTCCCAGGTGGTGGCCGTGGTGAGGTACGTCATCAGGTGCCAGGCGAAGCGGCGCCGCCAGTGCACCGCGGTGGTCGGTGTCGTGCGGTGCCACAGGTCGATGAGGGCGACCACGGCGGCGGGCAGCTCCTCGTTCTCCAGGACGCCCGTGCGGGTGCCGTCGACCACGGCCTGCATCTGGGCGACCACGTCCCGGACCCGGTCGGGGCTGCGGCCGAGGTGGCCGTCGTCGAGCTGGTCGTCGACGAGGAAGAGCCAGACGAACCAGTCGGCGACGAGGTCCAGATTGTCACTGTCGGCGGTCGGGTACACCATCCCGACGAATGCGCCGAAGTCCGCCTGCTCGAAGCGCTCCCTGGCCGAATCCCGGTGCACCAGGCCGGTGTTGCGGGTCCAGGTGTCGAGATGGCCCCGTACGTGAGCGACGTACGGATTCGTCCGTTGGGGGAACGGGCAGTAAATGTCCGGCAGTTCGTTCTCCACGGGCGGGTCGTGATCCTCTCCGGTCGTACGGGTGACGGCAGTTGCACATGATCCGTCCGTTCCTCCGGGGGTGTTGGGTGACCCACGGGACCTGCGGGTTTGAAGCTACCTGACCCCCTGTCACCAGGTCCAGGGCAGGCGTTCGAGAATGGTTGAAAGCCGTGCGGGTAGGGTCTGCGGGTAAGGCAGGTTCCACTTGCCCGGGACTCCCGCGATGGTTCCTTGGAGGAATCTACGAGAGCGGGAGTCATTCGCTGTGTCTTCGTGGAAGCGACCTGCGCCATTTCATATGAAAAAATGAGTGTTATGCGTTTTCTTGAGCCCGGCACCGGTCGTTACACAGAGTCCCCCTCGGTCCCGTACGACCTCACGTACGACGACGTCTTCATGGTCCCGGGCCGGTCGGCGGTCGGATCGCGCCAGGGCGTGGACCTGTCCTCGCCCGACGGCAGCGGCACCACCATCCCGCTCGTCGTCGCGAACATGACCGCCATCGCGGGCCGCCGGATGGCCGAGACGGTCGCCCGCCGCGGCGGGATCGTCGTCATCCCGCAGGACATCCCGATCGAGGTCGTCACCGAGGTCGTCTCCTGGGTGAAGACGCGCCACCTGGTGCTCGACACGCCCATCGAGCTGGCCCCGGGCCAGACGGTCGCCGATGCCCTGTCCCTGCTGCACAAGCGGGCGCACGGCGCGGGTGTCGTCGTCGACGACGAGCGGCGGCCCGTCGGTGTGGTCACCGACCACGACCTGTCGGGCGTGGACCGCTTCACCCAGCTCTCCGAGGTCATGTCCAAGGACCTGGTCCTGCTGGACGCGGACATCGACCCGCGCGACGCCTTCAACAAGCTCGACGGCGCCAACCGCAAGCTCGCCCCCGCGGTCGACGCGGACGGCCGGCTCGTCGGCATCCTCACCCGCAAGGCCGCCCTGCGTGCCACGCTCTACACCCCGGCCACCGACGCGGCCGGCAAGCTGCGGATCGCCGCCGCCGTCGGCATCAACGGCGATGTGGCGGGGAAGGCCGAGCAGCTCCTCGACGCGGGCGTCGACACCCTGGTCGTGGACACCGCGCACGGCCACCAGGAGTCCATGATCAGCGCGGTCCGCGCGGTCCGGGCGCTGGACCCGCGGGTGCCGATCGTGGCGGGCAACATCGTCGCCGCCGAGGGCGTGCGCGACCTCATCGAGGCCGGTGCCGACATCATCAAGGTCGGTGTCGGACCGGGCGCCATGTGCACCACCCGCATGATGACCGGCGTGGGCAGGCCCCAGTTCTCCGCCGTGCTGGAGTGCGCGGCCGAGGCGAAGAAGTACGGCAAGCACGTCTGGGCGGACGGCGGGGTCCGCCACCCCCGCGATGTCGCCATGGCGCTCGCGGCCGGCGCGTCCAACGTGATGATCGGCTCCTGGTTCGCCGGTACGTACGAGTCCCCGGGCGACCTCCAGCAGTCCGCCGACGGGCGCTTCTACAAGGAGTCCTTCGGCATGGCCTCCGCGCGCGCCGTGAAGAACCGCACCTCCGAGGAGTCCGCGTACGACCGGGCCCGCAAGGCGCTGTTCGAGGAGGGCATCTCCACCTCGCGGATGTTCCTGGACCCGACGCGCCCCGGCGTGGAGGACCTGATCGACTCCATCATCGCGGGCGTCCGCTCGTCCTGCACCTACGCCGGCGCGGCCTCGCTCGCGGAGTTCGCCGAGAAGGCGGTCGTCGGGGTGCAGAGCGCCGCCGGATACGCCGAGGGCAAGCCGCTGCACGCCAGCTGGAGCTGATCCACCGCCCTGTGCCCACCGTGTGCCCCTCCCGGCCGTTCGCGCAGGGAGGGGCACCGGCGTGTCCGGGGGCGCGTGGGGGTGGTGAGTTGGCCGGATACCGCGCCAGGACCGGCCTGGAATGCCCGCCAACTCAAGTCGCCCATAAGTAGTATGAATTCCCGTCAGCCGTCCGCCGTCTCTCTGCTGCAAGGGATCTCATGTCCTTCTTCACCGACCTGGCCCACCAGTACATCGACGGGGAGTGGAGGCCGGGCAAGGGCTCCTGGGACATCGTCGACTTCAACCCCTTCGACGGGACGAAGCTCGCCGCGATCACGGTCGCCACGGCCGACGAGGTGGACCAGGCCTACCGCGCGGCCGAGAGCGCCCAGCAGGCGTGGGCCGACACCAACCCGTACGCCCGGCGGGCCGTGCTGGAGAAGGCGCTGCGGATCGTCGAGGAGCGCGAGGGCGAGATCGGTGACGCGATCGTCGCCGAACTCGGCGGGACCCGGGTGAAGGCGGCCTTCGAGCTGTACCTGGCCAAGGAGTTCCTGCGGGAGGCCGCCGGGCTGGCGATGCGGTCCACCGGGCAGATCCTGCCCTCGCCGACCGAGGGCAAGGAGAACCGGGTCTACCGGGTCCCGGTGGGCGTGGTCGGCGTCATCAGCCCCTTCAACTTCCCCTTCCTGCTGTCGCTGAAGTCGGTCGCCCCGGCCCTGGCGCTCGGCAACGCCGTCGTCCTCAAGCCGCACCAGAACACGCCGGTCTGCGGCGGCACCCTGGTGGCCAAGGTGTTCGAGGACGCCGGGCTCCCGGCCGGGCTGCTGAACGTCGTCGTCACCGACATCGCGGAGATCGGTGACGCCCTGCTGGAGCACCCCGTCCCGCAGGTCATCTCCTTCACCGGGTCCGACAGGATCGGCCGGCACGTCGCCACCGTCTGCGCCGCGCTCCTGAAGCGCTCCGTGCTCGAACTCGGCGGCAACAGCGCCCTCATCGTGCTGGACGACGCCGATGTCGACTACGCCGTCGACGCGGCGGTCTTCAGCCGCTACGTGCACCAGGGCCAGGTCTGCATGGCCGCCAACCGCATCCTGGTCGACCGCGCGGTGGAGGAGGAGTTCACCGGGAAGTTCGTCGCCAAGGTCGCCTCGCTGCCCGTCGGCGACCCCGCCGACCCGGCGACCCTGATCGGCCCGCTGATCAACTCCACCCAGGCCGAGGCGATCAGCACCCTCGTGGACCGGACCGTCGAGGCGGGCGCCACCGCACTGCTGCACGGCCGGGCCGACGGCAATCTCGTCAGCCCCTCCGTCCTGACCGGGCTCCCGGCCGACTCCCCGGTGCTCTCGCAGGAGATATTCGGCCCCGTCGCACTCCTCATCCCCTTCGACGGGGAGGACGAGGCGGTCCGGATCGCCAACGACACCCCGTACGGCCTGAGCGGCGCCGTCCACACTTCCGACATCGAGCGCGGCGTCCGCGTCGGGCGGCGCATCCGCACCGGCATGATCCACATCAACGACGGCACCATCCACGACGAGCCCGTCGTCCCCTTCGGAGGCGAGAAGAACTCCGGGCTCGGACGGCTCAACGGCGACGCGATGCTGGAGGCCTTCACCACCCAGAAGTGGATCTCCGTGCAGCACGGCCGCTCGCGCTTCCCCTTCTGACCCGGGTCGATACATCTGGCACCCCCCGGTGAGCGCGCCCGGAGGGGCGGGCCCATGGTCTACTGCCGGGGGCGGCACGCGCCGCCCCCGGCACAGCCGTGCCCGCCCGCGCCACCGCAGAGAAGTGACCCGTACGACGTGCGACTGAACGACCTCGACGAACGCATCGTCCACGCCCTGGCCGAGGACGCCCGCCGCTCCTACGCCGACATCGGCTCCATCATCGGCCTGTCCGCGCCCGCCGTGAAACGCCGGGTGGACCGGCTGCGCGCCGAGGGTGCCATCACCGGGTTCACCGTGCGGGTCGACCCGGCGGCGCTCGGCTGGGAGACCGAGGGCTACATCGAGATCTACTGCAGCCGCAACACCTCACCGGAGTCGATCAAGCAGGGGCTCGCCCGCTATCCGGAGGTGGCGTCGGCGTCCACGGTCACTGGGGACGCCGACGCGCTCGTCCAGGTCTTCGCGGCGGACATGCGCCACTTCGAGCAGGTCCTGGAGCGGATCGCGGGCGAGCCGTACGTCGAGCGGACGAAGTCCGTGCTGGTGCTGTCGCCCCTGCTCAGGCGGTATTCGTCGGGGTCGCCGGGCTGACTCCGGCCCCCGCGCAACGAATCGTCGCATCCCGCCCGAACAGCGCAACGGATCGGCGGTCGGTGCGCAACGGTCGCGCCTTGTCCGGGTCGAATCGCGGAACGTACCGTCAATACGTCCCCCGCTCCGCCCGCACCGCCCGAGGTCAGCCATGCCGCCGTTGCGCACCGCCCTGCTCCAGAGCTCCGGACGCCCCGGCTCGGTCGCCGGCACCGTCGAGCTGCTGGAGGACGCCGCGCGACGGGCCGCGGACACCGGCGCCCGGCTGCTGGTCTGCCCCGAGATGTACCTGACCGGGTACGCGATCGGGGACGACGTGCCCCGGCTGGCCGAGGCCGCCGACGGGCCCGCCGCCCGCGCCGTCGCCGAGATCGCCGCACGGCACCGGATCGCCGTCCACTACGGCTACCCGGAGCGCGACGGCGACACCCTGTACAACTCCGCGCAGCTCATCGGGCCCGACGGTACCGCGCTCGCCCACTACCGCAAGACCCACCTCTTCGGCGACTTCGAACAGCACTGGTTCACCCCCGGCGACGAGCCGGTCGTCCAGGCCGTGCTGGACGGCGTCCGCATCGGCCTGCTGACCTGCTACGACGTCGAGTTCCCGGAGAACGTACGCGCGCACGCCCTGGCCGGCGCCGATCTGCTGCTGGTGCCGACCGCGCTGATGCACCCCTTCTCGTTCGTCGCCGAATCCGTCGTCCCGGTCCGCGCCTTCGAGAACCAGCTCTACCTCGCCTACGTCAACCGGACCGGCCCGGAAGGCCCCTTCGACTTCACCGGACTGAGCTGCCTGGCCGGCCCCGACGGCACCGTCCGCGCCCGTGCGGGGCGCGGCGAGGAACTCGTCACCGCCGACATCGACCCCGCCCTGCTGGCCGCGTCCCGGGCCGCCAACCCGTATCTGCGCGACCGCCGCCCCGGCCTGTACGGCTCCCTCGTCTGAGCCCGCCGCCCGTCCCTGCCTGCTGCCTCTCCCGCCGTCCCGCAAGGAGTCCGTACCCCATGACGTCCGTGCCCCCCGCCGTCCAGCACACCGAGGAAGCGGCCCCGCCGATCACCATGTTCGGGCCGGACTTCCCCTACGCGTACGACGACTTCCTCGCGCACCCCGCGGGCATCGGCCAGATACCGGCCACCGAGCACGGCACCGAGGTGGCCGTCATCGGCGGCGGACTCTCCGGCATCATCACCGCCTACGAGCTGATGAAGATGGGCCTGCGGCCCGTGGTGTACGAGGCCGACCGCATCGGCGGCCGGCTGCGCACCGTGGAGTTCGAGGGCTGCGCCACGGACGGCGAGCCGCTCACCGCCGAGATGGGCGCGATGCGCTTCCCGCCGTCGTCGACCGCGCTCCAGCACTACATCGACCTGGTCGGCCTGGAGACGAAGGCGTTCCCCAACCCGCTCTCCCCGGCCACCCCCTCGACCGTCGTGGACCTCAAGGGCGAGTCGCACTACGCGCGGACCATCGATGAACTCCCGCAGGTCTACCGCGATGTGATGGACGCCTGGAACGCCTGCCTGGAGGAGGGCGCCGACTTCTCCGACATGAACCGGGCGATGCGCGAGCGCGATGTTCCCCGGATCAGGGAGATCTGGGCCCGCCTGGTCGAGAAGCTGGACAACCAGACCTTCTACGGCTTCCTCTGCGAGTCCGACGCCTTCAAGTCCTTCCGCCACCGCGAGATCTTCGGGCAGGTCGGCTTCGGGACCGGGGGCTGGGACACCGACTTCCCCAACTCCATCCTGGAGATCCTGCGCGTCGTCTACACCGAGGCGGACGACCACCACCGCTCCATCGTCGGCGGCAGTCAGCAGCTCCCGCTGCGCCTGTGGGAACGCGAACCGCAGAAGATCGTCCACTGGCCGCTGGGCACCTCGCTGTCCTCGCTTCACGACGGGCAGCCGCGCGGGGCCGTCACCCGGCTGCACCGCACGGCCGGCAACCGGGTCACCGTCACGGACGCGTCCGGCGACATCCGCACCTACCGGGCGGCCGTCTTCACCGGCCAGTCCTGGCTGCTGCTCTCCAAGATCGCCTGCGACGACGCGCTCTTCCCGATCGACCACTGGACGGCGATGGAGCGCACCCACTACATGGAGTCGTCCAAGCTGTTCGTGCCCGTCGACCGGCCGTTCTGGCTGGACAAGGACGCGACCACCGGCCGCGACACCATGTCGATGACGCTGACCGACCGGATGACCCGGGGCACGTACCTCCTGGACGACGGCCCGGACCGGCCGGCCAGCATCTGTCTCTCGTACACCTGGTGCGACGACAGCCTGAAGTGGCTGCCGCTGTCGGCGGCCGAGCGGATGGACGTCATGCTGAAGTCGCTCGGCGAGATCTACCCGAACGTCGACATCCGGGGCCACATCATCGGCAACCCGGTGACGGTGTCCTGGGAGAACGAGCCGTACTTCATGGGCGCGTTCAAGGCCAACCTGCCCGGCCACTACCGCTACCAGCGGCGCCTGTTCACCCACTTCATGCAGGACCGGCTGCCCGCCGACAAGCGGGGTCTGTTCCTGGCGGGCGACGACATCTCCTGGACCGCGGGCTGGGCCGAGGGCGCTGTGCAGACCGCGCTCAACGCGGTCTGGGGCGTGATGACCCACTTCGGCGGCGCGAGCGACGCGACCAACCCCGGCCCCGGCGATCTCTTCGACGAGCTGGCCCCGGTCGAACTCCCGGAGGACTGAACACCCCCTAAGCTCCCCGTAACGCGGGGAAGGGAGCGGGGAGTGTCGGGGGTACACGCACACCATCGGGGCGCGCGGCGGGAGTCCAGGCGGCGCAGGGTACGGGCGCGTCGGCAGGCGATGGCCGTCGTCGCGTCCGCGGTGGTCGTCGCCGGCGTGGCGACCGGCGTGATGTCCGCCCTCGGCGGTCAGGACAAGGACACCCGCGCCGCCCCCGCCGTCTCGGCGTCACCGACGGCGGCGCCGCTGCCCGCGGTGCCGAGCGCCACGGCCGCCCCGCGCACCCCGTCCGCGCCGGCCTCCAGCGCCTCGCGTTCGCCCCGGCCGTCGAAACCCGCGCCCTCCGCGACCGGGACCACCGCACCGCCCGCCGCCGGGCTCTACCGCCACCCCGGATCGCAGGTGCTGGACTGGGTCGCGGCGCACCGCGCCGACCCCCGGCGCCCGCTGATCGAGACGCGGATAGCGGCGCGGCCCGCCGCCGTCTGGTTCGCCTCCTACAACCCCGGGGAGATCACCGGCCAGGTCCGGGCGGTCACATCGGCGGCGACCCGGACCGGCCGGACCCCGGTCCTGGTGCCGTACGCCATCCCCGGCAGGGACTGCGGCGGGGCATCCGAGGGTGGCGCGCCGGACCTCGTCGCGTACGACGCGTGGATACGGGAGTTCGCCGCCGGGCTCGGCGGCGGGCCGGTGATCGTGATCCTGGAACCCGACTCCGTCGCGCAGTCCGACTGCCTGTCGGCGGGTGACCTGGCGGCTCGCAACGCCTCGCTGGCTCGGGCCGGTGACGCGCTGCACGCGGCGAATCCGAAGGCCAAGGTGTATTTCGACGGCGGGCACTCGGGCTGGCACCCCGCCGCGAAGCAGGCCGCGGCGCTGCGGGCGGCCGGGGCGGCGAGCAGCGGTGACGGCATCTTCACCAATGTGTCGAACTTCCACCGCACCGCCGACGAGGCCGCCTACGCCCGGCAGGTGCTGGCCGCGCTCGGCGGACCCGCGCGGCTGGGCGCCGTCATCGACACCAGCCGCAACGGGAACGGGGCGCCCCGGGGCGACGAGTGGTGCGATCCGGCGGGCCGGGCGCTGGGCCGGGCCCCCACCACGCGGACGGGGGAGGCCCGGATCGACGCCTATCTGTGGGTGAAGCTGCCGGGCGAGTCCGACGGCTGCCAGGGCCCGGCGGGTTCGTTCTCGCCCGACTACGCCTACGCGCTCGCGACCGGCTGACCCGGTCAGGAACCGGCGGCCGGCGGCTCCTTGTCGTACGTGGAGGTGCCCTCGTCGAGCAGCGGCTCCTGCGTCTTGAGGTGGGCCGGGGCGAAGGCGCGCAGCACGTGGTAGCCGGTGATCACGACGATGGTGCCGAGGGCGATGCCGCCGAGCTCGAAGTTGTCGGTGATCTTCAGGCTGACCCCGCCGACACCGATGATGATGCCCGCGGCGGCCGGCACCAGGTTCAGCGGGTTGCGCAGATCGACCTTGCCGTTCAGCCAGATCTGCGCGCCGAGCAGGCCGATCATGCCGTACAGGATGACGGTGATGCCGCCGAGCACCCCGCCCGGGATGGCGGCGACGACCGCGCCGAACTTCGGGCAGAGACCGAACAGCAGCGCGAAGCAGGCCGCGGCCCAGTAGGCGGCGGTGGAGTAGACCCGGGTCGCGGCCATCACCCCGATGTTCTCGGAGTACGTGGTGTTCGGCGGGCCGCCCACCGCCGTCGACAGCATCGAGGCGGCACCGTCCGCGGCGATCGCCGTGCCCAGCTTGCCGTCCAGCGAACGACCGGTCATCTCGCCGACCGCCTTCACATGCCCGGCGTTCTCGGCGATCAGCGCGATGACCACCGGCAGCGCGACGAGGATCGCCGACCACTGGAAGCTCGGAGCGTGGAACGACGGCAGCCCGACCCAGTCGGCCTTCCCCACCCCCGAGAGGTCCAGCCGCCAGTGGTCGACGGCCTCGGCACCGCCGGCGGGGGAGTGGATCTTCCCGAGGACGCGGTCCAGCACCCAGGACAGGACGTAACCGAAGACGAGCCCGAGGAAGATCGCGATCCGGGAGAAGAAGCCGCGCAGGCACACCACGGCCAGGCCGGTGAACAGCATCACCAGAAGCGCGGTCCACTGGTCCTGCGGCCAGTACGTCGACGCGGTCACCGGTGCCAGGTTGAACCCGATGAGCATGACGACCGCGCCCGTCACCACCGGCGGCATCGCCGCGTGGATGATCCGCGCGCCGAACCGCTGCACCGCGAGTCCGGCCAGGAAGAGCACCGCCCCGACCACGAAGACCGCGCCCGTGACCACGGCGCTGTCGCCGCCGCTCGCCCGGATCGTCGCGGCGACCCCGACGAAGGAGAGCGAGCAGCCCAGGTAGCTGGGCACCTGGCCGCGCGTGGCCAGCAGGAAGATGGCCGTCGCGACGCCCGACATCATGATCGCCAGGTTCGGGTCGAGCCCCATCAGGACCGGCGAGACGAACGAAGCGCCGAACATGGCGACCACGTGCTGCGCGCCGAGCCCGAAGGTCCGGGGCCAGGAGAGCCGTTCGTCGGGACGGACCACCGCTCCGGGTGCCGGCGTCTTCCCGTCGCCGTGCAAGGTCCAGCGCACGCCGAGGCCCATGGTTGCTCCCTGTGTATAGGTGCGTGAGCCCGGCACCTCGCCCGGTTCGGCGCTCATCGCGGAAAAGATCAGCGCCATGTTAGTTCCGGCCGGTGCGCGCCTCCCGGCCGGACCCACCCGCTCCGGTTCGCCCGGCCGCTCAGGGGCGGGGCTCGGCCGCCGGCACGTCCCGCGTACCGGCCCCGGACACCTTGCGGTCACCGGCCCGCAGCACCCCGGCACCCAGCACCAGACCGAACGCCAGCACGGACACCAGACCGAACGACACGACCAGCGACGTCGCCTCGGCCAGTGAACCGATCATCGAAGGGGCGATCAGCCCGGAGGTGTACGTGATCGTCGCGACGCCCGCGATGGCCTGGGCCGGCTTGGGGCCGCTGCGCCCCGCCGCGGCGAAGGCGAGCGGGACCACCACGGCGATCCCGAGACCCATCAGCCCGAAGCCGCACATCGCCAGGGCCGGGTGCGGGGCGACGACCACCAGCACCCCGCCGGCCGTGGCCAGGACGCCGCCCGACCGTACGGTGCGCACCGCGCCGAAGCGGTCGACGACCCGGTCGCCGGCGATCCGGGCGACCGCCATCGTCAGTGCGAACGCGGTCGTGGACGCGGCCGCGAGACCGGCCGAACTGTCGAGCGTGTCGCGGAGGTAGACCGCCGACCAGTCCAGGCTGGCGCCCTCCGCGAACACCGCGCAGAAGCCCACCGCTCCGATGACCAGGGCCGACTTCGGCGGCAGCGCGAAGCGCGGCGGCGGCTCCTCGTCCGGCTCGCTGCGCAGGTCCAGCACCCACTGGCAGGCGATCAGCCCCAGGGCGGTCAGCACCAGGGCGGCTATGACGTGGTGCAGCCGGGCATCGGTCCCCAGATGGGCGGCCACCGTGCCCGCCGCCGAGCCGATCAGGGCGCCCACGCTCCACATCCCGTGCAGCCCCGACATGATCGACTTGTCGAGACGGTTCTCCACCTCGACCCCGAGCGCGTTCATCGCCACGTCGGACATGCCGGCCGATGCCCCGTAGAAGAACAGTGCCGTGCACAGCGTGAGCAGTCCGGGCGCCAGCGCGGGCAGGATCAGCGCCAGCGTCCACAGGGCCAGCAGCCCGCGCAGGGCGGTCCGGGCACCGAAGCGGTGGCTGACCGCGCCGGCCAGCGGCATCGCGACCGAGGCGCCGATCGCGGGGAACGCCAGGGCGAGGCCGAGCTGACCCGCGCTGACTCCGGCGTGGTCCTGGATCCAGGGCACCCGGGTGGCGAAACTGCCCGTCACCGCGCCGTGGACGGTGAAGACCGCCGCGACGGCATACCTGGCCCGCCTCACCTCGTGTGAGCCGAAGACCGTTGCCGTGGAATCCGATGTCATACCGCCGTGCCCTCCCCTGAGTTCGTCGCCTCGATGTGCGGCCCGTAAACTATCAGGAACCCTGCCTGATAAATAGATCGCCCGGTCCTCCACCGCGGCGGTGATCTGGAAGGATCCCGGCATGCCCGCATCACCGAGCACCGCTCGGGCCATCAACGACCGGCTCGCTCTGCGGCTCCTCCAGCAGGACGGCCCGCTGACGGCCACGCAGTTGAAGACTCTCACCGGGCTCTCCCGGCCCACCGTCGCCGACCTGGTCGAGCGCCTCCAGGACGCGGGTCTGATCCATGTGGTCGGTGAGAGCGGCGCCGCGCGCCGGGGGCCCAACGCCCGGCTCTACGGGATCGTCGCGGACCGCGCCCTGCTGGCCGGTCTCGACGTGCGCACCGACAGCGTCGCCGTCGTGGTCACCGATCTGCTGGGCGCGACGCTGGCCGAGGCGACCCTGCCGATCGGGAGCGACACCGAGGGGGACGACGCCGTCGAGCAGGCCGCGGCCCTCCTGGCGGCCACCGCCCGCAGCGCGGGGAGCGCGCCCCTGCACAGCGTCGGCATCGGGGCGCCCGGACTCGTCGATCCCGTCACGGGGGAGCTGCGGGACACCACCGGGCTGCCCTCGTGGCACCGCAGCCTGGTCCGGGTGCTCCAGGAGCGGTTGCCGGCGACCGTGCTCGTCGAGAACGAGACCAATCTCGCCGCGGTCGCCGAGCACCGGCTCGGTGCCGCGCGGGACTCCGGCACCTTCGTCCTGCTCTGGCTGGGGCACGGGGTGGGCGCGGCGCTCATGCTGGACGGGAAGCTGCGGCGGGGGGCGTCGGGCGGTGCGGGCGAGATCGGGTTCCTGCCGGTCCCCGGCACGGTAGGGACGCCGTCGGCCGTCAACTGCGAGGGGGGCTTCCACTCCCTGGCCGGTTCGGTGCCGCTCTGCGAACTGGCCGCCGCGCACGGGATCGCCGCCCCGGCGGCGGGGCAGGAGCCGGGGGCGGCGGCTGCCGTACGGGCGGCGCTCGCGGGGGAGGGCGACGGCGAGGCGTACCTCGGCGCCCTCGCCGACCGCCTCGCGCTGGGTGCCGCCGCCGTCGCCTCGGTCCTGGACCCGGGGCTCGTGCTCCTGTCGGGCGAGGTGGGGCACGCGGGGGGCGACGCGTTGGCCGCCCGGGTGTCGGAGCGGCTGGAATCGATGTCCCCGCTGCGGACGGAGGTACGGGCGGGACGGCTCGGGGGAACGGCGGTCCTGCGGGGGGCGCTGCTGGTGGCGCGGGAGGCGGCCCAGGACGCGTTGTTCGCCCCGGCGGGGGCGGGGGGTGCGTCCTCAATCGCCGGACGGGCTGGGGATGGCCCTCCTCCGTAGGGTGCGGGTCGCCCACCGTTCGGTGGGTGGGGGTGGGGTCCCTCCGGGCAGACTCCTCAAAAATGGCGTGTTCACCCGGGTACGCACAGGACCCGGGTCGTACGCCATTTTCTGCGGGGACTGCCCTGCACGCCCCCACCCACGATCGCCTGCGTCTGTACGCCGGTGGTACGTCTGTCGCAGACGCGTGGCGGCCGGTCCGGGGGCGTGCAGGGGAGTCCCCGCAGGACGACGAACGGATACCCGGGTACGACTGCGTACCCGCGGAACGTTCGTCGTCCGAGGAGACGCCCCGGAGGGACCCCGGACCCCACCCGCCGGCCGGGGCGTGCCTTTCAGCCCGTCCGGCGATTGAGGACGGAACCGGTGAGCCCGGACCGGGGCGACCCCACGGGGCCGGCGCCCCACCCAAGGGCCCCGCCCCCGGAGGGGATCAGCAGGCGCCCAGGTCCTGCCAGACACCCCATTCGCCCGTGGACCCGGGCGTCTCGCCCTTGGTCCACCACTTCGCCTTCCACTGGTGCGACCCGTGGCTGACCGTCGTACCCGTGCCGTACTCCGCGCTCGCGTTCCACTCCGCCGCCGTGCACGCGCCGCCCGACGGGTCGGGGCTCGGGCCGGTGGAGCCGGACGGGTCGGGCGTCGGAGTCGAGCCCGTGTCCGGCTCGACGAGCGTCGTGCCGCGGGCCAGGTCCGCCGCGAGGGCGTACGACGTGCCGCCGAAGGTCACGGTCCAGTTGGACGGCGTGGAGGTCGGCAGGTAGTAGACGAAGTCGACCTGGACCGACGCACCGGGCTCCAGGCTCTGCCAGGACGGCAGCTTCAGGGAGACGCGGTTGTAGTCGCCCTTCAGCCCGCCGATGTTGTTCGCCGCGGTGTGGTCGCTGCGCACGATCGTGGTGCCGAAGCCCGACTGGTCCTTGGCGTTGGCGGGCGCCGAGGTGGAGTAGTCGAACTGGAACTCCGTGCCGCCGGGCAGCGTCGTCTTGGTGTTGTTGGTGATCGTCAGCTTGGGGCTGATCGGGTAGTTGGAGTCGCCCAGCGGGAACTGGCCGAAGGAGACGTCGATGTCCAGCGCCTGCGTCGGCAGGTCGATGGTGGAGCGCGTGGCCCCGTACGGCGCGGCCTTCTTGAAGGTGTCGTACATCGTGGAGGTGAGCGTCGAGCCGGGCTCGTACTGCCCCTTGGCGGCGTCCCAGCCGTAGTCGCCGGCCAGCTCCCAGATCATCGTGCCGCCGATGCCCTTGTCGGCCACGTAGTCCGCCTTGGCCTGCACGGACTGCTCGTCCTCGGTGGAGAGGAAGACCTTCTTCTCGGCGTTCCACAGCCAGGGCGCGACCAGGGTGGAGTCGTAGTTGCGGACGTAGGTGCCGGTCAGCTTCGTGTCCGCGGGGAACCCGTAGTCCGTGACGTAGTCGCCGACGATGCCCTTCTCCAGGTTCTTGGCGTGCCACATCGGGTTGGAGCCGGCGGGCGACTCCTTGCCGGCGGTGTCCTCGTCGTGCCAGAGGTTGTCGATGCCGACGGCGCCGTCACCGCACTTGGTCAGGCCCGCGCCCGCCGGGCAGTCGGTCGAAGCCGCCTTGCCCCAGAGGCCGTTGGTGCCGCCCTGCACGTCCTTGAAGCCGCGGGTGTAGTACGGCAGGCCGATGTTGATCCGGCCGGACGGCATCGAACCGCGGAAGTAGTGGTAGGCCCAGTCGGTGTTGAGGTAGCCGGTCCCGCCGTACTGCGACGTCGAGTAGACGCTCGCCTGGGCGAGTTCCGCGTCCTTGCCGTCGTCGAAGAGCGCGGCGTTGGGGCCGACGTACTCGTTCCAGGCGCCGTGCAGGTCGTACGACATGATGTTGACGTAGTCCAGGTACTTCTGGACCTGGAAGGTCTCCATGCCGCGCAGCAGGTAGCCCGACGAGGGGGCGGCGACGCTGAGCAGGTAGTGGGTGCCGTCGGCGGCGGACGCCCGGTCGAGCTTCTCGCGCAGGGTCTTCATCAGCGCGGCGTAGCCCTTGACCAGACCGGCCCGGCGGGCGTTGGACAGCGTCCAGTCCAGCGGGTTGCCGGCGTCCTTCATGGTGGTCGGGTACTCGTAGTCGATGTCGACGCCGTTGAAGCCGTACTTCTGGATGAAGGCGACCGCCGAGTCCGCGAAGGTGTCGATCCCGGCCTGGTTGACCGAGCCGTCGGCGTTGGTGGCCATCGAGTAGAAGCCGCCGGAGTCGACGCGCTCGCCACTGTCGTCGAAGTAGCCGCCGGTCTCGGCCCAGCCGCCGACGGAGACCATCGTCTTCACGTTCGGATACTGCTTCTTGAACTTGTTGAGCAGGTTGAAATGGCCCTTGTAGGGGAGATCGGGGTCCATTTCGGCACCGGCGACTCCCGGCCACGTCATGCCGGTCGACGCGTTCTCCGGTCCGTCCGTCCCGACCGAGAGCTTGTTCGCGCCGTCGACGTGTGCGAAGGCGTAGTTGAGGTGGGTGACCTTGTCCCAGGGGATGTCGGAGGCGAGGTAGGCCGGCTTGCCGTCCTTGCCGGTCCGCCAGTTCGTGAAGTAGCCGATGACGCGCCGCGGGTGGTCGGCGCCCATCTTCTCGCGGCCCTCGGAGTCGTACACGGAGCAGTAGGGGACCGAGACGCCCGGCGTCTCGTAGAGCCCGTCGGGGCGACAGGACTCCTGGTCGGCGGCTTGCGAGGGGGTCGCGGAGAGCGAGCCGAGCAGCAGCGCGGCGACACTGGCGCCGGCGGCGAGGAGCGTGGCTCTCGCACGGGTGGGGGACAGCACGTTCGGTTCCTCCTGGGGAGGTCGGCAGAACACAACTGACAAGGGGGTGGGTCGTGTTGGGTCCCGGGCGTGCGCACGCCGGGGAACCGTTCCTCGGAGGTGACGCAGAGATTAAGAGGACTAGACCAGTGCGTCAATAGGTCTGGACCATTCGTGGTTCATTCCTGTGCGGGTGTCCGAAAAGAGCCCTTGTCACGCGGTGTCTGTGAGCCACTCCACAGCGTTCGCCCGTATGGGTCATGCCCGGTCGTGGCACACTGATCGTGTACCAGCAGCAGCGCACTCCGGGGTCGGTGCAATTCCGAACCGGCGGTTATAGTCCGCGACCCGTCCGCATCCAGCGGCCGGTTGACCAGGTGGGATTCCTGGACCGACGGTTAAAGTCCGGATGGGAGGCAGTGCGCGGCGGGCCGTTTCGCGGGTACGCCGCCGTCGGCGGATGGTTTTCGGGCAACCGGGCCATCCGTGTTTTCCGGCATCCGGCGTCCCCGTCGTGCGTTCCGCTTCATCTGTCGTCATCGACAGGCCCCGGAGTCCGTGCCCGAAGAGGCAGGAGGACCCGGTGGACACCGCAGCCGACACCACCGCCATGCGCCGAGCCATCACGCTCGCCGCCCGCGGCCTCGGCTCCACCAGCCCCAACCCGGTCGTCGGATGCGTCGTCCTCGACGCGTCCGGGCAGACCGTCGGCGAGGGCTTCCACCAGCGCGCCGGCGGCCCGCACGCCGAGATCCACGCCCTTCGCGCGGCCGGCGGCACGGCCCGCGGCGGCACCGCCTACGTCACCCTCGAACCCTGTAACCACACCGGCCGCACCGGCCCCTGCGCCCAGGCGCTCATCGAGGCCGGCATCGCCCGCGTGGTGTACGCCGTCGGCGACCCGAACCCGCGGGCCACCGGCGGCGCGGACACCCTGCGCGCCGCCGGGATCAAGGCCGAGGCGGGCCTTCTCGCCGAAGAGGCCGAAGCGGGCAACGCCGCCTGGCTGACCTCGGTGCGCCTCGGCCGCCCGCACGTCACCTGGAAGTACGCGGCGAGCCTGGACGGCCGGGTCGCCGCCGCCGACGCCACCAGCCGCTGGATCAGCTCCGCCGAGTCCCGCGCCGACGTCCACCGGCTCCGCGCCGAGGCCGACGCGGTCGTGGTCGGCTCCGGCACCGCCCGCGCCGACGACCCCCAGCTCGGGGTGCGGGGCATCGACGGCGCCGTCCAGCCCCTGCGCGTCGTCGTCGACACCCGGGCCACCGCCGTACGGCCCGGCGCCCGGGTCCTCGACGCCGGCGCCCCCACCCTGATCGCGGTCGCCGACGACGCCGACAGCCGCCACCTCCCCGACGAGGCCGTCCTGCGCCTGCCCCGCGCGGCCACCGGACCCGGCCTCGACCTGCCCGCACTGCTCGCCGCCCTCCACGCGCGCGGCGTGCGCTCCGTACTCCTCGAAGGCGGCCCGGTCCTGGCCGGCGCCTTCATCGCCGCGGGACTGGTCGACAAGGTCGTCGGCTACCTCGCTCCCGTACTCCTCGGCGCAGGCCCCGCGGCCCTTGCCGACGCCGGAATCTCCACCCTCACCGAGGCGTTGCGCCTCGATGTGACGGAGACCGTCCGCATCGGCCCCGATCTGCGCGTCACCGCCGTACCCGGCCCCGCCGCCCGGAAGGAAAACTGAGTGTTCACCGGAATTGTCGAAGAACTGGGTGAGGTCGTCGCCGTCGAGAAGCTGGAGGACGCCTCCCGCTTCCGTCTGCGCGGCCCCGTCGTCACCGAGGGCGCCGGGCACGGGGACTCCATCGCCGTGAACGGCGTCTGCCTGACCGTCGTGGACCTCGGCGAGCACGAGTTCACGGCCGATGTGATGGCCGAGACGCTGAACCGCTCCAGCCTCGGCGCCCTGACGACCGGCTCCCGCGTCAACCTGGAACGCCCCATGGCGCTCGGCGGACGGCTCGGCGGACACATCGTCCAGGGCCATGTCGACGGCACCGGCCGCATCCTGGAGCGCCGGCCGTCCGAGAACTGGGAGATCGTGAAGGTCTCCCTGCCGGACGGCCTGTCCCGCTACGTGGTGGAGAAGGGCTCGATCACCGTCGACGGCGTGAGCCTCACCGTCGTGGACGCCGGACCCGACTTCTTCACCATCAGCCTCATCCCCACCACCCTCGCGCTGACCACGCTCGGCATCAAACAGCCCGGCGACCCGGTCAACCTC
The DNA here is from genome assembly GCF_000373645.1 of Streptomyces sp. ATexAB-D23. Taxonomy (GTDB): domain Bacteria; phylum Actinomycetota; class Actinomycetes; order Streptomycetales; family Streptomycetaceae; genus Streptomyces; species Streptomyces castrisilvae. The sequence goes on along the minus strand of NZ_KB892006.1, from coordinate 102,788 downwards.
GAAGTGGACGTCATCGCCAAGTACGTCGAGCGGCTGCTCGGTGACTCCGCGCCCGGGAACCAGAAGCGGGAGCCGGTCGAATGAGCGCCCTGCACTGGCTGAACTCCGAGGCCTTCACCGTCCTCGGGCAGCACATCATCTGGTCCGACATGATCGGCAACACCATCGGGCTGATCGCCCTGACGCTGGGCTGGCTGCGCTCGATCTGGACCTGGCCCGCCCAGCTCCTGTCCGGCGCCGTGCTGGTCGCCGCCAACGTCTCCGTCCACCAGGCGGGCAGCGTCGGCAAGCAGGTCATCGTCATCGCCGTCGCCGTCTGGGGCTGGCAGCAGTGGACCCGGGGCCGGCAGCGGGCGCAGGACGGCTCCATCGCCGTACGGTTCGCCACCTGGCGCGAACGCGGCTACCTGGCCGGCGGGGCCGCCCTCGGCACCCTCGCGGTCGGCGGGCTGTTCACCGCCTTCCCCTCGCTCTCCTGGAGCCCGTGGGCGGACGCCTACATCTTCGCCGGGACGCTCGTGGCGATGCTCGCCCAGGCCCGCGGCATGGTCGAGTTCTGGTTCGCCTGGCTCCTGGTCGACCTGGTCGGCGTCCCGCTGAACTTCCACAGCGGACTCGCCTTCTCCGGTCTCATCTACGTCGTCTACGGGGCCCTCGTCCTGTGGGGCATGCGCGACTGGTGGCTGCGTACGCGGACACCCGCTCTGGAAGGAGCCACGGCATGACAGCCCAGCCCACCTGGCTGCACCGGGAACACGAAGCAGCCGCCGACGACCTCTCGCTCGACCCCGTCGAGCAGGCCGTCCGGGACATCGCCGCCGGCCGGCCCGTCGTGGTCGTCGACGACGAGGACCGGGAGAACGAGGGCGACCTCGTCATCGCCGCCGAGAAGGCCACCCCCGAGATCATCGCCTTCATGATGAGCGAGTGCCGCGGCCTCATCTGCGCCCCCATGGAGAGCGACGAACTGGAGCGGCTCGAACTGCCGCAGATGGTCGACCACAACACCGAGTCGATGAAGACCGCCTTCACCGTCTCCGTCGACGCCACCGCCGCCCACGGCGTGTCCACCGGAATCTCCGCCGCCGACCGCGCCACCACCCTGCGCCTGCTCGCGGACGGCACCGCGGGCCCCGGCGACTTCGTGCGCCCCGGCCACGTCTTCCCGCTGCGCGCCCGCTCCGGCGGGGTGCTCGCCCGCAACGGCCACACCGAGGCGGCCGTCGACCTCGCCCGGCTCGCCGGGCTGCGGCCCGCCGGGGCGATCGTGGAGATCGCGGGCGAGGACGGCGTCATGCTGCGCCTGCCCCAGCTGGTGCCCTTCGCCCGCAAGCACGGACTGACGATCATCTCCATCGAGGACCTGATCGCCTACCGGCGCACCAGCGAGCCGACCGTCCGCCGCGAGGCCGAGGTCCGGCTGCCGACCCGCTTCGGCGCGTTCACCGCGTACGGCTACCGCTCCACCGTGGACGGCGTCGAGCACGTCGCGCTGGTCCACGGCGACATCGGGGACGGCGAGGACGTCCTGGTCCGGGTCCACTCCGAGTGCCTGACCGGTGACATCTTCCAGTCCGAACGCTGCGACTGCGGTCCCCAGCTGCACGCCTCGATGCGCCGCATCACGGACGAGGGCCGCGGCGTCGTCGTCTACCTGCGGGGCCACGAGGGCCGCGGCATCGGCCTGCTGTCCAAGCTGCGCGCGTACGAACTGCAGGAGCGGGGCGTCGACACGCTCGACGCCAACCTGGAGCTCGGCCTGCCCGCCGACGCCAGGGACTACGCGGCGGGCGCCCAGATCCTCAAGGACCTCGGCGTGCGCAGCCTGCGCCTGATGACGAACAACCCGGACAAGACCGCCGCGGTCGTGCGGCACGGGCTGGCCGTCACCGGCCGCGAGCCGATGCCCGTCCAGGCGGGCGAGCACAACCTGCGGTACCTGCGCACCAAGCGCGACCGCATGGGGCACGACCTGCCCTGGCTCGACGCCGCCACCGCGGCGACCTGCGGCAACCAGTAGCAGCAGCACTCACCCGTACACAGAAGCAGGAGAGACATGAGCGGCAAGGGCGCACCCGAACTGTCCGTACGCAACTGCGGCGACCTCCGCGTGGCGGTCGTCGCCGCGCAGTGGCACGAGCAGGTCATGGACGGACTCGTCAACGGCGCCCTGCGCGCGCTGCACGAGCTGGGCATCGACGAGCCGACCCTGCTGCGGGTCCCGGGCAGCTTCGAGCTCCCGGTCGTCGCGAAGGTGCTGGCCGGGCGCGGATACGACGCGGTCGTCGCCCTCGGCGTGATCATCCGCGGCGGCACCCCGCACTTCGAATACGTGTCCCACGGGGTCACCAACGGTCTCACCCAGGTCGCCGTCGACACCGGTGTCCCGGTCGGCTTCGGCGTCCTCACCTGCGACACCGAGGAGCAGGCACTCGACCGCGCCGGCCTGGAAGGGTCCAACGAGGACAAGGGGCACGAAGCGGTCACCGCCGCCGTCGCCACCGCCGCCACACTGCGCTCGGTCAGCGAACCCTGGCGCTGAGTGCGGGCCCGGCACCCCGTATTCTGAGCACATCATGGCGAACAAAACCTTCGAAGAGCTCTTCGCCGAGCTGAAGCTCAAGGCCGCCAACGGCGACCCCTCCACCTCCCGCACCGCCGAACTGGTGGACAAGGGGGTCCATGCCATCGGCAAGAAGGTCGTCGAGGAGGCCGCCGAAGTCTGGATGGCCGCCGAGCACGAGAGCAAGGACGCCGCCGCCGAGGAGATCTCGCAGCTGCTCTACCACGTCCAGGTGATGATGGTCGCGCGCGGGATCTCCCTGGACGACGTCTACGCCCACCTCTGAGCCCGGCTCCCCGCACCTCCCGTACGTATCCCGCCACCCCTTCGCAAAGGAAACCCGACCTCATGCTGCGCATCGCCGTCCCCAACAAGGGTGCTATCTCCGGGCCTGCGATGGCGATGCTCCATGAGGCGGGCTACCAGCAGCGCAAGGAGTCCAAGGAACTCGTCCTGGTCGACCCGGCCAACCAGGTCGAGTTCTTCTACCTGCGCCCCCGCGACATCGCGATCTACGTCAGCTCGGGCCGCCTCGACATCGGCATCACCGGCCGCGACCTGCTGCTGGACTCCGGCGCCGAGGCCGAGGAGATCCTCCAGCTCGGCTTCGCCCGTTCCACCTTCCGCTACGCCGCCAAGCCGGGCACCGTCGCGGGCCCGCAGGACTTCGACGGTCTGACGATCGCCACCTCCTACGAGGGCGTCGTCGCCAAGCACCTCGCCGACTCCGGGGCCAACGCCTCCGTCGTCCACCTCGACGGAGCCGTCGAGACCGCCATCGAACTCGGTGTCGCCCAGGTCATCGCCGACGTGGTCGAGACCGGGACCAGCCTGCGCAACGCCGGCCTCGAAGTCGTCGGCGAGCCCATCATGACGTCCGAGGCGGTCGTCATCCGCCGTACCGGCGCCCCGGCCGACGAGCCCAAGGTCCAGCAGTTCCTGCGCCGCCTCCAGGGCGTCCTGGTCGCCCGCAGCTACGTGATGATGGACTACGACTGCCGCGTCGAGCACCTGGAGCGCGCCGTCGCCCTCACCCCGGGCCTGGAGTCGCCGACCATCTCCCCGCTGCACCACGAGGGCTGGGTCGCCGTCCGCTCCATGGTCGCCGCCAAGGAGGCGCAGCGGATCATGGACGACCTGTACGACCTCGGCGCCCGCGCCATCCTCACCACGGCCATCCACGCCTGCCGCCTCTGACGGCGGGAGACAGAAGAAGCACATGTCAGACGCCACACCCCCGCCCGGCGCGCCGGCCCTGCCGGTCACCTTCCGGCCCACCCGCACCCGGGTGGTCCTGCTGACGGTCGGGGCGGCGATGTTCGCCGTCATCACCGTCGTCGCCTTCACCCTCGAACAGCTCAGCGGGGGAGAACGGGTCAGCTTCGTCTTCACCGCGCTGCTCTTCTTCGGCGTCCTGGCGCTGCTCAGCCGCCCCAAGGTCGTCGCGGACGACGAAGGGGTGACCGTGGTCAATCTCACGCGCACCCGGCGGCTCTCATGGGCGGAAATCGTCCGGGTCAACCTGCGGGCCGGCGATCCGTGGGTCTTCCTGGACCTCAGCGACGGCACCAGCATGCCCGCCCTCGGCATCCAGCCCGGAATCGCCAAGCAGCAGGCCATCCGCGATGCCCGCGCCCTCCGGGACCTCGCCGAGACACGCGGCACCGGCACGGACAACGGCTGAGCCCCCTGCCCCGCAGGGGCTCTCGTTGATTACTCTGGAAGACGGCGGCGCCCTGTGCGCGCCCCGCCCCGCACCAAAGGCCCATGAGGCCGGCGGGGCTTTCCTGCGACCCGAGGAGTGACTCCCTCCAGCAATGGACGGATCGTCCGGTAGTACCTGCGCCGCCCCCTCAGCGGAGGCGGCGGCATGACAACCCCCTTGTTGCTGCTCTGCGCGGCATTCCTTCTCATCCTCGCCAACGGATTCTTCGTGGCGGCCGAATTCGGGCTCGTCACCGTGGAACGGGCGGACGCCGAGCGCGCCGCCGCCGAGGGCGACCGGCGGGCCCGCACCGTCGTCGGCGCCCTGCGCGAACTCTCCTTCCAGCTCTCCGGCACCCAGCTCGGCATCACCATCACCTCCCTGGTGGTCGGCATGCTCGCCGAGCCGGCGCTCGCCCGGCTGCTGAACGGCCCCTTCACCCTGACCGGCCTGCCCGACGGAGCCGTCCCCACCATCAGCGTGGTGACCGGCATGCTGCTCGCGGCCGCCGTCCAGATGGTCATCGGCGAACTCGTCCCGAAGAACTGGGCGGTCTCCAAGCCGCTCCAGGTCGCCCGGTTCGTCGCTGGACCGCAGGACCGCTTCACGCGTGTCTTCCGGCCGGTCATCGGCGCCCTGAACACCGCGGCCAACCGGCTGGTGCGCCTCCTGGGCGTCGAGCCGACCGACGAGCTGGCCTCCGCCCGGACCCCCGGTGAGCTGGTCTCGCTCGCCCGGCACTCGGCCGAGGCGGGCACCCTCGAACAGGACACTGCGGACCTCTTCGTACGGACCCTGTCGCTCGCCGGGCTCACCGCCCAGCACGTCATGACCCCGCGTGTGAAGGTCAGCGCCCTCCAGACCTCCGCCACCGCGGCGGACGTCCTCAACCTCACCCGCGCCACCGGTCTCTCCCGCTTCCCCGTCTACCGGGAGCGCATCGACGAGGTCGTCGGCATGATCCACCTCAAGGACGCCCTCGCCGTCCCGGCCGCGGAACGCCTGCGCACCCCGGCCGGCCGGATCGCCGTGCCGCCGCTGCTGGTGCCCGAGACACTGCCCGTCGAACAGCTGCTCCAGCGGCTGCGCGAGGAGCAGCCGATCGCCGTCGTCGTCGACGAGTACGGCGGCACCGCCGGGGTCGTCACCCTGGAGGACATCATCGAGGAGCTCGTCGGCGAGGTCCGCGACGAGCACGACGCCGAGGGCGCCGACCGGCCCGAGCTGGCCCCCGCGCCGCCCGAGGACGGCAGGCCAGCCTGGGATGCCGAGGGCAGCTGCCGGGTCCTCACCCTGCGCCGGATAGGACTCGACGTGCCCGACGGCCCGTACGAGACGGTGGCCGGGCTCGTCGCCGACCTGCTGGGCCGCATTCCCGCGCCGGGAGACCGGGCCGAGCTGCCCGGCTGGCGGATCGCGGTCCGCCAGGTCGGCCACTACCGGGCCGAGAAGGTCCGCTTCGTCCGCACGGCCGGCGTTCTCGGGGCGGACGCCCCGCAGCGGCCCGTCCTGGAGGCGGCGCGATGAGCCTGCTCCAACTGGTCTTCGCCGGATTCCTCGTCCTCGCGAACGGCTTCTTCGTCGGCGCGGAGTTCGCTCTCGTCTCCGTACGCCGCAGCCAGATCGAACCCCTCGCCGCGGCCGGTTCCGGCCGGGCCCGCCAGGTGCTGTACGGCCTGGAGAACCTGCCGCAGATGATGGCGGCCGCCCAGTTCGGCATCACCGTCTGCTCCCTGACCCTGGGAGCCGTCGCCGAACCCACCGTCGCCCACATCCTGGAGCCGGTCTTCGCCGCGGTGCACCTGCCCGAGGGACTGATCCACCCGCTCGGCTACGTGCTGGCGCTCGTCCTCGTCGTCTTCCTCCACCTCGTCATCGGCGAGATGGTCCCGAAGAACCTGGCGATGGCCGCGCCGGAGAAGACCGCGCTGTGGTTCAGCCCCGGCCTCGTCGGCTTCGCCCGGCTGTGCCGCCCGGTCACCGCGGCGCTCGGCGCCTGCGCCCGGCTGGTGCTCAGGCTCTTCGGCGTCGAACCGAAGGACGAGGTGGAGGCCGTCTTCACCAGCGAACAGCTCAACCGCCTCGTGGAGGACTCCGGTCAGGCCGGGCTCCTCGAACCCGAGGCCCAGGAGCGGCTGGAGGACGCGTTGGAGCTGGGCAGCAGGCCCGTCACCGACGTGCTGCTGCACCGCGCCACGCTGGTGACGGTGGACCCCTCCGTCACCCCGCGCCGGATCGAGGAGCTGACCGTGCGCACGGGCTTCTCGCGCTTCCCGGTCTGCGCCGGGGGCGGCGGCCCGTTCATGGGCTACCTGCACGTCAAGGACGTCCTGGACCTGGAGGACGGCGACCGGGCGGTGCCGCAGCAGCTGTGGCGCCCGATGGCGACCGTACGGGCCGAACTCCCGCTGGACGACGCCCTCACCGTGATGCGCCGCGCCGCGACGCACCTCGCCCAGGTCGCCGACGCCTCCGGCCGGGTGCTCGGTCTGGTCGCCATGGAGGACGTCCTCGAAATGCTGGTCGGCGAGGTGCGCGACCCGGCGCACCGGGTCACCGAGCCCCGCCGCACCGAGGAGCGCACCGCGGACCCGGACGGGGTCACGGCCCTGGTCGGCTGACCGCAACCGCAACCGCAACCGCAACCGCAACCGCAACCGCAACCGCAACCGCAACCGCAACCGCACACCCGCACCCCCGGCCGCCGGAACCTCCCGGCGGCCGGGGGTGCGGTGCGTGGTTCACAGCACGGGCGGTTCCTGCGGCCCCCGGCCCACCGGACCGCGCCCCGACAGCACCTCGCCGTACGCCTGCATCAGGTCCGGCAGCCGCAGCGTCGCCAGGTCGTCCCGGGTCGGCACCGTCGTACAGCCCGAGAGCCGCAGGTCGCGGTAGGCGCAGCTCTTCTCGTACAGCGTCCGCAGGAAGCGGCCGTTGCCCAGCTCGTCCAGCCAGCCCTGGTCGACCACATGGCCGCTGATCGAGCGCAGCTCGTCCAGCGACTCCTCGTCCCACACGTCGCCGTTCTCCGCGGCCAGCACCTCACCGATCGCGGTGAGCTCCAGCGGCCGGTAGCTGGGGAAGTCCACCCGGGTGGTGAAGCGCGAGGAGAGCCCGGGGTTGGTGGACAGCAGCCGGTCCATGCCCTCGGGATAGCCGGCCAGGATGACGACCAGATGGTCCCGGTTGTCCTCCGCCCGCTTGAGCAGCACCTGAAGGGCCTCGTCGCCGTATGCGTCGCCCTTGCTGTACCCGGTGTTGGAGAGGCTGTACGCCTCGTCCACGAAGAGCACCCCGCCCAGCGCCGAATCGATCAGCTCATTGGCCTTCACCGCGGTCTGGCCCAGGAACTCGCCCACCAGATCCGCCCGTTGGGCCTCCACCAGATGGTCCCCGCCGAGCAGGCCCAGCGCGTAGAACACCCGGCCCAGGATGCGGGCCACCGTCGTCTTGCCGGTGCCGGAAGGACCGGAGAAGACGAAGTGCCGCTTCGGCGGCTGTACGGGCAGCCCCTGGCCGGCCCGCAGCCGCGCCATGTTCAGCTGCGCGGAGAGCGCCTTGACCTGACGCTTCACCGGCTCCAGGCCGACCATCCGCTCCAGCTCGGCCAGCGCCTCGGCCAGCAGGGCCGGGTCGCTGGGCCCGGCCGGGAAGGGCTGCGGCGCCGGCTGCCCCGGGACGGAGGTCTTCGCCCGCGCCCCGCCGGCCGGCGGGGGGACCACGGACCCGGGCAGATCCTGCGCCTCACCGCCCGGCGGCAGGTCCCGGCCGTCCGGCAGGTCGGCGCCCGGCGAGGAGTCGCCGTCCGTCCTGCCCTCCGCGAAGGCCACATCCGCCTCCAGACCGGTCAGCGACACCGTGGCCAGACCCGGCAGGTCCTCGGAACCGTCCAGCCCGTCGTAGTCCGCGATGGCCGCCAGCCGCGCCGAGGTGTCCATGAAGGCGGGGTCGATCCGGTGCACGGCCCGGTAGAGCGGCAGGGCGGCGGCGCTGCGGCCGGTGCCCTCGTGTGCGCGGGCCAGCCAGTAGCGCAGCTCCTTGCGCTGAGGCTGCTCGCTGCGGCAGCGCATCAGGGCCGTCGCGAGCATCGGTTCGGCCTGCCCGTACATCTCCAGCCGCACCCGCGCCATACCGCCGAAGAGCCCCGCCTCGATGCCGAGCATCGGGTCGTCCACCAACCGCTCGGTGTGGCGCACGAGCTGCTCCCAGTCCTTGACCAGGTAGGAGCGGCAGGCGTGCAGGAAGCGGACCTGCGGGTCGGTGTCCACCGGCGCCAGGGCGGCGAGCGCCCGGTCGAGCTCGGGCACATGGCGGCCGTCGAGCCAGTGGGAGGCGTGTGCCAGCAGCAGGTCCCGCGGACTCTCCAGCACCGGCTGCACCCACCAGCCCAGCCAGTACCAGGAGTTGAGCGTGCGTCGGTAGCGGCTGCGCTGCTCGCCGAAGCGGTCGCGGTGGCGGTGCATGTGCAGCAGCGCGGACGCCGTGTCGACCCGCAGCGCGTGCAGCCCGAGCCAGGCGTCCGCCATGCCGGGATCGTGGCGGACCGCGGCCCGGAATTCCTCCTCGGCCTGCGGATACGCGCCCATCGTGTAGGCGTCCACGCCCCGCAGCCAGGCGAGGTCGGCGGGGGCCTGCGCGCCCTGCGTGCCGATGTCCATCAGGTCCCCCACAAACGTGCCCCCAGGATGTCCCGCCGCCCGAAAGCCCGCCGAGGCGCGCCGAAACACTGTGCCGTGGACGGGAATTGACCGCACCGAGAGGCATCGTACCTGTGCAGGGAGTATCCGACTAAGGGTGCCGCAGGCCGAAGACGCGTCGTGACCCAGGGTGAGGGGGAGGGGTCCGGTGGCGGCCGGGGAGGTGCGGGGAGCACAGGACGAAGCCCCCGATCACGGGGGAACAACCGGGGGCTTCGCGTCTGTGGGGGCTCCGAAAAGCCGCACATTGAGAACGTAAGACCTGTACCGCCCCCGGGTCAAGCGGAGTTGAGGTACTTCCCGGGCGATTTCCGACTGCTCGGTACGGCGCCGCGAAACGGTCACACCATGTGACGGAACGGTTCAGCAGCGCGCCCGTACGGGCCCTTCCAGCCACTCGTACCCCACGGGCAACTGCCGTACCAGAGCGTCCGCATGGGGGCGCGAGGGGTCGGCCGAGAAGTGCGCGGTCTCGGCGGCGGTCCAGCCGTCCCAGAACGCGCTCAGCGCGGGCCCGTCCCGCCGCCGCCCGCGCTCCCAGGACTCCTCGGCCGCAAGGTCCATCCACAGCAGCCGGGCCAGCAGCGGGCGCAGCGCGCGCCGGCCCGCGCCGACCCCCTCGATGAGGATCACGGGCGCGGGCTCCAGGGTCCGCGGCGGCCCGAAGGTCCGGGCCGTCCAGTCGTACGGCGCGTAGCGCGCGGGCTCGCCCCGCGAGAGCGGTTCGGTCACCTGTTCGCGCAGCCGGTCCGTCCAGGCGAACAGCTCCTGGTGTGTCGCCAGGTCGTCCAGGTGCAGCACGGGGGCGCCGCCGAGCGCCTCGGCGAGGCGCTCGGCGAAGGTGCTCTTGCCCGATCCGGCGTGGCCGTCGACGGCGACGAGCCGCACCGGTCCGCAGGACGGCGCGAGGGCGCGCAGTCGCGCGGCGTGGTGCGAGAGGTCGTTCATGCACCCAGCCTACGAGCCGGGCGCCCTGCGGGCGCTCCCGCGCAGCCGCAGGTCACGCCAGTGGTCGAGACCAATATTGATTGACCGGCACGGGCCGAATCGCTGGCCGAACCGGGACGCGACCCGCGATAGTTGGCGCACTGTTGTGCACCGCAGCCCCATTCCGCCGACGACCGGGGGTCTCGCCCATGCCCAGTCCGACCTCACGCCGAACCGTGCTCACCGCCGCCATCGCGGCCGCGGCCGGCGCCGGAACGCTCTCCACCGCCACTGTGGCGGCCGCCACCCCGCACCACCGCCCCACGGCCCCGCCCCCCTCGGTGGACAACCACGCCTGGACCACGTACACCGACTGGCGCTGCGGCCACGGCGCCGGGACCCGCGCGGTCGCCGGCCGCCGCGCCGGGCTCGTCATCGGCCATTCGCTGGGCCGCACGGACTACACCGACCCGCACACCGGCACCACCGCCGCGTGGGACTACGCGACCTGGACCTCACCCGTCCACCGCTCGACCGTCCCCGCGACCGAGGTGATCGCCTCCTGGAACGCGGACACCCCGGCCGGCACCTGGATCCGGATCGAACTGTGCGGCCGCTACTCGGACGGCACCGAGTCCCCCTGGTACGTCATGGGCCGCTGGGCGGCCGGCGACGGCGACATCCGCCGCACCTCCGTGGACGACCAGAGCGACGGCAAGAGCTCCGTCTGGACCGACACCTTCTCGGTGGACGACGCGGCGAGCGGCCTGCGCCTGCTCTCCTACCGGCTGCGGCTCACCCTCTACCGCACCCCGGGCAGCCGGCTCACCCCGACCGTGTGGCGGATCGGCGCGATGGCCTCGGACATCCCCGACCGCTTCACCGTCCCCGCCAGCACCCCCGGCCTCGTCCGTGAGCTGCCGGTGCCGCGCTACTCGCAGAACGTCCACGTCGGGCAGTACCCCGAATACGACAACGGCGGCGAGGCGTGGTGCAGCCCCACCTCCTCGCAGATGATCATCGAGTACTGGGGCCGCACCCCCTCCGCCGACGACCTCGCCTGGGTCGAGCCCGGACTCCAGGACCCCCAGGTCTGCCACGCCGCGCGCTTCACGTACGACAACCAGTACGAGGGCTGCGGCAACTGGCCGTTCAACGCCGCCTACGCGGCGACCTACCGTGACATGAGCGCCGCGGTGACCCGGCTCGGCTCCCTCAAGGACGTGGAGACCCTGGTCCGGGCAGGCATCCCGGTCATCACCTCGCAGTCCTTCCTCAAGGAGGAACTGACCGGCGCGGGCTACGGCACCTCCGGCCATCTTATGACCGTCATCGGCTTCACCCCCGACGGCGACGTCATCGCCAACGACCCCGCGTCACCGGACGACGAGGCGGTGCGCCACGTCTACCGCCGCCACGAGTGGGAGACGATCTGGCTGCGCACGAAGCGCTACGACGCGGAGGGCAAGGTCAAGAGCGGTACGGGCGGGGTCTGTTACGTCTACTGGCCCTCCCACCCCTCCCCGGCCCAGCGCCGTGCCCTGCGGTCGCTCGGGCTGCTGTGAGCACGTAGGTCCCCACGGTCCCCAAGGCCACGGCCGCCTGACGGCAACGCGGGTGGCCGTCCGGGCCCCGGAGAGGGCGCCTTCGTGACCGCCGGCCGGTTCCGCACCGATGCGGAGACGATCCGCACCGGGCAACGGACGAGAAGACAGATCGCCGGATCCGGCGACAGACTCGTTCCGCCGCGTCGGCCGGCCTGGTCAGGAGCCCGTTCTCCGGGGAGGGACCCCTTTGACGAAACCACTTCACGCATGCGCGGTTCCGGTGGCCGAGGGGGAGGGGACCGGCCCGCCGCCCGGTCCGGACGACGAGCGGCGGCAGCCGCCCACGTCCGCGGGTGACCCGCGGCACCCCGCCGAGGAGCCGGGCGCGGGCCGGGGCACTTCGCATGTGAGGACGGGACCCGGTACTCCGTCGGCACCGCCGCGGACGGGCGGGGCCCCATGACGTTGGCGGAACTCAGCAGCCTCAGCGGGATGCCGGCCGCGACGATCAAGTACTACCTCCGGGAAGGGCTGCTGTCCCCGGGCCGGCGCGTCAGCGCGACCCGCGCCGACTACGGCGAGGAGCACCTGCACCGACTGCGGTTGATCCGGGCACTGACAGGTGTGCGCCGGCTGTCGGTCGGTGCGGCCGGGAAGGTTCTCGGCACCATGGCGCGGCAGCCGGATCCGTACCGGATCCTCGGACTGATCGACGGCGGGCCGGCCTCGCCGGACGGGGACCACGAGCGGGCGGAGGCTCCGGGCGTCGCGGGCGCGTGGAGCCTGATCGCCGAGATGGGCTGGGACGTCGACTCCGGCACCGCCGCCGCCCGGAGCCTCGGCGAGATTCTGCATGCCTTGTCGGAGCTGGGTACGGAGATCGACTGGCGGACGCTGCTGCCCTACGCGCGACTGGCGGACCGTGCGTCGGAGCTGGACATCGAGCAGCTGGACGGCGCGTGGGCGCCGCGGGAGGCCGCCGAACGCGCGGTGCTGGTGTGTCTCCTTCTGGAACCGGCGCTGCTCGCCCTGCGCCGCCTCGCCGGGGAGGACAAGTCGGTCCGTCACTTCCGGGGCGTCGAAGGCGGCGCGCAGAGCACGTGCGAAGAAGCGGCGGTCCGTCCCCGCCCGGAAGATGGACCCGGTTCGCCCGCTGTGTTCTCCGGCGCGTCGAAAGGAATGGCCACGTGACCGCAATGCAGGACGTGTACGCCGATCTGGCGGTGGAGGGCACCGAACTCGGTGATCTCGTGGCAGGACTCAGCCCCGAGGAGTGGGAGGCGGCGACCCCCGCCGCCTCCTGGACGGTCCGTCACCAGGTGGCTCACCTGGCGTACGTCTCGCGTCTGGTCCGGCTCGCGGTGAGCGACGCGGAGGCCTTCGCGGCCGAGACCGCGCCGGTCCGGGAGGACTTCCAGTCCGGGATGGACGCCGGGCTCGCCGAGTACGTCACGGAGCCGGTCCCGGGTCTGCTGCGTCGCTGGGCCGAGGAACGGGAAGCCGCCGAGAAGGGGCTGGCCGCACTGGAACGGCGTGATCCGGTGCCGTGGCCGGCCGGGCCGCTGCCGGCCAGTGTGCTCGCCGCGGTCGCGTTGGCGGAGCTGTACGCGCACGGCCAGGACATCCGCGACGGCCTCGGGCGTCCGCGCGTGCTCACCGACCGGATCGGCCACATCGTCTTCCTCGGGACCCGCACCCGGGACCTGGCCTACCGCGCCCGCGGTCTGCGGCCTCCGGCCGAGCCGTTCCGTTTCGAGGTGACGGCCCCGTCCGGGGAGCTGTGGGCCTTCGGACCGCCGGAGGCCGGGCAGCGGATCACCGGCCCGGCCGAGGACTTCTGTCTGCTCGTCACCCGGCGCAGACACCGCGACGACCTCGCGCTGACCGCTGTCGGGACGGAGGCCGGCCAGTGGCTGGACATCGCGCAGTCCTACGTCGGACCGCCCGGCACGGGCCGGGCACCGCAGTGAGCAATATGGCGTATAGATCACCGGCCCGGGGGCTGCTTTTCTAGCTGGCGGGCCGTCTTCGGTCCGCCCGACACGAGGGATCTGGGGTTGCCGTGCGAGAACAACGGACCAGCTGGTGGCTGCTGCCGAAGCGCGCCTGTGCCACCGCCCTGATCGTCACCGGACATCTGATCGCCGCCCTGCCGCACACGATGACCCGCGGTGGCCGGGCCGGGCTGGCGCACCGCGCTCCCCGGCTGCTGACCGCGCTGGGGCCGTTCTTCGTCAAGGCGGGGCAACTGCTCAGCACGCGCCGCGACCTGGTCCCCGAACGCTGGTGCGACGCGTTGGGTGAACTGGCCGACGAGGTGCGGCAGCCGAGGCGGGCGGCGGTGGCCCGCACCCTCGCCGAGGCCGGATTCTCCGATGCCTTCGCCGAGTTCGACTGGGAGCCGGTGGCCTGCGGCAGTATCGCCAGCGTGCACCGCGCACGGCTCGCCGACGGTACCGAGGTCGCCGTCAAGGTGCAGCGGCACGGCATCCGCCCGGTGCTGGAGGCCGATCTGCGCCTCGCCCTGCTCGGCGCGCGGGCCGGCCGGCTGCTGCCGAGCATGCGGGACCTGCCCGCCGAGGAGATGATCGGACAGCTCGGCGGCGCCGTCCTGCGCCAGCTCGACTTCAGCGCCGAACACGACTCCCTGCTCGCGCTGCGCGGCAACCTCTCCGACCACACCGAACTGCGGATCCCGGCTCCCGTCGAGGGACTGTGCGGACCGACGGTGCTCACCATGGAGTTCGTCCCGGACATCGGCCGGTTCCGGCCCCACGGCATGTCGATGGCCCGCCGCCAGGAGGTGGTCCGCGACGTCCTGCGGGCGGTCTACCGGATGCTCTTCGTGGACGGTGTGGTGCACTGCGACCTGCATCCGGGCAACCTCTGCCTGGACGGTGAGGGACGGGTCGTGGTGCTCGACGCCGGCTTCGTGGTGCAGCTGCCCGACGCGGTGCGGCGCTCCTTCGCCGGCTTCTTCCTCAACATGGCCCAGGGCAACGGCCCGAAGTGTGCGGACATCGTGCTCGACAGCGCCGCGCGGCTCCCCGCAGACATGGACCGGGAGGGATTCCGCAGCGCGGTGACGGAGCTGGTGGACGAGGTGGCCGGGGCGCTCTCGAAGGACTTCGACCTCGGGGCGTTCGCGCCGAGGCTGTTCAAGCTCCAGAAGGACTTCGGCGTCTTCGCCGCTGCCGAGTTCGCCTTTCCGCTGCTGTCGCTGCTGGTGCTGGAAGGAATGATCAAGGAGTTCGACTCCGAGGTCGACTTCCAGGCCGAGGCGGTTCCCGTACTCATGGCCTCCTTCGCCAAGGACGTCCAGGTGGACTCCGAGCGCCGCGGGAACGGGCCCTCCGGCGGGTGGGCCGCCTGAGAACCGCGCAGGCCCCGCCGCACCCCGTACGGTCTGCGGTCGCCTGTCCCCGCCTTCGTGCGGACCGAGGCGGCGGACGGCACGGGCCGCCGCACGGCGGACATCACCCGACAGCTCCTGCCGGACCGACACGCCTGCGGACGGGCCGCGACGGCGGCCGACGCGACACGTCGAGCAGGGGACGGAAGAGGAGGAACGACATGTTGGTCTGTGTGACAGGAGGCACCGGCTTCCTCGGCTCGCACACGGTCGCCGCCCTCGCGGCCGGTGGAGCCCGGATCCGGCTGCTGGTGCGCGACCGGTTACGGCTGGCGCCCGCGCTCGGCCCGCTCGGCGTCGACCCGGACACGGTGGAGACCGTCACCGGCGACGTCGCCGACGGGGCGGCGGCGGCCCGCGCGGTCCGTGGCGCCGACGCCGTGATCCACCTGGGGTCGGTCTACTCCTTCGACCGCAGGCGCCGTGACGACATCACCCGCACCAATGTGGCGGGCACCGAGGCGGTCCTGGAGGCGGCGGTCCGGGCCGGGGCCGGCACGGTGCTGTACGTCTCGACCGTCGGCGCGCTGATCCCCACCACCGATTCCGAACTGCGCGCCGAAAGCCCGGTGGGGGACCCCGGCGAGCCCTACCTGGCGAGCAAGGCGGCCTGCGAGACGCTCGCCCGGCGGCACCAGGACGACGGGGCGCCGGTCCACATCGTCTACCCCCCGGCCCTGCTGGGCCCGGACGACCCGGGGCTCGGTGACCAGACCGGCCGGCTGCGCGACGCGCTGCGCGGCCTGATGCCGCTCTGGCCCACCGGCGGATTCCCGCTGGGCGACGTGCGTGACACCGCCGCCGTACTCGGGGGGCTGGCCCTCGGCCCGCCGCCGGACAAGCCGGTACGGGTCTTCGGGCCCAACCGGTACGTGACGACGGCCGACTACCTGGCCCAGCTCCGCGCGGCGACGGGCCGCCGGCTCACGACGCTGCGGCTGCCGGGGCGGGCCATGCTTCCCGCCGCCCGGGTCACCGATGCGGTCCAGCGGTGGTGGCCGTGGCACATCCCCGCCGAGTTCGGCGCCGCCTACACCTGCGTGCACGCGGTACCGGTGTCCCGGGCCGCGACGGCCGACGTACCCACGGCGCGGCCCGTCGCGACGACGATGGCCGACACCGCCAACTGGCTGTACCGGACCGGGATGCTGACGCGGCGCCAGGCCGGCACCGCGGGCGAGCGGAGCGGGTCATGACGGCGGCGGGGACCGGACACGATCCGGCCGAGCAGCACCACGCCTACCGGCGGACCAGAAAGAACATCACCGGTCTGGTCACCCGGACGCCGGACACGGCCTTCGCCGGCGTGCCCGCCTGCCCCGACTGGAGCGTGCGCGACCTGATCGGACACCTGGTCCACATATGCGAGTCGTTCGTTGCCCTGGAGGACAACCAGATCGATCTGCGCCCGTCGGAGGGCGTCGGCCTGCCCGGTCTGCTGGACCGGTGGGAAGCCCTGGACGGCGAGCTGCGCGAGGCGCTGGACCGCACCCCCGAACTGCGGCGGCGCATCCTGCTGCTCGACGTGTTCTCGCACGAGATCGACCTGCGCGTCGGCCTGGGGGAGACGGTCGCGCCGCACGGCCATCCGGCGTTCCCCGGCGCGCTGGACCTGGCCACCATGGGCTTCGGCCTCGCGTTGCACGGCGGGAATCTGCCCGCGTTGCGCATCGACACCCCGGAGCGGGACTGGGTGGTGGGGGAGGGGGCTCCCGTCGCCACCGTTCACGGCCCGGCCTTCGACGTGTTCCGGTCGCTGACCGGCCGTCGCACCTGGCATCAGATCGAGGACCTGCGCTGGTCCGGGGACCCGTCGGTGACCTGGATGCCGGCCTTCGCCTGGGGGCCGTTCGCGCCGCCCGCGAACGAGGTGGAGCCGGTCCGCGGGTTCTGACCCGTACCGGGCCCCGCGAGGGCCCCGGCAGGACCGCACCGGCCGGGGCCGGCGTACGGACGGGCCGCACCGCTCTCCAGCGGTGCGGCCCGTCCGTACGCCGGCCTGTGCGTCTCCTTCGCACCTGCGGTCAGGTGCCGGTGATGGCGGGGAGTTCGAAGGGAGCGCCGCCCGCCTTCGGCAGACCCGAGAAGTCCAGCTCCGGCAGCGCCAGCAGGATCGGCAGGTCCAGGGGGGTCAGCGGACGGCCGATCAGGTTGACCCGGGTGTCCTGGTCCCGCCGTACGTTCAGCACCTGGCTCGAAGCCACCAGCAGCGGGCGCCGCTGACCGAGCGGCGAGGGCGGGTCGTCCATGGCGAGCACGGCCGCCCGGATGTACCAGGCGCCCTCCGGCAGGCGCAGCGAGAACGATCCGGGCCCGTCCAGGATCGCGCAGGCGGTCGGACGGCCCTGCACGATGGACTCACGGAACGCACCGACGTAGATCCGTACCGGCTGTGCGGTGCCGGGGAGACGGATGGTGCCTTCGAGCTCGCTGGTGGGCCGGCCACTGTCGAGGAGCTGCTGCGGCCCCGTGGCGGACCCGCCGCTCGGTGCGAGCAGCCCGGCACGGGCCAGTGCCCGGTAGCGGGCCGGGGAGTGGCTCACACTGCGGGTGAACCGGCTGGTGAAGGTGCCGAGGCTGTTGTAACCGACCCGGTAGGAGATCTCGGTGACGCTGAGATTGGTCTCCAGTAACAGGCTCTTCGCCTGGTGCAGCCGGACCACGGAAAGGAATCGGCCCGGAGATGTCCCGGTTAGATTGCGGAACACCCGGGAGAAGTAGAACTTGCTGAGAATCGCGGTGTTGGCGATCTCGTCGAGCGAGAGTGGTTCCTCGTATCGGTCCCACATCGTCGCTATCGCGCGCTCAACGGCGACCTGCATGGCAGTGCTCCAAGCTTGTCGATGAATCGAATGCGTCCTGACGGAAATGGCCGAGCAACATCTCAGAACTGACGCTCTGTCGGTGCGATAATGTGTACCGCAAAGATTTGCACGGTATTTCTCCGAGCGTGCCGATGAAGCGAGTGCGTCCTGACCGGACGCGCAGGGCAGCGCCTGCCGCCGGCCGGTCGGCGGGAATGGGACCCGCTTTCGGGCGACGACATGAAAGTGTTGGATCCCGCTGCGCTGCATCGGTATCCACACCTGGAGAATTCAGGGCGCACGGACCCTATGCCGGAACACCACCGCGAGGCGATGGGTGGAACAACTGCTTCCAACCCGAGGGGAGCCGGTTGTTCAGTTGTCGCGGAGCAGTTGGGAACTGCGCCGCCGGGCCGCCCGCAGGGCGGCCCATGACGTGACCGCGAGGATCTCCCGGTCACCCGCGCCGTTCTGCCGGAAGGCCGCGATGACCTCGTCGTCCACCCGGTAGGAGGCCAGGGCGGTGAGCAGCGCGAGGTTGCCCGCCGGCCGGTCGGCCGGCGGCAGTTCCCGCAGCGGTGCGTCCAGCCGGGCCCGGCCGAGACCGGGGTCGCTGCCGTCCCAGCGGGCCAGTTCGGCGGCCACCAGCTCCCGGACCGGCTCCGGCACCAGTTCGGCCGCTGTCAGCTCGACGGCCGCCGTGCTCCTGGCCAGCGCCGCGGCGATCCGAGGATCGGCCTCCGCCCAGCCCAGGTCCTTCGGCAGCGGTGCCTCGGGCAGCAGCGACAGCGACGTACCCGGCCGCGCCCTGGCCCGGACAGAGCTGCGCATCAGGCCGGTCAGCACCCGCAGCACCGGGCCCACAGCCCGGTCCGGGGCGTGCGGCGGCAGCGGCTGCGCGCCCAGGAAGACGTTGACCATCCGGTTGAGGTACTGGAGGCAGAGCGCGGTCCCGGCCAGCTCCGGCATCAGTTCGGGTGCGAACGGCGGCCTGCCCGCCGAGCCGATCCACGCCGTCAACTGGTCCGGGGCCGTCCCGGCGCCACCGTCCGGTGCCGCCTTCGTGCCCCGCCCGGATGAAGTGGGCCGGGCGGTCAGGGAGTTGTGCATCGTGGAGTGCATGGTGGTGCAGAACGGGCACTGGTTGCCCCGTGACACGGCGGCGGCCACCGCTTCCTTCGAGGCCCGCGGCACCAGCCCGTCGACCAGCATGGTCTCGCGCAGCGTCATCCAGGAGGCAGCGAGCAGTTCCGGCACCGGGGCGTGCAGGGCGATGGGCGGAGCCAGCACCCCGAAGTCCCGTTCGAGCTCCCGGTAGACCCGGGCGGTGTCGCCGGCCGCCTCACCGAACTGCACGGTCGCGATGTGCCGGACCTGGAGCAGGGACAGCCTCCTGAGCGGCGACTGCACGAGCAGTCTCGGGTCTTTCATGCGTCCGCTCCGGGATCCGGACCGGTGATGCCGCGCCGCGGTGGCTCCGCGTGGCCTTCAAACATCGGTGGCACTTCCCTCAGCTCCTCAGCGGATGTCCTTCGGTGCGCCAGTCAATCGTCACACCGATGCGGGGTTCCTCCTTCTTCATTCTTGCGGTCTGACGGCCGGTACCAAACGAGTTGACGGCGCGGTCTGCCATCGGGTTCCGCCTCCGTGCGGCCGCGCCACCGGGCCCCGCCGACGTTCCTGGCGGAGCCACGGTGACGGCACGCCCTAAGGAATGGGGAAGAACGCCCGGACAAAGCGTTCGAACAACCTGTCCCCGATGGTCCACCGCATCCGCGGCAGCAACCGGGACGGCATGCCGATCCGGTACCTGATCTTCGGGTTGTCGCTGGTCACCGCCTTCTCGATGACCTTTGCCACGGTCTCCGCGCGCACCGCCATCCGGCCCCGGCCGCTCGGCTTCTCCGTTTCCCGGTAGGCGCCGTGCCAGTCGACGAAGTACCGCCAGAAGTCGTCGTACACACCGCCCCGCTCCTGCCCGGACATCCCGAGGTCGGCGACCGACATCGGTACGAACCCGCCGAGCACCGGCGACGGTTCGACCAGCACCACCTTGATGCCGAACGTGTCCACCTCCAGGCGCAGCGAATCGCTGATGGCCTCCAGGGCGTGCTTGGTGGCCTGGTAGTAGCCGCGGCCCGGGGTGGCGAACTGACCGAAGATGGACGACATCATGACCACCCGGCCGCTGCCCCGGGCCCGCATGCCGGGCAGCACGAGCTGGGTGAGCCGGCACAGTCCGAAGATGTTCGTCTCGAACTGGCTGCGCACCTCGTCCATCGGGGTCTCGCCGATGGTGCCGTTGAGGCTGTAGGCGGCGTTGTTGATCAGAGTGCCGACCGAGCCGTGCTCGGCGGTGATCGTGTCGACGACGGCCGTCATCGAATCCTCGTCGTTGACATCCAGTCGGAGGACCCGGATGCCCTCGGCCTCCAGCTCGGCCAGCGCCCCGGGCTGCCGCGCGGTCGCGTAGACCGGCCAGCCGGCCCGGTGCAGCCGCAGTGCCACGGCCTTTCCGGTGCCGGAGGATCTGCCGGTGCTCGACGACGCCCCGGTCAGCAGGATCGCGCGCGAGGGGCTGCTCACCGGGGTTCTGCCAGCCGCTGCTCGGACACCGTGGCGTCCTCCGGCTGCGAGGCGATCCGGCTGCGGGCCACCGAGTCGCCCAGGCCCAGGCCGTCCACCAGGCGGTTGATGAAGGCGAACAGCGAGGCGGTGAACACCGCCTCCAGCATCTCCGCGTTGGTCCAGCCCGCGGCCTCGGTCCTGGCCCAGTCCTCGTCGGTGACCCGGAACGCACCCGTGCAGATCTGGGTGACCAGGCGCATGAGTTCCTTGGTGCGCTCGTCGATCGGCAGGTCCTCGACCGAGGCGGAGCCGGCGATCGCGTCGGTGAGTTCCTGGTCGCCGCCGAACTGGGCCAGGAACCAGTTGTGGGTGCCCACGCAGTACGGGCAGCCGTTGACCTTGGAGCTCCAGGCGGAGATCATCTCGCGGGTCGCACGCGGCAGCACGCCGTCGTTGAACACGCCGCCGTAGCCGGCGATCACGACCTCCAGCAGGTCGGGCCGGCTGGACACCAGGCGGAACATGTCCGGCACGAAGGGAATGCCCATCCGGGACTTGATCGCCTCGTACAGCTCCGCGGTCCTGCCCTGGGCCTCGTCCTCCCCCACCAGGGGGACGCGGACCGTGCTCAGCACATTCGGATCGGTCATGGATGATCGCCTTTTCTTCCGATTGTGGGAGCCGCCCCGCGAACCAATTCAGAAAAACGGGAATATATCCGGGTCTGCTGTCCGGCGGGTAATTGCGGCGTTGTTTTCTCTCATGGTGGCAGGAATGGTGACGGCGTCTCGTCTTTCAAATTGCCCTGCGTGCGCCTGCCGGCGGGTCCTGATCCCGGACATACGGACGGCCGTTCCGGCGCGGCAGGCGCCGGAACGGCCGTCGGAGGAGGAGGCCTGGCGGGATCAGTTCACTCGGCGCGCAGCCAGTCCGCCAGCCGCTCACCGATCATGATCGAGGTGAGGTTGGTGTTGCAGTTGACGATGCTCGGCATCACCGAGGCGTCGGCCACGTACAGGTTCTGCACCCCGTGCACCCGCAGCTGTTCGTCGACCACGGCGCCCGCGTCGTCAGCGGTGCCCATGCGGGCCGTGCCCACCGGGTGGTAGCCGCTGTCCAGGCTCACCTTCACGTACTGCTCGACCATCGCGTCCTTCTCGATGAGCTTGTCGTTCAGCACGATGAAGCCGTCGCCCCGCGAGGCGATCCCCGGGTGGTTGGCCAGCTCCCAGCAGGTCCGGACGCCCTGGACCATCTTCTCCAGGTCCCGTTCGGTGGAGAGGAAGTCGAGCTGGATGTCCGGCCCCGCCGCCGGGTCGGCCGAGGCCAGCCGCAGCCGGCCGACCGACTCCGGCTGCTGGTCCACCACCATCACACCGAAGATCATCGAAGCGCCGGCCAGCATCTGGAGCTCGGGGAAGAGTTCCAGGTCGAAGTGGTTGACCATGTAGTACTGCATGTCGTTGAAGTCGGTCGACCCCTTGGCCGTGGTCCGCACCATGGACTGCAGGAACGGCACGTTCTCGTCCAGGGCCCCCTCCTTGGGCCGCATGAACACCCCGGTCCGCGGGTGGTCCATCAGATGGGCGCCGACCCCGGGCCGGTCCAGCCGGACGTCGATCCCGAGCCCGGTCAGGTCGTCGGCCGGGCCGATTCCCGAACGCATCAGCAGCGTCGGGGTGTTGACCGCTCCGGCCGACAGGACGACCTTGTGCGCCCGCAGTTCCTCCGGCTCGCCGGCACCGGCCGAGACCAGGACGCCGACCGCGCGGTCGCCCTCGAAGAGCACCTCGTGCACGAGCGTCCCGCTGCGGATGGTCAGGTTCTCCCGCGCCCGTACCTCGCCCGTCAGGTACGCCATCGCCGTCGAGACCCGGAAGCGGGGGTCGCGCCGGTTGGACGGGATCGGGCCGATACCGGTCGCCTCGGGGTGGTTGTGGTCGGAGACCTCGGGGAATCCGGCCGCCAGGCTCGCTTCGGTGAAGGCGCGCTGCATGGTGGTCATCTCGTCCGGCTGGAACCTGCGGATCGGTACCGGGCCGCCCTTGCCGTGGTACCGGCCCTCGAAGTTCAGGTCGTCCTCCAGCCGGCGGAAGTACGGCAGCACCTGCTCGTACGCCCACGCCGGGTTGCCCGCCGCCGCCCACTTGTCGTAGTTCTCGGGCACACCCCGCAGCGCGATGGTGGCACCGACCGCGGACGAGCCGCCGGTGATCTTTCCTCGGGGGAAGAGGATGCGCCGGCCGTCCATGATCTCCGCGCGGTAGTGCCAGTCGTGCTTGCTCATCGACATGGCATTGCCGTTGGTGATGTCGTGCGGGATGTCGGCCGCATCGGGAAAGTCCGGGCCCGCTTCGATGAGGAGCACCGAACGGGCCGGGTCCTCGCTCAACCGGGCTGCGAGCGCCGCACCCGCGGAGCCCGACCCGACGATGATCGCGTCATACGTGTGCGTCATGGATTTAAACCTCGCCAGACTGTGATTCGACAGGGTCCGATCTCACCCGAGTTTTACAGGCCGCCCGCATCCGGTCTTCTCCGAGACTGCTCAATGGCCAGGGCCGTGGATATTCCCCGCACTGAAGGCAAGTGCCCCCTTCGAACCGTGGCAACGTCAGAGAAGCAGCCCTTGCCGGGGTGGTAGATCCTCAAGTGCCAGGTACTGCGACAGTAATTTCGGAATTACATTCGCAATGACCTCGGCCAGCCGTTCATTTCTCGTTCACGGGAGGGAATTGGGATGTCGTACCGACAGCGATTCCGCAGGCTCATACCAGGGGTGGTCACGATATTGGTGGCGACCTCGCTGTTCTTCGTCGTCCGTACATCGGTGTCCGTCGCGGGCGGTGACGAGGCTGCTGCGGCGTACAAGTTCAAGGAAATGCCGATCGCGATGCCGCCCGGATACGACTCGCAGCCGAAGAAGACGATCCGTGAGGTGAACCCCGCCTACGAGAAGATCCGCGCCTGGATCTCCTCGGTCGGCGCCAGCATCGCGGTCAACGATGTCACCGGCCACGGACTCGCCAACGGCATGTGCATCGTCGACACCCGTACCGACTCGGTCGTGGTCACCTACACCCCGACCGCTCGTACCGCCGACCGGTTCACCCCGTTCGTGCTGGACGGCAAGCCGCTGCCGATGGACGACGCCATGGCGCCCACCGGCTGCACCCCCGGCGACTTCAACGGCGACGGCCGCAACGACTTCCTGGTCACCTACTGGGGACGCACCCCGGTGCTGTTCCTGGCGAAGTCCGACGCCAAGACCCCGTCCGAGTCCGCGTACGTCCCGCGCGAGGTCGTCGCCTCGCAGAGTCTCGACGGCAAGTACCACGGACCGAGGTGGAACACCGACGCCGTCTACGTCGCCGACCTCGACGGCAGCGGCCACCCGTCGATGATCGTCGGGAACTACTTCCCGGACTCCGACGTGCTCGACCCGAACGGCCTCAACAACGTCGAGATGAACGACTCGCTGTCCAGCGCGAAGAACGCGGGCGGTGACCACGTGCTGCGCTGGTACAAGGGCTCGGCCGGCACCGACCCGGACGTCTCCTTCGTCGAGGAGAAGGACGCCATCCCGTACGAGAACTCCACCGGCTGGACGCTGGCCATCTCCGGCGCCGACCTGACCGGCTCCGGTCTGCCCGACGTCTACATCGCCAACGACTTCGGCCACGGGCACCTGCTGCACAACCGTTCCACCCCCGGCAACATCCGCTTCACGGAGGCCAAGGGCGAGCGCACCGCGACGACCCCGAAGTCGTTCGTGCTCGGCAACGGCTCCTTCAAGGGCATGGGGGTCGACTTCGGTGACGTCGACGGCAACGGCAGCTTCGACATGATGGTCAGCAACATCACCGTCGCCTGGGGCCTGGAGGAGAGCAACTTCCTCTGGATCAACAAGGCCGACAGCCCGGCCGCCGCGAAGGCCGAACTGCGGGACGGCATCGCCCCGTTCAAGCAGGAGGCGCAGAAGAACGGCGTCGCCTGGACCGGCTGGGGCTGGGACGCCAAGATGGGCGACTTCCTCAACAACGGCCAGCAGAACATCCTGCAGGCCGACGGCTTCGTCAAGGGCGAGATCGACCGCTGGCCATGGCTCCAGGAACTGGCCATGACCAACGACAACCTGCTCTCCAACCCCGCGATGTGGCCGCACGTCGGCCCCGGTGACGACCTGGCCGGCGACGAGGTGATGGCGTTCTACGCCCGGACCAGCAGCGGCAAGTACGCGAACGTGAGCAAGCAGCTCGGCCTCGACGTCCCGATCCCGACCCGTGCGATCGCCACCGCCGACACCACCGGCAGCGGCGCGCTGGACTTCGCGATAGCCCGCCAGTGGGGCCCGCCGGCCTTCTACGCCAACCAGGCCCCGAAGCTGGGCAACGACCTGACACTGCGGCTGTACCGGCCCGCGCCGGACGCCACCGCCGGAGAGGGACTGGCCGCCCCCGGCTCGCCCGCGTACGGCACCACGGTGAGCATCACCACGCCGCAGGGGCGGCAGATCGCCCAGCTCGACGGCGGCGGCGGGCACGGAGGCTTCCGCAGCTTCGACGTGCGCTTCGGCCTCGACACCTACACCGGCCCGGTGAAGGCGCACTTCACATGGCACGACAGCGAGGGCGGCCTGCACACCAAGACCCAGCAGCTCACCGCGGGCAGCCACACCCTCATGCTGACCGACGACATCCAGGAGGTGACGAGCCGATGACCGACAACCGTTCCCAGACCGTCAAGGCGGCTCCGCACGCCGCCCAGCCCCCCACCGAGAAGAAGAAACCCAACCGGGACCCCCGCTACCTGGCACTGCGCAACTTCGCCATCTCCATGAGCGTGTTCAACATCCTGGGCTACACCCTGCTCGGCTTCGAGCAGCCCTGGCTGTGGCCGATCATCTGCGCGCCGTTCGCCTACGCGGTCGAGATGGTGCTGGAGGTGATCAGCGCCTGGGCCCAGAACCGCCGGGCCCGCTTCCTGGGCGGGGGGTTCCGCAGGGTGTACGAGTTCCTGCTGCCCGCCCACATCACCGCGCTCGCGGTGAACATGCTGCTCTACGCCAACGACCTGCTGCTGCCCATCCTGCTCGGTGTCTTCATCGGTGTGGCCGGCAAACACGTCCTCCAGGCACCGATCAACGGGCGCATGCGGCACTACATGAACCCTTCCAACTTCGGTATCACCGTCTCACTGCTCATGTTCGGCTCCTGGATCAGCATCGCCCCGCCGTACGAGTTCACCGAGAACGCGAACACGTTCTTCCGGGTCGGCATCCCGCTGGTCATCGCCACCGCCGGCACGGTCATCAACGCCATGCTGACCAAGCGGATACCGCTGATCGTCGGCTGGCTCGGCGCCTTCGTCATCCAAGCGGTGCTGCGCCACTTCATATGGGACGTGGCGATCTGGTCCGCGCTCGGACCGATGAGCGGTGTCGCCTTCGTGCTCTTCACCAACTACATGATCACCGACCCCGGAACCACCCCCTCGAAGCCCCTCAACCAGTTCATGTTCGGCTCCTCGGTCGCCATGGTCTACGGACTGCTGATGGTCTTCAACGTCGTCTACACCCTCTTCTTCGCCACCACGATCGTGTGTGCCGTCCGCGGTATCGGCTGGTGGGTCGCCCACGGCCTGCAACGGCGCCGGGGCAACGACACGACGAGCGGCACGGTGGAGCAGCCCGCCGAGCCACGGCGTCTGGCCGGCAACGAGGCGGTGGCGGCATGACCGCAAGCGGACCGAGGCCCGTGACCACGGCCGAGAACGACGAGCGGGAACCCTCCGGCCGGATCGCGGTGGTCGGCATCGCCTGCCGCTACCCCGACGCCGAGAACCCCGAACAGCTCTGGCAGAACGTGCTGGCGGGCCGCCGTGCCTTCCGTAAACTGCCCGACCAGCGGATGCGCGCCGAGGACTACTACTCACCCGACCCCACCGCCCCCGACCGCTTCTACAGCGCCAAGGCCGCGGTGATCGAGGGATTCGAGTTCGACCGGGTCCGCTACCGGGTGGCGGGCAGCACCTTCCGCTCCACCGACATGACCCACTGGCTCGCCCTGGACACCGCGGCCCGCGCCCTGGAGGACGCCGGCTTCCCGTTCGGCGAGGGGCTGGCGGACGTCAACACCGGCGTCATCATCGGCAACACCCTCACCGGGGAGTTCAGCCGGGCCAATCTGATGCGACTGCGCTGGCCGTACGTCCGCCGCACCGTCGGCGCCGCGCTGCGCGAGCAGGGCTGGGACGACGAGGCGCTCACCGCGTTCCTCGACGGCCTCGAACAGCGCTACAAGAGCGCCTTCCCGCCCATCGGCGAGGACACCCTGGCCGGCGGCCTGGCCAACACCATCGCCGGCCGCATCTGCAACCACTTCGACTTCAAGGGCGGCGGTTTCACCGTCGACGGCGCGTGCTCGTCCTCCCTGCTGTCGGTCTCCACCGGGTGCGACGCGCTGGCCCGCGGCACGATGGACGTGGCGGTGGCCGGCGGTGTGGACCTGAGCATCGACCCCTTCGAGGTGATCGGCTTCGCCAAGACCGGCGCGCTCGCCACCGGCGAGATGCGCGTCTACGACAAGGGCGCCAACGGCTTCTGGCCCGGCGAGGGCTGCGGCATGCTCGTCCTGATGCGGGACGAGGACGCCCGCGCGCAGGGCCGGTTCCGCTACGCCACCATCGCGGGCTGGGGCTACTCCTCCGACGGGAAGGGCGGCATCACCCGGCCCGAGGCCAGTGGCCACCGGCTCGCCATCCGACGCGCCTACCGCACGGCCGGCTTCGGCATGGAGACCATCGGCCTCCTGGAGGGCCACGGCACCGGAACGGCCGTCGGTGACGCCACCGAGCTGCGCGCCTTCACCGAGGCCCGCCGCGCCTCCGGGGCTCTCGCCCCGGCCGCCCTGAGCACTGTCAAGGGCAACTTCGGCCACACCAAGGCGGCGGCCGGCGTCGCCGGGCTCCTCAAGGCGATCCTCGCGGTCCGCCACCAGGTGATTCCGCCCGCCACCAGCCACTTCGACCCGCACCCCGAACTCCTCGGCCCCGAGCCCGCGCTGCGGGTCCCGGACCGCGCCGAGCTGTGGCCCCAGGACATGCCCATCCGGGCCGGGGTCTCCTCCATGGGCTTCGGCGGCATCAACGCCCACGTCGTGGTCGAGCACGCCGACGGCCTGCGGCGCAGCGCCGTGCCGAGCGTCACCCGCAAACTGGTCGCCTCCCGGCAGGACGCCGAGCTGTTCCTGCTGGACGGCGCCGACCCGGAGGAACTGCGGGAGAAGGCGACCCGCCTCGCCGAGTTCTGCGCCCAGCTGTCGTACGCCGAACTCGGTGACCTGGCAGCCACGTTGCAGGGCGAGCTGGACGGCCGGCCGTTGCGCGCCGCGGTGCTCGTGGCCTCGCCCGAACAGGCCACCGAGCGGCTCACCGAGCTGGCCGGTCAACTGGCCGCCGGGGTCCGCTCGCTGCTGGACACCCCGGGGGGCGTCTTCCTGGGCAGCGCCGGATCGGCCCCCCGGATCGCCTTCCTCTTCCCCGGCCAGGGCGCCGGAAAGCGGGGCGACGGAGGCGCGCTGCGCCGCCGGTTCGCCGCCGTGGACGAGCTGTACGACCGGCTCTCGCTGCCCACCGACGGCGACCTGGTCGCCACCGACGTCGCCCAGCCCCGTATCGTGGCCGCCTCGGTCGCGGGCCTGCGGATCCTGGACATCCTCGGCATCGAGGCGGTCCGGGCCACCGGGCACAGCCTCGGGGAACTGACCGCCCTGCACTGGGCGGGCGCGATGGACGAGCCGACCGTGCTGAGCGCGGCCGGCGCCCGTGGCCGGATCATGGCCGAGGCCAGCGACGGGGACGGCACGATGGCGGCGCTCGCGACGACCCCCGAACTGGCCGAGACGCTGACCGCCGGCGAGCCGGTGGTGATCGCCGGCTACAACAGCCCGCGGCAGACCGTGGTGTCCGGCCCGGTCGCGGCGGTCGAACGGGTCTGCGCGCTGGCGGCGGCACAGGGCGTCGGCATGGCGAGGATCAATGTCTCGCACGCCTTCCACTCACCGGCCGTCGCCCCGGCCGCGGCCGGACTCGCCGAGCACCTGGCGACCGAGCGGTTCGGCCCGGTCGGCGAGGGCCTGGTCTCCAGCGTCACCGGCGGGCTGCTGCCCGCCGACACCGACGTGGTGGACCTGCTCACCCGCCAGGTACTGCAACCGGTCCGGTTCACCGAGGCGCTCCAGAAGATGGACGGCGAGGTGGACCTGCTGATCGAGGTCGGACCGGGCCACGTGCTGAAGTCGCTGGCCGCTGAGATCCTGCCGGATGTGCCCGCGGTCGCCACCGAGGCGGACGCCCTGTCACTGACCGGGCTGCTCGGCACGGTCGCCGCCGCCTGGACGATGGGCGCGCCGGTCCGGCACAGCCGGCTCTTCGCCGGGCGCTTCACCCGGCCGCTGCCGCTGGACAAGGAGTTCCTGTTCTTCGCCAGCCCCTGCGAGTCCAACGGCGAGGACTTCGTGCTGGAGCAGTCGATGCCGGCCGCGCTGCCCGAGCCCACCGCTCTCGCGGCCACCGCCGGCACCGCGGCAGCCGACGGGGAGGACGCCTCCAGCCTGGAGGTACTGCTCCGGCTGGCCGCCGAGCGTGCCGAACTCCCGGTCGAAACGGTCGATCCGGCGGCCAACCCGCTCGACGAACTGCACCTCAGCTCCATCACCGTCGGCCAGATCATGAACCAGGCCGCCCAGGAGCTGGGCATCTCCGCCCCCATGGTCACCACCGCGTTCGCCACCTCCACGCTGGGGCAGCTCGCCGAACTCCTCGACGAGCTGGCCGAGCAGTCGCCCGACGAGCACCAGCCGTCCGCCGCCCCCGGCGTCGCGAGCTGGGTACGCCCGTTCGTCGTCGATCTGACACCGGCCGAGCTGCCCGGCGGCCCCGCTGCCGGGCCCGGTGGCGACTGGGAGGTCTTCGCCTCCGACCGGCATCCGCTGGCCGGCCCGCTGGCCGAGAAGCTGCGCGCGACCGGGCCCGGCGCGGGCGTCCTGCTCGCCCTGCCCCGCGACTGCGGTCACGAGCACATCGGTCTGATGCTCGACGCCGCCCGAGCCGCACTAGACCCGGAACGGCGTGCCGCCGGCACCCGGCTGGTCGCCGTCGGCGACCGCAGGGGAGCGGCCGGCCTGGCCAAGACACTGCACCTGGAGGCACCGGACATCCCGGTCACCGTCGTCACCCTGCCGTTGCCCGAGGACATGACGGCCGACGCCGCCGAGCGGATGAGCGTCCGGATCACCGCGGACGTGCTGGCCACCACCGGGTTCAGCGGGGTGCACTACGACTCCGACGGCGTGCGGCGGGAGCCGGTGCTGCGGGCGGTGGAGCTGGCGAGGGACTCCACCCACCAGGCGCTGGACGCCCGCGACGTCCTGCTGATCACCGGTGGCGGCAAGGGCATCACCGCCGAGTGCGCCATCTCGCTGGCCGGGCAGAACGGCGCGGCGATCGGCCTGATGGGCCGCTCCGACCCCGCCGAGGACGCCGAACTCGCGGACAACCTGGCCCGGATGGAGGCGGCGGGTGTCCGGGTGCACTACGCGCGGGCCGACGTCACCGACGTCGACCAGGTCAAGGCCGCGGTCGGCGAGATCACCCAGGCGCTCGGCCCGGTCACCGGCCTGCTGCACGGCGCGGGCCGCAACCAGCCGCAGGCACTCGCCAACCTGGACGAGGACTCGTTCCGCCGCACACTGGCCACCAAGATCGACGGCGTGGAGGCCGTACTGGCCGCGATCGACCCGGCGGCGCTGCGGCTCTTCGTGACCTTCGGCAGCATCATCGGCCGGGCGGGACTGCGCGGCGAGGCGGACTACGCCACCGCCAACGACTGGCTCACCGAGCTGACCGTCCAGTTCCAGCAGGACTACCCCGACTGCCGCTGCCTGGCACTGGAGTGGTCGGTCTGGTCCGGTGCCGGCATGGGGGAGCGGCTGGGCGTCCTGGAGGGGCTGGTCCGCGAAGGCATCGAGCCGATCCCCGCCGACCAGGGCGTGGAACTGCTCGGCCGGCTCCTGGCCGACACCACCGTCCCGCCGGCCCTGGTGGTGATGGGCCGGGCCGGCGGCCTGCCGACGCTCACCCTGGAGCAGCGCGAACCCCCGCTGCTGCGGTTCCTGGAACGCGTCCAGGTGCACTACCCCGGCATCGAACTGGTCGCGGACGCCGAACTCGGCGCCGGCAGCGATCTCTATCTGGCCGACCACCTGCTGGACGGCGACCTGCTCTTCCCCGCCGTCCTCGGCATGGAGGCCATGACCCAGGTGGCCACCGCGCTGACCGGCCACCGGTCCACCCCGGTGCTGGAGGACATGGGGTTCCTGCGGCCCATCGTGGTCCCGGTGAACGGCACGACGACTCTGCGGGTGGCCGCCCTGGTCACCGGACCCGACACGGTCGAGGCGGTGGTGCGCAGCAGTGAGACCGGCTTCCAGGCCGACCACTTCCGGGCCACCCTGCGCTTCGGCGGGCCGGGGCCGGCCGGTGACCCGGCGCCGGTCACCGACGAGGTGCCACGGGTGCCGCTGGCACCCGGTGAGCTGTACGGGCCGGTGCTCTTCCAGGGCGACCGCTTCCAGCGGCTGCTCGGCTACCGGGACCTGGCCGCCAAGCACTGCCTGGCCGAGATCGACGACACTCCCCGGGCCGACTGGTTCGCCGCCTACCACCCGGGCGAACTGGTACTGGCCGACCCGGGTACCCGTGACGCGCTCATGCACTCCATCCAGGCGTGCGTGCCCGACGCCACACTGCTGCCGGTGAGCGTGGCACGGCTGCATCTCGCGGACCGGCCGGCGGACGACACCGGGCGACTGCTGTTCCTCGACGCCCGCGAGCGGTCCCGGGACGGCGACAGCTACCTCTACGACCTGGACGTCCGCGACGAGGCGGGCCGGCTGGTCGAGCGCTGGGAGGGCCTGCTGCTACAGGCGGTGCGCAAGCAGGACGGAGCCGGTCCCTGGCTGCCGGCCCTGCTCGGCCCCTTCCTGGAACGGCGCGCCGAGGCGGCGCTCGGCCACCCACTGCGGTGCGTCGTGCTGCCCGGAGGCCCGGTGGACGGGTCCTCGGTGGACGAGCGCCGGCAGCGCACCGCCCAGGCGGTGAGCTGGGCGCTGGGGCGTACCACCGAGGTGCACCACCGGCCCGACGGACGGCCCGAACTGGCCGGCCCACGACGGGTGTCCTCCTCGCACGCGGCGGGCGTCACCTTCGCCGTGGTCGCCGACCGGGCCGTCACCTGCGACGTCGAGGTGGCCGCCGAGCGGCCGGCCGACGAGTGGGCCGCGCTGCTGGGCGCCGACGGCCTGGCGCTGGCCCGGCTGCTCGCCGAGGGACGGGGCGAGGCGCTGAGCCTGGCCGCCACCCGGGTGTGGGGCGCGGTGGAGACGCTGCGCAAGGCGGGCCACGCGGTGGCCGCGCCGAGCCTGGACGGCGACGCGGGACTGCCGGCCGGCTGGGTGGCCTTCCGCGGCGGCGCACACCGCATCACGTCCTTCGCGACCGCCCTGGAGGGCGTCGCCGATCCGGTGTCGTTCACCGTGCTGACCGAGGGGACCCGATGACGCAACCGGCCTACTACGAGTACCGCCACCTGGTCGGCTTCGAGGAGACCAACCTCGTCGGCAACGTCTACTACGTCAACTACCTCCGCTGGCAGGGCCGCTGCCGGGAGATGTTCCTGCGCGACCGGGCACCCGACGTGCTCGCCGACATCCGGGCCGACCTCAAACTGTTCACCCTGAAGGTGGACTGCGAGTTCTTCGCCGAGATCACCGCCTTCGACGAACTGTCCATCCGGATGCGGCTGCTGGACCTCACCCAGACCCAGATCGCCTTCACCTTCGACTACGTGCGGCTCGGGCCGGACGGAAGCGAAACCCTGGTCGCGCGCGGGCAGCAGAGGATCGCCTGCATGCGCGGCCCCAACACCGACACCCGCCCGACCAGGGTCCCCGAGCCCCTGCGGCTCGCCCTGGTCCCTTACAGCGTCACCGGTACGGCGTCCTCCCGGACGCTCACAACTACTGCGGGGTGATCCACATGTCCATCGTCCCATCCGCCTCCGTTCCGCTGCCCGGTCCGCTCGACCTGCCGCCACTTCCCGCGGAGGCGCCCGAGGCGGACATCCACGACCGTCGCGCACTGCGCGGGGTGCTGGGGCGCTTCGCCACCGGGGTGACCGTACTGACCGCGGGACGCGACGCTCCGCGCGGCATGACCGCCAACTCCTTCACCTCCGTCTCCCTCGAACCGGCCCAGGTGCTGGTGTGCGTCGTGAAGTCGGCGGCCATCCACCAACTCGTGCTGGCCGAGCAGGCGTTCGCGGTCTCGGTGCTCAGCCGGGACCAGGAGTGGGTGGCCCGCCACTTCGCCGACCACTCGCGCCCGCGCGGTGCGGCGGAGTTCGCCGGCATCGACCACGAACCCGGCCGGCACACCGGAGCCCCCGTGCTGGGCCACGTCCAGGCATGGCTGGAGTGCCGGCTCAGCGCCATCCACGACGGGGGTGACCACACCATCTTCGTGGGCTCGGTACTGGGCGCGGGCAACGCGTCGGGCGAGGACCCGCTGCTCTTCCTGGGCGGGGCCTTCCGCCGCGTCGCCGCCTGACCCCGGTTCGATCGGGAAGCCCGGCCGACTGCCCCGGCCGGGCTTCCCGCTTGCCCGCCGCACCTCGCGGCGGATTCCGGAACACGAACGGCCGCCCCGGGCCACTGCTGCCCGGGGCGGCCGTTGGCGTGACCGGTCCGTCCTCGCCGGCACACCGTCAGTTCCGCGCCTCCACGGTCATCGGCAGGCCGCCCTTGACCCGCAGGGTCAGCATCGGCTCGGCCCGCACCTTGTGACCCGGGGGGACCGAGAGCCGCAGCCGGCGCAGCAGGACGGCGAGCACCACCGTGGCCTCCATCATCCCCAGGCTGCTGCCGACACAGACCCGCGGTCCCGCACCGAACGGTACGTAGCTGTACCGGTGCCGGCCCGCGGAGCGGCCCGTGGCGAAGCGTTCCGGGTCGAACCGGTCCGGGTCCTCCCAGAAGTCCGGGTGCCGGTGCAGTGTGTAGGGGCACAGCACCACATCGGCGCCGGCCGGCACCCGGTAGCCGCCGATCTCGTCCGCCGCCAGCGCCCTGCGCGGCAGCAGCCACACCGCCGGGTACAGCCGCATCACCTCCTGGAGCACCATCGACGTGTACGTGAGCCGGTGGAAGTCCTCGATGGCCGGCAGCCGGTCGCCCAGCACCTCGTCGACCTCGGCGCGTACCCGGTCGCCCGCTTCGGGGTGCCGGTCCAGCAGATACAGCGTCCAGTTGAGGGTGCTGGCGGTGGTGTCGTGCCCGGCGAGCAGCAGGGTGATCAGCTCGTCGCGCATCCGGTTCTGCCGGACCGCCGGATCCCGCTCGTCGGCCGTCGCGTCGATGAGGCGCGAGAGCACGTCGTCGCGAGTGCCGTCGGAAGCCGGGTGCAGTTCCCGCTCCCGGGCGAGCGCGGCCACGATGCGGTTCAGTTCGGCCCGCGCCCTGCGGAACCTCAGCTGCAGGGGCAGCGGCACCCAGGTGGGCACCGAACTCAGGCTCATCATCTCGAAGACGGCCTGGTCCTGGACGATTTCGAAGGCCTCGCCGATGGACTCGTACGCGCCCAGGTCCGCGTCCAGCAGCGAGCGGCCGAGCACCCCGAGGGTGAGCCCGGTCATCTCCTGCCGGATGTCCACCGCTCCCTCGCCCGCCGACCGCCTCAGCCGGTCCGCCAGCAGCATCGCCTCCTCGCCGATGGCCCCGATCTGCCGGTTGATCCGGCGCGGCTGGAACGCCGGCTGGATCACCTTGCGCTGGGCACGCCACAGCGGGCCCTCACTGGTCAGCAGGCCGTTGCCGAGCGCGCGGCGGGCGTGCACCAGACCGATGCCCTTGTGGTAGTTGGCGCTGTTGTCGGTCAGCACCCGGCGGATGTGGTCGGGGTGGTTGAAGAAGTACAGGGTCTTGGGGCCGAGCGGCAGCCGTACCGCGTCGCCGTAGGTGGCCGCCGCCTCGGTCATCACCGCCAGCCGGTCGGATGCCATCCGGGCCAGGAGCACCGGGGTGCCGGCCCGCGACGGCCCCGGTGGCCGACGCGGCCGGCCGCCGCCCGGCGGGGCCGGGGCCGGGGCCGAGTCCACGCCGGTCATGCCCGCGCCTCGGGGGCGTCGCTGGAGACCCGCTCGGCGATCTCCCGGCGCCATACCTCGTACGCCGTCAGCCGGCCGTCCACGACGGGATCGGGCCGGGCGTGCGAGCAGACCTCGGTGACCTGCCGCGGGCTCATACCGCAGATCAGCTGCGCGGCCATCTCGGTGTGCGGTGTCAGCAGTCCGGACTCCACCCGGGTGGTCGAGGCGAAGGCCACGCCCTGGGCGAGCTGCGGCCGGTAGCGACCGGCCCGTTCGAGCAGGTACAGCAGCTCGGCCTCGCCGGCACCGCCGGCGTAGCAGGCGGCCAGGCCGACCCCGCTGTAGAGATCGGCCCGCCGGTCCGCCGCGAAGCTGTCCACCAGGTCCGCGACCACGGCCGGGTCGGTGCCGCCGATGAACCACAGCGCCCGCCCGATGCCCTGGTCGACGGCGTGCCCGGCGTACCGCCGGGTCTCGTCGCCGGGCCACCGGAAGGACGGGTCCCGGTACTGCTCGCGCACATAGCGCTGGGTACGGAAGTAGGCCTGGTGGAAGCCGTATCCGTCCAGGGCCAGCCAGCGCAGCAGCGGGTCGGCGGGCGCGATGGACGCCCACCGGAAGCGGGGCAGCCGGGCCATCGCCCAGCCGACCCCGACGTGCACCATGTAGCCGTGCGGGGCGCCGTGGCCCGCCAGGAAGGCCGGTACCCGGCCGTTGCCGGGTACCGGAAGTCCGTCCAGCATGGCCAGTCCCATCGCCGCGCCCTCGTAGGCGAAGCCGCGGAACCGCACCGGGATCCGTTCCAGCCGCTCGTGCGCCTCGTCCTGGTCGCGTGCCTCGACGGCGAACGCGTACCCGTCGAGGAAGGTCGCCCCGACCGTTTCGAGCGTCTCCCGCGCCTCGGGGCTCTTCTCGTGGAAGCCCCGGGTCGACAGCTTGGTCTCGTTGTGGCTCGGTGTCATCAGACGGCGCCTGACCGCTCGCCAGCTCGCGCTCATCGTTGCCCTCCAGCCCGCCGCGCGCCCGGACGGCCGCAGCTCTCCGGTTACATGCTCCGGTTCCGCGGCCCGCCGTACTACTTCTGCCGTGCCGGTACCGGGCAATTCAGGAGTAGGCACGGAGCGGGCCGGGTCCCGACAATCAGTCGCGTCGCCCGCACGTCCCCACATCCGAGGTCTCGCATGCGGCCGTTCCGAACGGGAGCGGCCGGGGTGGCGGACCTCGTGCACCGGTTCCGGCACCGCCCAGCCCCAGAGGAGACCTCACGTGACCGACACCACCTCCGTTCCGGCCCCGACGGCCCCGCCGCACGCCACGTCGCTCTTCGTCAACGGCCTGTTCCCGCGCCGCCGGGTCCTGCTCCTCGTGCTCAGCCTGCTCGGCGGCTTACTGATCGCCTACGCATGGTCCTCGAAGCTGGCGGACGACGAGATCGGCTTCCGCACCGCCAGCCAACTGCTCGGCCATGACGCCAAGGAAACGGAGTTGTCCGGCATCGGCGCCGGGGTGCTCTTCGCCCTGGTGTCCGGCCTGGCCGGCTCCTTCACCGCCTGCAACGTGGCGGTGTTCGGGGCGGTGGGCCCGCTGGTCGGGCAGATCAGCCTCACCCGCCGTCAGCGGCTGGCACACGCGCTGCGGCCGCTGGGCTGGATGGCGGCCGGCATGCTGCCGGTCTCGGCCGCCTACGGGGTGCTGGTCGGTCTGGTCGGCACCCACATGCCGCAGTTCTCGACGGCGCAGACGCACGGCATCTCGCCCCGGATCGCCCAGGCCATGATCGTGTACGGAGTGCTCGGCCTGTTCATGCTGGTGCTCGGGCTCGCCGCGGCCGGTCTGGTCCCCGACCCGCTGGCGGCACTCTCGCGCCGGCACCCGAACGCTCCGCTGGTACTGATCGGCGTCATGGTCGGGGCCTTCCTGATCGGCCGCCCCTACCCGCTGTTCCGCAACCTGTTCCGGCAGGCGGCCGAGGAACACAACCCGCTCTTCGGGGCGGTCGCCTTCTCGCTCCAGTCCATCGGCAACTTCCTGGTGATGGCGGTGATCTTCCTGCTCCTGTCCTACAGCCTCAGCCGGCCCGTCCAGCGCTGGCTGGCCACCAAGCCGGGCCGGGTGGCGACGCTGACCGCGTCCGCGTTCCTCGTGGCCGGCGCGTTCACGGTCATCTACTGGGACATCCGGATGCTGGGCAAGCTCGATTACATATGGTTCCCGACGGCTCCCTGGAACGCGTAGCGGGTTTCCCTCCGCCCCGGCGGAACCACCGACGGCGGCTCTGGGCCCTACTGGGTCCGGAGCCGCCGTTGTGCGGCCCTGGCCAGGGACTCCTGGGCCCGCCGCGGATCGTCCCCCGCGCCCAGGATCATTCCGCTCACCTGCGCCTCGAAGCAGACGTCCGCGGTGTTGGGCTCGACCAGGTAGCCGCCGAGGTCCAGGGTGACCAGGCCGTGCAGGGCGATCCACAGCTGATGGGCGACCAGTTCGGGGTCGAAGGGACGGAAGCGGCCGGTCGCGGCACAGCGCTTGACCGCTCCGACGAGGATGTCCAGAGTGTAGCGGCCGTGCTGCCGGTCGGCGTCGGTGAGGGAGAAGCCGCTGAGGCCCGAACCGCCGAACATCACGTTGTACAGGTGCCAGTGCTCCCGGGCGTTGTCCCGGTACGCCCAGCCGAGCGCGAGCACGTCGGCCACCGGGTCGTCGCTCTCCTCGACCGCCCTCATCCTGTCACCGAGCAGCCTGAACCCCTCGTGGACCATCGCGCGCACCAGGTCGTCCATTCCACCGAAGTGCGTGTAGACGGCCGTGGTCGAGGTGCCCACCATGGCTGCCAGCTTGCGGGTGGACAGTGCGGCCGGCCCCTCCTCGCCGAGCAGCTTCGCCGCGGCGTCGATGAGTTGGGGGCGGAGGTTCGGGTCAACTCGGCGTGGGCTCACCCTTGACAGTATGGCGGGCGGCTGTGACGCTATTCCGTGACAGCGTTACGTAACGGTGATACTCAACGGAGGAGGCGGCCATGCCTCGCACCACTGACCCTGCCCGCGGCACACTCCCGCACAGCACGGTGCACCTTCTCGGGCGTGGCTACCAGCCGGTGTCGGCCGAGACCGACCACACCGAGCTGACGGTGCGCGGCACGCTGCCGCCGCAGCTCGACGGAACCTTCCTGCGGATCGGGCCCAATGCCCGGGGCGCCCACGACCCCGCCGTCGACCACGCCCTGGGGGGCGACGGGATGGTGCACGCGATCCGGCTGGGCGGCGGCCGCGCGCTGTCGTACCGCAACCGCTGGCTGCGGACCGACGCGATCAGCGGCGCGCTCAACGAACTGCCCACTCCCGGGCCCCGCAACGGACCGGACGACAACGTCAACGCGAACCTGGTCCGGCACGCCGGCCGCACCCTGGCCGTGGCCGCCGCAACCGCCCTGCCGCTCGTCATCGACTCCGGCCTCGCCACCCGCGCCCGCACCGACTTCGACGGCACCCTGCCCGGCGGTTTCTGCGCGCACCCCCTCACCGACCCGGTCACCGGCGAACTCCTCGCGGTCGCGACCGACCACGCGAGGGACGAGGCGGTCCTGCTCACCCTCGACGTCGCGGGCCGGGTCCGCGAAGCACTGCCGATCCCGGTCAAGGGCCGCCCCTGGATGCACTCCTTCGCCCTCACCGAACGCCACGCCGTCCTCTTCGACCTGCCGGTGACCCACGACCCCGCCGAGGCGCGGGCCGGCTCGCCCGTGCCGTACTCCTGGCAGCACGACCACGGCGCCCGGATCGGGATCGTGCCCCGCGGCGGCACGGCCGCGTCCGCACTCTGGCTCGACGTCGCACCCTGCTTCGTCTTCCACCCGGTCAACGCCTTCGAAGAGGGCGACGGCCGGATCACCGTGGACGTGATCCGCCACGAGCGGGCCTTCGACCGTGACCGGCTGCACGCCAGCGAGTCGGCGCCCACCCTGTGGCGCTGGACCCTCGATCCGCGGGAGAGCGCCGTGACGGAGCGGCAACTCGACAGCCGGGTGCAGGAGTTCCCGCTGATCGACGAGCGGTGCACGGGACTGCCGTACCGGTACGCCTTCACCGTCGAACTCGACGCGGGCCAGGGCGCCGCCCTCTGCGGCCCGGCACTGCTGCGGCACGACCTCGCCACCGGCCGTTCGGAACGTCATGTCCTCGCCGGCGGACGGCTGACCGGGGAACCCGTCTTCCTGCCGCGCGAGGCGCGGGCCGCGGAGGCCGACGGCTGGCTGCTGACCCTGGTGTACGACCCCGCCACCGACCGCAGTGAACTGGTGGTCCTGGACACCGCCGACTTCACGGGGCCGCCCGTCGCCGTGGTCCCGCTGCCGGTGCGGGTGCCGCACGGCTTCCACGCGCAGTGGGTGCCGGGGGAGCGGTGAGCGGCGCGGGGGCCACGGGGCCCGCCAGGGACGGCCGCCGGGCAGTCATCCGGGCGCACCGGTCCGGCCCGGAGGACGACGGAGTCGCACTCCGTCGAGTGCGACTCCGGTGGGGCCAGGTGTCAGTCCAGCGGACGGGCCAACGCCTCGTCGGCCTGCCCCGGCAGCGGTACGACTGCCGCCGGAGCGTCCGCGCCGCGGGCACGCAACCCCAGCCAGACCAGGACCACGCTCGCGAGGGTCACCGCGACGTTCACGATGAGCGCGAGGTGGAGGCCGTCCAGTTCCACCGCCTGGGTCGCGGCGACCGTGCTCAGGATCGGGATGCCGATCGTGACGGCCACCTGCTGGGTCATCGCGGTCATGCCCGTGGCCAGGCCCTGCTCCTCGTTGGGCAGGCCCGAGGTGCCGGTCACGGTGTAGGCCACGATGGAGGTCACATGCCCGAAGAACGCGATGAACAGCGCGGGGATCACGATCGCGAGCGCCACCCGGTCGGTGCCGAGGAAGATCAGCGGAACGATCGCCAGGCCCTGCACGGACATGCCCACGGCCAGCACCTTCCGGCTGCCGTGGCGTCCGATGGAGCGCCCGGCGATGACCCCGGCGACCATGGCCGCCAGCCCCGGGACACCGAAGACCAGGCCGGTGATCAGCGGGGAGTAGTCCAGGACGTTCTGAAGGTAGAGGGTCATCAGGAAGATCATGGCGGTCCCCATGGAGAAGACCACGAGACCCGCGTAGTTGCCCCACTTCACCGTCGGCCGCTTCAGGATGCGCACCGGGGCGAGCGGCGCGGGTGAACGCAGCTCGATCATCCAGAACGAGGCCAGCAGAACCACACCGATGACGGCCGCGTAGATGTTCGTCTCGATGACCGCGTAGATGACGGCCAGCAGACCGCCGGCCGCGGTCACCGCCCCGGGCACGTCCAGCTTCACCCGGTCGGGGACGCTGCTCTCCTTGAGCAGCGAGGGGGTGAACGCCAGGATGACCACCGCCACGGGGACGTTGATGAAGAACGCGGCTCGCCAGCTGAGCAGGCTGACCAGGACTCCGCCGACCAGTGCGCCGACCGTGAAGCCGCCGGAGAGCAGCGCGCCGTTGAGGCCGAGGACCCGGTCTCGCTGTGCGCCTTCCGCGAAGGTGCTGGTGAGCAGGGACAGGGACGCGGGGATCGCCATCGCGGTAGCGAAGCCCTGAAGTGCGCGGGCCGTCAGCAGTACCTCGGGGTTCTGGGCGAATCCGCCGAGCAGTGAGGCTGCGCCGAGCAGTGCCAGGCCGATTATGAAGAGCCGGCGGCGGCCGAACAGGTCACCCATCCGTCCGAAGAGGAGGGCGAAGCCCGCCGCCGGGAGGGCGTAGGCCGAGGTGATCCAGGGCAGCCCGGACAGCCCCAGCCCGACGCCCGCGCCGACCTCGGGCAGCGCGACGTTCAGAATCGAGAAGTCGACGGACAGCATGAATCCGGACCCGAGCAGGAGGAAGAGGATCATCCGTTCCCTGCTGTTGAAACGTGGAGCTGAGCTCGCTTCGCTCTTACCTGCGTCGGTCGTCATGAGATGGTTCCCTCGATCGAGAGTCCGATTTCGTGAACGGTCACCGCGTCGGCCGACCGTGCCGCCCGGCGGCACGCGTCACCGGGCGCCGGGCCGACGCTTGACCGGCCGTCAGTCCGGTTCCCCTGCCGGGGTGACCTGGAGCTGGGGGAGTGCTGGGGGCTGCCGCCCCATTCCCGTCGTTCGCCCGGAGGGCGGGCCGTGCGACGGAGGGGAATGGGACGACAGGGTCTAAGGGGTGTCGTGCCGTTCCGCTGACTCGGCGACGTGCTTGATCTTCGCCAGACGCCGATCCCAGTCGGCTGCGAGCATGGTCATCCACCGCGCCGTCGCGTCGAGGGTCGCCGGCTTCACCGCGTAGCGGACCTCGCGTCCGACCCGGCTGCCGGAGACCAGTCCGGCGGCGTCCAGGACGGCGAGGTGTTTGGCCACCGCCTGCCGTGATATCGGAAGACTCTCGGCAAGTGTCGTCGCCGTGGCCTCGCCCTGTGCGGCGAGCAGTTGCAACAGCTCACGTCGCGTGTTGTCGGCCAGCGCGACCAGCACGCTGTCGACCACCCCGACGGAGCCCTGGCGTTCGTCCGTCACACGGACGACGCCTCGACGCGCGTCTTGACCGCGTCGAGCACCTGGGGCCAGCCGTCGGCGTTGTCGCTGTGCGCCTTGGCCCGCAGATCCTCGGACCCGGCCAGCGCCGCGAACCCGCTCTCGACGACACGCAGCCGCGTCTTGTCACCCTCGGCGGTCAGCGTGAACTCCACCAGGGTGCTGTTGTTCTCGCTGAGCTCCTCACCGGGGAACGCGCTGGCCCAGCGGTACGCCACATAGGTCTGCGGCCGCACCTTCTCCACCCGCACGGGGAAGCTGCCGTACTCGGCGTTCTTGGCCACCGTCGATTCGCCCTCGACGGCAGCGGTGCCGGACGGGCTGGACGGGTCGGCCACCCAGAACCCCGGCTCGGTCACCAGCGACCACACCCGGTCCACGGGGGCTGCGATCAGGGTTTCGCGTTCGATCAGCCGTTCGCTCATGAGGGACTCCTTCATTGGTGCTCTTGCCAGCAACCCGATGGTTGCACATCGGATCGTCAGGCGCAATCGAAAGGTTGCGTTCAGCGGGGGCGGGCGGTACTGCCGCGGGGGAGGGATGCCGTGTGGGATCTGCGCACACGTGTAGCCGCGTTTCCGGAGGTGGCAGGGTGTTGCGCAAGGTTTGGGTTGCGTGAGACTTGAGTGACGTGCAACACTTTGGTTGCGGAATCCGACGGACCAGCCGCCGGGCAGGTCGGCTGGTCCTCGGCGACCGGATCGGGCGCGCGGTGCGGCAACCTGCGGCTTCCCGGCGGGACGGCACCTTACGGTGGAAGTCTCCGCGGCCGGCCGGTGCCACCGGGCGGTGGTCGTCGAGCGCGCCGTCGAGGCGGAT
Source organism: Streptomyces sp. ATexAB-D23 (assembly GCF_000373645.1). Taxonomy (GTDB): domain Bacteria; phylum Actinomycetota; class Actinomycetes; order Streptomycetales; family Streptomycetaceae; genus Streptomyces; species Streptomyces castrisilvae. Next base: position 60,979 of record NZ_KB892006.1, on the reverse strand, counting down.
GACTTCGCACAGCACCGAGAGGCGTGGCGTGGCGACAGCCGCTGCCGCGACCTGAGATCACACATCAAGGAGATTCGACATGGCGACACTGAAGCCCGGAAGCATGCTGGTCGGCTCGACTCGTCCCGAGGAACTGAAGGCCTGGTACATCAAGGCGCTGGCCCCGGAGTTCACCGGCGATGGCCCGATCGACCTGGGCGGCTTCCACCTGGTCGTCTGCGAGCGCGACGACATCGACGCGAAGAACGACCAGCCGGGTCGCTCGATCGTCAACTTCCATGTCGACGACTTCGACGCGGTGGAGGCCCAGCTGAGCGCCGCCGGCGCGGAGTGGATCTCGATCGAGGACCGCGAGCCGGGCAAGTTCGGTACGTTCGCCGACCCCGACGGGAATTACCTCCAGATCATCCAGTGGAAGTAGGACGCCTGAGCCCGGGTGCTCCCGCAGCCCCTCTTCCGGTCCGGTGCGGACCGGAAGAGGGGCTGCTCGTTCGGGCCGACAGCGGTGCAGGCCGCCGAGGGCGTTCGCCTTCCGGCCGGCCTCAGTCCCGCTCCGCGCCGTAGGCCTGGGCGTAGTTCACGGCCCGCGGCGGCGGGAAGCGGGTGACGAAGTCGCACACGACGACATGAGTGGGGACGATGGAGATCACGGCCATCTCGCTGGTGCTCTCCCGCTTCACCCGCATCCACTCCTCCATCTGCGCCTCGTCGCCGATGTTCCGCCGGGACGCGTCGATGTGCTCCTGGGGGATCCCCTGCCGGATCTCGATCGAGGCCGTTCCGCGTACGTTCATGATCAGCGGTGTGTAGGTGGTGGTGTCGACCGTGAAGGCGACCTGCGGGTGCGCCCTGAGCGCCTTGACCTTGTACGCTCCGGTCGGGGTGGCGAAGACGAAGGCCTTGCCGTTCCACATGTAGGAGACCGGCACCGCACGTGGGTGGCCGTCCAGCCCCACGTATCCGAGCCGCATCGGGATCGGTGCCTCGATCAGCGTCCGGATCACCGGGTCCGTCTCCATCAGGTGCACGATCTCGGCGTAGTTCATGGATACCGCTCCTTCTCGCCGGGCGGAACTCTCGGTCCGCTCCACGGGACGTCGTGGACGCCCGTTTCTCTCGTCGTACCTGGCCGCAGGGGGTGCGGGGCCCCGGTCACACGGCGGCCGCGGGCTCCGGCACCTGAGGGAGCCAGGACACGGCGTCGTCGCGGAAGTGCTGGTTCCGCGGGACGAGCACACGGTCGTCGTCCAGGCTCATGATCGTCACGAATACGGCGTCCGAGCCGTCGTCGAGCGCGCACACCCGGGAGCCGCACTCGCCGCAGAACCCGCGCCCGGCGCCCGGCGAGGTCGCGTACCAGGTCGGCTCGCCGCCCGGACCGTCCCAGGCGAAGCCGGACAGGGGGAAGCCCACAAAAGCCATCATCGGGCCGCCGGAGAGCTTCCGGCAGTGCGGGCAGCTGCACACATGGGGGTAGAACGGCCGGCTGTGCGCGCTGTACCGGATCTTCCCGCACAGGCAGCCGCCGGTACGGGTCTGCTGCTGGTCCATCTCGCTCATCGTGGTGTCCCCACGCTCTCGGTCCGTCGGTTGTGCCCCCGCGGGGAAGCCCGCTGTCGCCGGCGGGCTTCCCCGCTTCCTCCGGGCACCGGGCAGGGGTCAGAAGGTGCGGTCCGCCACCCGTACCCTCTCGACGTTCACCAGCGCCGCTCGCAGCTCGGCGGCCGGCAGGGGAGCCCCGAGGGCTTCGGTCCGGTCCTCGAAGGCGGTGTCCTTGTCGGCCATGTAGAGCCAGGTGTAGGCGGAGGTCTCCGGCTCGATGCGCCAGCTGTCCGCCAGCGATCCCACGTCGACGGTGTCGAAGCCGATCGTGTTGATCAGCGCCGACGCCCCGGTCTTCGCGGAGGCGTCGTTGCCGGCGATGCCCACGGCGCTGCGCTCCGGATGGCCGGAGGGCCGGGCGAGCTGGGTGATGTGGTGGGCCAGGATGCCGCTGAACGCCTTGACCAGGTGGACCCCGTCGAAGTGCTGCTGGATCAGCTCGCTGGTGGTCAGCTTCTCCGAGTCCAGCTCCTCGATGCGGCCGTCGCGGATCGGGTAGTAGTTGCTGGTGTCCAGCAGGGTCCGGCCCCGCAGCGGCGCCGCCGGGACGGACCGGTAGTCGGTGACCGGCAGGGCCATCACGACGAACTCGCCGGCCCTGGAGGCCTGTTCGACGGTGCCGGCCGTGGCCAGCGGGCCCAGGTCCGCGACGAGGCCGGCGAGGCTCTCGGGACCGCGGGAGTTGGACATCACGACCGGAATGCCGTTCCCGACGGCGAGCCGTGCGATCACGGTGCCCATGACTCCGCTGCCGATGATTCCAAGGGTGGACATGACGACTCCTCAGGATTTTTGGTGGACTCTCTCGTGCCGGGGGCGGCTCGGCACCGGTCAGATGTAGTAGGTGTTGGGCTCCAGGCCGCAGAGGATCCGGCCGTAGGTCTCGGCGTTGACATCCGGATTCATCATCGCGTGCAGGCCGAAGGTCTGGAGGTCGTTGGCCACCTGCTGGAGCGGCACCTTGGTGTAGGCCGCGGAGCCGCCGCTGGACGAGGCGAGGATCTCCACCGCCTCCCGGGTCAGCCGCACGGCCGAGCCCTCGTCCGCGCGGCTGCGGCCGCGCTCCGCCATCTCCCAGGGCTCGGCCGAGGCGCACTTGGCGTCCAGCTGGGCGGCCAGCCGGGTCGCGTGGAACTCCGCCTCGTCGAGCTTCATCACCGCTTCGGCGACCCGCAGATGGGTCACCGGGGCCTCGCTCTGGCTCGGGTACTCGGTGTAGGTGATCTTGCGGCCGGGGAGCCGCTCGAAGAAGAGGTCCCGCACCGCCTTGCCCATGCCGACGGCGACCCCGACCGTGGACGCCGCGCCCACCACGATGAGCGGAGCCCGGTACATCGGCGAGTCGGCGTTCAGCTTGGAGACCGACTGGCCACCGAGCACCATGGGCGCCGGCAGGATGCGTTCCTGCGGGATGAACAGGTCCTTCGCGGTCGTGGTGACGCTCCCGGTCCCGCGCAGACCGCCGGTGTGCCAGTCGTCGACGATCTCCAGCTCCGACACCGGGACCGGGCCCATCACCGGGTACGGCTGCCCGTCCGGGTCCAGGAAGATCGCCGCGACCTGCTGCCAGGTGCTGCTGAGGGCGCCGCTGATGAACGGCCACGAACCGTTGACCAGGACACCGCCGGGAACGGGGACGGCCGTCGCGGTCCCGGGCCCGATGGTGGCGCAGAGCCCTGTGCCGGCCTCCGCGAACACCTCGTCCTGGACCTCGTCCGGGTACAGGCCCACACCCCAGCCGGCGACCCAGGAGCTGGCCACCACCCAGGCGGCGGACCCGTCGGCCTTGGCTATCTCCTCGGCCACCGCCACCATGGTCTGCGCGTCGCTCTCGTACCCGCCGTAGCGCAGCGGGATCCGCATCCGGAAGACGCCCGCGTCGCGCAGGGCCTCCACCGAGTCCGGGTGCAGCCGGCGGTTCTCCGTCGACCACGCGGTGTTGGCCCGCAGCACGGGCGCGATCGCGGACACCTGCCGCACCAGCTGTTCCCGGGTCGGGATGACGAAGGTTGACATGACTTCTCCTCAACGGGCTTGTGGGATCAGGGTCGGACGAAGAACTCGTTGAACGCGTCGATGACGGCCTGCGGCGCCTCCTCGACGAAGTAGTGGCCCGCGTCGGGCACCAGCACGACCCGCACGTCGCTCCCCTGGGTGGGCAGCGTCGCCTCCATCTGCTTGGCGAACAGGCCGTCGGCGAGGTTGGAGACCAGGCCGAGCATGGGCGCGGTCACCTGCCCGTAGGTTCCGAGGTCGGCGATGTCCTGGCCGAACGTCTGGTACCAGCCGTTGCCGCCGCGGATCGCGTCCGCCGTGTCGTAGGCCCGGGTGTAGACGGCCCGGTCCGCCGGGGTCACCGCGCCCTGGTCCAGCAGGAAGTTGTCGAAGACCCAGTCGATGAGGAAGTGGGCGCGTCCGGCCAGCAGTTGCTCGGGCAGGCCGACGACCTGGTTGAAGGCGAACCACCACGGGAAGAAGGGCAGGCCCGGGGCCGGCAGCACGGGGATCTGGTACATCGAGGCGTCCGGGTGGAGCACATCGAGCAGGGCGACCCTGCGGGTGGCCTCCGGGTGGTTGACCGCGAAGCTGAACGCGACCTGGGCGCCGACGTCGTGGCCCGCGATGTCCACCTGGTCGTAGCCGAGTGAGCGGACGAATCCGTGGACGACCCCGGCCATCGTCTTCTTGTCGTACCCGGTGTCGGGCTTGTCCGAGCCGCCCATGCCGGGGAGGTCGAGCGCGATGACCCTGCGGCCGGCCGCGGCGAGGGCGGGCATCACCTTGTGGAACTCCCACCACGTCTCCGGCCAGCCGGGCAGCAGGACCAGCGGAGTGCCCTCCCCGCCGGCGACGTAGTGGAGGCGGAGACCGTTCACGGTGGCGTATTCGCTGCGGAAGCCGCCGTCCAGGGAGTTCGCGAGTTCCGCATCGGTCGGGACGCCCGGGGCCTCCCCGCCGGTGTCCGGTGTGTTCTTGCTGCTGCTGTTCGTCGTCACTGTTCCCACTCCTCGTGGTCGTGGCCGAAACAGGTATGCGAAGGACCGGCCCACGGGCTCGGTGCTGCTCAGCCATCATCGAAGATGGGAATCCCACCGGCCTCTTCCTACGTGCCCTCCCGCCGGGCGGGGCGGACGCCGGGTTCGGGGCATGCGTGCGCAACGGCTCGGCGGGCCGGTTCCCATGCCTGCCAGGCCGTATCCGGGAGTCGCGACGACGTACGGGGCAGGGCCGACCGGCGGCCCTGCCCCGTACTCATGACGTGGACCGCGTCAGGGCAGCTTCTTCAGCCCGGCCCCGGTCAGGAGGTAGCCGGGCGCGACCGAGGCCGCCTTTGCCCGGACCAGCTCGACCATCGCCGAGCCGGCGATCTCCGGGGTGAGCGGCGGCCCCATCTGCTTCAGGTACTCCTCCTCGGACCGGCCCTCGCGAGCCGCGTACGCGCGGGCCGCCGACCGGCCCAGCTCGGTCAGCGGAGTGATCCGGGGAAGCACCGCGGAGAACGTGATGTCCAGTCCCGCGCGGTTCGCCTCGTCCTGGGCGTATCCGGTGATGAAGCGCTGGGTGGCCTTGGCGCCGGCGTAGCCCCCGGAGAGCGGCGAACCCGCCATCGCGGCACCGCTGCTGACCACGATCACCCTGCTGCCGGGCCGCAACGGGGTGAGCAGGGCCTCCCGCAGCCAGTGGAACGCGATCCTGACATCGGTCTGCCAGTTGACCGAGAAGGTCTCCCAGGTCTGGTGGTGCAGCGGACGCATGTGCGGGCTCGCGCCCGCCGCCAGGACGACGACCTCGGGCCGGTAGCGGTCGAGGAGGCTGCCCGCCACTGTGGGGTCGCCGGCGTCGGCGAGTTCGGGCACGGTGCTGCCGGCGCCGGCGGCCGGCTCGGGGAACGGCGCCGCGGTGCGCGAGACGGCGACCACCCGGGAACCGGCCCCGGCGAAGGCCGTGGCGATCCCATGGCCCAGGCCGCGGCTCGCGCCGACGACGATGGTGGTCTTGCCGGACAGGTCGCTCATGATGTCCTCCAGGTAACGGGCGTGTCCGGTCGCGGACGGTCGAGAACTCCGGCCCCGGGACCTGTCGCGGGGAGGCAGCAGGTCCCGGAGCCGGAGTCAGGGGCCCCCGGCTGTCGCCGGAGGGCGGGGAGGGCGACTCGCTACGACTTGAAGCGTGTGCCATTCCACCAGTTGTTGCCGGGCGTGGCCGCGTCCTTGCTGTCGTAGCTGTCCTTGTAGCGCCACCAGTCCCACGGGTGTTCGAGCTCGTCCTCCTGCCGGCCCAGGGCGGTGATGTCCAGGTAGTTGTAGAAGTTCTTGAAGATGTCCCCGCCCCGGTCGAAGACCGAGTAGGTGTGGAAGACGTCGTCGCCGTCACGGATGAACGCGCTCACCCCGGGCGACTCGCCCATCTCGGTGGCGGCCTCGTAGTCGTAGTTGAAGTCGCTGCCGAACGACGAGTACCAGGGGTACTTCCAGCCCATCCGGGCCTTGAAGGGTTCCAGCTTCGCCAGCGGCGCCCGGGAGACCAGGGCGAAGCTGGTGTCCCGCGCCCACATGTGGGCGAGCTCGCCGACGCTGTCCGTCTGCATGGAGCAGCCGATGCAGCCCTCTTCGTCGTCCGGGCCGAACATGAAGTGCCGGACGATGAGCTGACGGCGGCCCTCGAACAGGTCGAGCAGCGTCGCGGTGCCGTCCGGCCCTTCGAAGAGGTACTCCTTCTCCGCCTTGACCATCGGCAGTTTCCGGCGCTCCGCGGCGATCATGTCACGGGCGTTGGTGACCTCCTTCTCCTTCTCCAGGAGCGCCCTGCGGGCCTCCAGCCACTCCGACCGGGAAACTATCTTCGGAAGGTTCATCGGGTTCTCCCTGGGTGGTCTGCTTCGGAGTTGCGATTACCGGCCGGTCTGTTCGCGGGCCAGAAGACTGCGGCGCTCGATCTTGCCGACCGGTGTGCGGGGGATCTGATCGATGAACTCGATCCGCCGGATCTTCTTGTAGGGGGCGACCCTTTCGGCGACGAAGGCCATGATTTCCTCGGGCGTGACCGGCTCGCCGGTCACCACGAATCCCTTCGGGATTTCGCTGGCCTCCTCGTCCGGCACGCCTATGACCGCCGCGTCAGTGACGTTCGGGTGCGACATCAGGACCGCTTCGAGTTCGACCGGGGACACCTGCTGGCCCTTGTACTTGATGAGTTCCTTGATGCGGTCGACGAGGAAGAGTTCTCCGTTCTCGTCGACATGGCCGAGGTCGCCGGTGTGCAGGAAACCGTCCGGTTCGAGCACCTTGGCGGTGGCCTCCGGCGCGTTGAGGTAGCCCTTCATCACGTGCGGGCCGCGGATCAGGACCTCGCCGTCCTGGTTGTGCCCGAGTTCCTCGCCGGTGGTGATGTCGAGGATCTTGCACTCGATGTTGGGGGAGGTGGGGCCGACCGACCCCGGGGCCACCGGGTCGGCGAGCTGCATGAACGAGACCAGTGCCTCGGTGAGGCCGTATCCCTGGCCGATGCTCACCCCCAGGCGCCGCCGGCAGAGCTCGGCGGTGCCGGGGTCGAGCGCGGCGCCGCCGGAGACGATCGAGCGGAGCGAGGAGAGGTCGTACCGGTCCACCAGCGGGCTCTTCGCGAGGAGGACGGCGATGGTCGGTACGACGTAGAGGCGCGTGACGCGGTGCTCCTGGATCGCCTTGAGGTAGGACTCGGGGTCGAAGCGCGGCATCGTCACCAGCGTCGCGCCCTGGAGCAGACTGGCGTTCATCGTCATGATCAGGCCGAAGGCGTGGTGGAAGGGCGGGACGGCGAGCACCGTCTCGCCCTCGTCGAGGGGCGCGACCAGGCTGGTCTGGAGCACATTGGCGATCATGTTCCGATGGGTCAGCAGCACCCCCTTGGGATAACCGGTGCTGCCGCTGGAGTGGAGCACGGTCACCACGTCCCGCGCCGGGTCGATGGCCGGCTCGGGCGGCGCTCCGTCGGCGAGCAGTGCGGAGAACGACGTAGCGCCCTCCGCCTCACCGAACACGATGACCTCTTCGACCTTCGTCCGCGCGGTCACCGCCGTGGCCTTGGCCACCTCGGACGGCACGGTCACCAGCAGGCGCGCGCCGGTGTCGTTCAGGTGGGCGGTGAGATCGTCCGCCGTGTCGAGGGGATTGAGCACCACCACCGTGCCGCCCGCCAGAGCGGCGGCGTGGTACGCGACCGGGTAGGCGGGCACGTTCGGGGCGAGGAGGGCCAGCACGTCGCCCTTGCCGAAGCCGCGGGCACCAAGCCCGGTGGCGGCGCGGCGCACCGCCGATGCGAGCTGCCCGTACGTGTGACCGTTCTCCCCGTCCACGTCGACCGTCGCCAGCCGGTCCGGGTACTGCTCCGCCTGCCGCAGGATGAAGGAGGTGAACGTGGTCTCGGGGACGTGGACGCGCGGACGTGGGCCGGTGAATATCATGACGCGGCGTCCACCCGGCTGTACGTGCTGAGGCCGGGCTGGTAGTCGCGCTTCTCGAACTGCTTGAGCGCCACGTTGATCCACTCGTTGCCGCTGAGACGGGAGAGCTCCCAGAGCTTCGCCTGGTCGTAGTCGATCGACGCCGGGAGGTCCATGGTCGTGGTGCGCTCATAGACCTGCTTCGCCAGTTCCAGGGTGATCGGGTTCTTGTTGACGATCCTGCCGACGATCCGGTCGGTCTCCGCGTCCAGTTGATCCGCCGGGACGGCCTTGTTCACCAGCCCGTACGCCTCCGCCTGCCGCCCGGTGAGCGTGTCGCCGGTGAGGATGTAGTACAGCGCCTGCTTGCGCGGCAGGTTGTGGGTGGCCGCCCAGGTGGCTCCACCCGCCGGGAAGATGCCGAAGTTGATCTCGGAGAGTCCGAACTTCGCGGTCTCCGACGTGATGGCCAGATCGCAGATCCCCGCCACCAGGAACCCACCGCCGAAGGCGTACCCGTTCACCTTGGCGATGGTCACCGCGGGGAAGGCCTTCAACCGCTTGAACCAGTTGAGCGCCACCAGATTGGTCCGGTAGAACAACTGCGGGTCGTCGAAAGGCCGCAGGAAGCACTCTTCGAGGTCCATCCCGGAGCTGAAACTGTCACCGGAGCCGGTCACGACGACCGCCTTTACGGTTCCGGCCGCCTCGATCGCGTCCAGGGCCTCGTTCATATCCAGGTGCATCTGCGGATTCATCGCGTTCTTCTTGCCCGGCCGGTTCAGGTAAATGGTGGCCTTCGGTCCGTCGATCTCGACGTTCACCGTGTCCAGCGTGATCATTTTTTGGCCTCTTCTCCAGACGAAGTGCGCACGCGCACAGCAATTCACCAATCCACCGTCCGTGGCTCCGGCCACGGATATGAGCATCACATTGGCTGTATCGGGTCGGCTTCTCCCAATGTGCTTTGCCGGGAATCGGTCCGGAGCGGTCCGAGGCGGCGCCGGCGGCGGGGGTTGCACGCGACGAAGAACCTCGCCGCCGGCGAGGTCCAGTCCCACCTCGCCGAGATCGGAAAAGAGAGCAATTTGGAAGAGGCGAACCCGGCGGACAGAGGGCAGTCTGTTGTGCGGGAGGCACGTAGGCAGGCCAGTTCGCCATCGTGAGCAGCGGGAGGGTGCTGGTTCTGCGCGTGCCGGGGGAACCCAGGGACGTGCTTTCTCGCTGGTCTCGGATTCCGGCAACCACCTCAGAGGGTGTCGGACTCCGGCAGCTGTTTCTGCGATCTTTCCGCACAGTTGAGAGACAACCAGGGAGGAACTTCGTATGGATCACTCCGGCATGCCTGGGATGGCACCCACCGTTTCGACGGTGGACACCGTGGGCGCTGTTCTCTTCATCGGCTGGGCCGTCGCGATGTGGGCCGCCGTCGCCGTGCTCGCGGTCGGGAACCGGAGGGAGGTGAAACCGTGGCTGTACAAGGTCGCCGTGGGGCTCGTGGGCGTGGGCGTGGTGGGCCAGGTCGGTCACTTCCAGGAACACGTCACGCAGGCCGGCTACTGGATCGCCCATCCCTACGCCCCCGCGTGGATGACTCCATGGGCTGACAGCTTCGCCCGTGGGATGGGTCAGGTCGACGCCGGCAAGCCCGCACTCGGGATGGAGATCCTGCACCTGGTGGGCAACTTCATCTTCCTCGCCGGACTGGTCGGCATCGTGCAGATCACGCACCGGGTCGCCGGACAGCTGAAGGCGCGCAAGTGGGCCAGGATGGGCGTCTGGATGCAGGGCATCCACGGCATCGAGCACATCGTGCTGACGGCTTCCGTGGCGCTGGGCGCGAGCCGGGCCATCGGCCTGTCCACCTGGTTCGGCGCCATCGAACCGGGCCCGGCACTGGTGACGTACCGGGTCTGGTGGCACTTCGTGGCCAACGCGGTGGGCACGGTCATCCTTGGTATCGCCGTCTACCACCTCTGGAAGGAGAAGCGGGCGGTCAAGGAGAGCTTCGGTCTCCCGGTGGACGTGGACGTCGCGGCTGCCCCGGCCGGCTCGGAGGAGGGCTCCGCGAGCGCGTTCGAACCGCTGGGGCGCCACTGAGGGGCGTCGGCTCGGGCCCGGTCATCGCGCGGAGCGTGTGACCGGGCCCGTTCCTTGCCGAGCCCCTCGCGGCGCGACTCGGCTGAGGCGCCCGTGCTGACGAGTTGAGACTTCGCATGTCTCCTCGGCGCACGGGCGCCTCGTGCGTTGTGCCTCCGGCGCCTCATCCCATCGGTGGCCACCGCGAATTGCTCACTCATGGGCGCGGTCCGGGTCCTGGCCCGTGAAAGCAGCAGCCCTGGTGGTTCGAGCACCGCAGTGATTTTGTGCCGCGCATTCCCGGCGTCGTCATTCTCGGCGTCGCGCGAGGGCCGTGCGCAAGCACCACGAAGCCGTGCTCGATGAGCGCGGGCAGGTGCCGTGGAAGGCGGGCGGGACCACGGGAACCGCCGGCCGAAGCGTGCGGCGTCGGGCAGAGCCCCGGCGTGGCTGTGTCGAACAGCGGCGGAGACAGGCCACCGCACCGTGACGTCCCGGTGCCGGCGGGACGTCCGGTCCGCAAGTTCGGCAGGAACCCCAGACTTGAGGAACTGCTCCATCACGGCCACGACGACGAGGTGGCGCTTGGAGGCGGGGACGCGTCGACGCGTCCCGGTTGCGCCGGGCTGCCTCGAACACCGCTTCGGGTCCCCCGGCTCCACCAGCGAGTGAAGCAGATGAAACCCGTTCCGGGGCAGAGATTTAATCCGCATCGCGCTGAACGCGTTCAACGGACGCGGTACCGTAAACGCGATTTTCGGCCATCTTCTCTCAACGTCCTGCTCAAACCGCAATTTTGAAGATGCGAACGGTTTCGAACAGTTAAACGATATTCCTCCGCCAGACTCGGCCGCCACGGCATCGGCCGAGTTCGACACGTTCGGGGAAGGTGTACCGCCACATGAGGGAGCCACCGCGCGACCGGTACAGAACGATCGGGCAACCCGAGACGGACCCGCTGACCCGCAGGGTAACTCGCTGTAACGAACGTGCCGGTGGGCCGGGCCGCGCTGCGACCGCTCACCGGAACGATTCTGATCGGGGATCCCGAAGTTCCCGACAGGCAATTGGTACTTCCGTGCACATGCAAATGCATTCTCAGCATCCAAAGCCGGGGGATACGGATGGCCACAGAGGCAGCGATCGAGCGCAGTATAAAAGCTATGTGGAATCACCACGCCGACCCGCTCTCCCTGGGACAACTGGCGGACACTGCCTTTTACAGCAAGTTCCACTATTCGCGGATGTTCAACGAGGTGACCGGGACGTCGCCGGGCCGGTTCCTCGCCGCGATCAGACTGTTCATGGCCAAGCGGCACCTGCTGGAGACCGCGGCCAGCGTCTCGGACATCACCTACCGAGTGGGATACAACAGCCTGGGCACGTTCACTAGCCGCTTCACCCGCAGTGTCGGCATCGCACCGACCAGGTACCGCTTCCTGGCCCGCTGCGGCATGCCACCGCTCACCCTGCCGGCCGCCCAGGCCGGCCACGGGTTGTCCACCGTGGCCGGAAGGCTGCACTTCCCGGCCGATGTCGGACCGGTCCGGGTCTATGTGGGCGCGTTCAGCACCCCGATCATGGAGGGACTGCCGCGCTCCTGCGACATTCTGGACGAGTGCCGTCCGTTCCGCCTGAACGTCCCCGACGGGCTGTGGTTCATCCGGGCGGCGGCCGTGATGCTGCACGACGGCGCACCGGGCCCGCAGGTCCGCCTGCCGAGGCTGATCGGCTCGGGGTGGGCGGTCCGGGCCCGCGGAGGACGAATGTACAACGCCGATGTGCAATTACGGGAGGCCACCCAGCTCGACCTGCCGATCCTGCTGGCCCTTCCGGAACTGGACGGCCCGTACCACCGGCCGCTGCACGCCGTCCCGTCCGATGAGGCCGGGTTCGCCGACAGCGGGTTCGGGCGGGCTCCCTGTGCGGGGGACTGGCAGGCGGATCCGTGGGACCGGGCCGGAGCGCATCGGCTGAGGGCCGTGCCGGAGGTGTCACCCTAGGGCCCGTCGTCACGTTCCCGTCCGCCGGCCGGCGCCATGCGCGCACTCCAGCCGCACCGGCCCCGGACCCGAGTACGTCCAGTACGAGGGTCCGGGGCCGGCACGCCGAGGAGTGGGGTCGCCCCTGTTCGACCGAAGCCGAGAACTCGGGGACGCGCCTGACGCCGTGCGCCCCTCCGTCCGCGCAGCCGGCTCCCGGTGCGGCGGGGCCGCCGCGTCCACCGCCGTACCGGGCGCTCACCCCGTCAGGGCTGCGACCGGAGGATCACCTGCTGGAGCTCGGCCGTGCACATCATGTAGCCGTCCGGGGTCGGCAGCTGCTCCAGGTAGTGGCCGAGGTCCGCCCCCAGCGCGAACACCCTCACCGGGGTGCCCGCGGCGCGCGCGGACTCCACCACCTTCCGTATGCCGTCGATGACCGCCGGGTGCCGGGTCTGATAGGACCCGGCCACCAGGTGGTTGCCCCGGTCCGCCGCGAGGTAGAACTGCACCAGGTCCTTCGTGCCGACGAACAGCTCGCTGGCGCCCGAGGCGCAGATCTCCGCGGTGGCGTGCACCGCCGCGGGCGTCTCGATGAACGCGGACACCGGCACGTCGGCCGGCAGCTCCAGGTGCCTGCTCAGCGTGGCGAACTCCTCCGCGTCGTTGACGAAGGGGACCGAGAGGTGTACCCGGCCCACCTCGTCACCGAGCCGCTTGCGCAGGGATCCGAGCACCGCGTGCAGCGCGTCCCGGTAGGCGTCCGAACCCAGCAGCCAGCGGGCGCCGTGCAGGCCCAGTTCGGGGTTGGGTTCGACCGCGACCTGAGCCAGTTCGGTGACCCGGGCAGCGTGGTCGGAGCGGAGGTCGAGCAGCCGCAGGACGAGCCGTTGCTCGGGCAGGAGGGCCTCCACGAACCTGCACAGCCGGTCCGCGACCGCCTGCCCGTACGCCGTGATGTCGGCCGGGCCGCCGCCCACCGCGTCCAGCGGACGCAGGCCCGCCGCCAGGCAGAGGAACTCCTCCCGGATGAAGAAGGAGTCGACCCGCTTCGCGTCCGGACCGCACGCGTTGATCGTGGCGATGTCCTGGAGGTCCGCGATGACCGCGCAGGCCGAGCCCAGATCGTCCAGCGAGGGGTCCGCCGCCGGGCTCGCCTCCGGGGCCACCGTGCCGGACTCGACGACGATCGACTGGCTCTCCAGATGCAGCGTCACCTCGCCAGTGACGCCGGCGAGATCGCTCTCGTCGACACGGAGCACGGGTATCCCCCTGCCACGGCAGATGGACTGCATGTGTCCGGTCAGCCCGCCCGCGCCGCAGACGACCGCACGTGACGCCACCATTGCGTCGTAAAGGCCCGCTTCGAGGGAACTGGCGACGAGGATGGATCCCTGGAGTGGACTTCTTGTGCGGTTACACGTGCCTCGCAACACCTTCTCTGTTCCGTCGCTCAACAGGAACCCTTGAATTCGTCGCCCGCTCAACTGGTCCTCCGCGTCCTAGGAGTTCGCTATCCCGAGTTGTCTGCGCAGTTCCTTCGGCGTGACCGAGACGTCGGTGAGCCGTTCGACGGCTGCCCGGTTGACGACAACCCTCATCAGGCGGTCGCGCCGGGAGGCATCCACCGAAAGGCCAGGCGGTTCCCCCACGGCCCGAATGCGGGAATCCAAACGGGAATCGATGATTTCCCGCTCACTTCGAGTACGTGTGGCCAGCCTCCTCACCTCCAGAGTCACAGCTTCCTCGAATTCGGCCCGGTCCACTTCCTTGATATTGCTGGAACGGGCATAGTATTTGGCCAAGCTCTCGGCCAAAACGTCGTCGCCCGGTTCCAGCCTCTCGATGACATGCGCGGCAACCGCGATCGAGTGGTTCTTGATGGCCGCGAGATTGAAGGTGAACGCACCGGTCCGGCCGTTCCGGACCATCTCGTCGCCTTCCCTGAGCACACCGACCGCGAAGACGGGCCCGACCGCCTCCCCGCCGGGGCCCAGCAGCGCCCCCCGTTCGTCGACCTCCAGACCGCGCCCGGTGCGCTCGTGGGGGACCGCCGTCCCCCGGCGCAGGAGGTTCTTCCAGAGCGGCCGGCCGACCCTGCCGTAGTCCGACTCCCTGCCGAAGTTGGAAATCACCAGGTCCGCCTCGATGGACCGGTTCCCGTTCCTGGCGTCGACGGAGACGGCCAGTCGCCCGGACTCCGTCGGCTTGATCCCGGCCACCTTGCCGACCACCAGTTGCACCGTCCCGTCCGACGGGTGCATCGCGTGCTCGATGATCTCCATCGTGTACGCCACCGCGCCCACCCGGAAGGCGGCGATCGCGGTACTGAACTCGTCGAGCAGCCCCCGTAGTTCCGCGGAGGGGATCCGCTCGATGGCCCTCGGCAGATGCGGCTCCCACGCCTTGGCCACCCGCTCCGCGACCACGGTCGGATGGATGCCGGGGTGCTCGCGCAGGACCGTCGAGCACGCGGCCTGCCACTCGCTCCGGACCCGGGCCAGGAACTCCTCACGATTGAGGTAGGGCTCCAGCAGCGTCTTCGGGCAGGGCAGCCGCACCACTTCGTGTTCATGGCCCGCGGGGTACGTACGGAACACCGTCCCGGTCCTGGACACCAGATGGATCTTCCCCGTGTGGCCGTGGCGCAACAGCAGGCCCGCCGAGTCGTACGCGCTCAGCACGGACCCGACGATCGCCACGGTCGCCCCGGGCGGGAGCGTCGTCAGTTTCCGGACGCCGGCCGCGGAGTACGGGTTACGCACGAAGGAGTCGTGATCGAGCACCTCCGCGGCGAACGGCGGCTCCCTGAGCTCCAGGCCGGTCGCGAGGATGACGCGGTCGGCGAAGAGCACCGTTGTCTCCCGGCCCTGCCCGTCTCCGGAACCCTTCCCCGCGCCGTCCGGGGAGAAGTGACGCACCGTCACATCAACGCCGGCCGGACGGACTTCCAGGTCGACCGCCTCGCCGTCCGCCTCGACGAGCACGACACCGGGACAGGCGTCCCGCCTGGCCTCGGCCAGCCGGTCGATCAGGTAGTCCTGGAAGATCCGCCGGGGTGCCGGTCCCTCTTCGGTGAACGTCATCCCGGCCCAGGGGGCAGGCCAGTCCCCGCGGTCGGCCTCGGAGTTGGCCCAGCGGATGAAGTCGTGGACGTCCTCGCGGAAGGCCGACATCCGACCTGCCTGGATGTTGAACACATGACCCCAGGGGTTGCCGTCGCGGTGGTAGGCGACACCTGCGCACCGGTAGTCGGAACGCCGCTCCAGCAGAACGATTTCCAGGGGGTCGCGCGCGAAACGGAGCAGTCGCATAGCGGTGGCGGCGCCGGCCAGACCCGATCCGACAATGAGCACTCTTGGGCATAAACCTGTTCGAAGTATGGTGAAACCTCCCCGAAGAGGATGGGAATGCGGCTCTGCCGACTCACACCAGCCCCGGGCTTTCACGAAGCGGGCGTTCCGGCAGTCGGGCAGCGAAGCGGAAAGTGCCTTGACCAGCGATGACAAGGATTATGGAAGGCCTTGTTCCTGTCATCGTCCGAGGCGCTTCCCGGGTGAAGCACTCTATCGGGCCGGGGCCGGGTTCCGAGGGCGCTCGGACTGCCGCGACGATGCGCCGCCCGGCCGGGGCGGGAGGGACCTGCCGGAGCCGCGCGCCGTTCGATCGCCGGCCGGCCCCGGCCCCCGGTCCGACCCGCAACTCGGCGTCGAGACCCGTGAAGTGCTCCGGGCGCTGCGGGAGCGGCCGCTCCGTCAGCGGACCGTTGTCGACCCGCGAGTGGACGGGTCTGCGGGCAGACGGAGGAGCGGGGTGGTCGTCCCGGCCTCGCGCCCTACGCGCATGCCGAGGTGAGGGTCCGCCGCTGCTGGGCCCCGGAGCAAGACCCTGTATCTCGGTGCGCCGCCGCCGGCGGCGGGCGTGGACCGCGAGGAGCTGCCCGCCATCCTGTGCCATGAGCTCGACCACTGCGCCGGGCGGCATCACGGCTTCGGTGCCCTGGCTGTCCGCACCTCCAGAAACCTGCGCGACGTGGGCGAGGCGCTGCCCGACGCGATGACGGTCACGGCTGTGGCCTGCGGCACAGGCGGCGCCCCGCGGTCCGTGCCGCCCGCGCGTTCCGCCCCAGCTCAGCGCGGGCTCGGGCGACTGCCGGAGCTGCCGTGAGGCCCCGGGGGAGTGACCGACATCTCTACCCCGGAGGCCGTTCGGGCTGGCACTGTGGTCGGGTCCCGGCAGGGTGCTGGGTACGTCTACTGCCGGCCGACCGAACGAGATGCCATGAGCGCGACTGCCGCCAACCTCACCGCCGCCCGCCGCCGCAACCGGACGGGCGGCCCCGACGACGGCCCCAAGCTGCTTGAGCACGTCATGGGCTGGACGCTCGTGGTCGTCGTCGCCATGCTCATCACCCAGCTCCACCTGCTCTAAGGGCTGTCCCGCCAGGAATTGCGGGACAGCCCTTGGGGGCCCGCCGGGACACGACAGGGGGCGAGGAGCCCGCCCGGCTCCCCGCCCCTCGTGTTCCGTGCGTCGGCGTCAGCTGATCGCCTTGATCAGCTCGCCGTCGGTGGTGTCACCGCTGAGCTCCCAGAAGAAGGTGCCGCCCAGCCCCTGCTGGTTCTTGTACTCCATCTTGGTGCCGATGGTGGCCGGGGTGTCGTAGCTCCACCAGTTGCTGCCGCAGTGCGCGTACGCCGTGCCGGCGACCGTGCCGGTGGCAGGGCAGCTGTTCTTCAGGACCTTGTAGTCCTCGATGCCCGCCTC
This sequence comes from Streptomyces sp. ATexAB-D23, assembly GCF_000373645.1. Classification (GTDB taxonomy): domain Bacteria; phylum Actinomycetota; class Actinomycetes; order Streptomycetales; family Streptomycetaceae; genus Streptomyces; species Streptomyces castrisilvae. The sequence continues at coordinate 44,128 of NZ_KB892006.1, read as the reverse complement.
GTACGTGCCCGGGGCCGCGCCCGTCGCCGTACCGCCCGGCTCGTCCTGGGTGACGCCGGTCCAGCCGCGGCCGTAGAAGCCGATGCCGAGCAGCAGCTTCGATGCCGGGACGCCCTGGGCCTTCAGCTTCTCGATGGCCGCCTCGCTGTTGAAGCCCTCCTTGGGGATGCCCGTGTAGGAGGTGAGCGGGGAGTGCGGGGCCGTCGGGCCCTGCGCGTCCCAGGCGCCGAAGAAGTCGTACGTCATCGGGTTGTACCAGTCGAGGTACTGCGCCGCGCCGCCGTAGTCGACGGAGTCGAGCTTGCCGCCCTCCGAGCCGTCCGCGCTGATCGCCGCGGTGACCAGGTTGTCCGTGCCGAACTTCGAGCGGAGCGCCGACAGCAGGTTGCCGTAGGCGTCGCGCCCGCTGGTGTCACAGGTCAGGCCGCAGTCGTTGGGGTACTCCCAGTCGATGTCGATGCCGTCGAAGACATCGGCCCAGCGCGGGTCCTCGACCAGGTTGTAGCAGGACTCGGCGAACGCGGCCGGGTTCTGGGCCGCCTCACCGAAGCCGCCCGACCAGGTCCAGCCGCCGAACGACCAGAGCACCTTGAGGTCGGGGTGCAGCTTCTTCAGCTTGCGCAGCTGGTTGAAGTTGCCGGCCAGGTCCTGGTCCCAGGTGTCCGCGACCCCGTCGACGGACTGGTCGGCGGTGTAGGTCTTCTCGTAGTCGGCGTAGGAGTCGCCGACCGTGCACTTGCCGCCCTGGACGTTGCCGAAGGCGTAGTTGATGTGCGTCAGCTTGTCGGCCGAGCCGGAGGTCTCGATGTTCTTGACGTGGTAATTGCGGTCGTAGACACCCCATTCGGTGAAGTATCCGACCACCTTGTCGCCGGCCGCTGTGGGGGCGGCGGGCGCTGCTGCCGGTGCGGCGGCCCGGGGTGCGGCGGGGGCCGCGCCGGCGGAGCCGGTGCCCGCGACGCCCAGCAGGGCGGCGCCCAGGGCAGCGGTGCACGCGGCGGCGGCGACAGCCCGCAGGCGGGCTCCCGGGCGGTGCAGTCCGGTCATTGGTTGCTCCTCGTGGGGGAGGGGACGTGCCGGTGGACGACCGGCTTTCGGCGCTCGCACAAACTTGGCATGAACGCGGAAAGCCGGTTCGCTGGGAACCGTAGATGGACTAGACCAGTCGGGTCAATGGTTCGGACCAATCTCCGTGATCGCCGGGCTGTCCGCAGCTGTTGATCCGCACGTGCGGTCAACCGGTGACGGATGCCGTCCGATCGGGCATACTCGACCCGCCACAGCCGCCTGCCTGCACCTCTCGTAATCCGGGAGGGCAACATCGGCTGGGGAACAGTGATTTCGGGCATCGCCCGGAGATCCCCCGGCGGCGCCGCTCACACCCCGCGCGCGTGACCGCCGCAACGCCCGACAGGGAGGAGAGCGCCGTCATGTCCGACCGTGCCCCGCAGTGGGTCGAACGCCGTCTGCCCACCGAGGAGTCCAGCCAGCTCATCGCACTCGTCCGCGACATCGCCCAGCGGGAGATCATGCCGCGGGCCGCCGAGGAGGAGGAAGCGGGCCACTTCCCCCGCGAGGTCTTCACCCTGCTCTCCGAGTCCGGGCTGCTCGGCCTGCCCTACGAATCCGCCCACGGCGGAGGCGACCAGCCCTACGAGGTCTACCTCCAGGTCCTCGAAGAGCTCAGCGCCGCCCGTCTCACCGTCGGCCTCGGCGTCAGCGTCCACTCCCTGGCCTGTCACGCCCTCGCCGGCTACGGCACCAAGGACCAGCAGACCGAACACCTCCCCGCGATGCTCTCGGGTGGCCTGCTGGGCGCCTACTGCCTCTCCGAGCCCGCCTCCGGCTCCGACGCCGCCTCACTGCGCACCAAGGCCGTACGGGACGGCGACGACTGGGTCATCACCGGCACCAAGGCGTGGATCACACACGGCGGCGTCGCGGACTTCTACACCGTGCTGGCCCGTACCGGCGTCGAGGGCCCGCGCGGCATCACCGCCTTCCTCGTCCCCGGCGACGCCGCCGGACTGAGCGCCGCCGTCCCCGAGAAGAAGATGGGTATGAAGGGCTCGCCCACCGCCCAGCTCCACTTCGACGGGGTGCGCGTCCCGGACGTGAACCGGATCGGTGAGGAGGGCCAGGGCTTCGCGATCGCCCTGTCCGCCCTCGACTCCGGCCGGCTCGGCATCGCCGCCTGCGCCATCGGCGTGGCCCAGGCCGCGCTGAACGAGGCGCTCGGCTACGCCACCGGGCGCGAACAGTTCGGCCGCCCCATCGCCGACTTCCAGGGGCTGCGGTTCATGCTGGCCGACATGGCGACCCGGATCGAGGCGGGCCGGGCGCTCTACCTGGAGGCCGCCCGGCTGCGGGACGCGGGCCGTCCCTTCTCCCGCCAGGCCGCCATGGCCAAGCTCTTCTGCACGGACGCCGCGATGCAGGTGACCGTCGACGCCGTCCAGGTGCTCGGCGGTTACGGCTACACGCAGGACTTCCCCGTCGAACGCCTCATGCGCGAGGCCAAGGTGCTCCAGATCGTCGAGGGCACCAATCAGATCCAGCGGATGGTCATCGCCCGCCACCTTGCGGGCCCTGAGTCCCGCTGACCCCGAGCGGCCGCTCCGCCCACACGGGCGTCGTCATGATCCGGTTCCAGTCCTGGTCATGACGGCCCGGCAGGGTCCGTCCGGTGCTCTCCCAGTGCCGCAGCAGTGCCCGGTAGATCGGCGGATCGCTCGACTGGGGCACCGGGCGCGGCGCGGAACGGGGCGGCTCGGACCGCGACGCCGGTACGGAACCGGACTGCGGAACCGATTCTTCGGGGGCCGGAACGGAGAGTCGGCGGCGACCTGGGCCGGCCGTGGGATGCAGCGGGGTCATACCGGGCCAACGCCGCCGGAGGCGGCCGGGTCACTGGCTGTTCGATTCGGGCGCATGTTCACCCGGTTCTCCGCGGTGGCCGGGCCGCTCGCGCACCCCGGCCGGACGGGCGGTGTCTCAGGCGGCCTCGCGCCGCGGCTGCGCCGGCACCCTGATCGGGCGGGAGCTGGCGCCACCGGCGTGCGAGAACGGCTGCATCCTCCAGTCCAGCCCCTGGGGGAGCGTCAGCAGCAGGGCCGTCTCCTGCTCCTGGGACCCGGCCGTCTCGTCCGCGGGCCGCGCCCCGGACGCCGAGCGCCCCGTACCGGCGCACACGGTGAGCACGAACGGATTCCACGGCGACGGGCACAGCGCGTGCTCCGGCAGCACGTCCTCATCGGCCAGCAGCGCGATGGGCTGCGCGCAGTCCGGGCAGAGGACCCGGTACATCTCGAATGTGTCGTACGTGTCGGCGGCGGCGTCCTCGAACGGATCGACGGGCTCCGGTTCGATACGTCCGGTGAGCTTCAGGCTCTGCATGGGAAATCCCCCCTCGGGTGGGCCGACATGGCGCCGTGGCCTCGGCCACAGCAAGCACTTCCCGCCGCCGATCGGCTGTAACCATTCCGTGTCCGACTACCGGTCCGTAAACCTGTGGCGTTGGTCACATGCCCGGCGCAGGTGCCGTCCCAAGGGCTGGGCAGCTGTGCCAAGGAGGACTCCTGGCCATAGATTGATCCATATGGAGGAGCTGGACCGTCACATCGTGGAGTTGCTCGTCAAGGACGGGCGGATGAGCTACACCGACCTGGGCAAGGCCACCGGCCTGTCCACCTCGGCGGTTCATCAGCGCGTCCGCAGGCTGGAGCAGCGCGGGGTGATCCGGGGCTACGCCGCGGTCGTCGACCCCGAGGCGGTCGGCCTGCCCCTGACCGCGTTCATCTCGGTCAAGCCCTTCGACCCGAGCGCCCCGGACGACATCGCCGAACGGCTCGCCGGCGTCCCCGAGCTGGAGGCGTGCCACAGCGTCGCGGGTGACGAGAACTACATCCTCAAGGTCCGGGTCGCGACCCCGCTGGAGCTGGAGAACCTGCTGACGCGCATCCGCTCGCTCGCCGGGGTCTCCACCCGCACCACGGTCGTCCTCTCGACCCCCTACGAGGCGCGCCCGCCGCAGATCTGAACGGGATGCGCCGGACACCTCCTTCAGGGGGTCGCGCACAGGGCCGGCCCCGGCAGGCGGGAGACTGGTCCCCATGACCGAGAGCACCGCCCCCCAGAGCGAACACCGCACCGTGCTGCTGCGCGGTGGAGACGTCCACAGCCCCGCCGACCCCTTCGCCACCGCCATGGTGGTCGAACGGGGCCATGTCGCCTGGGTCGGCTCGGAGGGGGCGGCCGACGCCTTCGCGAGCGGCGTCGACGAAGTGATCGACCTCGAAGGGGCCCTGGTCACTCCCGCGTTCACCGACGCCCACGTCCACACCACATCCACCGGACTGGCCCTCACCGGCCTCGACCTCTCCGGCGCCCGCACCCTCGGCGAGGCCCTCGCCCTGGTCCGCGCCCACATCGGCTCGCACCCCGGCGACCGGGTCGTCCTGGGGCACGGCTGGGACGCCACCCGCTGGCCCGAGCAGCGCCCGCCCTCGCGCGCCGAACTGGACGAGGCGGCAGGCGGCCGGCCCGTCTACCTGCCCCGCGTCGACGTGCACTCCGCGGCCGTCACCACCGCACTGCTGGACCTCGTCCCCGGCGTCACCGCGATGGCCGGATACCACCCCGAAGGCCCGCTGACCGCAGCCGCCCACCACGCGGTGCGCGCGGCCGCCCACGCCGCCGTATCGCCGCGGCAGCGCGCCGACGCCCAGCGTGCAGCACTGCGCCGCGCCGCGTCCCTCGGTATCGGCACGGTCCACGAGTGCGGCGGCCCGGACATCTCCGACGAGGACGACTTCACCGGGCTGCTGAAGCTCGCCGCCGGGCAGCCGGGGCCCCGGGTCTTCGGCTACTGGGCCGAGCAGGTGGGCAACGAGAAGGACGCCCTGCGCATCCGCGAGCTGGGCGCGGTCGGGGCGGCCGGCGATCTCTTCGTGGACGGGTCGCTCGGCTCGCACACCGCCTGCCTGCACGAGCCGTACGCCGACGCCCCGCACCGCGGCACCGCCCACCTGGACGCCGCGCAGATCGCCGCCCACGTCGCCGCCTGCACCGAGGCGGGGCTCCAGGCGGGTTTCCACGCCATCGGGGACGCGGCGCTCTCGGCGGTCGTCGCCGGGGTCAGGGCCGCCGCCGGGCAGGTGGGCCTCGGCCGGGTGCGGGCCGCCCGGCACCGCGTCGAACACGCGGAGATGCTGACCCCCGAGACCGTCGCCGCCTTCGCGGAACTGGGGCTGACCGCCTCCGTCCAGCCCGCCTTCGACGCCGCCTGGGGCGGTGAAGAGGGCATGTACGCCCAGCGGCTGGGTGCCGGGCGGGCGAGGACCCTGAACCCGTACGCGGCCCTCCTGCGGGCCGGTGTGCCCCTCGCCTTCGGCTCCGACAGCCCGGTGACCCCGTTGGACCCGTGGGGGACCGTGCGGGCCGCCGCCTTCCACCGGACCCTCGAACACCGCGTCTCCGTGCGGGCCGGGTTCACCGCCCACACCCGGGGCGGCTGGCGTGCCGTCGGCCGCGACGACGCGGGGACCCTGGTGCCCGGCGCCCCGGCCGACTACGCGGTCTGGCGCACCGACGAGCTGGTGGTCCAGGCGCCGGACGACCGCGTCGCGCGCTGGTCGACGGATCCCAGGTCGGGGACGCCGGGGCTGCCGGACCTGAGCCCCGGGGCCGACCTCCCGGTGTGCCTGCGCACGGTGGTGTTCGGACAAACTGTCTACGTAAGGCCGAACGAGTGACGTGCGGACATTTCGTACCGCCGATCGAAGGTGGCTCAGCTCTCCCGCTACCTGGGGATCTTCAGGACTGACCAGGCAAGTTCGGTAAACGACGCAGGTCAGGCAACTATTGACAGAATGCGGCCATCGGCCGGTAGGTTCGGCCGAGTCCACCACAGGACGTCCGACCGGTTAAACCTCCACGCAGTCGTCGAACGCCGCTGGGTCACGGGGTGGTGTGCCGCACCGGCGCACCACCACTGACAGCCAGGTTCAGCGCCCGCGCCTCGGGGGCGAGGGAAGGCTTCAGCCGGACGGAGGGTGCGACCCGGGTGGGGCCCGGACGTTCAGTAGACAACGGCTCTAGGTCGACCCGCAGCCAGCGGGTCCCAGGTCGGCCCGAAGGACTCCGGGCCCCGATCCGCACTTCTGTCCCTACTTCCGCTCTTCTGTCCGCCGCGACTCCCGCGCCACCCCGACCGGGTCGGCGATCCGGGCCGCCGCGCTCGATATGGTGTGCACCTGTGTACGGACGTGAGGGGCAGTAAGTGAACGACGGCGGTCAGCGGCAATTCGGCCCGCTCGGCAGTGTCTTGGTGATCATTCCGACCTACAACGAGGCCGAGAACATCAAGCCGATCGTCAGCCGGGTGCGCGCGGCCGTGCCGGAGGCCGACATCCTGGTCGCCGACGACAACAGCCCCGACGGCACCGGCAAGCTCGCCGACGAGCTGGCAGCCGCCGACGGCCAGGTCCACGTCCTGCACCGCAAGGGCAAGGAAGGGCTCGGCGCGGCCTACCTCGCCGGCTTCCGGTGGGGCATGGAACACGAGTACGGCGTCCTGGTCGAGATGGACGCGGACGGCTCCCACCAGCCCGAGGAACTGCCCCGGCTGCTCACCGCGCTCAAGGGCGCGGACCTGGTCCTCGGCTCCCGCTGGGTGCCCGGCGGCCGGGTGGTCAACTGGCCCAAGTCCCGCGAGATCATCTCCCGCGGTGGCAGCACCTACTCCCGGCTGATGCTGGGGCTGCGCACGCGGGACGTCACCGGCGGCTACCGGGCCTTCCGCACCGGGACCCTCAAGGGCATCGGACTGGACGAGGTCGCCTCGCAGGGCTACTGCTTCCAGGTCGACCTGGCCCGCCGCGCGGTCGAGGCCGGCTTCCATGTGGTCGAGGTGCCGATCACCTTCGTGGACCGCGAGGTCGGCGACTCCAAGATGAGCCGGGACATCCTCGTCGAGGCGCTCTGGCGCGTGACGGCGTGGGGCGTCACCAGCCGTACCAACCGGGCTCTCGGCCGCCGCACACCCTGACCCCCCTGCCACCCGTCCCGCGTCCGGCCCCCCTTACGGCGTACGGACGCGCGGCCAGGCACACTGGGGGCATGACGACCGGCACACCGCCCCCGACCGCCCGCAGGCGCTCCCGCGCCCGGACCCTCGTACCCCTCGCCGTCGCCGCCTGGGCGGTGCTGGAGATCTGGCTGCTCATCCTGGTGGCGGACGTCGCGGGCGGGCTGACCGTCGTGATCCTGCTGGCCGCCGGGATCGTCCTCGGCGCCGCCGTGATCAAGCGGGCCGGCCGCCGCGCCTTCCGCAATCTCACCGAGACGCTCCAGCAGATGCCGGGGCAGCCGGGCGCCGACGGCTCCTCTTCTCCCGTCCCTCCGAGCGGCCGGGGCAACGGCTTCCTGATGCTCGGCGGACTGCTGATCATGATTCCGGGCATGGTCTCGGACGTGGCCGGGCTGCTGCTGCTCGTCCCGCCGGTCCGCTCGGCGCTCAGCAGGTACGCGGAGAAGTCACTGGAACGGCGCATGCGCGTGGCGGCCCCCGGCGGCTTCTCGGACGCCTTCCAGCAGGCCCGTATCCACCGCCCGGACGGCAAGGTCGTCCAGGGCGAGGTCATCCGCGACGAACCCTCGCCGCGGGACGCCCGACCGGACGACGAGCCCCGCCCGCCGCTGACGCCGTAACCCGGCCCCTCCCACGACGGCCCGTCCCACGACGGCCCGTCCCACGACGGCCCGTCCCACGACGGCCCGTCCCACGGCAAAGAGCCGCGGGCCGCGACACACGAGGTGTCGCGGCCCGCGGCTCTGTTTCGGCGCGGTGCTACCGGGTCAGGCAGACTTCCTGCTGTCCCGGGGATGCACGGCGATGTTCATCGCTCCGGAGCGCAGGACCGCCAGCCGCTCGGCCAGGACCTCTTCCAGTTCCTCACGCGTGCGCCGCTCCATGAGCATGTCCCAGTGCGTACGCGCAGGCTTGCCCTTCTTCTCCTCGGGGCCATCCCCGTCCACCAGGAGTGCCTGGGCGCCACACGCCTTGCACTCCCACTCCGGCGGAATTTCCGCCTCTACCGAGAACGGCATCTCGAATCGATGTCCGTTCTGGCATGCGTACTCCACCGCCTGGCGCGGGGCCAGATCGATGCCGCGGTCCGTCTCGTAGCTGGTAACCACGAGTCGCGTGCCGCGGAGAGCTCGCTCACTCATGAATCGTGCCTCCCGGGCTTGTCGCCCACAGGACAAGGTGTCGCTGTCGTCGTCAATCGGTCAACGTCCGGTCGATGGCAAAGATTCCCGTTGCCGGTCATGCGTCGCCCGTCGTGCCGCTGATTTTCAGGTTTCCCAGGGTTCAGGTACCCACCCATACCCGGTTTGTCACCTTTGGTGGAAGTTGTCACCCAACGGTGCGGAGACTTCCACTCGTAGTAACGGTCGCCCGGGGCAGGCCAAAGGCGTACACTACCGCCCTTTTACTTCAACGTCTAAATCCGCTCGGGTACGGGGTTTCCCGCGGCCGCCACCGCCTGTCTCACCGGCACCCGCGCGAGCAGTACCGAACCGATGACGAAGAAGATCACCAACGAGCCGATCGCGTCCCGGTAGCTGCCGGTCAGCTGGTACGCGAGGCCGAACACCAGAGGCCCCAGCCAGCTCAGTCCGCGGTCGCTCATCTCGTACGCCGAGAAGTACTCGGCCTCCTTGCCGCGCGGCACCAGATGCGAGAACAGGGAGCGCGACAGCGCCTGGCTGCCGCCGAGCACCAGGCCGATCGCCGCGGCCAGCAGATAGAAGAAGACGGGCGAACCGGCGGGCAGGAAGTAGCCGGCGACCAGGATCAGCGTCCAGATGACCAGCGAGCCGAGGATCGTGCGCTTCGCGCCGTACACCCGGGCCATCCGCCCCATCGCCAGTGCCCCCGCGACCGCCAGCACCTGCACCAGCAGCACCGCCGTGATCAGCGTCGTCTGGCCGAGGCCCAGCTCCTCGGAGCCGTACACCGAAGCCTGTGAGATCACCGTCTGCACGCCGTCGTTGTAGACGAGGTAGGCGAGGAGGAAGGACAGGGTCAGCGGGTGGCGCCGCATGTCGGACAGGGTCGCCCTCAGCTGCCGCCATCCGGAGCCCGTCGCCCCCCGGCCGGCCCTCGGGACCCCGCGGTCGCGCAGCCGGAGCAGCGGTACGACGGTGAAGACGCCCCACCACACGCCCGCCGACGCCAGGCAGATCCGCACGGCCTCGGACTCGGAGAGGCCGAAGGAGTCGTGGCCCGAGTACAGGATCAGGTTGAGGACGAGGACCAGTGCCCCGGAGGTGTAGCCGAACGCCCAGCCCCGGGAGGAGACCGCGTCCCGCTCGTCGGGCTCCGCGATCTGCGGCAGAAAGGCGTTGTACAGCATCATCGCGATCGCCGTCGCCGCGTTCGCCACGATGAGCAGGAAGGCGCCGAGCAGATAGCGGTGGCCGTCCAGGAAGAACATCGCGGTCGTCGCGGCGGCCCCGGTGTAGGCCGCGGCCGCGAGCAGCGGCTTCTTGCGGCCCGTACGGTCGGCCGCGGCGCCCACGATCGGCATCAGGACGACCGCGAGAACCAGCGAGGCCGAGACCGAGTACGCGAACAGCGACCCGGCGCGCACCGGGATGCCGAGCGGGTGGACGAAGCCGTCGGCGTCGGCCGCCGCCTTGGCGACCGACGTCAGATACGGCCCGAGGAAGACCGTGATGACGCTCGTGGAGTAGACGGAACAGGCGAAGTCGTAGAAGTACCAGCCGCGCTGCTCCCGGCGCCGCTCGGCCGGGCCGTCGGGGCCCGTCGCCCCGCCCGCCGGTTCGGCGGTGTCTGCGGTCTCGGCGGTCATGGCGCCCCCCTCGAAGTCTCCCCGTGGAGACGTCACCCGGCCGGCGGCCGGGCCCAGGCCCCCCGGTCGCTCAGCACCGTGCGCAGCGTCTCGATGTGATCGGTCATGATGCCATCCACACCCAGGTCCAGGAGCGCGGCCATCCGCTCCGGTTCGTTCACCGTCCAGACGTGCACCTGGAGCCCGCGCGCGTGCGCCTCGCGGACGAAGCGCCGGTCGACGACGCGTACGCGGCCCTGGCGCTCGGGGACCTGCGCGCACACCGCGCCCGCCCGCAGCGCCGCCGGGATGCCGTACGAACGCAGCCGCAGCCCGAGGACGCCGCGCACGCCGTACGACGTGGCGAGGCGCGGGCCGCCCAGGCGGTGTGCCCTGGCGACCCGCGCCTCGGAGAACGAACCCACGCACACCCGGTCGTAGGCGTCCGTCGCGCGGATCAGCTCCATGAGCGGCTCCAGTGCGGCCTCCGCCTTGATGTCCACGTTCCACCGGGCCCCGGGAAACGCCTCCAGCAGCTCCTCGAACAGCGGCAACGGCTCGCGCCCGGCGACCCGGGCCCGGCTTATCTCGCTCCACGGCAGCTCCGCCAGCCGGCCCGCCGCGTCCGTCACCCGGTCCAGCGTGGCGTCGTGGAAGGCCACCAGGCGGCCGTCCGCCGAGGCGTGCACATCGGTCTCGAAGTAGCGGTAACCGGCGTCGGCGGCCCGGCGGAAGGCGGCAGCGGTGTTCTCGATCCCGTCCGCTGCGCCGCCCCGGTGGGCGAAGGCGAGCGGGCCGGGATGGTCCAGATAGGGGTGGGGTTCGGAAGTCACCGCCGCAGTATGGACCGCCGGGACGCCGGCGCGTCGGCCGAGGTGCCCTCGCCGCCCGGGAGCGCGAAGACGCGCAGGAAGACCTGGGCGAGCGGGCCGATGGCCAGGGCGTACAGGACCGTACCCACGCCGAGGGAGCCGCCGAGCAGGAACCCGGTGACCACGACCGCGACCTCGATCGCCGTGCGGACCAGCCGGATCGAGCGGCCGGACCGCCGGTGCAGCCCGGTCATCAGGCCGTCCCGGGGGCCGGGGCCGAACCGGGCGGTGATGTAGAGCCCCGTCGCCACACCGTTGAGCACGATCCCGGCGGCCATCACCCCGGACCGGGCCACCAGCCCGTTCACCTCGGGGACGAGCGCGAGCGTGCCGTCCATCGCCAGCCCCACCACGAACACATTCGAGACGGTGCCGAGCCCCGGCCGCTGCCGCAGCGGAATCCACAGCAGCAGCACGATCGCGCCGATGATGATCGAGACCACGCCGATGCTGATCCCGGTGCGCTCGGCGAGCCCCTGGTGCAGCACACCCCACGGCTCCAGGCCGAGCCCGGCGGCGACCAGCAGCGCCGAACTCGCCCCGTACAGCGCGAGCCCCGCGTACAGCTGGACCAGCCGGCGGGTGAGGTGCGCCCCTTGCGGGACCGGGGTGATGGACAAGTGGTGCCCCCTGATGTGGTGGTGTGGCTGCTTCGTGTCACTCTGTGGCAGGGGATTGGCCGCCAACCATGGCCAATCCGAGGAAGGTGGACTGATTATCATGGCGCAGTGGACTTCGGCGGTCGGGGCGGCCCAGCTGGCCCGCCAGCTCCACGCCCAGCAGACCCGCCCGGCCGGCCCCGGCAGTCGCAGGCCGCCGGCCTACCGCGCGCTCGCCGACGGCATCCGGCTGCTCGTCCTGGAGGGCAGGGTCGCCGTCGCGGCCCGGCTCCCGGCCGAACGGGAGCTGGCCCTCGCCCTCTCCGTCAGCCGCACCACGGTCGCCGCCGCCTACGAGGCGCTGCGGGCCGAGGGTTTCCTGGAGTCCCGGCGCGGGGCCGGCAGCTGGACGGCGGTGCCCGCGGGCAACCCGCTCCCGGCCCGCGGCCTGGAGCCGCTGCCGCCCGAGGCGCTGGGCTCCATGATCGACCTGGGATGCGCCTCGCTGCCCGCCCCCGAGCCCTGGCTGACCCGGGCCGTCCAGGGCGCGCTGGAGGAACTGCCCCCGTACGCGCACACGCACGGCGACTACCCGGCCGGGCTGCCCGCCCTGCGGCAGATGATCGCCGACCGCTACACCGGCGACGGCATCCCGACCATGCCCGAACAGATCATGGTCACCACCGGCGCGATGGGCGCGATCGACGCCATCTGCCACCTCTTCGCCGGCCGCGGCGAGCGGATCGCGGTGGAGTCCCCGAGCTACGCCAACATCCTCCAGCTGATGCGGGAGGCGGGCGCCCGGCTGGTGCCGGTGGCCATGGAGGAGGGGCTCGGCGGCTGGGACCTGAACCGGTGGCGCCAGGTCCTGCGGGACGCGGCGCCCCGGCTCGCGTACGTCGTCGCGGACTTCCACAACCCCACCGGGGCGCTGGCCGGCGAGGACCGGCGCAGGGCGCTGGTGGACGCCGCCCGCTCGGCCGGCACGGTCCTGGTCGTCGACGAGACGATGAGGGAGCTGCACCTCGACGACGACGTGCGGATGCCGCGCCCGGTCTGCGCGTTCGACCCGGCCGGCAGCACCGTCCTGACCGTCGGGTCGGCCAGCAAGGCGTTCTGGGCCGGCATGCGGATCGGCTGGGTGCGGGCCGCGCCGGACGTCATCCGCAGCCTGGTCGCCGCCCGCGCCTACGCCGACATGGGGACCCCGGTCCTCGAACAGCTGGCGATCAACTGGCTGATGCGCACCGGGGGCTGGGCACAGGCCGTGCGCCTGCGCCGGGAGCAGGCCCGGGACAACCGCGACGCGCTCGTCGCGGCCGTGCGCCGCGAGCTGCCGGGGTGGGAGTTCTCCGTACCGGGCGGCGGGCTCACCCTCTGGGTGCGCACCGGCGACCTGTCCGGCTCCCGGCTCGCGGTGGCCGGTGAAGGGGTCGGCGTACGGGTGCCGTCCGGGCCCAGGTTCGGGGTCGACGGCGCCTTCGAGGGGTACGTACGGCTGCCGTTCACGGTCGGCGGGCCGGTGGCGGACGAGGCGGCCCAGCGGCTCGCGGCGGCCGCCCGGCTGGTCGGCGCGGGTGCGGGGGCCGGAGCCGAGTCCCCGCGTACGTTCGTGGCCTGAACGGCGAAGGAGGGCCCGCTCCATGGCCGGGCCCTCCTTCATCGGTCGCACGCCTCAGTCGCCGACAGCCATGCTCTCCACCCCGGCGCCGACGGCCACGCTCCCCACCTCCACCTCCACCTCCACCGGCTCCGGCACACCCGCCTCGACCGCCTGGCGCCGCTCCGGCAGCAGGCCGAGCACCGCCCTGCGCTGCGCCTCGCTGGTGGCGTCGTCGTAGGGGTCGGGCGTGGCCGGCACCTGGATGCGCAGGACCGGGCCGGTGCCGAAGCGGGCGTAGCCGCGGCCGGGCGGGACGTCCGGGGGCGGGGTGGTGTGCGGCCCCGTGCCGAGCACGGACTCGATCTGGCCGGCGGAGCACTGGCCGAGCACCACCCGGGCCCGGGTGTGGGTGCGGACGGTCTCGCCGAGGCCGTCCAGGCTGTCGAACACCTCCGCGAGGACCACGATCACGTTGGCGGCCCTGCCGTGCCGCAGCGGCACCTGGAGCAGCTCCTGCGGGCCCGGTCCGCTGTCGCCGGGCGGGCGGCGCAGCGCGCTCGGACGGTCCAGCAGAATCCAGAGCGGTCGCGTCACGTCCTCGGGGACGGGGTCGCCGGCCTGCCGGGCCCGGTTCGCCTCGATCAGCCGGCGTTCCGTCTCGTTGGCCGCCCACTCCAGGGTGGACAGCGCGCCGGCCGGCCCGCACTCCACGGCCAGGACGCCTTCGCGCCCGGTGAAGCACGCGTACTCGCCGGTGCCGCTGCCTTCGATGATCAGGATGTCGCCCTGCTGGAGCGCCTGGAGGGCGATGGACCGCAGCAGGGAGGTGGTGCCGCTGCCGGGCTGTCCCGCGACGAGCAGGTGCGGCTCGGTGGAGCGGGCGCCCGTGCGCCAGACGACGCCGGGGGCGTCGCGCGTGGTGGTGCCGTCGTTCACCGGCACCGTGCGCCGCACCGCGTCCTCGTCCGTGAAGCCGAGGACGGTCTCGCCGGGGGCGGTGACGAAGCGCTGCGCGGTCAGGGAGGTGGGCAGGGAGTCGAGCACGCTCATCACGAGGCGGTTTCCCTCCTCGTCCCAGCCGAAGTGGTACTCCCGCCCGCGGCCCGACTTGGCGTGCAGCAACTGTTCGATCCGGGCCCGGGACTCGGGCTCGGAGTCGGTGAAGTACGCGGGGTAGCTGATGTGGAGCCGCGAGACGCGGCCGTCGCCGTCGAACTCGTAACCGCTGAAGACCTTGTCCCACTCGCCGCCGTGGGTGAACAGCGGGCCGGGGTCCTCGGCCACGGAGAAGTAGGGGACCAGGGCCTCGTACAGGGCCCGCAGGCGGGCGGTCTCCGCCTCGTCGGGGCCGGTCTTGACGGGGGTGCGGCCCCGTCCCTTCCATGCGGCTGCGCCCATCACCGCGACGAGGGCCAGCAGCGGCCCGTACGGGATGAGCGCGACCACGAGTACGCAGGCCGCGACGAGGAACAGCGTGGGACCACGCCGGTCCTTGGGCGTCGCGGCCCACTTGTGCCGTCCTGCGCCGGCCAGCAGCCGCAGACCGCGCGTGAGCGTGATCAGCGGATGGAGCACGTCGGTGGCGCTGTCGGCGGCCGTGCGCGCGAACTCGCGACTGCGAGTGATCGAAGCGCTGCCGCTGCTCAGAATGCGGGGGAGTGGTCGCCGGGCCACGTCTGTCTCCTGAAGGTCGGTGCGGGGGCGGAGGGTCAGAACTTGATCCCGCCCAGGAGTCCGGCCAGGCTCGCTCCGCCCGCGGTGATGCTCGGTGCGATGGCGGTGCCGGCCAGGTAGAAGCCGAACAGGGCGGTGACGAGGGCGTGCGACGCCTTGAGGCCGTCCTTCCTGAAGAACAGGAAGACGATGATGCCGAGGATGACGACGCCTGACATGGAAAGGATCATGAGTGGTTCTCCTGGTCGGGGGGACAGTCACCATGAGTCCTTCCAGGCTCACCCCAAGTATCCATAGGATAAAAGGCGTAATCGGGTGAAAAGGCGGATTATTCACTTGAACAGCGGACAAGAGGGTGGGTGGACAGGGGTCCCGGGGCCGTATCGGTCCGGCGCCACCCGGTGTGATTCCCCGCCCCCGGCGGGGAGGGCCACGGGCCCGTCAGCGGCAGTACCCTGTCGGTTCACTCGCACGGCCCCCGCCGTGTGTGTCCCGGCAGGCCGGCAGCGGCACGAACGGTTATGGAAGGCGGTCCACCCGATGAGCGAAACCCCCGATCCCGAGGTGGTGGAGCTGGCGTCCAAGGTCTTCGACCTGGCGCGCGGCGGCGACGCGGACACGCTGGCGGCCTATGTGGACGCCGGGGTGCCCGCCAACCTCACCAACGACCGGGGCGACACCCTGCTGATGCTCGCCGCCTACCACGGGCACGCCGCGGCCGTAACCGCCCTCGCCGCCCGCGGCGCCGACCCGGACCGGGCGAACGACCGGGGCCAGACCCCGCTCGCCGGAGCCGTCTTCAAGGGCGAGGAAACCGTGGTCCGGGCCCTGCTCGACGCCGGTGCCGATCCCGCCGCCGGAACACCCTCCGCACTGGACACCGCACGCATGTTCGGCAAGGCCGACCTGCTGGAACTCTTCGGCGCCCGCTGAACGGGATCGCCATAAATGTGGTCGCGGTGGCGAAATGGCTGGGTCATCATGACGTCGAGGGTCCGATTCGGGCCACCCGACGAGAGGCAGAGGAAGATGCTCTACACCAGGCAGAAGACGGCGGTCGGCGAATCCTGTTGCTGCGCGGCCTAGTGCTCACCCAGCACGTGGAACTGCACAGTCCCGGTTGCGTCGACAGCTTGATGTGAGGCTTTCCCATGTTTGATCCGTTCATAGCGCCGAGCGGCACCCTGCTCGGCCTGCTGCAGAGAGGTCGCGGCGACGGCACGCTCCACGCGCTCGCCGCACCGCGCTCCGAGGCCCTGGCGGCTCTCAACCACTGCGTACTCAGTGACCCCCGCCACGACTGGCAGGTGGAGAACCGCTCCCTGTACTACGCGCGCCTCTATCTCGATCTCGACGGCGGCATCGAGGAGATCGAGCGGCACCTGTCCGACCCCGAGGACCACCTCGACACGGACGACTCGCGTACCGGCCTGGCCCTGGCCGTCCTCGGCCACCTCGCCTCCTACGGACGGGACGACGCCCTCGTCCTCCTGCGCCGCTACGCCGCGACCGGCTCCAACTGGGCCTGGGCCCTCGACGAACTGGCCCTGCGTGACGACGACGCGGGGCTCCGCTCCCTCGCCGTGCCCGTGCTCGCCCGCTTCCCCGACGACGCCGACGGCCGCGCCGAGCTGGCCGCGACCGTGCGCGACGCCTACGAGCCCCGGCCCTGGCGCCTGTGGGCCGAAGACCCGCGCGAAGCGGTCGGCGCCCGGGTCCGGGCCGCCTCCGAACAGGGCTCCTTCGACCGCTGGCAGCGCCAGATGCGCCCCGGCGGCCCCCGCCCCGGGTGGAGCGTCCAGGCCGTCTTCGACTGGGCCCAGCAAGGGCTCGACCGGGGCAGCGCCCTGCATGTGCCGGCCGCCCGCTGCCTCGCCGCCGTCGCGGGCGCCGAGGACCGGCCCGTGATCGTCGAGGCCGCCCGCGGCGGCCCGGAAGCCGCCCGCTGCGCCTCGCTCCACTATCTCGCCGCCGAGGTCCGCGACCCCGTCGTCCTCGACCTGATCGAGGCCGCCGCCGCGGGCCCCCGGGGCCCTGTCGCCGATGCCGCCGTCGCCGCCTTCGAGCGGATGTGCGGCGAGCAGGCCGTGGACCGCGCCCGGCGCTGGGCCCGCAGGCCCGACGCGCTCGGCGCCTCCGCGGCCGGTGTGCTCGCCGGCCGCGGAGGACCGCAGGACGCCCCCTCGGTGCTCGGCGCCCTGCGGTCAGCCGTACGCGGCGACGGACCGGACGCGCCCCGGCTGTGGGCCCTGGTCGACGGCGCCGGCCGCCTCGGCATCGCCTGCGCCGCCCCCGTGCTGCGCCACGTCTACCGCGAGACGTCCTCCTCCCAGCTGCGCGGCAGGGCCGCTCGGGCACTGGCCGCCACCGACCCGTCCTTCGCCACCGGATTCGCCGTCGAGTGCCTGTGGGACTGCGAGGAGACGACCCGCGAGGTCGCCGCGCTGCACGCCGAGACCGGCGACCTGAGGGTGGCCGAGCGACTGCGCAGACTGGCCGCCGACCCCGCGGAGGAGGCCGAGGTCCAGTCGGCGGTACGCAGCAGGATCGGTCCGGACGCCCCGGCGGTCTGAAACGCCGCGAGCCGTTGCGCGGGACGGGCGCCGGCGCACATTCCGCGACCGGCGCCGTGGCCTGTTCCGTGATCACCCGGCAGCGGGCCAAGATGGGGGCATGACCGGGCGCTGGGAATTCTGGATCGACCGTGGCGGCACGTTCACCGATGTGGTGGGACGGCGCCCCGACGGGCAACTCGTCACCCGCAAGCTCCTCTCGCACGACCCGGACCGCTACCGGGACGCCGCCGTGGCCGGAATCCGGCTCATGCTGGGGCTCGGACCGGACGACCCGGTCCCCGCCGACCGGGTCGACGCCGTGAAGATGGGCACCACCGTCGCCACCAACGCCCTGCTGGAGCGGCGCGGCGAACCGACCGTCCTGGTCATCACCGAAGGCTTCCGGGACGCCCTGCGCATCGCGTACCAGAACCGCCCCCGCCTCTTCGACCGTCGCATCCTGCTCCCGGAAGCCGTGTACGACCGGGTCATCGAGGTCCCCGAGCGCATCGACGCCCACGGCCGGACCGTCACGCCGCTGGACCGGGAGGCCGTGGCCGGGCGGTTGCGCGCCGCCCGGGAGGACGGGCTGAGCAGCGCGGCCGTCGTCCTGATGCACGGCTACCGCCACCCGGCCCACGAGCAGGCCGTCGCCGCCGAGGCCAGGGCCGCCGGATTCACCCAGATCAGCTGCTCCCACGAGGTCAGCCCGCTGATCAAGCTCGTCCCGCGCGGGGACACCACCGTCGTGGACGCCTATCTCTCACCGATCCTGCGCCGGTACGTCGACTCGGTCGCCGCGGAACTGCCCGGCATCCGGCTGATGTTCATGCAGTCCAACGGCGGCCTGCGCGAGGCAGCACACTTCCGGGGCAAGGACGCGGTGCTCTCCGGACCCGCGGGCGGGGTCGTCGGCATGGTCCGCACCTCGGGGCAGGCCGGCCACGACCGGGTCATCGGTTTCGACATGGGCGGCACCTCCACCGACGTCTCGCACTTCGCGGGCGAGTTCGAACGCGAACTGGGCACCGAGGTCGCGGGCGCGCGGATGCGCGTCCCCATGATGAACATCCACACCGTCGCGGCCGGCGGCGGCTCGGTCCTGCACTTCGACGGCCGGCGCTACCGGGTCGGCCCAGACTCGGCCGGGGCGGTCCCGGGTCCCGCCTGCTACCGCAGGGGCGGGCCGCTGACCGTCACCGACGCCCAGGTCATGCTGGGCCGCATCCGGCCCGCGCACTTCCCCGCCGTCTTCGGGCCGGACGGCGACCAGCCCCTCGACGCGGACATCGTGCGCGAACGCTTCGAGGAACTCGCCGAGGACGTCGCGCGGGCCACCGGCACCAAGCGCACCGCGGCCGAGACCGCCGCCGGGTTCCTGGAGATCGCCGTGCTCGCCATGGCGGGCGCGGTCAAGAAGATCTCCGTGCAGCGCGGACACGACATCACCCGCTACGCCCTCACCGGCTTCGGCGGGGCCGGCGGCCAGCACGTCTGCGCCGTCGCCGACGCGCTCGGCATCGACACGGTCCTCGTACCCCCGCTGGCCGGTGTGCTGTCCGCGTACGGCATCGGCCTCGCCGACGCCACCGCCATGCGCGAGCAGTCCTTCGAAGCCGCCCTGGAAGGCGGGGCGGTGACCCGGGTACGGGAACTCTGCGACGAGCTCGCCGCCCGCACCCGGGCCGACCTGCGCGCCGACGGCGTCCCCGACGAAGCGATCAGCACCCGGGCCCGGGTCCTGCTGCGGTACGAGGGCACCGACGCGAGCCTCCCCGTCGCCCTGGACACGGCGGCGGCCATGACCGAGGCGTTCACGCACGAGCACCGCTCCCGCTACGGCTTCACGGCGGACCGGCGGCTCATCGTGGAGACGGTCTCCGTCGAGGCCACCGGAACGGCCGGCGCGCACGCCGAGATCCGGCCGGCCGAGCGGGACGAGGGCGCCCCCACCACGCCCCGCCCGCACGACACCGCGCGGATGTTCGCGGACGGCCGGTGGCAGGAGGCCCCGCTCCACCTCAGGACCCGCCTCAGGGCCACCGACACCGTCACCGGCCCCGCCGTCATCGCCGAGGCCGACGCCACCACCGTCGTGGACCCGGGCTGGCAGGCCGAACTCGCCGCCACCGGACACCTGATCCTCACCCGGGCCCGCCCGCGCCCCGCCCGGCAGGCCGTCGGCACCCGCGTCGACCCGGTCATGCTGGAGGTCTTCAACAACCTCTTCATGTCGATCGCCGAGCAGATGGGCGTGACCCTGGAGAACACGGCCCGCTCCGTCAACATCAAGGAACGGCTCGACTTCTCCTGCGCGCTGTTCGACGCGCACGGCAACCTGATCGCCAACGCCCCGCACATCCCGGTGCACCTCGGCTCCATGGGGGAGTCCATCAAGGAGGTGCTCCACCGCAACGCCGAAACCATGCGCCCCGGCGACGTGTACGCCATCAACGACCCGTACCACGGTGGGACCCACCTGCCCGATGTCACCGTCGTGACGCCCGTGTTCGACGAGTCCGGCGGCACCCCGGTGCTGAAGTTCCTGGTGGCCTCGCGCGGCCATCACGCCGAGATCGGCGGCATCACCCCCGGCTCCATGCCCGCCTTCAGCCGCACCGTCGAGGAGGAGGGCGTCCTCTTCGACAACTGGCTCCTGGTGCGGGACGGCACCCTGCGCGAGGACGCCACCAGGCAACTCCTCACCACCGCCGCGTACCCCTCCCGCGACCCCGCGACCAACCTCGCCGACCTCCGCGCCCAGATCGCCGCCAACGAGAAGGGCATCGCCGAACTGCGCGCCATGGTCGAGCAGTTCGGCCCCGAAGCCGTGGACGCCTACATGGGCCATGTGCAGGACAACGCCGAGGAGTCGGTACGCCGCATCATCGCCGGGCTGCACGACGGCCGCTACCGGTACGAGACCGACAACGGCGCCGTGATCGAGGTGACGCTCACCGTCGACCGCGAGGCCCGCGGCGCGGTGATCGACTTCACCGGCACCTCCCCGCAGCAGCCGGGCAACTTCAACGCCCCCACCTCGGTCGTCATGGCCGCCGTCCTCTACGTCTTCCGCACCCTGGTCGCCGAGGACATCCCGCTCAACAGCGGCTGCCTCACCCCGCTGGAGATCAGGGTGCCCGAGGGCTCCATGCTGGCGCCCGCCCCGCCCGCCGCCACGGTCGCCGGCAACGTCGAGACCTCGCAGGCCGTGACCGGTGCCCTCTACGCCGCCCTCGGCGTCCAGGCAGAGGGCTCCGGCACCATGAACAACCTCACCTTCGGCAACGACCGGGTGCAGTACTACGAGACGGTGGCCAGCGGATCGGGCGCGGGCGAGGACTTCGACGGCACCGACGCGGTACAGACCCACATGACCAACTCCCGCCTCACCGACCCCGAGATCCTGGAGTGGCGCTACCCGGTCCTGCTGGAGAGCTTCCGGGTACGGGAAGGCAGCGGCGGCGCGGGCCGCCACCACGGCGGCCGCGGGGTGGAACGCCGCATCCGCTTCCTCGAACCGGTCACGGTGGCCCTGCTCACCGGACACCGGCGCGTCCCGCCGTACGGCATGGCGGGCGGCGCACCCGGCGCACTGGGCAGCCAGCACATCGAACACCCCGACGGCAGCCGCACCCCGCTCAAGGGCTGCGACAGCGCGGACACCGGCGCCGGGGACGTGCTCGTCCTGCGCACCCCCGGAGGCGGCGGATACGGGGAGCCGGCCGAGGACGCCGGGGGCGGCTGAGCGCCGGACGGCCGGGCGGCACGGGCGGGCGGCGGGGCGTGACCGACTCCGGGCAGCGGGCGGCGGGGCATGACCGACTCCGGGGCAGGCGGGCCCTTCTGCGCCGTTTCGACCGTTGTCAGTCCGAGGACCTAATCTGTGCAGCGTGACTTCGCCTGCCTACACGGACAACGCTGCGCCCCAGCTCAGCGCGGGGCCCCGGCCCGCACCGGGCCCGGCCGCCGACGAGGGGCTCTCGCGTCGGCTGCGCGCGCTCGCCTGCACGGCGCCGCTGCACGACCTGGACGTCCGCAAGGCGAACCTCGCCGGTGAGTACA
Source organism: Streptomyces sp. ATexAB-D23 (assembly GCF_000373645.1). GTDB lineage: Bacteria > Actinomycetota > Actinomycetes > Streptomycetales > Streptomycetaceae > Streptomyces > Streptomyces castrisilvae. Next base: position 22,900 of record NZ_KB892006.1, on the reverse strand, counting down.
GCGGCTACGCCATGGCCGAGGTCGCCCTCGCGGCCATCGACCACGTCACGCTCAACATGGACTTCGACACCGGCGCCGACCACGACCAGATAGTGACCAGGCTCCTTCCGCGCGTCGCCGCCCAGGCCCCCGGCCGCCCGGCCGCCGAACACGAACGGGTCGCCCGCTGGGTCCTGGAGAACCTGATCAACGTCGGCAGCGTGGACCGTGGATTCCGCGCCGTCTACGGCACGTTCGGGCCCGACGGCGTCTACGTCCGCCGCGACTACGACTTCAAGCTCATCGAGGAGGTCCCGGGGCACGGCGGCAGCGTCTACCTCAGGGCCACCGACGAAGCGGTCAACGTCCTGGTCGGAGCCCTCGACACGGACGTCACCAGCGCCCAGATCGCCGCCGAGGTGAAGCTGGAGGTCCTGATCAGCCGGGGCAGGCTGGCCGACGCCCAGCTCGCCGCCGAGCAGGCCCGCTACCGGACCGTGCAGTACGCGGAGACCCTCCGCAGGACGCTCGACGCCACCCGGCGCAACGTCCGCGCGGTCGACTGGCTCAACACCGTGCCCGACATGATCGCCGAGGCGCTCGACCACGTAGCCGACCGCTACCGCCACGAGAACGCGATCCTCACCAACATCCGCAAGGCCCGCGACGAGGCCGAGGACCCCGAGCACAAGCGCCGCGCCGCCGAGCTGGTCGACATCGTCAAGGACTGCATCCGCCGCCACACCCAGCTCCAGTCCCGGCTGCTGGAGGCCGGCCCCCTCTTCCGCGCCGAACAGGACCGGCAGGCCTTCGCCGCGCCCGCCGCCCGCACCGGCCTCGATCTGTACGGGCAGCTCCTGGCCCCGCTGCTGCCGCTCCCCGTCGAACAGGCGACCCGGGCCACCGACGCCTTCTTCGCCCGTGGCACGGGCCTGCGCACCCCGGTCTCCGTCCGGGTGGGCGACCTGGTCGACCTGCTCCTGAGCCCGCCCCCGGCCCGCGAACACCTCGGCGCCGAGATGCCCGAGCCGGACCTGATCGCCACCCCGGACGACAGCCGGTTCAGCGAGGAGCAGTTGGCCGCCGCGATGGAACTGCTCGATCTGGAGCACGACGCGCCGCGCCGCCTGTCCGGGCTCCTGGCCGACGCCCGTCGGAGCGATCCTGACCTGCCCTACCTGGTCGCCCTGCTCGCGGTGCACGCCGCGAGCCCCCCGGTCGGCACCGCCTACCGCCAGGGCGAGCGCCGTCTGCTCTTCTCCGTGGACGACGGCACCCCGCTGGACGACGACGAGTTCGGCGGCGCCGACCTGATCGTGGGCACCGCACTGCTCGACGCGGCCGGCATGGCGGCGGACCGCTCGGAGGCGTCATGACCTCCCGCCCACCCCTTCCCGGGCCCGCCCGCAGAACCCTCCACAGGTCCTGCCCCGGGCCCCTCCGCAGCATTTTTCACCGGACTTTCCGCAGCAAGGAGCGAGTGTCGTGAGCGACCACCGCGCAGAGCACACCGACGCGTGGAGCGAGCCCGCCGACCGGCCCGCCTCCGCTTACGAGCCCGACCGGGCCACGCCCGCACCGGCCGCCGTCACCCCGGCGGACGCGGCCGACGCCGCCCGGCTCGTCGCCTTCGGCCTCCAGCCCAAGCTGCTGCCCGCCCGCGACGCCGAGTACGCCGAACTGCTGCGCCGCTACCGGGACGACACCGCCTTCGCCCGGCTCGCCGACGCCGTGGCCACCGGTCTCGGCCTCATCGTCCTGGAGGTCTCCCCCCGGGCCGGCATGGCCGTCACGGCGGGCGAGGACTCGGTCTTCGCCGTCCGCATGGGCGACTACGCCCGCCGCGCCTCATCGGACTCCGCGGACCGCTTCCTGCACGGCCTCGCCCACCTCGCCGTCGCCGCCATGGCCTTCCCGCGCCCCGAGGACCTCGCCGACGACGCGTACATCGGCCGGATCACGGTCAACGGCGTCGACGCCTTCGTCCGCCAGGCGTGCAACCGCCTGGAGGAGCGCGCCGAGGAGCAGGGCGACAACACCGACCCGGTCAGCGAGGCCCCGGGCCTGGAGGCCGGCTGGCGCGTCTACGCCCGGCGCAGCGCCACCGGCGCGACCAAGGACGCCCGCCGGCTCGCCGGTTCCACCACCGGCATCATCGGAAAGGCCGTCGCCTTCCTCACCGACTCCGGCTTCCTCCAGCGCACCGGAGACGACGCCGGAGGTACCTACCGCACCACCGCCCGCTACCAGCTCCAGGTCCGCGACATGGCGGGCAGTGCCGCCATGGCCGAACTCCTGGAGCTGGGCGTCGTCCCCGTCACCGACGGCAGCGCCACCCTGCTGCCGCCCCCGGACCCCGACGACCTGGAACTGGCGGCCGACGCGGGCCTGCCCTTCCACGGCTGACCACCGCCGGGCCGTCCGCCCCGCCCCGACGTCCTTCCCCCCCCGCTTCCCGAACGACGAGAGTCCGCCGCCATGTACGAGCTGTCCCGGGTCCGCCTCTACTCCATCGGACCTGCCGGCGCACGCTACGCCGACACCGTGCTCGACCTGCGCGGAGTGGGCGAGCCCGTGCCCCACCCCGCCCCGGCGCAGGCGGAGTTCTTCGAGGAGGAGCCGGTCGGCCCGCCGCGCAGGCCCGCCCCGGCCGGCGTGCTCTTCCTGGAGAACGGCGGCGGCAAGTCCGTCCTGCTGAAGCTGATCTTCTCGGTGATGCTGCCGGGCCACCGCAACACCCTGGGCGGCGCCAGCTCCGGCGTCCTGCGCAAATTCCTGCTCGCCGACGACTGCGGCCATGTCGCGCTGGAGTGGCAGCACACGCTGACCGGCGAGTGCGTCGTCGTCGGCAAGGTCAGCGAGTGGCGCGGACGCCAGGTCTCCAACGACCCGCGGAAGTTCGCCGAGGCCTGGTACTCCTTCCGGCCAGGACCCGGGCTCGGCCTCGATTCGCTGCCCGTCGCGGAGTCCACCGCCGTCGGCCGCCCCGCCGAGGGCGTCTCCGGCGCCCGGGGCAGGCGCCGCACCATGAAGGGCTTCCGGGACGCGCTCACCGAGGCCGGCAAGTTCTACCAGCACCTCGACGTGCACTGGGAAGAGATCCACGACCGCTGGAACGAACACCTCGGCGAACTCGGCCTGGACCCCGAACTCTTCCGCTACCAGCGCGAGATGAACGCCGACGAGGGCGAGGCGGCCGGCCTCTTCGCGGTGAAGAAGGACTCCGACTTCACCGACCTGCTGCTGCGCGCCGTCACCGACACCCGCGACACGGACGGCCTCGCCGATCTGGTCAGCGGCTTCGGGAACAAACTGGGCCGCCGCGCCGAACTCACCGCGGAACGCGACTTCACCGCCGGCTCCGTCGACCTGCTCGGCCGCATCGTCGAGGCCGCCGGGACCCGTGCCCGCACCCGCGACATCCACGCCGGCGCCGAGCGCCGCACCCGCACCCTGGCCCGCAGGCTCTCCGCCCGCGCCGGCGAGGAACGCGGCCGGGCGGCCGAGCTCGCCCAGCAGGTCACCGCCGCCGCCCACACCGTCACGGGCGCCGAGGAGACCCGCGGCCGCCTCGCCCTGATCGCCGCCGAACTCGCCTACCGGCACGCGTCGCTGGCCCTGACCGCCGCCGAGAAGAGCGCCGCCGCCGGGCGCCGCGAGCTGGGCGACGCCCGCACCCTGCACTCCGCCTGGCAGGCCGCCGAAGCCGTCCTGCGCCACCGCGCCGCCGCCGACCGCTCCGCGCGCGTCGCCGTGGCGATCCGGGAGGCCGAGCGCGACGCCGCCCCCGCGCTCGCCGCCCGTGCCAGTGCGGCGGCCGACCTCGTACGGGCCCTGCACACCGCCGCCGAAGCGGGCGAGAGCCGGGCCAACGAGGAGGAGGAGCGCTCCGACACCCTCCAGAGTGCCGGCGAGGCCGCCCACCGCGACGCCACCACCGCCGCCACCGAGGCCCAGCGTGCCCGCAGCGAGGCCGGCCATCTGCGCCAGCGCCTGGCCGAGGTGGAGCAGGAGACCGCCGAGGCCGTCCGGGCCGGCTGGCTGGACGACACCGCACCCCACGCCGACCCGGCCAGGGCAGCCCTCGCCGCCAACGACGCCGAACAGGCCGCCGTGGCCGCCTGGGACACCGCCCGCGAGGCAGCCGGCGCCGCCGCGGACCTGGCCAGGCAGGCCACCGCCGACGAGAGCCGCGCCGAACTGGCGGCGGCGCGCGCCGCCGACGGCGCCCGAGCCGCCGAACAGGCCTACGAGGCCGAGCTGAGGGCCGCCGAGTCGATCGCCGCCGAGCCCCGCCTCGCCGAACTGCTCGGGCTGCCCGCCGACCGGGCCGGCGGGGTGCCCAGGCCCCGGCAGGCAGCCGCCCCCGGGACCGGGCAGAGCGCCGACAACCAGCACCGGCACGACGAGGGCCCCGGCTCCGGACCTGCCGCCCCGGACGGAGCCGATCCCGCCCCGCACGGCACGCCCACCGCCACCGCCGCACGGACTGCCGAACAGGCCCTCACCGCCGACGAGTTCGACCGCAGCGCGGATGAGCTGCGCGACCTGCTCGACCAGGGCGTCGGCGCCGCCGAACGACGCCTGTTCGAACTGCGCACCGCGGCGGCCGACGACTCACGCATCCTGGGCGCCCTCGGCGACGGCGGCCTCCTGCCACCTGGACCCGACGTGCTCGCCACCGTGGAATACCTCGGCGAGCAGGGCATCCCCGCCCTGCCCGGCTGGCGCTACCTCGCCCAGGCCGTCGACCCCGCCGACCACGCGGCCGTCCTCGCCGCCCGGCCCGAGCTCGTCGACGGCGTCGTCATCACCGACCCCGACGCGCACGCCCGCGCCCGCGAGGTCCTCGGCGCCGCGGCCCTGCTGCCGCGCTCCGCCGTCGCCGTCGGCACCGCGGCCGCCCTGCTCGCCCCCGTGCCGGACCCGGGCACCGGCCCCTACGCCGACGGCGACGGGGTCTTCCTCGTACCGCCGAACCCGGCCATGCACGACGAGCACGCCGCCGACGAGGAACGCCACGCCCTGCGGAGCCGGGCCGCCGCCCGCGACGAGGACATCCGGGTGCTCGCCGCCCGTCTCGGCGCCGACCGCGCGCTCGCCGCCCGCATCGGCTCCTGGCGTGCCGACTGCCCGCCCGGCATGCTCGCCGAGCTCGCCGAAGCCGCCGACGCCGCCCGCACGGCAGCCGAGACGGCCGAGGCCGCCCTCGCCGAGGCGCGTACGGTCCGGGCCGAGGCCGACGAGGCCGCCGCCGACACCGCCCGCGTCCGGGAGGAGCGCCAGGAGGCCGCCCAGCGCGCCCGCCGGGCCGCCGACGCGCTCGCCGGACTCGCCTTCCGGCTCCGCGAACGGGCGGGCTGGCAGGCCAAGCTGCGCGAACTGACCGACGAGGCGGCGGAGTCCGAGGCCCGCGCCACCGTGTTCCTGGAGCGGGCCCGGGTCGCCGACGAGGACCGCCGGGCCGCCCAGCGCGCCGCCGACGACGCCCGCCGCACCGCCCGCGCCCTGCGCGCCGAACGGGCCGAGATCGCCGGCGCTCCCGAAACGATCCCGGACCTCGGCGACGACGCCCCGCGCCAGGCCCTGCCCGCCCTGCGCGAGGCCTACCGCGCGGCCTCCCAGCTCTACGAGAAGGTCGGCGTCGGCGCCGACCTGCGCGCCGAACAGGCCCGCGCCGAGAGCGACGAGAGCGCCGCGCTCGCCGAGCTGGACCGGCTCACCAACAAGGTCCGCACCCGGGCCGCCCAGCTCCTGGAGGGCACCGACGGCGCCGACGGCCCGTCCCGGCAGGCCGCCGCCGCCCGCGCCGAGTCCCTCGTCCAGCTCCTGGAGACCCGCGCCTCCACGGCCAGCGAGCAGCTCGGCCGGCTGCGCGGAGAGGCCGAACGCCTGGCGCCCGCCGACGGCGAGAGCCTGCACACCGAACTGCCCGCCGAGCAGGTGCCCGCCGACGCCGAACAGGCCCAGGCCCTCCTGCGCACCGCCACCGCCGAGCTGGCCTCCGCGACCGCCGCACTGGACACCGCCCGCGCCGCGCACACCGAGCTGCTCCACGCCCACCGCACCGCCGAGGACTCGGCGGGCGGCTTCGACGAGACCGCCGCCCTGCTGCGCGACCTGCTCAGGGACCACGGCGCCGATGACGACCCGGAGAGCCCCGAGCCGTACCCCGGCAGCCTGGAGGAGGCCCGGCAGTCCGCCGCCGAGGCCCGCCGCTCCCTGCGCGGCTGCGCCGCCGACCTGTCCGCCGCCGAAGCGGCCGTACGGGAGGCGAGCGACGTCCTCGTACGGCACGCCAACTCCACCCGCTACGAACAGGTCCGCACCCCCGCCCGCCAGCAGATCCGCGAGCTGCCCGCGGCGGCGCTCCCCGAGCACGCGGAGAAGTGGGCCACCGCCTTCGCGCCCCGGCTGCGGGTCCTCACCGACGAGCTGGCCCAGCTGGAACGCAACCGCGACTCCATCGTCGACCGGCTGCGCGGCCTCGTGGAGTCCGCGCTCACCACGCTCCGCTCCGCCCAGCGGCTCTCCCGGCTCCCCGAGGGCCTGGGGGAGTGGTCCGGGCAGGAATTCCTCCGCATCCGCTTCGAGGAACCCGACCAGGCCACCCTGACCGAACGGCTCGGAGAGGTCATCGACGAGGCGACGAAGGCGGCCCTCAAGAAGAACTCCGACCTGCGCCGGGACGGGATGTCCCTGCTCCTGCGCGGTGTCGGGGCGGCCCTGGAGCCCAGGGGCATCGCGGTGGAGATCCTCAAGCCGGACGCCGTCCTGCGCGCCGAGCGCGTACCGGTCGGACAGATGGGCGACGTCTTCTCCGGCGGCCAGCTCCTCACCGCGGCCATCGCCCTGTACTGCACGATGGCCGCCCTGCGCAGCAACGACCGGGGACGCGACCGCGCCCAGCACCGCCACGCGGGCACGCTCTTCCTGGACAATCCGATCGGCCGCGCCAACGCCGCTTATCTGCTGGAGCTCCAGCGCGCGGTTTCCGACGCGCTGGGCGTACAACTGCTGTACACCACCGGGCTGTTCGACACGACGGCCCTCGCGGAATTCCCGCTCGTGATCAGGCTGCGCAATGACGCGGACCTGCGGGCGGGCCTGAAATACATCAGTGTCGAGGAACACCTGCGCCCCGGACTGCCGCAGCAGGACCCGGGCAGCGAGACCGTGCACGGCGAAATCACCGCCACCCGCATGTTCAAGCGCGGCGCTCCGGCCCCGCGGACGCTGCCGGCGCAGGCCGCCTCCGAGCCCGCCGAGGAGACCCGCACGGCGCGGTAGCTTCCGGGGTAGCGGGGAGCGTCAGGCGCGGGAGAGACGGCTGTCGGCGCTCCCGCGGCGTATCCGGGAGGCATCCCGCTGCGCGGCACGGGCCGCCCGTCGCGCCCTGCGGCGTTCGCGGCGCAGCTGCCGGGCCGAGCTGCTGGGCATGGAGACGACGCCGTTGCGCTGGTTCCACACCTGGCGGGTGACCCAGACGTCCAGCACCGACCAGGTCGCGACCACCGTGCTCGCCACCCCGCTCAGCACCATCGGGAAGGACAGCCAGGACCCGGCCAGCGCGGTCAGGAAGGCGACCATCGCCAGAATCATCGTCAACGACATGATGAGCACCGCCCGGACCGCCGCCGTGCGCACCGGGTCCGGCATCCGCCGCCGCAGCGCCGGCTCCTCGACCCAGAGCGGCTGGCGCGGAACAGCCGCCCCCTCCCACTCGCCCACGCCCTCTGCCGCCCCGGCCTCCGCCGCGTCACGACGTTCCTGTGTGTCCAAGGCCCTTCACTCCCACCGCTGTCCGACTTCAGGGTTGCTGCCCGGCATACACCCTTTCTACGCGGACGGTCCGTCCCGTCCTGCCGAGCGTGCCCCCGCAGTCCCCCTACCCCCGTACTGATGGACGAGTGGCCCGCGGTGAAGATTCCTCCCAGCCGTCACGAAACGAAGAATTCCAGCCAACCGGGACGGGAAGGAACGTGCCGGTCCCCCGGGCCTCTTCCGTCTCTTTCGTGAATTTCATCTCCAGGAATACCAGGACAAGTCATGGTCAACTCCAGGTAAGGCGGCCGAAAATCGTCCGGACGTGCCTTCGAGTTGTCTGTGTGTCGGTAGTAGGCTCGCGCCGTTTGTTGACGAAACACCATCCCCGCCCCGCGGGGGCGAGCTGGGGGAGGCCATGCGCTTTCGCGGAAAGTCCATCCGCAGGAAGATCGTGGCGTTGCTGCTCGTGCCGCTCGTCTCCCTCACCGCGCTGTGGGGTTTCGCCACTTACCTCACGGGGCGCGAGGCCGGGAAACTGCTCAGTGCGAGCGCCATCGTGGAGAAGGTGGGCCACCCCCTGGAGGACACCGTCCGGGTCATCCAGAGCGAGCGCCGCCAGACCCTCGTCTTCCTCGCGGACCCGCGCGCCTCCGACGCCCTGCCCCTGCTGCGCAACCGGCGCGCCGCCACCGACCGGGTCGTCGCCGAGGTCAGCCGCAGCGCCGAGCAGAAGGACATCCGCGACGCGCTCGGCCCGAGCGCCGAGACCCAGCTCGCCTCGATACTCGGCGCCGTCGAGGGACTGGACGCCCTGCGCGACTCCGTCGACGAACGCACCATCGGCCGGCTCAAGGCGATGGCCTACTACAACCGCCTCATCGACCCCTGCTACCGCTTCCTGACCGGCCTGCACACCATGGAGAACGTCACCATGGACCAGCAGGTCCGGGCGCTGACCGGACTGTCCCGCGCCCGCGAGATGCTTTCCAGGGAAGACGCCCTGATCGCGTCGGGCCTGCTGGCGGGCCGCCTCACAGCCCCCGAACTCCGGCAGATCTCCGATCTCGTCGCCCAGCGCCAACTGCTGAACGAGATCAACCTCGACCTGCTCCCCGCCTCCGAACGCCGGCGCGTCCAGCAGTACTGGCAGGGCCCGGACAGCGAGCCGCTGCGCTCCGCCGAGGACAAGATCATCAGCCAGGGCCCCACCACCAGCCCGCGCGCCGTCGACGCCGCACGCTGGCAGGAAGTCGCCCCGCCCGCCCTGGAACGGCTGGCCAACGACTCGACCGAGATGAACAACCGCTTCCAGGACCGCGGCAAACCCGCCGGCTACGGAGTCCTGATCAAGGCGGGCATCGCCGGCGTCCTCGGCTTCCTGGCCCTCCTCGTCTCCGTCTTCGTCTCGGTACGCATCGGCCGCGAGCTCGTCCGCGACCTCTCCCGGCTGCGCAAGGACGCCCATGAGGTCTCCGGGGTACGCCTGCCGAGCGTGATGCGCCGGCTCGCCGCGGGCGAGCACGTCGATGTGGAGACCGAGTCCCCGCACCTCCAGTACGAGCGCGACGAGATCGGCCAGGTCGGCCAGGCCCTCAACACCCTGCAACGCGCCGCCGTCGAAGCCGCGGTCAAGCAGGCCGACATGCGGCGGGGCGTCTCGGAGGTCTTCGTCAACCTCGCCCGGCGCAACCAGGTCCTGCTGCACCGCCAACTCACGCTCCTGGACACGATGGAGCGGCGCACGGAGGACACCGAAGAGCTCGCCGACCTCTTCCGCCTCGACCACCTCACCACCCGCATGCGCCGCCACGCCGAGGGCCTGGTGATCCTCTCCGGGGCGGCCCCGTCGCGGCAGTGGCGCAAGCCCATCCAGCTGATGGACGTGGTGCGGGCAGCCGTCGCCGAGGTCGAGGACTACGAACGGATCGAGGTCCGCCGACTGCCCCGCATCGGGGTGGGCGGCCCGGCCGTCGCCGACCTCACCCACCTGATCGCCGAACTCCTGGAGAACGCCACGGTGTTCTCGCCCCCGCACACCGCCGTACAGGTGCTCGGCGAGCGGGTCGCCAACGGCTTCACCCTGGAAATCCACGACCGGGGGCTCGGCATGCCCCCCGACGTCCTCCTGGACGCCAACCTCCGGCTCGCCGAGACCCCCGAGTTCGAGCTCTCCGACACCGACCGCCTCGGCCTCTTCGTGGTCAGCCGGCTCGCCCAGCGCCAGAACGTCAGGGTCTCCCTCCAGACGTCCCCGTACGGAGGCACCACCGCGGTGGTGTTCATCCCCGCCGCACTCCTCACGGACGCCCCCGAATCGCACGGCACCGGCTTCCGCCTGGACCGCAGGTCCGAGAAGGCCATCGCCGGCAGGGCGGGCGGCGAAGCCGCGCTCCACGAGCCCGGATCCGGACCCGTGCCGGGCCGCCCCGGCGGCCTGTCCCCGGTCCCGACAGGACTGGTCGACCCGGCCCTGCTGGACGGGCCCGTCGAGCTCGAAGGCCCCGAGGGACCCCTGGACTTCACCCGCGACCCGGTCCTCGAAGCGGTGGCCGGACCCGGGCTCGACCCCGTACTCGACGGAGTGTCCGACCTGGAGGACACCGAGAGCGAGCGCGGCGGCATCTTCCGCGCCCGCGAACTGCGCCGCGACGGCGACCGCGAGCAGCACCAGCAGGCAGCCGACCACCTCGCGGACTCCGACGGCGTCCGGGCGCTGCGTCCCGAGGGCATCCGGCCGCTGCCCCGTCGCCGCAGGCCGCCGACGCTGGTCGCGGACCGGGGCCGCCGGGTCGACGAGTCAGGCCGGGCGCACCCAGGCGCCGACGATCCCGAAGCGGTCCGCCCGGTTCCGCCGGCGGACCGGCGCCGCGCCGCCGAGCCCCGGCAGCCCACCGGCTTCCGCGAATCCGCAGAGCCCGCCGAACCCGCGGTGCCCGCACCCCGTTCGCCCCGGCCCGCCGCGGACACGGTGGGCGGACTGCCCCGCCGCGTCCGGCAGGCCAGCCTCGTCGCTCAGCTGCGCGAGGGACCGGACGGCCGCACGGCCGGACCGGACCCGGTGGCGGCCCCCGACGACATCGAGCGGGACGCGGAAGAGGTACGCAGCCGTATGGCCTCGCTCCAGCGCGGCTGGCAGCGGGGCCGCCAGCAGAACGCCGAGGACGTGACCGGCCACGGTGACACAGCACAAGGAACCACTCCGGGAGGGGACGGTCCATGACCGCACCGAACGCCGCAGCACCCGACTCCGCACGCCAGGGGTCCGGCGAACTGAACTGGCTCCTCGACGAACTCGTCGAGCGCGTCGCCAGCATCCGCAAGGCGCTGGTGCTCTCCAGCGACGGCCTGGCCACCGGCGCGTCCAAGGACCTGACGCGCGAGGACAGCGAGCACCTGGCCGCCGTGGCCTCGGGCTTCCACAGCCTGGCCAAGGGCGTGGGCCGGCACTTCGACGCGGGCCGGGTCCGTCAGACCGTGGTCGAACTGGACGAGGCGTTCCTGTTCGTCACGGCGGCCGGCGACGGCAGCTGTCTCGCCGTGCTGGCCGAGTCCGAGTCGGACGTGGGGCAGGTGGCGTACGAGATGACGCTGATGGTCAAGCGCGTGGGCGCCCACCTGGCCAACGCGCCCCGGACGACCGGTCATCCCTCCGGGGGGTGAGCGGACGGCATGAGCGCCGAATCGCCCGGCTCCCCGGAGACCCCGGCAAGGCCGCGGGCCCCGCGCTGGTACGACGCCGACGCGGGGCCGGTCGTCCGCCCCTACGCGATGACCCGCGGGCGTACCAGCAGCGCGTCCCGCCACCGTCTCGACCTGATCGCGATCGTCGTGCCCGAACCCGCGGCCGAGGACCCGGGCAGGGACCAGATGCTCTCGCCGGAGCATGTGGAGATCGTCGAACTCTGCAGTGAGCTGCCCCAGTCGATCGCCGAACTCGCCTCGGCCCTGGACCTCCCCGTGGGGGTGGTCCGGGTCCTGATCGGGGACCTCGTCGAGGACGAACTGGTGCATGTGACCCGTCCCGTTCCGCCGGCCGAGCTGCCGGACGTGAACATTCTCCGTGAGGTGATCAATGGCCTTCGGGCGCTCTAGCCGCAGCAGGCGGTCCGTGGAGCCCGTCACCCTCAAGATCCTGGTGGCGGGCGGCTTCGGCGTGGGCAAGACGACGCTGGTGGGCGCGGTCAGCGAGATCAGGCCGCTGCGCACGGAGGAGAGGCTGACCGAGGCGGGGCGTCCGGTGGACGACCTGGACGGCGTCGAGGCGAAGACCACGACGACGGTGGCCATGGACTTCGGGCGGATCACGCTCCGCGAGGACCTGGTGCTGTACCTCTTCGGCACGCCGGGGCAGGACCGCTTCTGGTTCCTGTGGGACGAGCTGGCCCAGGGCGCGCTGGGCGCGGTCGTCCTGGCGGACACCCGGCGCCTGGGGGACTGCTTCGCGGCGATCGACTACTTCGAGCGGCGCAAGATCCCGTTCGCGGTCGCGGTCAACTGCTTCGAGGGCACGGACCGCTTCCCGCAGGCGACCGTACGGGAGGCGCTCGACCTGGACCCGGAGGTGCCGCTCCTCACGTGCGACGCGCGGGACCGCCCGTCGGCGCGGGACGTGCTGGTGGCCGTCGTCGAGCACGCGCTGTCCCGCGCGGGCCGGGGGCGCGAGCCCGTGACGACCCAGGCTCCGTGACGGCCCGGGTTCCGTTACGACCCGGGCTCCGTTACGACTCGGGTTCCGTGACCGTCTGGGCTTCCCGGCCGTTCTCGGCGAGCCACTTCGCGGCGGTCCGCGCCAGCTCGTGGTCGCGTCCGGCGAGCATCATCCGGATCATCTGCACATCGCCGCGCAGCGACCAGGCGGGGTGGCCGAAGGTGGCCGGGTTGTTCTTCTCGATCAGGAAATGGGCGGGCCAGGCCGTCCCGTAGCCGATCAGCGGCAGCGCGGCCGCGTACCGCTTGCGGCCGCGCGCCAGCCCGTACGCGGTCACGGCGAGGCCGGTCAGCGTGCCGGTGAGATGGACCCAGCGGGTCGCGGCCCGGGAGTGCATCGCGACGTAGTACGGCCAGAACTCTTCGTACGACTCGAACGTCTGCTGTGACATACGGGAACCGTAATGGCTGGACCGGCAACCGGAAACGGCCCGGCTGCGTCCGAAAGGAAGAAAGGGCGGCCGGAACCCACGGGGGTGGTCCCGGCCGCCTTTTCCACTGCCCCGGCGCCTCAGTGTCCGGCGACGGACCTCCGCGTCACCGGGAAGTCGAAATAGGTGTCGGGGAACAGCTCGGGCTGGAAGGTGTAGTGCCACCATTCCTCGGCCAGGTTCACGAAACCGGCCTCGGTGAGCGTCTCCTTGAGGAACTGCCGGTTGGCGCGCTGGACACCCTGGACGCGCGGGTCGTCCGTGTGCGAGAGCGTGTCGAAGCAGTCGAAGCCGGTGCCCATGTCGACCGAGTTGTCGGGGAAACGCTCCGCCCGCGGCGCGTAACAGGGTGCGAGCTTCTCGCCCGGCCGGTACGGCCTGGTCGGCAGCGCGGGCAGCCGGACCAGGGTCAGGTCCACCGTGCTGCCCCGGCTGTGTCCGGACTTCTCCGCGATGTAGCCGTCCGCGAACAGCCGGGTCTTGTCGACCCGCGGATAGAACTCGGCCTTCATCTTCTGGTCGTCGAGGTCCTTCGCCCACCGCACGAAGTGGTCGACGGCCCGCTGCGGGCGGTAGCAGTCGTACACCTTCAGCGAGTACCCCTGCCGCAGCAGCCGGAGCTGGGCGCGGTGCAGGGCCTCGGCGGCCGGCCGGGTCAGGATGCAGAGGGACTGGCGGTAGCCGTCCACGGGCTCGCCCATGAAGTCGTGGGCGGTCGGGTAGCGCATCTCCTGGATGATCGTGGGGTCCACCGAACGCAGCGAGACGAACTCCCCGGGCGCCTTCGGCTCGGGCCGCGCCTGCGCCACCGGGGCGGTGACGGTCACGGCGAGCAGGGCGGCGGCAGCGGCTGCCAGGGTACGGAATACGGTCGCGATACCTGTCATGAGCACATCCTCCAACGGCCGGTCCCGCCGGGAGGCCGATCCGATACAGTCCGCGCGTGTCCGCCACCGTCTTTGCGCCCGGCCACCACGATTGCGGGAGACACCCGGCCGGTGCGCGTACGGCGGGGCCCGGCCGGCACGAGAAACGGAGAACCCCGTGAAGCACTCCCACTGCGGCGACTGCGGAGCCCCGTACACCGGCCTCGCGTCCCCCGACCACTGGCCCCGCACCTGCGCCGCCTGCGGTGACACCGCCTACCGCAACCCGCTCCCGGTCGCCGTCGCCCTGCTCCCCGTCACCGACGGGAACACCACCGGCCTGGTCGTCATCACCCGCACCATCGAACCCGCCCTCGGCGGCCTCGCGCTCCCCGGCGGCTTCATCGACCACACCGAGGACTGGAAACACGCGGTCGTACGCGAACTGCGCGAGGAGACCGGCATCGAGGCCCGCCCCGACGACGTCCGCCTCGCCGACGCCCTCAGCTCACCCGACGGGCACCTCCTCCTGTTCGGACTGCTCCCCGAACGGCCGGCCACCGCCCTCCCGCCGTCCGCACCGACCGACGAGACGACCGGCTACACCCTCCTGCGCGCCCCCGCCCCACTCGCCTTCCCCCTCCACACCGAGGCCGCCGACGCCTGGTTCGCCGGCCGCTACCACTGAGCCCGCTCACACCCCCCGCACCCGCACCGGCCGTTCCACGAGGCCCTCCTCACCGTCACGCTCCACCACGACCCGCCCGTCCACCAGCCGCGTCGTGTACCGCTCGACCTCCACCGGCTCCCAGCCGTCACCCGCGTCCCCGACCACCGTCCCGCCACCGCCTCGCCCCACGACCGGGGCCCACACCTCCAGCTCCACCCCGCCGTCCGCGCCCCGCACCGGAATCACCGCCCCGGCCCGCGCGAGCACCGGTACCCGCGACAGCGGCGCCTGGACCACCACCTGCCCCGGCCCCTCGTACACCGCCCCGCTCACCGTGTCGTACCAGCGCCCCGGCGGCAGCCGCACCGCCCGCTCGGAAACCCCCGGCTCCAGCACCGGAGCCACCAGCAACGCGTCACCCAGCAGATACGCGTCCTCGCAGTCGCGCAGCGCCCGGTCCCCTGGGGACGACCACCACAGCGGACGGACATACGGCGCCCCCGTCAGCCGGGCCAGCCGCGCCAGCGTCACCCAGTACGGGCGCAGCCGCTCCCGCTCCTCCAGCACCTCCCGCGCACCGGCCAGCACCACGGGCCCGAACTCCCACGGCTCCCGGCGGCCCGCGTCGATCGCCGCGTGCGTACGGAACAGCGGAAGGTACGCCCCCAGCTGGAACCACCGCAGATACAGCTCGGGCGACGGCGACCCGTCGAACCCGCCCACGTCGGGACCCGAGTACGGCACCCCGCACAGACCGAGACCCAGCACCAGCGCCAGCGATGCCCGCAGCCCCGGCCAGCCCGTCGCCACATCACCGGACCAGGTGCCCCCGTAACGCTGCATCCCCGCCCAGCCGGAGCGCGAGAACAGGAACGGCCGCTCGTCCGGCCGAAGCCGGGCCAGCCCCTCGTACCCGGCACGCGCCATCGCCAGGCCGTATACGTTGTGCGCCTCGCGGTGATCGCCGCCGCGTCCCTCCAGCGCGTGCCGCGCCGAGCGGGGGAGCGACGGATCGCCGAACGGCGTGAACGACACCGGCTCGTTCATGTCGTGCCACACCCCGGAGAAACCCCGCGCCAGACGCTCCTCGTACAGCCCGCCCCACCACGCGCGCACGTCCGGATCGGTGAAGTCCGGATAGACGCACGTACCCGGCCACACCTCCCCGCGCACCACCCGCCCCCGGGCATCCCGGACGAACGCGCCCGCGGCGCCCACCGCCCGGCCCGAGTCGTGGACCTCGTCCCCCGCCACCGCCGCGACCGCCGGGTCCACGATCGACACCAGCCGCACCCCGTCCTCCCGCAACTCCTTCGCCAGGCCGGGCAGATCGGGGAAACGCTCCCGGTCCACCGTGAACACCCGGTGCCCGTCGAAGTGGTCGATGTCCAGATGCAGCGCCGACAGCGCGAGCCCCCGCTCCCGGTACCCCGCCGCGATCCGCCGCACCTCCCGCTCGCTCCCGAACCCCCACCGCGCGTGCTGCGGCCCCAGCGCCCAGGACGGCGGCACAGCGGCCGCCCCCGTCAGCGCCGACCAACCTGCCAGCACCCGGGCCGGCGTGCCCGCCACCACCCAGCAGCGCAGCGGCCCCCCGTCCATCCGCACCTCCGACATCCCCGGCCGGTCGTGCCCGGACCCCGCCCCCTCCTTCCCCTCCCGCAACGACACCCGGCCCGACCAGGAGTTGTCGTGGAACACCAGATGCGTCCCCGCGTCCGAGACGACCACCTGCACCGGCATCGTCAGATACAGCGGATCGTCCCCCGGACCGAACCGCCCGCCCGGATCCGTGTTCCACAACCCGTACGACCCGTCCCGCAGCCGCGGCCCCGAAGCCCGCCCGCCGAGCCCGAAGAACCGCGCGTCCGCCGGCACCTCCGAGCGCTGCACCCACCGCGCGTCCCCGCCGCCCACCGGCTCCCACCACCTCGGCGGCAGCTCCCGGCGCAGCACCACCCCGCCCGGCGTCCGCAGCTCCACCGCCCCGTGCCGGGACACCGCGACCGTCAGCCGCTCCGACACCACCTGCCAGCCACCGTCCGTACCCGGCTCCAGCACCGCCCTCGGATCGGCGCCGGGCGCCTCCCCGGGCAACGCGTACGACGGCAGCGGCTCCGCCCCGTCCCACCCCCAGAACACCGCACCGCCCACCGCCACCCGGATCCGCAGCTCCGAACGGGCGAACCTCACCACACCGCCCGCCGGCCCAGGCTCCGCCCCCGTCACGGGCCCCGGCACCCGCGCCCGCTCGGGACCGCGCGAGGGCAACGCCCGCGCGTCCGCACGCACCCGGCGCCACGCCGAGCGCACCGTACGCAGCCCCCGCTTCGAACCGACCAGCTTCACCGAGCGCACCAGGTCACGACCGTTCATGCGGTCACCCTGCCACCCGCGAGGGCGCGAACAGGCCCCGTTCAACTTCCGTTCACCCGCGCCGGACCGCGACCGACCGACCCGCGCCCGTACGTGCCCGGACCACATACCGGGACACGAGAGCATGTACGGGCAACCCTGGTGCGAGAGACGATCACATGGCATCGTCCGTGGCGTCGCCTCACGCGCACACCCCAGCCCGTGCGCGCGACCTGCGCACACACCGCGTACCCGCTACAGCCAGGGAGCCGCCCCATGACCTCAGCAGCCGACGAAGCCCCCCTGTGGCAGCCCGGCCCCGACCGCATCGCGGCCGCAGCCGTCACCCGCTTCCAGAGCTGGGCCGCCGAACACCACGGCGCCCCCGCCGAGGGCGGCTACGCCAGTCTGCACCGCTGGTCCGTCGACCACCTCGACAGCTTCTGGAAGGCCGTCGCCGAATGGTTCGACGTGCGCTTCTCCACCCCGTACGAGCAGGTCATCGGTGACCGCACGATGCCCGGCGCCACCTGGTTCGCCGGCGCCACCCTCAACTACGCCGAGCACGCGCTGCGCGCCGCCGAGGACCCCCTGCGCGCCGACGCGCCCGCCCTGCTCCACGTGGACGAGAGCCACACCCAGGCCCCGACCTCCTGGTCCGAGCTGCGCCGCCAGGTCGGCTCGCTCGCCGCCGAACTCCGCGCACTCGGCGTGACCCCCGGCGACCGCGTCAGCGGCTACCTTCCCAACATCCCGCAGGCCGTCGTCGCCTTCCTCGCCACCGCGTCCGTCGGCGGCGTCTGGACCTCCTGCGCCCCCGACTTCGGCGCCCGCAGCGTCCTCGACCGCTTCCAGCAGGTCGAACCCGTCGTCCTGTTCACCGTCGACGGCTACCGCTACGGCGGCAAGGAACACCACCGCGCCGACACCGTCGCCGAGCTCCGCCGCGAACTGCCCACCCTGCGCGCCGTCGTGCACATCCCGCTGCTGGGCACCGAGGCCCCGGAAGGCGCCCTCGACTGGGCCGCCCTCGTCGCGGCCGACACCGAGCCCGTCTTCGAGCAGGTCGCGTTCGACCACCCGCTCTGGGTCCTCTACTCCTCGGGCACGACCGGCCTGCCCAAGGCCATCGTCCAGTCCCAGGGCGGCATCCTGGTCGAACACCTCAAGCAGCTCGGCCTCCACTGCGACCTCGGCCCCGAGGACCGCTTCTTCTGGTACACCTCCACCGGCTGGATGATGTGGAACTTCCTCGTCTCCGGCCTCCTCACCGGCGCCACTGTCGTGCTGTACGACGGAAGCCCGGGTTACCCGGACGTCAGCGCCCAGTGGCGCGTCGCCGAACAGACCGGCGCCACCCTCTACGGCACCTCCGCCGCCTACGTCATGGCCTGCCGCAAGGCCGGCATCCACCCGGGACGCGACTTCGACCTCTCCCGCGTCCAGTGCGTAGCCACCACCGGCTCCCCGCTCCCGCCGGACGGCTTCCGCTGGCTCCACGACGAGGTCGCCGACGACCTCTGGATCGCCTCCGTCAGCGGCGGCACCGACGTGTGCAGCTGCTTCGCCGGCGCGGTGCCCACCCTCCCCGTCCACATCGGCGAGCTCCAGGCAGCCAGCCTCGGCGTGGACCTTCATTCCTGGGACCCGGCGGGCGAACCCCTGACCGGCGAGGTCGGCGAGCTCGTCGTCACCCAGCCGATGCCCTCCATGCCGGTCCGCTTCTGGAACGACCCCGACGGCAGCCGCTACCACGACAGCTACTTCGACGTGTACCCCGGCGTCTGGCGCCACGGCGACTGGATCACCATCACCGAGCGCGGCGCCGTCGTCATCCACGGCCGCTCCGACTCCACCCTCAACCGGCAGGGCGTCCGCATGGGCTCCGCCGACATCTACGAGGCGGTCGAACGCCTCCCCGAGATCCGCGAATCCCTCGTCATCGGCCTGGAGGAACCGAACGGCGGCTACTGGATGCCGCTCTTCGTCCACCTCGCCGAAGGCGCCACCCTGGACGACGCCCTCCGCGACAGCATCAAGCGCACCATCCGCGAGAACCTCTCGCCCCGCCACGTCCCCGACGAGGTCATCGAGGTCCCCGGCATCCCGCACACCCTCACCGGCAAACGCATCGAGGTTCCGGTCAAGCGTCTGCTCCAGGGAACGGCCCTGGAAAAGGCCGTCAACCCCGGCTCGATCGACAACCTGGAACTCCTCCACTTCTACGAGAAGCTCGCCCGCGAACGCCGCTGAACCCGCCACTGTCAGTACCCATGGCTACTCTGAGTGAGCAATGTTCGACAGCGCACTGGGGGAAGTCATGGCGCACACCAGGAACAAGCGGACCACCGTCCACGGACGGACCGGCACCACCATGCGACGCACGCTGCGCCGCGAAGCACCGACCACCATCGGCCTGCTGACCGATGAACAGGACTTCGCGGCGATGCGGCGCTACCGCACCTTCACCTTCGAGGACCACGGCGTCTACCTGAAGCAGGTGGAAGGCCTCCTCAGGACCCTCACCGCCCAGGGCGTGCACACTACGGTCGCCCTCTTCGACCCGCAGGAGTACGCGGAGTACTGCGCGGAGGCGGGAATCGCCCCCGACACCCCGGCCGGCCGCAGCCGCTTCATCGCGGAGATCGCCGCCTGCGGAGCCACCGTCGCCTACGCGGGCCAGCCGATGGACGCCCTGATCCCGGCCCTCGTCGGCCGGGCGGTCCGCCGGGCCACCTGGGAGTACGCCACCATGCTGCTGGCCGGCCTCGGCGAGTGCGCCGACTGCGGCCAGGACATCGGGCGCGCGGCTTTCGACCGCGCCTCCCACCTCCTGGAGCGCACCCTGGCGGCGGCCGGTCCCGGCACCCATCACCTGGTGTGCAGCACACCCACGCGGCACGAGCAGTTGCTCGCCGCCCTGCACACCGACCGGGACGGCACGGGCCCGGCCTGCCTCGACTCCGCGGAGGGCGCCGAATTCGTCAGCGTGCTGGCCGTCGGTATCGCCCTGGAGAGCCACGGCGGAGTCGTCCTGCGGACCAGCGCGCCCGGCGCCCCGGACCGGGTACACGGCTGGCGGCTCGATGGAGGCTGCCTCGCCCCGCTGACCGCCGGCGAGGTCTTCAGCGCCTACTGCACCGACGCCGACACCGGTGAACCGGTCGCCCCGGAGTCCGGCGTGGAGTACTGCGCGGGCTTCGACATCGGGGCCGACGAGCCGGAACAGCACCGCTGACACGCCGAAGGGGCTTCCCGCCTCTCCCGGCGGGAAGCCCCTTCCCCTCTCGTTCTGCCGGCTCTCGCGCCGCCGGCGCGGACCTACTCGCCCGACAGCACCGCCTGCGCCGCGATGCGCGCTTCCTCGGCGGATTCCGCCGCACGCGCGGCCGACGCGGCCCGCTCGCACTGGGCGAGCGTGTACTTGGCCAGCGTGGTGCGCACATAAGGAATGGAGGCCGCGCCCATCGACAGCGACGTCACACCGAGACCGGTCAGCACACAGGCGAGCAGCGGATCGGAGGCCGCCTCACCGCACACACCGCAGCTCTTCCCCTCGGCCTTGGCCGCCTCGGCCGACATCGCGACCAGATCCAGCAGCGCGGGCTGCCAGGGGTCCTGGAGCCGGGACACCGCACCCACCTGACGGTCGGCGGCGAAGGTGTACTGCGCCAGGTCGTTGGTGCCCAGCGACAGGAACTCGACCTCCTGCAGCACCGAGCGCGCCCGCAGCGCCGCGGACGGGATCTCGACCATCGCACCGAACTTCGCGTTCAGCCCGGCCGCACGGCACGCGTCGGCGAAGGCCTTGGCGTCGGCACGGTCGGCGACCATCGGCGCCATGACCTCAAGGTAGACGGGAAGCCCCTCGGCCGCCTTGGACAGCGCGGTCAGCTGGGTACGCAGCACGTCCGGGTGGTCCAGGAGGCTGCGCAGCCCGCGCACACCGAGCGCCGGGTTCGGCTCGTCCGCCGGCGTGAGGAAGTCGAGCGGCTTGTCCGCCCCGGCGTCCAGCACCCGCACGACGACCCGGCCCTCGGGGAAGGCCTCCAGCACCGCGCGGTACGCGGCGATCTGCTTCTCCTCGGACGGCGCCTGCGTGCTGTCGTCCAGGAAGAGGAACTCGGTACGGAACAGGCCCACGCCCTCCGCACCCGCCTCGACGGCCGCCGGCACGTCACCGGGACCGCCGACGTTGGCGAGCAGCGGCACCTTGTGCCCGTCCGACGTGGCGCCGGGACCGGTCGACGCCGACAGCGCGGCCTTGCGCGCGGCGGCGGCGCTCTCCATCTCCGCACGCTTCGCTGCGCTCGGCTCGACGAAGATCTCGCCGGTGCTGCCGTCCACGGCGATCAGCGTGCCCTCGGCCAGCTCGCCGGCTCCGGGCAGCGCCACGACTGCGGGCACACCGAGCGCCCGCGCCAGAATCGCGCTGTGGCTGGTCGGCCCGCCCTCCTCGGTCACGAAGCCGAGTACCAGCGCCGGGTCCAGCAGTGCCGTGTCGGCGGGCGCGAGGTCACGCGCGATGAGGACGTACGGCTCGTCGCTGTCCGGCACACCGGGCATCGGCACGCCGAGCAGACGGGCCACGATCCGGTTGCGCACGTCGTCCAGGTCGGCGACCCGGCCGGCCAGGTATTCGCCGGCGCCCGCCAGCAGCGCCCGGTACGAGGCGAACGCGTCGTACACACCGCGCTCGGCGGTGCTCCCGACGGCGATGCGCCGTTCGACATCGGCGATGAGTTCGGGATCCTGGGCCATCATGGCCTGGGCCTCCAGCACGTGCTGGGCCTCACCACCGGCCAGGTTGCCGCGCGCGATGAGGTCGGCGGCCACAGCCTCCACGGCCTGCCGGGCCCGGCCCTGCTCGCGCTCCGCCTCCTCGGCAGGGATTTGCTTGGCCGGCGGTTCGAGCACCGCGGTGCCCATGTGCCGTACCTCGCCGATCGCCACACCGTGGCTCACGCCTACGCCCCGCAGCGTTGTCTCCATTTCACCCGTCTCCGGTCGTGCGGTGGCCGTTGCCTCCGCGGTGGTGGATATCCAGTCGGCTGTCACTGCGCCGATCGCGTTACTGCCAGCTGAACAGTGCGTCGCCGGCCGCCACTTCGCCGCTCTCCACGACGGCGCCGAGGGAATCGGCGGTCGCCTCCAGCGCCACGACCGGGCACACCGGCGACTTGCCGGCCGCCTCGACGGCGGCCGGGTTCCACCGGACGACGGCCTGGCCGCGGGCGACGGTGTCGCCCTTGCTCACGAGCAGCTCGAAGCCCTCGCCGTTGAGCTGGACCGTGTCGATGCCGAGGTGCGTCAGCACACCGTGCCCCTCGCTGTCGACCACTACAAAAGCGTGCGGGTGCAGGGAGACGACGATCCCGTCGACGGGTGCGATGGCCTCGGAGGGCTCGCGCACGGGGTCGATGGCGGTGCCGGGACCGACCATCGCCCCGGCGAAGACTGGGTCGGGTACGTCAGCGAGCCCAATGGCGCGTCCGGCAAGAGGGGACGTCACAGTGGTCATGGGGGCCTCCCAGTGGAGCTTCGAAGGTGCCGCCGCGGCTTGATTGGAGGACGGCGTACTGCTCAGCAGACTAAGTCATAGGAAGTCCCGGTTCCGCCCGAGTCCTGGCGGTTCGAGGACCTAGGGGCGCACCGGAAACGATTTGCCTCGACTCCCGGCAGCCTGTACTGTCGTACTCCTGCCTGGCCCCAACGCGACTTTGAGTCGGGGGTCGGCGGCGGCTATTGAGCCCAAACCCTAACCCGAAATCGGGCACCCGCATGTCTGCGGGGGGCCGGTCAGGGGGAGCGGAAAGGTTTGATAGAGTCTGAATCGCCGAAAAGGGAAACGCGAAAGCGAAGAACTGGAAAGCGGAAAAGCACGGCCCGCTTCGACCGGGAATCGGACACGAAAGAGTCTGATAGAGTCGGAAACGCAAGACCGAAGGGAAGCGCCCGGAGGAAAGCCCCAGAAAGTGTTCTGCGGGTGAGTACAAAGGAAGCGTCCGTTCCTTGAGAACTCAACAGCGTGCCAAAAGTCAACGCCAGATATGTTGATACCCCGGCCTGCTTCGGCAGGTTGGTGGTTCCTTTGAAAAGTCCTACGAGGTCACTGACCTGGTAGG
>NZ_KB892005.1 GCF_000373645.1 Streptomyces sp. ATexAB-D23 | reverse complement strand
CCAACCTGCCGAAGCAGGCCGGGGTATCAACATATCTGGCGTTGACTTTTGGCACGCTGTTGAGTTCTCAAGGAACGGACGCTTCCTTTGTACTCACCCGCAGAACATTTTCTGGGGCTTTCCTCCGGGCGCTTCCCTTCGGTCTTGCGTTTCCGACTCTATCAGACTCTTTCGTGTCCGATTCCCGGTCGAAGCGGGCCGTGCTTTTCCGCTTTCCAGTTCTTCGCTTTCGCGTTTCCCTTTCCGGCGAGTCCGACTCTATCAGATCCTTTCGGGCCTGATTCCCAGTCAGCGGGGCTTGTCCTCCCGGCCGTTGGGCCGTTCCGACGAGTGAGACATTAGCGGAATCCAGGGCCTCGACGCTAATCGGGGTCGCGTTCCTTCGAACGCGGATTCCTCATTTCGCACAAGCGCACACCAAGACATGCGACAGCTGTCGCGTGCTTGTTGTGGTTACTGCGGAATGGTTGTCCGGGGACCGACCGGAGTCGGCGCTCACGTCGGACAACTCGGAGCACACTACGGACGAGTGGGGACCGTGTCAACCCCCGGCTTCGCCGGGGGTCGCGGGACGGGTCAGCCGTTGCCGGAGGCCAGCTCGCGGCTGCGGTCCCGGGCCGCTTCGAGGGCGGCGATGAGGGCGGCGCGTACACCGTGGTTCTCCAGCTCGCGGATGGCGCTGATGGTGGTGCCGGCCGGGCTGGTGACGGCCTCGCGGAGCTTGACCGGGTGCTCGCCGCTGTCGCGGAGCATCACGGCCGCGCCGATCGCGGCCTGCACGATGAGGTCGTGGGCCTGGGCACGGGGCAGGCCGAGCAGGATGCCGGCGTCCGTCATCGCCTCGACCAGGAAGTAGAAGTACGCGGGGCCCGAGCCGGACAGGGCGGTGGCCGCGTCCTGCTGGGACTCCGGGACGCGCAGCGTCTTGCCGACCCCGCCGAAGATCGCCTCCGCCGTTGCGAGGTGGTCCGTGGTGGCGTGGCTGCCCGCCGAGATGACGGACATGCCCTCGTCGACCAGGACCGGGGTGTTCGGCATGACGCGGACGACCGGCGTTCCGGCGCTGAGGCGGTCCTCGATGAACGCGGTCGTGATCCCGGCCGCCGCACTGATGACCAGACGGTCGGCGCCGAGGTGCGGGGACAGTTCGTCCAGGAGGCGGCCCATGTCCTGCGGCTTGACGGCCAGGATGAGGATGTCGGCGCGCTCGGCGGCCTCGGCGTTGGTGACCGCGTCGACGCCGTAGCGGTCGCGCAGTTCGGCGGCCCGCTCCGAGCGGCGGGTGGTGACCAGCAGGTTCGCCGGACGCCAGCCGGCCCGGATCATCCCGCTGAGCAGGGCCTCGCCGATCTTGCCGGTGCCGAGGACTGCAACTGTCTGGGTCATGCCGTTCACCCTCCGGGCGGTGCTCGCTGTGCGCGGTGCTCAGTGCTCGTCGGCGCCATCCTCGCACCGCCCCCTCAGGTGGTGCGGCGCCGGAGGGTGGCCGCGCCGAGGGCCAGGACGAGCAGGGCGCAGCCCGCGACGATCAGCACGTCCCGGACGAAGTTCCCGGTGACGTCGGTGTGATGGAGGACCTCGTTCATACCGTCCACGGCGTACGACATGGGCAGGACGTCCGAGATCGCCTCCAGGAACGGGGCCATCCGGTCACGCGGGATGAACAGGCCGCAGAGCAGCAGCTGCGGGAAGATCACGGCCGGCATGAACTGCACCGCCTGGAACTCCGAGGCCGCGAACGCCGAGACGAACAGGCCCAGTGCCGTGCCGAGCAGTGCGTCGAGCAGCGCCACCAGGAGCAGCAGCCACGGCGAGCCGGTGACGTCCAGGCCGAGGGCCCACACCGACAGGCCGGTGGCCAGGAGGGACTGGAGGACGGCGACGGCCCCGAAGGCGAGGGCGTAGCCCGCGATCAGGTCTCCCTTGCCGAGCGGCATGGCGAGCAGGCGCTCCAGGGTGCCGGAGGTGCGCTCGCGCAGGGTGGCGATCGAGGTCACCAGGAACATCGTGATCAGCGGGAAGATACCGAGCAGCGAGGCCCCGATCGAGTCGAAGGTCTGCGGGCTGCCGTCGAAGACGTACCGCAGCAGCGTGATCATCAGGACCGGGATCAGCAGGAGCAGCGCGACCGTGCGGGGGTCGTGGGCGAGCTGGCGCAGGACACGGGCGGCCGTGGCGAGGGTGCGGGCCGGGCTCAGGGGTGCGGTGCGGGTGGGGGCAGGGGTGCTCATCGGGCGTTCTCCTTGCGGGTGGCGGCCGCGTCGACCAGGTGGAGGAAAGCCGCTTCGACGGTGTCGGTGCCGGCGGCGGTGCGCAGGGCGTCCGGGGTGTCGTCGGCGAGGATCTCGCCCGCGCGCATCAGGAGCAGCCGGTGGCAGCGCTCGGCCTCGTCCATGACGTGTGACGAGATGAGGAGCGTCGTGCCGCGTTCGGCGGCGAGGGTGTGGAAGAGCTGCCACAGATCGCGGCGCAGAACCGGGTCGAGGCCGACGGTCGGTTCGTCCAGGACGAGCAGCTCGGGGGTGGAGAGCAGGGCGACGGCGAGCGAGACCCGGGTGCGCTGGCCGCCGGAGAGGGTGCCGGCCAGGGCGCCCTCGTGGCTGGTCAGGTCCACTTCGGTGAGCGCGCGGGTGACGGCGGCGCGCCGGTCGTCGCGGTGTGCGCGGCCCGGCTGGAGGATCGCCGCGAAGTAGTCGAGGTTCTGGCGGACGGTGAGGTCGGTGTAGACGGAGGGCGCCTGGGTGACGTACCCGACGCGGGGGCGGAGGGAGGGGTGCCCGGCGGGGCTGCCGAGGACCCGGAGGGTGCCGGTGACCTTGGCCTGGGTGCCCACGACGGCGCGCATGAGGGTGGATTTGCCGCAGCCGGAGGGGCCGAGGAGGCCGGTGATCCTGCCGGGTTCGACGGTGAAGTCGAGTCCCTTGAGGACTGTGCGGCTGCCTCGTTGGACGGTGAGGCCACGGGCCTCGACGGCGACACCCGAAGAATTCATCATGTGATGAATATTGACTCCGGCGAGGCACCGCCGTCAAGGAACGGGCGGGGCCGCCTCGGCTCGGCGCACGGCCGCGTGGAGCTCCACGACGTATGCCTCCTCCACCGTGCCGTCCGGGAACTCCGCCAGGAGCAGGGCCCGCTCCTCGGCGAGGAAACCGCGGGCCGCCTCGTCGTCGGTGGTCAGGAACGCGGAGTGGCTGCCGAGGTTGTCGAGGTGGGTCGCGAGGGGGACGCTCCGGGTCCACGGGATGCGGCGGTACGTGAAGTCGAGGTCCGGCGGCAGGTCACGGCCCCGGGTGGCCGAGCCGTGGGCGATGCCGCGGCCCAGCTCGCCCGGCCCGACACCGAAGAACCGGACGAGCCGTTCCTCCTGGGCGCCGAGCCACGGGACCTTGCTGTCCGCGACGTTCCACCAGAGGGCGAGCGTGCCGCCCGGCCGCAGGACGCGCCGGACCTCGGCGGCCGAGCGGGCCGGGTCGGTCCAGTGCCAGGACTGGGCGTACGTGATCAGGTCGGCCGAGGCGGTCGCGAAGGGGAGCCGGTTGCCGTCGCCGCGTACGAGCGGGACGTCCGGGAGGCCCCGGCGCAGCTGGGCCGCCATGCCGGGCCCGGGTTCGACGGCGACGACGCGGGCGCCCCGGTCGAGGAGGCGGCGGGTCGAGATGCCGGTGCCCGCGCCCACGTCCAGGGCGCGGGCACCACGCAGGGGGCGTCCGGCCAGGTCCTCGACGGCGTCGAACAGCGCGTCCGGGTAGCCGGGGCGGGCGGCGGCGTACTGGGCGGCGGCCCGGTCGAAGGACAGGGCGCGCGAAGGGGCCGGACCTGGGTCCGGTGAGCGTGTCGTGGTCATGCGGCCATCGTGCCCGGCGGGCCCGGACGCGTCAGCCGCGACGGCCCTTCTTCTTGCGGGCCGCCGGGTTGCCGGTGCGGGAGGCGCGGCGCTTCGCGTACCGGGCCTGGGCCTCCTCGTACTCCGTACGCCTCAGCTTCTCGCCGGGCGCCTCGGTGAACGTACGGAAGAAGTACGCGAGCAGTGAGCCGACGAAGCCGATGGCCTTCAGGCCGCGCAGCGTGTCCTCGCGGGCCGGGTCGGCGGGGCGGCTGCCGAAGCCCTCCCAGGTCTTGCGGAAGGCGACGGCGCTGCAGATGGCGAACATCAGGACCACCAGCATGCCGACGAAACCGCCGATGTCGGCGATCTCCAGGCCCTGGTAGGCGAAGCGGAGGACGAAGCAGGAGGCGACGGCGGCGGCGAGCGAGCCGACGGCGGCGCCGACGCGGCGCAGGCCGTAGTGGCCGTCGTGGGCGACCCAGGTGGTGCCGAAGAAGCGGAGGGGCTCGGGCTGTGGGCCCTGCGGGGTCGCGGGGGCACCGGCGGACGCCGCCGCGGGCCCGGGGGCCGTGCCGGGAGCCTTGCCGTCGGGGGTCTCGCTGTTCTCGCTCACGAGGTCGAGTATCCCAAAGCCGGGGGCGGTCCCGGCGCGCGGTGAGTGCGGCCCCCGCGCCGGCGGGGGCCGCACGCCGTGGTTCAGCCCAGCTTCGACACGTCGCGGACGGCGCCGCGGTCCGCGCTCGTCGCCATCGCCGCGTACGCGCGCAGCGCGGCCGAGACCTTGCGCTCGCGGTTCTTCGGCGCGTACACGCCGTTCAGCGCCTCGCGTCGGGTGGCCAGCTCGGCCTCCGGGACGAGGAGCTCGATCGAGCGGTTCGGGATGTCGATCCGGATGCGGTCGCCGTCCTCGACCAGCGCGATCGCGCCGCCGGAGGCCGCCTCGGGCGAGGCGTGGCCGATGGACAGGCCCGACGTACCGCCGGAGAAGCGGCCGTCCGTGATGAGCGCGCAGGTCTTGCCCAGGCCCCGGCCCTTCAGGAACGAGGTCGGGTAGAGCATCTCCTGCATGCCGGGGCCGCCGCGCGGGCCCTCGTAGCGGATGACGACGACGTCGCCGTGGGTGATCTCCTTGCGGAGGATCTTGTCGACGGCCTCCTCCTGCGACTCGCAGACGACCGCCGGGCCCTCGAAGGTCCAGATCGACTCGTCCACACCGGCCGTCTTCACGACGCAGCCGTCCACCGCGATGTTCCCCTTGAGGACCGCGAGGCCGCCGTCCTTGGAGTAGGCGTGTGCCACGTCCCGGATGCAGCCGCCGGCCGCGTCCACGTCGAGGGTGTCCCAGCGCTCCGACTGCGAGAAGGCGGTCGCGGAGCGGACGCAGCCGGGGGCCGCGTGCCACAGCTCGACGGCCTCGGGCGACGCGGAGCCGCCGCGCACGTCCCAGTTCTTCAGCCAGTCGCCGAGGGTGTCGGCGTGCACCGCGTGGACGTCCTCGTTGAGCAGTCCGCCGCGGTTCAGCTCGCCCAGGAGGGCGGGGATGCCGCCTGCGCGGTGGACGTCCTCCATGTAGTACGTCCCGCCGGGGGCCACGTTGGGGGCGACCTTGGAGAGGCAGGGGACGCGGCGGGAGACCTCGTTGATGTCGTCCAGGCCGAAGTCCAGCTCCGCCTCCTGGGCGGCGGCCAGCAGGTGCAGGATCGTGTTGGTGGAGCCGCCCATCGCGATGTCCAGCGCCATCGCGTTGCCGAACGCGGCGCGGGTGCCGATGGAGCGGGGCAGGACCGTCGCGTCGTCCTGCTCGTAGTACCGCTTGGTGATGTCCACGATCGTGCGGCCGGCGTCCTCGTACAGCGCCCTGCGGGCGGTGTGCGTGGCGAGGGTCGAGCCGTTGCCGGGGAGGGAGAGGCCGAGGGCCTCGGTCAGGCAGTTCATCGAGTTGGCGGTGAACATGCCGGAACAGCTGCCGCAGGTGGGACAGGCGTTCTCCTCGATACGGAGCATGTCCTCGTCGGAGATGTTCTCGTCGACCGCGTCGCTGATCGCGTTGATCAGGTCGAGCTTGCGGACCGTGCCGTCGACGAGCGTTGCCTTGCCGGCCTCCATCGGGCCGCCGGAGACGAAGACCGTCGGGATGTTCAGCCGCATCGCGGCGTTCAGCATGCCCGGGGTGATCTTGTCGCAGTTCGAGATGCAGATGAGGGCGTCGGCGCAGTGGGCCTCGACCATGTACTCGACGCTGTCCGCGATCAGGTCGCGGGAGGGCAGGCTGTAGAGCATGCCGCCGTGGCCCATGGCGATGCCGTCGTCCACCGCGATGGTGTTGAACTCGCGGGGCACCGCGCCCGCGGCCTTGATCGCCTCGGAGACGATGCGGCCGACGGGGGCGAGGTGGGTGTGGCCGGGGACGAACTCGGTGAAGGAGTTGGCGACGGCGATGATCGGCTTGCCGATGTCCTCGCTCGCTACGCCGGAGGCCCGCATGAGGGCTCGGGCGCCGGCCATGTTGCGGCCGTGGGTGACTGTGCGGGACCTCAGCGTGGGCATCGTCTCTTCGCTCCTTCTGCATCGAAGACTGTCCTTGAGCGTACGCCCTTGGTGCCAGGATGTGGACGTGGTGTCCGATATGCGGGACGTATGTTCGGGGCGGGGTGAGGTGGGGCGGGGCTGGGGTGGTGGGGCGGTGCGGGTGCGTTGCGCCTGCGGCGGGCCTGTTCCCCTGCCCGCCCCTTCCCGTAACCGGGGCTCCGCCCCGGACCCCGCTCCTCAAGCGCCGGAGGGGCTGGTTTCTGGGGCTCCGCGCCTCGGGCCCCGCTCCTCAAGCGCCGGACGGGCTGGGTTTTGGGAGACTCCGCCCCCGACGGCGGTGCCGCGGGCTTACGCGGACGGCTCCGCCAGATACCGCTGGAGCGTGGGGGCCACCATCGCGACGATCTTCTCCGGCGGCGCGGACGCCAACGGCTCCGCCCTCAGCACGTACCGCAGTATGGCGATCCCCACCATGTGCGACGCCGCCAGCTCCGCCCGGAACGTCGCGTCCGGGACGTCCAGGCCCGCCGCCACGCGCTCCAGCAGGCGGCGCAGTACGAAGCCCCGGAGGACCTTCGCGGCGGCCTCGTGGGTGAGGGCGGAGCGGAGGACCGCGAGGAGGGGGGCCCGGGTCGTCGGGTTCTCCCAGATGCCGATGAAGGCGCGGGCGAGGCGTTCGCCCACGTCATCGGTGTCGCCTTCGAGGACGGCCGGGACGAGCAGGGCGGGCTCGAAGGAGAGCTCGATCGCGGCGGCGAAGACCTCGTCCTTCGTACCGAAGTAGTGGTGGACCAGCGCGGAGTCGACGCCGGCCGCGCGGGCGATGCCCCGGACCGAGGTCTTGTCGTACCCGCGCTCGGCGAACTCCGTGCGGGCGGCCTCCAGGATGCGGCTGCGCGCGTCCGGGCCGGTGTCCGACGCGGCGCGGGCGGGGCGGCCCCGGCGCTTGGGGCCCGGCGCGTCCGGGGTCATGAGCGCGGGGCGCGCTCGGTGGACGCGGAGGCCAGGTGCAGACGGGTGAAGGCGAGCGCCTCGGCGAGGTCGGACTCGCGTTCGGCGGTGGACATCGCGCGGCGCGTGTTGACCTCGATGACGATGTGGCCGTCGAAGCCGGTACGGGCCAGCCGCTCCAGCAGTTCGGCGCAGGGCTGGTCGCCCCGGCCGGGCACCAGGTGCTCGTCCTTGCCGGAGCCCTTGCCGTCGGCGAGGTGGACATGGGCGAGCCGGTCGCCCATCCGGTCGACCATGGCCAGACCGTCCGTGCGCGCGGTCGCGGTGTGCGACAGGTCGACGGTGAAGTGGCGGTAGTCGTCGTTGGTGACGTCCCAGTCGGGGGCGTACGCGAGCATCTCGCGGTCCCGGTAGCGCCACGGGTACATGTTCTCGACCGCGAACCGTACGTCCGTCTCCTCCGCCATCCGCCAGATCCCCGTGACGAAGTCGCGGGCGTAGCCGCGCTGCCAGCGGAACGGGGGGTGGACGACGACCGTCGACGCGCCGAGCTTCTCGGCGGCGGCGCGCGCCCGCCGGAGCTTGACCCACGGATCGGTGGACCAGACCCGCTGGGTGATCAGCAGACAGGGCGCGTGCACGGCGAGTATCGGCACCTGGTGGTAGTCGGAGAGCCGGCGCAGGGCCTCGATGTCCTGGCTGACCGGGTCGGTCCAGACCATGACCTCGACACCGTCGTACCCCAGGCGCGCGGCGATCTCGAAGGCCGTCGCCGTCGACTCCGGATAGACCGAGGCCGTCGACAGGGCGACCTTCGCATCCGGGACGCGCACCACTGGTTCTGCCACGCAGACAGCGTACGGGCAGCCGTGCGCCCCGCCGAGGGACTGCGGCGGAAAGTGAGAAGGGCCATGGGGGCCGGCCCCCGGCCGTCAGGCCAGGGCCGCGTCCTTCTCCGGCGGCAGGTGGTCCAGGCGGCGCAGGATCACGCCCTCGCGCAGCGCCCAGGGGCAGATCTCCAGCTCGTCCACGTCGAGCAGGTCCATCGCGCCCTCCGCGACCAGCGCCCCGGCCAGCAGCTGCGCGGCGCGGCCCTCGGAGACGCCGGGGAGGTGCGTGCGGTCCTCGACCGTCATCGCGGCCAGCTTCGGCACCCACTCCTCCAGGGCCTTGCGGCTGAGGCTGCGCTGCACGTCCTGGCCGTCGCCGGAGCGGACCGCGCCCGCGATCCTGGCGAGCTGCTTGAACGTCTTGGAGGTGGCCACCACGTGGTCCGGGCGGCCGATGCGGGTGAAGTCGCCGACGCTGCGGGCTATCCGCGCCCGCACATGCCGGCGCAGCGCCTTCACCTCGGCCGGGTCCGGCGGGTCGCCCCGCAGCCAGCCCGCGGTCAGGCGCCCGGCACCGAGCGGCAGCGACACGGCGGCGGCCGGTTCCTCGTCCATGCCGTACGCGATCTCCAGCGAGCCGCCGCCGATGTCCAGGACCAGCAGCTTGCCCGCCGACCAGCCGTACCAGCGGCGCGCGGCGAGGAAGGTCAGCCGGGCCTCCTCCGTACCGCTGAGGACCGCGAGGTCGACGCCCGTCTCGTCCCGTACCCGCGCCAGCACCTGGTCGGCGTTGCTCGCCTCCCGTACGGCCGAGGTGGCGAAGGCGAGGACGTCCTCGCAGCCCTTGTCCTCGGCGGCGTCGAGCGCGCCGGCGATCGTACCGACCAGGCGGTCGACGCCGAGCGGGCCGATCGCCCCGTCCCGGTCGAGGAGTTCGGCGAGCCGCAGCTCCGCCTTGTGCGAGTGCGCGGGCAGCGGGCGGGCTCCGGGGTGTGCGTCCACCACCAGCAGATGAACCGTGTTCGACCCCACGTCGAGGACTCCGAGTCTCATGCGGGGAACGCTACTGCGGGGCCGCCGTACTCTGGGCGCGTGCCAAAGACGAAAAAGGCGAAGCCGGGCAAAGCCACGAAGAAGCAGGACACCGAGCCGGATATCAAGCACGCGGAGAAGCTGGAGATGCGGGCCCCGGCGACGGCGGAGCCCGATCCGTCCGACGAGACGGGTCCCGACTTCGCCCGCGCCTGGGTGGAGTTCCCCGACCCCGCCGACGACGAACAGGTCTTCCGCTGCGACCTGACCTGGCTGACGTCCCGGTGGAGCTGCATCTTCGGCAGCGGCTGCCAGGGCATCCAGGCGGGCCGCGCGGACGACGGCTGCTGCACGCTGGGCGCCCATTTCTCGGACGAGGACGACGAGAAGCGCGTCGCCGGCCATGTCGCGCGGCTCACACCCGACCTGTGGCAGTTCCACGACGTGGGTACGGAGTCGGGCTGGACGCAGACCGACGAGGACGGGGACCGTCAGACGCGGCGCTGGCAGGGCTCCTGCATCTTCCAGAACCGCCCCGGCTTCCCGGCGGGCGCCGGCTGCTCGCTGCACATCCTGGCGCTGCGGGAGGGCAAGGAGCCGCTGGAGACCAAGCCGGACGTGTGCTGGCAGCTGCCGGTGCGGCGTACGTACGAGTGGATCGACCGGCCCGACGACACGCGCGTGCTCCAGGTGTCGATCGGCGAGTACGACCGGCGGGGCTGGGGTCCCGGCGGCCACGACCTGCACTGGTGGTGCACCTCCGCGACCTCGGCGCACGGGGCCGGCGAGCCGGTGTACGTGTCGTACCGGCCCGAGCTGATCGAGCTGATGGGCAAGGAGGGGTACGAGCGGCTGACCGAGCTGTGCGAGCAGCGGCTCTCCGCGCTGCTGCCGATGGCCCCGCATCCGGCGGACCCCGCGTAGGACCTGCCGGCCCAGCCCGGCGTGGGAGGGCCGGTGCCCCGCGCGGCCTCCCGGCCCGGCCGGCTCAGTTGGCGCGGGGCGGGGTGCTCGGGCCCTTCGGCGGTGCGGGCGGCCCGGAGGAACCGGTCGGGAGGGGGCTCGGTTCGGCCGGGTCTGTCGGGGTCGGGGTGGGGTCCGTCGGGTCGGGCGCCGGCTCGGAGGGGTCCGGCGAGGACGGCGGCGGCTCGGACGGGACCGGCGGGCGCGGGTGGAGGCTACCCGGGTGGCCGGGGCGCGGCGAGGCCCCGGGGGACGGCGCCTTGGCCCCGTAACCGTGCATGGCGACGACCGCGCCCGAGGGGGCGAGGGTGATGCGGGCGGTCCAGGGGCCCGCGGGCTCACGGGCGTGGTCCACGAGGGCGCGGACGGTGACGCTGTCACCGGCGGCGAGCTTCCCGGACGTACGGCTCAGCCGCACCCAGGACTGCCCGGTGGCCGCCGACCAGGAGACCGGGCCCGCTTTCGACGCGGTCAGGGTGATCAGGGTCGTGGAGCCGGAGGTACGGGCCCCGACGGTGAGCCGGCCGCCGTGCCCGGCGGTGTCCCGGCCCGGGTCCGTGCCGGTGCCGATGATCTCGGCCGAGACGTCCGGGGAGTTCCCGCGCTCCATGAAGCGGGAGCCGGAGTCGGGGCTGGCGTTGCCCGCGTTCTCGGGGGCGTACGGGCCCTGCGGGACGCCCGTGTCCCCGTCGGCGGCGCTGACCGCCGAGCCGTCGCGCCCCTCACCGATGAGCGGCGCGCCCCGGTAGGCCGACCACAGCGCGATGACCGGGGCGGCGACGACCGTGACGACGACCGTCGTCGTCATGACCCGGGAGCGCAGCCGGTCCCGGCGCGCGGCGTGGTCCTTCGGGTCCATCGGGAAGCCCGTCCGGTCGAAACGCGGAGTGGCGGACCGATTCTTCTGATGCTTCAGCGCGTGCAGCATGGCGACGTACGCGGAGGGGCGCGGGGCCTCGACGACCGCGAGAACGGCGGCGGGCGTAACGGTTTTCCCGGGCCAGGGCCCCTCGGCACCGGCCCGCTCGGCGGCCCGGCGGCAGCGCGGGCAGTCGTCCACATGCCGTACCAGCTCGCGGCGCAGGGCGGCGGAGAGCAGCGCGCGGTGGTCGCCGGTGAGCCGGCCGGCCGTGGGGCAGTTGCCCGACTCCACGACGGCCAGGGCGGCCCGGGTGCGCTCCACCTCGCAGGCGGCCCCGGCCAGCAGCTCCCGGGCGCTCGCGGGGTCGAGCCCGAGGACGGCGGCGACCGCGCGCGGCGGCAGCCCGTGCCGTACGGCCAGCTCCAGCGCCTCGCGCTGCTCCGGGGTGGTGCCCGCCGCCTCGGGCCAGGCCAGCTGCGCCAGCTCCCGGCGGTGCGCCTCGGCGGCGGCGGGCGTCTCGGGCTCGCCGGAGGCGGGGGCTGGGGCTGGGGCTGGGGGCTTCGCGGCGGCGGTCGGGGGCTGGGTGCTGTGGGGCGTGCGCCGGAGCGTGCGGGCCTGCGGTGCGGCCGGGTGGCGGTCCTCGTCGGCGGGCCGGCGGTGCGGCCGGCTCTCGGGGCGGCGGTGGGCGCGGCGGCCCTGGCGCTGCTCGGTGAGCCGGCGCAGACACGTCCACCTGGCCAGGGCGTACAGCCAGGTTTTACGTTCCTCCTCGTCGGCCGGACAGCGGCCGCCCTGGCGCTCGGCGAGGGCCAGGACACCGCCCAGCGCCTCGGTGGCGGCGTCGTGGTCGCAGAGGACGGAGAGGCAGTAGGTGAACAGGCCGTCGAGATGCGGCTCGTACCGGGCGGGCGGCTGCTTCGGCGAGGAGTGGGGCGCGCGATGCTGTCCCCGGTGTGCGCCGGGGTGGTGCGCGGGGGTGCTCGTCGGGGTCTCCAGCCTGCTGCTCGTCACCTTGCGACCGTAGGCAGAGCGGGGCGGACCCCTCGTACTCCTTGCGTGGATTTAACCCTTACGGGTGAACGTATGACGTGATAAGGGACGCGGCGAGGGATCGGAATCTCTACCTCCGCCCCCGTCGGCACCGTCCCGCCGCACGCGCCCGGCAGCACTGTCCGACCCCACCTATACGGTGGCGCCATGGCTGCCCGTACGAAATCCGCGAAGGACCGGCCGTCCTACCGCTGCACCGAATGCGGCTGGACCACCGCGAAGTGGCTCGGGCGCTGCCCCGAGTGCCAGGCGTGGGGGACGGTCGAGGAGTTCGGCGGCGCCCCCGCCGTGCGGACCACCGCGGCGGGCCGCGTCTCCACCGCCGCGCTGCCCATCGGCCAGGTCGACAGCCGGCAGGCCACCGCGCGCTCCACCGGCGTCGGCGAGCTGGACCGGGTGCTGGGCGGCGGTCTGGTGCCGGGTGCCGTCGTGCTGCTCGCGGGCGAGCCGGGCGTCGGCAAGTCCACGCTGCTGCTCGACGTCGCGGCCAAGGCGGCGAGCGAGGACCACCGCACGCTGTACGTCACGGCGGAGGAGTCCGCGAGCCAGGTCCGGTTGCGGGCCGACCGCATCCGGGCGATCAACGACCACCTCTACCTGGCGGCGGAGACCGATCTGTCGGCGGTCCTGGGCCACCTCGACGCGGTCAAGCCCTCGCTGCTCGTCCTGGACTCGGTGCAGACGGTCGCCTCCCCCGAGATCGACGGCGCGCCGGGCGGAATGGCGCAGGTCCGCGAGGTCGCCGGGGCGCTGATCCGGGCCTCCAAGGAGCGCGGGATGTCGACGCTGCTGGTCGGCCACGTCACCAAGGACGGCGCCATCGCCGGGCCCCGGCTGCTGGAGCACCTGGTCGATGTGGTGCTCTCCTTCGAGGGCGACCGCCACGCCCGGCTGCGCCTGGTGCGCGGCGTCAAGAACCGGTACGGGGCGACGGACGAGGTCGGCTGCTTCGAGCTGCACGACGAGGGCATCACGGGCCTCGCCGACCCCTCCGGCCTCTTCCTCACCCGCCGCGACGAGCCGGTCCCCGGCACCTGCCTGACCGTGACCCTGGAGGGCAAGCGCCCGCTGGTCGCCGAGGTCCAGGCGCTCACGGTCGACTCCCAGATCCCCTCGCCCCGGCGCACCACCTCCGGCCTCGAAACGTCCCGGGTGTCGATGATGCTCGCCGTCCTGGAGCAGCGCGGCCGGATCAGCTCGCTGGGCAAGCGGGACATCTACAGCGCGACGGTCGGCGGCGTGAAGCTGTCGGAGCCGGCCGCGGACCTGGCCATCGCGCTGGCACTGGCCAGCGCGGCGAGCGACACACCGCTGCCCAAGAATCTGGTGGCGATCGGCGAGGTGGGCCTCGCGGGCGAGGTCAGACGGGTCACGGGGGTCCAGCGGCGGCTGGCCGAGGCGCACCGCCTGGGCTTCACGCACGCCCTGGTCCCGACCGATCCGGGCAAGGTCCCGGCCGGTATGAAGGTCACGGAAGTGGCCAACATGGGCGACGCGCTCAGGGCCCTCCCGCGCCGGTCCGGTGCACAGGCCCCCCGGGAGGAGGGCGCACGCCGGTAGACTTTGCCCTGGTCTCGCCCGCCCGTACGAACGGTACGAGGGACGTAGGGTCCTTCGATTGGATCCGGCCTGCTCCGAGCGACAGGCCCCGAGGGCACCGCAAACCTGTGACCGGAGGAGTGCAGTGGCAGCCAGCGACCGGGCAGCATCGCCCGGAAAGTCCGGCCAAACCACCGGTAACGAGGCGCTCATGCGCGCCTCGTTGAGCGCCGTCGCGCCCGGAATGGCGCTGCGGGACGGCCTGGAGCGCATTCTCCGCGGCAACACCGGCGGTCTGATCGTGCTCGGCATGGACAAGACCGTCGAGTCGATGTGCACCGGCGGCTTCGTGCTGGACGTGGAGTTCACCGCGACCCGGCTGCGCGAGCTGGCCAAGCTCGACGGGGCGCTGATCCTCGACAAGGACATGACCAAGATCCTGCGCGCCGGCGTGCAGCTGGTCCCGGACGCCTCCATCCCCACCGAGGAGACGGGCACCCGCCACCGCACGGCGGACCGGGTCTCCAAGCAGTGCAACTTCCCGGTCGTCTCGGTCTCCCAGTCGATGCGCCTGATCGCGCTGTACGTGGACGGGGAGCGCCGGGTCCTGGAGGAGTCGGCGGCGATCCTGTCCCGCGCCAACCAGGCCCTCGCGACCCTGGAGCGGTACAAGCTGCGGCTGGACGAGGTCGCCGGGACGCTCTCCGCGCTGGAGATCGAGGACCTGGTGACCGTCCGGGACGTGACGGCGGTCGCCCAGCGCCTGGAGATGGTCCGGCGGATCGCGACGGAGATCGCCGAGTACGTGGTGGAGCTGGGCACCGACGGCCGGCTCCTCTCGCTCCAGCTGGACGAGTTGATCGCGGGCGTGGAGCCGGAGCGCGAGCTGGTCGTGCGCGACTACGTGCCTGAGCCGACGGCGAAGCGTTCGCGGACGGTGGCGGAGGCGCTCACCGAGCTGGACTCGCTGACCCACACCGAGCTGCTCGAACTCGCGGTCGTGGCAAGGGCGCTGGGCTACAGCGGTTCGCCGGAGACGCTGGACTCGGCGGTGTCGCCGCGCGGCTTCCGGCTGCTGGCGAAGGTCCCGCGGCTGCCCGGCGCGATCATCGACCGGCTCGTGGAGCACTTCGGCGGCCTCCAGAAGCTGCTCGCGGCGAGCGTGGACGACCTCCAGACGGTGGACGGGGTCGGCGAGGCACGGGCGCGCAGCGTGCGCGAGGGCCTGTCCCGGCTGGCCGAGTCGTCGATCCTCGAACGGTACGTGTAGGGCCTGCCGGACGCGTCGGCGTCGGCAGGCCCCTCGGTCCGCGGGCTCCGGTTCCGGGCTCCGGTTCCGGGCTCCGGTTCCGGGTTCCGAGCTCGGTTGCTGGCTCCCGGTTCCGGTTCCGGGTTCCAAGCTCCGGTACCAGGTTGCAGGCTCCCGGTTGCGGGCTCAGTCCTTCGCGAGGACGAACGAGGCGCGCTGCACGGGCTCGCCCGGCGCCTTGGCCTCCACCAGATACGTACCCGGCCCGGCCTTCCCCGCGGGCGGCGTCGCGCACTTGGGGGCGCTCTTCGCGCGGTCCCACTCCACGGTGTGCACGACGGTCGCGCCGGCCGGCACCTTCAGCAGCACGGCCCCCGGCTTGCGCGGGCAGTCCTTCGAGGACCAGACCTCGTCGTCGTCCCCGCCCGCCTCGGTGATGGTGAACACCGCGCTCTTCGGCCCGAAGTCGGCCTTGCAGGCGGTGGACGAGGTGTTGGTGGCCAGCAGCCGGAACTTCGGCTTCTCGTCGGGCCCGTAGCTGAGTTCGGTCTTCAGGGTCAGCTGGAGCGCGGCCGGCTTGCAGTCGGGGAGCGGGGAGTCGGCCGGGACCTGCTGTCCGGCGACCGCGCCGCTGCCCGATCCACCGCCCGAACCGGAGGCCGAACCCGAACCGGTGTCCTGGCCGCCGCCGTTGTCGTCGCCACCGCCGGAGCCGCTGCCCTTGCCGGCGGAGCCGCTGCCCTTGCCGGCGGAGCCGCCGGCCGAACTGCCGTCCCCGGAACCGTCGCTGCCACCGTCACCCGCGCCGTCGCCGCCGCCGGAGTCCTCCGACTCGTCGCGTCCGCCGGGCTGTTCGCTGATCGCCGGGCCGGAACCGGAGGGTCCGGGGGTGATCGAGTCGACCGGAGCGGAGCCGGGCGCCTTGGAGTCGTCGTGGTTCCCCTTGCCACCACCGGAGGTGACGGCCCATGCGATCAGCAACGCGAGCAGCACGACCAGCGCCGCCGCGACCGCCCTCCGTCGCCAGTAGATGGTGGAGGGTAGCGGCCCGATCGGATTACGCAGAGATCCCACGGCGCAAACTGTACGAGAGATCGGGCCCAACTCCCGCCCCACCCGCCGCCTTGATCCCCAAGTTTTGCGGATCATCATCCCGCAAGGGCCTGTTCGCCCTCCCGGGCGACGCGAAACCACCGCTCGTGACGCGACGGTCACGAGCGGTCGGCGCCGCCGGGCCGGCCGGAACCGGCCCATGGGCCAGTTGCCGCAACGGCTCGCGGCGCGTGGGGCCACTTGCCGGAACGCGGACGCCGTGGAGCTGGGAACGGACGGGTGGCGTTATCACTCCATGGGCTCGTTCGCTCCATGACACCCCCGTGCCCGTGCCCCCTCTCCGCCCTTCCGTGTCAGGATCGACGGTGCGATGACTGCCACGACTGCGACACAGACGCCCCCCGCCTCCCTCCACACCCCTGTCATCGGGTGGTTCGACCAGCACGCCCGCGATCTGCCCTGGCGCCGCCCCGAAGCGGGCGCCTGGGGCGTGATGGTGAGCGAGTTCATGCTGCAGCAGACCCCCGTCAGCCGGGTCCTCCCGGTGTACGAGCAGTGGCTGGCCCGCTGGCCGCGCCCCGCCGACCTCGCGGCCGAGCCGCCCGGCGAGGCGGTCCGCGCCTGGGGCCGGCTCGGCTACCCCCGCCGCGCCCTGCGCCTGCACGGGGCCGCCCAGGCGATAACGGAACGCCACGGCGGCGACGTACCGAGCGAGCACGCCCAGCTCCTCGCCCTGCCCGGTATCGGCGAGTACACGGCCGCGGCCGTGGCCTCGTTCGCCTACCGGCAGCGGCACGCCGTCCTCGACACCAACGTCCGCCGGGTCTTCGCACGGGCCGCGACCGGCATCCAGTACCCGCCGAACGCGACCACCGCCGCCGAGCGCCGGCTCGCCCGGGAGCTGCTGCCCGACGAGGACGAGCGGGCGGCCCGCTGGGCCGCGGCCACGATGGAGCTCGGCGCCCTCGTCTGCACCGCGAAGAACGAGGACTGCACGCGCTGCCCGATCGCGCAGCAGTGCGCCTGGCGGCTCGCCGGGAAGCCCGCGCACCAGGGGCCCCCGCGTCGTGGCCAGACCTACGCCGGAACGGACCGGCAGGTGCGCGGCAGGCTCCTGGCGGTGCTGCGCGACGCGATCGGCCCGGTGGGGCAGGCGGCGCTGGACGCGGTGTGGGACGAGCCGGTGCAGCGGGCCCGCGCGCTGGACGGGCTGGTCGCCGACGGCCTCGTCGAGCCGCTGGCCGGCGGCCAGTACCGGCTGCCGCTGACCTGACGGACCGGGCCCGCCCTCCCTCGTGACGAACGCGGGGGCGGGCGGGCCCGTTCGCGTTCGTCCCGTGGCCTTTGTCCGGGCTGTCACCCGCGCTGTTACACAACCGATGGCCAGCCGTGCGCCCTCCTACGGCTGCTCCGCACAGCCCCGTGACAACCACTCCGTAGCGTCTGCGACGTCAGCCGATGACCAGCGGCCGGCAGCGGTACGAAGCGGTTCTACGGGGTTTCACGGGGATGGAGGCGGTTGTGATGGCGCAGAGCGAGGTGCTCGGCTTCGAGGAGTACGTGCGGACCCGGCAGGAGGCGCTGCTGCGCAGCGCGCGCCGGCTCGTCCCCGACCCGGTGGACGCCCAGGACCTGTTGCAGACCGCCCTCGCCCGCACCTACGGCCGCTGGGACCGCATCGAGGACAAGTCCCTCGCCGACGCCTATCTGCGCCGCGTCATGATCAACACCAGGACCGAGTGGTGGCGGGCCCGCAAGCTGGACGAGGTCCCCACCGAGCAGCTGCCCGACGCGAGTGTCGAGGACGGCACCGAGCAGCGCGCCGACCGCGCCCTGCTGATGGACATCCTCGGTGTGCTCGCTCCCAAGCAGCGCAGCGTCGTCGTGCTGCGACACTGGGAGCAGATGAGCACGGAGGAGACGGCGGCGGCGCTCGGCATGTCGGCCGGTACGGTGAAGAGCACGCTGCACCGTGCGCTGGCGCGGCTGCGCCAGGAGCTGGAGAACAGGGAAGCGGCGAGCCGGGAGACCCGGCTCGCCGAAGAACGGGGGCGGGAGCGGTGCGCGGCCTGACAGGCAGCGGTGACGAGGACACGGTCACCGGCAGAGCGGGCGAGGACCCGGGAGGCGGCGCCGGCAGGCTGCTGCTGACCGGCTGGGCGGCGGGCGCCACGGCTCTGGCCGGGCTCGCCGTCTTCGGGCTGTTCGTCGCCGCCTGTTCCACCGGGGGCACCGGCACCCGGGACGAGGGCCCGGCGGGCACCCAGCCGGTCGCGCAGATCACGCCGAGCCCGGCGGAGCACTCCTCGGCGCGGCCGGCCCCGCGGGTGGACGCGGTGGCGCTGCTCAAGGCGGACCCGGAGGTGAGCGGCCGGGTCCGGATGGACCTGAAGCCCTGCACCGGTGACGAGTACCCGGTGGACACCTCGTACGGCTCGCTCACCGACGGCCCGTCGTCCGATGTCGTGGTGAACGTGATGACCTGCGGCGATTCGGTGGGGGTCGGCACCTACGTCTACCGGCCGCGCGCCGACGGCACGTACGAGAACGTCTTCAAGGTCGAGCAGCCCGCGGTCTACGGCACCATCGACCGGGGCGACCTGGTGGTGACGACGCAGGTGTACGGGACGAAGGACTCGGTCGCCTATCCCTCGGGCGAGGAAGTGGTCACGTACCACTGGGCGAGCAGCCGGTTCAGCGAGCAGGACCGGGTGCGCAACGACTTCAACAGAGCCGTGGGCACCGGCGACGAAGCCCTTCCCGCACCCACGGAACCGACGAAGAACTGAGAGCTTTCCGATGGCCGAGACCCATGTCCTGTTCGTCGAGGACGACGACGTCATCCGCGAGGCCACCCAGCTGGCGCTGGAGCGGGACGGCTTCGCGGTCACCGCGGTGCCCGACGGGCTGACCGGCCTCGAATCGTTCCGGGCCGGCCGCCCCGACATCGCCCTGCTCGACGTGATGGTGCCCGGTCTGGACGGGGTGAGCCTCTGCCGCCGCATCCGGGACGAGTCGACGGTGCCCGTGATCATGCTGTCGGCGCGGGCCGACTCGATCGACGTGGTGCTCGGCCTGGAGGCCGGCGCCGACGACTACGTCACCAAGCCGTTCGACGGCGCGGTCCTGGTCGCCCGGATCAGGGCGGTGCTGCGCCGCTTCGGCCACGCCTCGGGCGGCCGGTCCGGCGGCCCGGAGCCGGCGGCCGAGGGCGGGGTGCTGGTCTTCGGTGACCTGGAGGTCGACACCGAGGGCATGGAGGTCCACAGGGGCGGCGAGCAGGTGGCGCTCACCCCGACCGAGATGCGGCTGCTCCTGGAGTTCTCCTCGGCGCCCGGCACGGTGCTCTCCCGCGACAAGCTGCTGGAGCGGGTCTGGGACTACGGCTGGGGCGGCGACACCCGGGTCGTGGACGTCCATGTGCAGCGGCTGCGTACGAAGATCGGGCAGGACCGGATCGAGACGGTCCGCGGCTTCGGCTACAAGCTCCGGGCATGAGGCGCCCCGCCCTGCGGACCGGGGTCCGCTGGAAGATCAGCATCGCGATCGCCGCGGTCGGCGCGCTGATCGCGGTCGCGCTGAGCCTGGTCGTGCACAACGCCGCCCGGGTCTCGATGCTGGAGAACGCCCGCGAGGTCCAGCTGGAGCGGCTGACCTACGCCCAGCTGCTGTACGAGGCGAAGAAGACGAAGAAGGCCGACCCCCGTTTCGGGGCCAAGCTCAACGATCCGACGATGCCCAGGAGCCTGCGCCAGGAGACCCGGCGCAACCGGCGGGCCACCCACATCGAGAACGTCGGCGGGGTGCCCGACGTCTGGGCGGCCGTGCCGGTGGGCAACGGCAACGTGCTGTCGCTGCACACCCGGTTCGCCGACCGCTCGACCACGATCATGGGCGATCTGGACCGGGCCCTGATCATTGGTTCGGTCTCGGTGGTTCTCGGCGGCTCCGCGCTGGGCGTGCTGATAGGCGGCCAGCTCTCGCGCCGGCTGCGCAAGGCGGCGACCGCGGCCGGAAAGGTCGCCCAGGGCAACACGGACGTACGGGTCAGGGACGCGGTCGGCGGCGTCGTGCGGGACGAGACCGATGAGCTGGCCGGTGCGGTGGACGCGCTGACCGACGCGCTGAACGAGCGGATCGAGGCCGAGCGCCGGGTGACCGCGGACATCGCGCACGAACTGCGCACCCCCGTGACCGGGCTGCTGACCGCGGCCGAGCTGCTGCCGCCGGGCCGCCCGACCGAGCTGGTACGGGACCGGGCACAGGCGATGCGCACGCTGGTCGAGGACGTGCTGGAGGTGGCCCGGCTGGACAGCGCGTCGGAGCGGGCCGAGCTCCAGGAGGTCGCGCTCGGCGAGTTCGTCAGCCGCCGGGTGGCGCTGCTGGACCCGCAGGTGCGGGTCCAGGTGGTCCACGATTCGTGGGTCAGCACCGATCCGCGCCGCCTCGAACGCATCCTGGGCAATCTGCTGGGCAACGCGGCCAAGCACGGCTCCACC
This sequence comes from Streptomyces sp. ATexAB-D23, assembly GCF_000373645.1. Taxonomy (GTDB): domain Bacteria; phylum Actinomycetota; class Actinomycetes; order Streptomycetales; family Streptomycetaceae; genus Streptomyces; species Streptomyces castrisilvae. Next base: position 185,954 of record NZ_KB892005.1, on the reverse strand, counting down.
CCGGTCGAGGTCACGGTCGAGGGCCGGGTGGTCCGGGTCCGCGATCACGGGCCCGGGTTCCCGGCGGCGCTGCTGCGGGAGGGGCCGAGCCGGTTCCGTACCGGGTCCACCGACCGGGCCGGGCACGGGCACGGTCTCGGGCTGACGATCGCGGCCGGGCAGGCCCGGGTGCTCGGGGCCCGGCTGACCTTCCGCAACGCCGCCCCCGAGGGCGCGGCCCAGGGAAGTGGCGGGGCGGTCGCGGTGCTGTGGCTGCCCGAGCACGCGCCGACCGACACCGGGAGCTACCCGATGCTCCAGTTCGCCGAGCAGCGCGCCCCGGAGCCGGGCGGCGCCGGCCGCAGGATCAGGGGCGGCGGCGCGCAGACGGGCCGGTGAGGACGGGCGAGGGCCCCGGGGTGTGGTGCCTGCCCCGGGGCCCTCGCGCGTGTCCGTGCCGGTGACCGGTCAGATCTCCGCGACGGCGGGCGCGGGCTTCTCCGGTCCGGCGCCCCGCAGCGGGACCTCCTTGACGAAGAGGGCCGCGACCAGGGCGATCAGCCCGACGGACGCGCCCACCAGGAACGCGATGTGGGTGCCGGAGGCCACCGCGTACTCGTACGCCTCACGCACCGGTACCGGCAGCTTGGCCAGGCTCGCCGCGTCCAGCTGGGCGCCGTGTGCGGTGGCACCCGCGCCGCCGCGTGCAGCCATCTCGTCGTTCACCCGTCCGGTGAACAGGGCGCCCATGATGGCGACGCCGAAGGAGCTGCCGAGCGTGCGGAAGAGGGTGGTGGAGGACGAGGCGACGCCCATGTCCTTCAGCTCGACGCTGTTCTGCGCGACGAGCATCGTGATCTGCATGAGGAAGCCCATGCCCGCGCCGAGGACGGCCATGTAGACCCCGGAGGTGAACCGGGTGGTGGAGGTGTCCATCTGCGCGAGCAGGAAGAGACCGGTCACCATCAGGATCGAGCCGAGGATCGGGAAGACCTTGTACCGGCCGGTGCTGGTGGTGATCCGGCCCGCGACGAGCGAGACGATCATCATCGCCAGCAGCATGGGCAGGAGCAGGAGCCCGGAGTTGGTCGCGGACGCGCCCTGGACGGACTGCTGGAACAGCGGCAGGAAGAGCACCGCGCCGAACATCACGAAGCCGGCCATGAAGCCGACCACGGACATCAGCGTGAAGTTGAGGTTGCGGAATATGTGGAGCGGGATGATCGGCTCGGCGGCCTTCGTCTCGACGAAGAGGAAGCCGGCCAGCGCGGCGACGCCGATCGCGATGAGCTCCATGATGACCGCGGAGTTCCAGTCGTACTCGGAACCGCCCCAGGTGGTGACCAGCACGATCGCGGTGATGCCGACGGTCAGCAGCCCGGCGCCGAGGTAGTCGACGTTCCGCTTCGTGCGCTCCCGCTTGGGCAGGTGCAGCACGGTGGTGATCATGATCAGGGCGACCGCGCCGAGCGGCAGGTTGATGTAGAAGCTCCAGCGCCAGCCGAGGTGGTCGGTGATGGTCCCGCCGACCAGCGGTCCGCCGATCATGGCGACGGCCATCACACCGGCCATCATGCCCTGGTACTTGCCGCGCTCGCGGGGCGGTACGAGGTCACCGATGATCGCCATGACGCCGACCATCAGGCCACCGGCGCCGAGGCCCTGGATGGCCCGGAAGCCGATGAGCTGGCCCATGTCCTGGGCCATTCCGCTGAGCACCGAGCCGATCAGGAAGATCACGATGGACGTGAGGAAGATGCTCTTGCGCCCGTACATGTCGCCGAGCTTGCCCCAGATGGGGGTGGAGGCAGCGGTGGCCAGGGTGTACGCGGTGACGACCCAGGAGAGGTGTTCGAGGCCGCCGAGGTCGCCGACGATGGTCGGCATCGCGGTGCCGACGATCAGGTTGTCGAGCATCGCCAGCAGCATGGCGATCATCAGGGCGAGGATCACCACCCGGACGCTGCGCTGCGGCGGCTCCGGTTTCTCCGCCTTGGCTGCCGGTGGGCCGCCCGCCTTTCCGTCCGCCGTCCTGATCAGGTCCGCCATCTTCCCCAACTCCCCAGTTCCCCTGCTCACCGGGCCTCTTACTTGCCGCCCGGCTAGTTGACTACACTGAGGGAAAGTAACCCCGCAACTAGCCGGGCGTCAAGTAAGTTTCCTTGGGAGAGCACCATGGGCAGCACGTCTCAGCCACGTCGGGGCAACACCCGCCAGCGCATCCAGGACGTCGCCCTGGAGCTCTTCGCCCAGCAGGGCTACGAGAAGACCTCACTGCGAGAGATCGCCGAGCAGCTGGACGTCACCAAGGCGGCGCTCTACTACCACTTCAAGACGAAGGAAGACATCCTCGTCAGCATCTTCGAGGACCTCAACAAGCCGGTCGAGGACCTGATCATCTGGGGCAGGACACAGCCGCGCACCCTGGAGACGAAGACGGAGATCCTCCGCCGCTACAGCGAAGCACTGGCCCGCTCCGCCCCGCTCTTCCGCTTCATGCAGGAGAACCAGGCGACGGTACGCGACCTGAGCATCGGCGAGACGATCAAGCACCGGGTGCTGGGCCTGGTGGACCTCATCAAGGAACCGGACGCACCGCTCACCGACCAGGTCCGGTGCCTCAGCGCGCTCTTCACCATGCACGCCGGCATGCTCGCGCTGAAAGACGTCGACGGCGACCCCGAGGAGAAGCGCAAGGCCGCTCTCGAAGTCGCCGTCGAACTGGTCACCCGGGCCCACGACCCGGACGCCCCCCGGTAGCCGGGGGCGGTATCACGGCCGGATCAGACCGTGATGCCCTCCTTGTGCAGGAAGTTGACCGGGTTGACCGCCGAACCGTAGTTCGCGGTGGTCCGGATCTCGAAGTGCAGGTGCGGGCCGCTGGAGTTGCCGGTGTTGCCGGACAGGGCGATCTTCTGGCCCTTCTTCACGTGCTGGCCGATGTGCACGTCGATCTGCGACAGGTGCGCGTACTGCGAGTACGTGCCGTTGCCGTGCTTGATCACGATGGCGTTGCCGTACGCGGGACCGTCGCCGCCGCCGTTCGGGCCGGCCTTCACGATGGTGCCGGTGTGCGCGGCCTCGACCTTGGTGCCGATCGGCACGGCGAAGTCCTGGCCGGAGTGCTTGTGCGACCAGCGGCTGCCGTCGTTGCCGAAGCTCGCGCTGAGCTTGTAGTGGCTGACCGGGGTCTCCCAGGCGAGCTTCGCGGCCCGCTTGGCGGCGGCCTTCTTCTTGGCGGCCGCCTTCTTCTTCGCCGCGGCCTTCTTCTTCGCCGCCTCGGCCTTCTTGTCGGCCGTGTGCTTGGCCGCCGCCTTGCCCTGCGCGGCCGCCTGCTGGGCGACCGAGTCGGCGGTGGCGGTGGTCAGGTTCGTGGCCTGGGGGGCGTCCGCAGTGCCGGCCGCGAACGCAGCGCCCGCACCGAGAACCATCGACGTCCCCAGGCCGGCTGCCACCACGGCGCCACGGACACGGGACACGGACGGGCGGCGGGACTGGAACGTAACGCGCTTCGACATAAGCAGAGAACCTCCGGTGATGACTGGACCCGGCGGCGTGCCGGGCTGGCCATACCTTGGTAACCCGCACCCCCACCGGTGCTCAAACACCCCATCTACGAAGAAAAGCCGTAGAAGGAGCCCCGGGAATTCGCTCACCGGACCCCGGCGGAACACCGTCCCGGACGCCTTCGGACGCCATCGCCGGAACAGGTTTAAGCCCAGTTCCAAACCGCCCCAACCGGACATAGCCCCATGGTCCGGGCGTATGGCCCTCCGCATGCCGAGGGCCCGTCCGCCGCGGGGTCGAAAGACCCCCGACGCGACGGGCCCCATGCTCCTAAGGCGGCTAGTAGGCCCCGAAAGCCCTGTGCGCCTTGTCACCGGCGGTGGGACCGAAGGCCGTCCGTTTCGGGACCTTCGGCCCGGTGCCCGGAGCCACCCGAAGGGCAGCTCCGGGCCCGGCACCGGGGGCTATCCGACGGGCAGCCCGGTCACCTTCTTGCCGTGCAGCGCCACCAGCTGCTTGCCGCCCGATGCCAGGTACCAGCGCTGGATGTTGCCGGTGCCGTCGTTGTAGGTCCAGCGCAGATCGCCGTCGGCCGGGTCGAAGGCGTGGATGCCGCCGTTCTTGTCGAACTCCGTCGCCCCGTAGAGGACGTCGCCCACCTTGGCGAACTGCCACGGGGCCGCCACGTCGAGGCTCCCCTTGTTGTGCCAGTGCCGCTTGCCGGTCGCCGGGTCGGCCGCCCACAGGCCGTGCACGGTGTCGGAGACGTACAGAACCCCGTCCACGACCGCCGGGTCGTTGAACCGGCTGTACTTCTCGGTCGCGAAGGACCAGCGCTCCGCGCCGGTCTCCAGGTCGTAGGCGCGCATCCGCTCGCCGTTCGCGAGGATGGCGAGGCCGCCGTGGACCTCGAAGCCGCGGTTGTTGGACCGGCCGATCTTCTTCGTCCAGACCTGGCGGCCGGTCGCGGTGTCGCGCACGGTCAGGTTCTCGCGGAAGTCCGTGTACGCGAGGCGGTTGCCGGCCACCCGCGCGGTGATGCCGTTCTGCTCGGTGCCGTGGTCGCGCTGCTCGCGCCAGATCACCTTGCCCGATGAGGTGTCGATGGCGGCGATCACGTTGTCCGGGGTCCTGAAGTCCTTGTCCAGGATTCCCGCGACGACGTAGACGTGGTTCTTGTCCGCCGCGATGGGCCGGGGCTGCGAGTACTCCTTGTCGCCCAGCCGGCTGCGCCAGGTGTCCTTGCCGGTCTTGGGGTCGAGCCCGATGATGTTCCCGTCGTACCGGGCGCTCGCCAGGTACAGCGTCCCGTCACCGATCAGCATGTTGGCGCCCGGGGTGGTGACCTCGGCGCGGGACCATAGCTCCTTGCCGGTGGTCAGATCACGGGCCACCAGCGGGTCGCAGGAGACGAGCACCACGTTGTCGACCACGGCCAGCGCGGACTGCCAGGCCAGTCCGTCGAACGCCGTGTCGTGCTGCCAGGCGGGCTTCGGCTTCCCGCCCGGTGCGGGTGTCGAGCCCCCGGGCTCCTTCGAGCCCGAGTCACCGCCGTCGATCAGCTCGTCCTCCGGCCCGCATGCCGCGGCGCCCGCCCCCAGCAGCGCCAGACCCGCTCCGGCCCCGGCCAGCCTCATCAACCGCCTGCGTGACACATCGCCTCTGCCCATGGCGTGCCCGTCCCCCTCGCTGCTCATCACTCGGGCCTTCGTTTGCAAACGAAAAACCCACCCGGGCAGGCCGCCCGAGGCGGGGCCAGACTAACCAGCGAATTTTGGCCAACGCGCGTAGCGAACGCGACCGGGACGTTCCTGTGACGCGCCTGTCACCGTGTCCGCAGCGCGAAAGGGGCGGCCCCGGCCGGTCGAAACCGGTCGGGGCCGCCCCTTACGGACGTTCGGACGCTACTGCCTGGAGGGGCAGGACGCGCCTGTCACGCCTCCTTCGTCATGTTCGGGCCGGCGCCGCCTGCCGCCTGCTCGATCGGGGGAACGTCGGGCAGAGCCGACTTCTCCTCGCCACGGAAGGTGAACTTCTGCTCCTCACCCTCGCCCTCGCTGCCGACGACCACGATGTGACCGGGGCGCAGCTCACCGAAGAGGATCTTCTCGGAGAGGATGTCCTCGATCTCGCGCTGGATCGTCCGGCGCAGCGGCCGGGCGCCCATCACGGGGTCGTAGCCCTTCTTCGCGAGGAGCTTCTTGGCCTCCGTGCTGAGCTCGATGCCCATGTCACGGTCCTTGAGCCGCTCGTCCACCTTCGCGACCATCAGGTCGACGATCTCGATGATGTCTTCCTGGCTGAGCTGGTGGAAGACGACCGTGTCGTCGACACGGTTGAGGAACTCGGGCCGGAAGTGCTGCTTGAGCTCTTCGTTGACCTTGACCTTCATCCGCTCGTAGTTCGTCTTCACGTCGCCCTGGGCGGCGAAGCCCAGGTTGAAGCCCTTGGAGATGTCCCGGGTCCCGAGGTTGGTCGTCATGATGATGACCGTGTTCTTGAAGTCCACGACCCGGCCCTGGGAGTCGGTCAGGCGACCGTCCTCCAGGATCTGGAGCAGGGAGTTGAAGATGTCGGGGTGGGCCTTCTCGACCTCGTCGAACAGGACGACGGAGAACGGCTTGCGGCGCACCTTCTCGGTGAGCTGCCCGCCCTCCTCGTAGCCCACGTAGCCGGGGGGCGAACCGAAGAGACGCGAGACCGTGTGCTTCTCGCTGAACTCCGACATGTCGAGGGAGATCAGCGCGTCCTCGTCACCGAAGAGGAACTCGGCGAGCGTCTTGGACAGCTCGGTCTTACCGACACCGGACGGGCCCGCGAAGATGAACGAGCCACCGGGGCGCTTCGGGTCCTTCAGACCGGCCCGCGTACGGCGGATCGCCTGCGAGAGGGCCTTGATGGCGTCCTTCTGCCCGATGACGCGCTTGTGGAGCTCGTCCTCCATGCGCAGCAGGCGGGAGGACTCCTCCTCCGTCAGCTTGAAGACCGGGATGCCGGTGGCGGTGGCGAGGACCTCGGCGATCAGCTCGCCGTCGACCTCGGCCACGACGTCCATGTCGCCGGCCTTCCACTCCTTCTCGCGCTTGGCCTTCGCCGCCAGCAGCTGCTTCTCCTTGTCACGGAGGGAGGCTGCCTTCTCGAAGTCCTGGGAGTCGATGGCCGACTCCTTGTCGCGGCGCACGCCCGCGATCTTCTCGTCGAACTCGCGGAGGTCCGGCGGCGCGGTCATCCGGCGGATGCGCATCCGGGAACCGGCCTCGTCGATCAGGTCGATCGCCTTGTCCGGCAGGAAGCGGTCCGAGATGTAGCGGTCGGCCAGCGTCGCGGCCTGGACCAGCGCCTCGTCCGTGATGGACACGCGGTGGTGGGCCTCGTAGCGGTCGCGCAGACCCTTGAGGATCTCGATGGTGTGCGGCAGCGACGGCTCCGCGACCTGGATGGGCTGGAAGCGGCGTTCGAGAGCGGCGTCCTTCTCCAGGTGCTTGCGGTACTCGTCGAGCGTGGTGGCGCCGATGGTCTGCAGCTCGCCGCGCGCCAGCATGGGCTTGAGGATGCTCGCGGCGTCGATCGCGCCCTCGGCGGCACCCGCACCCACCAGGGTGTGGAGCTCGTCGATGAACAGGATGATGTCGCCGCGGGTGCGGATCTCCTTGAGGACCTTCTTCAGGCGCTCCTCGAAGTCACCGCGGTAGCGGGAGCCGGCGACCAGCGCGCCGAGGTCCAGGGTGTAGAGGTGCTTGTCCTTGAGGGTCTCGGGCACCTCGCCCTTGACGATGGCCTGCGCCAGGCCCTCGACGACCGCCGTCTTGCCGACGCCGGGCTCGCCGATGAGGACCGGGTTGTTCTTCGTGCGCCGGGACAGCACCTGCATGACCCGCTCGATCTCCTTCTCGCGCCCGATGACCGGGTCGAGCTTGGATTCGCGAGCGGCCTGCGTGAGGTTGCGGCCGAACTGGTCGAGCACCAGCGACGTGGAGGGCGTGCCCTCCGCGGGGCCGCCGGCGGTGGCCGCCTCCTTGCCGCCCGAGTAGCCGGACAGCAGCTGGATGACCTGCTGGCGCACCCGGTTCAGGTCGGCGCCCAGCTTCACGAGGACCTGGGCGGCGACGCCCTCGCCCTCGCGGATGAGGCCGAGCAGGATGTGCTCCGTGCCGATGTAGTTGTGGCCGAGCTGGAGGGCCTCGCGGAGCGACAGCTCCAGGACCTTCTTGGCTCGGGGCGTGAAGGGGATGTGGCCGGACGGGGCCTGCTGGCCCTGACCGATGATCTCCTCCACCTGCTGGCGGACCGCCTCGAGCGAAATCCCGAGGCTCTCCAGGGCCTTAGCGGCGACACCCTCACCCTCATGGATCAGGCCCAGGAGGATGTGCTCGGTGCCGATGTAGTTGTGGTTGAGCATCCGGGCTTCTTCCTGAGCCAGGACGACAACCCGCCGCGCGCGGTCGGTGAACCTCTCGAACATCGTTAATCGCTCCTCAGAGCGGTCAGGCAGTAAGGGGTCGGTCCCCTCCCTGTCCTTCCGCAGCTTAGTCCCGCAAGCGGGGACCGCTCATTTCAACTGCCGACACCCGGCCTTGCTTCCTGGCGGATCCCCGCCCCGAACGCCGACAACTGCTCCAACCCGATGGTGCGAGACGATGTTCCCGCAGGCCAGACAGATACCCCAGTCGCCAGTACGCCGATGGCGAACGTGAGACGTCCATGGCTTGCGTGTCGCCCCTCCCCACTAGGGATGTCTTACCCGCAATTACAGACAGTCCATGCGGGGTACGCGGGTTCCCTCCGCTACGGGCGAACATCTTCGTACTCCTGAATGCGCCCGTACGCCCCCAACTCGGACACCCTATGCGTTCGCACAAGGACTCTGCGTAACCCCAAGGGCGGATCGGGAGTTCTTCCGGCATGGCCCTCACTGTCCCGCCGCCCCGCTTCCCGCCCTCCGCCGAAGCCGGTGGCGGCGCCCGGAAGGAGCCGCGGGACGGGTGGGGCCGGTGGTACGAGGAGGAGCTCGGCTGGGCCACGGCGGGCGGTTCACCGGTGCGGCTGCTGACGGGGCTGGCGTTCGACGCGCTCGTCGTCCCCGCGTCCGCCGGTCACGCGGCGCTGCGACGGGTGGGCCGGACGGGTCCGGTGGCGCTCATGGGGCTGCGGATGAGCCTGCTGGTGGCGCCGGGGAGCGCGGAGGAGCTGCCGGGGCTGCTCGACTGGCTGGAGTGGGGCGGGGTCGCGCTCTCGCTGAGCGGTCTGGGCGCGGGCGGGCGGATCACCGCACCGCCACCGCCGGGCCGGCCGGTGCCGCCGGGGGCCGCCTCCTGGCTGCGGCCCCCCAGGTCATCGCTCGAACAGGACGAAGCGCCGGCTCTCCCGGCTTTCTCCGGCTTCGGGAGCAGGGGTGGGGATGCTCCCGATCTCGTCCGGCTCGTGGACGCCGTGGCGACGGAATGCCACCGGGCTCGGCTGACGCGGGCCCGTGCGGGCCTGTTCCCCGATGACCCGGCCGCTCAGCCGTTGGCCTTCTCGTAGGCCTCACGGATCTCCGCGGGAACGCGGCCGCGGTCATTCACACTGTGGCCGTTCTCGCGGGCCCACTTACGGATCTCGGCGGTGTCCTTGTTGCCGCCGGAGACCGCCCGGCCCTTGCCGCGACCCGACGTCGCACGGCCACCCGTGCGACGGCCGTTCTTGGCGTAGGGCTCAAGAAGGGAACGCAGCTTGTCCGCGTTGCTGGTGGTGAGGTCGATCTCGTACGTCTTGCCATCCAGCGCGAACGTCACCGTCTCGTCCGCCTCGCCACCGTCGAGGTCGTCAACAAGAAGGACCTGAACCTTCTGTGCCACCGGATTTCCTTTCATCGAAAATGGAGTACGCGGAAAGGAAACCGCTTTTCCCCGGAAAACACAAACCCTCGGGAGAGGTTCAGCAGCTCAAGTGGACGGGAAACATGCGCGATTCGGACATAGGGCTCGCCTTCTTCCCGCGGTCACAGGTGCAGAAGCATCCGGCTGTTGCCCAAGGTGTTCGGCTTCACTCGTTCGAGACCCAGGAACTCCGCGACTCCCTCGTCATAGGAACGCAGCAGCTCGCTGTAGACATCTCCGTCGACCGGTGTCTCTCCGATCTCCACGAAGCCGTGCTTCGTGAAGAAGTCGACTTCGAAGGTGAGGCAGAAAACCCGTCGGACGCCGAGCCAGCGGGCGGTCTGCAACAACTTGTCCAGTACTTGATGCCCCACTCCGACGCCCTTGAGACTGTGATCGACGGCGAGAGTGCGTACTTCGGCGAGGTCTTCCCACATCACGTGCAGTGCTCCGCAGCCGATGACCCGGGCGTCCTCGTCGCGTTCGGCGATCCAGAACTCCTGGATGTCCTCGTAAAGCGTCACCGTGGCTTTGTCGAGGAGGATGCCTTCCCGCACGTACCCGTCGAGGAGACGCCGGACGGCGGGCACATCGCTCGTGCGTGCGCGCCGGACGGTGATGGCCACGTTTATAGCAGACGGTACGGTGCGGAAATCGGTTTGCGGAAGCTCTGAGGACATACGTAGACGCTATCGCCCGGTCTCGGGCTCCGGGTCATCGACCGCTTCACCGGCTTCCCCGGCTTCGGCCGGCGGCGTCCCGTCCTCGGGAAGAGTGGGCAGAACGATCCGCATCGCGTCCCGCAGAGCCTCGCGCTGCTCGGCCGACATCATCCCGAAGAAGGCGACGAGCGCGGCCGCCGGGTTGTCGCTGCGCGACCAGGCTTCGTTCATCAGGGCGGCCGCGTATGCGGCGCGGGTCGAGACGGCCGTATATCGATATGCGCGGCCCTCCACTTCGCGGCGGACCCAGCCCTTCTGATGGAGATTGTCCATTACCGTCATGACGGTCGTGTAGGCGATGGACCGCTCCTGCTGAAGGTCCTCCAGGACTTCCCGCACAGTGACCGGACGGTTCCATTCCCAGACCCGTGTCATCACGGCGTCTTCCAGCTCTCCCAATTGACGGGGCACAGCGTCACCTTAGTGCTATATGTCTGGAATGCGTAGTTATATACACAACAAAAGGGCGTACAGCTCCTCGGGAGCCGTACGCCCTTCGTACGGGATGCGCGCCGTGCGCGGCTTCTGGGGCGGTCAGGCCCCTTCGGTCCGCGGGGTCCGCTGCGCCGAGTCGGCGCGGCTGAGCGCCGCGTCCACGGCCGCGTCCTCCTTGGCCTTGTTGGGGCCGCCCTGGCTCTTGACGATCGTCACGACCAGGCCGATGAAGAAGACGGCCATCACCACGGGGGGCACGAGCGCGGATACGTAGTCCATGGCGTCCAGAGTAGCGAGCCCCCGCGGGACCCCGCCGGAGGCCCTACCCCGCGGCGCGCTGTGCGGGCTTGGGGACGGGCCGGCGGGGCGGGAAGACCTCCGAGGGCTTCGGCGCCGGACGCTCGGAGGGCGGAACCGGGCGGGCCGGCACCGGCGCCGGCGGGGTCTTGGGCTTGTCCGGCTCCGCGGCGCGCCCGCCGGGCAGCGCGAGCAGCCGGCCGCGGGGCGCGGGAGCCGTCGCGGACACGGCCCGTCCTGCGAGCCGGGCGCGCACCGAGCGCTCCGCGATCACCTGGCAGCGCTCCAGGAGCGCGCCGGCCAGGCGGCCGCCGCGCAGGGCGCGCAGCGCGGCCAAGTCCTCGGGGCGGGGGTCGTAGCCGGCGGCCAGGGCGTCCTGGAGGAGCTCCAGGTAGCCGCTGAGGGAGCCGGGCAGGGCGTCGCGGTAGCGGGCGAGGTCGGCGAGCAGGAAGGCGCGCAGCCGTCCGGCCTCGCCGACCACCTCGTCCACGCTGCCCGCAAGCCGCAGGCAGTCCTGGACATCCTCGTCGGGCAGGGGCGCGGGGTGCAGGGCGAAGGCGAGGGCGCGTCGGAGCACTCGCAGCTCGTCCGCGCTGAAAGCCATACCGCCGCGTGATCCGTAGGGCGTGGGCATAACGCGACAATACGTGCTAAAGGGACAAAATCCGTTTAACTGGTCGTCGGTGGCGCGGCGGCCCCGGGGAGCCGCCGCGCGGGAACCCGCCGGTCGGACCGCGTACCGCTACAGGCGCGACACGTTGCGCTCGTACACCAGGCGCAGCCCGATGAGGGTGAGCCAGGGCTCGTGCTCGTCGATGGCGGACGACTCGTTCAGCACCATCGGAGCAAGGCCGCCCGTCGCGATCACGGTGACGTCGTCGGGGTCGGCCGCCAGCTCCTTCTTCATCCGGGCCACGACCCCGTCGACCTGACCGGCGAAGCCGTAGATGATGCCCGCCTGCATGGCCTCGACGGTGTTCTTGCCGATGACGCTGCGCGGCCTGGCCAGCTCGATCTTGCGCAGCTGGGCGCCCTTGACGCCGAGCGCCTCGACCGAGATCTCGATGCCGGGCGCGATGACGCCGCCGGTGTACTCGCCCCGGGCGGAGACCGCGTCGAAGGTGGTGGCCGTACCGAAGTCCACGACGATCGCCGGGCCCCCGTACAGGTCGACGGCGGCGACCGCGTTGATGATGCGGTCCGCGCCGACCTCCTTCGGGTTGTCCATGAGGATCGGCACCCCGGTCTTGATGCCCGGCTCGACCAGCACCGCCGGGACGTCGCCGTAGTAGCGGCGGGTCACCTCGCGCAGTTCGTGCAGGACGGCCGGGACCGTGGAGCAGATCGCGATGCCCTCGATGCCGTCGCCCAGCTCCATGCCGAGCAGCGGATGCATGCCCATCAGGCCCTGGAGCAGCACCGCGAGTTCGTCGGCGGTACGGCGGGCGTCGGTGGAGATCCGCCAGTGCTCGACGATCTCCTCGCCGTCGAACAGGCCGAGGACGGTGTGGGTGTTCCCGACGTCGATGGTGAGCAGCATCAGGCGCCGGCCCCGTCGGTGTCGCGGAAGTCCAGGCCGATGTCCAGGATCGACGGCGAGTGGGTCAGCGCGCCGACGGCCAGGTAGTCCACCCCGGCCTCGGCGTAGGCGCGGGCCGAGTCGAGGGTGAGCCGTCCGGAGGACTCCAGGACCGCACGCCCGGCGACCAGCGCGACCGCGTCGGCCGTCTGCGCGGGGGTGAAGTTGTCCAGCAGGATCAGGTCCGCGCCCGCGTCCAGCACCTCGGCGGTCTGCTCCATCGTGTCGACCTCGACCTCGATCGGCACGTCCGGAAACGCGTCCCGCACCCGCTTGAACGCCTCGGCCACCCCGCCCGCCGCGATGACGTGGTTGTCCTTGACGAGCGCGGCGTCGGACAGCGAGAACCGGTGGTTGACGCCGCCGCCGCAGCGCACCGCGTACTTCTCCAGGGCGCGCAGGCCCGGGGTCGTCTTGCGGGTGTCGCGGACCTTGGCCTTCGTGCCCTCCAGCGCGTCGGCCCAGGCGCGGGTCGCGGTGGCGATGCCGGAGAGGCGGCAGAGCAGGTTGAGGGCGCTGCGCTCGCCGGTGAGGAGATCGCGGGTGCGGGTGGTGACGGTCAGCAGCTTCTGGCCGGGCACGACGCGGTCGCCGTCCTCGACATGCCGCTCCACCTCGAACTCGGACGTGCAGACGATCGACAGGACCGCCTCGGCGACCCGCAGACCGGCCACCACACCGGCCTCGCGGGCGGTGAAGTCACCGGTGGCCATGGCGTCCTCGGCGACCGTGGCCACGGTCGTGACGTCCACCCCGCCGTCCAGGTCCTCCGCGATGGCCAGGTGCGCGATGTCCTCGACCTGGATCGGGTCCAGGCCCGCGTCGGCCAGCAGCTGGGCGAGCGCGGGATCGAGGCCGCACTCCTCGTAGTCCTCGTCCCCGCCGCAGCCGCAGGCGTCCCCGCAGCCGTCCGCGGCAGACGCGGGCGCGCCGATCTGGATCAGCGGTACGTCCACGGGCGTGGGGCGCGGATTCTCTTCGGGCGTGCTCACGGTTACGGCTCCTCGGGAGTGGGGTGGGTGGTGCTCGTCGCTGCGCAGTCTGCTGCCCCGGGCGCGTCCACGGGCCCGAACGCCTCGGTATCCGTCCCACGGAGGACGAGGCTGCGGTCGGAGGTCAGCCGGACGACGAGGTGGCGGCGCCAGTGCTCGTCGTCGCGCTCGGGCCGGTCCTCGCGCCAGTGGCAGCCGCGGGTCTCCTCGCGCTGCCGGGCGGCGGCGACCAGGACCCGGGAGACCAGGAGCAGGTTGGTCGCCTCCCAGGCCTCGACCCCGGGCTCCGCGGTCTTGGGCTCGTCCCCTCCGGCCTTCAGGTAGGCGCTGCGGTGCAGATCCTCCAGCTCGTCGGCGGCCGTGGTGAGGCTCTGGGCGGAGCGCAGGACTCCGGCGCCGCGCGTCATGATGCGCTGGATCGTGGTCCGGGTCTCGGGGGCCAGCAGCGGGGAGGTCACGGGCGCCCGGTCGACGGCCTCGCCCGCGCGGGGGCGCTCGGTGACGATGTCCGCCGCGATGCGCTCGGCGAAGACGAGTCCTTCGAGCAGCGAGTTGGACGCCAGCCGGTTCGCGCCGTGCACCCCGGTGCAGGCGGCCTCGCCGCAGGCGTAGAGCCCCGGCACGGTCGTACGTCCCCGCAGGTCGGTGCGGACGCCGCCGGAGGCGTGGTGCGCGGCCGGTGCCACCGGGATCGGCTCGGTGACCGGGTCGATGCCGTGGGCCCGGCAGGCGGCCAGGACGGTCGGGAAACGCTGCTCCCACATCTCGGCCCCGAAGTGGCGGGCGTCCAGATACATGTGGTCGGTGCCGTGCAGCTGCATCTGGCGGGTGATGCCCTTGGCGACGATGTCGCGCGGGGCCAGCTCCGCCAGCTCGTGCTGTCCGAGCATGAAGCGCGTGCCGTGCGCGTCCACGAGGTGGGCGCCCTCGCCCCGTACCGCCTCGGAGACCAGGGGCTGCTGGCCCTCGGAGCCGGCGCCCAGGAAGAGGACGGTGGGGTGGAACTGGACGAATTCCAGGTCCGAGACCTCCGCGCCGGCCCGCAGCGCCAGCGCCACGCCGTCGGCCGTGGAGACCGCGGGGTTGGTGGTGGCGGAGAAGACCTGGCCCATGCCGCCGGTGGCCAGGACCACGGCCGGGGCGTTGACCGCGCCGACTCCGTCGTGCTGGCCCTCGCCCATGACGTGCAGGGTGACGCCCGCGGTACGGCCTTCGGCGTCGGTGAGCAGGTCGAGCACGAGGGCGTTCTCGATGGTGTGCAGGGCGGCCTCGCGGACCGCTTCGACCAGGGCGCGGGAGATCTCGGCGCCGGTCGCGTCACCGCCCGCGTGGGCGATGCGGCGGCGGTGGTGGCCGCCCTCGCGGGTCAGCGCGATGGACCCGTCGTCGGCGGTGTCGAAGTGGGCGCCGGTCCCGATGAGCCGGCGCACCGCGTCCGGGCCCTCGGTGACCAGGGTCCGCACGGCCGCCTCGTCGCACAGGCCGGCGCCGGCGACCAGGGTGTCGTCCAAGTGCTGTTCGGGGGTGTCGCCCTCGCCGAGCGCGGCGGCGATCCCGCCCTGGGCCCAGCGCGTCGAGCCGTCGTCCAGTCGGGCCTTGGTCACGACGACGGTGGCGAGGCCCGCCGCCGCGCAGCGCAGCGCGGTGGTGAGGCCGGCGACACCGGAGCCGACGACCACGACGTCCGCGTCGATGGCCCAGCCGGGTGCGGGGGCGGTCAGCCGTATTCCGGTCACGGGGTGGCTCCGAGGGTGAGGGGGATGTTGTCGATGAGCCGGGTCGCGCCGACCCGGGCGGCGACGGCGAGGATCGCGTCGCCCGCCGTGCGGTCGTCGGGGATCTCGGTGAAGTCGGCCGGGTCCACCAGCGCCACGTAGTCCAGATCGAGCGGCGGGCTCGCGGCCGCCGCCTCCTGGAGGACCGCGTGGGCGGCGGCGCGCACGACGGCGGGTCCGGTGTCCGGCCGGGCGCGGGCCACCGCCTGGGCGTCGGCCGCGAGGCGGGGTTCGCCGAGCCGGTTGAGCCCGGCGGCCCGGTCCTCGGTCGCCCCGGTGGCCCGCGCGCGGGCGTGCAGCGCCGCTTGCGCGGCGAGCCGGTCACGGGCGGCGAACAGGGCCCGGGACAGGGCGAGCGCGGTACGGCGCTCGTGCGGGTCGAGGAAGCGGTTGCGGCTGGAGAGCGCGAGGCCGTCGGGCTCCCGGGCCGTCTCCACTCCGGCGATCTCCACGGGGAAGTTCAGATCGCGCACCATGCGCCGGATCAGCGCCAGCTGCTGGGCGTCCTTCTGCCCGAACAGCGCGACGCCCGGCCGGGTCAGGTGGAGCAGCTTGGCGACGACGGTGAGCATGCCGTCGAAGTGGCCGGGGCGCGAGGCCCCCTCCAGGCGCTCCCCCATCGGTCCCGCCGAGATCCGGACCTGCGGTTCGCCGCCCGGGTAGACCTCGTCGACGGACGGGGCGAAGACCACGTCCGCGCCCGCCGCACCGGCCACGGCGAGGTCGGCGTCGAGCGTGCGGGGGTAGCGGTCGAGGTCGGCGGCCTCGCCGAACTGGAGCGGGTTGACGAAGACCGTGACGACGACCTGCCCGGCCGGGCCGGCGAGCGCGCGGGCGGCGCGGATCAGCGACGCGTGCCCCTCGTGCAGGGCGCCCATCGTCATGACGACGGCCCGCTTGCCGCCGGGGGCGTACGCGTCCAGTTCGGCGGCGGTGTCCAGCAGCGCCGGGGCGGAGACGGACGCGGTCATCGGGTCTCCTCCGGTCCGGTGCCGGTACTGCCGTCCGCTCCGCCGGGGCCGTCCGGGGCGCCACGGCCGCCGGGACCACCCGGGCCGCCGCGACCGCCCGCCGCTCCGCCGCCGTCCGCCAGGACGCCGAGCAGGTCCTCGGCGAGCTCCGGCTTCAGCAGGCCGTGGGCGAGGGCGCGGTCGGCGGTGGCGCGGGCCATCGCCACGTATCCGGCGACCGTCTGCGGGGCGTGGGTGCGCAGCTCCCCGATGTGCGCGGCGACCGTGCCGGCGTCGCCGCGCGCGACCGGGCCGGTGAGCGCCGCGTCGCCGGAGCGCAGGGCGTTGTCCAGAGCGGCGCCGAGCAGGGGGCCGAGCATCCGGTCCGGGGCGCTGACCCCGGCCGTGCGCAGCAGCTCCATCGACTGGGCGACCAGCGTGACCAGGTGGTTCGCGCCGAGGGCGAGCGCCGCGTGGTAGAGCGGACGGGACTCCTCCGCGACCCACTCCGGCTCGCCGCCCATCTCGATGACCAGCGCCTCGGCGGCGAGCCTCAGCTGCTCGGGGGCGGTGACCCCGAAGGAGCAGCCGGCCAGCCGCTGGACGTCCACGGACGTGCCGGTGAACGTCATCGCCGGATGCAGCGCGAGCGGCAGGGCGCCGGCCCGCAGCGCGGGGTCCAGCACCTTCGTCCCGTACCGCCCCGAGGTGTGGACGAGGAGCTGGCCCGGCCGGACCGCGCCGGTCTCGGCGAGGCCCTCGACGAGCCCGGGGAGGGCGTCGTCGGGGACGGTCAGCAGGACGAGGTCGGCGCGCGCGAGGACCTCGGCGGGCGTCACGAGGGGGACGTCGGGCAGGAGGGCCGCGGCGCGGCGCACCGAGGCGTCGGAGACCCCCGACACGGCGACCGGGCGGTGTCCGGCGAGGGCCAGGGACGCGGCCAGGGCGGGGCCGACGCGGCCCGCCCCCACCACGCCGACGGTGAGCCGGGCGGGGCGGTCCCTCGCGTCGAGGGGGTCCTTGGGAGCTGTTGCGTTCACGCTGCGATGGCCTTCCGTTCCAGTCCGCGGGGGGTACCGGACGATTCCTCTGCATGCTACGCCAGCACCCGGTCCGCCCTCCCGGCTGTCCACAGCCTGTGGAAACCTCGCTCGCACGGCTCCGGGGCTGCGGAAACCTGTGGGCGGACACGGCGTTGTGCGTGATGATCGTCCCATGGCAGACACGAACGCGCAGGTGACGGACGGGGCGGCGGACGAAGGGGCGGCCGGGGACGACGAGGCCTGGCGGCTGCGCCGCCTCACCGCGTGGCGGCAGGCCCAGCGCATCCTCTCCCGCATCCCGCAGGACCGCACGCTCGGCGAACAGCTGGCCTCCCTCACGGCGGACGCGGCGACGGTCACCGACCTCGCCCTGCCCGCGGACATCTACGGGGACGGTGTCGTCGCCGAGCTGGAGCAGCGGGTCGCCGGGCTGCTGGGCACGGAGGCCGCGGCGTTCTTCCCGACCGGGACGATGGCGCAGCAGGTCGCGCTGCGCTGCTGGGCCGCGCGCACCGGCAACCCGACCGTCGCGCTGCACCCGCTCGCCCACCCGGAGATGCACGAGGGCGGCGCCCTGGGCGCGGTGAGCGGGCTGCGTACCGTCCACCCCACGTCCGATCCGAGGCTGCCCACCGCCGAGGAGATCCGTGACTTCCCGGAGCCGTTCGGCACGCTGATGCTGGAGCTGCCGCTGCGCGACGCCGGCTTCGTGCTGCCCACCTGGGAGGAGCTGGAGGCCGTGGTGGCCGCCGCCCGTGAGCGGGACGCGGTGGTCCACTTCGACGGGGCCCGGCTGTGGGAGTGCGCCACCCGTTTCGGGCGCGGGCTGCCGGAGATCGCCGCGCTCGCGGACAGCGTGTACGTGTCGTTCTACAAGTCCGTCGGCGGCATCTCCGGGGCGGCGCTGGCCGGTTCCGCCTCGCTGGTCGAGGAGGCCCGGGTCTGGCGGCACCGCTACGGCGGCCAGCTCTTCCAGCAGTTCCCGGCGGCGGTCGCGGCCCTGGCCGGCCTGGACCGGGAGCTGCCGAACCTGCCCGCGTACGTGGCGCACGCGAAGACGGTCGCCGCGGCGCTGACCGAGGGGTTCGCGCAGGCCGGCACGGGCTGGTTCCGGGTACAGCCGGAGCCCCCGCACACCCACCAGTTCCAGGTGTGGCTGCCGTACGGCGCGGACGAGCTGACCGCGGCGTCGGTGCGGCAGGCCGAGGAGACCGGCGTGGCGCTGTTCCGCCGCTGGTTCACGCCGGACACCGGTGCGCCCGGGGTGGCGTTCACCGAGGTGACCGTGGGGCAGGCGGGTCTGGAGTGGACGGCCGACGACGTCCGGGAGGCACTGGCCGGCTTCCTGGAGCGGGTGCCCCGGAAGGGGTGAGCCGGCCCGGGTCCGGACGCTGATTGACACCGTCCGTCAAACGGCGTCCGGACTGTCACACCCACCCGGCACCATGGACGGGTGAGCGTGACCATCGACATCGCGGGCCTCGACCCCGCCCGCATCGTCTTCGAGACCTCTCCGCTCGTCGAGCTGGGGGTCGCCCTGCACGCGCTTTCCGAGCCGGGGCACCACCCGGGCGTGCACGGCTGGGCGACGGCCACCGCCACGGCCCTGGAGCCCGACCTCGCCGACCGGCTGCACGAGGCGGAGTTCCTGTGGCGGAACACCTTCTCGGACATCTTCATGCCGTTCGCCGGGGTGCGCGGCGGCGACGGCAGGACGGGCGCCGACCTCGCCGCCGACCTGGACCTGCTGGACCGGCTGGACGACGAGCGGTTCGTCGCCGCGGCCTTGGAGTTCAACTGCGGGGCGTTCCACGGGACCGGCGCGGCCTCCCCGCTCCGCGACGCCGGGACGCGTGCGCGGGCCCTGGAGATGGCGGCGGCGCGCGGCCGGCCGCAGGTGGAGTTCACCCAGCGGCTGCTGGCCGACCCCGACCTCGTACGGCGCCGGCTGCGCCGCCTGTTCGAGGACTGCGACCAGGCGTTCTTCGCGGACACCTGGCAGCGGGTCCGGGTCCAGCTCGTGGCCGACGCGCGGCACAAGACGGACCTGCTGCGGCACAAGGGGCTCGCCGAGGCGGTACGGGCGGTCTCCCCCGCGCTCGCGGTGTCCGAGGACGGGGGCCGGATCAGCGTCGACAAGCTGAGCGAGGGGGCGACCGACGCGACCGACCCCGCCGTCGGGCCGGGGCTCACCCTCATCCCCACCAGCTTCGGCCGGCCCCACCTGATGGTGCTCTACGCCCCGGGCTGGCGCCCGGTGCTCCACTACCCGGTGCACCGTCCCGAGCTGCCCTCGCCCGCCTCCGTCGAACTGCTCCAGCTGCGGATGGAGGCCCTGGCGCACCCGTTGCGCATGCGGCTGTGCCGGAGCATCGCCCGTTCCCCGTACACGACGGGCGAACTGGCCGACACCAACGGCATCACCTCGCCCGAGGTCTCCCGCCATCTCGCGGTGCTCAAGAGGGCCGGTCTGGTCACGACCCGGCGCCGGGGCCGGTACGTCCTGCACCAGCTGGACCTGACGGTGGTGGCCCGGCTCGGCAGCGACTTCCTGGAGGGGATCCTGCGCTGAGCCGGCCCGCGCCTCAGCCCGCGCCGCCGCCGGCGCGCACGAGCCCCGTCTCGTAGGCGAGGACGACGACCTGCACCCGGTCGCGCAGGGACAGCTTGGTCAGGATGCGGCCGACGTGTGTCTTCACCGTCGCCTCGGAGAGCACCAGACGCCCGGCGATCTCGCCGTTCGACAGGCCCTGGGCGACCAGCAGCATCACCTCGCGTTCGCGTTCGGTGAGCCTGGCGACGTCCTTGTGCTGCGGTTCGGGGTTGCCGCTGGGCAGCATCGGCGAGAACCGGTCGAGCAGCCGGCGGGTGGTGGACGGGGCGACGACCGCGTCCCCGCTGTGCACGGAGCGGATCGCGGCGAGCAGCTCGCCCGGCGGCACGTCCTTCAGCATGAAGCCGCTGGCCCCGGCCTTCAGCCCGGAGAACGCGTACTCGTCGAGGTCGAACGTCGTCAGGATCAGCACCTTCGGCGGATCGGGCTGCGCGCAGATCCGGCTGGTGGCCTCGACCCCGTCCAGCTTCGGCATGCGTACGTCCATCAGCACCACGTCCACCGCGGTGGAGCGCAGGACCTCGATCGCCTCCGCGCCGTCACCGGCCTCGGCGACCACCTCCATGTCGGGCTGCGCCGCGAGCACCATCCGGAAGCCGGTGCGCAGCAGCGCCTGGTCGTCGACGAGCATCACGCGGATCGCCATGGGGGTCCTTGTCTCCTTCTTCGGTGGGCAGCCTTCGGTGGGCAGCCGGAACGATCCAGGGTGTTTCGTTTGGCTCAGGCTGGGCTCGCGGGGTGTGGCACGCACGTCTGCGGCGTTGTCGCCCTCCTCTGCCTTGCAGCCGCACGCACCACACCCCGCTCCCTGATCCAGCCCGAGCCAAACGAAACACGCTAGTCGGCGGCCTTGAGCGGCAGCAGTGCGCTGATCCGGAAGCCTCCGCCGGGGCGCGGCCCGGCGTCCAGTGTGCCGCCCACCATGCCGACCCGTTCGCGCATGCCGATCATGCCGTGCCCGGCTCCGTCGGCCCCGCCGTCCTCGTACAGCTCGTGCGCGGCGCCCCGGCCGTCGTCCTCGACGAGCAGGCCGAGCCCGTCGTCGAAATAGACCAGCCGCACGCTGGCCCCGGCGTGCGGGCCGCCGTGCTTGCGCGTGTTGGTCAGGGCCTCCTGCACGATGCGGTACGCGGTCAGCTCGACGCTGCTGGGCAGCGGGCGGGCGGTCCCCTCGACCTTGAAGTCCACCGCCAGACCGGCCTTCCTGACCTGGCCGATCAGCTCCTCGATCTGTTCGACGTCGGGCTGCGGGACGTACTCCCCGCTCTCCTGCGCGTCGCCCGTCCGCAGCACGCCGAGCAGCCGCCGCATCTCCGCGAGGGCCTGCCTGCCGGTGCCGGAGATGGTCTCCAGCGCCTGCCGGGCCTGGTCGGGCGCCGCGTCCATGACATAAGCGGCGCCGTCGGCCTGCACCACCATCACCGAGACGTTGTGCGCGACGACGTCGTGGAGCTCGCGGGCGATACGGGCCCGCTCGGCGGCCACCGCCACCTTCGACTGGGCCTCGCGCTCCCGCTCCAGGCGGGCCGCCCGCTCCTCCAGCTGGTCGAAGTAGGCCCGGCGGGTCCGCATCGAGTCACCGAGCACCCAGGCCAGTACGAACGGCACCGTCATCACGACGGCCACGAACACCGCCTGCGCCCAGCTGCTCGACGCCTCGTCCTGGTTCGGCCAGCGGAGCTGGGAGAGCGTGGCCGCGACCAGGCTGCACGCCAGGGCGAGCCGGGAGGCCCAGCGCTCCCCGACGGTGGCCACCGTGTAGGTGATCACCAGCATCGCGAAGTTCGCGACGGTCGGCCGGACGCCGAAGAGCAGCTGGGCCACCCCCATCGCGATGGCGAGCAGCAGCATCTTCTCGGGAGCGCGCCGCCGCAGGGCGACGACAACGCACAGGCCGATGACGACCGGCGCGATGGCGATGCGCTCCATCGGACCGCCGCGGCCGGTGTCGCCCACCACGATGGTCATGCCGGAGAGCCCGAGGAGGAAGACAGCCCAGAAGCTGTCGACGCCCGTCGGGTGTCTGCGGATGAAATCGTAGAGGCGCTGCACGTAACCCAGCGTAGGGAAGCCCGAGGGGTGCCGGGTCAGCCGAAGGGTCGATCCGGGTCCTGGGACCGTACTCCCCAAGGTGGAGACTGGGGCGCGTGACGGATGAGTGGCGTGGGTGGCAGGAGGCGGCCGAGACCGCTCTGTACGGCGACGAGGGCTTCTACCGGCGCCCCGAGGGCCCCGCGGGCCACTTCCGTACCTCGGTGCACGCCTCCCCCCTGTTCGCATCCGCCGTCGCCCGGCTGCTGGTCGCGACGGCGGCGGATCTCGGCACCCCGGACGTGGACCTGGTCGACCTGGGCGCGGGGCGCGGCGAGCTGGTGACGGGCGTGCTCGCCGCGCTGCCGGCCGAGGGCGGCGCGGACCTCACCGTACGGGCGTACGCCGTCGAGATCGCCGCCCGCCCCGAGGGCCTGGACCCGCGCGTGGAGTGGTGCGCGAAGCCGCCGCGCGGGGTGCGGGGGCTGCTGTTCGCCAACGAGTGGCTGGACAACGTGCCGCTGCCGGTCGCCGAGACGGACGCCGACGGCACCGACCGGTACGTCGAGGTGCGGACCTCGGACGGCGCGGAGCGGCTGGGCGGCCCGGTGGCCGGGGCGGACGCGGCGTGGCTGCGGCGCTGGTGGCCCTCGGCGGGCCCCGGCAGCCGGGCGGAGATCGGCCGCCCCCGCGACGAGGCGTGGGCGGACGCGGTGTCCACCGTCTCCGCCGGGCTCGCGGTGGCGGTGGACTACACCCACGTACGCGGGGAACGCCCGCCGTACGGGACGCTGACCGGCTTCCGGGCCGGGCGCGAGCTGCGGCCGGTGCCGGACGGCAGCTGCGACCTCACCGCCCATGTGGCCCTGGACGCCTGCGCGGCGGCGGCCGGCCCGGACGCGGAGCTGCGCACCCAGCGCGAGGCGCTGGCGGACCTCGGCATCAGCGGGGGACGCCCGCCGCTGTCCCTGGCGTCGACGGACCCGGCCGCCTACCTCCGCGCCCTGGCCTCGGCGGGCGAGGCGGCGGAGCTCACGGCCCGGGGCGGCCTGGGCGACTTCGGCTGGCTGAGCCACAGGATCGGCCCCTCCGGCGCGCGTTCCAGCGCCTCCGGCGATTGAGGAGCGGGTTGTGGGGCAGCGCCCCGGGCAACGGCGCGGCACGCAATAATCGCCGCATGACGGAGACGACAGTCGGCATCGGCGGCGCGGCGGAAAGCACCGACATGGTGCTCAACATCGGCCCGCAGCACCCCTCCACGCACGGCGTGCTCCGCCTGCGCATCGTCCTGGACGGCGAGCGCATCCAGCACGCCGAACCGGTCATCGGCTACATGCACCGCGGCGCGGAGAAGCTCTTCGAGGCCCGCGACTACCGCCAGATCATCATGCTCGCCAACCGCCACGACTGGCTGTCCGCGTTCTCCAACGAACTGGGCGTCGTGATGGCCGTCGAGCGCATGCTCGGCATGGAGGTCCCCGAGCGCGCGGTCTGGACCCGCACGCTGCTCGCCGAGCTGAACCGGGTCCTCAACCACCTGATGTTCCTCGGCTCCTACCCGCTGGAACTCGGCGGGATCACCCCGGTGTTCCACGCGTTCCGCGAGCGCGAGGAGCTCCAGGCCGTGATGGAGGAGGTCTCCGGCGGCCGGATGCACTACATGTTCAACCGGGTGGGCGGCCTCAAGGAGGACCTTCCGGCGGGCTGGCTCGGCCGTGCCCGGGACGCCGTCGCCTCGGTCCGTTCCCGGATGGACATCTACGACGGGCTGGTCCTCGGCAACGAGATCTTCCGGGCCCGCACCCGCTCGGTGGGCGTGCTGTCGGCCGGGGCGGTGCACGCGTACGGGGTGTCGGGGCCGATCGCCCGCGCCTCGGGCGTCGACTTCGACCTGCGGCGCGACGAGCCGTATCTCGCGTACGGGGAGCTCCAGGACACCCTGAAGGTCGTCACCCGGACCGAGGGCGACTGCCTGGCCCGGTTCGAGTGCCTGCTGGAGCAGACGCACAACGCCCTGGACCTCGCGGACGCCTGCCTGGACCGGATGGCGGAGCTGGCGCCCGGACCGGTCAACCAGCGGCTGCCCAAGGTCCTCAAGGCCCCCGAGGGCCACACCTACGCCTGGACCGAGAACCCGCTCGGCGTCAACGGCTACTACCTGGTGTCCAAGGGCGAGAAGACCCCGTACCGGCTGAAGCTGCGCTCCGCGTCGTTCAACAACATCCAGGCGCTCACCGAACTGCTGCCGGGCACGCTGGTCGCCGACATGGTGGCGATCCTGGGCTCGCTGTTCTTCGTCGTCGGCGACATCGACAAGTAACCGCCGCGTCCGCCGCAGGCGTTACGAGATCGCGCTGCGCAGCTGGGCCACGTCCAGCTGCTCCGTCTCGTCGTGCGCGGTCAGGTCGATGACCTTGCCGACGGCCCGGTTCTCCGCCGTGCCCGAGCGGTGTGCGGCGAGGGCCTCCTCGCCCACCACGTCGGCCAGGTCCTCGTTCTGCACGGACTCGATGGCGGCGTTCGCCTTCTGCGTGCCGAAGAAGTCGAAGCTGCCCTGCGGCACCAGATGACGGCGGGCCGCGGAGTACGGCACGACCGCGCTGGCGGCCGGCACCGGGCGCGGGGCCGTCAGTTCACCGGCGGGCCGGGACGCGGGCAGGGCGGCGGGCGTGCGGTGCTCCTGACCGTCCCCGGCGCCGGGCTCCTCGGCCGCGGCGTGCTTCCCCCGCGGCTGCCGGCCCTGCGGCTCCTGCCCCTGCGGCTCCCGGCCCTGCCGGGCGCGCTCCGCGAGGACCCGCTCCCGGGTGCTCTCGGCGGTGCGCCGGGCCTTCTGGAGCGCGGCGTTGCGCGTGAGGTCGGCCAGCGCGCGGGCGGCGCGGGCGTACGCGTCCGGGGTCGGGGTGCTGCGCGCCGCGGGCAGTTCGCGGGCCGGGGCAGCCGCCTCGATGGCGAGCCGGCGACGGCTCTCCAGAACGCTGGCCCGCTCGGTCTCCGCGTTGGCGTACCGCCGCAGCAGCGCGGCGTGTTCGCCCCGCAGCCCGGCGAGCTCCACGCGCTTGCGGCGCAGTTTCGTCTCCAGGCGGGCGCGCAGCTCGCGCGACTCCTCCAGCTCGGCTTCGAGCTCCGCCACGCGTTCCTCGGCACGCCACTCGTCGCTGGCGCGGGCGCGCGTCAGCTCCGCGACCCGGCGGCCCGCCTCGCGGTCCCAGCCGCGCATCAGGACCGCGCCGGTGCAGGCGGCGGCCGCTGCGGCGGCGACCAGCGTGCGCAGGACCAGGGGTTCGGCGAGCAGCCAGGCGCCCGCGGCACATACGACCGAGGCTCCGGCGACTGCCGAAGGCGGAAGGATTCTGTGCAGTGGTGGCGAATGGCGATGGCGTCCACGTGGCATGGCCCGAAATTTACCGTGTGTACGGCGGACTTGGGGAGCCGCCCGGCAATCTGTGCCCCGCAAGTTACCTGGCGGCCCCCGAAATCCCCTTCCGGGGACCTTCGCTACTTCTTGATCAGACCCTTCGACTGCAGGTATTCCCGGGCCACATCGGCGGGCTTGGCGCGCTCGGCGTCGACCTTGCGGTTCAGTTGTGCGAGGTCCTCGGTGGTGAGTGCGCCGGTGAGCCTGCCGAGTGCGTCGGCGATGTCCTGCGCTCCGGCGTCCTTGGCGTTGAGGACCGGAAGGACGTTGTCCGCGTTCTGGAGCTTCTTGTCGTCCTCCAGGAACACCAGGTCGTAGGTGTCCAGCACCGCGTCGGTCGTGGTGGTGAGAACGAGCTGGTCCTTGCCGTCCTTGACCGCCTGCTTGGACTGCGGGGTACCGACGCCCTTGGGGTCGATCCCGGTGACGTCGATGCCGTACGTCTTCTTCAGCCCGGGTGCGCAGAACGGCCGCACCTCGCACTCGTCGCCCGCCGCGACCTTGACCGCGATCTTGGCGGCGCCGAGATCCGAAAGGGTCGTCAGCTTGTTCTTCTCGGCGAATTCCCTGGTGACCGCGAAGGCGTTCTGGTCGACGGCCTTCCCGGCCGGCAGCACCTTCAGCCCGCGCGGCTCCGCGAGCTTCTTCAGCGCGGCGACGGTGGCTGCGGTGTCGCCCGAGGCGACCGGCTTCGACTCGGCGGCCTTCGCCCCGTTCACCTTGGCGTTGAGGAATTCGGCGATCGTCGCGGCATATTCCGGTACGACGTCGATCTCGCCCTTCTCCAACGAAGGTTCGTAGAGTTCACGGTTCTTCACCGTGGTGACCGAGGTGCTGTACCCGGCGTCGCCGAGTATCTGCGCGTACAGCTCCGCGAGCACCTTGGACTCGGTGAAGGCCGCGGCGCCGACGACGAGCGAGCCCTTCTTGCCGGAGTCCTTGTCCCCGGCGGGGGCGCCCTTGTCGTTCTCCAGGCTGTCTCCGCCGCAGGCGGCGAGCGAGCCCGCCAGCGCGATGACGCCGATGACCGCGCCGGCCATACGTGAGGTCCTGCTCATGTTCTTCTCCGTCCACGGCGGCGAGGCCGTATGCGACAAGGGTTATGGGTTGGGTGGGCCGGCCGGGCACTCATGCCGGCCTGCGGCGGCGCAGCGGGGACAGCAGGCGGTCGACGCCCACCAGGACCGCTTCCACCAGCAGGGCGAGCACGGCGACCAGCAGCGCCCCCGCGACCACCTGCGGGGTGTCGTACGTGTTGAAACCGGCGGTGATGATGCGGCCGAGGCCGCCCTGACCGACCATGGCGGCGATCGTCGCCGTGGCCACCACCTGGACCGCGGCCGACCGCAGCCCGGTCATGATGAGCGGGTAGGCCAGCGGAAGCTCGACGCGCAGAAAGAGCTGCCCGCCCGACATCCCCATCCCGCGCGCGGCCTCCGCCACCGAACGGTCCACCTCGGTCATCCCGACGTAGGCGTTGGTCAGCAGCGGCGGCACGGCGAACAGCACGAGGGCGATGATCGTCGGTATGTATCCCGCGTTGCGCAGCGGCGAGACCATGAAGAGGGCCAGGACCGCGAAGACGGGGATCGCCCGCCCCACATTGGCCAGGTTGACCGCGAGCGCGCCGCCCTTGCCCCGGTGGCCCAGGTAGAGCGCGACGGGCAGCGCGATGGCGCAGGACAGCGTGAGCGCCACCCCACTGACGTACAGGTGCTCACCGAGCCGGTGGGCGACCCCGCTCTCCCCCGACCAGTTGGCGCCGGTGGTGAGCCAGGTCCAGGCCTCGCCGAGAACTCCCATGGTCAGACCGCCTTCACCGGGCCGGGCGCGCCCGCGCCGCCGTGCGCGGCGCGTATGCGGGTCCAGGGCGTCAGCAGCCGCTGGAGGCCGAGCAGCAACAGGTCGGCGACGATCGCGAGCAGTACGCAGAGCACCGAAGCGGCCAGCACCTGGGCCTTGAAGAAGCTGGGCAGCGCGTCCTCGATGAGGTTGCCCAGGCCGCCCCGGCCGACGATCGAACCGACCGTCGTCAGCGCGATCGTGGACACCGTCGCGATGCGTATGCCCGCCATCAGCGCGGGCAGCGCGAGCGGCAGCTCCACCTCCCACAGCAGGCGGGCCGGTCCGTACCCCATGCCGTGCGCGGCCTCCTTGGCCTCCTGCGGGACCGCTTCGAGACCGGCGAGGATGTTGCGCACGAGGATGGTCAGCGAATACAGCACGAGCCCGGTGACCACGAGCGCGGCCGAGAGGCCGAACACGGGCAGCAGGAGCGAGAACATCGCGAGGGACGGGACGGTGTAGAGCACCGTGGTCAGCCCGAGCACCGGTCCCGCGAACCGCCGGCTGCGACGCGCGAGGAGCGCCAGCGGGAAGGCCACGGCCACCCCGATCGCGACCGAGACGACGGTGATCCAGATGTGCTGAACCGTCGCGTCCGTCAACTCCTGACTGCGGGAACGGAGATACTCCCCGCAGATCCAGTCGTTCGTCACCAGGCAGTTCTGTCCGGCCATCCGTCCCCCCACCTCCCGATTGCCCACTCGTACCGATGCCGGGCGAGCCTATCCTCGACCACTGACAATCGCCGAGGCCGTTGTATTCCAGCAACATGTCCTTCACAGAACACGCGCGACAATGGGGAACCATGATCCGTTTCGAGCACGTCACCAAGCGGTATGCGGACGGCACCACCGCCGTCGACGACCTTTCCTTCGAGGTCGCCGAGGGTGAACTGGTCACGCTCGTCGGACCGTCGGGCTGCGGCAAGACGACCACCATGAAGATGGTGAACCGGCTGATCGAACCGACCGAGGGCCGGATATTCCTCGACGGGGACGACATATCCGCCATCGACCCCGTCCAACTGCGCCGCCGTATCGGCTATGTGATCCAGCAGGTCGGCCTCTTCCCGCACAAGACGGTCCTGGAGAACACCGCCACCGTTCCCCATCTCCTCGGCTGGAAACGCGGAAAGGGCCGGGCCCGCGCCGCCGAACTCCTCGATCTGGTCGGACTCGATCCTTCCGTTTATGGCGACCGATATCCGGAACAGCTGTCCGGTGGCCAGCGCCAGCGGGTCGGCGTGGCTCGGGCACTCGCCGCCGACCCGCCGGTCCTGCTGATGGACGAACCTTTCGGCGCCGTCGACCCGGTCGTGCGCGAGCACCTTCAGAACGAATTCCTGAAACTCCAGGAACAGGTCCGCAAAACCATCCTGTTCGTCACGCACGACATCGAGGAAGCCGTCCGGCTCGGCGACCGCATCGCCGTCTACGGACAGGGCTCGATCGAGCAGTTCGACTCCCCCGCCACCGTGCTCGGCGCCCCCGCCACCGGCTACGTGGCCGACTTCGTCGGCGCGGACCGCGGCCTCAAGCGGCTCTCGGTCACCCCCGTCGAGGAGAGCGACCTCGACCATCCGCCGGTCGTCCACCTGGACGACCCGCTGGCCGCCGCGACCGAGCGGCTGCGCGCGGAGGGTGCCCGCTGGGCGGTGGTCCTGGACGGCGACGACCACCTGCACGGCTGGATTCCCGCCGACGACGCGCGCACCGGGGGCAAGGGCACCGTCCGCGACCACGCCCGCCGGATGGAGGCGTGGCTTCCCCTCGGCGCCCCGCTGAAACAGGCCTTCGCCACCATGCTCCAGCACGACGCCGGCTGGATCGCCGTCATCGACGAGGCGGGCGAGGGCCGGTTCCTGGGCGTGCTCACCCCCGCCCGTCTCCACGAAGCGCTGCGCCGCTCGGTCGGCGCGGACGGCCGCTCGGTCCCCCGCGCCGAGGTGGCCGTCGAGAGCGTGACGGGCGTGACGGAGACGTCGGCGGTCTGAGGCGACGCCGGGAGGCCGCCACCCGTCCCGCGCGGCCGGCGTGCCGGCCCTGCGGGACGCGGGGTCCAGCGCGCCCGGCCCCCGCGCCCCGCACCCGCGGCGACAGCCCCTCGGCCGTCCCCCCGCGGCGTAAGCCCGCCCCGTCAGCTCTCGCTGAGCCGGCTGCTCATCCACTCCAGGGCGGCCGGGATCTCCCGGCGCCAGGTGTTGAAGTTGTGCCCGCCGCTGTCCAGCACGATCGAGGACACCCGGGCCGGCTGCTTCACCTTGGCCAGGAACCGCCGTGTGTCGCGGTAGTTCGACTCGCCGTGGCGGGAGGTGGTCACCAGGAACGACGCGTCCGGCTGCGGCAGGTTGTCCAGCGTCCACAGCAGATCGGCCCGGTGCCGCGCCGCCTCGTCGCCGTGGAAGAGGTCACCGGTCGTCGGGTCCTCGGCCGCCTTGTAGTACGCGGAGAGCCCCGCGCTCGCGGTGTACCTGTCCGGGTGGTGCAGCCCGATCTTCAGGGCGCAGTACCCGCCGGTCGAGTTGCCGATGATGCCCCAGTTGCGGGCGCTCCTGCCGACCCGGTACTCCGCCGAGACCGCCTGCGGAAGGTCCTGGGCGAAGAAGGTCTCCGTCTTCGGACCGCCCTTTATGTCCACGCACTCGGTGTCCCGGGGCGGCGCCAGCGTGGGCCGCAGCATCACGAGGATCATCGGTTGCGCCCGTCCGGCCCGCACCCGGTCGAGTGCCGTACGCGGATAGCGCAGCCCCTTGATGAGGTTCTCCGAGGTGCCCGGGTACCCGGTGAGCACCACGACCGCCGGGAACTTCCGCCGCTCGTAGGCCTCCTGGAAGTACTCCGGCGGCAGATACACGTACGCCGAGCTCTCGATCCCCGAGTGCCGGCCCGCGATCACGACCTTGTCGATCCGGCCGCCCACGGCCGGCCGCGCACCGCCCGGCACGTCCGTCCGCTGCGTCCCCACCCGGACGATGTTCTTCGCGGCGAGCGTCCCGGCCGCGTGGTCGGTGACCACGCCCAGATCCTGCTTGCGACCGAGCAGGTCGGCCCAGGAGCCGTAGAAGAGGAAGGAGTTGTTGGCCAGCAGCCCGACGGTGGCGAACACCGCCACCTGGGTGGCCAGCAG
This sequence comes from Streptomyces sp. ATexAB-D23, assembly GCF_000373645.1. Classification (GTDB taxonomy): domain Bacteria; phylum Actinomycetota; class Actinomycetes; order Streptomycetales; family Streptomycetaceae; genus Streptomyces; species Streptomyces castrisilvae. The sequence continues at coordinate 155,786 of NZ_KB892005.1, read as the reverse complement.
CAGCCCCACCCGCCCGAGCACCGCGGGGGCGCTGCGCCGGGCGAGCCTCGGCCAGCACCAGATCGTGAGGGTGAACAGCACGACGGCCAGCACGATCGCGAGGATCAGCACTGCCTTGCCCGTAAGGCCCATGACCGGTGAACTTTCTGTAAGGAAATTTCCGGGTTGTGGGTGAACCCACGGCCCGGAAGCCTCGTCCTAGAGGTCGCACATCGTCCGCAGGGCTCCGGCCGCCGGACTCCAGGAATCTCTCGCGGAACCACGGGAAGCGATGTCTGTCACGCTAGATGGGGATAAATCGGGATCGGTTCCGGATCGCGCACGTACGTTCGTGCGCGGACCGAGGCCCGAAGCCGTACCGGCGCTCGTCGGCACCGCCTGCGCGGCCGTCGGGCTGATCGACGTCACCGCCGGGGTGTTCCCCCGGTTCCGGCACAGCCGCATGCACAGCCTGGCCGAGGTGCTCCCCGGAGCCCTCGGCCCCTTCGCCGCGGCCCTCTCGCTGAGCGCCGGCGTCCTGCTGCTGCTCCTCGCGCACGGCCTCAAGCGGCGCAAGCGGCGCGCCTGGCGGGCCGCCGTCGTGCTGCTCCCGGCCGGAGCGCTGGCCCAGTTCTCCTACCGGCACTCGGTCCTCGGCACCCTCGTGTCACTGACGCTGTGTTATCTGCTGGTGCGCCACCGGAGTGAATTCGCCGCGCTCCCCGACCCGCGCAGCCGCTGGCGGGCCCTGGCCAACTTCGTGCTGCTCGGAGCCGGTTCGCTCGGACTCGGCCTGGTCATCGTCAGCGCCCACCCCCGCCGGCTCGTCGGCAGCCCCAGCATCGCCGACCGCCTCCAGCACGTGCTGTACGGCCTGTTCGGCTTCGAGGGGCCCGTCGACTACGCGGGCGACACCTCCTGGACCGTGGCCTACTCACTGGGCGCCCTCGGCCTGCTGACCGCCGTCACCACCATCTACCTGGCCTTCCGCCCCGAGCACCCGGCCGCCCGCCTCACCGAGGACGACGAGGCCGGGCTGCGCGCCCTGCTGGAGCGGCACGGCGGGCGCGACTCGCTCGGCCACTTCGCGCTCCGCCGCGACAAGGCCGTGGTCTTCTCGCCCAGCGGCAAGGCCGCCGTCTGCTACCGCGTGGTCTCCGGCGTGATGCTGGCCAGCGGCGACCCGATCGGTGACGTTGAGGCCTGGCCCGGCGCCATCGAACGCTTCATGGACGAGGCGCGGGCGCACTCCTGGGCCCCGGCCGTCATGGGGTGCAGCGAGACCGGCGGCGAGGTCTGGACCCGCGAGACCGGCCTGACCGCCCTCGAACTCGGCGACGAGGCGGTGGTGGACGTCGCGGATTTCTCCCTCGCCGGACGCGCGATGCGCAACGTACGCCAGATGGTCAAGCGCATCGAACGCGGCGGCTACGAGACCCGCGTCCGGCGCGTGGCCGACATCTCTGAGGCCGAGCTGGCCCGCATCCGCCGCGCTGCCGCCGACTGGCGCGGCACCGACACCGAGCGCGGCTTCTCCATGGCACTCGGCCGCATCGGCGACAGCGCCGACCAGGACTGCTTCATCGCCACCGCCCACAAGGCCGACGAGCACGGCGCCGACTCCCCCTACGGCGATCTGAAGGCCGTGCTCCACTTCGTGCCCTGGGGCACCGACGGCATGTCCCTCGACCTCATGCGCCGCGACCGGTCCGCCGACCCCGGGATGAACGAACTGCTCATCGTCGCCTCCCTCCAGGCCGCGCCCCGTCTGGGCATCGCCCGGGTCTCGCTGAACTTCGCGATGTTCCGCTCCGCCCTGGCCCGCGGCGAGAAACTGGGCGCGGGCCCGGTCCTGCGGGTCTGGCGCGGACTGCTGATCTTCCTCTCGCGCTGGTTCCAGATCGAGTCGCTGTACAAGTTCAACGCCAAGTTCCGCCCCCGCTGGGAGCCCCGTTTCGTGGTCTACCGCACCGCCCGCGACCTGCCCCGCATCTCGCTCGCCGCGATGCAGGCCGAGGGCTTCGTGAACTTCGCGCTGCCCCGCCCCCTGGCCCGCCGCCTCCCCGTCGGCCCCCGCCGCCCCTGCGCCCACGTGCCGCCCCCGGCCGGCGGACGGGGCGCCCGCGCCGCGTAGCCGCGGCCCGTACGGCCGTACCGCGCGGCGTAACAGCGGCCCGTACGGGCCTACGCTGGTCGTATGAGTACGTTGCGTGGACGAGGCACGGTCGAGGGTCTGCCGGAGTGGGACCGCTGCGCGGTCATGGGCGTCGTCAATGTGACCCCCGACTCCTTCTCCGACGGGGGCCGCTGGTTCGACACCACGACGGCCGTCAAGCACGGCCTCGACCTGGTCGGCGAGGGCGCCGACCTGGTCGACGTCGGCGGCGAGTCGACCCGGCCGGGCGCCAGCCGGGTGGACGAGTCCGAGGAGCTGCGCCGGGTGATCCCGGTGGTCCGCGGCCTGGCGTCCGAAGGGGTCACGGTCTCCGTCGACACCATGCGGGCCCGCGTCGCCGAGCAGGCCATCGCCGCCGGCGCGGTCCTGGTCAACGACGTGAGCGGCGGCCAGGCCGACCCGGACATGGTCCCGGTCGTCGCCGCGGCCGGCGCCCCCTTCGTCGTCATGCACTGGCGCGGCTTCAGCGAGTCGATGAACAGCCGGGCGGTGTACGGGGACGTGGTCGCCGAGGTCACCGCGGAGCTGCGGGCCCGGATGGACGCGGTGGTCGCCGGCGGGGTCTCCCCCGAGCGCCTCGTCATCGACCCCGGGCTCGGCTTCGCCAAGGACGCCGCCCACGACCTCGCGCTCCTCGCCCGGCTGGACGCGCTGCACGGCCTCGGCCGCCCCCTCCTGGTCGCCGCGTCCCGCAAGCGGTTCCTCGGCCACGTCCTGGCCGGCGAGGGCGCCCCGCCGCCCGCCCGCGAGCGCGACGCGGCCACCGCGGCCGTCTCCGCGCTCTCCGCCCGCGCCGGCGCCTGGGCCGTCCGTGTCCACGAGGTACGCGCCACCGCCGACGCCGTGCGGGTCGCCCGCGCCATCGAGGGAGCCGCGTGAGCGAGCCGAGGGACGACCACGCGGCGGCGGCCGCCGACATCGCCGCCGTCGAAGGGGCCAACACCGCCTTCTACGAGGCCCTGGAACAGGGCGACCTCGAAGCGCTGACCGCGCTCTGGCTGCCCGGCGAGGACCTCACCGTCTCCTGCGTCCACCCCGGCTGGCCGGTGCTCAGCGGGCGCGGCGAGGTGCTGCGCAGCTACGCGCTGATCATGGCGAACACCGAGTACATCCAGTTCTTCCTGACCGACGTCGGCGTCTCCATGACCGGCGACACCGCCCTGGTGACGTGCACCGAGAACATCCTGAGCGGCGGCCCCGCCGAGGAGGGCAGCTCGCTCGGCCCGCTCGTCGGACAGCTCGTGGTCGCCACGAATGTGTTCCGCCGCACTCCGGACGGCTGGAAGCTCTGGTCGCACCACGGTTCGCCCGTACTGACCGAAACCGGTGAGGAAGAGGACGAAGAGACCTCGTCCTGAACGGCCCCCGCCCGAATCGGGAACGAAAGACGGCCCACCGGGATTGGAACCGGCCGCATCGGGGTATCAGCGGCTATCTGTCCCGCGCCCGCATGCCCGGCCCCCGAGGGGAAAGGCTGTCGGTGCTCGCAGGTAGATTCGAAATCGGGCACCCGGCCGCCCGCACGCGGCCCCGAGCCCTACGACCAACGACAGCAGGAGTGATTCGCGTGGATCGTGTCGCGCTGCGCGGCCTCAAGGCCCGAGGACACCATGGCGTCTTCCCCCGGGAACGGGAAGAGGGACAGACGTTCATCGTGGACCTGGTGCTGGGCCTCGACACCCGCCCCGCGGCAGCCGCCGACGACCTGACGAAGACCGTGCACTACGGCGTGGTCGCGGAAGAGGTCGTCGAAGTGGTCCAGGGCGATCCGGTCGACCTGATCGAGACGCTCGCCGAGCGCATCGCCCAGCAGTGCCTCAAGCACGACGGCGTCGAGGAGGTGGAGGTCGTGGTGCACAAGCCGGACGCGCCCATCACCGTCCCGTTCGACGACGTCACCATCACCATCACCCGGAGCCGAGCATGACTGCATTTTCTACCGAAGGGCAGAGCGACCCGACCGTACAGCCGGTACCCGCCTCCGTGGTCGAGCAGGTGGACGCGGCGGACATCACGCTCTCCAACCCCAAACTCGCGGTGCTCTCCCTCGGTTCCAACCTGGGCAACCGCCTGGAGACCCTCCAGGGCGCCATCGACGCCCTGGAGGACACGCCCGGCCTCCGGGTCAAGGCGGTCTCCCCGGTGTACGAGACGGAGCCCTGGGGCGTCGACCCCGGCTCCCAGCCCTCGTACTTCAACGCGGTGATCGTCGTGAAGACGACGCTGCCCCCGTCCTCCCTGCTGGAGCGCGGCCAGGCCATCGAGGAAGCCTTCGAACGGGTCCGCGAGGAGCGCTGGGGCCCGCGCACCCTCGACGTCGACATCGTCGCGTACGCCGACGTGGTCTCCGACGACCCCGTCCTCACGCTGCCCCACCCCCGGGCCCGGGAGCGCGCCTTCGTCCTCGCCCCGTGGCACGACGTGGACCCCGAGGCCCAGCTGCCCGGCTCCGGCCCGGTCGCCGAGCTGCTGACCGGTGTCGGGCGAAGCGGTGTCCTCCCCCGGGCCGACCTGGAACTCCGTCTGCCCGAGTAGTCGTTAGGCTCACAGAAGACAGCGGAACGATCACAGGCGGCGGAAGGCGGCTCACCCGGTGAAGCAACTACGGCTCGGAGTCCTGGCCGGCCTCTTCGCCGCCGCCGGCGTCCTGTCCTGGGGCGCCGCCCGCCTCTGGGACTCCTACGGCACCCTGCCCAGCGTGCCGCTGGCCGCGCCCATCGTGCTCGCGGTGATCGCCGTCGTCCTGCTGGCCACGGCCCTGTCCATCCGCTCCCGGCTGCGCGCCCAGCGCGAGCGCCGGCCGGGAGCGAAGGGCGTCGAGCCGCTGATGGCGGCCCGCGCCCTGGTCTTCGCCCAGGCCAGCGCCCTCGTCGTCGCCCTGGTCGCCGGGATGTACGGCGGCACGGGCGTCTTCCTGCTCGGCTCCCTCGACATCCCGCCCCGCCGCGACCAGGCGATCTACGCCGGCTTCTCGGTCCTGGCCGGCATCGGCGTCATCGCCGCCGCCCTGTTCCTGGAGCACATCTGCAAGCTCCCGGACGACAAGGACGACAACAAGCCGGACGCGGCGGCGGCGTAGGGCCGACCGGGACGTCCGCCTGGCGCGTCACCATGCCTGGCGGGCCGGATGCCCGTTGACCAGGAAGGTCGGATACGGGTCCAGCCGGTAGCCGTAGAACGTGAACGGTTTGCCCACCGCGGTGCGCTCACGTACTTCGAGCACTTCCACCCACGCCGCTTCCTTGGGCTGGACGGCATGCCGCTCGGGCTTGGAAGTCCGGAGCAGCTGGTCCGGCGCCACGGTGAACGTCGTGTGGCTGGTCACCACATCCACCGCGACACGTCCCTCGACGGCGCTCACGCCTACGACGTCCGTCGGAGCCGTACGGTCGCCGTCCAGTGTCCACAACCGCGAACCCACGCTCACGCCGGCGGCCCGCCCGCGCCCTCCGACGACGTTCACCGTCTGCCGGCTCGGTAATCCCCCCATGACCAACCTCCCGAAATCACATGCCATGCCTGATTCGGGAGGTTGCGTCGCAGCACTGACAATCCGGCTATCGCGCCAGTATCAGACTCATCGCCTCGGCCCGAGTGGATGCGTCACGCAGCTGTCCGCGCACCGCTGACGTCGTCGTCTTGGCACCCGGCTTCCGGATGCCGCGAACGGACATGCACATGTGCTCCGCCTCCACAACGACGATCGCACCGCGCGCCTCCAGGATCCGCATCAGCGAATCCGCGACCTGCGTGGTCAGCCGCTCCTGCACCTGCGGTCGCCGGGCGAAGACCTCGACCAGGCGCGCCAGCTTGGACAGTCCCGTGATCTTGCCGCTCTCCGCAGGGATGTACCCGACGTGTGCTACGCCGTGGAACGGAAGCAGGTGGTGCTCGCAGAGGCTCACGATTTCGATGCCCTTCACGAGGACCATCTCGTCGTGCCCGAGGTCGAATGTCGTCGTCAGGACGTCCTCGGGCTCCTGGTACAGACCGCCGAGGATCTCCTTGTACGCCCGCGCCACCCGCCCCGGCGTCTCCTTCAGGCCCTCGCGGTCCGGGTCCTCGCCCACGGCCAGCAGCAGCTCCCGGACAGCGGCCTCGGCACGCTTCTCGTCGAACTCGCCGATCGGTCCCTGGCCGTCCAGCGTCACCGGGTCGGTCATGTGTGCCTCGTTCCTTGAACTGTCACCGCGGGGGCATTCGCGCAGGTGTACGGAAAAGCCGCGCCCCCAACAGGCTAGAACCTGGGGGGCGCGGCATCCATTCCGGGCCCGGTGGGAGCCCCGTGACAGGGGACACACCGGGTCGGTGACTAGCTCTCGGGCCGCTCCTCGGGGACCGACTCGACGGCCGGAACGGTGTCCGTGACCGAGCCGTTCGCCGTGCTCGCGCCATTGGTCAGGGCGAGCTCCTTCGGGGAGAGCACGGGCGGGCGGGTGGACGGCGTACGCCGGGAGGAACCGGTCCACGCGGGGCGGGCCGGGCGCTTGACGATCGGAGCGAAGATCTCGGCGATCTCCGCCTTGCCCAGGGTCTCCTTCTCCAGGAGCTGGAGGACCAGGGCGTCCAGCACGTCGCGGTTCTCGACGAGGATCTCCCACGCGTCGTTGTGCGCGGTCTCGATGAGCTTCTTGACCTCTTCGTCGACCAGCGCGGCGACCTCTTCCGAGTAGTCGCGCTGGTGGCCCATCTCGCGGCCCACGAAGGGTTCGGTGTTGTCGCCGCCGAACTTGATCGCGCCGAGCCGCTCCGTCATGCCGTACTGCGTGACCATCGCGCGGGCCGTTGCCGTGGCCTTCTCGATGTCGTTCGCGGCGCCGGTGGTCGGGTCGTGGAAGACCAGCTCCTCGGCCGCGCGCCCGCCCAGCATGTACGCCAGCTGGTCGAGCATCTCGTTGCGCGTCGTGGAGTACTTGTCCTCCTCCGGGAGCACCATCGTGTAACCGAGGGCGCGGCCGCGGGAGAGGATCGTGATCTTGTGGACCGGGTCCGACTGGGGGGAGGCCGCCGCGACCAGGGCGTGTCCGCCCTCGTGGTACGCGGTGATCTTCTTCTCCTTCTCGGACATGATCCGGGTCCGCTTCTGCGGGCCCGCCACGACGCGGTCGATGGCCTCGTCGAGCATCTCGTTGTCGATGAGCTTCTTGTTGCTGCGCGCCGTGAGGAGCGCCGCTTCGTTCAGCACGTTCGACAGGTCGGCACCGGTGAAGCCGGGGGTGCGGCGGGCGACGGCGCCGAGGTCGACGTCCGGGGCGACCGGCTTGCCCTTCTGGTGGACCTTGAGGATCTCCAGACGGCCCTGCATGTCCGGGCGGTCGACGGCGATCTGCCGGTCGAAGCGGCCCGGACGCAGCAGCGCCGGGTCGAGGATGTCCGGCCGGTTCGTGGCGGCGATCAGGATGACGCCGCCCTTCACGTCGAAGCCGTCCATCTCCACGAGCAGCTGGTTCAGCGTCTGCTCGCGCTCGTCGTGGCCGCCGCCCATGCCGGCGCCTCGGTGGCGTCCGACGGCGTCGATCTCGTCGACGAAGACGATCGCCGGGGCGTTCGCCTTGGCCTGCTCGAAGAGGTCACGGACCCGGGAGGCACCGACACCGACGAACATCTCGACGAAGTCGGAACCGGAGATCGAGTAGAACGGGACGCCCGCCTCACCTGCGACGGCGCGCGCGAGCAGCGTCTTGCCCGTACCGGGGGGCCCGTACAGCAGCACACCCTTGGGGATCTTGGCGCCGACGGCCTGGAACTTCGCCGGCTCCTGGAGGAACTCCTTGATCTCGTGGAGCTCCTCGACCGCCTCGTCCGAGCCCGCCACGTCGGCGAACGTCGTCTTCGGGGTGTCCTTGGTGATCAGCTTGGCCTTGGACTTGCCGAACTGCATGACCTTGGAGCCGCCACCCTGCATCTGATTCATCAGGAACAGGAAGACGACCACGATGAGGACGAACGGCAGCAGCGAGAAGAGGATCGAGAGGAACGGGGACTGCTTCGACGGCGAGACGGTGTAACCCTTCTCGATGTCACCGCTCTCGAACTTCTTCTGCAGCATGTCGGCGAGCTGGACGCCCTGATTGCCGATGTAGCTCGCCTGGAACTTGCTGCCGGACTCGTCGGCCAGCTTCTGGCCGTCCTTCAGCTCAATCTTGAGGATTTGATCGTCACCGGTGGTCAGCTTGGCCTGCTCCACCTGGTTCTTGCTGATCGCCTGGATCACCTGGCCGGTGTCCACCGTCTTGTAGCCGCCGCCCGAGCCGACGACATTCATCAACACGACCACGGCGAGGACGGCCAGCACGATCCACATGACCGGCCCACGGAAGTATCGCTTCACGTCCATCCATACGGAGCGAAGTCGCCCCGTCCCTCCTGCCCGTAGGTAAATGCTGCTGTGAGTAAAGACTGTTCCTCGGACGGTACCCCAGCATTGGCACCGGCGTCCGCCTCGGACGTCCGGCGAACCCGCCTTCGAAGGCTCAACGGCGGGAGGCCGGTGAGGGTTCCCGGAGACCGCGGCAGCGGGGCCGCGGGCCCTCAGCCTCCGTAGACGTGCGGAGCGAGCGTTCCGACGAAGGGGAGGTTGCGGTACTTCTCCGCGTAGTCCAGCCCGTAACCGACGACGAACTCGTTGGGGATGTCGAAGCCGACCCACTTGCAGTCGAGCGCGACCTTCGCCGCGTCCGGCTTGCGCAGCAGGGTGCAGATCTCCAGCGACGCCGGCTCGCGCGAGCCGAGGTTCGACATCAGCCAGGACAGGGTCAGGCCCGAGTCGATGATGTCCTCGACGATCAGGACGTGCTTGCCCTTGATGTCGGTGTCCAGGTCCTTGAGGATCCGGACGACACCCGAGGACTGGGTGCCCGCGCCGTACGAGGAGACGGCCATCCAGTCCATCGTGACGGGGGTGGACAGCGCGCGCGCCAGGTCCGCCATGACCATGACCGCGCCCTTGAGGACTCCGACGAGGAGCAGGTCCCTGCCGGCGTACTCCGCGTCGATCTTCGCGGCGAGCTCGGTGAGCTTCGCGTCGATCTCTTCCTTGGTGAGGAGCACCGACTGGAGGTCGGTGCCCATGTCCTTCTCGTTCACCCGCGTCTCTTTCTGTGCCTGCCGGGTCCGGGATGGAGTCCCGGGCCTTGCGCGGCGATCGCCCTGCATGTCAGCCGCTTGTGCTCAGCTCTGCCGGATGACCAGTCTGCCACCCTGGCGCAGGGCTTCGACGCGGCCGGGGAGGTTGATGGCCTGCTGGCCGCGCCAGCCGGTGACGAGGCGGTCGATTTCCTCGATGTGCCGGGCGAACAGCGAACCGGCCGGTGAACCCGCCTCTATGGCGGCCCGGCGCAGCACCCGGCGGCGGACGGCGGGGGGCAGCGCGTACAGCTTGGCGCACTCCAGACGGCCCGCGTCGTCGCGTACGTCACGGTCGGCGGCGGCGGCCCAGGTGTCCAGGGCGTCGGCGTCGTCGCGGGAGAGCTGCGCCGTACGGGCGAGTGCTTCGACGACGCCCTTGCCGAGGGCCTTCTCCAGGGCGGGCAGTCCCTCGTGGCGCAGCCGGGAACGGGTGTAGGCGGGGTCGACGTTGTGCGGGTCGTCCCAGACGGGCAGGGACTGGGCCAGACACGCGGTGCGGGCGGTCTGGCGGTCGAGGTGGAGGAAGGGGCGGCGGTAGCGGCCGGCCGGGCCCGAGGCGGCTGCCATGCCGGACAGGGAGCGGATGCCGGAGCCGCGGGCGAGGCCCAGCAGGACGGTCTCGGCCTGGTCGTCGCGGGTGTGGCCGAGCAGGACGGCGGCGGCGCCGTGGCGTTCGGCGGCGGCGTCGAGGGCGGCGTAGCGGGCGTCGCGGGCGGCGGCCTCGGGTCCTCCCTCGCGGCCGACGCGGACGGCGACGGCTTCGGCGGGGCCGAGGTCCATGGCGGCGAGCCGGGCGGCGACCTCGGTGGCGCGGATGTCGGAGCCGTCCTGGAGGCCGTGGTCGACGGTGACACCGCCGGCCCGGACGGGGAGTTTGCGGGCCTCGAAGGCGAGGGCGGAGGCGAGCGCCATGGAATCGGCGCCTCCGGAGCATGCCACGAGCACCAGAGGGGTATCGGGTCGTTCGGGGAGGGCGGTGCGGCGGCTGCCCGCTCCGGCCTGTGCGAGCTCGGGGTGCGGGGCGTGCCCGGCGCGTTCGGTCTGTTCGGCGTGTTCGGCGATGACGTCGTGGAGTACGCGGCGGACCGCCAGGCGTATCGCCGCGACCGCAGGATGGGGACCCATGTCCGGTGCCCTTCGTGAAGTTCTTCGGGGGATGGCTCGGAGTGCCGGACGGGAAGGAGTGCCGTCACTCAGAGTGCGTCGATGGTGACAGAGCAATGCCGTTCATCGAGCATTGCACGCCTTCCCATGCCCCCACGGTCCCTCGGATGGGTGATTACCGGCGCGTTGCCTTCGGGTCCCGGGCCCGCGCACGGGCCTGGCTCACGACTCTGCCTTACGGTGCACCCGCGCGATCCAGTCCTCGGGCGCGGCGATCTCGGCCTTGGTCGGGAGGGTGTTGGGAGAGGTCCACACGCGGTTGAAGCCGTCCATGCCGACCTTGTCGACCACGGCGCGCACGAACCGCTCGCCGTCCCGGTACTGGCGCAGCTTGGCGTCGAGCCCCAGCAGCTTGCGCAGCGCCTGGTCCAGCCGGCTCGCGCCGCGGGCCCTGCGCTGCTGGAACTTCTCGCGGATCTCGCCGACGGAGGACACCACCTCGGGGCCGACGCCGTCCATCACGTAGTCGGCGTGCCCCTCCAGCAGGGACATCACGGCGGTGAGGCGGCCGAGGATCTCGCGCTGGGCGGGGGTCTGGACGAGCTCGACCAGACTGCGGCCGCCGTCCTCGCCCTCCTCACCCTCGGGGCTCCCTCCGGCGAGTGACTGGGCGGCCTCGCGCAGCCGTTCCAGGAAGGTCATCGGGTCGACGTCGGTCTCGTCCAGGAAGGACTGGATCTCGCCCTGGAGGTGGTCGCGGAGCCAGGGCACCGCGGTGAACTGGGTGCGGTGGGTCTCCTCGTGGAGGGCGACCCAGAGGCGGAAGTCGTGCGGGTCGACATCGAGCTCGCGCTCGACGTGCACGATGTTCGGCGCCACCAGCAGGAGCCGGCCGCCGCCGTCGGCGGACGCGGGCAGTTCGCGGGTGGCGGGGGCGAAGGTCTCGTACTGCCCGAGGACGCGCGAGGCCAGGAAGGACAGCAGCATCCCGACCTCGACGCCGGTCACCTTGGAGCCGACCGCGCCGAGCACGGCACCGCCCGCGCCGCCGCCGCCGCGCCGCTCCTCCATCTTCTCCAGGAGGGGGCGCAGCAGTTCGCGGAAGCCCGCGACGTTCGCCTTGATCCAGCCCGTGCGGTCGACGACCAGGACGGGGGTGTCCTCCGGTTCGGTCCCTTCGGGGATCATCCGGGTGAAGGAACGGACGTGCTCCTCCGCGGCCTTCGCGTGCCTGCGCAGCTCCGCGACGACTTCGCGGGCCTCCTCACGGCTGATCTCGGGGCCCGGCCGCACAAGCCGGGTCGCGGTCGCGACCGCGAGGTTCCAGTCGACCATCCCTGCACCACCGATGCTCGTCATGCGTCAACCGTACGTGCTCGGGCCCTTGGGCGAGCGGCAAATGGGGGGCGGCGTCACAGGGCTGGGCGCGTACCCCCCATGCGCCGCTCGCTCCTTGGCGCGGTGAGGCGTTGGCGGGGTCATCGCTCGCCGGCGGCGAGTGCGGTGGCGAGTTTGTCGAGGGCGGCCTGGGCCTCGGAGGGGGCGGTGGTGCCGGAGGCCAGGAAGGCGAAGGCGAGGAGCCTGCCGCGGGTGTCGACCACCGTGCCGGCGAGGCTGTTGACGCCGGTCAGGGTGCCGGTCTTGGCGCGGATGAAGCCGGTGCCTCCGGCCTTCGTGGTGTAACGGCCGCTGAGCGTGCCGCTGAATCCGGCCACCGGGAGGCCGGTGAGGACGGGGCGCAGTTCGGGGTGGCCGGGATCGGCCGCGCGGGCGAGGAGACCGGCCAGCAGGGCGGCGGTGACCTTGTCCTTGCGGTTGAGCCCGCTGCCGTCGGCGACGTTCACGCCCGTGAGGGGCAGCCGGAGCTTCTTGAGCTGGGCGGTGACGGCCCGTCGGCCGCCGTCGAAGTCGGCGGGTTCGCCGGCGGCGACGGCGGTCTGCCGGGCGAGTGCCTCGGCGATGTCGTTGTCGCTGTTGGTGAGTGCCCGTTCGACCAGCCCGGAGAGCGGGGCGGACAGATGCGTGGCGACCGTACGGGAGGTCTTGGCGGCGCGGCCGGCGGCGGGGTCGGCCTTGGTGGTGATCCCGGCGTCGTCCAGGAGCGCGGCGAAGGTGCGGGCGGCGTCCCCGGCCGGGTCCTCGCTGCGCGGGGCGGGGCCGCTGGAGGAGTCGTCCTGGCGGCCCTCGTTCAGCATCAGGGCGCTCATCGGAGCGATGTTCTCGTTGGGCCCGATCGGGTGGTGCGAGGGCCCCGTGTAGCGGGAGGTGTCGTAGCGGAGCCGTACGGAGGTGACCTTGCCGGCCTTCAGGGCGCGGGCGGTGCCGGCGGCCAGGGTGCGCAGGGCGGCCTTGTCGAGGGTGGGGTCGCCGCCGCCGACGAGGGTGACGGTGCGCAGGTCGGCGGAGGCGCGGACGGTGGTGGGGATGCGGTGGTCGGGGCCGAGCGCGCTCAGGGCGGCGACGGTGGTGGCGATCTTGACGGTGGACGCGGGTGTCATGGGGGCGTCGGCCCCCTTGCCGTACAGCCGCTTGCCGGTGGCGGTGTCGATGACGACGGCGGCGCGCCGGTCGCCGAGCGCGTCGTTCTCCAGCAGCGGGTCCAGGACGGCGCGCAGGTCGGGCACCGCGCCGGCCGGGGCGTCCTGGACGGTGGTGCCGAGGGCGGCGAGGACGGCCGGGGCGCTGGGGGCGGGGGCGGGGCCCGAGGAGTCGCCGGGCACGTGATGTGCGCCACCTGTACGGGCGCGGGCGGCCGCCCAGTCCTGCTCGGCCTTACGCTGACCCGAGTCCCAGGGGCCGGCGGCGAGGACCGCGCCGGCCGCGAGCGCCAGACCGGCGACGGCGGAGACGGCCGTGAACTGCCAGTTGTTCAGTCCGCCCCGCACGCCCAGGCGGCCCGCGAGGGATCCGCCCGGCCCGCCGGACGGGTCGATCGACGGTCTTTCCACCGGCTCGGCCACCGTTGACCAGCCCCTTTCGCGAGCACACATCTGCGTGAGGGACACTTAACCACCAGTCGTATGTGTTGATCATGGAGGAGCCACCCGTGGAGTTCGACGTCGTTATCGAGATCCCGAAGGGTTCGCGCAACAAGTACGAGGTGGATCACGAGACCGGCCGGATTCGTCTGGACCGTCGGCTCTTCACCTCGACCAGCTACCCGGCGGACTACGGCTTCGTCGAGAACACCCTCGGCGAGGACGGCGACCCGCTGGACGCGCTGGTCATCCTGGAGGAGCCGACGTTCCCGGGCTGCCTCATCAAGTGCCGCGCGATCGGCATGTTCCGGATGACCGACGAGGCCGGCGGCGACGACAAGCTGCTGTGCGTCCCGGCGTCCGACCCCCGGGTGGAGCACCTGCAGGACATCCAGCACGTGTCGGAGTTCGACCGCCTGGAGATCCAGCACTTCTTCGAGGTCTACAAGGACCTGGAGCCGGGCAAGTCCGTCGAGGGCGCCGACTGGGTCGGCCGTGCCGAGGCGGAGGCCGAGATCGAGGCCTCCCGCAAGCGTCTTGAGTCCCACGGCGCGCACTGACGTCCCGCTCGCGGAAACGGCGCACTGACGTTCCGCTCGCGGAAACGGACCACTGAACGGGCGGTACACCTTCACGGGTGTGCCGCCCGTTTCGTGTGCGCTCCCATGGGCGTGGCCATACTGGGCAGGAGCGCAGCCGAGGACGCGCAGCCGATGAGGAGCGAGGGCGAGTGGTGGCGGAACCGGGCGGGCCCGATGACGAGAAGCCCCAGTCCGACGAGGCGCGCAGTGCCTTCTCCGTGCCCGCCGGGACGGACCGTCCCGCGCCACCGTCGGAGGAGGACCACCCGACGTCGGAGTTCGCGCTTCCGGCCGGTCTGACGCCCGAGCCCCAGGGCCCGGACTCCGGTTCCGGTTCGGAGACGACCGGTTCGGCGTTCGCCCTGCCGAGCACGTACAGCGTGCGGGACTCCCCGCCGGCGTTCACTCCGGCGCACGGCATTCCGATGGTGCGGCTGACCAAGGAGGCGCCCTGGCAGGACCGGATGCGCACGATGCTGCGGATGCCGGTCGCCGAGCGCCCGGCGCCGGAGCCGGTCCAGCGGCACGACGAGGCGGGGCCCGCGGTGCCGCGCGTGCTCGACCTGACGCTGCGTATCGGGGAGCTGCTGCTCGCGGGCGGTGAGGGCGCCGAGGACGTCGAGGCGGCGATGTTCGCGGTGACGCGCAGCTATGGCCTCGACCGCTGCGAGCCGACCGTGACGTTCACGCTGCTGTCCATCTCGCACCAGCCGTCGCTGGTGGACGACCCGGTGACGGCGAGCCGTACGGTACGCCGCCGGGGCACCGACTACACCCGGCTGGCGGCGGTCTTCCGGCTCATCGACGACATCACCACGGTCGAGGGCGAGGTCTCCCTCGAAGAGGCCTACCGGCGCCTCGCGGAGATCCGCCGCAACCGGCACCCGTATCCCGGCTGGGTGCTCACGCTGGCCGCGGGCGGGCTGGCCGGTGCGGCGTCCGTGCTGGTCGGCGGTGGCCCGCTGGTGTTCGTGATCGCGGCGCTCGGCGCGATGCTCGGCGACCGGCTGGCCTGGCTGTGTGCGGGCCGCGGGCTGCCGGAGTTCTACCAGTTCGTGGTGGCGGCGATGCCGCCCGCCGCGATGGGGGTGGCGCTGACGCTGACCCACTGGTCGGACGTACGGCCTTCGGCGGTGATCACCGGTGGGCTGTTCGCCCTGCTGCCGGGGCGGGCGCTGGTGGCGGGCGTGCAGGACGGGCTGACCGGGTACTACATCACGGCGGCGGCGCGGCTGCTCGAAGTCATGTACTTCTTCATCGCCATCGTCACCGGGGTGCTGCTGGCGCTCTACGGGGGCCTTCAGCTGGGTGCGGAGCTGGACCCGGAGGCGCGGTTCATCACGCACGACCGGCCGGTGATCCAGATCCTGGCGTCGATGGTGCTGACCCTGTCGTTCGCGATCCTGCTCCAGCAGGAGCGGGCGACGGTGCTCGCGGTGACCCTGAACGGCGCGGTGGCGTGGATCGTCTTCGGGGCGATGGCCCGGACGGGCCATCTGTCGGCGGTGGCCGCGACGGCTGCGGCCGCCGGGCTCGTCGGGCTGTTCGGGCAGTTGTTCTCGCGCTACCGCTACACCTCGTCGCTGCCCTTCATCACGGCCGCGATCGGGCCGCTGCTGCCCGGTTCGGCGACGTACTTCGGGCTGCTGGGCGTCGCGCAGAACGAGCTGGACCGGGGGCTGGCCTCGCTGTCGACCGCGGTGGCGACGGCCCTGGCCATCGCCATCGGGGTGAACCTGGGGAGCGAGATCTCCCGGCTGTTCATGCGGGTGCCGGGCGCGGTCGGCGGCGCGAACCGCCGCGCGGCCAAGCGGACGCGCGGCTTCTGACCCGGCCGGGGGCCGGGGCGGGGGTCAGCGCTTGGCGTGCCGGCCGCGGCGGCCGGCGGCCTGGTCCTGGGGCGGCAGCTCGCCGTCGCCGGCGTCCGCCGCCTCCTTCTTCGCCTTGCCGCGGGCGCGCAGGAACTCGATGGCGATCGGCACGACCGAGATCAGCACGATCAGGACGAGCATCGCCTCGATGTTCTTGTGCACGAACTCGACGTTGCCGAGGGCCGCGCCGAGGAGCGTCACTCCGACGCCCCACAGGACGCCGCCGATGACGTTGAACACGATGAACGAGCGGTAGTTCATCCGGCTGACCCCGGCGATGATCGGGGTGAACGTCCGCACGATGGGCACGAAGCGGGCCAGGATCAGCGACTTCGGGCCGTGCTTCTCGAAGAACTCGTGGGCCTTCTCGACGTTCTCCTGCTTGAACAGGCGCGAGTCGGGCCGGCTGAAGAGCGAGGGCCCCACCTTGCGGCCGAAGAGGTATCCCACCTGGTCGCCGATGATCGCCGCCAGCGCCACCAGGACGCAGACCAGCCACAGCGGGGTGTGCAGCTTGTCCGTCGTCACCAGCAGGCCCGTGGTGAACAGCAGGGAGTCGCCGGGCAGGAAGAAACCGATCAGGAGCCCGGACTCGGCGAAGACGATGGCCAGCACGCCGGCCAGGCCGAACTGGCCGATGAGATAGTCCGGGTCCAGCCAGCTCGGTCCGAGCGCAAGCGTATTCAAGGGTCCGGGCTCCAGGATGAGGTCGATAAGCGGCTGCGTGGCCGCCCAAAGCTATCAACGCGGCGCGGCGCCTCCGGGTTCCACCGGCCCCTGTGGAGATGCACAGGGGATGAACCGGGGCAAAACTCGGTCCCAGGAGGTGCCATCCATGGGTATCGAGGATTACGGCGGCGGCCAGGCCGCCCAGGCCGACGTGCTGGTCGTCACCACGAACGACGTCCCCGGCCACCAGGTGACGCAGGTCATCGGTGAGGTGTTCGGCCTGACGGTCAGGTCCCGTCACCTCGGCAGCCAGATCGGCGCCGGTCTCAAGTCCATGATCGGCGGCGAGCTGAAGGGGCTGACCAAGACGCTCGTCGAGACCCGCAACCAGGCCATGGAACGGCTGGTCGAGCAGGCGAGGGCGCGCGGCGCCAACGCGGTGCTGATGATGCGGTTCGACGTGACCGAGGCGGCGGACGTGGGCACGGAGGTCTGCGCGTACGGCACGGCCGCGGTGATCAGCCGCTCCTGAGCCGCGCGCCACGGGGGCGGGGCTCCCCGCCCCCGTGACAGACCCGTACCGCCTACTCCCGGCGCCGCGCGTTGGCGTCGATCGCCTCGCGCAGGTGCTCGGCCAGGCCCGGCCGCATCGACTCGTAGAACGCCTTGAACCGCGGGTCGGCGACGTACATCTCGCCGAGGCACCGGTGCATCTCGTAGCCGCACTCGTAGAACCAGCCCGAGATGTGGAGCCGGTGCTCCTCGGCCATGTCCATGGCGCGCTCACCGGTCGCCGGCTCACCCGCCTCCATCAGCGCCCGGTAGCGCTCGGCCCAGGAGTCGACCTCGGCCTTCATCCGCTGCCAGTCCTCCTTGGTGTAACCGGCGGCCCGGCGCTGCGACTCGGCGTAGGTGTCGGTGCCGCCCCAGCGGCGTTCGGCCTCCTCGGCGTACTGCTCCGGGTCCTTGTCCCCGAAGACCTCGAACTTCTCCTCGGGCGTGAGGTTGATGCCCATCCTGCGTGCCTCCATGGCTGTCTCGACGGCGGCGGCCATCCGCTGGAGTTCGGCGATCCGGTGCGACAGCAGCGCGTGCTGCCTGCGCAGATGCTTCTGCGGGTCCGCGTCCGGGTCGTCGAGCAGGGCCGCGATCTCGTCGAGCGGGAAGCCGAGCTCCCGGTAGAACAGGATCTGCTGCAACCGGTCGAGGTCGGCGTCGTTGTAGCGCCGGTGGCCCGCATGGCTGCGCCCGCTCGGTGAGAGCAGGCCGATGGAGTCGTAGTGGTGCAGCGTGCGCACCGTGACCCCGGCGAATCCGGCGACCTGTCCCACGGAGTGCTCCATGGCTCCCCGCTCCTTCCTGTGTGGATACGCGTCCGAGCCTGGGTCCTGACGTCGCGTGAGGTGCAAGCCGGAAGGCCGGCACGAACCGCGCCTTTTGAAGTCTTCTGCGGCTTTTGCGTCGCTATGGTGTGCGCGTGTCCACCGATACCGCCGTCGCCGCCGAGCCGGCTCCCGCGCGCCGGCTGCTCGTGCTCATCGTGCCCGCCCTGGCCGTCGGCGTGGTCTCGGCGCTCGTCCTGCTCGGCGTCAGCCTGCTCGCGGAGAAGTTGCAGGACGTGCTCTGGGAGACACTGCCCGACGCGCTTTCGGTCGGGCGGTACTCCTCGCTGTGGATGATCGTGATGCTCACCGCGACCGGCCTGGTGACCGGTCTGGTCATCCGGGCGGTACCCGGGCGCGCCGGTCCGGACCCGGCGACCACGGGGCTGGTCGACCCGCCGCTGCCGCCGCATGTGGTCCCGGGGCTCCTGGTGGTGACCGTCCTGGCGCTGGCGGGCGGGGTCAGCCTGGGCCCGGAGAACCCGATCACCGCCGCCAACATCGCGCTGGCCGCCTGGGCCGGCCGCCGCCTCGCGCCCGGCGCGCCCGGTGAGCTGTGGCTCGCGCTCGCCGTCGCCGGCACCATCGGCGCGCTGTTCGGCACCCCGGTGGCCGCCGCGCTGATCCTCACCGAGTCACTGGCCACCGCCCCCGGCCGGGGCGCGCTCTGGGACAAGCTCTTCGCACCGCTCGCGGCCGGCGCCGCCGGGTCCCTCACCATGACGCTGGCCGCCCACCCCAGCTTCGACCTGTCCCTGCCCGCGTACGGGCCCCCGCACTGGGGCGACCTGCTCGCCGCCCTCGTGATCGCGTCCGCCGGAGCGGTGCTCGGCCTCGCGGCGGTGTACGCCTTCCCCCTGGCGCACCGCGCCTTCCGGGCCCTGCCGTACCCCGTCCTGGCGCTGACCCTGGGCGGGCTGCTGCTCGGCCTGCTCGGGGCGCTGGGCGGGCATCTCACCCTGTTCAAGGGGCTGGACGAGGTGAAGACGATCGCCGCCGACCCGGACGGGCGGTCGGCCGCCGAATTCGGGGCGATGGCCGTGGTGAAGACGGCGGCCCTGGTGATCGCGGCGACCTGCGGCTTCCGGGGCGGCCGGATCTTTCCCGCGGTGTTCACCGGTGTCGCGCTCGGCCTGTGCGCGCACGCGCTCGTCGACGCGGTGCCGGTGGCACTCGCGGTGACCTGCTCGGTCCTCGGCGTCCTGCTGGCCGTCACCGGGCAGGGCTGGCTGAGCCTGTTCACGGCCGCGGTGCTCGCCGCCGACATGTCCCTGCTGCCGGTGCTGTGCGTGGCCTCGCTGCCCGCCTGGCTGCTGGTGACGGGGCGCCCGCAGATGCAGCTGCGCGAGGACGGTACGGCGCTGCGCTGAACCGGACGGCCCCGCACGGGTGGCAGGCCCGGCCGGCGTCCGTATCGTCGGATTCGTCCGGCCTCGCGGGCGCGGGCCGAGAAAGGCAGGTCTGCGATGCCGCTCCACCAGGGCTCGGCGCACAGCAAGGAACCCTCCCCCGAACAGCGCAGGCTCGCGCTGAACCCCTTCTACGGGGTGGCCGACCCGGTCGCCGGCATGGAGGCGGCCCCGCCCAGGCACCGCATGCCGGACGGGCCGCTGCCGCCCAACACCGCGTACGGGCTGGTCCACGACGAGCTGATGCTCGACGGCAACGCGCGGCTCAACCTCGCCACCTTCGTCACCACCTGGATGGAGCCCGAGGCCGGGGTACTGATGGGCGAGTGCCTCGACAAGAACATGATCGACAAGGACGAGTACCCGCGCACCGCCGAGCTGGAGCGGCGCTGCGTGTCGATGCTCGCCGACCTGTGGCACGCCCCCGACCCCGCGACGGCCATGGGCTGTTCCACGACCGGGTCGAGCGAGGCCTGCATGCTCGCCGCGCTGGCCCTCAAACGGCGCTGGTCGGCCAGGAACGCCGACCGCTACCCGGCCACCGCCCGGCCCAATCTCGTCATGGGCGTCAACGTCCAGATCTGCTGGGAGAAGTTCTGCACGTTCTGGGAGGTCGAGCCGCGCCTCGTGCCCATGGAGGGCGACCGCTTCCACCTCGACCCGCAGGCCGCCGTCGAGCTCTGCGACGAGAACACCATCGGTGTGGTCGGCATCCTCGGCTCCACCTTCGACGGCAGCTACGAGCCCATCGAGGAGCTGTGCGCGGCGCTGGACGACCTCCAGAAGCGCACCGGACTCGACATCCCCGTGCACGTGGACGGGGCCTCCGGGGCGATGGTGGCGCCGTTCCTGGACGAGGACCTGGTGTGGGACTTCCGGCTTCCCCGCGTCGCCTCCATCAACACCTCGGGCCACAAGTACGGCCTGGTCTACCCGGGCGTCGGCTGGGTGCTGTGGCGCTCGCCCGAGAACCTGCCCGAGGAGCTGGTCTTCCGGGTGAACTACCTGGGCGGCGACATGCCCACCTTCGCGCTGAACTTCTCCCGGCCGGGTGCCCAGGTCGTCGCGCAGTACTACACCTTCCTGCGGCTGGGCCGGCGCGGCTACCGGGCCGTGCAGCAGGCGGCCCGCGACGTGGCGTGCGGACTGGCGACGAAGATCGAGGAGCTGGGCGACTTCCGCCTGCTCACCCGGGGCGACCAGCTGCCGGTCTTCGCGCTGACCACCAAGCCGGAGGTGACGGCGTACGACGTCTTCGACGTCTCGCGGCGGCTGCGCGAACGCGGCTGGCTGGTGCCCGCGTACACCTTCCCCGCGCACCGCGAGGACCTGGCGGTGCTCCGGATCGTGTGCCGCAACGGCTTCTCGTCGGACCTGGCGGAGCTGCTGCTGGAGGACCTGCGGCTGCTGCTGCCCGAACTGCGCGCCCAGCCGCACCCGCTGACCCGGAACGAGAACGCGGCGACCTCGTTCCACCACTGAGGCGCGATGCTCCTCAGCGGGCGTCCCCCGGGTCCGGGGCGCCCGTCGCGTACGGGTTCGCCTCGCCCTCGGCGAGCACTCCCACGAACGGCTCGCCCTCGCCCGCGAAGACGTACGCCCCGCCCTCGATCCGCTCGATCAGCCCCCGCGTCCACTCCGCGCCGGCGTCCGCCGAGTGGATCCACATGTTCATGATCTCGCCGATGTGCCCGTCCGCACCGGGCGTATAGCGTCCGACGACATCCGCGCGCCAGGCGGCCAGGTGCGCCAGCCGCTCCCGCAGCAGCGCCACCGCCTCGGAGCGCTCCAGGTCCACGATGAAGCCGATGCCCGCCGAGAGCACGTCCATCTTCTGGTCGTACGAGGTCAACGAGGCGCGCAGCAGGGCGAGGTACTCCTCGGTGCCCTGCTCGGTGATCTCGTACTCGATGCGCGGCGGGCCGCCCGCGGTGCTCGGCGCGACCTCGTGGGCGAGCAGCATGCCCTGCTTCGCCAGCTGCTTCAGCGCGTGGTAGACGGAGCCGGGCTTGGCGTTGGACCACTCGTGGGCGCCCCAGAACTCCAGGTCGTTGCGGACCTGGTAGCCGTGGGCCCGGCCGTGGTGGCGTACGGCACCGAGGACCAGCAGCCGGATCGCGGACATGCCCTCCACCTCTCTGGTCGGCTTGACCAGAGTAGCGGGACGTGCCCTCGGGTGTTTGCGGAGGTCAGAAGGGGAAGACGCTGCGGCCGTGCTGCACGGAGATCCACTTCTGGGTGGTGAACGCCTCCACGGCCGCGTCCCCGTTGAGCCGGCCGAGGCCGGAGTTCTTCTCGCCGCCGAAGGCGATGCCGGGGTCGTCCTGGACGGTGGAGTCGTTGACGTGGAACATCCCGCTGTGCACCCGCTGGGCGAACCGCACGCCCCGCTCGGTGCTCGCGGTGTGCACGGCGCCGCTGAGCCCGTAGGGGCTCTCGTTGACGATCCGCACCGCGTCGTCCTCGCCGTCGAAGGGGACCAGCAGGGCCACCGGGCCGAAGATCTCCTGCGCGTGCAGCGGGGAGTCGTCGGGCAGGCCGGTGAGCACGGTCGGCTCGACCAGGTTGCCGCGCACCCGTCCGCGTACCGTCGCCCGCGCGCCCTCGGCGAGCGCCTGGTCGACCAGGGCGGCCAGCGAGTCGGCGTGGAAGGTGTTGATGACGGGGCCGATACAGGTGTCCGCCTCACGCGGGTCGCCGGTCTTCAGGGCGGCCACCCGGGCGCTGAACCTCTCGGTGAACTCCGCGGCCACCTTGCGGTCCACCAGGATGCGGTTGGCGGCCATGCAGACCTGGCCCTGGTAGACGAACCGGCTGTGGACGGCGGCGTCGACCGCGTAGTCGATGTCGGCGTCGTCCAGGACCACCAGGGCGCCGTTGCCGCTGAGTCCGAGGATGGTGCGCTTGAAGAGGCCGCCCGCCGTCGCCGCGACATGGCGGCCCACCCGGTCCGAGCCGGTGAAGGAGATCACCTTGGGGACGGGGTGCACGATGAAGGCGTCACCTATCTCGGCGATGTCGGTGACGACCACGTTGACGAGACCGGCCGGCAGCCCGGCCTCCTCGAAGATCTTCGCGATCAGGCCGCCGCCGAGGACCGGGGCGTTCTGGTTGGGCTTGATGACGACCGCGTTGCCGAGGGCCAGGGCCGGTGCGACCGACTTCATCGTCACCAGGAAGGGGAAGTTGAACGGGCCGATGACGCCGACGACCCCGACGGGCAGCCGGTAGAGGCGGTTCTCCTTGCCGTCCACCGCGGAGGGCAGGATACGTCCGTCCGGGGACAGCGCCTGCCGGGCCGCCTCGCGCAGGAACTCCTGGGTCAGCGCCAGCTCGTACTCGGCCTTGGAACGCGTGCCGCCCAGCTCGTCGATGCTCGCCTCGACGATCTCGTCGGCCAGCTCCTCGGTGACGCGCAGCGCCCGCTCCAGGACATCGCGCCGCCGGTAGGGGCTCGCGGTGGCCCACTCGCCCTGGGCGCGCTCGGCGGCGCGGTAGGCGAGGTCCACCTCGGCCGCCGTGGCGATGGTGATCGCGGCGAGCTTCTCCCCGTTGTACGGGTTGAAATCGATGATGTCCCAGGAGCCGGTGCCCGTCCGCCATTCGCCGTCGATGTACTGGTCGGCCAGCTCTTGGAAGAAGGACATGCGATCCCTTAACTCAGGTGCAGACTCCTGTAGGAACGCCATCCTACTGA
This sequence comes from Streptomyces sp. ATexAB-D23, assembly GCF_000373645.1. GTDB lineage: Bacteria > Actinomycetota > Actinomycetes > Streptomycetales > Streptomycetaceae > Streptomyces > Streptomyces castrisilvae. Next base: position 132,812 of record NZ_KB892005.1, on the reverse strand, counting down.
AATTTCACGAGAGTTGGAGAAGTCCTCGAAGCAGGTCACGGCTCTCTTCGGGACCGGGGCTCTCGTCATGGAGCCGCGTCATCACCTTTTCGTACTGGGCGACTTCTTCATCCTTGTCCAGATAGAGCGCACTTGTCAGCTGCTCCAAATAGACAATGTCCGACAGGTCGGATTCCGGGAATCGCAGCATCGTAAAGGAGCCGCTCTCACCGGCGTGTCCGCCGAAACTGAACGGCATCACCTGGAGCGTGATGTTCGGCTGCTCCGACATATCGATCAGATGCCTCAGTTGCGCACGCATCACTTCGCGTCCGCCGTACGGCCGGCGCAGCGCCGCCTCGTCCAGTACGGCGTGGAAGCGGGGCGCGCGCTCGGAGACGAGGGCCTTCTGCCGCTCCAGACGCAGCGCGACCCGGCGGTCGATCTCGGCGGCGGGGGCGCCGCGCATGCCCCGCGAGACGACCGCGTGGGCATAGTCCTCGGTCTGCAACAGACCGTGCACGAACTGGACTTCGTAGATCCTGATGAGCGAGGCCGCCCCCTCCAGACCGATGTACGTCTGGAACCAGCCGGGCAGCACATCGCCGTAACTGTGCCACCAGCCCGCCACATTGGCCTCACGGGCCAGGCCGAGCAGGGAGTCGCGCTCCGCCTCGTCCGTGACGCCGTAGAGCGTGAGCAGATCCTCGACGTCCCTGGCCTTGAAGCTCACCCGTCCCAACTCCATGCGGCTGATCTTCGATTCGGAGGCCCGGATCGAGTAGCCGGCCGCCTCGCGCGTGATACCGCGCGAGTCGCGCAGTCTTCTGAGCTGAGAGCCCAGCAGGATGCGCCGCACCACGGACCCACTCGACTCGCCTGCCGCCACTGGTCCAACCCTCCCCATCGTTTCCTGGCACCGAGGTCCCCCCTGAACCCCAAGTGCCGGATTCTGCCATCAAAATGCTTCAGCCCGTACTCATTCGATTACGCAAAGGCGAAGACTTCTCCATGACGGCAGAACTGTCAGCGGGAAGAAATGAGCAAGAACCGGCACGGGAGCGGACAGGTCCGGCGCGTGCACGTGCATCTGCCCTTGCATCTGCCCTGCGCATTCGGAAGCATGGAGCCCGCGCACCTGCGTGCTCGTTCGTGTTGTTGTGCCGCTGTACCTGTACGCCGTACCGATACAGCCGCGATTCCCGGGAGTGCCTCGCATGGGGACGAATGGATCGGCGATGCTCATCGAGCCGTTACGGCAGGGGCTTCCCCCCATCGATCCCTCTGCCGTCTCCGGATCCGCCACCTGCACCCTGCCCGCCCGATACGAAGCGGTCGGCGGCGCCAGGAGGTTCACCCGGGCGACTCTGGGGGGCTGGGACCTGAGCGAGCGTTTCGACGACGTCGCGCTGGTCGTCTCCGAACTGGTCACCAACGCCCTGCGGCACGCGTTGCCGGCCGACGCCGCGCGCGAGCCCCAGGACCCGCCCGTGCGGCTGCACCTGATGCGCTGGACCTCACGCCTGGTGTGCGCGGTGCGCGACCCGAGCCACGCGGGCCCGGTCGCCTCCGAGGCGGCGGACTCCGCGGAGTCGGGCCGGGGCCTGTTCCTCGTGGAGTCCTTCAGCGACTGCTGGGGCTGGCACCCGTCCCCCGTACTGAGTACGGAGAGCACGCCGTACGCCGGTACCCCGCGCGGCAAGGTCGTCTGGGCGCTCTTCCGGCTGTCCGACCCGGTGTGACGGCACCGGCACACCCGTAACGGAGTGACACGCGAGGGCTGAACACCGCTGCGAGGCAGTGGTGTTCAGCCCTCCGCCACGAGGCGGTCGAGCTCACCGCCCACGAGGTGGTCGAACTCCCCGTCCTTCACGCCGAGCAGCAGCGCCTCTATCTCGGCCGGTGTGTAGACCAGCGCCGGCCCATCGGGATGGCGCGAATTGCGCATGGCAACATCTCCGTCGGGCAGTTTCGCGAACTCCACGCAGGAACCCTGGGAGTTGCTGTGTCTGCTCTTCTGCCAGACGACTCCGCGAAGCTCTGTGGCCGCCATGCCGTTGTACACGTGGTGCACAGGACGCTCCCCGAGTTGCAAGGTGCAAGTGTCAACTGTCTCGGATCATAGCTGTGTTCAAATTCTGCTGCATGAGCGGATGCATGAGCAGATGCACGTGCACGCGGGGTGTTCCCGCGATTACAGCTTCCGTCAGAAGAAGACGAACGAAGGGCCTCTTCGGCTCCCGATTCCGGGAGTTGACTCACCGGGGGCTCGTGCGACCCACTGGTAGCTTGGATGGCCATTCGTCTTTCAGGGGGAAATGCACATGTACAAAATCGCACGTACCGGCGCAGTCCTCGCCACCGGTCTGCTGACCGCGCTCGCGCTCACCGGTTGCGGAAGCGACGGCGACAAGAGCGAATCCGGCAAGGAATCCAGGGCCGCCGCGACCCCGTCGGCGGGCGGCGGCAGCGCCTCGCCCTCCGCGGAGGACGGCGGCGACGACTCCGCCGGCGGCGCCAAGGCCCTGGAGGGCGCGTGGGCCGGGCAGACCGACGGCAAGGCGGTGGTGCTCTCCGTCGCATCCGGAAAGGCCGTCGTCGTCGCCGAGTCCCACGTCTGCTCGGGCAACGTCTCGGATTCCGGCAAGCCGAAGCTGGAGCTGAAGTGCGCCGACGGGGACACCGCCCGGACAGCGGGATCGGTCGAGTCCAACGACGGCAAGACCGTTGTCATCTCCTGGGACGGCGGCGCCCGGGACCGGCTCGCCAAGACCGACGCCGACGCCCTGAAGAACCTCCCCGACCTGCCGGACCTGCCGACGCCGTGACCGAACGGGGCTCATGACGTCACGGCGTCAGCCCCCGGGAGAAGTCCTCCAGCGCTTCGAGCAGCAGACGCGTGCTGTTGCGCAGGACGGGATCGGCCGCATGCGAGGCGGGCGGATACGGGGCGGAGGGCTCCGGTGCGGCGGGCTCCGGTTCCGCGGCATGCGGGACGGGAGGCTTCGGTTCCGCGGCATGCGGGACGGGAGGCTCCGGTTCCGCGGCATGCGGTGCGGGCGGCTTCGGCTCCCCGGCATGCGAGGCAGAAGGCTCCGGTTCCGCCCCGCCTCCCTCCCGTGCCGCCTCCCCGGACTCCCCGGCCGCCACCCGGTTCTCCTCTTCCCAGCGCTCCAGCGCCTCGCGCACCGGCGTCCAGTCCGGCACCCGCCGCTCCCGCACCGCCTTCGCGCCCCGGTCGGTGGCCCGGCGCAGCGCCTCGGCGAGCGGTCCCGCCCCCGGTACGGGTGTGGCCCCGCGCCCCGGAAGATGCGCCTCCATCAGCATCGCGACCCGGCCGAGCTGGGCCAGCGCGTGCTGGGTGGCGTCGGCGGCGCCGCGCGAGAGGCCGCGGTGGCGCACCGGTTCGTGCTGGGCGGCCGCCACCGCCTCCTGCCAGGCGACCCGGGCCTCGCGGGTGGCCAGCAGGGTCCGGCGCACCTCGTCGTTGCCACGCTCGGCCGGGTCGGCGTACTGGTCGACGACCGCGGCGGCGTACCGGCCGCCCGCCTTCAGCCAGTCGCTGAGCCGGCCGCGCAGCCGCGGGGTCTCCCAGGCCGGATAGACGGCGTACGAGATCATCGCGAGGAGCCCGCCGACCAGGGTGAGCAGGACCCGTTCGAAGACGGTCTGGGACCAGTCGTCGCCGGCCATGCCGAGCAGGAAGACGACGTAAGCGGCGACGCAGGCCTGGCCGACCGCGTAGCCGGTGCGCATGAGCAAGTACATCAACAGGGCGCAGGCCACGGCGAAGACGGCGGAGAGACCGGGGCCCGGGTGTGCGGCCTGGACGATGGCGGTGGCCAGGAACACCCCGACGACGGTGCCGACGAACCGGGCGGCCGAGCGCGCGTACGTCTGGGAGAACTCCGGCCGCATCACCATCACGGCCGCCAGCGGCGCCCAGTAGCCGTGCCCGAACGGCAGGGCGCGGCCCAGCAGATAGCCGACCGCGGCGACGGCGGCGATCCGGACGGCGTGCCGCAGGATCGGGGACCCGTGGTGCACCTCGCGGCGCATCGCCCCGATCACGACCGGGACCAGACGCAGCAGGGTGGGGCGCTGCTGGTGCGGGGCGGCCGGCCGGCCGGCGTTGATCGCGTCGGCGGCCTCCTCGGCCCCGGCCCGCTCCTCCCTCGTGCCGTCGCCCTCGGCCGCCTCGATCACGTCGGAGAGCAGGGCGGCCAGCCGGTCGGCGGCGCGCAGCGGCGGGCCGGTGAACAGGGCCCCGGTGTCCGGGGTCCGCAGCACCGCGACGGCGGGTCCGGGCAGTTTCACCGGATCGCCGTTGCGAATGGCGCGGGCCGCCGCGTCGAGCACCGATCCGGCGGCGGCCAGCAGTTCGCGGACGCGGTCGCGCTCGGGGCCCTCGGACGGCACGCCCATGGCCGGATCGGCGAGCGAGGCGAGCACCGGCCTGATGCGTTCGGCGATCCCGCGTGAGCCGTGCAGTTCGGCGGGGCGGCGCCGGGCCTCGCGCGGGGTGACGGCGGCGGCCCGGCGCGCGTGCATCAGCGGCACCGGGTCGAAGTGGGCGACCGGGTCGTGGCGCAGCCGCCGTGCGTAGTCGGCCTCGGCGGCCAACGCGTCGGCGAGCGCGTCGCGCTGCGGGCCCCATCTCCGGATCGGGAGGAGCACGATCAGGGCCGCCTGGACGATCCCGCCGAACATGATCATCGCGGCGTGCAGGGCCGCCTGCCCCACGGAGGTGGGCAGGGTGATGGTGACCAGCATGATCGCGACGTTGGACGCGGCGATGATCCCGCCGGTCGGGCCCGCCGCCCAGGCCAGCCCGGCGAGGAAGGTCCAGAGCACCAGGAGGACCAGGAAGAGCGGCAGGTGGGAGCCGGTGACGTAGCCGATGAAGGTGGACAGGCCGAGGCTCACGCCGGAGATCAGGGCGAGCACGGGCCGGGGGCGCCAGCTGCGCTGGAAGGTGGCGATGGCCGCCTGGAACGCGCCGAACGCGGAGCTGGCGGCGACCACGGGTCCGAAGAGCGCGAGGCTCACCCCGATGACCAGGGCGAGCCCGGCCGCGCCGCGCAGCGCGATCAGCGGTTCGAGGCGCCGCCGCTCGATCGTCAGGCCGGAGCGGGCGGTCTCCCTCAGCGCCCGGAGCCAGCTCATGACCCGAGCCTAGCCGGATTTCACCTTTTGCCCGAGTTGTCGGACCGGATGTCCGGGCGGCCGTCAGGAACGTCCGGGCGATCGGCCCGGGGGCCCGTCCGGGGTTCCGGGCAGCCGCTCCGGGAACCGTCCGGGGCTGTCCGGGCAGCCGCTACGGGAACCGTCCGAGGTGCCCAGGCAGCCACCCCAGGAACCGTCCGGGGCTGTCCGGGCAGCCACTCCAGGAACCCGTCCGAAGTGCCCAGGAAGCCACCCCCAGGAACCCGTCGGACATCCGCCGGGCTCCCGGCCGGCGCCCGGGTCGGTTCCGGCTCTCCGACGCCCGGGTCGGTCGCGGATCTCCGACCCCCGGATCTCCGGCCCCCCGGTTCAGCCCCGGATCACCGACCCCCGGCTCAGCCCCGGATCTCCGGAGTCCCCCCGCCCATCCGGGCCCGGTCGGCCGCCCGGGTGCCGTGGTTCCAGCCGTCCAGGTCGGTGGCGCCCCTGACCCGGGTGGTCGTGGTCCGGGGGAACATCTTCTCGGCGGTGTCGCCGACCGCAAGGTCCCGCGCGGCGAGCACGGGCAGCAGCCCGGATCCGGCGCCCGCGCCGCCCCCGGCGCCGCCCTCCGCGTCGGCCTCGGCCGTGGCGCGGGCGGTGCCGTCGGCCAGCCGGGCACCGACGCGCTGGGCGTACGCCATCAGGAAGGACTGCCGGAACGTCTTGGTCCGCTTGCGTCCGCCGGCCCGCTGCCCGGCCTCGGCCCGGGTCATCGCGGCGGTGCCCTGCACCAGCAGCGAGGTGTGGAGCAGTTCCACGGCCTCCAGGTCCGCCTCGAATCCCACGACCGTGGTGAAGCCGAAGTCGCTGTTCCACACCGCCCGGCAGCGGTTCGCCGAGGCCACCGCGTCGAGCAGGATCGCCTTGGCCGTCTCGTACGGGGCGTCCACACCGATCCGGCACGCGCCCGGCGTGCGGTCGCCGTGGGTACGGGCCGCGAGCAGGGCCTCGTCGATGCTGTGCCGGGCCATCAGCTCCTGCGCCTTCGCGGAGAGCGCCTCCGCCTCCTCGGGGAACCCGGTCGCCTCCGCCTTCGCCAGCAACGCGCGGATACGGGTCAGCATGCGGGGTTCGCCCGCGACGGGCGGCCGGTACAGCGCCTCGCGCGCCGCACCGGGCGGCGGCCCGACGGGTTCGATGACGGGCAGCGCGAGCAGCAGCCGGTAGAGCCCGAGCAGTGCGGAGGCGTACGAGAACCGGTCGGGCCGGCCCCAGGGCGGTGCGGCGGGCAGCTCGTCCAGCTGGGACCGCCAGCGCGGCGGCAGCTCCGGGTAGCGCCGGACCTCGGCGGCGATCAGCCCGGCTGCCAGCCCCGCCGCGTGCTCGTCCAGATCGCGGCGGACGACGCGGACGACATCGGCGGGCAGCCAGCCGCGCTCCCAGGCCCGCCGGACGAACTCCTCGCCCCGGCGCACCAGCTCCGCGTCGGCCGTGGGGGCGGCGGCGAGCAGCGAGGCACCGGTGTCGAGACCGGCGTCGTCGTCCGTATAGAGGGTGGCTGCGAACGCCTGGTCGATCACCGGTTCCATGAGGTCAGGGTAGGCGGGGCGGGATGCACAGGATTCATCCACACCCTGTGGATATCGAACGCGCGGGCGGCGCACGACTGATCCACCGCTGGTCCACGACTGGTGCGCGGCTGGTGCCCGGCTGGTGCGCGGCTGATCCACGGCTGGTGCGCGGCTGATCCACGGCTGGTGCGCGGGCGGACCGCGAGCGGCGCCCGTGTCCGGCCGGCGTTGTCAGTGGCGGGTGCCAGACTCGGCCGTATGACCGAACGCTGGGCGCTGGCCGTCACGGAGGGCGGGGGTGCGCGGCTCGCTCCGCTGGACCGCGCGGGCCTGCCCGCGGGCCCGGTCCTGGCCGAGCCCGACGTGGCCGCGGCCGTCCGCTCCCGGCCCGACGTCACCCGCTGGGTGTGGCGCTCGACGCCCGAGGTCTATCCGCGCCTGCTCGCCGCCGGGGTGCGGGTCGAGCGCTGTTACGACGTGGAGGTCGCCGAGTCCCTGCTGCTGGGCCACGAGGGCAGGCTCGGTGAGCCCCGCTCCGCCGCGGCCGCCCTGGCCCGGCTGCGCGGCGGCCCGGTGCCGCCCGATCCGCCGCCCCGGTCGGCGGTGCCCGGCTCCCAGTCCTCCCTGTTCGAACCGTCCTCCGGCCCCGAGCTGCCCTTCGACGCGCTGGTCGAGGTGTACGCGGCCCAGCTCGCCCGCCATGACGCCACGGACCGGCCGGACCGGATGCGCCTGCTGACGGCCGCCGAGTCGGCGGGCATGCTGGTCGCCGCCGAGATGAACCGCTCGGGCCTGCCCTGGCGGGCCGACGTCCACCGTGAGGTGCTGCACGAGATGCTCGGCGAGCGGTACGCGGGCGGCGGCGAGCCCCGCCGGCTGGCCGAGCTGGCCGACGAGGTGTCCGCCGCGTTCGGCCGCCGGGTGCGCCCGGACCTGCCCGCCGATGTGGTGAAGGCGTTCGCGCAGGCCGGTATCAAGGTGCGCTCGACGCGCCGCTGGGAGCTGGAGGCGCTGGATCACCCGGCGGTCGCGCCGCTCATCGCCTACAAGAAGCTGTACCGGATCTGGACCGCGCACGGCTGGAGCTGGCTCCAGGACTGGGTCCGCGACGGCCGCTTCCGCCCCGAGTACCAGCCGGGCGGCACAGTCAGCGGGCGGTGGACGACCAACGGCGGCGGGGCGCTCCAGATCCCCAAGGTGATCCGGCGGGCCGTCGTCGCCGACGCGGGCTGGCGCCTGGTCGTCGCGGACGCCGACCAGATGGAGCCGAGGGTGCTGGCCGCGATCTCCCGCGACCCCGGCCTCATGGAGGTGGCGGGACACGACGGCGACCTCTACACCGCGCTGTCCGACCGCGCCTTCCACGGCGACCGCGACCACGCCAAGGTCGCGCTCCTCGGTGCCGTCTACGGCCAGACCTCCGGCGACGGCCTGAAGAATCTGGCGGCCCTGCGCCGCAGGTTCCCGCGCGCGGTGTCCTATGTGGACGACGCAGCGAAGGCCGGCGAGGAGGGCCGTCTCGTACGCACCTGGCTGGGCCGCACCAGCCCGCCCGCGGCCGGCCACGGGGAGGACGGCGAAGCCGGAATCCCCCAGGAGGAAGCCGAGTCGGACCCGGCCGGGTCCGAACGGCCCACGGGCTACGGCTTCCTGCCGGGCTACGCCTCCACCGACGCCCGTGCGCGCGGCCGGTTCACCCGCAACTTCGTGGTGCAGGGCAGCGCCGCCGACTGGGCGCTGCTCCTCCTGGCGGCGCTGCGCCGGTCGGTGGCGGCCGCCGGGCTCCGGGCGGAGCTGGTGTTCTTCCAGCACGACGAGGTGATCGTGCACTGCCCGCTGGAGGAGACCGGGGCGGTGGTGACGGCGATCCGGGAGGCCGCCGAGCTGGCCGGCCGGACGGCCTTCGGTGAGACGCCGGTCCGTTTCCCGTTCACCACGGCCGTGGTGGAGCGCTACTCGGACGCGAAGTGACGGGTCCGGGCCCGCACTCCCCCGGGGCGATGCGCCCAAGTAGGTTCCTGTCATGCGAATAGGCCAACTGCTGGGCAGCGGACGCGATGCGGACGTGTACGAGCTGGACGAGGCGTGGGTCCTGCGGCGCTACCGCGCCGGGATGGACGCCTCCCGCGAACTGCCCGTCATGTCCTACCTCTCGGCCTCCGGCTACCCGGTCCCCCGGCTCGGCCCGCAGCCCCCGTCGGCCCGGCCCGGCGACCTGGTCCTGCAACGCCTGCACGGTCCGACGATGCTGGAGTCGCTGCTGTCCGGGGCGGTCGGCGCCGAGGAGGGGGCCGCTCTGCTGGCCGGTCTGCTCGCGGATCTGCACACGGTGCCGGCCCGGCTCTCGCCCGACCCCGAGGACCGCGTCCTGCACCTCGATCTGCACCCGGACAACGTGATACTGACGGCGGACGGCCCGGTCGTGATCGACTGGAGCAACAGCGAGGAGGGCCCGCCGGCCCTGGACCGGGCCATGTCGGCGCTGATCCTGGCGCAGGTGGCCGTCGATCCGGCCCATCCGGCGGCGGTGGACGCCCGGGTGCTGGTCACCACCCTGGTCCCACTCCTGGCCGCCGCCGACGACGGCATCCCGGCCCGCCACCTCGCCGACGCGGCCACCCGCCGCACCCTCAATCCGACGATGAGCCCGGCGGAGACGGGACTCATCGCCGAGGCGGCGGAGCTGGTCGCCTCACTCGCCACGTAGCCCCCCGACTCCGCCGGGGAAGCACCGGTCCGACCGACCGCGTACGCAGGGAGAGCGAGGCGGACAGCACGGTGAAGGCCACCGCCGGAACCCCGCTCACCGTCACTACCGGGCCGATGACGTCCCACGGGACGACGACCGGGGAGCGCAGGCCGAGCAAGCCGAGCGCCCCGCGTACGCCGAGCAGGTTCAGCGCGGCCACCGCCCCGCCGAGCAGCGCCCCCACGGCGACCACGGCCGGCGCCGCCGCTCCGGCCGGCCGGAGCACCTGCGGCCCCCTCGCCCCGGCGAGGCGGAGTACGGCGACGTCGCGCACCCGGTCCGATGCCGCCACCACCTGCGTGTTGGCCGGCGCGATCCCCGTATGCACCAGGGCGATGACCAGGACCATCAGCCGCCCGGTCCGGGTCCTGCACCCGGCCGGGGCGCGGCTCGCCTCGGGCCGCCCACCCGCGCGGCTCGCCTCAGGCCGTCGGCGTGGCGGGCTGGACTCCGGACAGGGCCTGGCGGGCGAAGGCCACGACATGGGCGCGCAGGTCGGGAGCACCGTCGGCCCCGGCTTCGGTACCGATGACGAGGCGCGCGAGCTGCGGCACCGCGTTGGGCCAGGCGGCGAGCCCGATCAGGCTCAGCAGGCAGGCCGCGACCTGCGGCGACGCCTCGGTCCCGAAGCTCTCGGCCAGGGCGGCGATCTTCTCCTCGTAGTGACCGCGGCGCCGCTCCTCGTTGGGCAGTACGCCGTCGCGGTAGTGCAGGCCCTCCCAGAAGAAGAGCCGGACGAGGACCGGATTGTCCCGGTGGAAGTCGTACACCCGGCCCACGTACTCCGCCGGATCGTCGCCGCCCTTGAGCGGGACGGCCTCGGCCAGCTCGTCCAGCGCACGCCCCACGACGGCGTCGAACAGCTTCTGCTTGTTGCCGAAGTACCCGTAGATCCGCTCCTTGTTCACGCCGGCGAGTCCGGCGATGCGGTCGACGCGCGCTCCGGCGATTCCGTATGCCGCGAATTCCTCCTTCGCCGCAGCGAGGAGCCGTTCCTTGGTGTGGGTCGTGTCCGGGGTCATGGGACCAGCGTAGAACGGCTTCGCACAGGTTCCAACCAACTAGATGGTTGACTCCCAACCGATGGGTTGGCACAGTGGATCGCGACACACAGACGCCCCCGGCACCAGCCGGGCGCCACCTTCCGCACGCCTCCACGCCTCCACACCACCCCACCGGATGGGACTCCACATGACCACCGCCACCCGCCCCACCACCGCATCCATCACCTCCACCACAACCGCCCAGCCGCCCGCGCCGCCCTCCGTGCACACGCGCGCCGTGCTCACCTGGATCGCGGTCTTCGCCGCCCTGACCGTCGTGCAACTGCTGGTCGGCCCCTACGTCAAGGGCTTCCCGGTGCTCCTGCGCACCCTGGTCATCACGGGGATCGTCGTGCCGGCCGTCGTCTACTCCCTGGTGCCGAACCTGCTGAAGGCCCGCACCGCGGTCCTGCGCCGCCGTTCCTGAGCCGTACGACCTGAGGGAGAACAGCCCGAATTCCGTTGCCGGGAGGGGAGTTCGTCCAGCAGGATCAGCCCCCGTGACCACACCCGGACAGCCCACAACAGCCGCACAGCCCACCCCCGGACAACCCACGCCGGCCGCACAGCCCGCCCCCGCCGCCACCCCGGCGCCCGCCCCGCCCCGCCCGGTCGCCCTGATCACCGGGGTCGGCCGCACGGTCGGCATCGGCGCGGGCATCGCGCGCCAACTGGCCGCCTCCGGCTGGGACATCGCCTTCACCTACTGGACGCCGTACGACCGGCGCATGACCTGGGGCGAGGAGCGCGGCGCGACAGCCGCCATCGAGGCGTCCCTCGCCGAGCACGGTGCCCGCACCGCGGCCATCGAGGCGGACCTCATCGACCCCGACGCCCCGACCCGGGTCTTCGACGAGGCGGAGCGCCGCATGGGACCCGTCACCGCGCTCGTACTGAGCCATGCGGAGTCGGTGGACTCGGGGCTGCTCGACACCACCCTCGCGAGTTTCGACCGGCACTTCGCGGTGAACGCCCGCGCCACCTGGCTGCTGATCCGGGAGTACGGGCTCCGCTTCCGCTCCCCCGCCGGGTCGGGCCGGATCATCGCGCTCACCAGCGACCACACGGTCGGCAACCTCCCGTACGGGGCGAGCAAGGGCGCCCTGGACCGCATCACCCTGGCCGCCGCGCACGAACTGGCCCACCTGGGCGTGACCGCCAACGTCATCAACCCGGGCCCGGTGGACACCGGCTGGATGACCGAGGAGCTGGCGGGCACCCTCGCGCGCGAGACCCCGCTCGGCCGCCTGGGCACTCCACGGGACACCGCGCACCTGGTCGACTTCCTCTGCTCACCGCAGGGCCAGTGGGTCAACGGCCAGCTGCTCAAGAGCAACGGAGGTACGGCGTGACGTCTCGATGGACCGGGACGCAAGCGCTTCCGCCCCCTTGTCGCAGAGCCACGAGGTCATTACTGTCGCCACTGATCGAAGCGCTTCGATAGGCAACGCTCGGCCGCTCGCCTCCTCCTCCGGCAGCACGCGCTCGACGTACAGGAACGGATGTCATGCCATGCCACCAGTCCGAGACGAGACGAGCACGACGGTCAGCAACCCCGTCATCCCCGGGTTCCACCCCGATCCCAGCGTCTGCCGCGTGGGCGAGGACTACTACCTGGCGTGCTCCAGCTTCGAGTACTTCCCCGGCGTCCCCCTCTTCCACAGCCGCGACCTGGTCAACTGGACGCAGATCGGCAACGTCCTGGACCGGCCCGAGCAGCTGCACCTGCCGGCGGACACCCGGTCGTCCGGCGGCATCTACGCGCCGACGCTCCGCCACCACGACGGCCGCTTCTGGCTGATCGTCACCAACGTCGTCGTAGGCAACCTGCTGTTCACGGCCACGGACCCGGCCGGCCCCTGGTCCGATCCGGTCCCGCTGCCCGGCGTCCCGGGCATCGATCCGGACCTGGCCTGGGACGAGGACGGCACCTGCTGGTGCACCGTGGCGGGGGTCTCCCAGGTCCGCATCGACCCGCGGACCGGCCAGACGCTGGGCGAACCCCGCCGCATCTGGTCCGGGACACCGGGCTCGAAGGCCCCGGAGGCGCCGCACCTGTACCGGATCGGGGACCACTGGTACCTGCTCATCGCCGAAGGCGGCACCGAACGCGGCCACGGCGTCTCGATCGCGCGCGGCCCCTCACCGTCCGGCCCGTTCGAGCCGTGCCCGGACAACCCGGTCCTCACCCACCGCGGCCGCGAACACCCCATCCAGAACACCGGCCACGGCGACCTGGTGCAGGGCCCCGACGGCTCGTGGTGGCTGGTACTGCTCGGCGTGCGTCCGGGCGGCGGCTCCCCCGGCTGGCACGTGCTCGGCCGGGAGACCTTCCTGGCCCCGGTGACCTGGGTGGACGGCTGGCCCGTCGTCGGCGAGCTGTCCCCGGACCTGCCGGCGCCCCCGTGGCCGCTGGTCCCCGCGCCCGCCGCCCCCGCCCGGGACGACTTCGACCTCGCCGAGCCGTACCCGTACTGGATCTCGCCCCGCCGCTCGACGGCCGGCCGGTGCGGTACGAAGGAGCGCCCCGGCTGGCTGACGCTGCACGGCCGGGGCGGCACCCTGGACGACCCGGACGCGGTGTTCGTCGGCCGCCGCCAGCAGCACCTGTCGTGCCGGGCCCGCACCCTGGCCGACGCGGCGGACGGCTGCGGCGGCCTCGCGGTCCGGCTGGACGAACTGCACCACTACGCGATCGAGACGGGCGGCGGCGAGGTCCGCCTGATCGCCCGCATCGGCCCCCTGCGCACCGTGGTCGCCTCCCACCCCGCCCCGCCCGGCCCCCTGGTCCTCGGCATCGACGTGACCCGTACCGAACCGCCCCACGGCCCCTGCACCGGACCGGACACGGTGGCCCTGGGCTTCGAGGAACCGGACGGCACCTTCACCACGCTCGGCACCCTGGACGGCCGTTACCTCTCCACCGAGGTCACCGGCGGCTTCACCGGCCGCGTCATCGGCCTGTACGCCGCGAGCGGCACCGTCCACTTCGACTGGTTCGGCTACACCGCTTGAGCGGTCGCTCACACGGGGACCCGGAGGTCGCCCACCACACGCCCGAAGACGACGTCCGCGAAGTGGATGCCGAAGCCGACGGTCCCGGGGCGGCGGCCGAGGCGAGCGACGCCGACGGGCAGCGGCGTCGGGACGGCGGCCGAGGCGGGCGAGGCCGACGGGCAGCCGGCCGCCGTGCACCGCGCCGGGTGCGGGGTCGGACGGGTCGTCGGGTACCGGACCGGGGCCGAAGCCCGCGTCGATGAGCAGGGCCTCGGGGCCCAGCCCGACGAGGAGACCGGTGTTGGCAACAAACCTCGCGGTGTCGTCGAGATGAGCGTACGCACCCTCCAGGCCGTAACGGGTTAGAATACAAACGCGTTACAGTGACTTCATGGATCGATCCCCACTCGGATCCGGTGAACGAGGCGAGGAAAGGACAAACCGTGAGCGGCACGGCGATCCGTCCGGGCTTCCACCCGGCGCAGCGGCTGGTCGACCTGGCGAATGCCCTGCGCGGGGACCCGGCACTGCCTCGTGAGGCTCTGGCCGAATTGCTGGCCCGGCACGGGGAGCGCCCGGAGGATCTCACGGCGACGGCGTTCTCCACGGCCGACGCCGAGCGGCTCAGGGCCGCCGTCCTACGAGTCGCCCGCATCCTGACCCTGACCGACACGGACCGGGCCGCCCTCACCGTCAACGAGTTGCTGGCCGGCTCCGACGCCCGCCCGCGGCTCTCCCGCCACGACGGACACTCCTGGCACCTGCACCTCGACCGGGGCGAGGATTCCGGCTGGGACGACTGGTTCACCGCTTCGAGCGCCTTGGCCCTCGCGCAGATCATCAGTGAGAACGGCCGCGCGACCTGGGGCGAATGCGCCGCGCCCAACTGCGCGAACCTCTACCTGGGCACCGGACCGGGCGCGGCACAGCGCTACTGCTCGACCACCTGCGCGTCACGCACACGGGTGGCGGCACACCGCCGCCGCAAGCGGGATTCCCCATAACAACGCACCGAACCACGCGCACCGCCCCACTGCTCCCGACTGCCGGAATGTCCGCCCTGCCGAGATGCGAGCACTCGGACGAATGAAGGATCAGAAAGCCGTGACCGACTGGAAGTTGACCAAGTCATTTCGTAGCGACATCGGCGAGGTGCGCTGGGACCGGCTGGGCCCGGAGCACGGGATTCCGGTGGTACTGCTGCACGGCACCCCGTTCTCCTCCTTCGTCTGGCGCGACATCGCGCGGGCCCTGTCCCACCAACACCCCGTGTACGTCTGGGACATGCCCGGCTACGGGACATCGGAGCAGTACGAGGGCCAGAACGTCTCACTGGCCGCGCAGAGCCAGGTGTTCACCGGACTGATGGAGCATTGGGGGCTCGACGCGCCTACGGTGGTCGCCCATGACTTCGGCGGGGCCGTCGCCCTGCGCGCCCATCTGCTGCACGACGTCCCCTACGGGGGGCTGGCACTCGTCGACCCGGTCGCACTGGCACCATGGGGCTCGCCGTTCTTCCGGCTGGTCGGCCGGCACGCCGACGTGTTCGAACAGCTCCCGCCGGCCCTGCACGCCGCTCTACTGCGGGAGTACCTGAGCTCGGCCAGCAGCCGTGGCCTGCACCCCGCCACGGCCGAACTGCTGGCGGCCCCCTGGCTGACCGAAGTGGGCCAGGCCGCCTTCTACCGGCAGATCGCCCAGGCCGACCAGCGGTACACGGACGAGGTCCAGCCGCTGTACCCGAACGTCGAGATCCCGGTTATGGTCTGCTGGGGCGAGAACGACACCTGGATCCCGGTGACCAAGGCATACGAACTGGCCGACGCGCTGCCCGGCGCCCGACTGCGCACCATTCCCGACGCCGGCCACCTCGTCCAGGAGGACGCCCCGGCGGAACTGCTGTCCGCCCTGTGGGAATTCCTCCACGACATGCCCTGAGGCCCCTGCCACACCGCGAAACCGGGGAACCCCACCCTTCCCCGACCACATCGACCGAACGCGAAAACCCCAGGTCACGAGGTGTGTGACCTGGGGTTCAACTGAGCCGCCTTCGGGATTCGAACCCGAGACCTACGCATTACGAGTGCGTTGCTCTGGCCAACTGAGCTAAGGCGGCGCGCCCTGTTCGCACCATGATGCGATCAGCAGCGGAGCCAAGTCTACACAGTTTCCCGGGGTGCTCCGCACCAGCCCTCAGCGGTGGCGTAGGCGCAGGTCAGGGGCCCGATGGGGGTCAGGAGCACTTCTTGCCGGCCGGCGGCGGGGTGCCCTCCAGGAGGTACGTGTTGATGGCCGTGTCGATGCAGTCGCTGCCCCGGCCGTACGCGGTGTGGCCGTCGCCCTCGTAGGTGAGGAGGGTGCCGGAGGAGAGCTGGTCGGCCAGGGACTCGGCCCAGTGGTACGGGGTCGCCGGGTCGCGGGTGGTGCCGACCACGACGATGGGGGCGGCGCCCTCGGCCTCGATGCGGTGGGCGGTGCCGGTGGCGGGGACGGGCCAGTAGGCGCAGTTCAGGGCCGCCCAGGCGAAGCCCTCGCCGAAGACCGGGGAGGCCTCCTCGAAGGAGGGGAGGGCCTTGGTGACGTCCTGGGGGGTGGCGAAGGCGGGCGGGAGGTCGAGGCAGTTCACCGCGGCGTTGGCGTACATCAGGTTGGCGTACTCACCGCTCGGCTCGCGTTCGTAGTAGCTGTCCGCCAGGGCGAGCAGGCCGGAGCCGTCGCCCGCGTCGGCCGCGGTCAGGGCCTCGCGGAGCTGGGGCCAGGCCGACTCGTCGTACATGGCTGCGATGACGCCCGTGGTAGCGAGGGACTCACCGAGGTCGCGGGACTCACCCGTGGGGATCGGCTTGGCGTCCAGCTCCGTGAACAGCTTCTTCAGCCGGGTCGCCGCTTCGTCGGCGGACGTGGTGCCGAGCGGGCAGTCCGACTTCCGCACGCAGTCCTGCGCGAAGGACTGGAACGCCGTCTCGAACCCCGCCGTCTGGTCCCGGTTCAGCTCGATGGACGAGAGCGAGGGGTCCATCGCCCCGTCGAGGACCAGGCGGCCGGTCCGGCCGGGGAACAGCTCCGCGTACGTCGCGCCCAGGAACGTCCCGTACGACGCCCCGACGTAGTTCAGGTGCTCGTCCCCGAGCAGGGCGCGCAGCATGTCCATGTCCCGGGCCGTCTCCTCCGTCGAGACGTGCGGCAGGACCTCACCGGAACGCTTCTCGCAACCCGTGGCGAACTTCTTGAAGGCCCCGCTCAACTTTGTGACCTCGGCGTCGTCGTCCGGTGTCTGGTCGACCTGCGTATAGGCGTCCATCTGCGGACCGGTCAGGCATTCGACGGGCTCGCTGCGCGCCACGCCGCGCGGGTCGATGGCCACCATGTCGTAGCGGGCGCGCACCTGGGCGGGATAGCCGATCGCCGCATAGCCCTGGAGATAGCCGATGGCCGATCCGCCGGGGCCGCCCGGGTTCACCAGGAGTGAGCCGATCCGCTTGCCGGGGCCGGTCGCCTTCTTCCGCGAGACGGCCAGCTTGATCTCCCCGCCGTCCGGCTTCGCGTAGTCGAGCGGCGCCTTCATCGTCGTGCACTGGAATCCGCTCACCCCGCAGTCCCGCCAGCTGAGGTGCTGGGCGTAGTACGACTTCAGGGCCGCCGGCACGGGCGAGGGGGAGACGGAGGCCGCCTGCGCGGGGGACGAGGCACCTGATGACGAGCTTCCACTACTGCACCCGGAGATGAGCAGGCCGGCAGTGCCGAGCGCGAGGGCGAGAGTGCGGAACGGGCGCCTGGTGTGCATGCCCGGAGCGTAGCCGCCGCTCCGCCGTCCGCCCGATTCCACGCTCTTTCGGGTGATTCGACGGCAGATCGGACGGGAGTGGAGTGGCCCCCCGCTCCGTCCCTGCCTCAGCCCGCGCGCAGGGCCATCGTCATCGCCTCCACCGCCAGCAGCGGTGCCACATTGCGGTCCAGGGCCCGGCGGCAGGCGGACACCGCCTCGATCCGGCGCAGCGTGCGCTCGGGCGTGGACGAGCGGGCGACCCGGTCCAGGGAGTCCTGGGCGTCGGCGTTGGCTATGGCGATCCGCGAGCCGAACTGCAGGGCGAGCACGTCACGGTAGAAGCCGGTCAGCTCGGTGAGCGCCAGATCGAGACTGTCGCGCTGGGTACGGGTCTTGCGGCGCTTCTGCTTGTCCTCCAGCTCCTTCATCACCCCCGCCGTACCGCGCGGCATGCGGCCACCCGCGACGGCGCCCAGCGCCGCCTTCATGTCCTCCGTCTCCTTCGCATCGGTCTCCTCGGACGCCTGCTTCGCATCGTCGGTCGCCGTGTCGATGAGCTCCTGCGCCGCCTTGAGGCAGCCCCCGATGTCCTCGACACGCAGCGGAAGCTTCAGCACGGCGGCCCGGCGCGCCCTGGCCCGTTCGTCGGTGGCGAGGCGGCGCGCCCTGCCGATGTGCCCCTGCGTGGCGCGGGCGGCGGCCTCGGCCCGCTCCGGATCGATGCCGTCCCGCCGGATCAGGACATCGGCGACCGCGTCGACCGGCGGCGTACGCAGCGTGAGGTGGCGGCACCGGGAGCGGATCGTCGGCAGCACATCCTCCAGCGAGGGCGCGCACAGCAGCCACACCGTGCGCGGCGCGGGTTCCTCGACCGCCTTCAGGAGGACGTTGCCCGCGCCCTCGGTGAGGCGGTCGGCGTCCTCCAGGACGATGACCTGCCAGCGCCCGACGGCCGGCGAGAGCTGGGCGCGGCGCACCAGCTCACGGGTCTCCTTCACACCGATGGAGAGCAGGTCGGTACGGATCACGTCGACATCGGCGTGCGTACCGATGAGGGCGGTGTGGCAGCCGTCGCAGAAGCCGCAGCCGGGCGCCCCGCCCAGGGCGCGGTCCGGGCTGGTGCACTGGAGGGCGGCGGCGAAGGCGCGGGCGGCGGTGGAACGCCCGGAGCCCGGCGGGCCGGTGAACAGCCAGGCGTGCGTCATCTTCGAGCCGGTCTCCACCGTCTCCCCCGCGGCGTCGGCGGTGACCAGCGTGTCGGCATCCCGGGCGGCGGCGCCCAGCTGTTCCTGCACCCGGTCCTGGCCGACCAGGTCGTCCCATACGGACATGGGGCACCGCCCTTCAGATATCTGCGGGCGCGCCACCGCCCGTGGGGCAGCGGCGGCGCGACCACGTATGGCTCTCGTCGATCCGGCTTCCATTGTGGAGGACGGGTCTGACAACGCGTGCGGGGACGGGCCCGAAAAGGCGGACGCCGGTGGCCCCACCCCCGTTCGCGGGGCGGAACCACCGGCGCATCCGGCATCCCGAAATCTGAACCCGAGCCCGAGCCCGAACGTGAACCTGAACCCAAGCCTGTAGCCGAACCCGTACCCGGACTCGGGGCCGTACCCGGACTCGGGGCCGTACCCGGACTCCCGGATCCAGCACCACAGCCGTACCGGACTCCGGACTCCGGACTCCCGACCCCGGACTTCGGTCAGCGACCCAGCCGCTCAACGGTCAATAGCTCAGTGGCAGTGGCTCAGTGGCTCAGTAGCTCGTAGCTCGTAGCTCGTAGCTCAACGACTCAACCGCTCAGCGCCGCGGCCGTCGTCCCCGGCCGCCCGAGGGCTCCGGGCCCTCGTCGTCATGACCGCCCAGCAGTTCGTCGGCCAGGCTGGGCAGGTCGTCCAGCGGGGTCTCCTCCGCCCAGTCGGGGCGGGGGCGCCGGGTCCGGCGGGAACGGGGCTGCTGGTCCTCGGCCTGCCGCGGTTCCGCATGCGGGTCGGTGATCTGCGGCAGCTCGCGGGTGCGCTCGTTCTCGCCCTCCGCGGGGCCGGCCGGGCGCTCGTCCCGGAAGATGCCGCGCGGTACCCGGTCGGCGGGGTCGGACGCCCGTGCGCCGCCGCGGCCGGAGCCCCGGCCCGTACCCGGTCCGGAGTCCTCGCCCGCGTCCCGCACCGCCGGGAGCACCGTCGTCTCGTCGGCGGAACCGGGAGCCTCGGGCGCGTCCGAGAACTTCGGAAGCATCGTCGTCTCGGCCTCGTCGGACGGCCGGTCCACCGGAGAGGCCACCGGCTGGGTGACCTCGTTCGGGTTGACGATCGGGGTGGGCACCGTCAGCTCGTTGTCGGGCCCGGACGGCGAGGAGTCCCGGGAGTTCCGCTCATCGGCCTCCTGCCGCAGCCGGGCCGCCTCCGCCTCCTGAGCGGCCTGGACACGAGCCCGCTCCGCAGCGGCCTCCGCCTCCGCTTCCGCCTGCCGGCGTGCGGCTTCGGCACGCAGCAGGGCCTCCTCGGCCTTGCGCTGCTTCTCCAGCCGCTTGGCCTCGGCCTCCGCCCGCAGCCGGGCGTCTTCCTCCGCCTGGCGGCGCAGCCGGGCCTGTTCGGCCTCGTAGGCGGCTTCCTCGGCCTCGCGGCGGGCCCGCTCCTCCTCGGCGACCCGGCGGGCCTCCTCGGCACGCTGCCGGGCTTCCTCCTCGGCGACCCGGCGGGCTTCCTCCGCACGCTGCCGGGCCTCCTCCGCCTGGCGTTCGGCCTCCCGGCGGCGCGCTTCCTCCTCCTCGCGGCGCTTGCGCTCCTCCTCCTCGGCACGGAGCTTGGCGAGCTGCTCCTGCCGTTCGCGCTCCAGGCGCTCCTCCTCCGCCTTGCGCGCGGCCTCCTCCTCGGCGCGGCGCCTGGCCTCCTCCTCGGCGGCCTTGCGGGCCTCCTCACGGGCCTTGATCTCGGCCTCGGAGAGCGGCAGCAACTGGTCGAGCCGGTGGCGTACGACGGTGGTGACCGACTCGGGGTCCTGGCCGGCGTCCACCACGAGGTAGCGCGTCGGGTCGGCGGCGGCCAGGGTCAGGAAGCCGGAGCGCACGCGGGCGTGGAACTCGGGCGGCTCGGACTCCAGCCGGTCGGGTGCCTCGGTGAACCGCTCCCTGGCGGTCTCCGGGGCGACGTCCAGGAGCACCGTCAGGTGCGGGACGAGTCCGCCCGTGGCCCAGCGCGAGATCCGGGCGATCTCGGTCGGCGCCAGATCGCGGCCCGCGCCCTGGTAGGCGACGGACGAGTCGATGTAGCGGTCGGAGATGACGATCGCGCCGCGCTCCAGAGCCGGGCGGACGACCGAGTCGACGTGCTCGGCGCGGTCGGCGGCGTACAGCAGGGCCTCGGCCCGGTTGGAGAGCCCGGCCGACGACACGTCGAGCAGGATGGAGCGCAGCCGCTTGCCGATGGGGGTCGCGCCCGGCTCACGGGTGACGACGACCTCGTGGCCCTTGGCCCGGATCCACTCGGCGAGCGCCTCGACCTGGGTGGACTTGCCCGCTCCGTCGCCGCCCTCCAGGGCGAGGAAGAAGCCGGTCGCGGCGGGTGCGACCGCCGGGTCGCCGCCGCGCAGTGCCTCGCGCAGGTCACGCCGCAGCGGTACGCCGGAGCGGTCGTCGGTCTTGGCGAGGACGATCGCGGCGACCGGCAGCAGCAGGGCGCCGACCAGCATCAGCGTGAACGCCGCGCCGCCGTGGGCGAAGACGAAGTCGCCCACGGTCAGCCGGTGGGTGCCGATGGCCGCGGCCACCAGGGGGCCGCCGACCGCACCGAGTGCTATCAGGACGCGGACGACGGCCTGGAGGTGTTCGGCGGTCCTGGTACGGCGGGTCTCCTCGGTCTCCTGGTCGACGAGGACATGACCGGTGTTCGCGGCGACGCCCGCCGCGTACCCGGCGAGTACGGCGAGCAGGACGACGGTCGCGGTGTCGGGCACCAGGCCCATCGCCAGGAGGGCGATGCCCGTGACGGCGGTGGCCAGTGAGAGCAGCCGCCGCCGCGACAGGGTCGGCAGCACCTTCTGCGCGGTACGGATACCGACTCCGGTACCGCCGGTCAGGGCGAGGATCAGCAGGGCCAGGGTGACGGGACCGCCGCCGAGATCGGTGGCGTGCAGCACGGCGACCGCGGCCGCTGCGGCGATGACTCCGGCGACGGCCGCGCAGGTGGCGACGATCAGCGGAATGGCTCCGGTACGGCCCTTGTCCGGGCCGTTCCCCGCGGCGGGCCGCCGCAATCCCTCCAGCGGCGAGCGCGGGCGGGGCGTCTGCCTACCGGGCAGTTCCAGGAAGTACAGGGTGGAGATGGAGGCGGAGAACAGACCGGCAGCGACGTACGAGCCGAGGGCCGCCTGGTGGAAGGAGAACCAGTCGAGCCCTGAGCCCAGCAGATTGCCGATGACCGTGGCGACCAGCAGAACGGCCGCGGCCAGGGGAATGGCCGCGAAGTCCGTACGCAGGGAGAGCCGGCGCAGTGCGCCGAGGTGGTCCGGCAGCGGGCGCACGGCGGCACCCTCGATCGGCGGGGCGGGCAGCAGCGCGGGGGCCGCGCTCTCCTTGGCGATCGTCCACAGGCGTTCGGCGGCCCCCGTCACGAAGACGGTGACCAGGATCATCGTGAGCGCGTTGGCGGGCGTCCAGTCGATCCACAGGGGCGCGACGACCAGCAGCGCGAGCCGCAGCCCGTCGGCCCCGATCATCAGCCATCGCCGGTCGAGCGGCCCGCCGGGTGCGGTCAGGGACGTCAAAGGCCCCAGAAGTACGGCTCCGAAGAGCAAGGTGGAAATAATCCGGGCCCCGAACACGGCGGCGACGGCGAAGGCCGCCCCGCGGTATCCGGACCCGAATGAGCCCTCAAGGACCGCCGCTTGCAGCGACAGCAACACCAGCACGAGAAGGGCGAGTGCATCGCCGGTACTGCCGACGAGCTGGGCGCTCCACAACCGCTTCAGCGGGGGAACACGCAACAAGGCTCGTACGGCGCGCTCGCGTGAGTCTGCGGCAAGTGTGTCGGAGGTGGGGCTCACGACCGTAGGCTGCTCGGCTCGCGTCATCCGCCCAGCCTATCGGGACGCTCCCCCCGCTCGCGTCCCGCATCCGAACATACGCCCGCAACACCCCCGGAACCCGAGCCCCCACCGACGTTTGCCACCTGGCCCCCCGGGCAGAGCCTCACCCTCCAGCCCCCGCCGCTCCAACCCCACCAACCGCGCCGCCAGCCACTCCGGCCACTCCGGCCGGCCATCCCAGCCCCGCCGGCGTTTGAAGCACGGGGCCCGGGACAGAACCCCGCGCACCCCCAGCCCCGCCGGCGTTTGAGGCGCGGGGTCCGGGGCAAAGCCCCGCACGGGCCCCGGGGCAGAGCCCCGGTTTCGGGAAGGGGCGGGGAGGGGAAGCCCGCCGCAGGCGCCCACCCCCGACGCCGCACCCAGCGGACACGCACCCCCAACCGCCCCACCCACCGAAGGCCCCCGCGACCTCAGTCCTCCGAAGCCGCACCCTTCTTCACAGCCCCAGCCGTCTTCTTCACGGCCGCCTTCTTCACCGCGGACTTCGCCGTCGTCTTCTTCGCCGCGGTCTTCTTCGCAGCCCCCGCGGCCTTCTTCGCAGGCGCCTTCTTGGCCGCGGCCTTCTTCGCTGTCTTCTTCTTCGCCGGCCCCTTGGCCCGCTTCTCGGCGAGGAGCTCGTAGCCCCGCTCAGGGGTGATGTCCTCGACGCTGTCACCGGTGCGCAGCGTCGCGTTCGTCTCCCCATCGGTGACGTACGCCCCGAAACGGCCGTCCTTCACGACGACCGGCGCCCCGCTCACCGGGTCGGTGCCCAGCTCCTTCAGCGGCGGCTTGGCCGCGGCCCGGCCCCGCTGCTTCGGCTGCGCGTAGATCGCGAGCGCCTCTTCGAGCGTGATGTCGAAGAGCTGGTCCTCGGAGGTGAGCGACCGCGAGTCCGTGCCCTTCTTCAGGTACGGGCCGTAGCGGCCGTTCTGCGCGGTGATCTCGACACCTTCGGCGTCCTCGCCGACCACCCGCGGCAGCGACATCAGCTTGAGCGCGTCGGCCAACGTCACCGTGTCCAGCGACATCGACTTGAACAACGACGCCGTCCGCGGCTTCACCGCGTTCTTGCCGGTCTTCGGCGTGCCCTCGGGCAGCACCTCGGTGACGTACGGCCCGTAGCGCCCGTCCTTGGCGATGATCTGGTTCCCGCTCACCGGGTCCGCGCCGAGTTCGAAGTCGCCGCTCGGCTTGGCCAGCAGCTCCTCCGCGTACTCGACGGACAGCTCGTCGGGGGCCAGGTCCTCGGGGACGTCCGCGCGCTGGTGGCCCTCGGCGTCCTTCTCGCCCCGCTCGATGTACGGGCCGTAACGCCCGACGCGAAGCTTGATGTCGTTGCCGACGGGGAACGAGGAGATCTCCCGGGCGTCGATCGCACCGAGGTCGGTGACGAGCTCCTTGAGCCCGCCGAGGTGGTCGCCGTCGCCGTTGCCCGCGTCGGAAGCCGCTCCGGCACCGGCCGATTCGTCCCCCTCCTGCGCACCGAAGTAGAACCGCTTCAGCCACGGCACGGACTGGGCCTCACCCCGTGCGATGCGGTCGAGGTCGTCCTCCATGCGGGCCGTGAAATCGTAGTCCACGAGCCGGCCGAAGTGCTTCTCCAGCAGGTTGACCACGGCGAACGAGAGGAACGACGGCACGAGGGCCGTGCCCTTCTTGAACACGTAGCCGCGGTCGAGGATCGTCCCGATGATCGAGGCGTACGTCGACGGGCGGCCGATCTCGCGCTCTTCCAGCTCCTTGACCAGCGAGGCCTCGGTGTAACGGGCCGGCGGCTTGGTCGCGTGGCCGTCGACCGAGATCTCGTCGGCGGACAGCGCGTCGCCCTCGGCGACCTGCGGCAGCCGCCGCTCGCGGTCGTCCAGCTCGGCGTTCGGGTCGTCGGCGCCCTCGACGTACGCCTTCATGAAGCCGTGGAACGTGATCGTCTTGCCGGACGCGGAGAACTCGGCGTCCCGGCCGTCGCTCGCCCGGCCGCCGATCTTGACGGTGACGGAGTTGCCGACCGCGTCCTTCATCTGGGAGGCGACGGTCCGCTTCCAGATCAGTTCGTAGAGCCGGAACTGGTCGCCGGTGAGACCGGTCTCGGCCGGGGTACGGAAGCGGTCGCCGGAGGGGCGGATCGCCTCGTGCGCCTCCTGCGCGTTCTTGACCTTGCCGGCGTACGTGCGCGGCTTGTCGGGCAGGTAGTTCGCCCCGTACAGCTGCGTCACCTGGGCTCGGGCCGCGGAGATCGCGGTGTCCGACAGGGTCGTGGAGTCGGTACGCATATAAGTGATGAAGCCGTTCTCGTACAGCTTCTGCGCGACCTGCATGGTGGCCTTCGCCCCGAAGCCCAGCTTCCGGCTCGCCTCCTGCTGGAGGGTCGTCGTACGGAAGGGGGCGTACGGGGAACGGCGGTACGGCTTCGACTCGACGGACCGCACGGCGAACGCGGAATCGGCGAGCGCGGCGGCCAGCGCGCGGGCGTTCGCCTCGTCCAGGTGCAGCGTCTGGCCCGAGGCGGACTTGAGCTGCCCGTCCGGACCGAAGTCACGGCCCTGCGCGATGCGGCGCCCGTCGACCGCACTGAGGCGGGCGGTGAGCGTCGAGGGGTCGGAGGCGTCACCGGTCCGCCCGGTGGCGAAGGTGCCGGTCAGGTCCCAGTACTCGGCGGAGCGGAAGGCGATGCGCTCGCGCTCCCGCTCGACGACGAGGCGGGTGGCGACGGACTGGACGCGGCCGGCCGACAGCCGCGGCATGACCTTCTTCCACAGAACCGGCGAGACCTCGTAGCCGTAGAGGCGGTCGAGGATGCGGCGGGTCTCCTGGGCGTCGACCATGCGCTGGTTCAGCTCGCGCGGGTTGGCGACGGCGGCCCGGATCGCGTCCTTGGTGATCTCGTGGAAGACCATCCGGTGGACCGGGACCTTGGGCTTGAGCACTTCCTGGAGGTGCCACGCGATGGCTTCGCCCTCGCGGTCCTCATCGGTGGCGAGGAAGAGTTCGTCGGACTCGGCCAGCAGCTGCTTCAGCTTCCTGACCTGGGCCTTCTTGTCGGCGTTGACGACGTAGATCGGCTGGAAGTCGTGCTCGACGTCCACGCCGAGCCGGCGCACCTCGCCGGTGTACTCGTCCGGTACCTCGGCGGCGCCGTTCGGGAGGTCGCGGATGTGCCCGACGCTCGCCTCGACGACGTATCCGGGGCCGAGATAGCCCTTGATCGTCTTCGCCTTGGCAGGCGACTCGACGATGACGAGTCGGCGGCCGCCCTGTGCGGTCTCGCTGGTCGGGGACAACTTCGCTCTTCTCTCCGGTCGACGCTCGGTGGGCATCAGGGCAGCGCGAGGGGCGCTGCCGACAGTGCTGTCGCTGCGGAGTGTGACGGTACAACCCGCCCCCGTGTCAAACGGCGAAAGCCCGCAACGGCCACTCGAACGGTAACCCGACTTCCGCCATTCCTGCCGCCCGGCCCACTCGGTCCGCCATGCGCACGGCCGCTGCCTGCGGGTTTCGGCGGCGTCCTGGCCGTCCTACGTCGAGGACGAGGGGCGGACATCCCGGGCGTGTTCCCAGCGGCCGGAGGGAACATGCCGACGGGGCGCGACCGGTCGCGCGCTGCGGGCGCGGGCTCAGACGCGGCCGAGGCACCACACCCCGAGGACGAGGAAAAGTACGCCGAACACAGTGGCGAGTGCGGTGGAAACAGCGGGGCTCACCCGGTACGCCACCGGCGCGCGGTGCAGCACGCGCGCCCCCGTCCACAGCAGCAGTGCCGCACCGAACAGCACGAACGCCGTTCCGGCGAAGACAGCGGGCCCGCTCTCCATATCCGTACGCCTCCCTCTTCCCCGGCATGCCCCGGGCTACCCCCGGTTTCTCACGGAGGCTCCCACCGCACGGCGTCGCGGACGCCAACACGGGGTGAACAGCAGGGCCCGCCGACAGGGCGACAGAGGGGCAGGGCCCGGCCATGGCCGAATTCACACGCCGGCCGCCGCCCGCGTCCCTCACATCACGTCCAGCGTGGCGCGCCGCCTGCTCCCCCGTTCGAACACCGCGAGCAGTACGACGGCGAGCAGCGCGTACCCCGCACCCGTCGCGAGTTCCGCCGCGATGCCCCGGCCGTCGAGCCCGGCCCCGGCTGACAACTGACGTGCCGCGTCGGCCGCGTGAGTCAGCGGCAGTACGTCCCCGAGGGCGCGCATCCACCCCGGCAGGGTCTCCCGGGGCACGTTGGCACCGGTCAGCAGCAGGAGCGCGGAACTGGCCACGTTCGATACGAGGAAGACATCGCGGAACCGCAGCCCCAGCGCCCCCAGGGCCAGGCCGAAGGCGGAACACCCGGCGGAGGCGGCGAGCAGGACCGCGCCGAGCCCCGGAAGGGCCTCAACCGGAATGCGCAGACCAAGCAGGAGGCAGGCAGCGGAGAGCGTGAAGACACTGATGAGGAGGCCGTTCAGCACATACGGCAGCGCGCGTCCGAACCAGAGCGGAGCCCGGTTCCGCGGGCTGAGCAGCACCGCGCCCAGCGTCCCGTACCGCCGCTCGTTGGCGACGGCCATCGTGCCGCCGTAGACGCAGGCGGTCGAGGCGGAGATCACGGCGTTGCCGAGCAGATAGAACCGGTCGTCGGCGACCTGGAGCTGCCGTCCCAGGAACACGAAGCCCGATGAACATGGGCGGCGTCGTCCAGTTGAAGAGCGCCCGGTAGGAAAGGGAACCGCCGATCACGACGAGCCGCCATGCGGAAGCGAACCGGCGGTAGAGGCGCGGGGACCGGTCCGCAGGTGCGGGGCCGGGGTCCATGAACGGTGTACGGGCGGGCATGCGGGCAACTCCTGGGTGGGGCGGGAAGCGTTCGGGAAGCAGTTCGAGGAACGGTTCTGCGCGCGATCCGGCACCGGTTTCATGCGCGCCGGGCCTGGTGACCGCCGCCGGGACGTCCAGCGGTCCGGCCATGGACCGTCGTCGAGCCGTCCGGCCGGGTGTCAGACCCGGTGTCAGACCCGGTGTCAGGCCGGGTGTCAGGCCAGCGAGAGGGTCGCGGCGGCGCGGGCACGCTGTTCGACCCGCCCCAGAACGAGGACGGCGAGCAACGCGTACAACGCGCCGAGCGTCAGGGACACGCCCATGGGGACCAGCACCTCACCGGCTCCCGCGCTGCCGGAGGTCGCCGCGTGCACCGCCCGCGAGCCCCAGGTGGTGGGGAGCGCCCAGGAAAACGGACGCGTCCAGTCCGGCAGCACGGTGATGGGCACGAGCATCCCGGACAACAGCCACACGGGCGCGTCCAGCGGGTTGGCCAGCGCGTTCGCGTTGCGCAGCAGCACAAAGGTGGCGGCGAGCAGCAGCCCCATCATCCCGAGCGAGAGCACACAGACCGGGACGGCGACCAGGAAGAGCAGAGGGTGCGCGAAATCGAGCGGCACATCGAACAGCACGGCGCCCCAGATCACCGTCGCGCCCATGGCGTAGGTGCCGATGACGGCGGTGGCCAGGGTGATGGGCAGCAGAACGAGGGAGAGCGGGGTCGGCGAGGCGACGAGCGTCTCCAGTGTGCCGAGCCGGCGCTGATTCTGTACGGCTCCGCCCGACCCGAAGAGCACCGAGGACCAGATGCCCATCAGCCCGGCGCCGACGGCGGCGGTGAGCAGCCGGTCGGGGTCGTCCGCAGCGCGGAAGAGGTAGACGGAGAGGGTCGCGTACACCAGAGGCACGAGGACGGCGAAGGTGATTTCGAGCGGTGAACGGCTCATGTACGAGACGTGGGTACGCACCCCGACGAGGGTCAGGCGCAGGGCCCTGCCAACCCTCATGCCACGGCCTCCCCATCAACCCGCCCGGTCTCAGCCGCTTCCACCCGCACGTCCTCAACCGGCCCCGCGTCCACGTTCCCCGAGGCAGCCGCCCCAGAAACCGCCGCGTTCATGGGCCCGACGGGCGTGAAGCCGGCGGCCGTGGAGCCGGCGGCCGTGGGCGCGACGGGCATGGGCCCGGCGGGTACGGACCCGAAGGGCCCAGGCACGCCACCCGCTTCCGGTGCGCGGTCCGACTCGGGTGCGGCGTCCGGCCCGCGCGCCCCGCCTGTCGCGCGTGACGTGCTCGCCCCGCCCTCCGCCTCCTCGACGATCGCGATGTAGGCGTCCTCCAGCGTGGGTTCGCGGGTGACGACCCGTCCGACGCGCACGCCTTTGAGCGCGGACAGCACGTGAACGTGCAGGTCGGCGCCGCGCTCGGTCTGCACGATGACGGCCTGTCGGCTGCCTCTGTCCTCGGCGGCCACACCGTGCACGCCCGCCACGGCCCGGATCCGTTCGAGATGGTCCTCGCCCGCCCCGTACGCCTCGATCTCCAGGACGTCGCGTTCCCGCACACGGGACTTGAGTCGCTCCGGCGTGCCCAGGGCCCTGATGGTGCCGCCCGCGATGACCGCGATCCGGTCGCACAACTCATCGGCCTCCGCCATGTAGTGCGTGGTCAGGAGCACGGTGGTGCCGGAGGTCCGCAAGTCGGCGACGGTACGGCGCAGATCGCGGGCCGCCACCGGGTCCACGCCGATCGACGGCTCGTCGAGGAACAGGACATCGGGCCGGTGCAGCAGGCCGCGCGCGATGTGCAGCCGCTGCCGCATGCCCCGCGAGTACCCCTCGACGCGCTCCTTCTCCCGCCCGGCGAGGCCGACCAGATCGAGCAGTTCGGCGATCCGCCGCTTCTGGTCGCGCGGCTCGACGCCGTACAGCTCGACGAAGTAGCGCAGGTTGTCGAGGGCGGAGAGCCGGTCGTACAGGCCCCGGTCACCGCCGAAGACGTAGCCGATCCTGCGGCGTACGGCGACGGGGTCGGACGCCACGTCGTGTCCCAGCACCCGGGCCGTGCCGGAGGTGGGCAGCAGCAGGGTGTTGAGCATCTTGATGGTGGTGGTCTTGCCCGCGCCGTTGGGCCCGAGGAGGCCGAAGAGCTCACCGCGCGCCACCTCGAAGGTGACCCCGCGCACGGCTTCGGTCTCGGTGCGGCGCGGACGCAGGAAGCCGGTCCGGCTGGTGTAGGTGCGGCGCAGGTTCTTCGCCTCGATCGCAAGCATGGCGCGGACGTTAGGCCCGGCCCCGCCACTCCCGCCATCGATTCGGAACCTCCCGAATCGTCCGGCCGCCCCTTGCCGGCCTCCGCCTGTCCGCGCCCCTCAGGACACCGCGCGCAGCACGTCCTCCCCCGACAGCAGTGCGAGGAGGGCGCGGCCGGTGTCGGTGAGCTGGTAGTACACGCTGCGTCCTATTCGGTGCCGGGTGACAACATCGGCGTCGGCGAGGACGGACAAGTGCTCCGAGACCGTGCTCGGCGCGAGCCCCATCCGGTCGGCTATCCCGGCCGTGGTGAGCGGTCCCCCGAGCTGTCGCAGGACCGAGGCCCGGCCCTTTCCCAGGAGCAGCCCGAGCCGGTCACCGCTGTCGGCCCGCTCCGCCGCCCGTTCGCGCAGGGCGCCCGCGCCCCGGGCCTGGAAGGACACCGTCAGGACGTCCGGGTCGTCGGTGGAGTAGAGCCGGCAGCCCTCCGCGAAGACGAGGGGCACGAGCAGCAGCCGGCGCTCCCCCGCCCGGTACTCCGCGTCGATGTGCTTCGTCAGCTCCAGGACGGGCGGCTCCCACTTCGCCCGGCTCTCCAGCCCGGCGAAGAGCGCGTCCACCCCCTCGGTGGCGAAGGTCCGGGCCCGGATGAGCACCTCGTCCTCGACCAGGCGGCGCATGACGGGCCAGTGCGCGGCCATCGCTCCTTCCCAGTACGCGGCATACGCATCGGCGAGCGCCCCACAGGCGGCCTCGGGGTCGGCGACGTACGGGCGTACGTGCGGGTGGTCCTGGAGCCCCTCGTAGTGCCGGGCGACTCCGGCCCGTACGACGTCGGCAGGGGTGGCCCGGATCGTGTCGAGCTCCGTCTCGACGGATGACGCCCCGACCGGCCGGGGCAGCATGAAGTCCGGGAACTGGTGCGGGCCGTCGATCAGCAGCCGGAGCGCATGCGTCCGATCGTCCTCGCTCAGCACCTCGCGGGCCCGCACCACCCACTCCTCGTAGGGGCGGGAGGGGTGGCGGTGCGGCATCGCGAGATGGAGGCTGCAAAAGGCGTCCCACAGGGGGCTGATGGCGATCCGGGTCGCGCCGAGCGACGCCTCGTCCAGTTCGATCCGGATCATCCGGCCACCTGCCCGCCCGGGGGCAGCGGCTCCAGGAAGCCCTCCTCGACCAGCAGCCGAATGGCCTGGGGGGTGCGGTCGCGAAGCAGCACCGGGTCCTCGTTCATCAACTGGGCGATGGCGTCCAGGATGCGCCCGGCGGGCAGCGAGCCGTCGCACACGCCCGCGAACCCCGCGCCCACCGCGTCGACCTTCGTCGCCCGGCGCATGCCACGATTCTGACGGAGCACCACATGCTCGGGGTCCTCCGCCCCGGGGAGCCCGACCTGCTCCTGCACCACCTCGGCGGCCAGGGTGAAGTGTGCGGCCAGGAGCGCCGCGTCGTCCTGCTCCCGCAGGTAGTCCTGGCGAGCGAAGTGCGCTTCGACCACCGGGCCGAGCGGCTGTTCCACCGCGTGCGGCCACTCCTCGATCACGACGGAGGGCGCACCGGCTGCGGCCGCGGCGGACTTCCGCAGCGTGATCCAGCCGAAGCCGACGCCCTTCGCCCGGCGGGCCGCGAACTCGTCCAGCCAGGCGTCGTACCGCGCCTCGTACTCCGCCGGGTCCGTGCGATGGTCCCCGCTGTCGCGCAGCCACAGCTCGGCGTACTGCGTGACGTCCTGGACCTCGCGCTGCACGATCCAGGCGTCGCAGCCGTCCGGCACCCAGGAACGCACCCGGTCCTGCCACTCCTCGCCCTCGGTGTGCTGCCAGTTGGCCAGGAAGTGGGCGAATCCGCCCTCGTTGAGCCGGTCGCCCGTCTGCTGGACGAGGGTCCGGCACAGGTCGTCGCCGGCCATACCGCCGTCGCGGTAGGTGAGCCGCGCGCCGGGCGAGATGACGAACGGCGGGTTGGAGACGATCAGGTCGAAGGTCTCGTCGCCGACCGGCTCGTACAGTGAGCCCTCGCGGAGGTCGGCCGGGGCGGCGCCGGACAGGGCGAGGGTGAGCCGGGTGAAGGCGAGGGCGCGCGGATTGAGGTCGGTGGCCGTGACCTTCGTGGCGTGCTGGGCGGCGTGCAACGCCTGGATGCCGGAGCCCGTGCCGATATCGAGGGCGGAGGCGACGGGCCGGCGGACGGTGATCCCGGCCAGGGTGGTGGACGCCCCGCCGATACCGAGGACGACGCCCTTCTCGCGCGAGCCGATACCGCCCGCGCCTCCCACCGCGCAGCCCAGGTCGGAGACGATGAACCAGTCCTGGCCGTCCGGTCCGCCGTACGGCCGCAGGTCGACGGTCGCCCGCACATCGCCGTCCTTCTCGGTCAGCCAGCCGTCCGCCACGCACTCCGCCAGCGGGAGCACGGCGGCGGCCCGCTCCGACCGGACAGGGCGCTGGAGCAGGAAGAGCCGCACCAGCGTGTCGAGCGGCCCCTCGCCCCGCGTGGCGCGCAGCGCCGGAACCGTCTCGCTGCGGGCGAGCGCGGCATAGGCGGGCGCGCCGAGCAGGTCGAGGAGCCCATCGGCGGTGAAGGCGGCCGCGAGCAGGGCTTCGCGGAGCCGGGGCGCG
The DNA here is from genome assembly GCF_000373645.1 of Streptomyces sp. ATexAB-D23. GTDB lineage: Bacteria > Actinomycetota > Actinomycetes > Streptomycetales > Streptomycetaceae > Streptomyces > Streptomyces castrisilvae. The sequence continues at coordinate 100,834 of NZ_KB892005.1, read as the reverse complement.
TGGTCTGCCGCGGGCAGGTCTGCTGCGAAAAGGCTGGTCTTACTCACGTGACCCATTGTGAGGGGTCCCACTGACAACGGCAGCGGCCCGGCCGCCGCCCGTGCGTTCCAGGGGGTGCGCCGGGCCGCTCGGCCGAGGTGCGCCGGCCGTGGCTCCGGCCACGGCGATCGGCCGCCGGTTACGACTTCTTACTGGGCGACACGGACGGCGACGCTTCCTTCGACGGCTCGGAGTCGTCCGAGGAACCGGAGGAACCGGTCGAGGGCGAGGCCGACGCGGTGGGCTTCTGGCAGCCCTCCTGCTTGGCCATCGCGCTGCCGACCTCGCCGGACTGGAGCTTGTTCAGCGCCTGATCGCCGTTGGTGCTGATCTTGTTCAGTTCGTCCGCGATGCCCTTGAGGCCGTCGGCGAACTTCGCCTGGTCCTTCGTCTCCAGGGCGTCGACCTTCTTCTGCAGCTTCGCGTAGGCGGTGGAGGAGGCGTTGAGCTCCTTCACGGCCTCCTTCTGCGTGGTCTCACCGTCGTCGACCGGCGGCGGACCCGCCGACTCGACAGCGGAACCCAGCGCCTTGTACGCCTGCGAGATCTGGTGGAAGGCGGCCGAGTCGGTCTCCTGGACGTCGGCGGGCTTGCTGTTGTCGGCCGTCTGCTGCTGGATGGAGGCGTTGGCGTTCGCGATCTTCTGCAGCTGCGGCTGGACCTGGTCGCAGACCTTCTTGGCCCAGTCGTTCACCTTGTCGTCGCTGTCGTCGCTGCAGCCCGACAGCGTCAGTACCAGTACCGCACCGCCGGACAGCGCGGCTGCAAGCTTCTTGTTCACCGGATTGGTCCCTTCCAAGGCTCTCGGCCCCGGAACTTACACGCCGAACGACCTCCATCCGGGTGCCAGTCGTCCGGTAGGACAGCTTTTGCAGCCATTTGCACCAAGCGAAAGGAGGGAGATACAACTCACCCACACGGCTCCCACCAACGGGAACACGTGAGCGATCAGCCACCCGTACGAGGCGCCCACAGATGCCGTACGGCGACCCGACCGACTGACGCAACATCAAAATCGCTCAGTTAATGCACTACTGATGGCACATCTGATCCCTCATCACTCACGAGAGCGAAAAAAGAGGCCCTGCTGAGCAGGGCCTCGGGAAGCGTGACGCAGCCCCGCGAAAAGGGCGGCACGGGCCACCCGGCACGTCCGGCTCAGGCATCGCCCGTGAACGGGCCGCCCGGCCGAACCGGTGCGCTCGGCTCAGGGCAGTACGGCCACCGGCGTCTTGGGCCAGGTCATCCGGATCACTCCGCCGTCCGCGCCGGACCTGACCTCCACGTCGTCGACGAGACCGCTGATGACCGCGAGGCCCATCTCGTCCTCGTCATCGGTCTCCGGCTCGGGCTGGTCGAGCCCTCCGCCGGACACGACACCGCGCCGTCCGGAAACCCCACCGGGCACGGAGCCGTCCGCGCCGGGGCCCGGCACCTCGTCACCGACCTCGATGGAGAACGCCTTCTCCTCCTCGATCAGGAAGACCGCGACAGGTGCCGTGATGCCATGACTGCGGTGCAGCCCGACAGCGCGGCTGCACGCCTCACCCACGGCGAGCCGGACCTCGTCGAGCACGGCCTCGTCGACCCCGGCCCGGCGCGCCACGGCCGCTGCCACGAGACGGGCGGTCCTGACGTGTTCGGGCTGGGCGCTGAAGCGGAGTTCAACGGTGGCCATGCGATCCCCCTCGAACGTACGTATGTGCATGCCAGAAACGGGCCCTGCGGCCCCGAGCCTCTGGCTCTGTCTCTGTCTCCGACGGATCGGGCGGCTGACAAATAAATCAGCCGCAGACCGCCGACCGGGTGACGGCCGACGCCGGACACCGGCCGCCGGGCTCACCGGCGACCACGGAACGAGGGCCATCACGCCGGCGGCCCTCCACCGAGGCCGCCGTCACACCGATCGTCGCCGGACCGGTATGGAACCGGCCCGGCGGCAGACCGGAGATCAGTCGGTGGCCGCGACGGCCTCGTCGACCGTGGTGTGGATCGGGAACACCTTGGTCAGACCGGTGATCCGGAAAATCTTGAGAATGCGCTCCTGGTTGCACACCAGGCGCAGCGAGCCCTCATGGGCACGCACGCGCTTCAAGCCGCCCACAAGCACGCCGAGGCCGGCGGAGTCGAGAAAGTCGACGCCTTCCATGTCGACAACCAGGTGGTAGCTGCCGTCATTCACCAACTCGACCAACTGCTCGCGCAGCTTGGGCGCGGTATACACATCAATCTCGCCACCGACCTCGACGACCGTACGGTCGCCACCAGGGCCGGACACATTGCGAGTCGACAAGGACAGGTCCACGGATCCTCCAGCACCTTGCTATCGAGCGGTCGCCCCTCGGTCTCCCCGACGGAGCCGGGGGACGGATCGCCAGCCGCGATGGCATTCAATCACTTACCGGCAGCCATGCACGACGCCTTGGGACCATTGTCCGCCTTGCCAGTGACACACTCGGTGCCGATGGCCAAGAATCACCGCCCCAGTCGACCCCCGGAGAGTGGGGGCTCCCGCCCCTCTCCCGACACGGTCCTCGACCGGCTCGCCGCAGGGGCGGGCCGGTCCGCGCGCATCACTCATACGGAGCACCTGCCCCCGCGCGCGGGAACCCATGCCGTCTGGCCCGATCGCATCCGTCCGGAAGTGATCGCGGCCATCCAGAAGGCCGGCATCGACCACCCCTGGACCCATCAGGCGGCCGCCGCCGAACACGCTCTGGACGGCACCTCGGTCGTGATCGCCACCGGAACCGCCTCCGGCAAGTCGCTCGCCTACCTCGCCCCAGTGCTCAGCGCGCTCCTGGACGGCTCAGAGGCCCCCAACGGGCGAGGAGCCACCGCTCTCTACCTCGCCCCCACCAAGGCCCTGGCAGCCGACCAGAGGCGCTCGGTGAAGGCGCTCGCCGCTCCGCTGGGCAACGGCATCCGGCCCGCCGTCTTCGACGGTGACACCCCCTTCGAAGAACGCGAGTGGGTACGGCAGTACGCCAACTACGTCCTCACCAACCCCGACATGCTGCACCGCGGGATACTCCCGTCACACCCCCGCTGGTCCTCCTTCCTGCGCTCCCTGCGCTACGTCGTCATCGACGAGTGCCACACCTACCGGGGCGTCTTCGGCTCCCACGTCGCCCAGGTGGTGCGCCGGCTCCGCCGCCTCTGCGCCCGCTATGGCGCCGATCCCGTCTTCCTCCTCGCCTCCGCCACCTCCGCACAGCCCGCACTCGCGGCGGGCCGCCTCACCGGCCTCGCGGTCACAGAGGTGGCCGACGACGCCTCCCCGCGCGGCGAACTCGTCTTCGCCCTGTGGGAACCCCCGCTGACCGAACTGCACGGCGAGAAGGGTGCCCCTGTACGCCGCACCGCCACGGCCGAGACCGCCGACCTGCTCACCGACCTCACCGTGCAGGGCGTCCGCTCGGTCGCCTTCGTCCGCTCCAGGCGCGGCGCCGAGCTCGTCTCCGTCATCGCCAAGGAACGCCTCGCCGAGGTCGACCACACCCTCCCGGCCCGGGTCGCCGCCTACCGCGGGGGGTACCTCCCCGAGGAACGCCGCGCCCTGGAGCGCGCTCTGCACTCCGGCCGGCTGCTCGGCCTCGCCGCCACCACCGCCCTCGAACTCGGCATCGACGTGTCGGGCCTGGACGCCGTCGTCATATCCGGATACCCGGGCACGAGGGCCTCCCTGTGGCAGCAGGCGGGCCGCGCCGGGCGGGCGGGCCAAGGTGCGCTCGCCATCCTGGTGGCCCGCGACGACCCGCTGGATACCTTCCTCGTCCACCACCCCGAGGCCCTGTTCGAACAGCCTGTGGAATCGACCGTCCTCGACCCGGACAACCCGTACGTCCTGGCCCCCCACTTGTGCGCAGCGGCAGCCGAGCTGCCGCTCACCGAACGCGACCTGCAGCTCTTCGGGCCGGCCGCGGCCGACCTCCTCCCGCAACTGGAGACCGCGAAGCTGCTCCGCAGGCGGGCTTCGGGCTGGCACTGGACCCGACGCGAGCGGGCCGCCGACCTGACCGATATCCGCGGCGAGGGCGGCCGCCCCGTCCAGATCGTCGAGGAGGGCACCGGAAGGCTGCTGGGCACCGTGGACGAGTCCGCCGCCCACAGCGCCGTGCACGAGGGCGCCGTCCACCTCCACCAGGGCCGCACCTACCTGGTCCGAAAGCTGGACCTGGAGGACTCCGTGGCCCTGGTAGAGGAGGCGGCCCCGCCGTACTCGACCACCGCACGCGACACCACCGCCATCGCCGTCCTGGAGACCGACACCGAGATCCCCTGGGGGGACGGGCGGCTCTGCTACGGGTCCGTCGAGGTCACCAACCAGGTCGTCTCCTTCCTGCGCCGCAAACTGATCACCGGCGAGGTGCTCGGCGAGAGCAAGCTGGAGCTGCCTCCCCGCACCCTGCGTACCCGTGCCGTGTGGTGGACGGTGACCGAGGACCAGCTCGACGCCGCCCGGATCAATCCCGAGATCCTCGGGGGCGCACTGCACGCCGCCGAGCACGCCTCGATCGGAATGCTGCCGCTCTTCGCCACCTGCGACCGCTGGGACATCGGCGGGGTGTCCGTGCCCCTGCACCCGGACACCCTGCTGCCGACCGTCTTCGTGTACGACGGCCATCCCGGCGGTGCCGGATTCGCCGAGCGCGCATTCCGCACCGCACGCGAGTGGCTGTCCGCCACCCGCCTGGCCATCGCGTCCTGCGAGTGCGACGCGGGCTGCCCGTCGTGCATCCAGTCCCCCAAGTGCGGCAACGGTAACGAGCCCCTGCACAAACGGGGTGCCGTCCGGCTTCTCACGGAGCTCCTCCGATCCGCGCCTCCGGCCCCTGGCGGTCCTGCCTCGCCGGACTCGCCCGAACCGGAACACGGCCCGGCCGAGCCCGGCTCTCCCACCCCGCCGACGACGGAAGCGTCACCGGCGGAGGAGCCGGAGAAGCCGTCGCCGCAGGCCCCGCCCGAGCCCTGACCACGGGCGCGTACGGCCCGAACCGCACCTTGGCCGTCACATCGGCCACCTCCCCCTGGACAACGCACCGCACCACCTCCGCCCCTTGCGCCCCGGCCACCTCCCGGGCCGACCGACAGGCCTCCGTCTCACCCTCAAGCGCCCGGTCGGCCGCGGCCAAGGCGGCCAGATCAGCCGCACCCCCGGCACGGTGCCGAGCAGCCACCACCTGTCCGAGCGTCAGGACCACCGCGAACACGGTGCACAGCGTCGCCGTGGTCACCGCAGCCCATACAGTCGCCAGCCCTCCGTCCCCCACCCGACCCCGCCACCGAGCCGGCCACCGGACCGGTGCACGCACCCGCCACTGGACCGGCCACCGGACCGCCGGCCGGCCCCGCACCCTCGCCTCTTGCCGCTCTCCGACCCCTCGCTCTTCCCCAGCCCCTCGTCCCACCCTCACGCCTCATCCCCCCTCGCAACTCGCCTCCTGCCAAGCCCTCCTCCCTCCCCGTGCCCGTCCGTCACACCAGCCTCGGCGCCCACCCCGGCCCCCGGCTTCGCCCCCGCCTCGGTCTCCGCGACCAGCGCGTCCTCCCTCGCCGGTGCGTCCTCGGCCGCCGCAGCGGCCTCCGCGCTCAGGGTCACGGCCAGGCTCCCCGGGCCGGGCGTCGGAGCAGACACCCTGACCCGCCACAGCGCCCCGGACCGTTCCACATCGACCGCAGCCCCTGCCGGCGCCGCGGAAAGAGCGGCCTCCTTCACCAGCGGTGCCGGTTCGGAACGGGCTGCCGCACGGGCGCCTGCCCGAGCGGCATCCACGCACCGAATCTGGGCAGAGGCAGCCATCAACGCCCACAGCAGCGCGAGGGCGAAGACCGCCAGCACCGGAATCACCATCGCGGCCTCCGCCGTCACCGCACCCCGATCGCCCAGCAGTCCGACGTCCGCGACCGCTTCGTCGCCCGCCACCGCTTCGTCGTCGGCCTCAGAACTTCGCATCGAGTGCGCCCTTCAGCAGCGATTGCAGTTGGGCCATGACCGCAGGGCTGGTGACCACCTTGTAGAGCACCGCGGCAAACGCACAGGCGGCGATCGTGCCCACCGCGTACTCAGAAGTCGTCATTCCGCTATCGGCCCGGCTCCGGACGACGCCCGCCACGGACCGCATCCAGTTCATGATTTTGCGCATCATCCCAAACCCCCGATGTCTCACTTACAGCACTAATCGGATTGAATTTTCCCCATGCCCCTTTTCGAGCTAAGCCGGTTGCAGCAGGCCCCCGGCCAGCCCGATCACCACGGGCGCCACCCCAACCGCCAAGAAGGCGGGGAGGAAGCAGAGCCCGACAGGGGCGGTGACCATCACGGCAGCCCGCTGGGCCCTGGCCACAGCCGCCCTTGCCCGCTCGGCCCGCAACGCCTCGGCCATCCGAGCCACCGGCTCCGCCGCCGGAGCACCGGTCGAACCCGCCCGGTCCAGGCAGCGGGCCAGGGCAGCAGCGCCTGGTATTTCGCCGAACCGCCCCCAGGCGACGGCAGGGTCACCGCCGAGCCGGATTTCCGCCGCAGTGCGTGCAAGCTGCTCACCCACGGTTCCGCCCAGCGACTCACCCACCGCTTCGGCCGCCTCTGTCGGACCCGCGCCGGCGGAGATACAGGCCGCCAGCAGGTCTGCTGCCAGTGGAAGTTGGCGCGCGGCCTCCGCCGCACGTACCTTTTCCTCCGCCGCGAGCCCGGCTGCCTGCCCTCGGCGGGACCGCTGCCACCGCCAGGCGCCGTAGGCCGACCCCAGGCCGACCGCCCACCCCACCAGCCCACCGACCAGGAACCAGCCGGTCAGCACTACGCCCAGCAGCGCCGCCCACCGTTTGAACTGCCCAACGGGCATGGGCAGCCCCCCGAGCGGTATGGACGCTCGGGACGTGGCCGGCCACACGGCGGGCGCCACCGGAGCCACCGCCAGAAGCCGCTCGCCCCGCCGCCGCACCCGCCGACCGGTCTGCCGCCTGGCCAAGGGCAGAACCACCTGACAGCAAAGCCCCAGTGCCACCCCGACGGCCCCCACCGTATGAACGGCATCGCCGGCCAAGCCCCTCATTCCGCTTCCCCCGCCCGCACGATACGGGCGGCCCACAGAAGACCGCAGACCTCCAGCAATCCACCTGTGACCAGGCAGAACAGACCGGCCGGACTGTGGAACAGCACCCTCAGCGGATCCGCTCCCAGCGCGGCACCAAGTCCCGTGCCCAGCACCGGCAGCAGCGCAAGAACCGCGACCGTCGACCAAGCTCCGGCCAGTTGTGCCCGTAGTTCCTCGCGTTGACGGCGCTCGGCCCGCAATGCGCTTTCCAGCCGGTCCAGGCCCGCCGCCAGGCCCGCACCGCTGCCCACCGCCACCCGCCAACAGGCGGCCACTCCGGCCAGCCCCTCCAGGCCCGGTTCACCCGCCGCCTGCGCCAGCGCCTTCGGAACATCGCCGCCGAACCGCGCGGCAGCCGACACCCTGAAGGCCGTTTCGCCCACCACCCCTGTGCTGCGAACCGCGACGAGCAGTGCCTGCCCCGGCTCGTGCCCTGCCCGCAACTCACCGACCAGCGCACCGCACAGGTCCACGACCCCGTCGGCCCGGGATTCCTGTTCCGCGCGCAGCCTCCTCCTGCGCAGCCATCTCCGCACCAGAGGAATCGCGACCGGCCCCGCGATCATCGGCAGCACTGACTGTCCGAGAACCGCCAGAACCGAAGCCACCGGCAGGCAGAGCCACTCCCACCGCCCATTCAGCCCCGCCCGGATCCGGCTCCGGACGTTCCCCCAGCGCTCCTGGGGCTCCGACGGAGTGACCTCGCCGGAAAGCACCCCCCGTGCCCTGCGCCGTGTTTGCCCGTTCCCCACCAGCAGCCAGACCGCCGTCACCGCACACAGCGCTGCGGCGTACACAAGCTCCGGGACTCCGGTCGATGCCGACCCGCCGCTCACAACACGCCCCCTGTGAGCTCCCGCAGCCGCTCCCAGCCTCGTTCCCGCTCGAAACCCGCAGCGTTCCAACGCAGCGCCGGCACCGTGACCACCAGACCCGCCGCATCACGTTCCAGCACATGGACATCGGCGATCCGGCGGCGCCCTGCACGGTCCCGCGCGAGATGGACCACCACCGACAGGGCCGCCGCCAACTGGCTGTGCAGTGCTGCCCGGTCCAGCCCCGCCGCAGTCCCGAGCGCCTCCAACCGGGCCGGAACGTGCCCGGCGGCGTTGGCATGGACAGTCCCAGAACCGCCTTCATGTCCCGTATTCAGGGCTGCCAGGAGCTCGGTGACCTCGCTTCCCCGCACCTCACCGACCACCAGCCGGTCGGGGCGCATGCGCAGGGCTTGGCGCACCAGATCTCTGAGAGTCACCCGTCCGGCACCCTCCTGATTCGCGGGGCGCGACTCCAGCCGCACGACGTGGGGGTGGTCCGGCCGCAGCTCCGCCGAATCCTCGGCAAGCACGATCCGCTCACGTTCCCCGACCACCCCCAGCAGGCTCGAAAGGAGGGTCGTCTTCCCCGCTCCCGTCCCCCCACTGATCAGGTACGAGACCCGGGCCTCCACCAGAGCCCTCAGCACCCGGTCGCCCCCGGGCGGCACTGTCCCCGCTTCCACCAACTCCGTCAGCGAGAACGCCCTGGGCCTGACCACTCGCAGCGAGAGGCACGTCGAGCCGACGGACACCGGAGGCAGCACCGCATGCATCCGGGTCCCGTCGGGGAGCCTCGCGTCCACCCATGGCCGGGCGTCGTCAAGCCGACGTCCGGCCACGGCCGCCAGCCGTTGCGCCAGTCTGCGGACGGCCGCGGCGTCGGCGAAGGCCACCTCCGTGAGTTCGAGCCCGGCACCCCGGTCCACCCACACCCGATCGGGCGCGGAGACCAGGACATCCGTGACCTGAGGGTCGGCAAGGAGCGGTTCCAGCACCCCCGTACCAATCAGCTCGCCCCGCAACTCATCTGCTCTGCCGAGCACTTCCGCCGTACCCAGCAATCGCCCCTGGGCGCGCAACGCCGCGGCAACCCCCGCCGGGGTCGGCGCTGTGCCGCTGTGCGCAAGCCGTTGCCTTACGGCGTCGAGCAGCGCCTCGGTCATGAGAGGCCCCCCGCGACCGGGCTCTTGGCGTCCTCCTGAGCGAGAGCCTGTTCCCAGAAGGCGGTGCAGAACCTGGCAAGTGGCCCGCGCGCGCTGCCGCCGGGCGGCTCGCCCCGGCCCTGCTCGTCCAGCAGCCCGCGTTCCAGTGGGACTTCACCTGCCAGCGGCAGACCCATGGCGTCGGCCACCCACTGCTCGTCGAGTCCGGACGCGTACGGCCCCCGGGCCACGACTCGCAGGTCGTCCAACACCATTCCGGCCATCGACACCACCCGCTTCGCCGCCGCGACCGCCCTCAGCTCGCCGGGGACCACCACAAGGCCCAGATCGAGCTGCGCAAGGGCTTCGGCGACCGCCTCGTCCACCCGGCGCGGCAGATCGACCACCACCACCCCGCCGAGCCTGCGGGCTGCGGCCAGGACCGACCGCATGGCCGGCGGCGGGATGACGACCCAGTCGTCGCGGCCCCAGCTGAGCACCCGCAGCCCGTGCAACGAGGGCAGTGACTCCTCCAGCGCGCCTCCGCCGACCCGCCCCTGGGAATGGGCGAAATCAGGCCACCTCATCCCCTCGGCTCGTTCACCGCCGAGCAACACATCGATGCCGCCGCCCAGCGGGTCCCCGTCGATGAGCATCGTTCGTTGTCCGGCTCTCGCGGCGGCCACGGCAAGTGCGCACGCCAGCGTGGACGCACCGGCACCACCCCGCCCGCCGATCACCCCTACTGTGAGCGCGGGCCGGCCAACGCCTTCCGCCGCGTTGGCGATCTGATCCACAAGCCAGCCCTCGGAATCAGGGAGACGAAGCACATACTCGGCCCCGATCTCGACGGCCTGGCGCCAGACATCGGGCGAATCTTGATCCCGCCCCACGAGCACCACGCCCCGCCTGCGGGCCGCCCCCCGGCACCGCGCGGCCGCATCATCGCCGACGAGCACCATCGGAGCCTGTTCCCAGCCCCCTCTGCGGTCGGGCAGTGTGTGATGCACTTCCGGCTCCGCGCCGGCGGCCGCGCACAGCCTGAGCAGATCGTCGAGCAGTTCCACATCCTCGGTCACGATCAGCGGTCCACCGCGCCGTACACCGGCAGTCGGCAGACGATCCCGAGCACTGGATTCAGCCACGTTCTCCACCCCTTCATCGCTCACCTTCACCGCGGTTTCACGGCGATCTCGGGACGTTCCGAGAACCGTGATTCCGGTACCCGTGGACTTCACGGGTGGAATCACGGTGCGACGCTTCGGGAAATCATGTGGATCTTGGTCGAAAACCGTGGACAACGCAGTCGTTGTGAATAACTCCGTCGCTCATACCGGTGACTTCCGGTTGCAACCCTTTCGCTACCCAGTGTCACGGCGCAATCTGAGATGAGTCGCGCACAGGCATGGCCCAAGATGGGCGAGAAGGAGGAGAAATGGTGGATTCCGCCGGGAGAACCGTGTCCGGACATGCGACGACCCCCGCCGGGGGGGAGAGCGGGGGTCGTCCCCACGGCCGACTCGGGGGGGGAGGAGCCGGACCGGGTTAGCACGGTCGCGAACGATCCGTGACTTCCATGGTGTACCCGACGGCCTTCTCAGGCAAACCCACGCGCCGGGGTTTACGCCGAATGGCGGGCCCCTATGCTCTGCCTTGTGGAAAACCGCTTCTTGCCGCGCACAGCCGCCTTCTTCGACCTGGACAAGACGGTCATTGCGAAGTCTTCGACACTGACCTTCAGCAAGTCCTTCTACCATGGCGGGCTGATCAACCGCCGCGCTGTGCTGCGCACCGCGTACGTACAGTTCGTGTTCCTCGCCGGGGGTGCGGATCACGACCAGATGGAGCGGATGCGCGAATACCTCTCGGCGCTCTGCAAGGGCTGGAACGTGCAGCAGGTCAAGGAACTCGTGGCCGAGACCCTGCACGACTTGATCGACCCGATCATCTACGACGAGGCGGCGACACTCATCGAGGAACATCACACCGCAGGTCGCGATGTGGTGATCGTCTCGACATCGGGCGCCGAGGTGGTCGAACCGATCGGCGAGTTGCTCGGCGCCGACCGCGTCGTCGCCACCCGCATGGTCGTCGGCGACGACGGCTGCTTCACCGGCGAGGTGGAGTACTACGCCTACGGCCCCACGAAGGCCGAAGCCATCAAGGCGCTCGCCGTGTCCGAGGGCTACGACCTGGCCCGCTGCTACGCGTACAGCGACTCCGCGACCGATGTACCGATGCTGGAATCCGTCGGCCATCCGCACGCGGTCAATCCGGACCGTGCGCTGCGCCGGGAGGCAACCCTCCGGGAGTGGCCGATTCTCGTCTTCGACCGGCCCGTCCGGCTCAAGCAACGAGTGCCGTCCTTCTCACTGCCACCGCGTCCCGCGCTCATGGCCGCGGCTGCGGTGAGCGCAGCCGCCCTCACCGCAGGGATCGTCTGGTACGCGGCCCGTCGGCGCTCGGCGCCGGCCTCCACGTAGCGCGATCCGCGTGCCAGGACCATGAGACCAACTAGTCCGTAATTGAACCTAAAAGTAAAGAAATGCGGCCAGGGCTACCACTCACCGGACCCCTGGAGTACAAAGGACTCAACGGCCCGCGAGACCAAGGACATCCGAGAGGATGACCTGATGACGCAGTAAAGGCCCCACGGACCGCGCACGAAGTCCAGCACCCACGCGACGTCGACCCGTCGATTACGGGCCAGCCGCACCAGGAACGGGCAAAGAACCCGGCCTGATGGGCATATTTCGAGGACGCTTGGTAACTGGGCGGATGTGCCGGCGGCGGTACCGAGACCGGTGCCGCCGCAATGGGTTCCACCGGCCGCGCAACGCCCCGGGATTCATCCCCACACGACCCTGCGTGCAGCGAGTTACGCGGCTCCGCGCTGAAGGGCCTCGCACACCGCTGTCGATTCCCTTGCGCCCAGCTCTGCCGAGCGGCCGCAATGCCTGATCCAGGCCGCCATACCCGCAGGCGTTCCCGACAGGTAGCCGTCGAAGGCCGCCGCATAGGCAGCCCTCCCCTGCTCGGCATGTCCGACTTCGGCCGGGCAGATCGACTTGGGGTCGAGCCCGCTCCCGATCAGCACGATGCGCTCCGCTGTCCGCGCCACCAGACCGTTGTACGAGCCGAAGGGACGCAGGGCCAGCAGCTCACCGTGGACAACGGCAGCCATCACCAGGGCGGGCGCCTCGCTCCCCGAAAGGATGAGGCTGCTCAGCCCGTCCAACCGACCCGCGACCTCGTCCGCGTCCGGCAACGACGCTTCGATCAGCGGCTCATCCACCGACTCGCCCGCGAGTCGGGGCCGGCCCACCGCGTCCTCGGCTGCGGCACTGCCCGCCGCTACCAGGTGGAGCCGGGCGAGGACTCGCAGCGGAGACTGGCGCCAGATGGACAGAAGCTGCCCCGCTTCCGCCGTCAGGCGAAGGGCAGCTCCGATCACACGAGCCTCGTCGTCGCCACTGAAGTCCGAGCGTCGGCGCATCTCTTCGAGATTCCAGTCCGCGCCGGACAGCGCGGCCGATCCGCGGGCCCCTCGCAGCGCGGCCTCCGCGGTGACCTCGTTGCTGCGGCGCCGCATCACACGGTGACCGTAGACGCGATCGACGGCCTTGCGCACCGAGTCCACCGCGTCGGTCACACCCGGCAGAGCACCCAGAGCGACAAGCGGGTCCGAGGAAGTCGTACTCATAAGTAGCGAGGCTACGCGCCTCAAGTGCAACCACTGGCCGGGAGTGGCCTTCTTCACGAAATGGGACAACTCCAAGCAATCGATCGACTACCCTAGGTGAACATGAAGATCGCTTTCGTAGGGAAGGGCGGCAGCGGCAAGACGACGCTGTCCTCGCTCTTCATCCGCCACCTCGCCGCCAATGAAGCCCACGTCGTCGCGGTGGACGCCGACATCAATCAGCACCTCGGAGCCGCGCTCGGCCTCGACGAGGAGGAATCCGCAGCGCTGCCCGCCATGGGAGCGCAGCTGCCTCTGATCAAGGAGTATCTGCGCGGCAGCAACCCGCGCATCGCCTCGGCAGAGACGATGATCAAGACGACCCCGCCGGGCGAGGGCTCACGCCTGCTCCGTGTGCGCGAAGACAATCCGATCTTCGACGCCTGCGCCCGTACGGTGCGGCTCGACGACGGAGACATCCGATTGATGGCGACGGGACCGTTCACCGAGTCGGATCTCGGCGTGGCCTGCTACCACTCCAAGGTGGGCGCGGTCGAGCTGTGCCTCAACCACCTCGTGGACGGCCCCGATGAGTACGTGGTGGTCGACATGACCGCCGGTTCGGATTCGTTCGCCTCGGGGATGTTCACCCGCTTCGACATGACCTTCCTCATCGCTGAGCCGACCCGCAAGGGCGTCTCCGTCTATCGCCAGTACAAGGAGTACGCGCGGGACTTCGGCGTCGACCTGAAGGTCGTCGGCAACAAGGTGCAGGGCGAGGACGACCTGGAGTTCCTGCGCGACGAGGTGGGCGAGGACCTCTTGGTCACCGTCGGCCACTCCGACTGGGTGCGTGCCATGGAGAAGGGCCGTCCCGCTCGCTTCGAGCTGCTGGAGGCGGACAACAGGATGGCCCTGCAGGCGCTGCAGAACGCCGCGGAAGACTCGTACGAGCGGCGGGACTGGGGCCGGTACACACGGCAGATGGTCCACTTCCACCTGCGGAACGCGGAAAGTTGGGGCAACGAGAAGACCGGTGCCGATCTGGCCGCCCAGGTCGACCCGGCTTTCGTGCTCGACGAGCGCTTCATTCGGACCGAAGCCACCCAGCCTGCCTGAGCCGGCAGTCAGGGGCCCTCCGGGCCGGGGCCGGCCGTGACGGCGCCGGGCCATCCGCCCCGATGCACCGGACGGCGCCGGGCATGTCGCTTGCCCGGCGCCCAACGGGAAGGCGAGCCCTCAACGGCCGGCGGGGTTCCCCGCGGCCGCCGCAGGCGCCTTCGAAGCCGCCTGGTCGCGGCCGGATCCTGTACCGCCTTCGAGGAACGCGGGCCACCCGGCCTTCGGAGCCTGGCCGACCTTCAGCGTTTCGAGCTTCGAGAGCGTCGCCGGGTCCTGTGCGTCGAGCCAGTCAGCCAACTGCCTGAACGAGACGCAGCGCACGTCCTTCTTGGTGCAGACCGTTGCGATCGTCTCCTCGATGGCGCGCATGTACGTGCCACCGTTCCAGGACTCGAAGTGGTTGCCGATGATCAGCGGCGCGCGGTTGCCGTCATACGCGCGGTCGAAGGCCTGGAGAAGACCGTCACGCATCTGGTTGCCCCAGTACTCGTGCTGGTCCGGGTCTCCCTGCGTCGTACCGGACTGGTTGAACATAAAGTTGTAGTCCATCGACAACGTCTCGAATTCCCGTCCGGGTACCGGGACGAGCTGCATGGAGAGATCCCAGATCCCGTCCTTCTTCTTCGGCCAGACCTGATTGTTGACGCCGCTGGAGTCGTAGCGGAATCCCATGGAGCGGGCCGCCGCCACCATGTTCTTCTGGCCCTCCAGACAGGGAGTGCGTCCGCCGACGAGTTCCTTGTCGTAGTCGAAGGGCAGCGGCTTCTCGCTCTTCAGGCCCGGATCGTTCGTCTTCCAGCTCTTCACGAACGACTTGGCCTGGCTGATCTCGCTCTTCCACTCATCGACGGACCAGGTGCCCACGCCGCCGTCAGCGCCGCAGAAGTGGCCGTTGAAGTGGGTGCCGATCTCGTTTCCGTCCTGCCAGGCGCCACGCAGCTCGGTGAGGGTGTTCCGGATGCCCTTGGTGTCGTTGAAGCCGATGTCCGAGCTTCCTGCGTTGTGCTTGGGCGGGTCGTACTGTGCCCGTTTGGCCTCGGGAAGCAGATAGACGCCGCTGAGGAAGTACGTCATGTTGGCGTGGTACTTCTTGCCGACCTCACGGAAGTGCGAGAAGAGCTTCTGGCTGTCCTCACCTGCCCCGTCCCATGAGAACACCACGAACTGAGGCGGCTTCTTGCCGGCCGCCAAGCGTTGTACCGCCGGCTGCTTGGGCTGGGCGCCCGTGAACGCGGTGGATCCGTCACCGATGGCCCGGAACACGCTCTTGGGTGCCGCTTCCGCAGCCTTCTTCTTCTCCCCGGCAGCCCCGTTCACAGCTCCGAGACCCGAGGCCTGCGACTCGGAGCCCGATCCCGAACATCCGGCCGCCCCCGCGAGCAGCGCAACAGCCATGAAGCCCAAGGTGATCCTTTTCGTGGCGGCCATCATCCGCCCACCCTCTTTCTCGCAGGTAGCTTGCGCCGAGTGCCGACACGGCGCGGCCAAGGTCGCACGCACTGCTCAGAGATCGGCGCGACAGGCCGAATGAAAAACTGCCTATTCACCGGAATGGGTGGTCGGCTGGCCCATTTGCCGCCAACCCTGGACACGCTTCTTTACTCTCCATTACGGTCTATTTACCGAGAGTTGAGATATCCCGCCGCTGCACGCCGTATTTCACGGCCCGCGTCACCGCATTCCGCGACCGCGCCCTTCAGGAGGAGACGGGAAACATGTCTGCCTGCGTACCCACTCGTCACGACCGCTCGTCCCGCAGTTCGCGTCCTTCCCGGTCCTCGGGAGTCAAGCGACCACACAGCCCGCCGCCACAGCGCGGCGGCCGATTCCGTATCGCGGGCGCCGATGTGTCCGCATCCATCACCGTCTTCCTGCTCGCCATCCCCATGTCGCTGGGCCTGGCCGTCGCCATGGGCGCCCCTCTGGAAGCGGGCCTCATCTCCGCCGCGGTCGGTGGCATCGTCGCCGGACTGCTCGGCGGGACCCCCCTCCAGGTCTCCGGCCCGTCCGCCGGACTGACCGTGGTGACAGCCGAGGTGATCCAGATCTACGGCTGGCGCACCACCTGCGCCATCACCATCGGAGCGGGACTGCTCCAGCTCATGCTGGGCTCACTGCGCGCAGCCCGCAGCGCGCTCGCCGTCAGCCCCGCCATCGTGCACGGCACCCTCGCCGGCATCGGCGTCGCCATCGCGCTCGCTCAACTGCACATCGTGCTGGGCGGTTCACCACAGAGCTCGGCCATCTCCAACGCGCTCCATCTCCCGGAGCAATTGGCACGTGTCAGTCCGGCCGCTCCGCTGATCGGCGCACTCACGATCGCAATCCTGGTGCTGTGGCCGCGGCTGCCCGGACGGGCCGGCCGGCTCCTGCGTCGCGTTCCCGCAGCCCTGGCCTCCGTGGGCTTGGCCACCGCCGCAGCAGCGTGGGCGGCGCCATCGATCGCCCGAGTCGATCTGCCGTCCTGGCGCTCACACGTCTTCCCCGAAATGCCACAGGGCCCCTTGCTCGGACTGGCTACAGCCGTCTTCACGATGATGCTCGTGGCCAGCCTCGAATCGCTGCTCGCCGCCGTCGCCGTCGACAAGCTGGCCGCCGACCGAAGCCGCGAGCGGGCCGCCGGTGCCGCCTCGGCAGGAGAAGGACAGGGAGCAATCGGCGCCGCCCGCCTCAGCCTTCCGCTCAAGCGCTCCGACCTCGACCGGGAGCTCCGCGCGCAGGGCGTCGCCAACGCGGTATCGGGCCTGCTGGGCGGGCTCGCGGTCTCCGGCGGGGCGGTGCGGAGTTCGGCGAATGTGAGGGCCGGGGCGACCGGCCGCGCCTCCACCGTGCTGCACGGCGTGTGGATTCTGCTCGCCTCCGTCCTGCTCGTCACCGCCCTGGAGTGCATCCCGCTGGCCGCCCTCGGTGCGCTGGTGATGATGGTCGGTCTCAAGATGGTGAGCTTCGCGCACATCCGTAACGTCCACCGGCACCGGGAGTTCCTCGTGTACGGCGCGACGATCGCCGGAGTGCTGCTCGTCGGCGTCCTCAAAGGCGTGGCGATCGGAATCGCTGCGGCGGTGGTGGTCGCCTTGCATCGGCTGGCCCGCACCCGCATCGCGGTCACCGAACGAGACGGCCGGTATCTCGTCGTTGTACGCGGCCAGTTGACCTTCCTGGCCGTGCCGCGGCTCAGCCGGACGCTGGGACGGCTGCCCCAGGACGCCGACGTTGTTGTCGAACTGGACGGCTTCTTCATGGATCACGCGGCGTACGAGACGATCCAGGACTGGAGCAACGCCCATAGCGCACATGGCGGCCGAGTGGCTTTCGCCGGCAGATCGGGCGGCAGGATCGCCGAGCCCACCTCATCGGCTGACTCCGACTGTCGTCCATGGACCCCGTGGCGCAACCACCACTGCCACGACCAGCCCGAACACGCGCCTCCCACAAGTACGCCCGCCGGCCACCCCGCTGCCGCCCCGGTACCGGCCCCAGCCCCCGACCCCGCCCCCGAGGCCACGCGCACCGCCACCCCCACCGGCCCAGCCCCCACCACGGAGGCAGTCTCCGCAACCACCCGGCACGCCCCCAGCCGGATGCCCCCCTCGGCGGAGCCCCGCACCAAATCGAGCGCCTCCCCCACGTCACCCCCGCCGGGCCCGCAGCTCACGCCCACGTCGCCCGCGCCCCCGCAGCCCACATCCCTCGCGTCCGCGCCACCCCTCGCGCAGCCGGCACCCACCGCCCGGGTCTCACTCGCGAGCGGCGCTCACCGGCTGGTCAGAGGTATCAGCTCGTTCCAGCGCGATACGGCACCCCTGGTCCGTGGGGAGCTGGCACGGCTCGCCGAGGAGGGTCAGCGGCCCTCCCAGCTCTTCATCACGTGCGCTGACTCACGCCTGGTGACGAGCATGATCACGGCCAGCGGACCGGGCGACCTGTTCACCGTGCGCAACATCGGCAATCTGGTACCACCCCCGGAGGCCGAGGACGGCGACCACTCGGTGGGGGCCGCGATCGAGTACGCGGTGGACACTCTCGGCGTGGATTCCATCACCGTGTGCGGGCACTCCGGCTGCGGTGCGATGAACGCGCTCCTAGGCGCCGAGCCGGACACCCGGGACACGCCGCTGTGGCGCTGGCTCCGGCACGGACTTCCCAGCCTGGAGCGGGTGGCTTCGCGCAACCACGCCCCCGCAAGGCTCTCCGGCCGACAGTCCGCCGATGCGGCGGAGCAGCTCTGCCTGACCAATGTGGTCCAGCAGCTCGACCACCTGCGGGCCCATCCACCGGTGGCGCGCCGCATCGCCGACGGCACTCTCCAGCTTCACGGCATGTACTTCCACGTCGCCGAAGCACAGTCGTATCTGCTGACCGAACGCGCGGGGACCAGAAACAGGCCGGATGAGGTATTCGACCCGGTCGCGCCCGCCCAACCGGCCGAGCTGGCACGTACCGGCGCCTGAACCGCACAGGCTTCGGGTCCGTGAGACCTTGTGATCCCGCTTCCGCGTCACCGCGCCGCAACGTCCCCCAACCCGCCACCAGCACCGCCTCCACACGGGTGAACCACCACCCGACTACGGCGCCATCCGGCACACCGCCACACCGACGCCGTGCTCCACCGCGGCACTCCGGCGCGGAAGCGGGATCATGCCTCTATACACGAGACACAGGTCTAAACCAATTCCTGGCAGACACTTGTCACCCGGCCTTGGGCCTGATGAGCTATGCCCCGGGACACAACGGACACCCTGGGACTGGGAGAAGTCGTGAGCAACGAGAGCCTGGCCAACCTGCTTCGGGAAGAGCGGAAGTTCGCACCGCCTGCCGAGCTGGCCGCCAACGCCAACGTCACCGCAGAGGCGTACGAGCAGGCCAAAGCGGACCGGCTGGGCTTCTGGGCCGAGCAGGCCCGCCGCCTGACCTGGGCCACCGAACCGACCGAGACACTCGACTGGAGCAACCCGCCCTTCGCGAAGTGGTTCGCGGACGGCGAGCTCAACGTCGCGTACAACTGCGTGGACCGTCACGTCGAGGCGGGCAACGGTGACCGGGTCGCCATCCACTTCGAGGGCGAGCCCGGCGACAGCCGCGCCATCACCTACGCGGAGCTGAAGGACGAGGTCTCCCGCGCCGCCAACGCCCTCACCGAGCTCGGTGTCGGCAAGGGCGACCGGGTCGCCGTCTACCTCCCGATGATTCCCGAGGCCGCCGTCGCGATGCTGGCCTGCGCCCGCATCGGTGCAGCGCACTCGGTCGTCTTCGGCGGCTTCTCCGCCGACGCCATCGCCGCCCGCATCCAGGACGCGGACGCGAAGGTTGTCATCACCGCCGACGGCGGGTATCGCCGCGGCAAGCCCTCCGCGCTCAAGCCCGCGGTCGACGACGCCGTCTCGCGCATCGACACCGTGGAACACGTCCTCGTCGTCCGCCGCACCGGACAGGACACCGCCTGGACCGAGGGCCGCGACGTCTGGTGGCACGAGATCACCGGCCGCCAGTCCGCCGAGCACACCCCGGAGGCATTCGAGGCGGAGCAGCCGCTGTTCATCCTGTACACGTCGGGCACGACGGGGAAGCCCAAGGGCATCCTGCACACCTCCGGTGGCTACCTCACCCAGGCGGCGTACACCCACCACGCGGTCTTCGACCTCAAGCCGGAGACGGACGTCTACTGGTGCACCGCCGACATCGGCTGGGTCACCGGACACTCGTACATCGTCTACGGGCCGCTGGCCAACGGCGCCACACAGGTGATGTACGAGGGCACCCCCGACACCCCGCACCAGGGGCGTTTCTGGGAGATCGTCCAGAAGTACGGGGTCACGATCCTCTACACCGCGCCGACCGCGATCCGTACGTTCATGAAGTGGGGGGACGACATCCCCGCGAAGTTCGACCTGACCTCCCTGCGTGTCCTGGGTTCGGTCGGCGAGCCGATCAACCCCGAGGCCTGGATCTGGTACCGCAAGCACATCGGTGCCGACAAGTGCCCGATCGTGGACACCTGGTGGCAGACCGAGACCGGCACGATGATGATCTCGCCGCTGCCCGGCGTCACGGAGACCAAGCCGGGAAGCGCCCAGCGCGCCCTGCCGGGCATCTCGGCCACCGTCGTCGACGACGACGCCCGCGAGGTGCCCAACGGCGGAGGCGGCTACCTCGTGCTCACCGAGCCGTGGCCCTCCATGCTGCGCACCATCTGGCGCGACGACCAGCGGTTCCTCGACACCTACTGGTCGCGCTTCGAAGGCAAGTACTTCGCCGGCGACGGGGCCAAGAAGGACGAGGACGGCGACATCTGGCTGCTGGGCCGGGTCGACGACGTCATGCTGGTCTCCGGACACAACATCTCCACCACCGAGGTCGAGTCCGCGCTCGTCTCGCACCCGTCGGTCGCCGAGGCCGCCGTGGTCGGTGCCGCCGACGAGACGACCGGCCAGGCCATCGTCGCCTTCGTCATCCTGCGAGGCACCGCCACCGCCTCCGACGAACTGGTGGCCCAGCTGCGCAACCACGTCGGCACCACCCTCGGCCCGATCGCCAAGCCGAAGCGCATCATGCCGGTCGCCGAGCTGCCCAAGACCCGTTCCGGCAAGATCATGCGGCGCCTCCTGCGTGACGTTGCGGAGAACCGCGCCCTCGGCGACGTCACCACCCTGACCGACGCCTCGGTCATGGACCTGATCCAGACCCAGCTGCCCTCGGCCCCGTCGGAGGACTGAGTCCAAGGCCTGAGCAGCACGGCTTCGGGCCGGCGGCGCATGCCGCCGGCCCGGGGGCAGCTCCCTTTCCGGGGACGGGCTCCGGCACCCGAAGGGCATCCGGCAGCGCGCCGGATGCCCTTCGGGTATTTGGAGTGCGGATCACTACCCACACCCCCACACATCGCCCGGGTACAGTGGCCGCTGATCGGTAGAAGACAAGAAAAAAGTCCACAGGGGTGCCGGGAAGTCTGGTCGGCAAGTGCATCAGCCATGCCATCGCTGCCGTACCGACCCGGAGGTCCCTCCCCGTGGCCACGCCCAACCCTGCACCCACCGGCCCCCGCCGCACGTTCCTGGGGCTGCTTCCGCTCCCCGAGCGGAACTTCGTCGCCGAGGCCCTGCGTACGGAGACCGTCGGCGGTGTCATCCTGCTGGTCGCCGCCGTGGCCGCACTGGTGTGGGCGAACACCTTCGGTTCGAGCTACGCGGCCGTCAGCCACTTCCACTTCGGGCCCGAAAGCCTCGGCCTCCATCTCTCCGTGGCGCACTGGGCCGCCGACGGGCTGCTCGCGGTCTTCTTCTTCGTCGCCGGCGTGGAACTCAAACGGGAACTCGTCGCGGGCGAACTGCGCGACCCCAAGGCTGCCGCGCTCCCGGTGGCCGCCGCGCTCTGCGGTATGGCCGTACCGGCGATCGTCTACACGCTGGTGAACGTCTTCGGCGACGGCTCCACGGACGGCTGGGCGGTCCCCACCGCCACCGACATCGCCTTCGCGCTCGCCGTCCTCGCCGTCATCGGCACCTCGTTGCCGGCCGCACTCCGTGCGTTCCTGCTGACCCTCGCCGTCGTGGACGACCTCTTCGCGATCCTGATCATCGCGGTCTTCTTCACCGAGGACATCGACTTCGTCGCGCTCGGCGGCGCCTTCGTCGGCCTTGGCGTCTTCTACCTGCTGCTGCGGCTGGGAGTGCGCGGCTGGTACATCT
This sequence comes from Streptomyces sp. ATexAB-D23, assembly GCF_000373645.1. Taxonomy (GTDB): domain Bacteria; phylum Actinomycetota; class Actinomycetes; order Streptomycetales; family Streptomycetaceae; genus Streptomyces; species Streptomyces castrisilvae. The sequence continues at coordinate 79,252 of NZ_KB892005.1, read as the reverse complement.
ACGTCCCGCTCGCCCTGGTCGTCTGGGGCCTGATGTACAACAGCGGCATCCACGCCACCATCGCCGGTGTCGCCATGGGCCTGATGCTCCGTTGCACCCGCCGCGACGGCGAGGACCACTCGCCCGGTGAACGCGTCGAACATCTGGTCCACCCGCTGTCGGCGGGCTTCGCCGTCCCGGTGTTCGCCCTGTTCTCCGCCGGCGTCTCCCTCTCCGGCGGCGCGCTGGCAGGTGTGTTCAGCCGGCCCGAAACGCTCGGCGTCGTCCTGGGGCTGGTCGCCGGAAAGACGATCGGCGTGTTCGGCGGTACGTGGCTGACCACCCGGCTCACCAAGGCGGAGCTCAACAAGGAGCTGGCCTGGGCCGATGTCTTCGCCGTCGCCACCCTTGCCGGCATCGGTTTCACCGTCTCGCTGCTGATCGGGGAGCTCGCCTTCGCCGGTGACGACGACATGATCAACGAGATCAAGGCGTCGGTTCTGCTCGGCTCCCTGATTGCCGCCGTACTCTCCGGTGTACTGCTCAAACTCCGGGTACGCAGATACAGGGCACTGTCCGAGGCCGAGGAACTCGACGAGGACGGGTCCGGGGTGCCGGACGTCTACGAACAGGACGACCCGGCGTACCACCTGCGGATGGCCGCCATCCACGAGAAGAAGGCGGCCGAGCACCGCCGCCTTGCCCGACTGGCGGGGGCAGCGAGCAACAAGCCGGACAGTCCGGCATGATCTGACATCGGACGTGTTGAACAGGAGAGGGAGTCAGGGATGAGCGACCCCGGCAATTACGCGGGCGGCGCCGACCGCAGTCTCGGCCAGTTGGTCGCGTCGGCGACGGCCGAACTGTCGGCACTGGTGCACGACGAGATCGCCCTGGCCAAGGCCGAGGTGCGGCAGGACGTCAAACGAGGCGTCATCGGCAGCGCGGCGTTCATCGTCACGGGCGTGCTGCTCCTGTTCGCGATCCCGGTGCTGAGCTTCGCGGCCGCGTACGGAATCCACAATCTGGGGCTGGGCCTCGCCTGGTCGTTCCTGATCGTGGGCGGGGCGTTCATCCTTCTGGGCATCCTGCTCGCGCTCTTCGGGTACGCGAAGTTCAAGAAGGTCAAGCCGCCGGAGAAGTCCATCGCCTCCGCCAAGCAGACCGCCGCCGTCCTCCAGGGCGTCAAGCCGCACCCCCGTCCGGGCATCGCCGCGGACGCGATCCTCCCGGTGGGCGGCAGCACCCGCTCGGACAGGGCCATCGAGAACGTACCGGTCCAGGACAACGCGTCGGCTGTGGCACGCTCAACCACATGACGGTCCCCGATTCCAGCGCATTCGGCCCACCCGGCCCCGAAGACCGGGCGGGCCACGAAAGGCCGGCCGGCCCGGCGGACCCCGCCCCCGCACCGTCCGCCCCGGCCGGCGGCCCCGTCCGCATCGACGGCCCCTGGACCCACCGGGACGTCGCGGCGAACGGCGCGCGTTTCCACATCGCCGAAATGGGCGAAGGGCCGCTGGTCCTCCTCCTGCACGGCTTCCCGCAGTTCTGGTGGACCTGGCGCCACCAGCTGCCCGCGCTCGCCGAGGCGGGCTTCAGGGCCGTGGCGATGGACCTGCGCGGGGTGGGCGGCAGCGACCGCACGCCCCGCGGCTACGACCCCGCCAACCTGGCGCTCGACATCACCGGCGTGATCAGGTCGCTCGGTGAGCCGGACGCGGCCCTGGTCGGCCACGACATGGGCGGGTACCTGGCCTGGACGGCCGCGGTGATGCGCCCCAAGCTGGTGCGCCGGCTGGCCGTCTCCTCGATGCCCCACCCGCGACGGTGGCGGTCCTCGATGCTCTCCGACTTCGCGCAGTCCCGGGCAGGCTCGTACATCTGGGGATTCCAGCGGCCGTGGGTGCCGGAACGTCAGCTCGTGGCCGACGACGCGGCGTTGGTGGCCCGCCTGATCACCGACTGGGCGGGCCCGGACACGGCTGAGTTCCCCGACGAGAGCTCGCTGGATGTCTACCGACGCGCCATGTCCATCCCATCGACGGCACACTGCTCGATCGAGCCGTACCGCTGGATGGTGCGCTCGCTGGCCCGGCCGGACGGCATCCAGTTCAACCGGCGCATGAAACGGCCCGTGCGGGTGCCGACGCTGCATCTGCACGGTTCACTCGATCCGGCGGTCCGCACCCGCAGCTCCGCGGGATCCGGAGAATATGTCGAGGCACCGTACCGATGGCGACTTTTCGACGGTCTGGGCCACTTCCCCCACGAGGAGGATCCGGCCGGGTTCTCGGCCGAACTCATCAACTGGCTCAAGGATTCCGAGCCCGACCGCTAGCCGCCGGGGCACACGTGTCCGAGAAATGGCCACGTGCCTGGCGCATAGGCCAATTGGCTGACGGATAGGCGATTACGGACCATGTGGCACGGGCAGACGTCCGGGTATGGGCTGGACGCACGACTTCGGTGACGCAGCACGCAACCGTCGCTCGACCGCCGCGGCGGTTCCGGGCACTCATGAGGGGGACGGCCTTCCGGGCCGGGTGCACACATTGCACGTTCTGCATGATCCCCGACTCGGCATCTCGCGCATCCTCCGCCGCCGGGCCCGCTGGGTCTCGGCGCGGCTGCGCCATCCTCGTAACTGACCCGCTCACCGCCCCCGGACCGCTTCGGGGGCCCGCTCTGCCGACTCCCTGAGGGGCGTACGGCTCCTTAAAGGGCGCATCCCTGGCTGTCGACCTGCTGGTTGGCGGTACGGCCCTGCGTGATGTCGTCGCGGATCTCATCCGCCGTCAGCGCGTAACCCGTGTCCGGGTCGTCGAGCGACTTCGCGAACACGACGCCGTACACCTTGCCCTCGGGGGTCAGCAGCGGTCCGCCGGAGTTGCCCTGGCGGACCGTGGTGTAGAGCGAGTACACATCGCGGCGCACCGTGCCCCGGTGGTAGATGTCGGGGCCGTTGGCGTCGATGCGGGCACGCACGCGCGCGGAGCGTACGTCGTACGCGCCGTTCTCCGGGAAGCCCGCGACGATGGCGCTGTCGCCTGTCTCCGCGTCGTTGTCCGTGGTGGCGAACTGCAGCGGCTTCACGTCGAGGTCGGGGACGTCGAGTACGGCGATGTCGCGCCGCCAGTCGTAGAGGACGACCTTCGCGTCGTACAGACGTCCCTGGCCGCCGATCTGGACGGTCGGCTCGTCGACGCCTCCGACGACGTGGGCGTTGGTCATCACCCGGCGGTCGGAGAACACGAATCCGGTGCCTTCGAGGACCTTGCCGCAGCTCGGGGCCGTACCGACGACCTTGACGATCGACTGCTTGGCACGCGCCGCGACGGGGCTCCCGACCAGTGCCGGGTCGGGGGCTCTGACCTCGGTGATCGGTTCGTTGGCGAACGGGCTGAAGACCTGCGGGAAGCCGTTCTGCGCGAGGACCGACGAGAAGTCCGTGAACCAGGTCGACGCCTGGGGCGGCATCACCCGGGAGACGCCGAGCAGGACGGAGGAGCTACGGACCTCCTTGCCCAGCGTCGGCAGCGAGGTACCGGCCAGGGCCGAGCCGATCAGCCAGGCGACCAGCAACATCGCCACGACGTTGACCAAGGCGCCGCCGGTGGCGTCCAGGGCGCGCGCGGGTGACCACGTGATGTGCCGGCGCAGTTTGTTGCCCAGGTGCGTGGTGAAAGCCTGGCCGACGGACGCGCACACGATCACGATGACGACGGCGACGACGGCCGCGGTGGAGGAGACCTCCGAACCGTCCGTCACCTGGTCCCACAGGACCGGCAGCAGGTAGATGGCGACGAGGCCGCCGCCCAGGAACCCGATCACCGACAGGATGCCGACGACGAACCCCTGGCGGTAGCCGATGACCGCGAACCACACGGCGCCGGCCAGCAGCAGGATGTCCAGCACGTTCACCGTCTATTGCCTCGCAGATTCGTAACCGGGCCCGTACGTCTCCGTGGTCCGGGCGGACCGGAGCTGCGGAGCACGGAAGTCAGCCTGTCATGCACGCCAGTCGAGCGGCACCTGCTTGGCTCTGTCCCACGGGCGCTCCCAGCCCGCGAAGTGCAGAATCCGGTCGATCACACCGGCCGTGAACCCCCAGACGAGTGCGGATTCGACCAGAAACGCCGGGCCCCGGTGACCGCTGGGATGCACGGCCGTCGCCCGGTTGGCCGGGTCCGTGAGATCCGCCACGGGGACCGTGAAGACCCGTGCCGTCTCCCCCGGATCGACGACCCCGACCGGGCTGGGCGTATGCCACCAGCCGAGGACGGGCGTCACCACGAAGCTGCTCACAGGGATGTAGAGCCGGGGCAGCACACCGAAGATCTGCACCCCGCGCGAGTCGAGACCGGTCTCCTCCTCGGCCTCCCGCAGCGCGGCCCTCAGCGGCCCGGTCGTCGCCTGGTCGCCGTCCTCCGGGTCGAGGGAGCCGCCGGGGAAGGACGGCTGGCCCGGATGGGAACGCAGGCTTCCGGCCCGCTCCATCAGGAGCAGCTCGGGGCCCCGCGCCCCCTCGCCGAACAGGACGAGCACGGCCGACTGGCGGCCCGCGCCGCTCTCCGGCGGCAGGAAGCGGCTGAGCTGCTGCGGCCGTACGGTCTGCGCGGCCCGGAACACGGGGTCGAGCCAGCCGGGCAGCCCTTCGGCCGAGACGGCGACCGCGCGCTCACCGCTCTCCGTGCCGCCGTACTGCCCCGTGCCGGGTTCATGCGTCTTCATAGGCACCCCTCCGTCTCACAACGCCTGTCGTCACACGATTCGTTCCGCGACCGCGAACCGCGGCCGAGAACCGCGCCCGGACATGGCGACGACAGTCCGCGGCGGTCTCCGCTTCAGTCGGCGCCCAGCGGAGGTGCCGGGCTTCCGGGGAAGTCCGGCGGTGGGTTCAGCCGCTGGCCCGGCTTGCCACCCATCTCGTACTTCAGAAGCTTGCGGGCCTTCTCCGGGTCCGTCTCGCCCTCACCGTACGAAGGGCACAGCGGGGCGATCGGGCAGGCACCGCAGGCGGGCTTGCGGGCGTGGCACACGCGGCGGCCGTGGAAGATGACGCGGTGCGAGAGCATGGTCCACTCGCTCTTGGGGAAGATCGCCGCGATCTCCGCCTCGACCTTCTCCGGGTCCTCCTGCTCGGTCCACTTCCACCGCCGGACCAGCCGGCCGAAGTGGGTGTCGACAGTGAGTCCAGGCACCCCGAACGCGTTACCCAGAACGACGTTGGCCGTCTTGCGGCCGACGCCCGGCAGCTTCACGAGATCCGCCAGCCGCCCCGGCACCTCGCCACCGAAGTCGTCGCGGAGGGCGGCGGACAGGCCGAGCAGCGACCTGGCTTTGGCCCGGAAGAAGCCGGTCGGCCGAATGATCTCTTCCAGATCCTCCGGAACCGCGGCCGCCATGTCCTCGGGGGTGGGATAGGCGGCGAAAAGGGCAGGAGTGGTCTGGTTGACCCTCAGGTCCGTGGTCTGGGCTGAGAGGACCGTGGCGACCAGCAGCTCGAACGGGTTCCTGAAGTCCAGCTCCGGATGGGCGTACGGGTAGACCTCCGCGAGCTCGCGGTTGATCCGGCGGGCACGGCGGACCATGGCCAGGTGCGATTCCGGCCGACCGGGCCGCTTCCCCGGGGCCTTCGCACTCTTCGCACTCTTCGCGCTCGCCGTGCTCTTCGGACCGTCCGCTCCGGACGCACCGGACTCCGCCGCCGCGCCTTGCGCCCCTGTGGTCACCGCTTCCTCCCGGCCCGCCGTCGATCGCTCGGACGAGCCGGCGCCCGCCGCCTGTCCGGACCGGTTTACTGTCGCTTTGTCCTTGTTTTTCCGGCTGCTCGCAGCCTGTTCGCCCACAGCGGAATCATGGCCGTCCGACACCCCATCAGCCCCCTTGGCCTGCACTCTCACCGGCGATTCTGGACACCCGGCCAGCCTAGAGCCCGCCACTGACATCTGCCCCGGTCACTGGTGATCCACCCCCAATCGGCCCCCTGCCGTACGCTCCGGCACGCACGTGCGTCAAACTGGTTTGTGATTGATCGCACTGTTTTACCGTCCGGCATGATGGGGACCACGGTTCCCTGAACAGGCCGACAAGGAGAGAACTCGTGGACGACGTTCTGCGGCGCGCCCCGCTTTTCGCGGCGCTCGATGACGAGCAGGCCGCGGAGCTCCGCGCCTCGATGAGTGAGGTGACCCTCGCGCGCGGCGACGCGCTGTTCCACGAGGGTGACCCGGGCGACCGCCTCTATGTGGTCACCGAGGGCAAGGTGAAACTCCACCGCACCTCCCCCGACGGACGCGAGAACATGCTGGCGGTCCTCGGCCCCGGCGAGCTGATCGGTGAGCTCTCGCTCTTCGACCCGGGCCCGCGCACCGCCACCGCCACCGCGCTGACCGAGGTCAAGCTGCTCGGCCTCGGCCACGGCGACCTGCAGCCCTGGCTCAACGCACGCCCCGAGGTGGCCACGGCCCTCCTGCGCGCCGTCGCCCGGCGCCTGCGCAAGACCAACGACCAGATGTCCGACCTGGTCTTCTCCGATGTCCCGGGCCGCGTCGCCCGCGCGCTCCTGGACCTGTCGCGCCGCTTCGGCGTCCAGTCCGAGGAAGGCATCCACGTGGTGCACGACCTGACGCAGGAAGAGCTGGCCCAGCTGGTCGGCGCCTCCCGCGAGACGGTCAACAAGGCCCTCGCCGACTTCGCCGGCCGCGGCTGGCTGCGGCTGGAGGCCCGTGCGGTGATCCTGCTCGACGTGGAGCGGCTGGCCAAGCGCTCCCGCTGACCCACCGTCGTACGTCACGTGTGAGGGGCCCTGCCGGTGACCGGCGGGGCCCCTCACACGTGCGCCCTCAGATCAGCCCGTGCTCGGTCAGATACTCCAGCTGTGCCCGCACCGACAGCTCCGCCGCCGGCCACAGCGAACGGTCCACGTCCGCGTACACATGGGCCACCACCTCGGAGGAGGTCCGGTGCCCGGACTCCACCGCCGTCTCCACCTGCGCCAGCCGGTGCGCGCGGTGGGCCAGGTAGAACTCGACCGCTCCCTGCGCGTCCTCCAGGACCGGACCGTGACCGGGCAGCACCGTGTGCACCCCGTCGTCGACCGTCAGCGAGCGCAGCCGCCGCAGCGAGTCGAGGTAGTCCCCCAGCCGACCGTCCGGATGCGCCACCAGCGTCGTACCGCGGCCGAGGATCGTGTCCCCGGTCAGCACCGCGCGGTCGGCCGGCAGATGGAACGACAGCGAGTCCGCCGTGTGGCCCGGCGTCGGCACCACGTACATCTCAAGCCCGCCGGTCGTGATCACGTCGCCCGTGCCCAGGCCCTCGTCGCCGAGCCGCAGCTCCGGATCGAGCGCCCGCACCTTGGTACGGGTGAGTTCCGCGAACCGTGCCGCGCCCTCGGCGTGGTCGGGGTGGCCGTGAGTGAGGAGCGTCAGCGCGACACGGCGACCCGTCTGCTCGGCGGTGTCGATGACCGCCCGCAGATGGGCGTCGTCCAGCGGACCCGGATCGATGACCACCGCCAGGTCCGAGTCGGGCTCGGCGACGATCCACGTATTGGTGCCGTCCAGCGTCATCGCCGACGGGTTTGGTGCCAGGACGTTGACCGCACGGGCCGTCGCGGGACCGGACAGCACACCGCCCCGCGGCTGCCCCGGCAGCACCGCCGCGTCGCTCATACCGCGCCCCCTTCCACGCCGGCCGTCCTCTCCTCGCCGCGCGCTTCACCCCTTCGGGCCGTTTCGCCACCACCGCGCGTTTCGTCCTTGCCACCCGTGGAGATGTTCTTGGTGAATTCCTCGTGCCCCGGCCAGCTCAGCACCAGTTCGTCACCGTCCAGACGGGCTTGTGCGAGTACGGGAGTGAGGTCCTGCACCGAGGCCGCCGCCAGAGCCTCCGCGGCGGTGGCATGCGGGCGCAGGGTCCGCAGTGTCGCCACGGTCGGCGGCATCATCAGCAGTTCGCCCCGGTCGTATCCGTCGGCCGCGTCGCCCGGGGTGATCCACACCGTGCGGTCGGCCTCCGTCGAGGCGTTACGGGTCCGTTGTCCGGCCGGCAGCGCGGCGACGAAGAACCAGGTGTCGTAGCGGCGCGGTTCGAACTCGGGGGTGATCCAGCGCGCCCACGCCCCCAGCAGATCCGACCGCAGCACCAGTCCGCGCCGCTCCAGGAATTCCGCGAAAGACAGCTCCCGCGCGACCAGCGCCTCGCGGTCGGCCTCCCAGTCGTCCCCCGTGGTGTCCGTGACGACGGTCCGGGACGTCGGTCCGGCGAGCAGGACGCCTGCCTCCTCGTACGTCTCACGGACGGCCGCGCAGACGACCGCCTGCGCCTCGGCCGGCGTGGCGACGCCGAGGCGCTGCGCCCAGGTCTCCAGCGCGGGCCCGGCCCAGCCGACGAGCCGGTCGTCGTCGCGGGGGTCGACTCCGCCACCCGGATAGGCGTACGCCCCTCCGGCAAAGGCCATCGAGGTGCGCCGGCGCAGCATGTGGACGGCGGGCGCGCCCCCGGCGGCGTCGTCCCTGAGCAGCATCACGGTGGCGGCACGCCGAGGCACGGCGGCCGTCAGCTCGCCTGCCGCGAGGGCCCTGATCCGGCCAGGCCATTCCGGGGGGTACCACTGACCATTGGACATGGCCGGAGGCTATCCGGAACCGCGACGATGTTCGAGGGGGGCGGTGATCTGTACATGGCCCGTACACAGATGCGGCCACGGGCGCCGGAGACGCGAGATCCCGCCCGGTCTTCGCGACCGGGCGGGATCAGAAGGCGGTTACGGAGCCGGGCTCAGGCTTCGGTGAGCTCGACCTGGATCTCGACCTCGACGGGCGCGTCCAGCGGCAGCACGGCGACGCCCACGGCGCTGCGGGCGTGCACACCCTTGTCCCCGAGGACCTCGCCCAGCAGTTCGCTGGCGCCGTTGATCACACCGGGCTGGCCGGTGAAGTCCGTGGCCGACGCGACGAAGCCGACGACCTTCACGACGCGTGCGATCCGGTCCAGGTCGCCCGCGACCGACTTCACGGCGGCGAGAGCGTTGAGCGCGCAGGTCTTCGCCAGCTCCTTGGCCTCGTCGGGCGTGACCTCCGCACCGACCTTGCCGGTCACGGCCAGCTTGCCGTCCACCATCGGCAGCTGCCCCGAGGTGTACACGTACACCCCGGACCGCACGGCCGGCTGGTACGAGGCCAGCGGTGGCACGACGGCGGGCAGGGGCAGGCCGAGCTCGGCGAGCTTCGCCTCGACGGTGCCCGCCACTACTGCTTCTCCCGCTTCAGGTAGGCCACGAGCTGCTCGGGGTTGTTCGGGCCGGGAACGACCTGGACCAGCTCCCAGCCGTCCTCGCCCCAGGTGTCCAGAATCTGCTTGGTCGCGTGCACGAGAAGGGGCACGGTCGCGTATTCCCACTTGGTCATGGCCCGACTGTAATGCCTGCGCAATCCCGGCCATACGCAGCCTCGTGCGTAGCCTGCGGTGTGACTGGTTAGGCTCGAATACGTGAGCAGGTTCCAGGTCGTCAGCGGCAAGGGCGGTACCGGTAAGACCACGGTTGCCGCCGCCCTCGCGCTCGCCCTCGCGACCGAGGGCAGGCGCACCCTCCTCGTCGAGGTCGAGGGCAGACAGGGCATCGCCCAGCTCTTCGAGGCGGACTCCCTACCCTACGAGGAGCGGAAGATCGCCGTCGCCCCCGGCGGCGGCGAGGTCTACGCGCTCGCGATCGACGCGGAGCTCGCGCTCCTCGACTACCTCCAGATGTTCTACAAGCTCGGCAGCGCGGGCCGGGCGCTCAAGAAGCTCGGCGCGATCGACTTCGCGACCACGATCGCGCCGGGTGTGCGGGACGTCCTGCTGACGGGCAAGGCCTGCGAGGCCGTGCGCCGCAAGGACCGGCAGAACCGGTTCGTCTACGACTACGTGATCATGGACGCCCCGCCGACCGGCCGCATCACCCGCTTCCTCAATGTGAACGACGAGGTGGCGGGGCTCGCCCGGATCGGCCCGATACACAATCAGGCTCAGGCCGTGATGCGGGTGCTGAAGTCCCCGGAGACCGCGGTGAACCTGGTGACGCTGCTGGAGGAGATGCCGGTCCAGGAGACCGCGGACGGCATCGCGGAGCTGCGGGCCGCCGAACTGCCCGTGGGCCGGGTCATCGTGAACATGGTGCGCCCGCAGCTGCTGGACGGGGACGCGCTGCGTGCCACGGTCGGCGGCCGGCGCAAGGAGATCGCCAAGACGCTGACGCGGGCCGGCGTGACCGGCGCCGCGGGGCTCGTACGCCCTCTGGTCGAGCAGGCCGCCGAGCACACCCAGCGGGTCGAACTGGAACGTGAGCAGCGCGCCGTGCTGGCCGGCCTCGGCCTGCCGGGATACGAGCTTCCGCTGATCGGCGAGGGGGTGGACCGGGCCGGGCTGTACGACCTGGCGGTCGGGCTCCGGGAGCAGGGGGCGGGCGAGTCCGGACGAGGGGCGGGTTCATGACAGCACGTACGAACGCGGGAACGGGCCAGGAGACGAGCACGGCGGCCGCCCCCTCGCTGGACACCGACGCCCTGATCGACGATCCGGACATCCGGATCATCGTGTGCTGCGGCTCGGGCGGCGTCGGCAAGACGACCACCGCCGCCGCGCTCGGCGTACGGGCGGCGGAGCGCGGCCGGAAGGTCGTCGTCCTCACCATCGACCCGGCCCGCCGGCTCGCCCAGTCCATGGGCATCGACTCCCTGGACAACGTCCCGCGCCGGGTGAAGGGCATCGAGGGCGAGGACGCCGGTGAGCTGCACGCGATGATGCTCGACATGAAGCGGACCTTCGACGAGATCGTCGAGGCGCACGCGGACGGCGAGCGGGCCCGCGCGATCCTGGAGAACCCCTTCTACCAGTCCCTGTCGGCCGGCTTCGCGGGCACGCAGGAGTACATGGCGATGGAGAAGCTCGGCCAGCTGCGGGCGCGCGACGAGTGGGACCTGATCGTCGTCGACACGCCGCCGTCGCGGTCCGCACTGGACTTCCTGGACGCACCGAAGCGGCTGGGATCGTTCCTGGACGGGAAGTTCATCAAGTTGCTGATGGCTCCGGCGAAAATGGGCGGCCGGGCCGGAATGAAGTTCCTCAACGTGGGAATGTCGATGATGACCGGGACGCTGGGCAAGCTGCTCGGCGGCCAGTTCCTGCGTGACGTACAGACCTTCGTCGCCGCGATGGACACCATGTTCGGCGGCTTCCGTACCCGGGCCGATGCCACGTACAAACTGCTTCAGGCGCCCGGTACGGCGTTTCTCGTCGTCGCGACGCCGGAGCGGGACGCGCTCCGCGAAGCGGCGTACTTCGTGGAACGCCTGGCCGCGGAGGACATGCCGCTGGCGGGTCTGGTGCTCAACCGGGTCCACGGCAGTGACGCCGCGCGGCTCTCGGCCGAGCAGGCGCTGACTGCCGCAGAAAATCTTGAAGCCGTCGGCATTGTGGATCAGACGGCCGGGAAGGCTGGACTTCGTGAGCCCGCCGACTCCCCCGCGGCCGGGTCCGCACCGCCCCCCGACACCACCGCATCCCACGCACGCGAAGCCGACTCGGACGCCACGCCCGAAGCCGACGTCACGGCAGATGCCACCACAGAGGTCACACCGGATGTCACCACCGAAGAACTGACGGCAGCCCTGCTGCGTCTGCACGCCGAACGCATGCAGGTGGTCGCGCGCGAACAGGACACACGCGACCGCTTCACCGCACTGCACCCCGAGGTGGCCGTGACCGCCGTGGCCGCGCTGCCCGGAGATGTCCATGACCTCTCGGGGCTACGAGCCATCGGGGACCGGCTCGCGACCGGTTCGTCCCCGGTCGGAGCTGCCTAGCCCCTCGTACGCGTAAGCCGTACGTACTGCCGCCGGTCTACCCCACGGCGGCGAACGTCTCGTGCAGCTCGTCGTCCTCCAGCCCGATCGCCACAGGCAGGATGCCCGTGGACCGCTCGTACTCACTGCGGGCGGTCTCCAGCAGTCGGCGCCAGGACGTCACGGTCGGACGCCTGCGCAGCAATGCGCGGCGCTCCCGCTCGGTCATCCCGCCCCACACGCCGAACTCGACGCGATTGTCCAGCGCGTCGGCCAGGCACTCGGTCCGCACCGGGCATCCGGTGCACACCGCCTTGGCCCTGTTCTGCGCTGCCCCTTGTACGAACAGTTCATCCGGATCAGTAGTGCGGCAGGCTGCCTGCGCACTCCAGTCGGTTACCCAGCCCATCCCGGCGCCGTCCTCTCCCGAATCGAGGCTCCCCCACGGCGGCAGCGGCATATTCACCGCTGCCAGTTGAGGACGTTACGGAAGGTGGCGACAGCACAACACCCCCTTCGGGCCCAATCTTGAATGGCCCGAACGGACTATGCGTATGCGGCAGATCACCCAGGGGAGTGAGGTGAGGACATGCGCGACTATCCCGTCAGAATCGGGACAGTTCACCAGAACCACAACGGACGTTCGGTGACACACGAGGCGAATTCGGGAGCGCCGGAGCGTGTGGCCGGATCGTGCACGGGGGTTGATACGGAACTGGACTGCTGTGACAGTTGGGAGCAGCTTAGGCCAAGGCATATACGTGTGTCCGGCGAATGAGAACGTAGGCTGCCCCCATGCCAAAGAAGCGCTCGGGCGGGGGTCTCACGACGACCCAGCAGGCCGCCAAGTTCCTCGGTGTCGCCGCACTCTCGGGAGTCGTTCTGGCGGGCATCGCGCTGCCGGCTGCCGGAGCACTGGGTCTCGCCGCCAAGGGGACGGTCGACGGGTTCGACGAGATCCCGGCCAACCTGAAGACTCCACCGCTGAGCCAGCGCACCAAGATCCTGGACAACAAGGGCGGTCTGATCGCCACGGTCTACTCGCGCGACCGCACAGTGGTGCCGCTGACAAGCATCTCCCCGTACATGCAGAACGCGATCGTCGCGATCGAGGACGCCCGCTTCTACGAGCACGGCGCGGTCGACCTCAAGGGCATCCTGCGCGCGATGAACAGCAACGTACAGGCGGGCGGGACCGCGCAGGGCGCGTCGACCCTCACCCAGCAGTACGTGAAGAACGTCTTCGTCGAGGAGGCGGGCGACGACCCCGCCAAGGTCGCCGAGGCCACCCAGCAGACGCTGGGCCGCAAGGTCCAGGAGCTGAAGTACGCGATCCAGGTCGAGGAAGAGCTCGGCAAGAGGAAGATCCTGGAGAACTACCTCAACATCACCTTCTTCGGGCAGCAGGCGTACGGCGTCGAGGCGGCCTCCCAGCGCTACTTCTCCAAGTCCGCGAAGGACCTGAAGCTGGAGGAGGCGGCACTGCTCGCCGGGATCGTGCAGTCGCCCAGCCGCTACGACCCCATCAACGACACGGAGGAAGCGACCAAGCGCCGCAACACCGTGCTCCAGCGGATGGCGGACGTCAAGAAGATCTCGCAGGAGCAGGCCGACAAGGCCAAGGACACCCCCATCAAGCTGAAGGTCAAGCGCCCGCAGAACGGCTGCATCACCGCCGTGAACGGTGCCGGTTTCTTCTGCGACTACGTGCGCCAGATCGTCACGAGCGACCCGGCCTTCGGCAAGACCGCGAAGGACCGCGCCAAGCTCTGGGCGACCGGCGGACTGACCATCAAGACCACCCTGGACCCCAGGTCGCAGGCCGCGTCCAACGAGGCGGCCACCTCCCGGGTCAACAACGACGACAAGGTCGCGGCCGCGCTCGTCCAGGTCCAGCCCGGCACCGGGCAGATCCTGGCGATGGCCCAGTCCCGGCCGTACGGTCTCGACGCGTCCAAGCACCAGACCGTGCTGAACCTCTCCGTCGACCACAAGATGGGCGGCAGCTACGCCGGCTTCCAGGTCGGGTCGACCTTCAAGCCGATCACCGCGGCGGCGGCGCTGGAGAAGGGCATCAGCCCGGCCCAGAGCTTCGACACTCCCTCCTCGATAACGCTGCCCGCCGACGCCTTCCGCACCTGTGAGGGCGGCCCCGCGGACGACAAGCCGTGGGACGTGGAGAACGAGACCGAGTCGGAGAAGGGCATGTTCGACATGACCAGCGCGCTGGGCAAGTCGATCAACACCTACTTCGCCAAGCTCGAGCAGAAGGCCGGCCTCTGCGAGACGCTCGCGATGGCCAAGAAGGTCGGCTACGACCGCGGCGACAACAAGCAGCTGCTCCAGATCCCCACCACCACCCTCGGCAGCCAGGAGTCGACACCGCTGGCCATGGCCTCGGTGTACGCGACCTTCGCCAACCGCGGCACGTACTGCACGCCGGTCGCCCTCCTCTCGGTGACCAAGCCGGACGGCAAGCCGATCGACGTACCGAAGACGAGCTGCAACCGGGCCATGAGCGAGCACACGGCCGACACGATCAACCAGATGCTCAAGGGCGTCGTCGAGGACGGCACCGGTACACAGGCCGGCCTGGACGACCGGGACAACGCGGGCAAGACCGGTACCACCGACGAGCGCAAGAACGTCTGGTTCGTCGGCTACACGCCGAACCTGTCCACAGCGGTGTGGGTCGGCAGCGACGGCGCCAAGCAGATCCCGATGAGCAACATCACCATCGGCGGCCAGTACTACGAGGACGTCTGCGGCGGCTGCCTCCCCGGCCCGATATGGCGTACGGCGATGACCGGCTCCCTGACCTCCGCCGAGACCCCGTCCTTCAACCACGTCGATGTACCGCGGGCGAAGCAGAAGGAAGAGAAGGACAAGGACAAGAACAAGGACCCGGGCAAGAAGCCCGGCGACGACAACAAGCCCGGTGACGACAACAACCCGTTCCCCGGCATCAGCATCCCGCCGGGTGTGATCGGCGGGAACGACGGCCACGGTCACGGCCGCGGCCAGAACGACGGCGGCACGAACGGCCCGTGAGCCGCCGCGCACAGCGATACGGCGCCTGAGCCGAAGGTGCGATACGAGGAGGGGCGCCCCCGGATTGTCCGGGGGCGCCCCTCCTCGTATCGCATCTGCCTATACGTCTACGTCTACGTCCACATCTGACGCCTGTCCGTGCGACGGATGCGTCCGATGCTTACCCGTGCGGCGCGGATGCGTCGGATGCTTACCCGTGCGGCGCGGATCCGTCCGGTTGCTTACCCGTGCGGCGCGGATCCGTCCGGTTGCTTACCCGTGCGGCGCGGATCCGTCCGACGGATACCCGGGCTACGCGGCTCCGACCGGCGCGTACGTCCCACGCCTGCTCATCCCCGCGGGTGGGCCTTGGGGGCGGACTCAGCCTGCGAGGAGCTTCTTCACCGCGGCGGCCACCCGGCCACCGTCGGCGCGGCCCGCGACCTTCGGATTGACGATCTTCATGACGGCGCCCATCGCACGCGGCCCCTCGGCCCCGGCGGCCTTGGCCTCGTCGACGGCGGACGCCACGATCGCGGCCAGCTCCTCGTCGCTCAGCTGCTGCGGGAGATAGGTGTCGAGCAGTTCGCCCTCCTTCTTCTCCCGCTCGGCCTGCTCGGTCCGGCCGCCCTTGGCGAAGGCCTCGGCCGCCTCGCGGCGCTTCTTGGCCTCCTTGGCGATCACCTTCTGAACCTCGTCGTCGGAGAGTTCGCGGGCGGCCTTGCCGCCGACCTCTTCCTTGGTGATCGCGGTGAGGGTCAGCCGGAGCGTGGACGAGGTCAGCTCGTCACGCGCCTTCATGGCCGTGGTGAGGTCTTCCTTGAGCTTGGACTTGAGCGTGGTCATGGGGTGATTGTGGCAGGTGTGGGGCGCCCTGCGCCCGCCTGTTTTCCTGCGTGCCCGCCTCGTCTGCGACGATGGGCGCATGCGCGCACGCTACGGAGTACCCCTGAAAATCACGGCGGTCACCGCCGCGGCCGGCGCCGCCGGTCTCGCCTACGCTGCAGGCTTCGAAGTCCGCTCGTTCCGCCTGCGCAGGGTGACGGTCCCGGTGCTCCCGCAAGGGGCCCGCCCGCTGCGCGTCCTTCAGATCTCCGACGTGCACATGGTCAGCGGCCAGCGCAAGAAGCGCGCCTGGCTCCAGTCGCTGGCCGGGCTGCGCCCGGACTTCGTCGTGAACACCGGCGACAACCTCTCGGACCCCGAGGCCGTGCCGGAGCTGCTGGACGCGCTCGGCCCGCTGATGGAGTTCCCGGGTGTGTACGTGTTCGGCTCCAACGACTACTACGGCCCCAAGCTCCGCAACCCGGTCCGCTACCTCTTCGAGAAGGCGTCGGGCAAGCACGGCCTCAACGGGAACGCCCCGGCGGTCGGCGTCGTCCACAACCCGTGGGAGCCGATGCGCGACGGCTTCGACGAGGCGGGCTGGCTGAACCTGTCCAACACCCGCGGCCGCCTCAAGCTCGACGGCCTGGAGCTCGCCTTCACCGGCCTGGACGACCCCCACATCAAGCGCGACCGGTACGCCGAGGTCTCGGGCGGCCCCGAAACGGACGCCGACCTCTCGATCGGCGTCGTCCACGCCCCCTACCTGCGCTCCCTCGACGCCTTCACCACGGACGGTTACCCCCTGATCCTGGCCGGTCACACCCACGGCGGCCAGGTCTGCATCCCCTTCTACGGCGCCCTGGTCACCAACTGCGACCTGGACACGGACCGCGTCAAGGGCCTCTCCACCCACTACGCCCACGGCAACCGCGCCTACCTCCACGTCTCGGCCGGCTGCGGCACCAGCCGCTACGCCCCGGTCCGGCTCGCCTGCCCCCCGGAAGCGACGCTCCTGACACTGACGCCCCGGGACGCGTGACCCACACCTCCCCACCCGATCCCGACAAAAACCGGATTTCGTCTCCGGGCGCCGGTGGGCTAAAGTAATCGATGTCGCCGGGAGACCGGTGGCGATCGGGGTGTAGCGCAGCTTGGCAGCGCGCTTCGTTCGGGACGAAGAGGTCGTGGGTTCAAATCCCGCCACCCCGACAGCCGTAAGACCAGGTCAGGGGCCTGATCCGAGAAATCGGATCAGGCCCCTGAGTGGTTTCCGGGTGCATTCCAGGAACGGTCGCAGCCTTTGGAAGCCGCGTGTGCGACCCCGGCCGCGCCGCCCTGTCAGTCGCGTCGGATGTGTTCGAGGTCGACGTGGCGGCGGGCGAGGGGAAGTGAGGCCAGGGTGGCGGTGAGCAGGATTCCGGTGGTGCAGATCACGAGGATGGGGAGGCCGTCGCCATCCCAGTGGACGGCGCCGCCTCCGGTGATCAGGTAGCTGGATTCGGCGAGGCGTCCGGCGACCAGGGCGCCGACGAGGCCGACAGTGAGCGGGAGCAGGACCTGAATGCACTGGGCCGCGCGGACCGTCAGGGGCCGGGCGCCGAGGAGGTTGAGCATCGCGAGTCGGCCTCGGCGTTCCATGGCGCGGTCGGCGGCGGACACGGCGAAGGCGGCGACGCGGCCGAGGACCATTCCGGTGCCGAGCTCGACATCAGGAGGAACCGGCGCTGCGGACCTCATGCCGGGCGGGTGTGCGGACGGCGGGATACGGACGTCCGCGCCGATGAGGGCAGAGGGCTGGCGGGCCCGGATCACACCCGAGTCCTGGCAGGAGCAGGAGCATGCCGTACTTTTTCGGGGGCACGGGCTGCGCGCCTCGACGCACCTGCAGCGGGCGGAGGCAGCCTCGCGGGCACGGCTGCGTCCGACCAGCCAGGTCAGGAGCGGGTAAGCGAGTAGGCAGCAGGCGAGGACGGCAGCAGTGGGCCGCCCGTCGGGCGGATACCGCTGGAGACCGGGCAGTCCGATCCGAGCCAGCGCTTCGTTGGCCAGCGCATACACGGCGACGCCGAGCACCGCTCCGATGACGGCAGCGGCCACCGTCTCCACGGCGTTGACCCGCAGGGTTCCTTCACGCCGAGTCCCAGCAGCCGCAGCGCGGCCAGTCTGCGCGCCCTGGCCTCGGCCGAGAGCCGGGCGCACACGGACAGGAAGACGGCCAGCAAGACGGCCAGCGGCAGCAGCGCCACGCAGGTCAGGGTGAATCGCAGGATGTCGAGGGTGGAGGAGTCGACGGCGGGCGCTGGTGTCCAGGCGGAGCCGAAGCCGCCCAGCGGACGTGCGGAGTACGGAAGTTGACCCGGCGAACGCCCGATGTAGGAGTACAGCTCGTGGGGGCCTGTGAGACCGTCGGGCCCGATCGTTCCGGTGAGCCGGCCGGGAACGAGGCCGGCGAGGCCGGGTCGCTCGGTGAGGGCTTCGCGCAATCTCGGGGAGACGAGCACCTCGCCGGGCTCCGGCAGATGATCGATGCCGGGCGGGAGAGGCGAGGGACGGCCCGCCGGGTGGCCGAGGAAGACCCCGGGTGAACGGCTGTGCGCCGTAGGGGGCCTGGCGAATCGGGAAGACAGTGTCCTCGGTCGATCGGGCATGCAGAACCCCACTCACCGGCTGTGGTTCGCGTGCTGCCGCGCGGTTGTCGTGGGCCGAAAGGATGGCGGGGGTGGTGAGAACCGCAGCCAGGCAGGTGACGCCCAGCGCGCAGCCGAGAGACGTCAGGAGGAAGCGCGCCTTCCCCGCACGGCCGGTGCCCCGCAGAAGTCGCAGTCCGATCAGGAACGCGATCCCGAAGCGCGAGCTCACACGGCTGCCCGCCCGGCCAGGGACCCGTCGGCCATCATGTACTGGCTGTCCGCGCGGGCGGCCACCGAGGCATCGTGCCTCACCATGACCACGGCAGTGCCCTGGGACCGCGCGGGAGTCAGGAACTCTTCCAGTACGGCCTCGGCGTTCGCGCTGTCCAGGGCGCCTGTCGGCTCGTCCGCAAAGGTGTCGTCCGGCCGGTGGACGAGAGCTCTTGCCACCACGACTCGTTGACTCTGGCCCCCGGAGATCTGCGACGTTCTGCGCTGTCGAAGATCGGCGAGGCCCAACCGGCCCAGGACCTCGCCGGCCACCTCAAGCGCCTTCGTCTTGCGTCGGCCGGCCAGTCGGAGCGGCAGAGCCGCGTTCTCCTCCACGGTCAGCTCCGGCAGCAGCTCTCCGTACTGGAGGACGAAGCCGAACCGTTCTCTGCGTACCGTGCTGAGTTCGTCGTCATCGAGGCTGTGCGGCGGCACTCCGTCCAAGAGGATTTCGCCGCGGGTCGGCGCCAGGACGCCGGCCAAGCAGTAGAGCAGCGAGGAAATCCCCGAACCGCTACTGCCGGTGATCGCGCAGACCTCACCGGCGCCGAGCGTGAAGTCCACTCCGCACAGGGCCCTTTGCGAGCCGTAGAACAGCTCCACGTCTGCCGCGCGAAGGATGGCGTGCATGGTGAACCGCACCTCTCTGTCTCTGGAGGCCGTTGTTGCCGTCGCTCCTCGTATCGGCTCGCCCGCACGCTTCCACCGGGCGAGCACCCCAGCCAGTCGTCACTGAGAGTAGTCACTAGTCGTCGATTGATCCACGAAAGTGTTCTCGCTTCCCCCTATCTGATGAACCAAGAGAAATCGGCGCCCCGGCCTCTCGGTGTGCCGCCCCTTCAGGGCGAGGCAAGGCCGTCCAGCCCCTGCCACCCGACCCCGCCCCCCTGCGAAGCGATGACCAGACCGTCGTAAAACCTTCGGTTCAGGGGGAGTTGTGGGTTTATCTACGCGCGGAGCTACGAGTGGTCAGCGATCATTCGGGCAATTCCGGCGGCTTCTCGCAAGGCTATTACCGACTGGTACCGGGAGCTGCTAGAACAGGGGACGCTCGATCAACCCCCCACCCACCCCCCACACTTCGGAGGGCTGACAGCTATGTCAGTACGGAGATTCTGGGCGTCCGCATCCACTCTGCTCCTCGCCGCCGCTGCCGCTCTGGGCGTGGCTCAGCCGGCGTCGGCTTCCTCATCGGCCGCCGCCGGCGGGTACGTCGCTCTGGGCGACTCGTACTCGTCCGGTGTCGGCGCGGGAAGCTACATTTCCGACAGCGGTGACTGCAAGCGCAGCACCAAGGCCTACCCCTACCTCTGGGCCGCTGCGAACTCGCCTTCCTCGTTCACCTTCGCCGCCTGTTCGGGCGCCACCACGAGCACCGTGGCCAGTGGCCAGCTCGGGGCGCTGAGCTCGTCCACCTCGCTGGTGAGCGTCACCGCGGGCGGCAATGACGTCGGGTTCGCCAATGTCATGCAGGACTGCGTACTGTCCGGCGAGTCCGCCTGCCTCGCGGCCGTGGACGCTGCCGTCGCGAAGGTGAACAACACTCTGCCGTCCGGGCTGAGTTCGCTGTACGCGTCCATCCACTCCAAGGCGCCGCAGGCCCACGTCGTGGTGCTGGGCTACCCGCGCTTCTACAAGATCGGCGGAAGCTGCATCGCCGGGCTCTCCGACAAGGAGCGCGCGGCCATCAACAACGCCTCGGACGTGCTGAACGGCGTCATCGCCAAGCAGGCCGCGAACGCCGGGTTCACCTTCTCCGGGGTCGCGGACGAGTTCACCGGGCACGAGCTGTGCTCCGGCGACCCGTGGCTGCACAGCGTCTCGATCCCCGTCAGCGACTCGTACCACCCCAAGCCCGAAGGACAGTCGGGCGGCTATCTGCCCGCGTTCCGCTCCGCGGCGTAAGGCGGGAAGAGGCAGCAGAAGCAGAGGCGCGGCGGCGTTCCGGTTTCCTTCCGGGGCGCCGCCGCGCCTCTGTCATGCCGGGCGCGTCGCCTTGAGCGAGTACATGAGGGGGATGCGGGGGCGGTCCTGCGGGTAGCGGTAGAAGTCGTCCGAACCACGTTTCAGTACGGGGAAACGAGCGAAGAGCGACGCGTCGTGCTCGTGGAGGAACTCGATCCGCAGGCCCGCCGCGGCCAGCGCTGACACCACACTGCCCACCGGGTGCTGCCACTCGACGCTGCGGTTGTGGACGGTCGCCGCGTCGAAGTCCGCGTACGTACCCGGTGTCTCGTCCACCCATGCCTCGCGGCTGAAGTAGTCGTGCACGATCCGCGAACCCGTCTCGTCGTCGAGGCAGTCCGTGAGCGGATGGAACTCCGCCAGGTAGAGGAAGCCGCCGGGCGCGACGAGCGAGGCCGCTGTCTCGGCCCAGCGGTCGATGTCCGGCAGCCAGTTCAGCGCGCCGACGCCCGTGTACACGATGTCGTACGAGGAGTCCGGGACCGCCTGGGCCGCGTCGTACACGTCGGCGGCGACGAAGGCCGCGCGCTCGGGACCGAGTCCCAGGTCCGCGGCGAGGGAGCGGGCGGTCTCGACGGCCGGTTCCGAGAAGTCCAGGCCGACGACCTGGGCGGCGCCGTGCCGGGCCCAGGACAGCGTGTCGAGGCCGATGTGGCACTGGAGGTGCAGCAGTGTCCTGCCCGTCACCTCTCCGACCTCGGCCACTTCGAAGGGCCTGAGGGCGTCCTTGCCCGCGCGGAAGGAATCGAGGTCGTAGAAGTCACTGCCTGCGTGGATGGGCACACGCTCATCCCACATCCTGCGGTTGGCCTCGCGCCAGTCGGGAGGTACGGGAGGTATCGGAGCAGTGGACATCCCGCGAGGTTATCCACAGGCTGCGGACGAGGCGAACGGATTGTCGGCCGTCCGACGCAGAATGGGGACATGACTGAGGCCACTGATTCGTCGACGACCGCATCCGTCCCGCTGTGGGAGCAGCGTTTCCGGGCTCCCCGGGTATCGCTCCCCGAGTGGGCCGAGGACGCGCCGGACCGCGCGTTGTTCGTCTCCAACGCGACGGGGACCTATGAGCTGTACACGTGGGACCGGGCGACCGGGGAGCAGCGCCAGGTGACCGACCGGCCGAACGGGACGACGGACGGGACGCTGACGCCGGACGGCGAGGCCGTGTGGTGGTTCAACGACACCGACGGGGACGAGTTCGGGGTGTGGATGCGCCGGCCGTTCCGCGGCGGTGTGGACGTGAAGGTCGAGCCCGCCGCGCCCGGCCTCGAAGCGTCCTACCCGGCCGGTCTCGCGATCGGCCACGACAACACGGCGGTGATCGGCCGTTCGACGGACGAGGACGGCACGACGGTCCATGTCGTACGGCCCGGCGCGGCCCCGGTGGAGATCTACCGCCACCGCGAGTCGGCCGGAGTCGGTGACCTGTCGCACGACGGGACGCTGATCGCCCTGGAGCACACGGAGCACGGGGACGCCATGCACTCCGCGCTGCGCGTGGTGCGGCCGGACGGTACGACGGTCGCGGAGCTGGACGACACCGAGGGCGGTACGAAGGAGCTGGGTCTCGCGGTCCTCGGCTTCGCGCCGGTCGACGGGGACACCCGGCTGCTGGTCGGGCACCAGCGGCGTGGGCGCTGGGAGCCGATGATCTGGGACCCGGTGGCGGGCACGGAGACGGACCTCGCCATCGACCTGCCGGGCGATGTGGGTGCCGAGTGGTATCCGGACGGCTCCGCGCTGCTGATCGAGCACGGCTTCGAGGCCCGCAGCGAGCTGTGGCGGTACGAGCCTGCCGCGGCCGGCGGGGCGCTGGTGCGGGTGGAGACGCCCACCGGGACGGTTTCGGGCGCCACCGCCCGGCCGGACGGGTCGGTGGAGTATCTGTGGTCGTCGGCGGCCGAGCCGCCCGTCGTCCGCTCCACGACCGGTGCGGTGGTGCTCGACCCGCCGGGGGCCAAGGCACCGGCCTCGGTGCCGGTCGAGGACGTGTGGGTGGACGGTCCCGGCGGCCGGATCCACGCGCTCGTCCAGCGCCCCGCGGCCCCGGCCGAGGGGCCGTTCCCCACGGTCTTCGAGATTCACGGCGGCCCCACCTGGCACGACAGCGACGCCTTCGCGGCCGGGCCGGCCGCCTGGGTGGACCACGGGTACGCGGTCGTCCGGGTCAACTACCGCGGCTCGACCGGCTACGGGCGGGCGTGGACGGACGCGCTGAAGCACCGGGTCGGGCTGATCGAGCTGGAGGACATCGCGGCGGTGCGGGAGTGGGCGGTGAAGTCCGGCCTCGCGGACCCGGCGAAGCTCGTCCTGGCCGGCGGCTCCTGGGGCGGCTATCTCACGCTGCTCGGTCTCGGTACGCAGCCCGGCGACTGGGCCCTCGGGCTGGCGGCGGTCCCCGTCGCGGACTACGTCACGGCGTACCACGACGAGATGGAGGCGCTGAAGGCGATGGACCGCACGCTGCTGGGCGGGACGCCGGAGGAGGTGCCCGAGCGGTTCGAGGCCTCGTCGCCGCTGACGTACGTCGATGCCGTGCGCGCGCCGGTCTACATCTCGGCGGGCGTCAACGACCCGCGCTGCCCGATCCGCCAGGTGGAGAACTACGTGGACCGGCTGAAGGCGCGCGACGCGGTGCACGAGGTCTACCGGTACGACGCGGGGCACGGCTCGCTGGTCGTGGAGGAGCGGATCAAGCAGGTCCGGCTGGAGCTCGACTTCACGCGGCGCCACCTGGCAGGGGTTTCGCCCGCCGGGCCCGGCGGCCCGGTCGCCCCGGCGCAGCCGACGGACCCTGCCGGTCACGAGGACACCGGGGTGCCCGGCCGGGGGGAGCCGGTGGGCGAGGCGTAAGGCGTAAGGCCCGGATAAGGGGCCGCTTTTCGGGAGCCCCCGCTCCGTCCGGCCGGAGCGGGGACCGTACCGTGGAGGGGTGTACCGGTTCCTGCTGACCCCGCGATGGTGGGGGATCAACCTCTTCGTCGTGCTGGCCATCCCGTTCTGCGTGTTCATGGGCACCTGGCAGCTCGGCCGCTTCGAGGACCGCGTGCACACGCACGAGGCTGCCGAGAAGCAGCCCGCGCCGGGCACTCGGGCCGCCAAGCCCCTCGCCGAGCTGCTGCCCGTCGACACGGAGACCTCCGGCCGGCCGGCCACCGCGACCGGCCGGTACGCGGACCGCTTCCTGGTGCCCGGCCGGGAGCTGGACGACCGGCAGGGCTTCTACGTCCTGGACATGCTGCGGACCGACAGCGGCAAGGCCCTGCCGGTGGTGCGCGGCTGGCTGCCGGGGAAGGCGGGCCGGACCCCGGTACCGGCCGCACCGGCCGGCCGGGTCACGGTGACCGGCGACCTCCAGGCCTCGGAGAGCGCGGGGAGCGCCGGGGTCCACGCATCGGGCGGTCTGCCCGACGGACAGGTGGGCATCATCAGCGCGGCGTCGCTGGTCAACCTCGTGCCGTACGACGTGTACGACGCGTGGGTGACGCTCCGGACGAGCGACACCGGAGCCGCGGACACCTCAGGAGCCGCGGACACCTCAGGCACCTCCGGGACCGAGGACGCCTCGGACGCCGCGCACGCCTCCGGGGCCGAGGACACCTCAGGTACCTCCGGGGCCGAGGACGCCTCGGGTGCCTCCGGCGACTCGGCGGGCAGCGCTGCGCAGGCCGGTGCGACCGCTCTGCGTCCCGTACCGGCCACCGCGCCCGAGGGTGGCGGGCTCGATCTGAAGGCGTTCCAGAACCTCGGTTACACCGGTGAGTGGTTCGTCTTCGCCGCGTTCGTCGTCTTCATGTGGTTCCGGCTGCTGCGGCGCGAGGCCGAGGCCGCCAGGGACCTGAAGCTCGGCCTGGTCCCCGACGCGGAGGCCCCTGCGGGGCAGTGAGCCGGGCGTCCCGGGCCGACACGACGGCCGAGCCAGGTCGAGCGGGGCGCGGGGGCCGGTGAGCGGTGGTCCCGTTCCGGACCCGTCGCACCCTCCGCCCCCTGGGCCTGTTCGGCGGATCTTCGCCCGCCGCGACGCCTGGCACGCACTCTCGCCGTACGCCCGGACAGGCCCTGAGCCCCCGCTCCTACGACGAAGGTTCCAGGACGCCGGTCCGGTAGATCGTGCCCGCGCACGCGTTGTCGATCTTGGTCGCGGCGACCGGGGCCCCGGGCTCCGGGGTGTGCTGCACGGAGATGCTGCCCTGCGCGGCTCCCCCGCCCTCGGCGGAGCCGAACTGCGTCTCCGTACCCGCCTCGCTCTCCCCCGTACCGCTGCCCGCGGTGGATCCCGACGTGCCGCCGCCGTTGCCGCTGCCGGCCGCGCCCTCCGTCGGTGTCGGGGTGGGCGAGCTGCCGGTGGACGGGCAGGTGTCCTTGGGGACCCAGGCGAACTGCACCTCGTAGACCATGTCCGGCTTGAGCAGGACGGTGCCCTCCTCGGTCGCCGGGTCGGGGAGGCCGGAGGCCGGGTCGCCCTCGGTGTGCCGGACGACCTCGATCCGGGTCGGGTCGGCCGCGCCCATCGCCTCGAAGCCCACCGTCCCGCTGCTGCTCACCGAGCACACCGTGCTGGACACGTTGGCGATGCGGAAGGCCCCGTACACCTTGCCGTCGGCACCGGCGGCGCCGGTCCGCGCCGACTTGACGCCCAGCTGCCCCGGATCGCACGCGGGCATGGCGTTCTCCGCGCTGACGGCCGGATCGGCGGAGGCACCCGTCGTATCGCCGTCCATGCCCTGGCCGCTGCTGCCGGACGGGCTCACGGTGCTCTGCGGGAGGCCCTGGCCACCGTTGTGCTGCCCGGCGCCGCCGTCGCCACCGCTCCCGTTGCCGGATTCCGCGCCGGGGGCGTCGCCGTTGCCGCCCTGCGCCTGTTCGCCGTGGCCGGCGATGGCAGGGCTCGCGGTGCTGGAACCCTTCGAGCCGGCGACGTGGACGAAGGCGGGAATCGCCGTACCGATGAGCAGCGCGGCGGCCGCCGCGCCGACGAGCGCCTGCCGCCGACGGGCGCGCCTGGCGGGCACCGCGCGGTACAGGCGGTCGAGGCTGCCCTCGCTGGGCTCCAGGCCCTGCACGACGCCGTGCATCATCCGGCGCAGCGCGTCCTCGTCGACGCCGTCGCCCTCGCCGTCACCGAGACCGAACGGGCCGCCGCCCGCGGGGCCGCCGCCGAAGGGGCCACCACCGCCGAAGAGGTCGGCCGGGGTCGCGAAGCGGGCCGTGTCGCCGTCCCCGGCGGTACGCGCGTCCGGTCCCTCGTCGCGGCCCGCGTGCGGGGCTTTCTCCGGCCCGTGGTTCACAGTTCCGTTTCCAGTCCGGTCGGTGGGCAGTCCGCTTCCAGTCCGGTCGGTCGGCAGTCCGCGCGAGGGGCCGCGCCGCGGTCCGCTTCCGCCCCCGGGTCGCAGGTCCTGTTCATGATCCTGGTCGTAGTGGCCGCCGCGCCGGCTCATGCCTGCGCCTCCATCACCACGCGCAGTGCCGCGATGCCGCGGGACCCGTATGCCTTCACCGAGCCCAGGGATATCCCCAGCGTCTCGGCGACCTGAGCCTCGGTCATGTCCGCGAAGTAGCGCAGGACCAGCACCTCGCGCTGGCGCCGCTGCAGACCTCGCATCGCCTTGATCAGCGCGTCCCGCTCCAGCTGGTCGTACGCCCCCTCCTCCGCGCTCGCCATGTCCGGCATGGGTTTGGAGAGCAGCTTCAGCCCGAGGATGCGGCGGCGCAGGGCGGAGCGGGAGAGGTTGACGACGGTCTGGCGCAGATACGCGAGGGTCTTCTCGGGCTCCCGGACCCGGTTGCGTGCCGAGTGCACGCGGATGAACGCCTCCTGCACGACGTCCTCGCAGGACGCCGTGTCGTCCAGGAGCAGGGCCGCGAGGCCGAGCAGTGAACGGTAGTGGGCGCGGTAGGTTTCGGTGAGATGGTCGACGGTGGTTCCGGCTGCCACGCCCTCTTCAGCACCCTCGCGCTGCGACGGCAGCCCCGTCCGACGTGCGGCCGGCATGGGCGCGATCACTGGCATGCCGCCGGTTGCACGAGCCCGTCGGAGCGGTCGCACCGAGGCGCCGCGCAAGGGGCCCACCACTGTGATATCGAGAACCTCTGCCACGCCAGTTGGACACGCTTCCCCCCGTCAGGGTTGTACGCATACGGCACCGCGTTTGAGGCCATGCGATATGCCTTCATACGAACCCGCTCTTCCCCAGATGCCCCGCACATGCGCCCCGCCGCGCAAGAAGTGTCCGCTTAGACGCCTGGCGCCCGACCCGCGGTTGCAACGAACCGAAAGGTCATCGTCGGTCACGGCGACTCCCCAGCTCAAGAGGTTCAGACCAGCGAGTTGCTCACAGGTCGTTCACAGAACGTACAAAACAGGTTCGATCGGAACATGGTGATCGTGTCCGGTCAGGGCCTGGGGAATTCCGCGGCCACCGACTCCGCGATCTGGGCCACGTTGAGCGCCGCGCCCTTGCGGAGGTTGTCGCCGCAGACGAAGAGTTCCAGCCCCCGGGGGTCGTCCAGCGAGCGCCGGACCCGGCCGACCCAGGTCGGGTCGGTCCCCACCACGTCGGAGGGGGTGGGGAAGTCACCGGCACCCGGGCTGTCGTACAGCACCACGCCGGGAGCGGTCGCCAGGATCTCGTGCGCCCGGTCGACCGCCACCTCGTTCTCGAAGCGGGCGTGCACGGACATCGAGTGCGTGGCGACGACCGGTACGTAGACGCAGGTCGCCGACACCCGCAGGCCCGGCAGATCGAGGATCTTGCGGCACTCGTCGCGGATGGCCAGCTCCTCGGACGACCAGCCGTCCCCGGCGTCCGTCCCGGCCCACGGGACGACGTTGAGCGCGACCGGCGCGGCGAACGGGCCGCCGTGCGTGTCGCCGACGACGCGTCGTACGTCGCCCGGCTTCGTACCGAGTTCGGTGCCGGCCACCATCGACAGCTGTTCGCGCAGCGCGGCGACACCGTCGCGTCCGGCGCCGCTGACGGCCTGGTAGGACGAGACGACCAGCTCGCGCAGGCCGAACTCGGCGTGCAGGGCGCCGACCGCGACGATCAGCGCCAGCGTGGTGCAGTTCGGGTTCGCGACGATGCCGCGCGGCCTGATCCGTACCGCGTGCGGATTGATCTCGGGCACGACGAGCGGAACGTCACCGTCCGCCCGGAACGCCGTGGAGTCGTCGATGACGACGGCGCCCTTGGACGCGGCGAGCGGAGCCCAGCGCGCGGAGACATCGGCGGGCACCAGGAAGAGCGCCACGTCGATGCCGTCGAAGACGTCCTCGGTGAGTTCGAGGACCTCGCTCTCCTCACCGCGCACGACCAGCTTGCGGCCGGCCGAGCGCGGTGAGGCGACAAGTCTGACCTCGCCCCAGACGTCCGCGTGCTGCGAGAGGATCTGGAGCATGACGCCACCGATCGCCCCGGTCGCGCCGACGACCGAGAGCGAAGGGCGGCGTGCGGTCATCGGCCGGTGCCCCCGTACACGACTGCCTCGTCGGAGTCGCTGTCGAGACCGAAGGCGGTGTGCACGGCGCGCACGGCCTCGTTGACGTCGTCGGCGCGGGTGACCACCGAGATACGGATCTCGGATGTCGAGATCAGCTCGATGTTCACACCGGCGTCCGAGAGCGCCTCGAAGAAGCCGGCGGTGACGCCGGGGTTGGTCTTCATGCCCGCGCCGACGAGGGAGATCTTGGCGATCTGGTCGTCGTAGCGCAGCGAGTCGAAGCCGATCACGCCGCGGTTGCGCTCCAGGGCGTCGATGGCCTTGCGGCCCTCGGCCTTCGGGAGCGTGAACGAGATGTCCGTCAGACCCGTCGAGGCGGCGGAGACGTTCTGCACCACCATGTCGATGTTGACCTCGGCGTTCGCGATCGTGCGGAAGATCGCGGCGGCCTCACCCGGCTTGTCGGGCACGCCGACGACGGTGATCTTGGCCTCGGAGACGTCATGGGCGACTCCGGAGATGATCGCGTGCTCCACCTTCTGGTCCCCTTGCGGCTCGTTGCTGACCCAGGTGCCGCGCAGTCCGGAGAAGGACGAGCGGACGTGGATCGGAATGTTGTAACGGCGTGCGTACTCGACGCACCGGTGCAGCAGCACCTTGGAACCGGACGCGGCCAGCTCCAGCATGTCCTCGAAGGAGATCCAGTCGATCTTACGGGCCTTCTTCACGACCCGCGGGTCGGCGGTGAAGACGCCGTCCACGTCGGTGTAGATCTCGCAGACCTCGGCGTCCAGCGCGGCGGCGAGCGCGACGGCCGTGGTGTCGGACCCGCCGCGGCCGAGGGTGGTGATGTCCTTCTTGTCGTGGGACACACCCTGGAACCCCGCGACGATCGCGATGTTCCCCTCGTCCAGCGCCGTACGGATACGGCCCGGCGTCACATCGATGATGCGCGCTTTGTTGTGGACCGAGTCGGTGATGACGCCTGCCTGGCTGCCGGTGAACGACTGGGCCTCGTGGCCCAGGTTTTTGATCGCCATGGCCAGCAGCGCCATGGAGATCCGCTCTCCCGCGGTCAGCAGCATGTCGAACTCACGCCCGGCCGGTATCGGGGATACCTGTCCGGCGAGATCGATCAGCTCGTCCGTCGTGTCGCCCATCGCTGACACCACGACAACCACCTGGTTGCCGTTCTTCTTGGCATCGACGATTCGCTTGGCGACCCGCTTGATGCCCTCGGCATCGGCTACGGAGGAGCCTCCGTACTTCTGCACGACAAGGCCCACGTGCGCTCCTCGCTCAGTCCATTACTGCGGTCGGCTCAGTTTAACGAGCAGCCCGGAAAGGCCTCGCTGATACCACATGCTGAGATGTCCCGCTCACCACGTGATCATCGGCGTGTCGCTCCGAACTGCTCGTAACGCGCTGCTGCCCACCGAACCCGTACGCATTCCCGTATGTGGCCCAGCCCACACGCACAGCCCACACGCAGCGACGGGAGCCGCCCCGCTACTTCACCGGCCGCAGGCCCAGCGGACCCGCGATCTCCTCGACCATGACGCGGCCCGCCTCCTCGGCCAGGTCGTCGTCACCGGCGTCCTGGTCGGTGTCCAGGCCGTCCAGCTCCTGGAGGGGCTGGTTGAGGCGGATGTGGGCGATGAGGGACTGGAGGGCGCGCAGCGCGGCGGAGGCGGTCGAGCCCCAGTTGGAGAAGTACGAGAACTGCCACCACCACAGGGCCTCGACGGTGCGGCCCTCCTCGTAGTGGGCCAGACCGTGGCGCAGGTCGGTCACGAGGTCGGCCAGGTCGTCGGAGATGCGGGCGGCGACGGGGGCCTTGCGGGGCTCGTACGGGTCGAAGACCTCGGAGTAGACGTCGATCGGCTCCAGCAGGACCGCGAAACGCTCGCGCAGGCCGTCCGCGTCCGGCTCGGCGCCCAGGTCGGGCTCGTAGCGCTCGTCGGGGACGATGTCCTCGTACGCGCCGAGCCGGCCACCGGCCAGCAGGAGCTGGGAGACCTGGAGGAGCAGGACCGGAACGGCCTCCTCCGGCTCCTCGACCCCGGACACCTCGGTGACCGCGACGATGAACGTCTTGATCTGGTCGGCGATCTGGACCGCGAAGTCGCCGGGGTCGTGCGTGACGGTGTTCAACGTGGCGTCAGACATCGAGGAGACCTCCCGTGTGCACGGTCGGAGACGGTGAGTAGAAGATAACCGCGCTGAACGTAAAACGGCTGTGAGAGGCCGGGGCGGGGGCGTCAGACATCCAGCAGTCGCCTCCCCTCGAAGGCGCGGCCGAGGGTGACCTCGTCCGCGTACTCCAGGTCGCCGCCCACCGGCAGGCCACTGGCCAGCCTGGTGACGCGCAGGCCCATCGGCTTGACCATCCGCGCCAGATACGTCGCGGTGGCCTCGCCCTCCAGGTTGGGGTCGGTCGCCAGGATCAGTTCCGTGATGGAGCCGTCGGCGAGGCGGGCCAGCAGTTCCCGGATGCGCAGATCGTCCGGACCGACGCCCTCGATGGGGCTGATCGCCCCGCCCAGCACGTGGTAGCGGCCCCGGAACTCACGGGTCCGCTCGATCGCGACGACGTCCTTCGGCTCCTCGACCACACAGATGACCGACCGGTCGCGCCGCTGGTCGCGGCAGATGCCGCACTCCTCCTGCTGCGCCACATTGCCGCAGACCGCGCAGAAGCGGACCTTGTCCTTGACCTCCAGGAGGGCGTGGGCGAGGCGCCGCACGTCCGTGGGCTCGGCCTGGAGGATGTGGAAGGCGATCCGCTGCGCGCTCTTGGGACCGACGCCGGGCAGCCTGCCCAGTTCGTCGATGAGGTCCTGAACCACGCCTTCGTACAACGGAAACGCCTTCCTGACTGAGCCGGCCGGGTCGTGCTACGTACCGTAGGGGGTACGTACGGTCTTGGGTATGGGTATGCGGACGGTCAGAACGGCAGGCCCGGCATGCCGCCGCCCAGGCCCTGGGTCAGCGGGCCGAGCTTCTGCTGCTGGAGCTGCTGGGCGTTCTCATTGGCCGCCTGCACAGCCGCAACGACGAGGTCCGCGAGGGTCTCGGTGTCCTCCGGGTCCACCGCCTTCGGATCGATCACCAGGCCGCGCAGCTCGCCCGATCCGTTGACCGTCGCCTTGACCAGGCCACCGCCCGCCTGGCCGTCGACCTCCGTCCTGGCAAGCTCCTCCTGGGCCTGGGCGAGGTCCTGCTGCATCTTCTGGGCCTGCTGCAGCAGCTGCTGCATATTGGGCTGACCACCACCGGGAATCACGGTCACTCCAGGCATTTCGACGACAAATGTTTCGGTACGCCGAGCCTACGTGGTCCCCGGGCGGTGCGCCCCACCCGCCGACGAGCAACTCTTTCGAGTGAGATCGAGAGGGTGGTGCCGGGAGTCCTATACCTGACCAGAGGCCGTACGCACCCGGGAATACCGCGATTTCGACCCCGCGGCCCACCATTCGGCGGTAGGAAGGGCATGCGTCCCGGTACGCACGCGCACCCCTCCCGTCACGCATGGTTACGCAAGGGGGACTGCCCGTCGCGTCCAGGGGCATGGAGCAGCCAGAGGGTGTCCGACACGTACCCGTGACACCGCGGGGATATGCCGGACGCCCCCTGGGGAACAGAGATCCGCCCCGTCGTCGAGTACGAGTACGCGGTCGAGAGCACGCGTCGCCACGCAGCATGCAGAGGAGTACCCCGGTGAGTCAGCCGGAGATGCAGCCCGAAGTGCCGCCCAGCAAGTCCGGCACGCCCGGTCCAGCGGGTCCGGCCGCTCCCTCCGGTACGGGCTCCGGCGCCGAGGACCGCGGTGGGCGGGGCCATGACCTGACCGGGGAGCCGTTCCCGCTGGGCGACTGGGGCGAACCGTCCCAGCGGCTGGACGAGCTGTACCGATGGGCGGAAGCGGACGCGCTGCGCACCGCCGAGTGGTATCTGAACGACCGGCTGTGGAAGCGGCGCGCGGCCAGGGCGCTGCGGATCGGCACCGCCGCCGGCGTGGTCGCGGGCGCCGCCCTGCCGCTGCTCGACCTGACGGGCGCGCTGCACGACGCCGCCGGCTGGGGGTATCTGTCGCTGCTGCTGGGTGCCGCGTGCATGGCGTGCGACCGGTATTTCGGCCTCACCTCGGGCTGGATAAGGAATCTCGCGACGGCGCAGGCCGTACAGCGGCGGCTCCAGGTGCTCCGCTTCGACTGGTCGTCGGAGTGCGTACGGGAGGTGCTCGGCCCGGCCGAGGGCACGGCGAGCGAGGCGACCGAGCGGTGCCTGGGGGTGCTGCGGCGCTTCTCCGAGGACATCACGGAGCTCGTACGGTCGGAGACCGCCGACTGGATGGTGGAGTTCCGGGCCGGGCCCGCGCCGATGGGCATGCAGGCGCTGGTCACCGGCGGTACCGGGGGCGGGCGCCCGGAGCAGGGGGCGTCGCCCGGCCGCTTCCCGCTCCAGTCGATGGGCCGGCCGAACATGCCGCGGCAGCGTCCGCCGGAGTCCCCGCGCTGACCGGTCCCGGGCAGTGCGGGGCCCCGGCGGGTGCCCGGCCGCGTCAGCTGAAGACGATCATCGACCCCTGGGCCAGGCTGCGGGTGGCCGCGGCGTGCAGGCCGAGCCAGACGTGCCGTTCCCGGGCGAAGGGGTTGTCGTCGTACGGGACGCTCGCCGGCTCCTCCAGCTCGGTGGGCGCGGCGGGCGGCAGCGGGGCGGCCGGCGGGTTCGCCGGGTCGATGCCGATCGCCGGGGCGACGAACTCCAGCTCCCGCAGCAGCCCGTGCGCCGAGCCGAGCGGCCCGCCGGCCTCCATGAGGTCGTCGGTGGAGACGGGGGCGGGGTAGTCCAGCGGCACGTACGCCCCTGCGTGGTCGAAGTGCCACACCAGGTGCGACTGCCGGGCCGTCGGCTCGAACATCTCCAGCAGCTGCTCGTAGTCCCCGCCCAGCGCGTCGACCGGGGTGACGGCGAGGCCGCTGAGCTGGAGCAGGTAGGCGCGGCGCAGGAGGTGCAGCGCGTCGTAGTCGAAGCCGGCGATCGGAGCCACGTCGCCGGTCAGCCCCGGCATGTAGGCGTAGACGGGGACGGGCGGCAGTCCCGCCTCGCCCAGGGCCTTGTCGTAGACGGCTATCTCATCGGCGAAGGGGTTGTCGGGGCTGTGGCACAGCACATCGACGAGGGGGACCAGCCACAGGTCACAGGCCACGAAGTCTCGCTCTCCAACGGGGGCGTGCGGTGGTCGGGACAGCGTAATGCGGTCGGCACCTCGCGCACAGTGGTCGCTCGTGACGGGCTCGGTGCGCGGCGGGCGTGGTGGGCCGGCGGGCGCGGTGGGCTCGGCGGGCCGGCGGGCTGGCGGGCTCGGCGGGCCGGTGGCGCCGGGTCAGGGGCGTCCGGGAGTGGCCGGGTGGTCCGCCAGCCGGTCGGCCCAGCTCAGCGCGTGGCTGTTGTAGTCGTCGATCACCGCGCGCAGGGCGTCGCGGTCCCGGTGCGCGATCGCGGCGACGAGCTCGGCGTGGCCCTTCCACAGCCAGTCCCGCACATCGGCGTCGCCGCGCAGGTAGGGAACGGCGAACACCCATGCCTGGACGCGCAGCCGGTGCAGGAAGTCGCTGATGTAGCCGTTGCCGACGAGCCCGCCCACCTCCCGCCAGAAGCGCAGGTCGTAGCCGATGAGTATGTCCAGGTCGCCGCAGCGTGCCGCGCGGGTCGCCTCCTCGGCGCGGCGGTGTACGGAGACGAGCGCGTCCCCGTAGCCTCCGTGCCGCGACGGGGCCTGATCGCGGAAGACGTCCCGGATGACCCCGTCCATGACCAGGGCACGGGCCTCCACCATGGCCCGGTAGTCCGCGACGGAGAACTGGTGCACCCGGAACCCGCGGTGCTGGTCGGATTCGAGGAGCCCTTGCGCGGACAGGTCGAACAGCGCCTCGCGGACGGGGGTCGCGGAGACCCCGTACTGCTCGGCGATCTGCTTGACGGTGAACTCCCGCCCCGGCAGCAGGCGCCCGGCGAGCACTTCGTCACGCAGCGCGTCCGCGATCTGCTGCCGCAGGGTGCTGCGGGTGACGGCTCCGCTCGCGCACATGGTGCCCCTCCCCGATTCGGTTCCGGGTCACCTTAGACCGGCGCCTGACCGGCCCCGAGCCCCGGAGGGGCCGCGGCACGGCGATCCACGCCGCTATTCTCGTCCCCGTCCGGCGTGTTGTCGTACGGGGGAGGCCGCACACCATGGAAAAGCTCGGGTCCACCGATCCACAGCGCATCGGCGCGTACCGCCTGCTGGGGCGCCTCGGCGCGGGCGGGATGGGCCAGGTGTATCTGGCCCGCTCCGACCGCGGCCGTACGGTCGCGCTCAAGCTCGTACGCGAGGAACTCGCCGCTCAGCAGGTGTTCCGCGACCGGTTCCGGCAGGAGGTGCAGGCCGCACGCCGGGTGGGCTCGACGTGGACCGCCCCGGTGCTGGACGCCGACACCGACGCCGACGTGCCGTGGGTCGCCACCGGTTATGTCGCTGGGCCCTCCCTCCATGCCACCGTCTCGGGCCGGCCCAGCGCCTCGTCCGGGCCCGCCCCCGGCACCTACGGCCCCCTGCCTGAACGGTCCGTCCGCATTCTGGGCTCCGGTCTCGCACACGCCCTGAAGGCCATCCACACGGCCGGCCTCATCCACCGGGACCTGAAGCCGTCCAACATCCTCCTCACGATCGACGGTCCGCGCGTCATCGACTTCGGGATAGCCAGAGCCCTGGACACCGTCACCGACGGCGGTCTCACCCGCACCGGCGCGCTGGTCGGCTCGCCCGGCTTCATGTCGCCCGAGCAGGTGCGGGGCGAGCGCGTGAGCGCGGCGAGCGACGTGTTCTGCCTGGGCTCGGTGCTGACGTATGCCCTGACCGGGCGGCTGCCCTTCGGGGCGGCGGCCAACGAGATGCACGCCCTGCTGTTCCGCATCGCGCAGGAGGACCCCGACCTGACCGGCGTGACGGCCGGCCTCGACGACCTGATCCGGGGCTGCCTCCACAAGGACCCGCAGGCCCGGCCGTCCACGGACGACATCCTGGCCCTGCTCGCCGACGGCGACAACAGCCCGGAGCCCTGGCTGCCGGGCGCGCTCATCGCCCAACTCGGCCGCCACGCCGTGGAACTGCTCGACTCGGAGGACCCCGAGGACGCGGGGCCGGCCCACGCCGGACCGGCAGGGAGCGGGCCGGCAGGGAGCGGGCCGGCAGGGAGCGGGCCGGCAGGAGGCGGCCCCGGGCACGCGGAGCCACGGGACGCGCGGCCGCCGGTCGCCGGACAGCCGGTCGCCGGACAGCAGGGCGGTGCGGGGCAGCAGGACGGCGTGGGGCCACAGGACGCGGTCCCGGTGGCCGCTCCGGTCCCGGCCGGTCCGGCCTCCCTGACCAAGCCGGTCCCCGACGGGGCTGCGAGCGGACCCGCGCCGGCGCCGGGCCCCCCGCCCGAGCCACCCACCGCCGTGCTCCCCGCCACGCCCGGCGAGCCCTCGGCCACGCCGCCCGCGCCCGTCCACGCGCTCCCCACCGCGATCGCCGCGCCCAGCCCCGTCGCCCCGCAGCCGAGCGGACCGCCACCGAGCGGACCGCCGCCCGCCGCGCCGCCCGGCTACGGCTACCCGCAACAGCCGGCCCAGGGCTTCGGCCCCCCGCAACAGCCCAGCCCCGCCCCGGGGTACGGCTATCCGCAGCAGCCCGGCCAGGACCACGGCTACCCCTACGGATACCCGCAGCAGCCCGGTCTCGTCGCGACTCCCCCGTACGGCCCCGGCTACCCGGCGGGCGCCCCGCACCCGGCCCCCGCGCCGGAGCCGGGCCGCCGCAGAGGCTCGACCGTCGCTCTCGTCGTCGTCGCCGTGCTGGTCGCGATAGGGGCCGGGGGCTCCGTCTACGCGCTCATGAACGACAAGGGCGGGAAGCCCACGGCGGGCCCCTCCCACTCCGCCGGCCCGTCCCCGTCCGAGGACACCGGCAACTCCCCGTCCCCGGACGTCTCCGTCTCCCCGGACCCCTCCCCCAGCGACCACGGGCAGAACGGCGAGGAGGGCGGCGTCCCCGAGGGCTACCTCGGGTCCTGGTCCGGCAGCATCGACAACGCCACCGGCCACTCCACCCGTGAACTCGTCATCCGGCAGGGCGAGGTGGGCGACACCATCCTCACCCTGACCGCCGAGGGCCCGCTGGCCACGGGCGGCACCTACCGCTGCGTCTTCGAGGCGTCGCTGTCCGCCGAGGCGGCCGAGGGCGATTCGGTGGAGATCGGCCCGTCCACCGTGACGGAGGGCGAGCCCATGACGTCCTGTTCCCCCGGCAGCCCGACCAGACTCACCCTGCTCCCTGACGGCACGCTGAGCCGCGAGAACACGTCCAGCGGCGAGAAGCTCACGTACACGAAGTCCGGCTGACCGGCCCCGCCCGGCCGCGGGCCCAGGGACCGGCGGGCCGGGCCCCGTGTCCGTCCTCACTGGACCAGCGGCTTGACCGACATGAGCAGGTGCTGGTGGACCGTGTCCCCCGACCCGTCCGCCGCGCCCGCCGCCTCCTCGTGGTCCCGGTGCCCGGTGATCATGGCGCGCTGCCCCTGGCCCATCAGCTGGAACCGGACGACCGGGGTGTCGAACGAGGCCAGCGCGTCCATCAGGTACGACGGGTTGAACGCGACCGTGATCTCCTCGGTGTCCAGGAGCTCGGCGGGCAGGCGCTGGGAGGCCACGTCGTCCTCGTATCCCGCCTGGAGCAGCACGGAGCCGGCGGAGAAGGCGAACTGGAGCGGACTGTCCCCGTCCGCCACCACCGCGACCCGCTTCACCGCCTCCACCAGCGGCTCGCGCTCGGTCACCGCCTTGACCGGGCCGTTCAGCACGAACAGCTTGTCGTGGCGCGGGAGCCGGCCGTCGAGCAGCCGGACGGTGGTGCGCATGCCCTCCCGCTCGAAGCCCGCCGAGCCCTTGTCCAGCGCGAGGCGGACCGGTCCCGGGCGCGCGCCGACGGACCGGGCGATCTCGCTGAGCCGGCGGGCCGAGACGACGACATCGGCCGTGACGCCGGGCTCCGCGGGCTGCCAGCCGAGCGTACGGACCGCGAAGCGGTAGCGGTCCGTCGCCGCGAGGGTCAGCCGCCCGCCGTCGATCCCCAGCCGGATGCCGGTGAGCGTGGGCAGCGTGTCGTCGCGGCCCGCGGCCACCGACACGTCGGCGACGGCCGCCGCGAATTCCTGCCCGTCCACCGCGCCGAGGACGTCCGGCAGCGGCGGCAGCGCCGGATAGTCGTCCAACGGCAGGACCGACAGGCCGAATCCGGCGCCGCCGCCCGTCACCGTGAACCGCGCCCCCTCGACCGCGCACTCCACCGGTCCCTCGGGCAGCACCTTGCACACATCGAGCAGGCGGCGGCCCATGACCAGGACCTTCCCGGGCCTTTCGGTCCGCGCCGCCACCTCGATGCGGGCGGACGCCTCGTAGTCCAGGCCGGAGATGCTCAGCCTGCCGTCCGCCGCCTCCAGCAGCAGACCGCCCAGGACGGGCACGGGCGATCTGGTGGGCAGGACACGGGCGGCCCAGGCGACGGCGTCCGTCAGCTCGCCGCGTTCGATCAGGAACTCCATCGTGGTGCCTCTCCTCGTGCGCCGACCGCCTGCGGTCCCGACGATTGCGACGTTAGAGGCCACCACTGACAACGAGGTGGGGGACGCCTCCGGCCGAGTGGCCGGGGGCGTCCCCCACACGTGTGAATTCCGCGGTCAGCAGCTGAGGTTGGAGCCGGGCGTGGTGCCGAGGATCTGCGTGAACGCCTGGTACTTGTCGATGCGGCTCTGGACCTGGGCGGGGTTGCCGCCGTTGCACTCGATCGAGCCGTTGATGGAGCGGATCGTCTCGCCGAAGCCGGCGCCGTTCACCATGGCGTTGTGGGCCGTCATGGTGCCGGGGCCGTTCTGGGTGTTCCAGTACCAGAGGCCGGTCTTCCAGGCCACGGCCGCGTCCTGCTCGACCAGGTAGGGGTTGCCCAGCAGGTCGATGCCGAGCGCGTCGCCCGCGGCCTTGTAGTTGAAGTTCCAGCTGAGCTGGATCGGTCCGCGCCCGTAGTACGCGGCCTGACCGGCCGGGCAGCCGTAGGGCTGGCCGCTGTCGCAGTAGTGCGGGTAGTTGGCGGTGTTCTGCTCGACGATGTACACGAGGCCGCCGGTCTCGTGGCTGACGTTGGCGAGGAAGGCCGCGGCCTCCTGCTTCTTGACGTCGTCACTGCCGGTGTTGGCGAAGCCCGGGTAGGCGTCCAGGGCGGCGACCAGCCCGCTGTACGTGTAGAAGGAGTTGCGGCCGGGGAACATCTGGTTGAACTGGGCCTCGCTGACGACGAAGCCGGCGGAGGAGCCCGGGTCGCCCGGGTCCGTGCTGCCGCCGCCTCCGCAGGCGCCCTGGTCGGCCCAGACGTCGGAACTGCCGGGGGTCTCGTTCTGCGTCCACCACTTGGCGGTCCAGTTGTGCCCGTTGTACGAGGCGGAGTCGCTGCCCGTGTAGACGGACGAGGCGTTCCAGGCGGCCGCGCAGTCGGCGGCCGATGCGGTCGTGGCGGGGAGTACGACGAGTCCTGCGACGACCGCGCCCAGCGCGGCGAGCAGGCCCATGGCGCGTCGGAACATCTGCACACTCCTTCGGCGCGGCGCATCGCTGACCCGGCGCGCCGCTGTGGGGGTGCCGACACTCAAGCGCTGTTGGTCTGGACCTGTCAAGGTCTAGACCAACAATGAGGGAATTTCCGCCGGTTAAACCCCGGGCCCGTCCACGATGCGGGATCGCGGACGGGCCCGGGGCACCGAAGTGACGTCAGCAGGTGAGGCCCGAGCCCGGGGCGACGCCGATGACATCGGTGATGTGCTCGTACTTGGCGACCCGCGCGCGCACCGATTCGGGGTTGCCGCCGTCGCACTCCAACGATCCGTTGAGCGAGCGGATCGTCTCGCCGAAGCCCGCCCCGCCGACCATCGCGTCGTGCGAGGTCATGGTCCCGGGGCCGTTCTGGGTGTTCCAGTACCAGAGCGCGGTCTGCCAGGCGACCGAGGGATCACGCTCCACCAGCCAGGGATCGTTGAGCAGATCGAGGCCGAGGGCGTCCCCCGCCGCCTTGTAGTTGAAGTTCCAGCTGAACATGATCGGCCCGCGCCCGTAGTACGCGGACTGGCCCGCCGGGCAGCCGAACGGCTGGCTGTAGTCGCACTTGATCCAGTAGTTGGCCTCGTTGATCTCCTTCACGTACTGGAGGCCGACCGACTCGAAGTCGGCATGCGTCAGGAACGCCGCCGCCTCCCGGCTCCTGGTCTGCTCGGTACCGGTGTTCGCGAACCGCGGGTACGCGTGCAGGGCGTCGATCAGACCCTGATACGTGTAGAAGGGGTCGCGGTCGGGGAAGATCTCGTCGAACTCCGCCTCGCTGATGGCGAAGTCGGAGACCCCACCCGTACAGGCACCCGCGTCGGCCCAGACGGTGGTGGCGCCCGGGTTCTCGTTCTGCGTCCACCACTTCGCCGTCCAGTTGCGGCCGTGGTGCGAGACCGTGCCGCCCGCCGAGTAGGCGGTCGACGAGCTCCACAGGGGTGCGCACGAGGCCGGGCCGGCGACGGCCGGCCCGGCGGGAGCGGCGTTGGCGGCGCCGGGCAGGAAGGCAGCCGTCGCGATGACGGCGCT
The DNA here is from genome assembly GCF_000373645.1 of Streptomyces sp. ATexAB-D23. Lineage (GTDB taxonomy): Bacteria > Actinomycetota > Actinomycetes > Streptomycetales > Streptomycetaceae > Streptomyces > Streptomyces castrisilvae. Next base: position 39,576 of record NZ_KB892005.1, on the reverse strand, counting down.
CAGTACGGTCAGGACGCTCTTGATGCGGTTCAGCGCTGCTCACTCCTTCGACAAGGACGGGCATGGCTCGCCGCGCGACACCTCAGCGGGGGCGGGCCGTCCGGGCATCCCGACACCCAACCGCTGCTGGTCTGGACCTGTCAAGGTCTAGACCAGCAGCGGTCTCCGTCGGGCGGACATGCCGGAGGGCCGGGGCGCGACCTCCGCCCCGGCCCTCCTCCGTGCCCGTGTGCCTACAGGAACGAGTTGATCTCGATGGTCTCGGTCCGGCCGGGGCCGACGCCGATCGCGGAGATCGGGGCGCCGGACATCTCCTCCAGCGCCTTCACGTACGCCTGCGCGTTCTTCGGCAGGTCGGCGAAGGTCTTCGCCTTCGTGATGTCCTCGGACCAGCCCGGGAGCATCTCGTAGACCGGCTTCGCGTGGTGGAAGTCGGTCTGGCTGTACGGGAGCTCCTCGACGCGCTTGCCGTCGATCTCGTACGCCACGCACACCGGGATCTGCTCCCAGCCGGTCAGCACGTCCAGCTTGGTGAGGAAGAAGTCGGTGAGACCGTTGACCCGGGTCGCGTACCGCGCGATGACCGCGTCGAACCAGCCGCAGCGGCGGTCGCGACCGGTGGTGACACCGCGCTCGCCGCCGATCCGGCGCAGCGCCTCGCCGTCCTCGTCCAGCAGCTCCGTCGGGAACGGGCCGGCGCCGACGCGGGTGGTGTACGCCTTGAGGATGCCGATGACCCGGCTGATCTTGGTCGGCCCCACGCCGGAACCGGTGCAGGCGCCGCCCGCGGTCGGGTTCGAGGAGGTGACGAAGGGGTACGTGCCGTGGTCGACGTCGAGCAGCGTGCCCTGACCGCCCTCGAAGAGGACGACCTTGCCCGCGTCGATGGCGTTGTTCAGGACCAGCGTCGTGTCGGCGACGTAGGGCTTGATCTGCTCCGCGTACTGGAGCATGTCCTCGACGACCTTGCCGGCCTCGATGGCGCGCCGGTTGAAGACCTTGGCCAGGAGCTGGTTCTTCTGCTCCAGGGCCGCCTCGACCTTCTGCTCCAGGATCGACTCGTCGTAGAGGTCCTGGACGCGGATGCCGACGCGGTTGATCTTGTCGGCATACGTCGGGCCGATACCGCGCCCGGTCGTGCCGATCTTGCGCTTCCCGAGGAACCGTTCCGTCACCTTGTCGACGGTGACGTTGTACGGGGTGATCAAATGGGCGTTGCCGCTGATCAGCAGCTTCGACGTGTCCACGCCGCGGTCGTTCAGCCCACTCAGCTCGGAGAGCAGGACCGCCGGGTCGACGACGACACCGTTACCGATGACCGGGGTACATCCCGGTGACAGGATTCCGGAGGGGAGGAGATGCAGTGCGTACTTCTGGTCGCCGACGACGACCGTGTGACCGGCGTTGTTGCCGCCTTGGTAGCGCACCACGTAGTCCACGGATCCACCGAGGAGGTCGGTGGCCTTTCCCTTGCCCTCGTCACCCCACTGAGCACCGAGCAGCACAAGTGCGGGCACAGGCGTACACCCCTTCCGGGCGGGGCATGTCCAAGGTCAGGGGGCGTACCAAAACGCCGTACATGCCGTACGACGTTGTACGGCACAGCCTGAACCGTCGAACCGGGTGCCCCGGAATAGACGAAGCCCCTGGCGCAATAGCGCAAGGGGCTCTTGCACCAAGATGCTACCCGAGGAAGGACCGAGGTGTCGGCTGCCCAGCCCCCCGGTAACGGTGCGCCCCATCTGCTGGTGGTGATCGATCCGGTCGCCCGCCGCACGGACGGCGAGTCCGTCCGCATCGCCAAGGACGTGCTGAGCGCGGGCTCGCACGCCAAGATCTGCCTCCCGGACAGCCCGGGGGAATTCGTCCGGGCCCTGTCCCGGCGCGGCGGCCGGCGGCCGGTGGTCATAGGCGACGACCGGGCACTGCGGCGCGCGGTGTCCCTGCTGCACCGGGAGCGGGAACCGGCCATGAACGCGCTCTCACTGGTACCGGTCGGCGCGTCGGCCACCCTGGAACTCGCGCACTCGCTCGGCGTGCCGACGGGCACGGTGGCGGCGGCGCGCACGGCGCTGGACGGGGCGGAGCGCCGGCTGGACCTGCTCGTCGACGACAGCGACGGCGTGGTGCTGGGGGCGCTGCGCATCCCCGCCCTGAACGGCGCCCCGGGCGCCGCCACCGGCCGCTCGGGGGTCACAGCGGTCTGGGACAGCTGCCGCTCCCTGGTCCGCACCCTGGTGCGCCCCGCGCCCCCGGAGCCGTCCGCCGCCGCCTCGACGCACCGGCTGCGCGTGGAGGCCGACGGTGTCGTGCTGAACGATCTGGACCGCCCGGTCGCCTCGGTGACGGTGACCTCAGGGCGCGGTGCCGACGGCGTGGCCGAGGTGACGATCGACGCGCCGGACGGCGCCCCGGTCATCACCAGGGCCAAGGCCGTCACGGTCTCGGGGGCGGATTTCCGCTACCGGGCGGACATACAGGTCGGCGGGCCGGTGCGGACGCGGACCTGGACGGTGCGGGCGGGGGCCTGGGGGCTGATACTTCCGGCCCGGTAGCCGGCCCGGCCCGTGCGGCGCCGGGGCCTCACGCGCCGGGCCGGCGCACTCCCGGGCCCCGGCACCCCGTGCCCGTGGCCTCACAGCTCGACCCGCAGCTCCTTCACGCCCCGGATGACGTAGCCCGGGTTCCACTCCGGTTCCGCGACCAGCCGCAGGCCGGGGGCCTTGCGCAGCAGTTCGCCGAAGGACGCGGCCAGCTCGACGCGGGCCAGCGGGGCGCCGAGGCAGAAGTGGATGCCGGCGCCGAAGGTGATGTGCGGGTTCTCCCGGCGGGTGAGGTCCAGCGTGTCCGGATCCGTGAAGCGGGCCGGGTCGCGGTTGGCCGAGCCGAAGAGCAGGGCCACCTCGGAACCGCGCGGAATGACCGTGCCGCCGATCTCGATGTCGTCCAGCACCCAGCGCTCGAACATCTGGAGCGGCGTGTCGTACCGCATCAGCTCTTCGAGTGCCGTCGGCAGAAGACCGTGGTCGGCGCGCAGGGCGGCCAGCTGCTCGGGGTGGCGCAGCAGGGTCCACCAGCCGTTGGCCGTGGTGTTGACGGTGGCCTCGTGCCCGGCGTTCAGCAGCAGGACGCAGGTGGAGACCATCTCCTGCTCGGTCAGCCGCTCGCCCTCGTCGTGGGCGGCGACGAGCGCGGAGATCAGGTCCGGGCCCGGGTCGGCGCGCCGCTCGGCGATCAGCCCGCGCAGGTACGCGGAGAACTCCAGGGAGGCGCGGACGGCGGCGCGGGCGGTCTCCTCGGAGGGGTTGAGCTCGAACATTCCGCAGATCGCGGCCGACCAGGGCCGCAGCGGCGCCCGGTCGGACTCCGGGATGCCCAGCATCTCGGCGATCACGGCGACCGGCAGCGGCTCGGCGACGGCCGAGAGCAGATCGCCCCCGCCCTGCTCGACGAAGTCGTCGACGAGCCCGGCGGCCAGCCGCCGCACCGTCGGGACGAGCTGTTCGACGGTGCGCGGGGTGAAGGCCTTGGAGACCAGGCGCCGGATGCGGGTGTGGTCCGGCGGTTCGAGGTCCAGCAGCCCCTGCCCGTTGAGCGTTTCGAACGGCTCGTGCTCGGGGGGCGGGGGCGTCCGGCCGAACTCCTCGTGGGTGAACCGGTGCAGATACGTCCGCCCCAGCCGCCGGTCCCGCAGCAGGGCCGAGACATCGGCGTGGTGCGGGACGAGCCACTGGTCGGTGGCCGCGAAGTAGTGCGCGCGGCCGGTGGCCCGCAGCTCGGCGTAGGCGGGGTACGGATCGGCGACGAACGCCGCCGACCAGGGGTCGAACGGGCCGGGGGACGCGCTGGGCTGTTCCATGGACCGACGCTAACCGGCCACCCGCACCCCGGCCAGCCCTTGCCGCGCCCGCTCCGGGAGCACCGGGTCGGAAGCACCGGGTCAGGACGGGGTCACAAGGCGGGCCTCGTAGGCGAAGACTGCGGCCTGGGTACGGTCACGCAGGCCCAGCTTGACGAGGATGCGGCTCACATGGGTCTTGATCGTGGACTCGGCGACCACCAGGTGTCCGGCGATCTCGGCGTTCGACAGGCCCTGGGCGATGAGGACGAGCACCTCCGTCTCGCGTTCCGTGAGGTCGCCGATCCGGGCCAGGGCCGGGGGCCTGGGCGCAGCGGCCAGCTTGGAGAACTCGGTGATCAGGCGCCGGGTGACCGTCGGGGCGAGCAGCGCCTCGCCGGAGGCGACCACGCGTACGCCGTCGGCGAGCCGGCGGGCCGAGGCGTCCTTGAGGAGGAAGCCGGAGGCACCGGCGCGCAGGGCCTGGTAGACGTACTCGTCGAGGTCGAAGGTGGTCAGCACCAGCACCTTGGCGTCCGCGTCGGCGGCGACGATCTCGCGGGTGGCCTCGATGCCGTTGAGCTCCGGCATGCGGATGTCCATCAGCACCACGTCCGGTCTGAGCGCGGCGACCTGGGTGACGGCCTCGCGCCCGTTGACCGCCTCGCCGACGACCTCGATGCCCGGCATGGCGTTGAGCAGGACCGAGAAGCCCTCGCGGACCATCATCTGGTCGTCCACGATCAGGACCCGGATCGGGGCGGCGGGCGAGGCCGTCATGGCTTCTCCATGGGGTCGTCGGACGCGGCCGGCTGGGCGGGGATGAAGGCCGTGACCTCGTAACCGCCCTCCGCTGTGGCCTCGGCGGTCATCTCGCCGTTGAGCATCGCGACCCGTTCCCGCATCCCGGTGATCCCGTGCCCGGCCCCCGGCGACGGCTTCACCGGACCGGTCGGCGGGCCGTTGACCACGCGCAGCCCGAGCCCGCCGAGGACGTAGCCGATCTCCACCCTGGCGATGGCGCCCGGCGCGTGCCGCAGGCTGTTGCTGAGCGCTTCCTGAATGATCCGGTACGCCGACAGCTCGACGCCCTGGGGCAGCTCGCGGACCGCTCCGGTCACCGCCTTCTCCGTCTCCAGACCCGCTTCCCGCACATTGGCGAGCAGCCGGTCGAGATCGGCCAGGGTGGGCTGCGGGGCGTCCGGCGCCTCGTAGTCGTCGGCCCGTACGACGCCGAGCACCCGGCGCAGTTCGGTGAGGGCGGCGACGGCGTTCTCCCGGATCGTGACGAAGGCCTGCTCCAGCTCCGGCGGCGGGTTCTCCACCCGGTACGGGGCGGCCTCGGCCTGGATCGCGACGACCGACATGTGGTGGGCGACCACGTCGTGCAGTTCGCGGGCGATCGTGGTGCGCTCCTCCAGCAGCGTGCGCCGGTCGCGCTCGACGGCGGTCACGGTGCGCTGCACGGTGACCTCGTGCTGCGCCTCCCGCCGGATCTGCACCAGGCTCACCACGAGCAGCGCGAATGCCGAGACCACCGCCATGGCCGCGGTCTCCACCCCGCCGCCCGCACCGATGACGCCCTCCACGAAGAGGCCCAGCACCAGCGTGAGCGCCCACATCCAGGCGGCGGTCCGCGGCCGGGTCCTGGCCGCGACGACGAACAGCACCACCAGGTGGGAGAAGAAGAGACTCGGCCCCCACGGCTGGTCTCCGCCCTCCACGATCACGGTCACCGGTGTCAGCGCCATCGATATCCAGAACGCCCCGACCGGCCTGATCAGGGTCATCGCCACACAGGCGGCGGGAATCAGCCCGGACAGCAGGACGCCGGCGTTCCCGGTGGAGGCGAAACCGGCCATGAAGGTGATCAGCGCGGCGAGCAGCACCATGGCGTGCGGGGCCCAGGCGAAAGCGGCCCGGATCCGCGCCGGCAACCGCCTGGTCAGCGGCCCGTCGGTCCGCATCGGTGCCATCGGCCGATATGCGAACGGGTCCTGGAGGAGGTCCTGCCGCAGATCGCCGATCGCCCCTGCGGCGAGCCGGAGTTCCGGGCTTCTGGTCTTGGTCTCGGTCACGCCTCCACGGTAGGCGGGGCGACGGGCCGGGTCGTCAGCAGTGATGTGGATTCCCGGCCGTCCGTCGCAAGTACTACGCGGGCGCCGCGCGGCCCTACCAGGCGAGCTGGGCGATCTCCTCGGCGACCACGGCGCAGGCGTCGGCGGCCGGGTCGATCAGCGGGAAGTGCCCGACGTCCGGCAGCAGCGTGAGCCCCACCGTCTCGCCCTCCTTCGCCGCCGCGTCCACGAACGCCTCGGAGACCGCCGCCGGGACCGTGAGGTCCGTGGTGCCCTGCACCACGACCGTCGCGATGCCGGTGGGCAGCAGCCGGGCCGGGTCGGCGTACGCGCTCCGCCCGGCGAAGTCCTCCGCGGCGCCCAGGAGCTGCCCGATCGCGCCCGAGCACACGTCGAGCCCGACCGCGGAGGCGAAGTCCGCGATCGGCGCGAGCGCCACCACACCGCGCAGCGCGGGCGGCCTCGGCAGCCGCCACGGCGAGCCCTCGGGCAGGACGTGCCGGGCCGCGGCCCACAGGGCCAGCTGCCCGCCCGCCGAGTGCCCGGTGACGACGATCCGGCGGCCGTCCGCCGCGGGCAGCTCCCGCGCCAGCAGCTCCGGCAGGGCGTCCAGCGCGGCGGCCACGTCGTCGAAGGTCTCCGGCCAGCGGCCCGCGACCGGGCCCGAGCCGCGCTGCTGCGGAAGCTCGCTGCCGCGCCGGTACTCGACGTTGGCGACGGCGAACCCGCGCCGGGCCAGGAAGTCCGCGAACGGCGACATATGGGCCCGGTCGTACGGGGCCCGCCACGCGCCGCCGTGCAGGACGACCACGACGGGCGCGCCGGTACGGCCCTCGCGCGGGGCGTAGAAGTCGATGACCTGGTCGGGGTGGCTGCCGTAGGAGGCGGACGCGTCGGGGGCGACGGCCGGATGCGAGAAGGCCGACTCGGTCTCGGCGGCGTCCTGCTCGCGCGCGGCGGAATCCGTCATGCTGTTCCCACCCTCCCTGTCCCCCGGCCTCTGGCCTGACCTGCGGGGACGGTACCAGTACGGGAGCGGGGCGCGCCCACCGGGAATCGCTGCGGGGCACCGGCGCGCGGGAGGCGGGGCCGACGCCCTCCACAACCCGTACCGAACCGGGGCGCGGCGCCGTCCGGCGACCGGGGCGAGCCGGTCACCGGACGGATGCGGCAGCCTACGCCGCCGGGGCGCCCAGAACCTCCGCAAGCACCCGTGCCGCGCGTTCCGCGTCGGCGAACCCCACGTACAGCGGTGTGAAACCGAACCGCAGTACATCGGGCCGGCGCAGGTCCCCGACGACGCCGCGTGCGATCAGCTCGGCCATGACCGGTTCGGCGTCCTCGCAGCGCAGTGCGACCTGGCTGCCGCGCTCCCGGTGGGCGGCCGGGGTGACCGAGGTGACCCGGCCCTCGGGGGCGTACGCCTGGACGCACTCCAGGAAGAAGTCCGTCAGCGCCAGGGACTTGGCCCGTACCGCTTCGATCCCGACCCCGTCCCAGACGTCGAGGGAGGCCTCCAGCGCCAGCATGGACAGGATGTCGGGGGTGCCGACCCGGCCCCGGACCGCGCCGTCGGCCGGGCTGTAGCCGGGCGTCATCGCGAACGGGTCCGCGTGCGACGTCCACCCCGGCAGGGGCGAGTCGAAGGCCGCCTGGTGCCGCTCGGCGACGTACAGGTAGGCGGGCGAACCGGGGCCGCCGTTGAGGTACTTGTACGTGCAGCCCACCGCCAGGTCGACGCCGTGCTCGTCCAGACCGACCGGGAGCGCCCCCGCGCTGTGGCACAGGTCCCACACGGCCACCGCGCCGGCAGCCCGCACGGCGGCGGTGAGCCCCGGCAGGTCGTGCAGCCGGCCCGAGCGGTAGTCGACGTGGTTGAGCAGGACGGCCGCGGTACGCGGACCGAGCGCGTCCGGCACGTCGGCGGGGGCGACCGGGACGATCCGGTGCCCGGTCATCCGGGCCGCCGATGACGCGATGTAGCCGTCGGTGGGGAAGGTGTGCGCGTCGACCAGGATCTCGTCGCGGCCCTCCGGCGCCAGCCGGGTCGCCGCGACGAGGGCCTTGAAGACGTTCACGCTGGTCGAGTCGCCGACGACGATCTGGCCGGCCGCGGCCCCCACGATCGGGGCGATGCGGTCGCCGATCCGCTCGGGCGCCGTCCACCAGCCGCTCTCGCCCCAGGACCGGATGCGCAGCTCGCCCCACTCGCGGGTGAGGACCTCCTGCACCCGGGCGGGCACGTGGCGCGGCAGCGCGCCGAGCGAGTTGCCGTCCAGGTAGACGGTGTCGTCGAGGGTGAACAGTTCGCGCAGCGGGGCCAGGGCGTCCGCGGTGTCGAGCGCCTGGGCGCGCTCCCGGAGGTCAGACATGGCTGCGGGCCGTCCAGAGCTCGGGGAACACGTTCTTCGTGGCGCGCTTCTCCAGCCAGGCCACGCCCGCCGAGCCGCCGGTGCCGGTCTTGGAGCCCATGGCCCGCCGGGTCGCCAGGAGGTGGTCGTTGCGCCATCGCCAGACCAGCTCGCCCACATCGGTGAGCACCTCGCCGAGGCGGACCAGTTCGTCGTTCTGGTCCGGGTTGGCGTAGACCGCCGTCCAGACGGCCTCGACCTCGGGCGACGGCTCGTACTTCTGGGTCAGGTCCCGGCCGAGCACGGCCTCGGGGATCGCGTGCCCGCGCCTAGCGAGCAGGGCGAGCGCCTCGTCGTACAGACCGGGCTCCGCGAGGGCCTTCTCCAGCTCCGCGTGGACGCGGGGCGCGCCCCGGTGCGGCACCAGCATGGACGCGGACTTGTCACCGAGCAGGAACTCCATGCGCCGGTACATGGCCGACTGGAAGCCGGAGCCCTCGCCGAGCGAGGACCGGTAGGAGTTGAACTGGGCGGGGGTGAGCTGGGCGAGCGGCGTCCAGGAGGCGTTCAACGCCTCCAGCTCGCGCAGGGACCGCTTCAGCGCGTCCTGCGCGACGTCGAGCCGGTCCCCGCGCATCGCGTGCGCCGCGGTCTCCCACTCGTGGACGATGACGGTGAACCACAGCTCCATGACCTGGGTGGTGACCAGGAAGACCATCTCGCCGGGATCGTCCGAGCGCAGGTGCTGGAGGTGGGTCAGGACATCCGCCTGGACGTAGTCCTCGTACGGAGTCGTTCCCGCGAAGTCGAGGTGCGGGGTCTGCGCACCGGTGGCTTCGGGGTCGGGGTGAATCGTCGACATCGCTGTCTCCTCGACACGAGCTTCCGGGTAGCGGTCCGCCCCTTCCGTGAGGTGATGGAGCTCCGGTCCCCTGTTCGCATCCTAAACGGCCCGCCGGGAGACGCGCAGGCCCCGCGTGCGCGGGTGCGCGTTCGCGGGGCCTGCGGTACGGGGGCGGGTCAGCCGAGGGTCTCGGCGGCGGTCGGGGAGGAGTCGCGCAGGAACGTCGAGCAGCGCTCGTACTCCTCCTGCTCGCCGATCGCCTGCGCGGCCCGTGCGAGGGCGTGCAGGGCCCGCAGGAAGCCGCGGTTCGGCTCGTGCTCGAACGGTACGGGGCCGTGGCCCTTCCAGCCGGCCCGGCGCAGCGCGTCGAGACCGCGGTGGTAGCCGGTGCGGGCGTAGGCGTACGACTCGACGACCCGGCCGCCCTCGAACGCCTCGTCGGCGAGCTGCGCCCAGGCCAGCGAGGAGGTCGGGTACTTCGCGGCGACGTCGGCGGGCGCGGTGTCGGCGGCGAGCAGCTCGCGCGGCTCCGGGTCGTCGGGCAGGTGGGTCGGGGGAGGGCCCCCGAGCAGGTTCTCGTGGATCGACATGCTCCAAGTGTGCCTGGCCCGGCGGCCCCATCAAGCCCGCACTTCAAGCCCACCTTTCAAGCCCGCCTTCAAGCCTCTCCGGCGATTGAGAAGCGGGGGCCCGGGGGCGGAGCCCCCGAAACAGCCCCGCCCCGCCGCTACGCGGCGCCCCGCACCGCCTCCACGCCCCGGATCAACGCGGCGACCCCCGCCTCCACCTTGCTCCGCGCGCACCCCACATTCAGCCGCACGAAGCCGTCCGCCCCATACGTGCTCCCCGGCATCACCGCGACTCGCTCCCGCTCGATCAGCACACGCTGGAGTGCCTCGTCGTCCGTGACACCCGCGCGGCGCAGGTCGATCCAGGCCAGGTATCCGGCCTGCGGCGGCTCCCATTCCAGGGCCGGGAACGCGCCGTTCAGCCGCTCGGCGACGAGGGCCAGATTCTCCGCGACGTACGCGCGTACCGCGTCCAGCCACGGCCCGCCCTCCCGGTACGCGGCGATGTGCGCGGTCAGCGAGAGCACCGCCGGGGACGCCAGGCCCTCGGCCGTCTCCATCCGGCGCAGGAACTCCGTCCGGTCCTCGGTCCGTCCGATGAGGCCGTACGAACCGGTCAGCGCCGGGAAGTTGAACGACTTCGAGGCGGACGTGACGACCGCCCAGCGCGCGTCACCGCCCACCCGGGTCCACGGCACGTGCGGCCGCCCGTCGTGCACGAAGTCCGCGTGGATCTCGTCGCTGATCACGGCCACCCCGTGCCGTGCGGCGAGCGCGGCCATCTCCGCGAGCTCCGCCTCCGTCCACACCCGCCCGGACGGGTTGTGCGGCGAGCACACCACGAGGACCGTGCTGTCCGGCCGCGCGAGCTCACGCTCCAGCGCGTCCGTGTCCCCCAGCGGCACGCCCCGCAGCTCCCGCCCGAGCCCGGTGACCGCCTTGCGGAAACCGTCGTACGTGGGGGTGTGCAGGACCACCCCGTCGCCCTCGGCCGTCCACATCTGGAGCAGCTGGGAGAACTGGCTGAGCACGGACGGCCCGTACACCAGCCGGTCCGTGTCGATCGTGGTGCCGTACCGGGTCGCGTACCAGTGGGCGACGGCGGACCGGAAGTCGCCCTGCCGCCAGTCCGTGTAGCCGAAGACGCCGTGGTCGAGCCGGGCCCGCAGGGCGGCCAGGACCTCGGGGGCCGTCGCGAAGTCCATGTCGGAGATGGTGAACGGCAGCAGGCCGTCCACCCCGAACCGGTCCGCGACTCCGTCCCACTGGACGCACCAGGTTCCGCGGCGGTCGATGACGGTGTCGAAGTCGTAGGACGTGCTCACAGCTGTTCCCTCGGATCGTGCGTGCCGGACACGGACATGCCGTGGGCCCGGCAACCCCGAGGGGTCGCCGGGCCCACGCCGTACATCCGGACCGGATTACTTCAGCTTGGTGCCGGTGGACCGCAGGCTGGCGCAGGCCTCCGTGACGCGCTTGGCCATGCCGCCCTCGGCGGACTTGCCCCAGCTGCGCGGGTCGTAGACCTTCTTGTTGCCGACCTCGCCGTCGACCTTCAGCACACCGTCGTAGTTGCGGAACACGTGGTCCACGATCGGGCGGGTGAAGGCGTACTGGGTGTCGGTGTCGAGGTTCATCTTCACGACGCCGTTCTCCAGCGCGGTGGCGATCTCCTCGGCGGTGGAGCCGGAGCCACCGTGGAAGACGAAGTCGAACGGGGAGGTCTTGCCGTACTTGGCGCCGACACCCTCCTGGAGGTCCTTGAGCAGCTCCGGACGCAGGACGACGTTGCCCGGCTTGTAGACGCCGTGCACGTTGCCGAAGGAGGCGGCCAGCAGGTAGCGGCCCTTCTCACCCAGGCCGAGCGCCTCGGCGGTACGCAGCGCGTCGTCGACGGTCGTGTAGAGCTCGTCGTTGATCTCGTGGGTGACGCCGTCCTCCTCGCCACCGGTCGGGGTGATCTCGACCTCAAGGATGATCTTGGCGGCGGCGGCCTTGGCCAGCAGCTCCTGGCCGAGGGCCAGGTTGTCGGCCAGCGTCTCGGCCGAGCCGTCCCACATGTGCGACTGGAACAGCGGGTTCAGACCCTTGGCGACGCGCTCGGCGGAGATGTCGAGCAGCGGGCGGACGTAGCCGTCCAGCTTGTCCTTGGGGCAGTGGTCGGTGTGCAGCGCGACGGTGATGTCGTACTTGGCGGCGACGATGTGCGCGAACTCGGCCAGCGCGACCGCGCCCGTGACCATGTCCTTGTTGTACTGGCCGCCCAGGAACTCAGCGCCGCCGGTCGAGATCTGAACGATGCCGTCGCTCTCGGCCTCCGCGAAGCCGCGCAGCGCAGCGTGCAGGGTCTGGGTCGAGGTCACGTTGATGGCCGGGTAGGCGAACTTGCCTGCCTTCGCCCGGTCGAGCATCTCGGCGTAGACCTCGGGGGTTGCGATGGGCATCTGTCCGCTCCTTGGGATGTGCGGGTGTGCGTTGCTTGGTCCCTGACCTGGGGGCGACGTCATCGTCGCCCCCATCTTCCCAGACTCCTGTCCCGGCTCCACCCGGCGGAGTCCCCCAGCGTTCGCGACCCCGGTTCGCAGGGGTACGACAAAGGCGGCCTGTTTCACGTGAAACAGGCCGCCCTCGCAGAAAGCCGCAGGTCACCCCAGGTCGAGGTCCGGGACCGTGTACACGTGGACGTACGGGAGGCCCGCCTCGGCGATGGCCGGGGCCGCACCGCGCTCCACGATCACGGCGACGGCGACCACCTCGCCGCCCGCCTCGCGCACGGCCTCGACGGCGGTCAGCGGCGAGCCGCCGGTCGTCGAGGTGTCCTCCACGACGAGGCAGCGCCGGCCCTTGACGTCCGCGCCCTCGATCCGGCGCTGCATCCCATGGGCCTTCTGGGCCTTGCGGACGACGAAGGCGTCCAGCTCCTGACCCCGGGCCGCGGAGGCGTGCAGCATCGACGTGGCGACCGGGTCGGCGCCCAGCGTCAGACCGCCCACGCAGTCGTAGTCCAGCTCCGCCGTCGCGTCGAGCATGACCTGACCGACCATGGGAGCGGCCTTGCCGTCCAGCGTGATGCGACGCAGATCGATGTACCAGTCGGCCTCCAGGCCGGAGGAGAGCGTCACCTTGCCGTGAACCACGGCCTTGTCCTTGATCTGCTGGAGCAGCTCAGCGCGTACGTCAGTCATGGCTACGAGGATAAGGCGCCCGTTTCCCGCGAGTGCCCACGCCGGAGCGGGTGCCCACGCCGGAGCCGGTGGCCGCACCGGAGTCGGCGCCCGCACCGGAGCCGGCGCCCATACCGGAGCCGACCCCGGCTCGCCGGGCGGGCGGGCCCCCGGCGGGCGGAGGTGCCCGCGGCTCAGAGCCGGCGCCAGCTCCACGTGGTCGCGATCTCCAGCGGCTCGATCGGGGTGACATAGCGCGGGGCGGTGTTCAGCCCGTTCGGCGGACCGGACTGCGGCTCCACGCAGACCGCCTCGTCCTGCTCGTCGTAGATCACCACCCACTCGGACCGGCTCTTCACGGTCAGCTCCAGCCGCTCGGGCCAGGTGAGGGTGACATCGACGCCGTCCGGCATCCCGAAGCAGTCGTCCCACGGCCCGGCCGAGGGCGGAACCCGGCGGCCGGTCGGCAGGTGGTTCTCGCCGCGCTCCTCCTGCCAGGCGGCGTCGAAGTCGATCCGGACCTCCTCGCCGCTGTCGAGGCGGCGGCGGAACCACGGGTGCCAGCCCGCCTGCGCCGGGAAGGAGTCCCCGTACGTCTCGATGCCGAAGGCCAACGTGAGGGAGTCCTCGGCCAGTTCGAAGGTCTGGGTCACCCGGCCCGGGTACGGCCAGGGGTCGGCCAGGTCGTAGTAGAACGACGCCTGTGTCCCGCTCTCCAGCGCGGTCCTCCACGCCGTGTCGCGGCCGGTGCCGTGGATGGCGTGCGGAGGGGCGGTCAGCGGCAGTTGGTGCAGGACGCCGCCGTCGCGGAACTGCCCGTTCTCGGTGCGCCCGCACCACGGCACCATCGGGAAGCAGCCGTACCGCTCCCCCTGCCGCAGCAGTTCGGTGCCGCCGATCCGCAGGCTGCTGATACGGCAGCCGTTGGCGGGGTTCACGGTCAACTCTGTGTCGCCGACGGAGAGCCGGACGTCCTTCTCGCTGCTGCTCACGGGACGAGCCTACTGTCGCCGCTACCTCCGGCGCCGCAGCGCCCGGCTCACGACCACCGCCGATGCGAGGGCGAGCGCGGCGGCCGGGGCGACCCAGCGCAGCGTGGCACCCGCGCCGCCCGCCTCCGGCGAGGGCACCGGGGCGTACCGGCCACGCGGCGGGGCGTGGTCGACCTCCTCGGCGCTGCGCCCGATCATGGTGCGCCGGGCGTGCGCGGCCTCGGCCGGCGGCCCGTCCGGAACGGTGAACTCGATACCGGCGACCGGGTCGAGCGACGACGGCGGAATCGGGGCGTCGAACACGGACTCCCGGTCCCCCTCCTGCTCCTCGCCCGGCTCCTCCGGCTGTTCTCCGCCCTGCTTCCCCGGCTCCGTGCCCGGGGCCTCGTCGGCGGCGGCCTCGTGCGTGGGCAGCACCTCGTCGGCGCCGCCCATCGGCCCCGACCCGGTGAGCGGTGATCCGGCCGAGGGCTCGGGGCCGGTCTGGTCCGCCTCCTCGGCGGCCTCCTCAAGCGCCTGCTCCACCGCTTCCCCGACGGCCAGTTCGTCCGCGGTGACGGCGGCAGCACCCGGGTCGTCGGCCTCGCCACCGGCCCCCTCGCCGCCGTCCGCCTCGCCGCCGGCAGTCCCGCCGCCGGACCCCTCGCCCGGCTCCCCGCCGGAGTCCTCCCCGTGCGCGGCCAGCGACTCCGTCACCAGCTGCTGCGCGAACCGGTCCAGCAGCCGGTGGACCGCCGACAGCGCGGCCGCCGGGTCCAGGTCGCGCAGGCGCCCGTCCCCGCTCACCGTGCCGCCGAAGGCGATCGACGTGCCCTCGTCGCCCTCCGTCAGCCGGAGGGTCAGCGCGAGCTGCGCGGAACCGCCGCCCCGGGCCTCCGTGCCCTCGCCCTCCACCAGGACGGCGTACACGGAGTCCACGTCCGGGTCGCCCGGCAGCGGGGTGAGGCGCAGGGTGCCCCGGTAGGTGATCGTGTGGCCGCCCGCGCGGATTCTGAGCCGGCCTGCCAGGGGGCCCGTCGACGCGTCGGCGTCCTGCTGAAGCCCGGGGACGCAACGGGCGACCCGGACGGGATCGCCCAGCGTCCGCCGCAGGGCCGGGACCGGAACCGGAACGAACACCTCATGCTCCATGGAAACCGAGCCTACTCAGCCCCGGCCGTCACGTCAGCGCTTCCGCACCCCGCGACTGACCGGCACCGCCCGCCGGACCGCCTCACCGCTCCTCCCAGTAGCGGGGGTGCACCAGCGTCGACGGCTTCAGCCCGGACAGCCGCCCGGCCTCCGCCCTGCGCCCCGCGTCCCGCAGCCCCGGCAGGGTCAGGGAGCGCAGCGCGGGCGCCCGCGGGTCCAGGCCGAGCGCGGGCCGCGCGCCCGCCGAGGCCAGCAGGAACCCCCAGCCGTGGTCCCCGTCCGTGTCGGCCGAGGCCCGGTCGGGGCCCACCACGAAGCCCGAGCAGCGCCCGCCGACCCGGTAGGGGCGCGGACGCAGCCCGGCCGCCCGCATCGACGCGTCGACCGTCCAGTACGTACGCGGCCGGCCGACGGGCGGGCCGCCGTGCACCACCACGCGGCCGCCCGGCGCGAGGGCCTCGGTGACCAGACCGTAGAACTCCGCCGAGTAGAGCTTGGTGCTCGCCGAGATCCCGGGGTCCGGCAGATCGGAGATCACCACGTCGTAGCGCCCGTGGGCCGTGCGCAGCCAGGTGAACGCGTCGCCGGTCACCGCCGTCACCCGGGGGTCGTCCAGCGCGTGCCCGTTCAGCGCGGAGAGGGCGTGGTCCGTACGGGCCAGTCGGGTGACGGTGGGGTCCAGCTCCACCAGCGTCACGTCCCGCACGCCCGGGTAGCGCAGCACCTCCCGTGCCGCCAGCCCGTCACCGCCGCCCAGGATCAGCACCCTGGCGTGCGTCCCGTTCATCGCCGGGTGCACCAGCGCCTCGTGGTAGCGGTACTCGTCGCGCGCGCTGACCCGCAGCCGCCCGTCCAGATAGAGGTCCAGGGAACTGCGGCCCGCACCGGTCAGCACGACCTCCTGCACGTCCGTCTGCACGGCGACCCGCACCTGGTCCCCGTACACCGCGCGCCGCGCCGCCCGCTCGAAGTCGTCGGCCAGCAGCGCGGCCGTGGCCAGCACGGCGATCACCGTCGCGTTGGCGGCGATCAGCAGCCACCTGGACCGGGGCGGCACATCCCGCCGGAACACCCACAGCACCAGCGCCCCGCCCGCCGCCGCGTTCACCGCGCCGGTCAGCAGCGCGCCGGTCAGCTGTCCGAGCACCGGCAGCAGCAGGAACGGGAACGCGAGACCGCCGACGAGCGCCCCCACGTAGTCCGCGGCGAAGAGATCGGCGACGGCCCCGCCCGCGTCCTGCCGGTCCACCCGCTGGATCAGCGTCATCAGCAGGGGGATCTCGGCACCGATCAGGATGCCGATCGTCAGCGAGAACCCGACCAGCGCGTACCTCGACTCCCCGAACCAGGCGAACGACGCGTACAGCACCAGCGCGGAGAAGCCCCCGACCAGGGCGAGCGCCGCCTCGATCAGCCCGAAGCCCACCGCGGCCCGGTTGCGTAAACGTTTCGCGAGCAGCGAGCCGATGCCCATCGCGAACACCATCACGGACAGCACGACGGACGCCTGGGTGACCGAATCACCGATCAGGTACGAGGCGAGCGCGACCAGTTCGAGCTCGTACACCAGTCCACAGGCTGCACAGACGAAGACGGCGGCCAGCACGAGGTACCGACCGGTCCTCGGCCGGACGGGAAGCCGCGCCGCGCCCCCTCGCAGCGACATATGCTGGTCGATCATGCCGCGAACGCTACGTCACTGACTCGTCGCCGTTTGTCACCCACAAGGGTGCAACCGGCGCACCCGCGGCGCAGTCGGCGTCCGTCACAGCGCCGCCGCCGGCATCCGCACGCCCACCCGGGTCCGCGTCACCACCAGCTGCCCCTCCTGCGGGTACGCGTGCCAGGTGCGCCACCGCACCTGCCCCTCGGTGCGCTGGGCGAGCATGGCGGTGAAGGCGTGCGGGCTGCCCGGGAACGTACCGGCCAGCCCATGGGGATGATCGGCGACGAGCGCCAGCAACTCCTGGGCGCGGCCGGCGAAGGAACCCGCTCCGAGCGTCTCGACGCGGGCCGCGAACTCGTACTCCCAGTCGCCGATCCGTTTGGCGACGCCCAGGGGCAGCGGGGTACTGCTGCCGGGCATGCAGGCGACGGTTTCGGAACAGCTGCCGCGCTCCTCCTCCAGGAGCACCTGATGGGACGCCCCGAGCAGCCTCAACTGCATTGTGGCGCCCGCGAGTTCGAGGTCGAGGACGGCCAGCGCCGGGAGCGGTTCGCGCCCCAGCGCCCAGGCGAGATCGGCGGCACGGGTATCGGAATAGGCCGTATGAAGGGTCGTGAGCATGGATCGGCTCCGCAAACACGCATGGACACATGGACAGGGGACGCCCCCGCGCCGTGCGCGTGGGAGGTGGGAAGCGCCCGATCAGGTCCAACTGGGGTCCGAGGGCTGAATGTTCTCTCCACCGAGGGAATCACGAACTACGCCGCACTCACAGCGTTTTTGCCCAACTTGCCGGGGTTTCCATCCCCCCGGGGGCCTTCCGCTCATCTGTTCACCGCAGACCCGCCTTCAGGCCCAACAAAAAGGAACCCAGCGGGACTTGGCGTGTGTCACACCCGTCCCGCCGGGCCCCTCGCGGACCAGCTGCCCCGTGTCAGCTGCCTCCGCCGCAGCCGCCTCCGCCACCGCAGGAGGAGCCGCCGCCACAGGAGGAACCCCCGCCGCAGGAATGACCGCCGGAATGACCACCCGAGTGACCGCCACTGCCGCAGGACGAGCCACCGTCGCCGCCCCCGGCCCACCAGCTGCCCCCGCCCGCGCCACCGCCCACGGCACCGCGCCGCCTGCCACGCGTCGGCGCACGCCCCTTGCCGCCGACCCCCGCCAGCCTCGCCACGAGGACGACGACCGCCACGCCCAGGATCAGCCAGCCCAGCACACCACTCATGACCTCACGTCCTTCCGTCCCCCGAAGCGAGGCCCCCGCTTCGCGCCGATTCCGGCGTGGAAGGCGAATGCCCGCACCCCGACAGGCCCAAAGCAGACTTGAGCAACTCCAGAGCTTGCGCGCAGGATGACGGTCATGACACAGGGACGACCGCTGCTCAACCGCCGCCTCGCCGAGTTCGGCACGACGATCTTCGCGGAGATGTCCGCGCTGGCCGTCCGCACCGGAGCCATCAACCTCGGCCAGGGCTTCCCGGACACCGACGGCCCCGAGGAGGTCCGCGAGGCCGCGGTCCGTGCCCTGCGCGCCGGGCACGGGAACCAGTACCCGCCGGGCCCCGGCATCCCCGAGCTGCGCACCGCGATCGCCGCCCATCAGCAGCACCGCTACGGCCTGGCGTACGACCCCGACACCGAGGTCCTGGTCACCGCGGGCGCCACCGAGGCCATCGCCGCCTCCCTCCTGGCGCTCCTGGAGCCCGGTGACGAGGTCATCGCGCTGGAGCCGTACTACGACTCGTACGCCGCCTGCATCGCCATGGCGGGCGCCACCCGCGTTCCCGTCACCCTGCGTCCCGACACCTCTGCGGGCACCTACCGGCTGGATCTCGACGAACTGCGCGCGGCCGTCACCCCGCGTACCCGGCTGCTGCTGATCAACACCCCGCACAATCCCACCGGCACCGTCCTGACCCGCGAGGAACTGACCGCCGTCGCCGAGCTGGCGTGCGAGCGCGATCTGCTGGTCGTCACCGACGAGGTCTACGAGCACCTGGTGTTCGAGGGCGAACACCTGCCGCTGGCCGGCTTCCCCGGCATGCGCGAGCGCACGGTCACCATCAGCTCGGCCGGCAAGACGTTCTCGTACACCGGCTGGAAGATCGGCTGGATCACCGGGAGCCCGGAGCTGGTGGCGGCGGCCCGCTCGGCGAAGCAGTTCCTGACGTACGTCTCCGGCGGGCCCCTCCAGTACGCCGTCGCCGAGGCGCTGCGGCTGCCCGACCGCTTCTACGCGGAGCTGCGCGCGGATCTGCTGGCCAAGCGGGACCTGCTGTGCGCCGGGCTCGCCGACGCCGGGTTCGCGGTCTACCGGCCGGCCGGCACGTACTTCGTCACCACCGACATCCGGCCGCTCGACGCCTCCGGCGACGGGATCGCGTTCTGCCGGGCGCTGCCCGAGCGGTGCGGGGTGGTGGCCGTCCCCAACGCCGTCTTCTACGACCACCGGGACCAGGGCGCCCCCTTCGTCCGGTTCACCTTCTGCAAGCGGACCGAGGTGCTCCAGGAGGCCGTCACCCGGCTCGGGAAGCTGTGAGACACGACGGAGCCCGGCGCGGGACTCCCGCGCCGGGCTCCGTCGTGTGTGCGGTCGCTCAGGCTTCCGGAGCGGACTCCGTGCCCTCCGCGCCGTCGGCGGCCTTCTGCTCGGCCGGGGCCAGGCCCAGGCGCTCCAGCAGCCACTTGTCGAACTCGATGGAGGCACGCACCCAGCTGACCGTCGAGGAGACGAAGTGCTCCAGGGAGACGCCGGTGCCGATGAGCATCTGCGCCTCACCGATCAGGCGGATCGAGGCACTGGTCTCCTCCGAGCCCTCCTCGGGCTCGTGGGTGTGCGTGTAGACCTTGGGCCACAGGGTGCGGCGGTTCCAGTCGTCGATCGCGTCGAGGAGGACCGGGCGCTGGTCCGTGTCGTGCGGGCGGTCGTAGAACGTGCGGACCGAGAAGACCTGCTGCTCGCCCTCGCCGCGGAACATGAAGTACGTGCGGAATTCCTCCCACGGCGCGGCGAGGTCACCCTCGTCGTCGACGACGTACTTCAGCTCCATCTGGTCCAGCAGCTGCTTGACGAGGTCCTGGTCAGGGACGACGGGGCCCTCCGGTCCTGCCGCCTGCGGTTCGGGCTGGCCCCCGAAGTTAGGAATCGAGGACGGATCGATGCTCACCGTAATTTCCCTTCGTGCGGTTGGCTGCCATCCTCTCCCATCCCGGGCGGGGCATGGCAAGCCCGCGAGGCCCCGATCCGCCACAAGCTGATATCCGGCCGGCGGGGAAAGGGGCCTCGGGCACTCCGGTTACGCCGTGCGGGTTCCGGTTACGGGCGCGGGCGGGTTCCGGTTACGGACATGTGCGCTCCGCTCACGCCGTCGAGCCGACGATCAGACCGTCCTCGAACCGGTCCACGCGGACCGTGTCGCCGTCCTTGACCTCGCCCGCCAGGATCTCCTTGGCCAGCCGGTCGCCGATCGCCGTCTGGATGAGGCGGCGCAGCGGCCGGGCGCCGTACGCCGGGTCGTTGCCCTCCTCCGCGAGCCAGGCCAGGGCCTTTGGGGTGACCTCCAGGGTGAGCCTGCGGTCGGCGAGGCGCGCCGCGAGCCGGTCGATCTGGAGCCCCGCGATGTGCGTCAGCTCGTCGCCGGACAGGGCCGAGAAGACCACCAGGTCGTCCAGCCGGTTGAGGAACTCCGGCTTGAAGGAGGCCCGGACGACCTCCAGGACCTGCCGCTTCTTCTCCTCCGGTTTGGTCAGCGGGTCGGTGAGGAACTGGCTGCCGAGGTTGGACGTCAGGATCAGGATGGTGTTGCGGAAGTCCACCGTCCGGCCCTGCCCGTCGGTGAGCCGGCCGTCGTCCAGGACCTGGAGCAGGATGTCGAAGACCTCGGGGTGGGCCTTCTCGACCTCGTCCAGCAGGACCACGCTGTACGGGCGGCGGCGGACCGCCTCCGTGAGCTGGCCGCCCTCCTCGTAGCCGACGTATCCGGGCGGGGCGCCGACCAGGCGGGCGACGCTGTGCTTCTCGCTGTACTCGCTCATGTCGATGCGGACCATGGCCCGCTCGTCGTCGAAGAGGAAGTCCGCGAGGGCCTTCGCCAGCTCGGTCTTGCCGACACCGGTCGGCCCGAGGAAGAGGAACGAGCCGGTGGGGCGGTCCGGGTCGGCGATACCGGCGCGGGTACGGCGTACCGCGTCCGACACGGCCTGGACGGCCTCGGTCTGCCCGATGAGGCGCTTGCCCAGCTCCGCCTCCATGCGCAGCAGCTTCTGCGTCTCGCCCTCCAGCAGGCGGCCGGCCGGGATGCCGGTCCAGGCACCCACCACATCGGCGATGTCGTCCGGGCCGACCTCCTCCTTGACCAGGGTCTCCTTGGGCTCCTTCGCCGCTTCCTCCTCGGCCTCGGCGGCCTCGGCCAGCTCGCGCTCCAGGCCGGGGATCTCCCCGTACAGAAGCTTGGACGCGGTGTCGAAGTCGCCGTCGCGCTGGGCGCGTTCGGCCTGGCCGCGCAGGTCGTCCAGGCGCTCCTTCAGCTCACCGAGCCGGTTGAGGCCCTGCTTCTCCTTCTCCCAGCGGGCGTTGAGGCCGCGCAGCTCCTCCTCCTTGTCGGCGAGGTCGCGGCGCAGCTTCTCCAGACGCTGCTTGGAGGCGGCGTCGCTCTCGTTCCTGAGGGCCAGCTCCTCCATGTGCAACCGGTCGACGGAGCGCTGGAGTTCGTCGATCTCGACGGGCGAGGAGTCGATCTCCATGCGCAGCCGGGAGGCCGCCTCGTCGACGAGGTCGATGGCCTTGTCGGGCAGAAAACGGGAGGTGATGTAGCGGTCGGACAGGGTCGCGGCGGCGACCAGTGAGGCGTCCGCGATCTGCACCTTGTGGTGGGCCTCGTACCGCCCCTTGAGTCCGCGCAGGATCGCGATGGTGTCCTCCACGGACGGCTCCGCCACCAGCACCTGCTGGAAGCGGCGCTCCAGGGCCGGGTCCTTCTCGATCCGCTCGCGGTACTCGTCCAGGGTGGTGGCGCCGACCATCCGCAGCTCGCCGCGGGCCAGCATCGGCTTGAGCATGTTGCCCGCGTCCATGGCGGAGTCGCCGCCGGCGCCCGCGCCCACGACGGTGTGCAGCTCGTCGATGAACGTGATGATCTGGCCGTCGCTCTCCTTGATCTCGGACAGGACGGTCTTCAGGCGCTCCTCGAACTCGCCGCGGTACTTCGCGCCCGCGACCATGGCGCCCAGGTCCAGCGAGACGAGCCGCTTGTTCTTCAGGGATTCCGGCACGTCGCCCTTGACGATGCGCTGGGCGAGCCCTTCGACCACGGCGGTCTTGCCGACGCCGGGCTCACCGATGAGCACCGGGTTGTTCTTGGTGCGCCGCGAGAGCACCTGGACGACGCGGCGGATCTCCTGGTCGCGCCCGATGACCGGGTCGAGCTTGCCCTCGCGGGCCGCCGCGGTGAAGTCCGTGCCGAATTTCTCCAGGGCCTTGTACTGGCCCTCCGGGTCGGGAGTGGTCACCCGTCGCCCTCCCCTGCTCTTCTCGAACGCGTCCAGCAGCTTCTTCGCACTGGCCCCCTGCCCGTCGAGGATCTCACCGGCGCGGCCGCCCTTCGCGGCGATCCCGATCAGCAGGTGCTCGGTGGAGATGTAGTCGTCGCCCAGCTCCTTGGCGCGCTGCGCGGCGTCCGCGATGACGGCCAGCGTCTCCCGGTTGGGCTGGGGCGGTGCGACGGTCGACCCGGTCACGCTGGGCTGCGCGCCGAGGAGCCGTTCAGTCTCGGTGCGCACGGCGATCTGGTCCGCGTCGACGGCGGCCAGCAGATCGATGAGGTTCTCGTTGTCCTCGCCCGAAAGCAGCGCGAGCAGCAGATGCCCCGGGGTCAGATCGGGGTGGCCGTCCTTCACGGCCCTGCTGGTGGCCGCGTTGATGGCGTCCCGGCTCCTGTTGGTCAGCTCGGCGTCCACGTGCGCTGTCTCCTCCTCGCGATGACGGGGTCCGTTGTCGTCTGGTCTGCCACGGTCAACGTGTACAAAGTTGAGTCTATTCCACTCAAGGCTGCTCGCGCACAGAGTTGAGCCCGTTCCACTCAAGGCGAAACCCCGCCTCCGCCCCTCCTCCGAGTGAAACCGCCGCCCCGGGTACCCGCCACCGCAGCGCGTCGCGCCCCGCCTACGCTGTGGCCCATGGCAGTCGACGTACACCATCCCGGCCCCGAGTACCTCGCGTTCTGGCGTGAGAACCACGTGTGCACGCTCACCACGGTCCGCCCCGACGGCACCCCGCACGTGGTGCCGGTGTGCGTGACCTACGACCCCGAGGCCGGTCTCGCCCGCGTCATCACCAACAAGCACAGCCGCAAGGTCGCCAACATCCTGGCCGCCGGCCCGGACGGCGCCCGCGTCGCGGCGTGCCAGGTGCACCGCCGCCGCTGGGCGACCCTGGAGGGCGTGGCCCGGATCAGCACCGACCCGGAGCGGGTCGCGGAGGCGGTACGCCGCCACACCGAGCGCTACGACCGGGTGCCGTCACCCAACCCCGACCGGGTCGTCATCGAGATCACCCTCGACCGGGCTCTCGGCCGCGGCTGAGCGCGTCCGGGCACAGCACAACGGCGCCACCGTGTTCAGGTCACGGTGGCGCCGCTGTGTGGGGGAGTGACTGAGCGACGTGGAACGACGGGGGATCGCTCAGGCACTGCGGGGGGTGGCGGAAATGGCTTCGGGTTCGAACAGCTGGTGGTCACGCTGTGCGAGGTTCACAAAAATCATGTCGTACCGGATGGCGCAGCGCACCGGCTGCGGCGCACCCCGCGGC
Source organism: Streptomyces sp. ATexAB-D23 (assembly GCF_000373645.1). GTDB lineage: Bacteria > Actinomycetota > Actinomycetes > Streptomycetales > Streptomycetaceae > Streptomyces > Streptomyces castrisilvae. The sequence goes on along the minus strand of NZ_KB892005.1, from coordinate 16,135 downwards.
TTGCGCAGGCATCGGTAGGCCCGGACCTCGCCGTCGTCCTCCCGGGCGACGACGACCGGGTCGCCGAACAGAGTGACCATCAACGAGTCACCACGGCGGGGCAGCGCCGTGACGAGATCGATGAAATGCCACCCTGACCGGTAGGCGGTCGCCATCTCGCGCCGGAAGGTCCGGTCGTCCGGTGGGGTGGTCATGCGACTGCGGTGGAACCGGCCGGCGCAGTGGTCCAGCCGATGTCCGAGCCGGTGGGCAGAATGGTCCAGCCGATGTCCGACCCGTCAGCCGAGGCGGTCCATCCGATGTCCGACTTGGCGGGCGAAACGGTCCAGCCGATGTCCCCGGCAGCGACAGCCCCATCGCCGCCCTGCCCAAAGCCGCTGCCGCCCAACAGCCCTATACCCAGGGCCGCAACGAACGAGGCGGCAAGCGCCGAGCGAAGCATTCGCTTATACATAGTCGGCTTCGTCCTCACTTGTGGATTCTTCTCCCCCGCACCAAAGACGATGTCTTACAGGGGCACGCAAGCACCACCGAGGAGATGCATCATGTTCCTGTATGTTCAGGAACCTGGGGGGTGAAGATATGGCCACAAAAAGCACCAATCCGGCACATCCTCATGGGATCACCGAACTTTGCCAGGCCGGGGCGCGTCTTTACGCCAGTGCGTTGCGTCTGGGGCGTATAGCGCGGGCCGACATCGAACCGGCACCCTGCCTCATAGATTTCGCCCTCCTGCACCCCGATCCGGACGACCCGGCATGGCTCCGACCAGTCCCCCCTTCGGTTGCCCTGGCTCAGCACCTCCATCCGCTGGAGCGGGAGATCCTGGAACGCCGCAAGCATTCGGTTCAGCTGACCGAATCGTTCGAGCCATTCATGGACATCAGTACGCAGGGCCCTCCGGTCACCCACGCGATCACCGTGCTGGAGGGCGTCAACCGCATCAACGCCGCGCTCGACCAGGCCACCGCGGAGTGCCGCACCGAGGTCCTCACCGTCCAGCCCGGCGGCGGCCGCATCGAGGACCGCCTGAGCAAGTCGCTGGACCGCGGCCTCTCCGTCGTCCAGCGAGGCGTCCGGATGCGCACCCTCTACCAGCACACCGTGCGGCACAGCCCCAGCACACTCGCGTACGCGGAACGCATGGCCGACAGCAACGTGGAGATCCGCACGCTTGAGGAACTCGTCGAGCGCCTGATCGTGTTCGACCGGACGGTGGCCTTCATCCCCGCCCAGGACGACCGGCAAGTCGCCCTGGAACTGCGCCATCCCGGACTCGTCGAGTACCTGGCCAACGTGTTCGAGCAACTCTGGAAACGCGCCGCTCCGCTCCGCGAGGAGATCAAGTACGAGCCGATACCGCTGGGCATCAGCGGAGTCCAGTACTCCATCGCCCAGCTGCTCATCGAGGGCCATGTGGACGACTCGATCGCCCGCCGCCTCGGCATGAACGTCCGCACCTGCCGGGCGCACGTCGCCAAACTCGCCGCCGCGCTCGGCAGCAACAGCCGGGCCCAGCTCGGCTACTTGATCGCCCGGTCAGGAATCCTCGAACAGGACTCCTGACCGGGCCGGGCCCCATGAGATCCCCACCCCCCGGGCCGGCAGGGCACGGCCACCCAACGGGGGAGAAGCGTGGCCACGCCCTGGATCGGCCGGGGAAGTTCCCGGCTCCCCCGGCACGTCCACACTGCCCCGGGGATTACGCTTCCACCACCTTCATCTTGCTGCACTGCCAAAAGTGGGGGGTCACGAATGGGCAAGGACGAGGACATAGCGCACCACCCGCACGGAGACCTCGAACTGTGCGCAGCGGCCGTCAGCATCTACACCGAGGCGCTCAGCGCGGGACGCGTACCCCGGACCGCGCTGGAACCCGCCCCCTGTCTCACCGAGTTGGCGCTCGTCCACCCCGACCCGCAGGACAACGCCTGGATGCGCCCGGTGCCGCCCTCCGCGGCCCTCGCCCACCTGCTGCAACCCGTCACCCGGGAGATCCACGAGCGCATCAGGCTCTCCGCCGCCCTGGCCGACTCCCTGGCCCCCCTGGCCTCCGTCGCCAGCACCGACCCCAACCTCGCCATCACCGTCCTCGAAGGCATCCCGCTGATCGACGCGGCCATCCAGAACGCCACGGACGGCGCGCGGGAGGAGGTCCTGACCCTCCAGCCCAGCGGCAGCCGGCCCGTCGACCAGCTCAAGAAGGCGCTGGGCCGCGCCCAGGCCATGGCCGACCGGGGGGTGACGCTGCGCCACATCTACCAGCACCCGGCCCGCTACAGCCCCGCCATCAAGGCGTACCTGCAAGAGGTTCCGGCCGGCCACATCCAGGTCCGCACCATCGAGCAGACCGTCGAGCGCCTCTTCGTCTTCGACCGCACCGTGGCCTTCATCCCCGCCAGCGCCGACCGCGACGTCGCCCTGGAGATCCGCCACCCCGCCCTCGTCCGCTACCTGATCCAGGTGTACGAAGTGCTGTGGGCCCAGGCCAAACCGCTCTCGGCCCCCCTCCAGGCCACCGCGCCCCACACCTCGGTCACCACCGCCCAGCTGAGCGTCGCCCGGCTCCTCGCCGAGGGGAACGCCGACCAGATCGTGGCCCGCAAGCTCGGCATCAGCGTCCGCACCTGCCGCACCCACATCTCCAAGCTCATGCAGACCCTCGGCGCCACCAGCCGCACCCACCTCGGCGCCCTCCTCGTCCAGTCCGGCATCGTGGAAGGCGCCGGGAAGTGACCGGACCGGCGCCGCACCCCCACGGCGAGCGGGAGCTGTGCGAGCCCGGCCTCACCCTCTACACGGAGGCCCTCACCGCCGGCCGCATCGCCCGCAGCGCCCTCGGACCGGCCCCCTGCCTCGTCGGCCTCGCCCTGCTCCTGCCCGATCCGCGGGACGCCGCGTGGCTGCGCCCCGTACCACCGTCCGCTGCCCTGGCCCGGCTGCTGGACCCCCTCAGCCGGGAGATCGACGCGCGCCTGCGGCTGGCCACCGCGCTGACCCGGTCGCTGATGCCGCTGGCCGCGACGGCCGGTGACGACCCCAACCGCTCGATCACCGTGCTCGAAGGGCGGGACAGGATCCGCGCGGCGCTCCGCAACGCCTCGCGGTCGGCCCGGGAGGAAGTGCTGACCGCCCAGCCCGGCGGCAACCGCATGGCCACCAACATGCGGCAGGGCCTGGCGAACGCCGAGTACGTCATCGCGGCGGGAGGACGGCTCAGGCACCTCTACCAGCACCCGGCGCGCTACAGCCCCCGGCTCAGGGAGTACCTGACGGAGATCCCCTCCGGCCGCCTCCAGATCCGCACGATGGAACAGAGCGTCGGCCGCCTCCTCATCTTCGACCGCGAGACCGCCTACATCCCCGCCGACCCCGACAGCAGTACCGCGCTGGAGATCCGCCACCCCGCCCTCGTCCGCTACCTCGCGGACGTCTACGAGACGCTATGGGCCGTGGCCACGCCCTTCACCGAGAGCCTGCCGACCGCGGTCCCCGGAGCCCCGGCCACCGCCGTACAGCTCAGCATCGCCCGCCTCCTCGTCGAGGGGTACGCGGACCAGGCGGTCGCCGAGAAGCTCGGCATCAGCGTCCGCACCTGCCGCGCCCACATCTCCCGGCTGATGCGGACCCTCGGCGCCACCAGCCGCACCCACCTCGGCGCCCTCCTCGTCCGCTCCGACCTCGCGGAGCCCGCCCGGTAATGCCCCCGTCACCCGGACACGGCCACAGCGGCCACGCGCTGTGCGACGAGGCCGTCGGCCTCTACACCCAGGCCCTGTCCCACGGCCGCGTCGCCCGCTCCGCCGCCGCCCACGTGCCCTGCCTCACCGACCACGCCCTGCTCGCGCCCGACCCCGCAAACGGCCAGTGGCTGCGCCCCGTACCGCCGTCGGCGGCCCTGGCACAGCTGCTGCATCCCCTGGCCCGGGACATCCTGGAGCAGGTACGGACCGCCGGCCGTCCGGCCCGGACGCTGGGGGCGCTCGACGCGCTCACCGACCGGCCCGCGGACCTCGCCATCACCGTCGTCGCCGGGCAGTCCACCATCCAGGCGGCCATCAGCGCCGCCCTGGAGGAGGCGAACGACGAGATCCTCACCCTCCAGCCCGGCAGCACCCGCTCACCCGAGATGCTCCGGGTGGCGCTGTCCAGCACCCTGCCCACCGTCGAGCGGAACGTCCGGCTGCGCCACATCTACCAGCACTCGGCGCGCTACGGCCCGGGGCTCAAGGCGTATCTGGAACGGCTGCCCGGCGACCTCCTCCAGGTCCGCACGGTGGAGCAGGCGGTCGACCGCCTCATGATCTTCGACCGCAAGATCGCCTACCTGCCCGCCACCCCCGACCGCAGCGCCGCCCTGGAGATCCGCCACCCCGCGCTCGTCCGCTACCTGGCGCAGCTGTACGACGTCCTCTGGGCCCGCGCCACACCGTTCAGCGAGCCGCTGCCCACCGCCGTGCCCGGCGCACCCGTCACCGCCGTCCAGCAGAGCATCGCGCGCCTGCTCGTCGAGGGAAACCAGGACGAGGCCGTCGCCCGCACCCTCGGCATCAGCGTCCGCACCTGCCGCGCGCACATCGCCAAGCTCATGCGGACCCTCGGCGCCACCAGCCGCACCCACCTCGGCGCCCTCCTCGTCCGTACGGGCGTCGCACAGACCCCGCACACGACGACGCGGCCCGCCATGCCCGGAACACCGGGATGACGGGCCGCGTACGCGCGGGGCCGCTCAGTCCTTCGGCCGCTTGGGCCGCCAGACCACCAGCGCACTGGTCTGCTGCACGTCCTGGTACGGGACCAGGTCGCGCCGGTACGAGGCGTGGACCTGGGCCTCGCGCTGCTGCATCGCCGCCGCGGCGCCGTCCACGGCCGCCGAGAGTTCGGCGACGCGCTGCTGAAGGGCCGCGACCTGGTTCTCCAGCTCGATGATGCGCTTGATGCCGGCGAGGTTGATGCCCTCGTCCTGCGACAGCTGCTGCACGGTGCGCAGCAGCTCGATGTCACGGGCCGAGTAGCGCCGGCCGCGTCCGGCCGTGCGGTCGGGGGAGACCAGGCCGAGGCGGTCGTACTGGCGCAGCGTCTGCGGATGCAGGCCCGAGAGCTGGGCCGCGATCGAGATCACGTACACCGGGGACTCATCGGTCAGTTCGTACGGATTACGCCGTCGGCCGTCCACCTCAAGCTCCCTTCGCCGCCTGGAACAGCTCCGCCCGCGGGTCCTGGCCCGCGGTCGCCTTCCGGTAGGCCTCCAGCGCGTCCCTGGCCTCGGTGCCGAGGTCGGTGGGCACGGTCACCTCGACGGTGACCAGGAGGTCGCCCCGGGTGCCGTCCTTACGGACCGCGCCCTTGCCGCGGGCCCGCATCGTACGCCCATTCGGGGTGCCGGCCGGAAGCTTCAGCGTGACGGGCGGCCCGCCGAGCGTGGGGACCTTCACCTCGCCGCCGAGCGCCGCCTCCGTGAAGGTGACGGGCACCGTGACGGTGAGGTTGTCGCCCCTGCGGCCGAAGACCGGGTGGGCGTCGACATGGACCACGACGTACAGGTCGCCGGCCGGGCCGCCGCGCTCGCCCGGCGCGCCCTTGCCGCGCAGCCGGATGCGCTGGCTGTCGGAGACGCCCGCCGGGATCCGCACCTGCATGGTCCGCGAGGAACGCGCCCGGCCGCTGCCCTTGCAGACGTCGCAGGGGTCCTGGGCGATGAGACCGCGGCCCTTGCAGTCCACGCACGGGTCGGTCAGCGAGAAGCCGCCGCCGCTGCCGCGCGAGACCTGTCCGGTACCGACGCAGGTCGGACACACCCTCGGGGTGCCGTTCTTGTCGCCGGTGCCGGAGCACGCCTTGCAGGGGGCCTGGCTGGACATCCGCAGCGGGACCGTGGCCCCGTCGACCGCCTCGGTGAAGCTGAGCGTCACCTCGGACTCGATGTCCTGGCCGCGCCGCGGCTGCACCCGCGTACCGGTGCCGCCGCCGCGGTTGAACAGGCCGCCGAACACGTCGCCGAGCCCGCCGCCGCCGCCGAATCCGCCGGCGCCGCCCTGGCCCCCGCCGCCCTGGGCGCCTCCGAAGAGGTCCCCCAGGTCGAAGTTGAAGTTGCCCTGGGCGCCGCCGGGCCCGGCGCGGAAGCCGCCGTTGCCGAAGAGGGCGCGCGCCTCGTCGTACTCCTTGCGCTTCTTGGTGTCGCCGAGGACGTCATTCGCCTCGGAGATCTCCTTGAAGCGCTCCTCCGCCTTGTCGTCGCCCTTGTTGGCGTCCGGGTGGAACTCGCGGGCGAGCTTCCGGTACGCCTTCTTGATCTCGGCGTCGGTGGCGTCCTTGGGGACGCCGAGAACCTTGTAGTAGTCCTTCTCGACGAAGTCCTTCGTACTCATCGACGTCCCTCCTTTCGGACGACCGGCCGGGAGCCCCCCGTCCGGCCGGCGCCGGGCCCGAAGGCCCTGGCACCGACCGGACGGAAGGTCCTGGTGGCCGGGCGGTGTGCTGCCAGGTGATCGGACGGAATGTCAGACCTCCTCGCCGCCACCGCTCTCCTCGTCGTCTGTCTTCTCTTCCTTCGCCGCCGCGGGAGCCGCGCCCGGCTGGGGCTCGGCCACCGCGACCCGCGCGGGACGGATGGTGCGCTCGCCGATCCGGTACCCGGGCTGCAGGATCGCTACGCAGGTCGTCTCCGTGACGTCCGGCGCGTAGCTGTGCATCAGGGCCTCGTGGATCGTCGGGTCGAAGGGCTCGCCCTCCTTGCCGAACTGCTGCAGACCGAGCTTCGCGACGACCGTCTCCAGCGATTCGGCCACCGACTTGAACCCGCCCACGAGCTCTCCGTGCTCCCGGGCCCGGCCGACGTCGTCGAGCACGGGCAGGAGCTCGGACAGGAGGTTCGCCGAAGCGATCTCCTTGACCGTGACCCGGTCCCGCTCCACGCGGCGGCGGTAGTTCTGGTACTCGGCCTGGAGCCGCTGGAGGTCGCCGGTGCGCTCGGTGAGCGCACTGCGGGCCTGGTCCAGCTGCGCGGTGAGTGCCGTGATCTGGTTCGCGTCCCCGGCCGGGGCCGCAGCCTCCTCCTCGGAGGGGGCGGCGGCCTTCGGCTCGGCGTCGTCAGGGGTGGCGCCGGAGGGGACGTCGGGCTCCTCCTCGAAGCCCGGAGTCTCCTCGGTCACGCCGCACCGCCCTTGGAGTCCTTCTCGTCGTCGACGATCTCGGCGTCGACGACATCGTCCTGGGCGTCGCCCTGCGCCTGCTCGGCACCCGGCTGCGCGTCACCCTGCGGGCCGCCCTCGGCCTGGGCGTTGGCGTACATCGCCTGGCCCAGCTTCTGGGAGACGGCCGCGACCTTCTCGGTGGCCGTGCGGATCTCGGCGGTGTCCTCGCCCTTGAGCTTCTCCTTCAGCTCGGTGAGCGCGGTCTCCACCTCCGTCTTCACGTCACCGGGGACCTTGTCCTCGTTGTCCTTGAGGAACTTCTCGGTCTGGTAGACGAGCTGCTCGCCCTGGTTGCGCGACTCGGCGGCCTCGCGGCGGGCGTGGTCCTCCTCCGCGTACTTCTCGGCCTCCTCACGCATCCGGTTGACCTCGTCCTTCGGCAGCGAGGAGCCGCCGGTGACGGTCATCTTCTGCTCCTTGCCGGTGCCGAGGTCCTTCGCGGCGACGTGCATGATGCCGTTGGCGTCGATGTCGAAGGCGACCTCGATCTGCGGGACGCCGCGCGGCGCCGGCGGCAGACCGGTCAGCTCGAACATCCCGAGCTTCTTGTTGTACGCCGCGATCTCGCGCTCGCCCTGGTAGACCTGGATCTGCACGGACGGCTGGTTGTCCTCGGCCGTCGTGAAGATCTCGGAGCGCTTGGTCGGGATCGTGGTGTTGCGCTCGATGAGCTTCGTCATGATGCCGCCCTTGGTCTCGATACCGAGGGACAGCGGGGTGACGTCGAGGAGCAGGACGTCCTTGACCTCGCCCTTGAGGACACCGGCCTGGAGCGAGGCGCCGATCGCGACGACCTCGTCCGGGTTCACGCTCTTGTTGGCCTCCTGGCCACCGGTCAGCTCCTTGACGAGCTCGGTGACGGCCGGCATGCGGGTCGAGCCACCGACGAGAACGACGTGGTCGATCTCGGAGAGCTGGATGCCCGCGTCCTTGATGACGTTGTGGAACGGGGTCTTGCAACGGTCCAGGAGGTCCGCGGTGAGCTGCTGGAACTGCGAGCGCGTGAGCTTCTCGTCCAGGTGCAGCGGGCCCTCGGCCGACGCCGTGATGTACGGCAGGTTGATCGTGGTCTCCGTCGAGGACGACAGCTCGATCTTCGCCTTCTCCGCGGCCTCGCGGAGACGCTGGAGAGCCATCTTGTCCTTGGACAGGTCCACGCCGTGCCCGTTGGCGAACTGCTTCACCAGGTAGTCGACGACGCGCTGGTCCCAGTCGTCGCCACCGAGCTGGTTGTCACCGTTGGTGGCCTTCACCTCGACGACGCCGTCGCCGATCTCCAGGAGGGACACGTCGAAGGTGCCGCCACCGAGGTCGAAGACGAGGATCGTCTGGTCGTCCTTGTCGAGCCCGTACGCCAGCGCGGCGGCGGTCGGCTCGTTGACGATACGCAGGACGTTCAGGCCCGCGATCTCGCCGGCCTCCTTCGTCGCCTGGCGCTCGGAGTCGTTGAAGTACGCCGGGACGGTGATCACCGCGTCGGTGACCTTCTCGCCCAGGTACGACTCGGCGTCACGCTTGAGCTTCTGCAGGATGAAGGCGCTCATCTGCTGCGGGTTGAAGCTCTTGCCGTCCAGGTCGACCTTCCAGTCAGTGCCCATGTGGCGCTTGACGGAGCGGATGGTCCTGTCGACGTTGGTCACTGCCTGGCGCTTGGCGACCTCGCCGACCAGCACCTCGCCGTTCTTCGCGAAGGCGACGACGGACGGCGTGGTCCTGGCGCCCTCTGCGTTGGTGATGACGGTGGGCTCGCCGCCTTCGAGAACGCTGACGACGGAGTTAGTCGTGCCCAGGTCGATGCCGACCGCACGTGCCATTTCGATTCCTCCAACATGACTACTTGAGTGGATCTGACTCAAGGATGCATGACTCCCGTCCCGGAGTCAACAGACCTGAGTCGAGTGGACTCAACTTACGTGCACACACCCCGCGCGACCGGCGACACCTGCCCACCCGATGGGCCATACAACCCTTCCCATCATGGCCGCATGGGATCGTTCTGTCACAAAATGCCGTGAGCAGTGCAAAACCGTCATCCGATCCGCCGAACCCAGGCAGGTGCGAACGATGCGTACGCAGAGGAGAGGGCAGCGGGGCCGCGGGCCACGCCCCTGGCAGCCGCCCCGGGCATCCCGCCTGACGACCGCGCGCGAGACCCTGCGCACCCTGACCCCCGCACCCCTCCCCCGCCCCACCGCCAAGCGCACCCTGGACGTGCTCCTCGGCTCGGCCCTGCTGCTCCTGGCCTCCCCGCTGCTGGCCGCCGCCGCCCTGGCGCTCGCCGTCCGGCACCGGCCGGCAGACGTACTGACGCACTCCCCGCGCACCGGGTTGCACGGCCGCCCCTTCGTCCTGCGCTCACTGCGCACCCGCCGCCTGAAACTGGACATCGTCTCCCGGCTGCACCACGTCGTACGGGGCGAGCTCTCCCTCGTGGGCCCGGCACCGCTCGCCCCGGGCGACGTACGGAACGGCTCCGGCGGCGCGCGACACTGGCGCCAGGAGCTGAAACCGGGCCTGACCGGCCTGGCCCAGGTGCGCCACCGCTCGGGAATGCCGTGGGACGAGGCGGCGCTCCTCGACCAGCACTACGCGGAGCACCAGGGGCTGCGGCTGGACCTGGCGATCCTGGCCGAGGCGGTCCGCGCCCCCCTGCTCCGGGCGGCCCGCGCCCCTCGGTGGCGCGGCAAGGCACACCTGAGCGACACAGATCACCGCCTGCCCGGCTACAGGACGGCGGAATAAGTGGATAGTGTCAGCACAGACTGATTAAGTTACTGCTTAGTAGTAGCGATACTCGTAGTCCCAGTGATCACCTCCATGCCCACTGGCACACGCGGTACCCGCTAGTAGACGCTGGATCGATCCCCACCTCGCAGGCCCGAGGAGCCCCCAATGCAACTCGCCGCGATCATCGTGTCGCTGGTGCTGACCGTGGTCGGCGTTGCGCTCATCGCCCGAGCCGTCGCGCAGATCTACCGGTTCGTCACGCTCGGACAGCCGGTCCCGGCCGGCAGTCGCACCGACAACCCGAAGCAGCGCACCCTCACCCTGGTCAGGGAATTCCTCGGCCACACCCGGATGAACCGGTGGGGGATCGTCGGCTTCGCGCACTGGTTCGTCGCCATCGGCTTCCTGACCCTGCCGCCGACGCTGCTCCAGGCGTACGGGCAGCTGTTCAAGGCCGACTGGGTCCTGCCGATCATCGGTGAATGGCTGCCGTTCGAGCTGTACATCGAGTTCATCGGCCTGATGACGACGGTCGGCATCCTCGTGCTGATCGCCATCCGGCTGCTGAACCTCCCGTCCCGGGCGGGCCGCAAGTCCCGCTTCGCGGGCTCGAAGGCCTGGCAGGCGTACTTCGTCGAGTACGTCATCCTCGTCATCGGCCTGGCGATCCTGACCCTGCGCGGCCTTGAGGGCGCGATCCACCACGTCGGCGGCTACGAGGCCGCGTACTTCGTCTCGTACCCGCTGGTCCTCGCCTTCAAGGGACTGGCGCTCGGCACCCTCCAGAACCTCATCTACTTCGTCGCGATGATCAAGATCGGCACCTCGCTGATCTGGATGATCACGGTGTCGCTCAACACCAACATGGGTGTCGCCTGGCACCGCTTCCTCGGCTTCCCGAACATCTGGTTCAAGCGGAACGCCGACGGCGAGGTCGCGCTCGGCGCGCTCCAGCCGATGACCTCGGGCGGCGAGGAGATCGACTGGGAGGACCCGGCCGAGGACGCCGTCTTCGGCGTCTCCCAGGTCGAGCAGTTCTCCTGGAAGGGCATCCTCGACTTCTCCACGTGCACCGAGTGCGGCCGCTGCCAGTCGCAGTGCCCCGCCTGGAACACCGGCAAGCCGCTCTCCCCGAAGCTCCTGATCATGTCCCTGCGCGACCACGCGCACGCCAAGGCCCCCTACCTGCTGGCCGGCGGCGGCAAGGACATGGAGGGCGAGGAGAAGGCCTCGGCCGAACAGCTGAAGGACGTCCCCGCGGCCGCCCTCGCGGAGGCCGAGCGCCCCCTGATCGGCACGCTGGAGGAGAACGGCGTCATCGACCCGGACGTCCTCTGGTCCTGCACCACCTGCGGTGCGTGCGTGGAGCAGTGCCCGGTCGACATCGAGCACGTCGACCACATCGTCGACATGCGCCGCTACCAGGTGATGATCGAGTCCGCGTTCCCGTCCGAGGCGGGGACCATGCTCAAGAACCTGGAGAAGAAGGGCAACCCCTGGGGGCTCGCCAAGAAGCAGCGCGTCGAGTGGACCAAGGAGGTCGACTTCGACGTCCCGATCGTCGGCAAGGACATCGAGGACCTCACCGAGGTCGACTACCTCTACTGGGTCGGCTGCGCCGGCGCCCTGGAGGACCGCGCGAAGAAGACCACCAAGGCCTTCGCCGAGCTCCTCCACATCGCGGGCGTCAAGTTCGCGATCATGGGCGGCGACGAGAAGTGCACGGGTGACTCCGCCCGCCGCCTGGGCAACGAGCCGCTGTTCCAGCAGCTCGGCGCGGAGAACGTCGCGATGCTGAACATGGCGTTCGGCGAGGACGACGAGGACGACTCGACCAAGAAGGCCAAGGCGACGAAGAAGATCGTCGCCACCTGCCCGCACTGCTTCAACACCATCGCCAACGAGTACCCGCAGCTCGGCGGCGAGTACGAGGTCATCCACCACACGCAGCTGCTCCAGCACCTCATCGACGAGGGCAAGCTGATCCCGGTGACCCCGGTCGAGGGCCTGATCACGTACCACGACCCCTGCTACCTGGGCCGTCACAACAAGATCTACACGCCCCCGCGCGAGATCATCGCGAAGGTCCCGGGACTGCGGAACGAGGAGATGCACCGCCACAAGGAGCGCGGCTTCTGCTGCGGCGCCGGTGGTGCCCGGATGTGGATGGAGGAGCGGATCGGCAAGCGCGTCAACAACGAGCGCGTCGACGAGGCCCTCTCCCTCAACCCGGACATCGTCTCCACGGCCTGCCCGTTCTGCCTGGTCATGCTGACCGACTCGGTCAACGGCAAGAAGAACGACGGCAAGGCGAAGGAGTCCGTCCAGGTGGTCGACGTGTCGCAGCTGCTGCTCGACTCCGTGAAGACCCCGGCCGACCCGGCGGGCGAGCCGGAATCGGCCGACGCACCGGAGCCGGAACCGGCGAAGTAGCCGGACCCGCGCCACGGCGGAGCGAAGCGGTCGGACCTGCCTCGGGGGCAGGACCGGCCGCTTCCGCTTTTCCCGCTCCTGCCTTCCCCCGCGGCGTGCTGGTGGCAGCCCCTCGGGGACCCCCTAGGGGATGTCACAGCTGAGCGTCAAAGGCCGGCCAGTTCCGCCGCCCCGGCACCCGCCCCCGATGGAGCAGGTACGTTCGATGGGTGGCTGGATTCAGGATCGGACGCGGCCGGGACAACCGCACCCCGCAGCAAGGGCAACAGCAACCGCGGCAGCAGCCGTACGGCAATCAGGCACCCCCGCCGCCGTACGGACAGCAGCAATGGCCGCCGACGGGAGGGAACAACGCCCCGCACCACGCCGCACCGGGCTACAACGACGGCGGTGCCTACCCCGCCGACAACGGCTACAACCACCCCGGCGGCCCGCACCACCCCGGCGGCTACCCGGGCAACGGCGGCTACCCGGGCGGCGGCCCCGACGAACCCGAGTACTTCGGCGACCCGTACCCCCAGCAGGGCGGCCCGCACCACGGCGATCCGTACGCGAACAACCCCGGCCACACGCAGGCGTTCAGCATCGGCGAGGAGCCGTACAGCGACGGCAACGCCTACCGCGCCGGCCACGCCCCCGCCCCGCCCATGGGCCCGCGCCTGCACTGGAAGCAGCTGCTCAGCGGCATCGTGACGCGCCCCGGCCCGACGTTCTGGCAGATGCGGGACTACCCGGTCTGGGGCCCCGCCCTGATCGTGACGTTCCTCTACGGCCTGCTGGCCCTCTTCGGCTTCGACGAGGCCCGCGAAGACGCGATCCGCGCCCCCGTCTCCAGCGCCGTCCCGTACGTCCTCATCACGGGCGTCTGCTTCGTACTCGGCGGCCTGGTCCTGGGCGCGGTCACCCACACGCTCGCCCGCCAGCTCGGCGGCGACGGCTCGTGGCAGCCGACGGTGGGCCTGTCCATGCTGATCATGTCCCTCACGGACGTCCCGCGCCTGGTGTTCGCGATGTTCCTGGGCGGCGAGAACTCCCTGGTCGTGATCCTCGGCTGGATCACCTGGCTGGCCGCGGCGGCGCTCCTCACCTCCATGGTGAGCAAGTCGCACGACCTGCCGTGGCCGAAGGCACTGGGCGCGTCGGCGATCCAGCTGCTGGCGCTGGTGTCGATCCTGAAACTCGGCACGATCTGAGGACCTGAGGCACAACCGCAACACCTGAAAGGGCCCGGTGGCGGAGAAATCCACCACCGGGCCCAGCCATTCCCACCCGCGTACTCACTCGTCACGTACCCACTCAGGCGTCGAGAACCTGCCCGCCGCGCCGCACGACGGGCTTCTCCACACTCCACGGGAAGTTGATCCAGCGATCGGTCTTCTTCCACACGTACTCGCATTTCACGAGCGACTGGGGCTTCTCGTAGATGACCGCGGACCGCACCTCGGCAACGTGATCGATGCAGAAATCACGCACCAGTTTCAGCGTCTTCCCGGTATCGGCGACGTCGTCGGCGATCAGGACCTTCTTGGCCGAGAAGTCGATGGCGTTGGGCACGGGCGCCAGCATCACCGGCATTTCCAACGTGGTGCCCACACCCGTATAGAACTCCACGTTCACCAGGTGAATGTTCTTGCAGTCCAGCGCGTACGCGAGACCACCCGCGACGAACACCCCGCCCCGCGCGATGCTCAGCACCACATCCGGCTCGTACCCGTCGTCGGCCACCGCCTGCGCCAGCTCCCGCACGGCATGCCCGAAGCCGTCGTACGTCAGGTTCTCCCGCACGTCGTCACCCATCGACCGTCACACCTGCGTCCGGTGGAAATTCAGGAAGGAGCGCGACGCGGTCGGCCCCCGCTGCCCCTGATAACGAGATCCGTACCGCTCGGAGCCGTAAGGAAACTCCGAAGGAGAACTCAGCCGGAACATGCACAGCTGACCGATCTTCATCCCCGGCCACAGCTTTATCGGCAGCGTCGCCAGATTCGACAGCTCCAGGGTCACGTGCCCGGAGAAACCGGGGTCGATGAACCCGGCCGTGGAATGCGTGACCAGCCCGAGCCGGCCGAGCGAACTCTTCCCCTCCAGCCGCGACGCGAGATCGTCCGGCAGCGAGATGACCTCGTACGTCGACGCGAGCACGAACTCCCCCGGGTGCAGGATGAACGCCTCGTCCCCGTCCGGCTCGACGGTACGCGTCAGATCGACCTGCTCGACGGCCGGATCAATATGCGGATAACGGTGGTTCTCGAACACCCGGAAGTAGCGGTCGAGACGCACATCGATACTCGACGGCTGCACCATCGACGCATCGAATGGATCAATACGTACGCGTCCGGCGTCGATCTCGGCCCGGATGTCCTTGTCTGAGAGAAGCACCCACCGAGGATACGCAGAACGCGCGGGCCCGCCCCCATCGGGCCGCCCGCGCGCCTGTCACCCGCCCGCTACCGCTGCTCGAACACCACAGGCACGGCATGCCGCAACCGAGCACAACGAGGACAACGGATCAGCCGCCCGGGCCCGATCCGCCCGGCCCCGAGCTGCTGCATCGGAAACGAACTGGTAGCGAAAACGTGCCCTTCGGCACAGCGGACGACGGTGCGCTCCATGGAGTCCATCAAGTCCCTTCCCCATCAAGCCGTGGACGAGACCGCCACATTAGGGGATGAACAGGACCCCACTCCACGCGGCACTCCGACCACCCACGCTACGCCCCCAACTCCCGCCCCCGACACCCACGTCACCCCCACCCGGTCGGCGATGGGGTACAGTGTGGAACGATGCATCGCTGATCAGCGACGGCGTTACGCGGGTGTAGTTTAATGGTAGAACATGAGCTTCCCAAGCTCAGAGCGCGAGTTCGATTCTCGTCACCCGCTCCATGAAAAAGCCCCAGGCCAGCGGCCGGGGGCTTCTTTGTTGTCTGGAACTCTTGAGCGGCGGCGTGCCCTCCGCGTGCCCTATTGATCCGGAACGCTTTGGGTTCAGGCTCGTTGACTGTGTGTGNGTGATCTGGTGGGGGACGCGCGGACGTGGTCGCCGGACGCACAGGAGGCTGTGCGGCTACTGGCGGTGTCCGCGCTGGTGGAGGGTCGGGACAGGTCGGAGGTCGCGGGCTTGTTCAAGGTGTCGGTCAGGGCCGTGGACAACTGGTGGGCGAGGTGGCAGGCGGGTGGCCGGGACGCGCTGCTGTCCCGGCCGCGAGGCCGCCGCACAGGCGAGCACCAGGTGCTGTCCGAGGCCGAACAGGCCGCCGTGCGGCAGGCGGTCCTTGACCATATCCCCTGTGACCTGGGGCTTTCCGGTCAGCTGTGGACGCGGGGGCTGATAGGTGAACTGATCTTCAAGCTGTACCGGATCCGCTTCACCGAACCCGGGGTGGGCAAGTACCTCAAGCGGTGGGGCCTGACCTTCCAGCGGCCGGACAAGCGGGCTGTCGAACAGGACCCGCAGACCGTCCGCACTTGGTGCGAGGAGGCCTGGCCGGCGATCCGGGCCAGGGCGAAGGCGGAAGGTGCCGAAGTCCTCTTCGGTGACCAGGTCGGAATCCGCTCGGACCAGGTCACCGGCCGCACCTGGGGCGCCAAAGGCGTGACGCCGGTGGTCCGTCGCACCGGCAACCGGTTCTCCGTGAACGCGATGTCCGCGATCAGCACCCGCGGCCGGATGCACTTCATGGTCTTCACCGAGACTTTCGATGCGAAGGTCATGTGCCGCTTCCTTGCCCGGCTCGTCGGCCACTTCGACCGCAAGGTCCACCTGATCGTGGACCGGCACTC
>NZ_KB892004.1 GCF_000373645.1 Streptomyces sp. ATexAB-D23 | reverse complement strand
CCAGGAACACGCCCACGTCTTCGGTGTCGGACATGGCGCCCCTCCCATGATGTTGAACGTGCCGGCCTCGGCATCGGTGTCGTGCTCGCGCATCCACGTTATGCAGACCTGCCATCCGCGAGCTGTCCGGCGTTGCACCGGACCGGATGGCGGCCGGACCTCTGATCAGCGTCTCCGACGGCACCTCCCGGACCCGGTGACACCACCCCCCAGGTCATCGACTTCGACAGGGGGCAACAGTCATGCCGGGCCCGGAGGCCAGCGGCCCTCTTGCAGGGCCGCGAAGAAGATAACGGGGCACGTGTGCGGTCACCGGGGCTGGGGGCCGAACCACACGGTGGTGGCGTTGCAGAACTCACGGATGCCGTGTCCGGCGAGCTCGCGCCCGTAGCCCGAGCGCTTCACGCCGCCGAAGGGCAGCGCGGGGTGCGAGGCGGTCATGCCGTTGAAGAAGACACCGCCCGCCTCCAGGTCGCGGACGCAGCGCTCGGTCTCCTCGGTGTCGCGGGTCCATACGTTGGAGCTGAGCCCGAACGGGGTGTCGTTGGCCAGCTCCACGGCCTCGTCCAGGCTGTCCACCCGGTAGAGGGAGGCGACGGGGCCGAAGGTCTCCTCGTGGTGGATACGCATGTCGGCGGTGATCCCGGCGAGCACGGTGGGGGCGTAGAACCAGCCGTTCTCCAGCCCGCCGCGCAGTCCCCCGGGCCGGCCGCCGCCGCACAGGGCGCTCGCCCCCCGGCGCACCGCGTCGTCCACCAGCTCCTCCAGATCGGCGCGGCCCCGCTCGCTGGCGAGCGGTCCGACGTCGGTGGACTCCTCCAGCGGGTCGCCGACGGTCAGGTCGCGCATGCCGACGGTGAAGCGTTCGGCGAACTCCTCGTACACGGCGGTGTGCACGATGAACCGCTTGGCGGCGATGCAGGACTGCCCGTTGTTCTGGGCGCGGGCGGTGACAGCGGTTCGGGCGGCCTTGGCGACGTCCGCCGAGGGCAGGACGAGATAGGGATCGCTGCCTCCGAGTTCCAGGACGGTGTGCTTGACCTCGTCGCCCGCGACGGAGGCGACGGAGCGTCCGGCCGGTTCGCTGCCGGTCAGGGTGGCGGCCACCACCCGGCGGTCGCGCAGGATGCCCTCGACGGCCTTGGAGCCCACCAGGAGGGTCTGGAAGCAGCCGGCCGGGAAGCCGGCGCGGCGGAACAGGTCGCCCAGGTACAGCGCGGTCTGCGGCACGTTCGACGCGTGCTTGAGCAGCCCCGTGTTGCCGGCCATGAGCGCGGGGGCGGCGAAGCGCACGACCTGCCAGAGCGGGAAGTTCCACGGCATCACGGCGAGCACCGGGCCCAGCGGCCGGTAGCGGACGAAGACGCGGGAGGCCCCGGAGTCCTCGACGTCGGCGGGCGCGGGGTGCTCGTCGGCGAGCAGTTCCTCGGCGTGCGCCGCGTACCAGCGCATCGCCTTGGCGCACTTCGCGGCCTCGGCGCGGGCGGCCGAGACCGGCTTGCCCATCTCCAGGGTCATGGTGCGCGCGATGTCCTGCTGATCCTCGTCGAGGAGGTCGGCGGCCCGGTCGAGCAGCCGGGCCCGTTCGGCGAATCCGGTGGTGCGGTACTCGCGGAAGGCGGCGTCGGCCGCAGTGAGCCGCCGCTCGATCTCGTCGGCTTCCAGCGCGTCGAACGTCCTGAGTGTCTCCCCGTTCGCGGGATTGACCGTCGCGATGGGCATGACTGTGGCCTCCTTGCCTCGGTATCTCGACCGTGCCGCGCCGCGCGCCGGGCCGCAACGCGGGCCGGGGCACACCGCGGCCCCGCCACCGCGTACCCGGCCGGAGCGGATCATGCGTACCGCGCGCACGCGATCCGCGCCGGGGGCCGCGGTGAGGGGGCCGGTGGGCGGCTCCGGGCCGGGCCCCGCCTCAGACCAGGGCGGGGGCGGCGTCGGAGGTGTGGACGTGGACGGTCTCGTCGCCGGCCGCCGGGACGGGTTCGGGAATCTC
This sequence comes from Streptomyces sp. ATexAB-D23, assembly GCF_000373645.1. Taxonomy (GTDB): domain Bacteria; phylum Actinomycetota; class Actinomycetes; order Streptomycetales; family Streptomycetaceae; genus Streptomyces; species Streptomyces castrisilvae. Next base: position 236,542 of record NZ_KB892004.1, on the reverse strand, counting down.
CGCGACCACGGCCGGCGGGCGGCGGGACTCGCGGACGCCGGGCAGCGGCGGCAGCGGGACCAGCTCGATGTGCTGCGGCTCCTGGGCGTACCGGGTGAACCAGACGACCTTGCCCTCGGCGGTCCGGCAGGTGCCCCAGCTGTCGCTGAGGGCCATGATCCGGCTCAGGCCGCCGCCCTCGTGGAGCAGGCGCGGCATCTCGGAACCGTTGTCGGCGACGGAGACCGTGAGGTGCCGTCCGGACCAGCGGAGTTCGACGACGCAGCGGTTGTCGTCACCGACATGCCGTTGGACATTGGTCAGCAGCTCCTCCACAGCACGGCACACGGGCCGGATGTGGAGTTCGAGACTCCAGTGGCGCAGGTGGGCGGCGACTATCCGTCGCAGCTGGTCCACACGGTCCGCGGAAACCTGGAGTTCGACCAGATAGTGCCGGTCGAGTGGAACGGTCATCGTCGAGGCTCCTCACATCGAGGCCCACGTTCTTCGCCCCGTTGAACCAACGACCCCCGAATACGAAGAGTGAGCAGATGTCTCTTCTGGGTCACTCCACAGGGTGACCCGGCTGGGCCGCTCGCGCAACACGTCGGGGCGCGCACCCCCGGTGACCGGCGCGTTCGCGCATCCGGGGGACGCTCGGCGGTCAGGGCAGCCGGGTGAGCACCCGGTCGGGGGTGAGCGGCAGGGTGCGCAGCCGGACGCCGGTGGCGTGCCGGAAGGCGTTGCCGATGGCCGCGGCGGCTCCGACGATGCCGATCTCGCCGATGCCCTTGCTGCCCATGGGGTTGAGGTGCGGGTCGTCCTCCTCGATCCAGTGCGCCTCGATGCCGGGCACGTCGGCGCAGGCGGGCACGTGGTAGGAGGCGAGGTCGCGTTCGGTGAAGTCGCCGAAGACCGGGTCCAGGGTGCTGCCCTCGGTGAGCGCCATGCCGATCCCCATGGTCATGCCCCCGATGAACTGGGAGCGTGCGGTACGGGAGTTGAGGATGCGGCCCGCCGCGAAGACGCCGAGCATGCGCCGCATCCGGACCTCTCCGGTGCGGGTGTCGACGGCGACCTCGGCGAAGTGCGCCCCGAAGGCGTGGCGGGCGTACGGGGATTCCTCGGCGGTCTCCTCGGTGGTGTCGGCGGTGACGGTCACTCCCCCGTCGGGCAGCGGCCCGCTGTGCGCGTCGAGCCGTTCGACGAGCGCGGAGGCCGCCCTGTGCACGGCCCAGCCCCAGGAGGCGGTCCCCGAGGAGCCGCCTGCCACCGGCCCGTCGGGCAGGTCGCTGTCGCCGATGTCGATCGTCAGGTTGTCCAGCGGGGTGCGCAGGACGTCCGCGGCGATCTGCGCGAGGACGGTACGGGCCCCGGTGCCGATGTCCGTCGCGTTGACCGCGACGCGGTAGGAGCCGTCGGTGGCGGCGTGCGCCGAGGCGTGGCAGGCGGCGGCGTAGACGGGGTACGTGGCGGAGGCGACGCCCGAACCGATCAGCAGGGCGCCCTCGCGGCGGGTGCCGGGGGCGGGGTCGCGCTCGTGCCAGCCGAAGCGTTCGGCGCCCTCGCGCAGACAGGCGGCCAGACCTCGGCTGCTGAAGGGCTTCCCGGAGTCGGGTTCGTCGGCGGGGTCGTTGCGCAGCCGCAGTTCGACGGGGTCGGTGCCGAGTTCCGCGGCGAGTTCGTCCATGGCGGATTCGAGGGCGTACATGCCGGGGGCCTCGCCCGGGGCGCGCATCCACGAGGGGGTCGGGACGTCCAGGGCGACGACCCGGTGCGTGGTGCGGCTGCTCGGTGAGCCGTACATGACGCGGGCCGGGACGGCGGCCTGCTCCACGAACTCCTTGATGGTGGAGGTGTGGGTGACGACCTCCTGGGCGAGAGCGGTGAGGGTTCCGTCGGGCCGTGCCCCGAGCCTGACGCGCTGCACGGTGGGCGCGCGGTGTCCGACGACCGCGGGCATCTGGCGCCGGGGCAGGGCGAGTTCGACGGGGCGCCCGGTGTGGAGCGCGGCCATCGCGGCGAGCACGGCCTGGGGGCGCGGGGTGCCCTTGGAGCCGAAGCCGCCGCCGACGTGTTGGGAGACGGCGGTGACCTGGTCCGTCCGCAGCCCGAACGCGGCGGCGAGGGTGTCGCGCACGGTGGTGGCACCCTGGCTGGAGTCGTACACGGTGAGATGGCCGTCGGGCGACCAGTGGGCGGTCGAGGCGTGCGGTTCCATCGGATGGTTGTGCAGGGCGCCGAGGGTGTAGGTGGCGTCGATGCGTACGGGGGACGCTTCGAAGGCCCGGTCGAAGTCGCCGCGTTCCCGGACGGCCGGATAGCCGCCGTTGGCGTTCTCCGGGGTGTAGAGGCCCGGGTGGTCCTCGGTCAGCACGACGTCGTGCGGGGCGGTCTCGTAAGTGATGTGCAGCGCCTGGGCGCCGGCGCGGGCGCTCGCCAGGGTGTCGGCCACGACGAGCGCGACGGGCCAGCCGCGGTGGGGCACCCGGTCGTTCTGGAGGACGGCGAGGATCGGGTCGTCCGGCTCCTGGATGCGGGGCGCGTTGTCATGGGTCAGGACGCTGTGGACGCCGGGCTGCGCGAGGGCGTCGACGGTACGGACGGCGGTGACCCGGCCGGCCGGCACGGCGGCGGGCACGGGCCAGGCGTACAGGCAGCCGGGCAGCCCGCGCTCGGCGGCGTAGCGCGCGGCGCCGGTGACCTTGTCCCGGCCCTCGCGGCGGACGACGGGGGCGCCCAGTGGCTGGGGGGCTTGGCTCATGGCGGGGGTCCTAGGGTCGGGCGGCGAGTTCGGCGAGGGCGTCGACGACGAGGTGGCGGGCGAGGCGGACCTTGAAGGCGTTGTCGCGCAGTGGGCGGGCCGCGGCGAGTTCGGCGTCGGCGGCCCGCAGGAAGGTGGCGTCGGTGGCGGGCGCGCCGTGCAGGATCCGCTCGGCGGTACGGGCCCGCCAGGGCCGGTGGGCGAGTCCGCCGAACGCCAGCGCCGCGTGCTCGATGTGCCCGTCGCGTACGCGCAGGACGGCGGCGACGGAGGCCAGGGCGAAGGCGTACGAGGCGCGGTCGCGGGCCTTGCGGTAGACGCTGACCGCGCCTTCGGGCGGGGGCGGCAGCAGCACCTCGGTGACGAGTTCGCCCGGCCGGACGACCGTGTCGGCGTCGGGGTTGTCGCCGGGCAGCCGGTGGAAGCCGGTCACCGCCACGGTCCGTTCGCCGTCCGGTCCGTGCAGGACGACGTCCGCGTCCAGGGCGGCCAGCGCCACGGCCATGTCGGAGGGGTGGGTGGCGACGCACTCCTCGGAGTGGCCGATGACGGCGAGGTCGCGGTGGGCGCCGTCGCGGGCGGGGCAGCCGGTGCCGGGTTCCCGTTTGTTGCAGGGCTTGGACGCGTCCTGGAAGTAGGTGCAGCGGGTGCGCTGGAGGAGGTTGCCGCCGGTGGTCGCGATGTTGCGCAGCTGCCCGGACGCGCCCGCGAGCAGGGCCTGGGACAGGACGGGGTAGCGGGTGCGCACGGCGGGGTGGGCGGCCAGGTCGCCGTTGCGCACGGTGGCGCCGACGCGCAGGCCGCCGTCGGCGGTGTCCGTGACGTGGTCCAGCGGCAGCCGGCTCACGTCCACGAGCATGCCGGGCGTCTCCACGCCGAGCTTCATCAGGTCGACCAGGTTGGTGCCGCCGCCCAGGAATCTGGCCCCGGGGTGGGCGGCGCACGCGCGGACCGCGTCGGTGACGGATGCGGCGCGCAGGTAGGCGAAGGGTTTCACAGCGCCACGTCCTCGATCGCCTCGACGATGCGGGGGTAGGCGCCGCACCGGCAGAGGTTGCCGCTCATCCGCTCGCGGATCTCCTCGGCGTCGAGCCGGGCCGGGGCGCCCACGGGGGCGTCGTGCGGGGTGACGTGGGAGGGAAAGCCCTGACCGGCCTCGGCGAGGACACCGGCTGCGGAGCAGATCTGGCCGGGTGTGCAGTAGCCGCACTGGAGCGCGTCACGGTCCAGGAACGCCTCCTGGAGGGGGTGCAGCCGGTCGCCGTCCGCCAGTCCCTCGATGGTGGTGATGCGGGAGCCTTCCTGGGTGATGGCCAGGAGCAGGCAGCTGTTGGCGCGCCTGCCGTCCACGAGGACCGTGCAGGCGCCGCACTGGCCGTGGTCGCAGCCCTTCTTCGCCCCGGTCAGGTCCAGGTGGTGGCGCAGGGCGTCCAGGAGGGTGGTGCGGTGGTCCAGGGTCAGGGTGCGTTCCGCGCCGTTGACGTGCAGGGTCAGGGTGGCGGAGGGGAGATCGCCGGGCGCCTGCGGTTGGCCGGCGCCGCCCTCCCACCCACTGGTCGGGTCCACGTGCGACACCTTTCAACGAGGTCACTTTGTCCGAGTTCTACCAGATGTGAACCGTCGTTCGGTGCGCTGCCGGGGCCGCCTGCGGGCGTTCGGCCTACTTGTTGTCCAGCCGAAGCCGGACCTCCTCCTCCTGGTCCCCCGAGACGGCGCCCACGACGCGGACCGCGAAGGCGTCGGCCAGGCCCTGCCGGAGCCGGTCCACGGCCTGGTAGCCGCCCTGCACCTCGGCCGTGACGGGAGCCGAGAGAGCGACCGAGCCCGAGACCGTCCGGGCCTCGGACACATCGACGGTGGCGGCCCACGCGGTGGGCCGCTTGTCCGCGACCTCGTGGGGGATGTCGGTCGAGGAGCGGTCGGTGGTGAAGGCGGCCCGCAGCACGTCGAAGACCGTACGCGCGTCGCCCTCCGGGCAGCCGCTGACGACCACCGACACCTCCTGGTCGTGGTGGTCCTCCGACGCCTGCTGCTGTGTGCTGTTCACCGCTGCTCCTTCCGAAGAGGGCAATGCCGTCACCTCCAGGCTCACCCCGCCGGCAGGCGGGTGCGACACGAGGGGCCGGACCACCCGTGCCCGGCGGCCGGGCGGGGCCGGACACGGAACGAAACATTTTCATCCTCATATCCACTTAAAACATGAATTCGATCTCCACTCCGAGTGACGTCTTCCTCCTGGGGTATCCGGCAAGCATGGACGTTTCGGATGGAGCCCTGAATTCCCTGGCAGTCACCCTCGCGGACGGACGCGGGGCGACCGGAGTCGTGATGGCCGTGATCGGCGTGCTCCTGGTGGCCATGCTGATCGGCGCCTTCTGGCTGGGCAAGCGACGGCACGACCAGGAGCTGCCCCCGCCCCGCCCGGACGAGCAGCCCGTCGGCCCGGACCACCGCAGCCACGTCGAGCAGGCCGACGTCCACGGCGACGACCACTTCCCGGCCGACGGCAGGGGCCTCTCGCCGTACGAGCTCGGCGAGAGCGGCAACGAGCCGATCCGGCACGAGGACGACGACAAGCGCGACTGACCCCGCCGGGGGTCCCGGGCACCGGCGGCCGGCCGCCCCGGCCCCGCGGCGGTGGCGCCGGGCGGCGGCCCCGCGTGTTGCGGGAGCGGCCGCCCGCGGTGAGGCTGGTGAGGGCCCCGAAGGCCCGGCACACCTGCCGCACTCCCGATGAAGGCAGTACGACCATGACCCCAAGCACCTCCGGCACGGCGCCCGCGCGCGCGGCTCTGACCGGGTCCGCTGCTCCTTGCTGGGTCAATCTCATGACCCGGGACCTGCGGTCCGCCCAGGAGTTCTACGGTCCGGTGATGGGCTGGTCCTTCCGGCCGGGCAGGCTCGGCCAGGAATTCTCGGTGGCCCGCCGCGGCGACGTCCCGGTCGCCGGCATCGGCGCCGTGGCCACCGCCTTCCGCGTCGCGGTCGCCTGGACCCCGTACTTCGCCGTCCGGGACGCCGATGTGGCCGCCGCCCGCATCCGGGAGCGCAGCGGCACGGTCGCGGTGGGGCCGCTGACGCTCGGCAAGGGGCGCGGCGCGCTGGCCGCCGACCGGGACGGGGCCGGCTTCGGCATCTGGGAGCGGACCGCGCCGGCGACGTCACCGCCCGCCCCGGACGACCATGCGCACGCCTGGCTGCGGCTGCGGACCCGGAGCGCCTTCGACGCCGCGATCTTCTACGGCGAGGTCCTGGACTGGGCGAGCGGCCGGCCCGGCGCCTGCGAGGTGGCGTACGCCAAGGACGAGGTCGTCGTGGAGTGCGGGGGGCGCCAGCTGGCCCGGATCGGTTCGGGCGCGGTCGAGGCGGCCCCGGACCCGCTGGTCCGCCCGCACTGGCAGGTGAACTTTCCCGTGGCCGACGTGGGCGTCACGATCGGGGCGGCGCGGGAGCACGGGGGCTCGCTCGTGGAGGAGCTGACCCGCGCCGAGGGCCGGGAGGCGACACTGACCGACCCGGACGGCGGACTGTTCACCGTCACGGACGTCCACCGCACCTCCGACGCCGGACCGGCCTGACAGACGCCTCAGGCGACGGGCAGCAACAGCTCGGGGCGGTCCCACATCACGGCGGGCGGCGTGGCCCGTACGGTGCCGGTCCGCCGCGCGCCCACCCGCAGGTAGAAGCCCTCCGCCGGGGGATGCGAGACGACTCGTACGCCGGGCAGCCCGCGGGCGGCCGCCTCCTGGCGCAGGTGGCCGATGAGGAGCCGTCCGGTTCCGGTGCCCTGCGCGTCGTCGGCGACGAAGAGGAGGTCCAGCTCGGGCGGGTCGAGGACCAGCGCGTAGAAACCGAGCACCCGCTGCGTGGCCTCCTGCACGGCCGCGAAGACCGCGTGCGTCTCGATGTAGTCGGGACCCACCCGGTATCCGGCGACCATCGGCGCGTACGGGCCTTCGTACGCCCGCGAGGACCGGACCAGGCGGGTCAGCCGCCTGGCGTCCCGCGCGGTCGCCCGCCGGATGCGGACCGGACCGCCGGGCTCGCCCCGGCGCGAAGGCGTAACGCTTGATCTCATGGAGCGAGTATTACGCATCCGCCGCCGGTCTCAGGAGGCGCGCGCCTCGCGCCACTCCTCGATCAGGGCCGCCACGTCGAACGGCCGGAGGTTGAGCAGCGGTCCGGGCGGCGGACGCCGGACAGCCTCGTGGATCTTCTCGTTCACCTCGGTCAGCACGCGGCGCACCTCGGCCTCCGTCCGGATCTTCGGCAGGCGGGCGAGCACGTCCTCGGCCTCCTTGCGCAGCGCCAGCGCCGGCGGGAGCACCGACACCCCTTCGCGCTGCATCTTCGCCTTGATCCACCACGCCTCGTCGTACGGGGCGCTCAGCGCTTCGAGGGGCTTTCCGAATCCCGGCAGCCGGGAGATGTCACCACGCTGTTCGGACTCCCGGATCTGGTGATCGACCCAGGATTCGAAGCTGACACCCGCGGGTTTGCGCTCTGTCACGTGTTTCGCCCCTCTCGGAATGCTCCTGCTGCGGCCCCTCAAGCCTACCGAGGCGCCCCGCGCGGCCCGTTCGGCGCGGGGCGGTGCCAGGGGCCGTGCCCGGCACGCGATACGAGGAACGCGCGCCGGGTGCGTCTCGAACGCGTTCACAGGGGTACACGGGCTTCACGCCCGGCCGGAACGGAAGCCGGGCAGCGAACCGAAAGGGATGGTGGGAGTGGAACACAGCGACTTGCGGACCGACTACCGCCGGGGGTGGTGACCATGACGGCCCTCGTGATCATCCTCGCGGTCGTCGTGGTGGTGGCCGCCGGACTGTTCCTCGCCTTCGGCCGGACGACCGGCGGGCACGGACTGCGGCGCCGCTTCGGGCCCGAGTACGAGCGTGCCGTCGCCCGGCACGACGGCGACACCAAGGCCGCCGAACACGAGCTGAGCGAACGGCTGAAGCGTCACCGCTCGCTGGACGAGCGCCCGTTGACGCCCGAGGAGCGGACCGAGTACACCGCACGGTGGGCGCGGGTCCAGGACCGGTTCGTCGACTCGCCGCAGCAGGCGGTGGCCGACGCCGACGCGCTCCTCGCGGAACTGGCCCGGGATCTGGGCTTCCCCGACGGCGAGGACTTCGGCGAGCAGAGCGACGCGCTCTCCGTCCACCACGCCGAACAGGTCGGCGGCTACCGGCGGGTCCACGCCGCCAGGCGGGGCGAGGGCGACACGGAGGAGATGAGGACGGCCCTGGTCGAGGCCCGCGGCCTCTTCGACGTCCTGGTATCGAACGGCACGGACGGCCCGGTCCGCCGGGACCCCCACCATGCGGAAGGAAGTGGCACGGCATGACGAAGGACACCGACCGCACACCGCGGACCCCCGCCGAGGCTCCCGGAGCGCCCACGAACCGCCCGGTCGTCCCACAACCGGCCGCCGGCACCGGAACGGGGGCCGCCCGCCCCTCGGACGAGGCCTCGGCCCGGCCCCCGCAGACGACGGCCCCCGCTCCCCCGGGCGCCGCAGACTCCGCGCGCACGGCGTCAGGCGCCCCGGCCGGTGAGACGGGGACGGACACCGGACACACGGCGGCCGGTCACGCACCGGACGGCGGCACCGCACCGCACGGCGCGCCCGACGCGGCGCGGCCCCTGATCGCGACCGGCGACCAGGACAAGCTGGCCCACCGCCTCCAGCAGGCGGTCACGGACTTCGTGGAGAGCCCGCACCGGGCGGTCGAGGAGGCCGAATCCACCTTCGACGCGGCCGTCATCGGCCTCACGGACGCGCTCCAGGAACGCCGCCGCACCCTGCACGTCACGGACGGGGACGGCTCGGACCCCGGATCCCGGACCGAGGAGCTGCGGGTCACCCTCCAGCACTACCGGGACATCACCGAACGACTGCTGAAGGTGTGAGGAGCCCGGCCGGCGCGAGACCCGGCACCCGCACACAGGACTCCGCCCCCGGCGCGCGCCGGGGGCGGAGTGCCGCGTGGTGCGGCCGCTACGGGCGGGCGTACACCACCAGTTCGCTGCGCAGGCGCCGCAGCGTGAGACCGCGGACGCGCAGGCAGTCGCGCACATAGCCGTCCAGCCCGCCCCAGCGCTCGTCCATGGCGTCCAGCGCCGTGTCGAGGTAGCGGGGGCGCACCTCGATGATCGCGGAGGCGATCTCCGGGTCGCCGCCCGCGTCGAGAAAGCCCTGTACGTACGGCCGGTAGGCGTCCCGCACCACCGGGTTCACCGCCAGGAACTCCTGCCGTACGACGTCCCGCGACGCGCCGAGGAGCAGGAGCAGGAGGGCGGCCGCCCAGCCCGCGCGGTCCTTGCCCGTCGTGCAGTGGAACAGCACCGGCCGGGCCGCGGTGTCGGCGGCGGTGTCGATGAAGGCGCGGTACGCGGCCGCGGCACCCGGTGAGAGCACCATCTGCCGGTAGGACTGGGCGAACATCTCCTCGGCCCTGCCGTTCCCGAGCAGCCGCTCCGCCTCGACCGGGTCGGCGAGCAGCGTGCGGAAGCGGGCGGGGGCCACGCCCGGGTTGCCCCCGAGCACATCGGCGACGAACAGCCGGGAACCGGGCGGGAGCGCGTCGGGGGCCGAGCCGCGCTCGTCCGCGCTGCGCAGGTCGACGACCGTACGGATACCGAGCGCGGCCACGGAGGCGGCGTCCACCGGGTCGAGCCCGCTCAGGCGTCCGGAGCGCAGCACCACGCCCCGCCGCACCTGCCGGCCGGGGCCCAGGGGGATGCCTCCCAGATCGCGCAGATTGAGGGCGGAAGCGGTCGGGACGGCCCTGACGGTTTGCACGATGGGTTTCCTCTTTTCCCGACACGAATCCGAAGGGAGGCTTCGGCTTGGCCGGATCAAAAGTCGCATGATGTCGGCAAATCGACAAAGTAAAACGCCGGGGATCATCGATCGGGCGCGCCGCGAGCGGGAAGGGGTGCACGGGCGCCGGTTGCCGTCCCGTTGTCCCGTTCACCCGGAGACGGCGTCGTCCCGTTCACCTGGAGACGGACTGGAGGCGGAACGGCGGGGCGATGGAGCGCCCCTGGGGCACGGACCGGTGCGCCGCCCTCATTCCGCCGGAGGCCCGGCCCTCCGCGCCTCGACGAGGTACTCCACTGGTCCCACAGCCACGGGCGTGTCCTCTCCGGATGGATGGATTGTCAGCAGCATAACTTCGGGCATTCAGCGCCGCACTACGACAAAGCGCCGCACGGCGAAGAGCCCGGCGGACGCGACCGTGCGTGAAGGATCAGGTGCTGTGAGGGAGGGCAAGGTCACAGGCCGACGCACTGCTGCACCCCCGGGACCTGCCCTAGCATCTGGGCCATGACGGTCCAGCCTGCTGACGGGCTTTCGCTGGCCGCCGGATTCCCTGACCCCGCCCATGAGCAGTGGCAGAGCCTCGTCGAGGGTGTGCTTCGCAAATCGGGCAAGGATGTCTCGGGACCGGCCGCCGAGAAAGCGCTGTCCACCACGGTGGAGGACGGGCTCATCACCCGGCCCCTCTACACCTCGCGCGACGACGCGCCCGATGCCGGTCTCCCCGGCTTCGCCCCCTTCACCCGCGGCAGCAAGCCCGAGGGGTCCACGACGGACGGCTGGGGGGTACGCCAGCGGCACGCGTACACAGATCCCGTCCGGCTGAACGAGGCTGTGCTGACGGACCTGGAGAACGGCGTCACCTCGCTGTGGCTGGCCGTCGGCGGCCCCGACGGCGTACCGGTGTCCGGTCTGGCCCGAGCCCTGGACGGCGTACTCCTCGATCTGGCGCCCATCGTTCTCGACGCGGGTGACGAACTGGACGCGGCGGCGACCGAGTTGCTGCGGCTCCACACGGAACGCGAGGTGCCGGCACCGCAGGTGCGGGGCAGCCTCGGCGCCGATCCGCTGGGGAGGGCCGCGCGCACCGGCACCGAGCCGGAGCTCGGGCGGGCGGTCCACTGGTCCCGGCGCTGCGCGCAGGAGTACCCGGGGCTGCGGGCGATCGTCGTGGACGCGATGCCGTACCACGAGGCGGGCGGTTCGGCTGCCCAGGAACTGGGCACTTCGCTGGCCACCGGCGTCGCGTATCTGCGGGCGCTGACCGATGCCGGGCTCGGCCTCGAAGAGGCTTGCGGACAGCTGGAGTTCCGGTACGCGGCCACCGCCGACCAGTTCCTGACGATCGCCAAGCTGCGCGCGGCGCGCCGGCTCTGGGCGCGGGTCGCCGAGGCCTGCGGGGCTCCCGGCGCGGGGGCCCAGCGGCAGCACGCGGTGACCTCGCCGGTGATGATGACCCGGCGCGACCCGTGGGTGAACATGCTGCGCACCACGCTGGCCGGTCTCGGCGCGGGCGTGGGCGGGGCCGACTCCGTGACCGTGCTGCCCTTCGATCACGCGCTGGGCCTGCCCGACGCGTTCGCCCGGCGTATCGCCCGCAACACCTCCACGATCCTGCTGGAGGAGTCGCATCTGGCCCGGGTCATCGACCCGGCGGGCGGGTCCTGGTACGTGGAGCGGCTGACCGACGAACTCGCGGGCGCGGCCTGGGCGTTCTTCCAGGAGATCGAGCGGGCGGGCGGTCAGGCGGCCGCCCTGGGCTCCGGGCTGGTCGCGGAGCGGATCGCGACGACCTGGGAGGCACGCGGCAAGGACCTGGCCCGCCGCAAGGAACCCATCACCGGCGTCAGCGAGTTCCCCTCGCTGAACGAGCGCCCGGTGGAGCGCGAGCCGCTGCCGTCGGCCCCCGTGGGCGGCGGGCTTCCCGTGGTCCGGCGCGACGAGGCGTTCGAGGCGCTGCGGGCCCGCTCGGACGCCCATCTGGCGGCGACCGGCGGCCGGCCGCGGGTGTTCATCGCGGCGCTCGGTCCGGCGGCGGCGCACACCGCGCGGGCCTCGTTCGCCGCGAATCTCTTCCAGGCCGGCGGCATCGAGCCCGTGCACGAGCCGGTGCGGGTGGACGCCTCCTCGGTGGCCGAGGCGTTCGCGGCCTCCGGCACCGACGTCGCGTGCCTGTGCTCCACCGACGCGCTCTACGCCGAACAGGCGGACGAGGTCGTCCGCGCACTGGTGGCGGCAGGTGCGCGGCGCGTGTACCTGGCGGGGCGGCCCGGCGAGTACCCCGGCGTCGACGCGTACGTCTTCGCCGGCTGCGACGCGGTGGCCGTGCTCTCTTCCCTTCTCGACCGTATGGGTGTGGCGTAATGCGGATCCCCGACTTCTCCGACATCGAGCTCGGTCCGGGCGGCGGCGCCGAGGTGACCGAGGACCAGTGGCGTGCCGCGGTCAAGGAGTCCTCCGGAAGCTCCGACGGCGACCTGCTGTGGGAGACCCCGGAGGGCATCGCGGTCAAGCCGCTGTACACCGGCCATGACCTGGAGGGGCTCGACTTCCTGAGTACGTACCCGGGTGTGGCGCCGTATCTGCGCGGCCCGTACCCGACGATGTACGTCAACCAGCCCTGGACGATCCGGCAGTACGCGGGCTTCTCCACCGCCGAGGAGTCCAACGCCTTCTACCGCCGCAATCTCGCGGCCGGGCAGAAGGGTCTGTCGGTCGCCTTCGACCTGCCCACGCACCGAGGCTACGACAGCGACCACCCGAGGGTGACGGGCGATGTCGGCATGGCCGGGGTGGCGATCGACTCGATCTACGACATGCGCCGGCTTTTCGACGGCATCCCGCTCGACAGGATGTCGGTGTCGATGACGATGAACGGCGCGGTGCTCCCCGTCCTCGCGCTGTACATCGTGGCCGCCGAAGAACAGGGCGTACCGCCNGANAAGCTGGCCGGGACCATTCAGAACGACATTCTGAAGGAGTTCATGGTCCGCAACACCTACATCTANCCGCCGAAGCCGTCGATGCGGATCATCTCCGACATCTTCTCGTTCACCTCGCAGAGGATGCCGCGCTACAACTCGATCTCCATCTCCGGCTACCACATCCAGGAGGCCGGGGCGACGGCCGATCTGGAGCTGGCCTACACCCTGGCCGACGGGGTCGAGTACATCCGCGCGGGCCGGGANGCNGGNCTGGACGTCGACGCGTTCGCACCNCGTCTGTCGTTCTTCTGGGCGATCGGCATGAACTTCTTCATGGAGATCGCCAAGCTGCGCGCCGCCCGGCTCCTCTGGGCCAAGCTCGTGCGACAGTTCGACCCGAAGAACGCCAAATCGCTCTCTCTGCGCACCCATTCGCAGACCTCCGGCTGGTCGCTGACCGCGCAGGACGTGTTCAACAACGTCACCAGGACCTGCGTGGANGCGATGGCNGCNACGCAGGGACACACCCAGTCGCTGCACACCAACGCCCTGGACGAGGCGCTGGCCCTGCCCACCGACTTCTCCGCCCGCATCGCCCGCAACACCCAGCTCCTCCTCCAGCAGGAATCCGGCACCAGCCGNGTCATCGACCCCTGGGGCGGAAGCGCCTACGTNGAGAAGCTGACGTACGACCTCGCACGNNGGGCATGGCAGCACATCGAGGAGGTCGAGGCCGCCGGCGGCATGGCCAAGGCCATCGACGCGGGCATCCCNAAGCTCCGCATCGAGGAGGCCGCCGCCCGCACCCAGGCCCGCATCGACTCCGGACGCCAGCCCGTCATCGGCGTCAACAAATACCGCGTCGAGACCGACGAACAGATCGACGTCCTCAAGGTCGACAACTCCTCCGTCCGCACCCAGCAGATCGAGAAGCTGCGCCGACTGCGCGAGGAACGCGACGAGCGGGCCTGCCAGGACGCGCTGCGCGCCCTGACGGACGCCGCCGGACGGGCTCCCGGCCCCGGTCTGGAAGGCAACCTCCTCGCCCTGGCCGTGGACGCGGCCCGTGCGATGGCGACGGTGGGCGAGATCTCGGACGCGCTGGAGAAGGTGTACGGCCGGCACGCGGGCCAGATCCGTACGATCTCCGGTGTGTACCGCAACGAGGCAGGGGAGTCGCCGTCCGTGGACCGGACCCGCGCGTTGGTCGACGCGTTCGAAGAGGCGGAGGGGCGGCGTCCGCGCATCCTGGTCGCCAAGATGGGCCAGGACGGGCACGACCGCGGTCAGAAGGTCATCTCCACCGCCTTCGCCGACCTGGGCTTCGACGTGGACGTCGGCCCGCTCTTCCAGACGCCGGGCGAGGTCGCCCGGCAGGCGGTCGAGGCGGACGTGCACATCGTGGGCGTCTCCTCCCTGGCCGCCGGCCACCTCACGCTCGTCCCCGCGCTCCGCGAGGAACTGGCCGCCGAGGGGCGCGAGGACATCATGATCGTGGTGGGCGGGGTCATCCCGCCGCAGGACATCGAGGCGCTGCGCGAGGCGGGTGCCGCCGCTGTGTTCCCGCCCGGGACGGTAATCCCAGAAGCGGCGCACGACCTGGTGACACGCCTCGGCTCCGCTCTCGGTCACGAGCTGTGAGCCGCTGACCCATGGCCCCCAGGATCGATCTCGACAGTTATGTGAAGGGGGTACTCGACGGGAAACGCGCGCACATCGCGCGCGCCATCACCCTCGTCGAGTCCACCCGCCCCGACCACCGGGCGCTGGCCCAGGAGTTGCTGCGCGAACTGCTGCCGCACTCGGGCAACGCCCGCCGCGTCGGCATCAGCGGCGTGCCCGGGGTCGGCAAGTCGACGTTCATCGACGCGCTCGGCACCATGCTCACCGGGCTCGGACACCGGGTCGCGGTGCTGGCCGTCGACCCGTCGTCCAGCCGTACCGGCGGCTCCATCCTGGGCGACAAGACCAGGATGGAGCGGCTCGCGGTGGACCCGGCCGCCTTCGTACGCCCCTCCCCCACCGCCGGCACCCTGGGCGGGGTGGCCAAGGCGACCCGCGAGTCCATCGTGGTCATGGAGGCGGCGGGGTACGACGTCGTGCTGGTGGAGACCGTCGGCGTCGGCCAGTCGGAGACGGCCGTCGCCAACATGGTCGACACCTTCCTGCTGCTCACCCTGGCGCGCACCGGTGACCAGTTGCAGGGCATCAAGAAGGGCGTGCTCGAACTGGCGGACGCCATCGCGGTGAACAAGGCCGACGGCCCGCACGAACGCGACGCGCGCGCCGCCGCCCGCGAACTCGCGGGCGCGCTGCGGCTGATGCACCCGGTGGACGCCGCGTGGACCCCGCCGGTCCTGACGTGCAGCGCCCGCGAGTCGAGCGGGCTCGACACCCTGTGGGAGCGGCTGGAACAGCACCGGGCGCTGCTGGAGTCGACCGGCCGGCTCGCGCAGAAGCGCAGCGAGCAGCAGGTCGACTGGACCTGGACGATGGTGCGGGACGAGCTGCTGGAGAGCCTGCGCGGGCACGCCGGGGTGCGTGCGCTGGCACCGGAGCTCGAACGGCGGGTGCGGGAGGGAACGCTGCCGGCGTCCCTGGCCGCGGAAGAGATCCTGGAGGCGTTCCGGGGGTCCGGTCCACCGTCCTGACCAGCCGGAACACCTGAACAGCCCAGCCGTCCGGCCCTCCGGGGCCGGACGGCTTTCGCGGTCCCGCCCGGTGGGCGTGGTACATTTCCATCGGTACTTGTGTACGTCTCGTTCCGCAGACGCCGGTGCCGGTTCATTTCTCTCACGCTGACGCGCCCTTCATTGCGACCGGCGATCCAGCTTCGTCACACCGTTTCCCCAGTCCGGTACGGACTCCTCGCACCGGGCTTTCCCGCCCGTCGTCCGGGGCGTGATCATCCGCCCCCGTCTCTGCCGGGCCCCTTCATTCGCATGTCCGCGAAAGGACCACCCGCATGACCACCACACTCGAACACCCCACCACCACCCGGCCCGCGACCCCCACGGCCGCCGCCGGCATCCTCGACGTCACGCACCAGGGGAACGGCGCCCTGCGCTCGCCCCAGGGGCACCCCGCCCCCCGCGACGTACAGGTCCCCTCGGCGCTCGTCCGCCGGTACGGCCTGCGCAAGGGCGACGTCGTCGAGGGCATGTGCGAACGCGCCCGCTCCCTGAGCTCCGTCGAACGCGTCAACGGCCTTCCCCCGCAGGCACTGCGGGGCCGCCCCCACTTCCGTGACCTCACCCCGCTCCACCCCCGGCAGCGGCTGCGTCTGGAGACGGCGGCCGGCAGCCCGGCGACACGCGTCGTCGACCTGGTCGCCCCGGTCGGCAAGGGGCAGCGCGGTCTGATCGTCGCGCCGCCCAGGACCGGCAAGACGGTCCTGCTCCAGCAGATCGCGGCCGCCGTCGCCGAGAACCACCCCGAGAGCCATCTGATGGTGGTCCTCCTGGACGAACGGCCCGAAGAGGTCACCGACATGCGCCGCTCGGTACGCGGCGAGGTCTACGCCTCCACGTTCGACCGCCCCGCCAAGGAGCACATCGCCCTCGCCGAACTCGCCCTCGCCCGCGCCGAGCGGCTGGTCGAGCAGGGCCGGGACGTCGTCCTGCTGCTCGATTCCCTCACCCGGCTCTGCCGGGCCCACAACAACGCGGCGGGCAGCGGCGGACGCACCCTCAGCGGCGGGGTGGACGCCGCGGCGCTGCTCGGCCCCAAGCGCCTCTTCGGGGCCGCCCGCCTCACCGAGGAGGCCGGGTCGCTGACCATCCTGGCCACCGCCCTCGTCGAGACCGGCTCCCGGGCCGACGAGTACTTCTTCGAGGAGCTGAAGGGCACCGGGAACATGGAGCTGCGGCTCGACCGCGCTCTGGCCGAGAAGCGCGTCCACCCGGCGGTCGACATCGCCGCATCGGGCACCCGCCGCGACGAACTCCTCGTACCGGCCGATGAGTTGGCCGCTGTGCGGGGGCTGCGGCGGGCCCTGCACAGCCGGGACGCGCAGACATCCCTGGAGACGCTGCTCGACCGCATCCGGCGCACCCCGGACAACGCCGCGTTCCTGCGGCTGATCCGCACCACCGTGCCGTCCGCCTGACCTGCGTCCGGGTCACATCCGGGCGTGCAGCGCGGCCGTGTGCTTGCGGACCTGCTCCGGGGTGAGATAGCTGTCGGTGTACTCGAAGTCCCGCAGCGTCGCCGGTTTGCGCATCTGGAACCCGGTGCGGACGAAGTCGTCGCCGGCCGAGGCGTTGATCAGCCAGTTCGCCATGACGCGGGCCTTGGCCACGTTGGTCCGCAACGCCGTCCAGTGGTAGCCGCGGGCCACGGCCTGGGCGCCGATCCCGTGCATCTCGATGCCGAGGGGCTTGGAGACGGCGTCCTTCCCGCCGAGGTCCACGACGAGCCCGAGGTCCTTGTGGACGTACGGCTGGAGCGGCCGGCCGCGGAGGGTCGCCAGGAGGTTGTCGGCGAGCTTGCGGCCCTGGCGCATGGCGTGCTGGGCGGTCGGCGGGCAGACCGCGCCGTCTCCCTTGACCAGGTCGGGCACGGCGGCCACGTCGCCGAGCGCGAACATGCCGTCGTAGCCGGGGAGCGTCATCTCGGGGGTCACGGCGAGCCGGCCCTTCACGGTCTCCGCGTCGAAGGTGCCGACCAGCGGGCTCGCCGTGACCCCGGCCGTCCAGATCAGCGTGCGGCACGGCAGCACCCGGCCGTCGGTGAACTTCACGGTGTCGGGCCCCGCCTCGGCGACGGACACGCCGAGCGACACCTCGATCCCCCGGTCGCGCAGCACCTTCAGGGCGCTGTTGCCGAGCTTGTCGCCCAGTTCGGGCATGAGCTTGGGCGCGATGTCGATCAGGTGCCACTTGATGAGCTTCGGGTCGAGGCGGGGGTAGTGCCTCAGCGCGTTGGTGGTGAGCCGCTGGAGGCAGGCCGCGGTCTCGGTGCCCGCGTACCCGCCGCCGACCACGACGAACTGGAGCCGTGAGGCCCGTTCCTCCTCGTCGTCGCTGGCGTCCGCGAGGTCGAGCTGCGCGATCACGTGGTCGCGTACGTAGGCCGCCTCCGCCAGCGTCTTCATGCCGCGGGCGTTGTCGAGGAGGCCGGGGATGTCGAAGGTGCGGGTGACGCTGCCGGGGCTCAGGACGAGGTGGTCGTACGGCTCGTCCACGATCTCGTCGGTGATCTTGCGGACCACGCACACCTTCGCCTTGGGGTCCACTCCGATGGCCCCGCCGGGAATGATGCGCGTGCGGTGACGGCTGCTGCGCCGCAGGGACACCGCGACGGACTGCGGCGTCAGCACACCGGAGGCCACCTGGGGCAGCAGCGGCAGGTAGAGCTGGTACGAGAACGGGGCGACAAGTGCGATGTCCGCTTCACCGGGCCGCATCCGCCGCTCCAGACGGCGCACGCACTCGACCCCGGCGAAACCGGCTCCGACAACGAGAATCCTGGGTCGTGCCACAGTGATCGTCCCTTCTGGGGGGTCTGCACGGTCGTCCGTTCGCCTGCCCCGTCACACGCGCCCGTCACCTCTCATCTTCACGACGAAGGTGGCGGTCCGCCCGCTGGGACGGCAGAACGGACGACCTCGCCCCTCATCTGGCCAGGTACGTCACCACACCGCAGGCACCGCCCGCCGCGCCCGCCCAGACCAGCGCGGTGGCGACGCAGCGGGCACGGAGCCTGCGGTAGCGCTCGCTGTACTCGCCGCGCAGTTGCGTGGCGCGGGCCGAGATCCGCGCCAGCATCAGCCGGGAATCCATGGTGCGCTCCGCCGTGTAGACCCGCTCCACGTCCTCGCGCTGGGCGGTGGTGAGCCAGGGCAGCTGGTCGGTGAAGCGGCGGGCGAGCCTGCGCGCCTGCTCGACCTCGGCGTTCCACAGCAGGTAGCCCTCCATCTGGGCCAGCCCCCGGGCGCTCTCGGTGTCCGGGCCGCTCGCCGCCCGATTCTCCTTGCGGCCGTCCCTGGCGCTCACGCCTGCTTGTCCCCCGGTGCCACCGTGACGGAGCGGCCGGGACGGGTGGCGGCCTCCTCCAGCTCACGCACGGCCGGATGGTGCAGGTCGAAGGCCGGGGACTCGGAGCGGATGCGGGGCAGGGTGACGAAGTTGTGGCGCGGCGGCGGGCAGGAGGTCGCCCACTCCAGCGAGCGGCCGTAGCCCCAGGGGTCGTCCGCCTCGATCTTCTTGCCGTACTTGGCGGTCTTCCAGACGTTGTAGAGGAAGGGCAGCATCGACAGGCCGAGCAGGAACGAGGAGATCGTCGAGATCGTGTTCAGCGCGGTGAAGCCGTCCGCGGCGAGGTAGTCCGCGTAACGCCGCGGCATGCCCTCGACGCCCAGCCAGTGCTGCACCAGGAACGTGCCGTGGAACCCCGCGAACAGCGTCCAGAAGGTGATCTTCCCGAGCCGCTCGTCCAGCATCTTGCCGGTGAACTTCGGCCACCAGAAGTGGAACCCGGCGAACATCGCGAACACCACGGTGCCGAAGACGACGTAGTGGAAGTGCGCGACCACGAAGTACGAGTCCGAGACCTGGAAGTCCATCGGCGGCGACGCGAGGAGCACTCCGGTCAGTCCGCCGAAGAGGAACGTCACGAGGAAGCCGATGGACCAGAGCATCGGTGTCTCGAAGGACAACGAGCCCTTCCACATCGTGCCGATCCAGTTGAAGAACTTCACCCCGGTGGGCACCGCGATGAGGAACGACATGAACGAGAAGAACGGCAGCAGCACCGCGCCGGTGACGAACATGTGGTGCGCCCACACGGTGATCGAGAGGCCGGCGATGGAGATCGTCGCGGCCACCAGGCCGATGTAGCCGAAGATCGGCTTGCGGCTGAAGACCGGGATGATCTCGGAGACGATGCCGAAGAACGGCAGGGCGATGATGTACACCTCGGGATGGCCGAAGAACCAGAAGAGGTGCTGCCAGAGCAGCGCACCACCGTTGGCGGCGTCGAAGACGTGTGCGCCGAACTTGCGGTCCGCCTCCAGCGCCAGGAGTGCCGCGGCGAGCACCGGGAAGGCCAGTAGGACCAGCAGGGCGGTCAGCAGGACGTTCCAGGTGAAGATCGGCATGCGGAACATCGTCATGCCGGGGGCGCGCATGCAGATGATCGTGGTGATGAAGTTGACCGAGCCGAGGATCGTGCCGAAGCCGGAGAAGGCCAGACCCATGATCCACAGGTCACCGCCGATCCCGGGCGAGCGGACCGCGTCGGTCAGCGGCGAGTAGGCGAACCAGCCGAAGTCGGCGGCGCCGTTCGGGGTGAGGAAGCCGGCCACCGCGATGAGCGAGCCGAAGAGGTAGAGCCAGTAGGCCAGCATGTTCAGCCGCGGGAACGCCACGTCGGGCGCGCCGATCTGCAGCGGCATGATCCAGTTCGCGAATCCGGAGAACAGCGGCGTCGCGAACATCAGCAGCATGATCGTGCCGTGCATCGTGAACGCCTGGTTGAACTGCTCGTTCGACATGATCTGCATGCCGGGACGGGCCAGCTCGGCGCGCATGAACAGCGCGAGCAGCCCGCCGCCGAGGAAGAACGCGAACGAGGTGACCAGGTAGAGCGAGCCGATCGTCTTGTGGTCGGTGGTGGTCGCCCACTTGATGACGACGTTGCCGGGCTCCCTGCTGTGCACCGGTAGCTCGTTGGCGTACGACTCCTCGTCCTCCGCCGTACCTGCTGTGCCCGTCGTCGTCAAGGCCCGCTCCTTCGATCCGGTCAGCCGCGCATTACCGGTGCAGCAAACCAGCGAAGGGGCCCCCGGACGCGGCCCGGCACCCGCCGTGGCGCGACTTTCACCCGTCAGGGTGGTCGCGGCGGAAACGGCGATGCCCCGGCGCGGCGGAGACCGGCCGGGGCATCGCGCGTCAGATCAGGCGAGGCTCGCGATCGCCTGGTTGAACGTCGCGGAGGGACGCATGACGGCCGCGGCCTTGGCCGGGTCGGGCTGGTAGTAGCCGCCGATGTCGGCCGGCTTGCCCTGGACCGCGATCAGCTCGTCGATGATCGTCTGCTCCTGCTCGGCCAGCGTCTTGGCGAGCGGGGCGAACGACGCGGCGAGCTCGGCGTCGGCGGTCTGCTGCGCCAGCTCCTGCGCCCAGTACAGGGACAGGTAGAAGTGGCTGCCGCGGTTGTCGATGCCGCCGAGGCGACGGCTGGGCGACTTGTCCTCGTTGAGGAACGTGGCCGTGGCGCGGTCCAGCGTGTCGGCGAGGACCTGGGCGCGGGCGTTGCCCGTGGTCTGCGCGAGGTGCTCGAAGCTGACGGCGAGGGCGAGGAACTCGCCCAGGCTGTCCCAGCGCAGGTAGTCCTCCTTGACGAGCTGCTGCACGTGCTTGGGCGCGGAGCCGCCGGCGCCGGTCTCGAAGAGGCCGCCGCCGTTCATCAGGGGGACGACGGAGAGCATCTTCGCGCTGGTGCCGAGCTCCAGGATCGGGAAGAGGTCCGTCAGGTAGTCACGGAGCACGTTGCCGGTGACGGAGATGGTGTCCTCGCCGCGGCGGATGCGCTCCAGGGAGAAGGCGGTGGCCTCCTCGGGAGTCTTGATCTCGATCTGCAGGCCCTCGGTGTCGTGCTCGGCGAGGTAGGTGCGGACCTTCTCGATGAGCTGCGCGTCGTGCGCGCGGCCCTCGTCCAGCCAGAAGACGGCCGGGTTGCCGGTCGCGCGGGCGCGGGTGACGGCGAGCTTGACCCAGTCCTGGATCGGCAGGTCCTTGGTCTGGCACATCCGGAAGATGTCACCGGCGCCGACCGCCTGCTCCAGCACCGCGTTGCCGGCGGCGTCGACGACGCGGACCGTGCCGGTGGCGGGGATCTCGAAGGTCTTGTCGTGGCTGCCGTACTCCTCGGCCTTCTGCGCCATGAGACCGACGTTGGGCACCGAGCCCATCGTGGACGGGTCGAAGGCGCCGTTGGCGCGGCAGTCGTCGATGACGACCTGGTAGACACCGGCGTAGCTGCTGTCCGGGAGGACGGCGATGGTGTCGGCCTCCTGGCCGTCCGGGCCCCACATGTGGCCGGAGGTGCGGATCATGGCCGGCATGGAGGCGTCCACGATGACGTCGCTGGGGACGTGCAGGTTGGTGATGCCCTTGTCGGAGTCGACCATCGCGAGGGCGGGGCCCTCGGCGAGCTCGGCCTCGAAGGATGCCTTGATCTTCGCGCCCTCGGGCAGCGCCTCCAGGCCCTTGAGGATGCCGCCGAGGCCGTCGTTCGGGGTCAGGCCCGCCGCGGCGAGCGCGTCACCGTGCTCGGCGAAGGTCTTCGGGAAGAAGGCACGCACGACGTGACCGAAGATGATCGGGTCGGAGACCTTCATCATCGTGGCCTTGAGGTGCACGGAGAAGAGCACGCCCTCGGCCTTGGCGCGGGCGATCTGGGCGGTGATGAACTCGCGCAGCGCGGCGACCCGCATGACGGAGGCGTCGACGACCTCGCCCGCCAGGACCGGTACGGACTCGCGCAGGACGGTGGTGGTGCCGTCGTCACCGACGAGCTCGATGCGCAGGCTGCCCGGCTCGGCGACGACCGCGGACTTCTCGGTGGACCGGAAGTCGTCGACGCCCATGGTGGCGACGTTCGTCCTGGAGTCGGCGGTCCAGGCGCCCATGCGATGCGGGTGGGTCTTGGCGTAGTTCTTGACCGACGCGGGGGCACGGCGGTCGGAGTTGCCCTCGCGCAGGACGGGGTTGACGGCGCTGCCCTTGACCTTGTCGTAACGGGCGCGGACGTCCTTGTCCTCGTCGGTCTTCGGGTCGTCGGGGTAGTCCGGGAGGGCGTAGCCCTGGCCCTGGAGCTCGGCGATCGCGGCCTTCAGCTGCGGGATCGAGGCCGAGATGTTGGGCAGCTTGATGATGTTGGCCCCGGGGGTGGTGGCCAGCTCGCCGAGCTCGGCGAGAGCGTCGTCGACGCGCTGGTTCTCCGGGAGGCGGTCGGGGAAACCGGCGATGATCCGGCCCGCCAGGGAGATGTCACGGCTCTCCACGGTGACCCCGGCCTTGGAGGCGTAGGCCTCGATCACGGGCAGGAACGAATACGTCGCCAGGGCCGGGGCCTCGTCGGTGTGTGTATAGATGATGGTCGAGTCAGTCACCCTGTGCTCCGCTCCACGTCTGCAACATTGCTTGACATCAAGATATCTCGTGAGTGGGGCCGACTCGACAGGGCCCCGCCCCGCACCGGCCGGAACACGCCCTATGGCCGGTGCGGGGCGGGTACCGCCTCTCCGTCCGGCACCGGTCCCGGCGGGGTCCCGTCGCCGAAGGGACGTCCGCCGAGCTGTTCGCGGTGGTGCGGGGCCAGCCAGCCGGACAGGTCGGGTCCCACGGGGACGATCCCGGTGGGGTTGATGCCGGTGTGCACCCGGTAGTAGTGCTGCTTGATGTGGTGGAAGTCGACCGTGTCCCCGAACCCGGGGGTCTGGTAGAGGTCCCTGGCGTACGCCCACAGCACCGGGTCCTCGGTCAGTTTCCGGCGGTTGCACTTGAAGTGGCCGTGGTAGACGGCGTCGAAGCGCACCAGGGTGGTGAAGAACCGGATGTCGGCCTCGGTGATCGTGTCCCCGACGAGGTAGCGGCGGTCCGCGAGCCGCTGCGACATCTGTTCCAGCCTGCGGAAGACCGCCTCGTACGCGGCTTCGTAGGTGCTCTGGCCGTCCGCGAATCCGGCGCGGTACACGCCGTTGTTGACGTCCTGGTAGATGCCTTCCATGACCTCGTCGATCTCCGCGCGAAGCGGCTCGGGGTAGAGGTCGGGCGCGCCGGGCCGGTGCAGGGCGGTCCACTCGGTCGCGAGGTCCAGGGTGATCTGCTGGTAGTCGTTGGTGACGAGCATCCCGCTGGGTACGTCGACGATCGCGGGGACGCTGACGCCGCCCGGGTAGTCGCGTTCCCTGGCGTCGTAGGCCTCGCTCAGGTAGCGGATGCCGAGCACCGGGTCCCGGCCGCCGGCGTCCAGCGTGAAGCGCCAGCTGCGGTCGTCCTGCAACGGGTCGGTCACGCCGAGCGAGAGGGCGCTCTCCAGGCCGAGCAGCCTGCGGGAGACCAGGGCGCGGCTCGCCCAGGGGCAGGCGCGGCTGACGACGAGCCGGTAGCGCCCGGCCTCGACGGGCCAGCCGTCGCGGCCGTCGGCGGTGATGCGGTCGGCGAAGTGGCTGCGGGAGCGCTTGAACGGTTTGTGCCCGTACGCGCTGTTGCCCTCGGATCCGGTGCCGGCGGTGTCGTTCATCGCGTTCTCCTAACGAGGCGTGCGAGGCTTACGAGGCGGCTGCGGGAGGTACGGAGCGCCGCCCCCGGTTCCTACCCCGCCGGGCGCCGCCCACGTCGGCCAGCGCGACGAGCAGTCCGGCGACGACGAAGGCGACCGAGACGACGAGCCCGTGGTCGTAGGCGCTGGACCAGCCGTCGGAACCGACCCGGGCGAAGAAGACCGCGCCGACGGCGGCGATACCGATCGCGGAACCGACGCGCTGGCCGGTCTGAAGGGTGCCGCCGGCGCTGCCCGCGGTGGCCACCGGAACCTCGGAGAGGGTGAGGGTCTGGTTGGGCGCGATGACCAGGCCGCTGCCGAGTCCGGCGAACAGCAGGGGTGCGGCCATCGCCCAGCCGGCTCCCCGGCCGGGCACCAGGTGGACGGCGAGGGCGGTCGCCCCGAGGCCCACGGCCACGGCAGCCAGGCCGACGACGACGAGGGGGCGGCCGAACCGTCCGACGAGCCGGCCGCCGGGGCTCGCCGCGACGGCGGAGCCCAGGGCGAATGGGGTGATGGCCAGACCCGCCTGGAGGGCGGTGTAGTGCAGACCGCTCTGGAGATAGAGGGTCGTGATGAAGAAGATCGAGGTGAATCCCGCGAAGTACAGCAGGATCAGCAGGCAGCCCAGCCAGTAGGAGCGCACCCGGAAGAGTCTGAGGTCGATCACCGGCTGGGTGCCGCGGCGGCCGCACCGGCCCTCCCAGGCCACGAAGGCGGCGAGCAGTGCCACGGCCAGGATGAGCAGCAGCCATTTGCCGTTGCCGGGCCACTGCCGGGACTGGACGAACGGCAGCAGCAGCGTCAGCACCCCCGTGCCCAGCAGCAGGACCCCCAGCGGGTCGAGGTCCCGCAGCCTGACCGGCCCGGCCGACGGGGTGTCGGGCAGCAGGCGGCGGGCCAGCAGGAGGCAGATCAGGCCGAGCGGCAGGTTGACGTAGAACACCCACCGCCAGCCCTCTTCGGCTCCGGCCGCCTGGATGAGCAGGCCGCCGAGGAGCGGGCCGACGGCGGTGGAGATGCCGACCACCGTGCCGAACATGCCGAAGGCCCGGCCGCGTTCCCGTCCCTGGAACATCTGCTGGATGAGGGCGGAGATCTGCGGCGAGACCATGCCGCCGGCCAGTCCCTGGACCAGCCGGGCGATCACCAGCCAGAGGCTGGACTGGGCGGCGCCGCAGGCCGCGGACGAGAGCGTGAAGAGCGTCAGCCCGGCCATGAACACCGCGCGCCGGCCGCGCGCGTCGCCGAGCCGCCCGGCCGGGATCAGGAACAGGCCGAAGGCCAGGGCGTATCCGGACAGGACCCATTGCAGGTCGGACTCCGGGGTGTGCAGGCCTTCCCTGATGGACGGCAGCGCGACGTTGACGATCGAGACGTCCAGGAGGGTCATGAAGCCGGCGACCAGGCAGACGGCGAGCGCCCGCCACCGCCGGGGGTCGGGCGTGCCGTGGCCGGACGCGGAGTCCGTACCCCGTCCCGCGGAACCCCGGTCCGCCGCGCTCTCTGCCATGGTTCGCACCCTAGGACGCGCACCGCGATTCCTCATCCCGGCAGGTCCACCCGGCCGTGCCGGAATGGCCCGCGACCGGGCCGGTTAAGGTACGGCGCATGCAGTCCTACACGATCGGGCAGGCGGCCCGCCTCCTCGGGGTCAGCCCCGACACCGCACGGCGCTGGGCCGACGCAGGCCGCGTCGCGACGCACCGGGACGAGGGCGGCAGGCGCCTCATCGACGGCCGCGACCTGGCGGCGTTCTCCGTCGAGGTCGCCCAGAGCGGCGCGGGCGAGTCGGACGTCTCGTACACCTCCGCCCGCAACGCGTTCCCGGGCATCGTCACCGCCGTCAAGCTCGGTGACGTGGCCGCTCAGGTCGAGATCCAGGCCGGCCCGCACCGGCTGGTGTCGCTGCTGACCCGGGAGGCCGTCGAGGAGCTGGGTCTGGAGGTCGGTGTGCAGGCCACCGCCCGGGTGAAGTCGACCAGCGTGCACATCGACCGCGCCTGACCCGCGAGCCGGGCCCTCAGGCCGCGCCCTGCTCGGCCGCGGCGAGGATCTTCACCACGGTGTGGAAGTAGCGGGTCGTCGCGTCCCGTCCGAGGACCTTCTCCTGGAAGCCCTTCGCGGCCGGTGCCTTGCCGTTGAGGAGGTACCAGACGACGAAGGCGTCGTACTCCGTGCTGCCGATGATCTCCATGTCCTTCTTCGGAGAGAGCAGCGGCAGCGCCAGGTCCGGATCGATCCGCTCGGTCGTGAACACCACGCAGCAGCGCATGTCGTCGGTGACGGTGATGTCCTTGAACGGGTCGAGCGCGATGAGCGCCTTCAGTTCCGGGACCGTACGCAGGCATACCGCGACGGAGTAGCCGAGAGTGGTGGCGAGGTGGCCGCCGATCCGGGCGGCGAGCGCGGAGCGGTCGGTCTCGTCGGTCTCGAAGAAGACGTTGCCGCTCTGGATGTGGCTGCGCACCGACGCGAGGCCCAGCTCCGTGAACAGGCCGCGCAGGCGCTCCATCTTCACTGAACGGCCCGGGACGTTCAGTCCTCGCAGGAACGCGATGTACAGCAAGTCCGATCACCTGTTCGCACGAAGAGGGGTGGGAAAGGGGGCGCGGCAGACGCCCGACAGCGTAGCCCGGTGGCTCTTCGCACAGGGCCGATGACGGCCTACGGTGGTGTCGACGCCGTCCGGGTCCGACAGCCCTCCTGGGAGATTCCGTTGCGCATGCTGATCAATGTGCCCGAAACCGTGGTCGCCGACGCGCTGCGTGGCATCGCGGCAGCCCACCCCGAACTGACCGTGGATGTCGAGAACCGCGTCGTCGTCCGCCGTGACGCCCCCGTCGCGGGCAGGGTGGCCCTGGTCTCCGGCGGCGGGTCCGGGCACGAACCGCTGCACGCCGGGTTCGTCGGCCCGGGGATGCTGTCGGCCGCGTGTCCCGGCGAGGTGTTCACCTCTCCGGTGCCGGACCAGATGGTGCGGGCCGCGGCGGCCGTCGACAGCGGCGAGGGCGTGCTGTTCGTCGTCAAGAACTACACGGGTGACGTCCTCAACTTCGAGATGGCCGCCGAACTCGCCGACGAGGAGGGGGTGCGGGTCGCCCAGGTGCTCGTGGACGACGACATCGCGGTGAGCGACAGCCTCTACACCGCCGGACGACGGGGCACGGGGGCGACGCTGTTCGTGGAGAAGATCGCCGGCGCGGCGGCCGACGAGGGCGCCCCGCTGGACCGGGTGGCCGCGCTCGCCCGCCGGGTGAACGAGTCCTCGCGCAGCTTCGGTGTCGCCCTCAGCTCCGTCACCACCCCCGCGAAGGGCTCCCCCACCTTCGACCTGCCCGCCGGTGAACTCGAACTGGGCGTGGGCATCCACGGCGAACCCGGCCGGGAGCGGCGGGCGATGATGACCTCGGGGGAGATCGCCGACTACGCGGTCAACGCCGTGCTGGACGATCTGCGGCCCGGGGGGCCGGTGCTCGTCCTGGTCAACGGCATGGGGTCGACTCCCCTGCTGGAGCTGTACGGCTTCAACGCGGAGGTGCAGCGGGTGCTGGCCGAGCGGGGTGTGGTGGCGGCCCGTACCCTCGTGGGCAACTACGTGACCTCGCTCGACATGGCGGGCTGCTCGGTGACGCTCTGCCAGGCGGACGAGGAGCTGGTACGGCTGTGGGACGCGCCGGTCCAGACGCCCGCCCTGCGCTGGGGCCGCTGACCCGCTCGTTCCACGGACCAAGGAGTTGATGTGCTCGACGCCGCTTTCTTCCACCGCTGGATGACCACGGTCACCGCTCTCGTCGACCGCGAGGCGGAACGGCTGACCGAGCTGGACTCCGCGATCGGGGACGCCGATCACGGCAGCAATCTGCGCCGCGGATTCACCGCGGTCTCGGCGGCCCTGGAGAAGGAGCCGCAGCAGACCCCGGGAGCCGTACTGGCGCTGGCCGGACGGCAGTTGATCTCAACCGTCGGCGGGGCATCGGGACCGCTGTACGGGACACTGCTGCGGCGTACGGGCAAGGCGCTCGGCGACGCCCCCGCCGTGACGGCCGACGAACTGGCCCAGGCCCTCGGCGCAGGCGTGGCGGCCGTGGCGCAGCTGGGCGGGGCGCGGGCCGGTGACAAGACGATGCTCGACGCGCTGCTGCCGGCCGTCGACGCGCTCGGGACCTCGTTCGCCGCGGGGCGGGAGGCGGCGCTGGCGGGCGCGGAGGCGACTGTCCCGCTCCAGGCGCGCAGGGGCAGGGCGAGCTATCTGGGCGAGCGGAGCATCGGGCACCAGGACCCGGGGGCCGCGTCCGCGGCGCTCCTGATGGCCGCGCTGGCGGACACCGAGGACACGGCCGGGGGCGCGGCATGAGTACGGACGCGCAGGTGGGCATCGTGCTGGTCTCGCACAGCGGGCCGGTGGCCGAGGCGGTGGCGGAGCTGGCCAGGGGGCTCGCGGCGGGCGGTGCGACCGCTCCGGTGGCCGCGGCCGGCGGCACACGGGCGGGTGGCCTCGGGACGAGCGCGGAGCTGATCGCCGACGCGGCCCGGTCGGTGGACGCGGGCGCGGGGATAGCCGTGCTCGTCGACCTCGGGAGCGCGGTGCTGACGGTGAAGGCGATGCTGGCCGAGGGGGACGAACTCCCGGACGGGGCACGGCTGGTGGACGCCCCGTTCGTCGAGGGCGCGGTGGCGGCCCTGGTCACGGCCTCGGCCGGCGGAGACCTGGACGCCGTGGCCGCGGCCGCGTCGGAGGCGTACGACTACCGCAAGGCGTAGGGGGTGTCACCGGGGCGTGAGGGCGCTCGCCGCGCACACTTGGCGGTATGACGGCCACGAAGAACCCCCGCCGCAGCGCGGGCCTGCTGCTGTTCCGTACCGGTGCCGGGCGTGGGCTCGAAGTTCTCATCGGGCACATGGGCGGCCCGTTCTGGGCGGGCCGCGAGCAGGCCGCCTGGTCGGTGCCCAAGGGCGAGTACCTCCCCGGCG
The DNA here is from genome assembly GCF_000373645.1 of Streptomyces sp. ATexAB-D23. GTDB lineage: Bacteria > Actinomycetota > Actinomycetes > Streptomycetales > Streptomycetaceae > Streptomyces > Streptomyces castrisilvae. The sequence continues at coordinate 207,801 of NZ_KB892004.1, read as the reverse complement.
AGGAGCCCCGGGCGGCGGCCCGCAGGGAGTTCGAGGAGGAGTTCGGCCGCCCGGTGCCGGACGGTGAGTGGCTGGCGCTGGGCGAGGCCCGGCAGCCCAGCGGCAAGACGGTGACGGTGTGGGCGCTGCGGGCCGAGATCGATCCGGCGTCCGCCGTGCCCGGCACGTTCACGATGGAGTGGCCGCGCGGCTCCGGGGTGCTGCGGGAGTTCCCGGAGATGGACCGGTTCGCCTGGTGCGGCCCGAAGGTCGCGGCCGAGCGGCTGGTCAAGGGGCAGCGGGTCTTCGTGGAGCGGTTGCGCGCGCGTCTGGCGGGTGGCGGGGACTGAGCCCGGAGCATGAGCGCGGAGGCGGGCCGTCGTCCGGTGCGACGGCCCGCCTCCGTGCGCGGGTCCTCTCGCGGGGTCAGCCCTGCGGGAGGATGACGGCCCGGCCGTTGATCTTGCCGGCGTGCAGTCGCTCGTAGGCGAGCGGCGCCTCGTCCAGGGTGTACGTCTCGACGTGCACGTCGACCGCGCCGGCGTGGGCGAGGTCGAGGACCTCGGCCAGTTCGGAGCGTGATCCCCAGTACGGGGCGCTGACCGTCGTGTTGAACGGCAGTACGCCGAAGCCGACGGGCAGGGCTCCGCCGCCGATGCCGACGATCGTGACGTCGGAGTCGATGGCGGCCGCCGCTCCGGCCGTGGCGACGGTCGGTGCGGCGCCGACGAAGTCCAGGACGACCTGGGCGCCGACGCCGCCCGTCAGCTCCCGGATGCGTTCCGCGGCGTGCTCGTCCGACAGCACCGCCTCGTGCGCCCCGACCGTGCGGGCGAGGGTGAGCTTCTCCTCGGTGACGTCGAGGGCGATGACCCGGGCCGCGGTCAGGGCGCGCAGCAGCTGGATGGCCACGTGGCCGAGCCCTCCGGTGCCGATGACGACGGCGGTGGCCCCGGGTACCAGCTTCGGCAGGGAGCGCTTGATGGCGTGGTACGGGGTGAGGCCGGCGTCGGTGAGCGGCACCGTCCGCACCGGGTCGAGGTCGCCGATGGGGACGAGGTGGCGCGGGTCGTCGACGATCATGTACTCGGCCATGGCGCCCGGCGAGCCGAGTCCGGGCGGGTTGATGCCCAGCTCCTGGGCGCGCAGGCAGTAGTTTTCCTTGCCCTCGGCGCACTTGACGCAGGTGCCGCAGCCCCAGGGGCCGTAGACGGCGACGGACTGGCCGGTCGTGAGGCCGCTGACGCCGGCACCGAGTGCGGCGACCGTGCCGACGCCCTCGTGGCCGAGGGTGAGCGGCAGCGGGTAGGGGAACTGGTCGGCGGGCCAGCTCATCACGGCTATGTCGGAGTGGCAGACGCCTGCCGCGGTGACCTTCAACAGCACCTGCCCGGGGCCCGGTTCCGGGTCGGGCACGGTGACGACCTCGGGTGCGGCACCGATCTCGCGGTATTGGACGGCTTTCATGGGGTCCTCCTTGACCTCTGTCGACCTCTGGCTGTTCCGGCCCCCGAGCCCCCCGTTCCCCCCGGCCTCCCCCGTTGTCGTTCCCCGTCCCCGCCCCCGTCCGCCGCTCAGGAGGCGGAGTAGCCGCCGTCCACCAGGTGGTAGCTGCCGTGGATGAACGAGGCGCGGTCGGAGAGCAGGAAGGCGGCGAGCTCCGCCACTTCCTCCGCCGTGCCGAGACGCCCGGCCGGGTGCAGCGAGATCAGGTGGTCGCGGGCCGGTCCCTCGGTGTTGCGCAGGAGCGGGGTGTCGATGAAGCCGGGGCCCACCGCGTTGATCCGGACGTTCTGCGCGGCGTATTCGAGGGCGGCGGTCTTGGTGAGGCCGACGACGCCGTGCTTGGCGGCGGCGTAGGCCGGCGAGCCGGCGAAGCCGTTGGTACCGAGGATCGAGGACATGTTGACGATCGCACCGCCGCCCGCGGCGACGATGGCGGGCAGTTCGTAGCGCATCGAGTAGAAGACGCCGCTGAGGTTGGTGGCGACGACCCGGTCCCAGTCCTCGACGGCGTACTCGCCGGTCGGGCTGCTCGGCCCGCCGATGCCGGCGTTGTTCACCGCGAGGTGCAGTGCGCCGAAGGTGTCCACGGCGAACCGCACGCCCGCCTCCACGGACGCGGGGTCGGTGACGTCCATGGCCACGGCGGCGGCCCGGCCGCCGGCGCTCTCCAGTTCGGCGACCGCCGCGCGGGCGCTCTCCTCGTTGTAGTCGGCCACGACGACCGAGGCGCCCGCGCCGGCGAGCCGGCGGGCGAGGGCCAGGCCGATGCCGGAGGCTCCTCCGGTGACGAGCGCGGTGCGGCCGGCGAATTCCTGGCCGTTGGGGGTGGGGGTGGTGGTGCTCATGAGGTGCCGTTTCCTTCCGTGGTGCTGGTGGTGCTCTGTGACGCGGGAGTGCTGGTGGTGCTCTGTGACGCGGGCCGGGCGAACAGATCCGCGGCCAGGGCGTCGAAGGCCCGCTCGACGAGCCGGGGCAGCGCGTCGGGGCGGTTCCCGCGCACCCAGGCGGCCTGGGCCGCGAGGAGTGCGCCGGCTCCGGCGGCGACCGTGACGGCGGGCCGCAGGTCGCTGCGGGGGTCGGCCCCGATCCGGTCGGCGACGATGGTGACCGAGTCCTCCTGGGCGTCCACCCGGATGTGGTGGAACGCGGCGTAGAGGGTCGGCTCCCGCTCGGCGAGGACCATCAGTTCGAAGATCCTCGGGCGGCGGTGCCAGGCCGGCGCGGCCGGGTCCGCCAGCCAGTCCAGTACGGCCCGGCGGTAGGCGGTGAGCGGGGGCTCTTCGGCCGGGCGGGCCCGCAGGGCGGCGTTGATCCGGTCGCCGTCGCCCCGGACGGAGTCCAGGACGGCGTCCTCCTTGCTCGCGAAGTACCGGCTGAAGGTGCGGCGGTCGACGTCCGCGCGTTCCGCGATCTCCTCGACCGTCACGTCCCTGAGACCGCGGTCGAGCACGAGCTCGAATGCCGCCCCCGCCAGGGCGTCCCGGGTCCGGCGGGCCTTGCGGCTCCGCCTTTCCGGAAGCTTCTGTTCCGCTTGCATGTTTTTCACCGTACACCCGAAAATGTCCCGACGCGACATGAGTCTCGCCGGGACATGAAGTGCCCTGATCCGCTTGCTCCGCGGCCCGTTCTCCCGCTCTACAGCCCGCTGAACACCGAGGCCGCGCGCATCGCCTCCTGGCCCGCGGGCTCGGCCGGGCGGGGGACCGCCGAGGGGGCCCGGCGCAGCGCCAGGACGGCGATGTCGTCGCGCCGCACCCCGCCGGAGAAGTCCTCCAGATCCTGTTCGAGGGCGTCGAGCAGCTCCCGGGGCTCCAGGCGGGCCCAGCGGCCGAGCCGGGTGTCCAGCGGGTAGAAGTCGCCGTCGGCGTCACGGGCCTCGGTCACTCCGTCGGTGAACAGCAGGAGCGTCGCGCCGGGAGGGAAGTCCAGCCGCTCCGCGCTGCGGCCCTCGTTGCTGAGCTCCGCCATGCCCAGCGGCACCGAGGTACGGCGCAGCGGGACCGCGACGGCCACCCCGTCGTGCACCAGGCGGGGCGGCAGGTGGCCGCAGTTCACGGCCTGGACCCGGCCGTCGCCGTCGAAGCCGAGGACCAGGGCGGTCACGAAGCGCTCCGTCTCGCCGGTCTGGGCCGAGAAGGCGTTGTGCCGTGCGACGGCGTCCTCCAGGGCGTCGACGACGCCGGTCAGGGAGGGCTCGCGGATGGCCGCCTCGCGGAACGCGCCGAGGACGGCGAAGCCCGCACCGATGGCGGGAACGCCCTTGCCCTGGACGTCACCGATGATCACGCGGGTGCCGTAGGCCGACTGGACGACTTCGTAGATGTCCCCGCCGACCAGGCGGTCCTCCTCGATCGGCGTATAGGTGCCGTGAGCGGTGAGCTGGTCGGTGGGGATGGGCAGGGGGCGCAGGATCTGGCGCTGGAGAGCGACGGCGGCCGACCGGAGCCGGGCGATCTCGATGGCGTGCCGGATGCGCAGGGCGCAGGCACCGATCCCGAGAAGGCAGGCCACGACGGTGAAGATGATGCTGCTGGCGATGTCCCAGAAGGTCCCGCCGCTCATCAGCCGCGAGCCGACGGCCACCACCATGACCCAGGAGGCGGCGCCCACGGTCTGCGCCATCGTCCCGAAGACGGAGACGAGGGCCGGCACGACCACCAGCAGCGGCACCAGGCGCAGGTCCTCGCCGGAGAGGAAGTCGAGGCCGGCGATCACTGCGGTCAGCAGGACCAGTCCGCCGAACAGTGCCCCGTTCCCGACGCGCTGGGCGCGTACGGCCGCCTCGCCCGCGTCGGTGCCGGGGAGCGACACCTGCCGGGTCGCGGACCGGCTCAGGAGTCCGATGGTCAAGGTCCTCTCCTTCCGGGGGTCTGCCGGCCGGGCGCCGGCCTTCCTTCCATTCGACCCGGCGAACGGGGTGGCGCACACGAGGCTTACGGCCTCACGTCCCTGCCGAAGGTCCCGGGAAAGGGGGCGTCGGCGCCTTCGGACCCCGTACCGGAGGCCGAAGGCCCTGGATCAGCGGCCGGCCGCCGCGGTGCCGGCCCGTCGGCCGGGCTCCGGGACCACCGGCCGGACGGGGACGGACGCAGCGAGGAACGCGGTCCGGCGGCGGAGTGCGAAGCCGAGCGCTTCGTAGAGCCGGACGGCCCCGGTGTTGGAGGCGGCCGCGTGCAGGAACGGGGTGTCGCCGCGCTGCCTGATCTCATGGGCGACGGCGCGCACGAGCCCGCCGCCGAGCCCCTGGCCGCGCACCGACTCGTCCGTGCAGACCGCGCTGATCTCGCCCCAGCCCGGTGGCCGCAGGCGTTCGCCGGCCATGGCGACAAGGGCTCCGCCCCGGCGGATGCCGAGGTAGGTGCCGAGTTCCACGGTACGGGGTTCGAAGGGGCCCGGCCTGGTGCGGGCGACCAGGTCGAGCATCTCCGGTACGTCGGCGGGGCCGAGCCGTACGGCTTCCGGGTGCGGGGCGGCCGCCACGCCCGCGTCCACGAGCTGGACGCCCTCGGCGTGGAAGGAGACCTCCCAGTCGGCGGGCGGGGGCTGCCGGAAAGCGGTGAGCGTGACGGAACCACCCGGTCCGGCGAGCGCGGCGACGTCGGCCCAGTCGGCGGGCCCCGGGTCCGGCGGGATCGCGACCCAGGGGGTGACGTCCGGCGGGTAGCGCAGGACGCGGCCCCGGCGCTCGGCGAAGTGGGCGTGCGGGCCCGTCAGCGCGGTGCCCACCGGGTCGTCCAGCGGGTGGCCGGCCGGGATCAGGGACTCGCTCACGCGGTCACCTCGATCACGGTCTTGCCGAGCGCGTGACCGTCCTCCACCGCGCGCAGCGCCTCGCCCGCCCGGTCGAGCGGGAAGGTCCGGGTGACATGGGTCCGCAGGACGCCCTCGGCGACCAGCCGTGCCACCTCGTCCAGGACCGCGGCGGTACGCGCCCGCCGGACGGCCGCCCCGCCCAGCTCCTCGACGAGCGGCTTCCCGCCGGCGCTGATCAGCGCGGCGGGCGCGACGAGCGTGGCCGCCTCGCGCAGCGTGTCGCCGCCGACGAGGTCGAAGACGGCATCGACGCCGTCGGGGGCGGCGGCCCGTACCCGGTCGGCGAGTCCCGGTCCGGAGGGGATGTGCACCGCGCCGAGCGAGGCCACGAAGTCCTTCTTGGCCTCGCTCGCGGCACCGATGACCCGGACACCGGCATGCCGGGCGAGCTGGACGGCGGCGCTGCCCACCCCGCCGCCCGCCCCGGTGACCAGCAGCGTGGCTCCCGGGCCGAGCCCGAGCTGTCGCACTCCGTCGTAGGCGGTGGCGGCGGCGACGGGCAGGACGGCCGCGTCGGCGAACGAGACACCGGCCGGCTTGTGGGCGGTCACCGCGACGGGCAGGAGTGTGTACTCGGCGTACCCGCCGGTCAACGGATTGCCGAACACCTCGTCGCCCGGCCCGAACCCCTCGACGCCCGGTCCGGTCGCGCGGACCACTCCGGCGGCCTCGCTGCCGAAGACGGTGGGAAACGGCAGCGGCTCGCTGCCGGGCCTGGTGTATCCGGTGCGCAGTTTCCAGTCGACCGGGTTGACGCCTGCCGTGCGGACCGCGACGAGCAGTTCCCCCGGGCCCGGGACCGGCGTCTCCAGGTCGACGAGGGCCTCCGCTTCCGGTCCGCCGTTGCGGGTGAACACGTACGCCTTCGGCATGAGCTCCTTCTCCCCTGTTCCGTGCTCCGGCGCCCTGCTGCCGGACGCCACAGCTGCGGCAAGGACGCATGGCGCGCGGCTATTCCCCCGACCGTCGATTTCGACTCAACTACCGCCGGATATGAGCCGGTCGGCTCCTGCCGCGCCCCGGCCTGTGGCACTCTTGGTGGCGGCCGTCCCACCGGGCTCCCCCGTACCGGTGGGGCGGTCTTCGCCGTCGTACGACGGGGCGGCGCGCGGCCGGATCAGTCGCCGTGCCGCTCCGGGGCCCGGCCCGCGTAATAGGTGGCGACCATGTCCTCGTCGCCGTGTCCGTCCGCCTCCGCCCGCTCGAAGCGCGCGGCCGAAGCGGCGGTCAGGTCCAGCCGGACACCGGCCCGCCCGGCCGCTTCGAGAATGAGCCGGGTGTCCTTGAGAGCCGTGGACAGGGCGAAGCTGGGCGTCAGGTCCCCGTCCAGAACGGCGGCGGACTTGCTCTGCAGGTAGCCCGTGTCGAGCGGCCCGCCCTTGACGACGTCCAGGAACGCGCGCGGGTCGACGCCCAGACCCTCGGCGAGGTTCAGGCACTCGGCGACTCCGCCCACCAGGTTGACCACCCAGGTGTTGACCACGAGCTTGAGCCGGGAGGCCGCCCCCGGTTCCTCCCCGACCCAGACCGTGCGCTGCCCGATCGCGTCCAGCACCGGTCCGGCCACCGCACGGGCGGCCGAGGGGCCGGAGACGAGGACGGTCAGCGCGCCCGCCTCCGCGGGCTGCCGGGTCCCGGCGACCGGGGCGTCGAGGTGGACCAGCCCGAGGTCGGCGGCGCGCTGGGCCAGCTCGACGGCGCCGTCCGGCCCGACCGTCGAGGTCTGCAGCAGCACCTGGCCCCGGTGCAGCCCCTCGGACGCGGCGGTGAGCGCGGCGGCGACGGCCGTCGTGTCGCTGAGCGAGGTGAGCACGAGGTGGGCGCCGCGCACGGCCTCGGCCGCCGTCTCGGTGACGGTGGCGCCGTCGGAGGCGAGCGGTGCGGCCTTGGCCGGGGTGCGGTTCCAGGCCCGGACCTCCAGACCGGCGCGGAGCAGGCTGCGGGCCATGGCCGCGCCCATGATCCCGGTGCCGAGCACGGCGACGACCGGCTGCTGCGGGGCTGCGGGGACTGCTGAGGTCATGGGGTTCCCTTCATCGGCCGCGCCCCGGTCCGGTGCGCGGCGGCTTCGGCGTCCCAGGGTTGCCTGGCCGCGCCCTCCAGCACGGCAGCGTGCACGGCTCTGGCGAGTCGCGCGCCCCACACGGAGCGCGGCCCGGCGAACGGTTCCCCCGCACCGGTCGCCGGGGTGGGGGCGGCGACACAGACGGCGTCCGTGGGGGTGCCGGAGCAGTCGAGCCCGGCGTCCAGGAGCGCCTGCACCTTGGCCTCCGTGGCGGTGGCGACGGCGTTGACGAGGGCGGCGTCGGTCAGGGGCACGGGGAGCGTGACGACGATGTTCACGGTCCCGGGGCGCGGCGGTCCGCCGGTGCCGTCGACGGGTGCGGCGGCCCAGCCGCGTACGCCGAGGCCGCAGGTGGCGGTCGCGCTCACGCCCTCGTCGGCGGCGACCGTGTGCGCGGTGACGTCGGCTGCGGTCATCAGTCCCGCGCCGGGGCCGGTGAGCTGTGCGGCGGCGGCGATCTCGGCCAGGTGGCGGTCGGGGTCCATGCGCGGGTATCCGCCCGGCACCTGGGCGTTGAGGATCCACTCGCGCGGGCCGATACCGCCGCCCAGCACCGCACTGCTGCACACCCGCCAGCCCGGCCCCAGCCGCCACACGAGGTGGCGCAGGTCGAGCCCGTTCTCGCGCCGGGCCAGCAGTTCTCCGCGCTGCTCGGGGAGCCGGATGCGTACGGAACGGATGGGGCACCCCCGGGATGGCGCGGCAGGACGTGGGTCGGCATGGGACGCGCTGATCATATGTGCCGGGGCAGGGGCCCGCGGGAGCCGCCCCGCTCCCCCGTTCCGGCCGCTCCCCGGCCGGCCCCGTTCACCCGATTGGCGTAACTGGCGCAGGAGGTCCGCAGCCGCGTGGTGCTGGGCCTGCGCCGGTCCGCAGCGGATACGGCACGCCGCCCCCGGTGGCCGGGCGGTTGCAGCGTCCATCCGGGTGAGGCGCGATGGAATCCGGACGCGCCTTCTCTGCTGGACCCACCCACAGGACGCGCCCGGGCGAGGAGGAATCGGACATGGGAGCCGCTGACGGTTTCACGGATTCCGGAGAGCTCGACGGCCTGACGGTGTACGACACCGAGGGCGAAAAGATCGGCAACGTGGGCCGGGTGTATGTCGACGACAGCACCGGCCGCCCGGACTGGATCACGGTGAAGACCGGCCTGTTCGGTATGAAGGAGAGTTTCGTGCCTCTCGCCGGAGCCCGTCGAGTGGGCTCCGACCTGCACATATCCCACCCGAAGGACCAGGTCAAGGAAGCTCCCCGGGTGGACGCGGACGCGCATCTGTCCGTCTCCGAGGAGGAGGAGCTGTACCGGCACTACGGCCTGACCCGGAACACCAAGGACAACCTCGGCAACCGCTCCGGTACCGACGCCCCGACCACCACGGGCACCGGCACGATGGGCGCGGCGGGCACGGGCGCGGCCGCGGGAGCCGGGGCCGGGGCCATGGGCGCGGCCGGCAGGTCCGGCAACGACCGGACGCGGACGGCCGGCACCACCCCGGAGGCCGCCGGCATGACCGGTACCGGAAAGCACCGGGACGCCGACGCCGCCGGCACGGGCCGTCCGCTGGTCGGAGCCGGTGCGGGCGCCGAACGGTCCGCCGCCGACCCGGGCGGCAAGGACGAGCTGATCCGCTCCGAGGAACAGCTGCACATCGGCACCGAGGAGTACGAGAGCGGCAGGGCCCGCCTGCACAAGTACGTCGTCACCGAGAACGTCACGCGCACGGTGCCGGTCTCGCACGAGGAGGTGCGGGTGGTCCGTGAACCCCTGCAGCCCGGCGACAAGGGAGCGGGCCGTGGGGACCTCACCGAGCAGGACGTGGAGGTCACGCTGCACGCCGAGCGCGCCACCATGCGCAAGGAGGCGGTCCCGGTCGAACGCGTGCGGATGGAAACCAAGAAGGTGACGGAGCAGAAGGAGGTCTCCGCCGAGCTGCGCAAGGAGCAGATCGACTACGCGGACGGCACCACCAAGGGCGGAAAGGACATGGGCGGAAAGGACACGGGCGGCGACTTCGGCCGGGGACGCCACCGCTGACCCCCGCCGCCGTACCGGCCCTACCGCACGAAGAGCGAGGGGCGGACCCCCAGTCGGGTCCGCCCTCTCGCATGTCTTCCGGGTCGGTCCCGCTCAGGGACGCCGGGGGCGGAAGCGCACCGAGGGCCGCCCCTGCGGGCCCTCCGGGGTCACGACGGCCCGCACCCGGTAGACGTCCTCGATCAGCTCCTCGGTGATCACCTGCTCCGGAGTGCCGCCCGCGACCGCCCGTCCCCCGCTCATCACCACGATCCGGTCGCAGAACATCGCGGCCATATTGAGGTCGTGCAGGGCGATGACGGCGGTCAGCGGCAGTGCGGCGACCAGCGACAGCAGCTCCAGCTGGTGCTGGATGTCGAGGTGGTTGGTCGGCTCGTCCAGCAGGAGTTCGCGCGGCTGCTGGGCGAGCGCGCGGGCGATCTGGACGCGCTGGCGCTCCCCGCCGGAGAGCGTGTGCCAGGACTGGTCCCGGTGTCCGGTGAGACCGGTACGTTCCAGCGCCTCGTCCACCGCCGCCGCGTCTGCCTCCGACGGGGGTGACCAGGCGCGGCGGTGCGGGATGCGGCCCAGGCGTACGACGTCCAGGACGCACAGCTCGTCCTGTGTGACGGCGTGCTGGTCGACGACCGCGACGCGGCGGGCCACCGCACGCCGGCCGACGGAGGCGAGCGGGTCGCCGTCGAGCGTGACCACGCCCGCGTGCGGCGCGAGTACCCCGGCCAGGACGCGCAGCAGCGTGGACTTGCCGGAGCCGTTGGGGCCGATCAGCCCGACGGTGCTGCCCGGCTCGGGCGCGAGCGACACGCCGTCCAGGACGAGGCGGCCGCCGGCTTCCCTGCCGACCCGGTCGGCCCTGAGGCCGCCGGTCGCGGTTTCGCTCATGTGGCCCGCCTGGTGCGGTAGAGGACGAGGACGAAGGCGGGGACCCCGATCAGGGCGGTGACGACGCCCACCGGAACCTCCTGCGGATCGAGGACGGTGCGGGCGAGCGTGTCGACCCAGACCAGGAAGACGGCCCCGGCGAGCGCGGTGACCGGCAGCAGCCTGCGGTGGCCCGAGCCGGCGAGGGCGCGGGCGGCGTGCGGCAGCACCAGTCCGACGAAGCCGATGGCGCCGGCCGAGCTGACGAGTGCGGCGGTCAGCAGCGCGGTCGTGCACAGCAGGACGGTCCGGGTGCGTCCGACATGGACACCGAGGGCGGCGGCCGCCTCCTGGCCGAAGGCGAACGCGTCGAGCGTCCGGGCGTGGCCGAGGCACACCAGCAGCGCCACGGCGAGGACGGCCGAGCAGAGCCACACATCGGTCCAGCCGACGCCGCCGAGCGAGCCGAGGAGCCAGAAGAGCACCCCGCGGGTCTGCTCGGCGTCGGCGGCCGTCATGACGACGAAGGAGGTGAGCGCGGAGAAGAGCTGCATGGCCGCGACACCGGACAGGACGACCCGGTCGGTGCTGCCGCCGAGGGTGTGACTGAGCAGCATGACCAGGGCGAAGGAGCAGAGCGCCCCGATGAACGCGCCGGCCGGCAGGGAGATCGCTCCCCCGCCGACGCCGAGCACGACGACCAGGACCGCGCCGGTGGACGCCCCGGAGGAGACGCCGAGGACGAACGGGTCGGCCAGCGGGTTGCGCAGCAGGGACTGCATGACGGTGCCGCAGACCGCGAGCCCCGCGCCGCAGACGGCGGCGAGCAGGGTGCGCGGCATGCGCAGGTTCCAGATGATGCCGTCGCGGATCGGGCTGAGCCGCGCCTCGCCGATGCCGAGGTGGGAGGCGACCGCGGACCAGACGTCGACCACGGAGATCCGGGCCGGGCCGATGGTGACGGCCACCGCGACGGACAGGGCGAGCAGCAGGAGGCCGCCGGTCCAGAGGAGCCCGCCGCCCAGGCCCCGCAGGCGGGGGCGGCCGCGGGTGCCGGCCGCCGGCGCCGTGTGTTCGCGCGGCGCCGCGGTCCTCTCGGTGTCCGTCACCCCGCGAACCCGAACTCGCGGAGCCCGGCGGCCACCTGCTCCACGCCCTCGACCGTGCGGATGGACGGGTTCATGGCCTGGCCGCTGAGCAGGACGTAGCGCTTGTGGCGGACGGCGTCCATCTTCTTGGTGACCGGGTTCGACTCCAGGAAGGCGATCTTCCCGGCGGCGCTCTCCGCGGTCTGCGACTTGCGGGTCAGGTCGCCGATGACCAGGACGTCCGGGTTGCGGTCGGCGACGGTCTCCCAGTTGATCTGGGGCCACTCGTCGTGGGTGTCGTCGAAGGCGTTCTTCACGCCGAGTTCCCGGCTGATGATGCCGGGGGCTCCGCAGCATCCCGCCAGGTAGGGGGCTTCGGAGTTGGCGAACCAGTACAGGACGGAGGCGTCGGAGGCGTCGATGCCCTCGGCCGCCTCGCGGACCCGGGTGCGCAGCTGCGCGACGAGCTTCTCGCCGCGCTCCGGTACGCCGAACACGCGGGCCAGGTCGCGTACTTCGCCGTAGACGCTGTCCATGGTCAGGGCGCCGGTGCGGACGCCGTCGCCGTCCTTGGTGTTGTCCTTGGCCGTGCAGTCGGCGGGCGAGACGTAGGTGGGGACGCCCAGCTTCTCGAACTGCTCGCGGGGCGCGACACCGCCCTTGGCGAGGGTCGACTCGAAGGACGCGCTGACGAAGTCGGGCTCCTGGTCGAGGACCTTCTCCGACGAGGGGCGGTTGTCGGCGATCCTGGTCACCGACGCGTTGGCCTTCTCCAGGCCCTTCATCACCGGGTCGGTCCAGGTGGCCGTGGCCGCGATCCGGTCGGCGAGGCCGAGCGAGAGCAGGATCTCGGTCGAGCCCTGGTCGACGGAGACGGCGCGCCGGGGCGCGGTCTTCACGGTGACGGTGTGTCCGCAGTTCTTGAGTGTGACCGGATAGCCCCCGGCCTTCCCCTGGGCGCCGGTCTCCTCGCGCGGGCTCTGGCTCTGGCCACAGGCCGTCAGCAGCAGGAGGGCGGTGGTGAACAGGGCGGCGGAACGGGCGGGGCCGGCTATGGGCACGGGGTACCTCGGCGTCTCTGGGCCCATGCGCGGGGCCCGCTGTACGGTGTCCGCCGCCCGGTCCGGGCGCCGGTTGCCAGCAGGTCTTCGGACTCGGGTTCGCTCGGACGGGACGCCTTCCCGGGAGACGGTGGGTCTCCCAGTGGCCGTGGCCCCGCCCGTCCCCCTCACCGCTGCGCGTCAGTTCCGGATTCGCACCGGATTCCCTGACCCCATACGTGGAGTTCGACTGGCTCCGGCACGCTACCACGAGCGTCCGCGCAGCTCAGCGGCGGTAACAGCCGGTGGCGGACGGCCCCGTCCGCCACCGGCCGGCCCGGCGGTCAGGGGCGCCGGAGCGCCACCACCGCGTTGTGACCGCCGAAGCCGAAGGAGTGGCTGATGGCGCGGCCGACGGGCCGCACCAGCGGCTGCTTGGTGACGCAGTCGATGTCGAACCCGGGCGCGGGGGCGTCCAGGTTCGCGACGGGCGGGATGACTCCGCGCTGGAGTGTGAGGATCGTCAGCCCGGCCTCGATCGCCCCGGCCGCGCCCATGCAGTGGCCCAGTACGCCCTTGGGCGCGGTGACGGGGGGCCGGTGCGGGTACACACGGCTGATGAGGGCGGCTTCGGCGGCGTCGTTGCGCTGGGTCGCGGTGCCGTGCGCGTTGATGTGCTCGACTTCCTCGGCCCGCCAGCCCGCGTCGCGCAGCGCGGCCTCGACGGCTGCCTGGGCGATCCGGCCGTCGGGGTGCGGGCTGGTGGGGTGGTGGGCGTCCGTGGTGGCGCCGGCACCGGCGAGCAGGGCGCGGGGTTCGGCGCCCCTGGCCTCGGCGTCGTCCGCCCGCTCCAGCACCATGACGGCGGCGCCCTCTCCCATGACGAGGCCGGCCCGGTCGGCGGCGAAGGGGCGGCTGAGCCGGGACAGGTCGCCGTCCGCGCGGGCGGCGGCCCCGGACCTGGCGAATCCGGTCATGGCGATCGGGAAGACCGTCGATTCGGTGGCTCCCGCGATGGCCACGTCGCACTGCCCGGTGGCGAGCAGGTCCCGGGCGACCGACAACGCGGTGACGCCCGACGAACACGCCGTGCAAGGGGCCATGCTGGGGCCGGTGGCCCGCATCTCGATGGCGATCTCGGCGGCCGGCATGTTGGGGATGGTCAGCAGGACGCCGGCCGGCGAGGTCGCCTCCGGCCCCCTCCTTTCCAGCACCAGCGCCTGGTCGGTGAGGTGGGCGGAGCCGCCGCTGCTGGTGCCGACGACGACGGCGACCCGGCTGCCGTCCCAGCCGGCCGGGTCGAGACCCGCGTCGGCGACCGCCTCGCGGGCGGCGAGTACCGCGAACTTGACGTATCTGCCCATGCGGAAGGCCGTACGGCGGCCGACCGTCGCGTCCAGGTCGATGCCGTCGACCATGCAGGCGAAGTCGATCTCGCACCCTTCGAGGGCGGCGACGGTGCGGGCGGGACTGACGGCGGCGCACACGCCGTCCCAGGTGGACTCGGTGTCGTTGCCGACCGGGGTGATCATGCCCAGCCCCGTGACGGCGATGGCCGGTGTCTTCATCGGGCGTTGCTCACCGGGGCCCCGCCGTCGGCCGACGCGCGGAGGAACTCCGTGAGAGCGGCGAGGGTGGTCTGCCGGTGCAGGGTGGCGGAGTCCAGTTCGACCCCGGTGGTCTCCCTGAGGACGACGGCGAACTCGGCGACCGCGAGAGAGTCCATGTCCAGGCTGTCCATCGTGGATTCCGGGAGGATCTCGGCCACGGGCACCTTGAAGGTACGGCTGAGTACGTCGGTGATCCGGGGGTGAATCGTGCTCATGGTCTTCCTTTCCTCATTCCCATCCGGTGGGGGCGTCCGGGCGGCGGCGCGCACCGCCCGACGCCGGAGTAACTCGGCAGCGTCGTTCCGGTTACGCCTTGCGGCGAACCGATTCGCCACTGCCCGGTCGCGGCGGGACGCACCAGCGCGCGAACAGGGCGACGGTGCTCCAGTAGGCGAGGAGTACGGCGCCCGCCACGAGGGCCTGTCCGGCGTCCGCCGCGCGACGCGTCCGCGTGCCCGTCATCGGCTCTCCCCCGCTTCCTTCCGGGCGGCGGCGGTGTGCCAGTGGGCGTCCGGGTCGTCGTACGCGTCGGCGTAACGGGCCCCCGTGATCGGCCAGTCGTCGAGCACCTCGTCGGGAAACGCGAAGGAGTCGGCGAGCTCCGGCAGCCGGGGCGCCACCGCGCCGATCAGCCGCTCGACGCACTCGGTGAGGTCCTCGACCTGGCCGGCGCCCAGGTGGCCCGCCGCGAGCAGGACCCCGCTGCTGCGCGCGACCTGGCCCAGGGCGAACAGCCGGGCGAGTTCGTCCAGCCGGTCGCGGGCCGGCCCGGCGGGCAGGGCGTCGACCGCGTCCGCGTACGCCTCGGCGGCCTGCCGGGCGGCGTGCGTCTCGACCCCGCGCAGTGCGGGCCCGGACGCCGCGTTCCACCGCTCCAGCGGGTCGCCGTGCGCCACCGGGGCCATGCGCGCCGCCGCCTGCGCGAAGCGGATCTCCTCCACCCGCTCCAGGAGGCGGACCAGGAACCGCAGGTCGGTGAGGTCGCCGGCCGGCGGATGGGCGGCCGGCTCGTGCGCGGGGCCTGCCGTGGCGGCGAAGACCATGGTGGCGGCGGCCCTGGCATGGACGGCGAGGTTGTCGCCCTCGGCGGTGATGGCGCCCTCCACCCCGGTGACGAGCGCGGTCAGCCCGTTGTTCTCCAGCAGGCCCTGGGCGCCGCAGCGTTCCCGGCTCTCGACGATCACCTCGCGGGCCCGCCAGGTGATCCACCCCTTGGCGATGTCGACCAGCCGCTCGGCCACCTCGCGCCCGGCCGCGGGGCCCGCCGCGGCGGCCTCCCAGCGGTCCAGGACCCTGCGGTGCAGCAGGCTCATGGCGAAGACAGTGGCCATGGCCTCGGCGAGCGGCCCGTGGTGGCTGCGGTGGGCGATCACCGGCACCCGCGGCGAGCGGCGGCCCGCGGAGACGTACCGGTGGCCGCCGTAGCGCACGGCGACGGCCAGCGTGGCGCGGGCGGAGCCGACGGCGCTGGCGCTCATGCAGATGCGGCCCGTGACGACCCGGGCGATCGAGGCGAGGAAGCGGCGTCTGCGGCCCTCGGTGGCGCTGCGGAACACCCCGTCGTCGTCGATCCGCCCCTGCGGGCCAGCGAGCAGGGCGTCGCGGCGTACGAAAACCTGGTCGAAGGAGGTCAGGCAGTGGTCGACGGGGCTGCCCATCCGTGCCGGGAGTCTGCGGACGCGTACGCCGGGCAGTGGGCGGGCGGCGTCCGTGAGCGGCACGAGCAGGAGGAAGACGCCGTGGTCGGTGCCGTCGGCGATCAGGCGTGCGGCGACGAGCCCGGACTTGGGGCCGCCGGCCGGTCCGGTGTTGGGCATGAACTTCTGGGCACCGCAGTGCGGGGTGTGCACGACGAACCCGTCGCGCACGGGGTCGTAGGTGGCGGTCGTCTCGATGGCGGCGGCGTCGTTACCGTGGTCGACCTCCGTGCACAGGAACGTCCCGGTGCGCCGCAGCAGCAGGTAGTCCGACAGGTCGCGGGGGCAGCCGGTGTCGTGGTCGATGAGGCTGCCGAGGAAGAGGTTGTAGTGGATGCCGGCGATGGTGGCGAGCGCCGGGTCGACCGGGGCGAGCCATTCGTGCAGCGCGGCCAGGGCCCGGGGGTCACAGGCCGGGCGGGCCGCGCTGTCCAGGGCGTCGTTGAGGGTGCGCAGCCGGGCGTACGCGCGTGCGAGGCGCTCCTCCGGGGTGCCGCCCGTCCGCGGCCCGGTGGGCAGGCGGAACGGTTCGGTGGCGATGAGCCTGCGCCAGAAGCCGTGCTCGCGGTGGGCGTCGGCGCCGAGGAGCACGGAGGTGAGCGGGCGGGCGAGGGGGTCGGCACCGGTCCCCGGGGCGTCGGGGCTGTCGAGAGTGGTGGTCATACACGGGGAACGACCGGCGCACCGTCAGGACACCGTGATCGCGCAGTTGTTCACCTGCCGGCGTGCCGGATGTGTTCGAAGGCGAGCGCGACGTTGTGTCCGCCGAAGCCGAAGGAATGGCTGACGGCCCGCTCCACCCGCTGGTGTCGCGGCTGCTTGGTCACGCAGTCGATGTCCCACTCGGCGGGCGGGGCCTCCAGGTTGGCGATGGGCGGGACGACGCCGTGTTCCAGGGTCAGCACGGTGGCGGCGGCCTCGATCGCGCCGCCGGCGGCGAGGGTGTGGCCGATGACGCCCTTGGGGGCGGTCACCGAGGGGCGGTGGGGGAAGAGGCGGGCGATCAGGCCGGCCTCCATGGCGTCGTTCAGCGGGGTCGAGGTGCCGTGGGCGTTGATGTGGTCGACCTCGTGTGCGGCCCATCCGGCGCCGTCCAGGGCCGCTTCGACGGCGCGCCGGGCGCCGTGGCCGCCGGGGTCGGGGGCGGTGGGGTGGTGGGCGTCCGTGGCGGCTCCGGCCCCGGCGAGGACGGCCCGCGCCCTGCCTCCCCGGGCCGCCGCGTGCCCGGACCGCTCCAGGACCAGCACGGCGGCGCCCTCGCCGAGGACGAAGCCGTCGCGGTCGGCGGCGAACGGCCGGGACGCGGCAGACGGGTCCGCGGTGCGTACGGACAGCGCGCCCATCTGCGCGAAGGCCGTCACCACCAGGGGGGTCAGCACGGATTCGGCGCCGCCCGCGATCACGATGTCGCACCGGCCGGTGGCCAGGAGGTCGTGGGCGGTGGCGAGGGCGGTGGCGCCCGAGGCGCAGGCCGTGGCCGGGGCGAGGCTCGGGCCGCGGGCCCCCAGGTCGATGGCGATCTCGCCGGCGGCCGCGTTGGGCATCATCATCGGCGCCAGGAGCGGGGAGACGGCCTGCGGGCCGCCGCTGTCGAGCCTGCGGACGTTGTCCACGAGGGCGGTGACGCCGCCGACGCCGACGCCCAGCACGACGCCCACCCGGTCGCCGTCCCAGCCCGGCGGGCGCAGCCCGGCGTCGGCGACGGCTCGGCGCGCGGCGACCAGGGCCAGCTTCACGAACCGCGCCATCCGCCAGCCGGCCCGCCCGCCGACCGCTTCGTCCAGGTCGGTCCCGTCGGCCCGGCAGGCGAAGTCGGCCGGCAGACCGGCCAGTTCCTCACAGCGCCTGGCCACCGACCGGCCCGCGCACAGGCCGGCCCAGAAGGCGTCCTCGTCGGCGCCCACGGGCGTCACCAGGCCCAGGCCCGTCACCACGGTCGTGTCCTTCTCCCGCGCCATGCCGCGGACCTCCCCTGCCTCGTTCGGACCCACCGAAGGGCCAACGCGGCAGGCACCGCCGAGGGTGCGGGCAGCCGTGCCGAATGTGTCCGCCGGCGGGTGGCCGGTGTCCTCAGTTCTCCAAGGCGTCGGCCACGAGCTCCAGGAACCTGGCGTGCGCATGGGCGCTGCACACCGGTTCCGGGTTCCACGGCACCACCCGGGCCGCGCCCGCGACGGCCGTCCAGCCGGCGTTGGACCGGAGCTCGTCCAGCGGCGTGGCGTTGGACCGGATGTCGGCGAGGACGACGGCGGGGCGCAGGCCGGCGGCCTCGGTGTAGGCGGTCGTGGACCAGTTGGCACCCGGCCCTTCGGCGGGCTCCACGAGGTTGACGCCCAATTCGCTCAGCACCCGCAGCTCGGGCCACATGCGGGGGCGGGCCAGGTGCGCCTGTTCCTGGCCCGCCGGTGACAGGGCCAGGACCGTCGGCCCGTCACCGGCCGCGTTGAGCGCGCGCAGCCGGTTCCTGGCGGCGTCCAGCTCCCGGGTCGCCGCCGCGGGCTCCTCGGCACCGAGCGAGCGGGCCAGTCGGGCGAAGCGCTCACCGATCTCGGCGAGGGTGCGCGCCTGGCCGACGTCGATGACGACGACCGGGACGTGGCCCTCCAGGTGTTTGGCGGTCTCCGGGTCGAGGCCGTAGACCTGGCCGCCGCCGTAGCTGACGGCGACCACGAGGTCCGGCGCGCCGCGCAGCAGGGCGTCCACGTCCAGGGCGGGGCCCGCCCCGGCGTACGCGATCTCGTCCAGGGGGAGCGAGCCGGTCTTCGCCGCGTCGGGCGCGGCGGGGTCGTCGTGACCGGAGCCGAACAGGCCGGCCGGCCGTATCCCGTGGTCCCACAGGGTCGCGCCTGCCTGGATGTAGGCGAGCACCCGCTGCGGGCGCTCCTCGCGGGCCGCCAACTGCCCGCGGTCGTCGGTGAACTGCCAACCGGTCCGTTCCCTCACGTCACACGCCTCCCAGCCGGAACGCGCCGCCCGGCGGCGGCGGTCAACGAGTACCTGCCCAGCGAATCCCGGCGGCACCCTCTGGAGTGACGAAAGGTCCTACAGATCCGCCTCCGTGCCGCGTACCAGGTAGGTGACGGGCCCGGGGTCGGGGACGTGGATCTCTCTGAAGCCGAGCCGGTCGTAGAAGGCCCTGGCCGGGGTGTTGGCGGTGAGCATGGACAGATGGACACCCGCGACGCCCCTGGTGTTCAGGGCCGCGAGGAAGGTGCGCATCAGGTCTCTGCCGTACCCCTTGCGCTGCCAGTCGGGCAGCAGGTCGATGTGCAGGTGGGCGGGGTGGGCGGCGAGTTCGGGCAGGACCATCCGCTCGGGGTCGTGCAGGAGGGCGGTCATCTCGTCGGTGGGGCTGCGCGGCGGGCCTTCGGGGCGCGGGTAGCGGTCCTCCACCCGGGGCAGCCACCGCTCGCGGAACTGCTTCACGAAGCGCGGTGTGTCGGCGGTGCCGAGGATGTATCCGACCGCGCGGCCGGTGCCGTCGTCGAGGACGAAGGTGAGGTCGGGCTCCAGGACGGCGTAGGGCGTGGCGAAGATCGACGGCACCAGTTCGGGGTCGGGGTACAGGTGCCGGGCGTCGTCGCCGCCCGCTGCCGTGCGTATGCAGATGTCCGAGAGGGCGGCGCGGTCGCCGGGGTGGTAGGCCCGTGGGCCGGGGAGCTGGGTCACGGAGTCATCCTGCCGATGCTGAGAGCGCTCCCACAAGGGCCGGGCCGGGTCCTCGCGGAGGACTTCACCGCGAAGAACCGGCCACGGGCGGGGTGTTCTCAGGGGTTGACGGCCGTCAGGAGGACGACGGCGTCCTCCAGGGCGAGCAGCCCGTGCCGCTCCTGCGGGATCGGGTGCAGGCGGCCGGGCGCCAGTTCCACGTCGCCGGACGCGGCGGTGAGCCGGACCGAGCCGCGCAGCACCTGGAGCGAGGCGGCGGGCGGGGCGTTGTGCTCGTCGAGCGCGGAGCCCGAGGTCAGCGCGATGACGGTCTGGCGCAGCGGGTCCTGGTGGAGCAGGAGGTGGGCGCTGCGGCCGTGCGGGGAGGTGCGGGCGGCGGCCAGGTGCTCGGCGGCGAGGGCGTTCAGATCGTTGGGAGCGTCCATATGCCCACTGTGCCGCAGCCCCGGCCCGGCCGCGAACCTGCGGCCCGGCCACGGTCGCGCTCCCACGCGTCCGCGACCGGGCCGGGGTGCGGCCGCGGCGGTGTCAGGCGCGCAGCCACACCGCCGTGTCCTGCGGGAGGCGTCCCGCCCCGTCCAGGGGGCCGCTGGCGAGCAGCAGCGCGCTGTGCGGGGGCAGGGCCGCGGCGTCGGCGGCCAGATTGACGACGCACAGGAGTCCGTCGGTCCGGGCGAAGGCGAGCACACCGGGCGCGGCGTCCAGCCAGGTCAGCCGCTGGATGCCGGGCTCCCCCCCGGTCCCGAAGCCGGGTTCGGTGCGCCGCAGCCGCAGGGCCTCGCGGTAGAGGCTGAGCATCGAGTCCGGGTCCGTGCTCTGGACGTCGGCGGCGTACCCGGACCAGTCGTCCGGCTGCGGGAGCCAGGGGTCCATGGTGGCCCCGAATCCGGCGTGCGGTTCGCCGGCCGCCCAGGGCAGCGGGACGCGGCAGCCGTCCCGGCCCGGGTCGGTGCCGTTCTTGCGGAAGTGCATCGGGTCCTGGATGCGGTCCAGCGGGATGTCGGCCTCCGGCAGCCCGAGTTCCTCGCCCTGGTAGAGGTAGGCCGCGCCGGGCAGGGCCAGCGAGAGGAGGGCCGCGGCGCGGGCCCGGCGGGTGCCGAGCGCCAGGTCGGTGGGGGTGCCGAAGGTCTTGGCCGCGAAGTCGAACCCGGTCTCCGCGCGGCCGTAGCGGGTGACGGTCCGGGTCACGTCGTGATTGCACAGCACCCAGGTGGCGGGCGCGCCGACCGAGGCGTGCTCGGCGAGGGTGTCGTCGATGGCGGTCCTGAGCAGTCCGGCCTCCCAGGGGCAGGCCAGGAAGTTGAAGTTGAAGGCGGTGTGCAGTTCGTCGGGGCGCAGGTAGCGGGCGAACCGCTCGGTGTCGGGGAGCCAGACCTCGCCGACGAAGACCCCGCCGTACTCGTCGGCTATGGCGCGCCAGGAGCGGTAGATGTCGTGCAGTTCGTCCCGGTCCACGAAGGGGTGCGGGTCGGTGCCGATGACGAAGTCGGGCAGCGCGGGGTCCTTGGCGAGCAGGGCGGCGGAGTCGATGCGCACGCCCGCGACGCCGCGTTCGAACCAGAAGCGCAGCACGTCCTCGTGCTCCTGGCGGACAGCGGGGTGGGCCCAGTTGAGGTCGGGCTGCTGGGTGGCGAAGAGGTGGAGGTACCACTCGCCGTCCTCCAGCCTGGTCCAGGGGGTGCCGCCGAATTCGGAGACCCAGTCGTTGGGGGGGATCTCACCGTTCGCGCCGCGGCCCTTGCGGAAGTGGAAGAGGTCGCGTTCGGGGCTGCCGGAGCCGGCTTCGAGGGCGGCACGGAACCAGGCGTGCTGGTCGGAGACGTGGTTGGGCACGATGTCGATGATGGTGCGGATGCCCAGTTCGCGGGCCTCGGCGATCAGTTTCTCGGCTTCGGCGAGGGTGCCGAAGGCGGGGTCGATCGTGCGGTAGTCGGCCACGTCGTAGCCGCCGTCGGCCAGGGGCGACAGGTACCAGGGGGTGAACCAGAGCGCGTCCACGCCCAGTTCCACGAGGTAGGGAAGCTTGGCCCGTACCCCCGCCAGATCGCCGGTACCGTCGCCGTCGCCGTCGGCGAAGCTGCGTACGTAGATCTGGTAGATGGCGGCGTCGCGCCACCAGTGTGCGGTGGCCTCGGACGGACGGTTGGCTGCCACGTGGCGTTCCTTTCGGGCAGGTGGTACTCCGCCGCCGGCCCGGCAAGCGGGGCAGGATGGAAGGGCCGGCGGCGGAGTGCTGAGGGGGTGGCGGTCCGGGGGCGTGCCCCCCGGGGCGGGAGTCAGCCCTTGAGGCCGCCCGCGGTCAGACCGCTCATGATGTTGCGCTGGAAGATCAGGAAGATGAGCAGCGTGGGGATCGAGGCGATGGTGAGTGCGGCGATGAGGACGTTCTCCGGTACACCGCTGGCCAGTGAGTAGATGCCCACGTTGAGCGTCTGCTTGTTCGGGTCGGGCAGGGTGAGCATCGGCCAGAGGAAGTCCTTCCACACGCCGACGACGGCGAAGATGGACACGACTCCGAGGATCGGCCGGGAGATGGGCAGGACGATCGAGCGCAGGGTGCGCAGGGGTGAGGCGCCGTCCATGGCGGCGGCGTCGAGCAGTTCGCCGGGGATGGAGTCGAAGAACCGCTTCAGCAGGAAGATGTTGAAGGCGTTGGTGACCGACGGCAGCCAGATCGCCCAGGGCGAGTTGACGAGGTTCCGCTGGAAGACGGGCACGTCCAGGACCGTGAGGTACTGCGGGACGACGAGCACGGTGGCGGGGATCATCAGGGTGGCCAGCATCATGCCGAGGATGACCTTGCCGAACACCGGCCGCAGCTTGGAGAGCGAGTAGGCGGCCGCGACGTCGAAGATCAGCTGGAAGGCGAGCGCTCCGAAGGCGTAGTACAGGGTGTTGAAGAGCAGCCTGGACAGGTCCATCACGGTCCAGGCCTGCTTGTAGTTCTCGGTGTGGATGGAGCTGGGGAAGGCGGTGGGCGGGCTCTGCACCACTTCCTGGGTGGTCTTGAGGCCGCCGGTGACCATCCAGTACAGGGGGCCGAGGAAGACCACCGTGAACAGGACCATCACCAGGGCGAAGACGACCCAGTAGAAGACCTTGCCGCGGCGTCTGCCGAGCTGGGCCGGTGAGATCAGGGTGCGCTGCCGGCTGCGGTCGGCGGCGCCCTCGTTCCCGCGCCGGGCCGACTTGCGTGCGGTGCTCCCGCGCCGGGAGACCAACGTGTTCGATGCCATGGTGTGCTCCCGTCCTAGTCTTCGCTGCTGCGGCTCAGTCGTACGTACACCGCGGAGAAGCCCGCGAGGACGACGAGCAGGACGAGGCCGAGTGCCGCCGCGCTGCCGTAGTTGTTGAAGTTGAAGGCGTACTGGTAGATGAGGTAGACGACGGTGATGGTGGAGCCCTCGGGGCCGGCGCCGTTGGTGAGCAGGAAGGGTTCGGTGAAGACCTGCATCGTCGCGATGATCTGCATGAGCAGCAGCAGCGAGAGGATGAGGCGGGTCTGCGGGATGGTGACGTGCCAGATCTTGCGCAGCAGTCCCGCGCCGTCGAGTTCGGCCGCCTCGTACAGCTCGCCCGGGATGCCCTGGAGCGCGGCGAGGTAGATGAGCGTCGCGCCGCCCATGTTCATCCAGGTCGCCGCGATGACGACGGAGAGCATCGAGGTGGTGGTGTCCTGGAGCCATTGCTGTTCGGGCAGGTGGAAGATGGCCAGGATGCGGTTGAAGAGGCCGTAGCCGGGGTCGTAGAAGTACTTGAAGAGCAGGACCGAGGCGACCGGCGGCAGCATCACGGGGAGGTAGACCAGGAGCCGCAGGTAGCCCTGTCCGTGCCGGAACTCGTTGAGCACCACGGCGATGACGAACGGGACGAGGAAGCCGAGCAGCAGGGCGAGGACGGTGAACAGGAGGGTGTTGCGCCAGGCCTGCCAGAACGCCGGGTCGTTGAAGACGTACGTCAGGTTGGACCAGCCGGCCCAGGTGGTTTTGCCGTCCTCGTTCTTCTGGAAGGCCAGGATGAATTCCCGGACCATCGGATACCAGGAGAAGAGCGAGAAGCAGAGCACCGCTCCGATGAGGAAGCCGTGGGCTGAGATGTTGCGGCGCACGGCGCGCAGGAACTCCTCGCGGGCGGAGTCCCGGCGTGCGGGGCCTGTATGTCCTGGGCGAGGCCTGGTCGCCTTGCGGGGGGACAGGGTAGGGGCCGACATGGTGTCTCCTCGGTGCCGGTGAACGTCGAGCGCGGTACGCGCACGGGGTTCGGATGCGGGGCCGGGTCCGCGTGACCCGGCCCCGCGTGTCCGTTACTGGTTCGCCAGAACCTGGTTGACCTGCTTCTCGGCGGTGGAGAGCAGCTTGTCGACGTCCGCGTTCTTGTTGGTCAGGACGCCGGACATGGCGTTGTCGAGGATCTTGTAGATCTCCTGCGCCTTCGGCGGCTCGGCCTTGCCGGGGACGGGGTTGTCCATGAAGGCCTTGAAGTTCTCGACGGGCATCGTCGCGTTCTCGGCGCGTGCGGCGTCGTCCTTGGTCTTGCTCTCACCGAGGAAGAAGTTCGGCTGCGGGAGGCCGACGGGGAGCTTGTCGGCCTTGGTGCGGGCCCAGTCGAACTGGCCCTTGCCGGGGGTGAGGTTCTTGAAGTTGAGCCAGGCGATGGCGGCCTTGATCTGGTCGGGCGAGCTGCCCTTCTTGATCAGGTAGTTGTTGCCGCCGAAGAGGGTTCCCTTGGCGCCGGGGATCGGGCCCAGGCCGAAGGTCTCGTACGAGGCGCCGAGCTGCTGCACCATGTAGGCGATGTCGTCGGGCGCGGCGAGGAACATGCCGAGCTTGTCGCTGGCTATCTGCTTCTGGAGGTCGCCCCACTTCAGCAGCTGGGTCTTGCCCATGCTGTCGTCCTCCCAGCGCATGTCGTGCAGCTGCTGGAGGACCTGCTTGCCGTTGGCGTCGTTGAAGGCCGCCTTCTTGCCGGAGGCGTCGACGATGTCCCCGCCGAGGCCGAACTGGGTCGCGGCGAAGTGCCACCCGCCGTTGTTGCCGGCGCTGTACTCGCCGTAGCCGGAGATGCCCTTGCCCAGGCCCGCGATCTTCTTGGCGGCGGTGCGGACCTCCTCCCAGGTGGCCGGCGGTGTGTTCGGGTCGAGACCGGCCTCGGTGAAGAGCTTCCGGTTGATCATCAGGCCCATGGTGTAGTTGCTGGTCGGCAGGCCGTAGAGCTTGCCGTCCTTGCGGGCCACGTCGACGACCTGGGTCTGGATGTCCTTCAGCGCGGGCACTGTCTTGTCGGTGACGTACGCGGAGATGTCCTCGGCCCCGTCGTTGTCCAGGACCTGCTGGAGGTCACTGAAGTACGCGTAGAAGACGTCGGGCTGCGACTTCCCCTTCAGCATGGCGGTGAAGCGGGGCGGCTCGTTGCACTGGCCCGGGGTCGACTTCCCGTTGATCGTGACGTTCGGGTACTTCTCGTTGAACGTCTTGATGTCCTCGTTCCACTCACGCAGCTCCGCGGCCTTGGCCGCCGGCGGCATGCAGTCGATCGAGATCGTCACCTTCGTCTTCGGGTCCAGCGGAGCCGAAGGGTCGGACGACCCCTTGGACGAGCTGCTCGAATCGTCGTCCTTGCTGCTGCTCGTACCGCAAGAGGCGAGCGAGGTCAGGGCAAGTGCGGTGACAAGGGCAGCCGCGGAGGCACGGCTGATACGGCGTGTGCGGCGCAACCCAGCACTTCTCATCGTTGATCCCCTTTGGGCATGAGCGTGGATGGCCCTCGGCCGACTGACTGCCGGGGCGAGGCACACTCAACCAGCGTCGACATGTGAACGCAATATCTCGCGCAGTTTTCGTAAAAGTTTGACAGCCCTCCGTACGCGGCATGCGGGATTCGGCGTGCGCGCAGCACGGAGCGCCGTCCGGCATGCCGGACGGCGCCCCTGTATGCGGTGCTTGTTACGGGTTGATGTTGATCTTCATGGTGGACGTCGTGTTCTTCACGTCCTGGGCGTTGCCGCTGAGCTTGAGCCCGTTGAAGGTGACCTCACCGACGGCGGGCCCCTGGCCGGCCTCCGGCATCTCGTTGGCCCACAGTCCGAAGCCGGACTTGGCGTCGAAGGCGTCACCGCTCTTGCGGGCGCCGGAGATGGAGATGTCGGTCAGGATCGTGTCCTTGATCGGGAACTGCGGCTGACCCCCCACGTAGTTGGTCTGGAACATGATGCCGCTGTACGTCGGGTCGACGATGTCGACGTGGTTGATGCGGATGCCCTGGAAGACCTTGGAGGCGGAGAACAGCCAGATGCCGGGGAAGGTCTGCGTACCCCAGAAATGACCGCCCGAGCGGACCACGGAGACGTTCTCGACCGTCGTCGGACCGGTCCCGAAGCCGTTCATCGGGTAGCCGAAGTCCAGCGAGCTGACCGTGATCCCGGAGTAGACCAGGGTGTCCTCGATGCGGATGTTGCGGAAGGTGTTGTCGTAGCCGCCGTAGACGGCGAGACCGGCCGCGCGCCAGGTCAGGAGGGAGGTGAGGTTCTCGTAGACGTTGTTCTTCATGTCCGAGCCGCCGGAGTCGATCGCCGAGAACAGCGCGAAGCTGTCGTCCCCGGTGGCCCGCGACTCGATGTTGACGACGTGGTTGTCGGTCGAGCCGTTGGTCATGTTGATGCCGTCGGCGAACGTGTCCCGGATGCGGGAGTTCTTGATGGTGATGTTGTCGGTGTTGGCGCCCCAGTAGAGGCACACCGTGTGCTCGTTCCAGATGTTGTCGATCACCATGTCGGAGACGTTGGAGAAGTCGAACACCTTGCCCGGTCCGTCGATGCGCGAGGTGTAGTTCCCGAAGTACGCGAAGTTCGCGAACGTCGAGCCCTTGGCGCTGGCCTCGGCCCGGAAGCCGATGTCGGTGTTCTCCTGGGTCGAGGGGGCGTGGAACCTGGTGTACCAGGGCCCCGCCCCGATGATCTGGACGGCCTTGCCGTAGACCTGGAACTTGCTGGCGGTCTCGTAGTCACCGGCCGGCAGGTAGACGCCCACCAGCTTGCCCGTGGTGTCCATCCGCACCTTGTCCAGGGCGTTCTGGACGTCCTGGTGGGTGAAGCCGGCGGGGACGGCGTAGGCGGCCGGGTCCGGGTTGGCGATCTGGGTGGCCTGCTCCAGGCTGATGAAGTCGATCGCGTAGGTGCTGGTGTTCGCCGCGTCCTTCTGGAGCCGGATCTTGCTGCCTGCCGGGACGGTCGTGCCCAGCAGTACATTCGCCTCGTCGTAGATGTGCCGCGGCGAGCCCGCGTCCGGGGAGTTGCCGGGACCGGTCTCGGCGCCGTACAGCCACGCGTACTTCGAGGTGAGGTCGATCGCCTTGAGGAACGTGCCGTCGACGTAGATGTTCAGCTTGGAGTCGATGCCGCCGCCGCCCGCGGAGTCCGGGATGGAGTAGCGGGCCACCAGGCTGTTGGTGCTGGCCCTCGTGGTGAACTCGACGTAGTTGCCGGTCTCGTTGAGCGTGACGGCCTTGCGGCCCGATGCCTCGCCCGCGAGGTCGCCGACGGTCCTGTTCGGTCCGACGACCTTCGCGCCGCCGCCGGTGACCGCGTCCTCCGCCTCGTAGGTGTCGTACGGCATGTCGGCGCCGCGCCCGACGAAGAACGAGCTGCTCGCGGTGTTGTTCCCGCGCTTGACCGGAAGCTCGTTGGCGTCGTCCGCGATCACCGTCTTCACGGTGTACGAACCGTTGGCCGCCGTCCACGAGCCCAGGCTCACCGGGGCGGTCGTGGCACCCGCGGCTATCGCGCCGCTGTAGCTGCCGGTGAGGGTCTTCACCGTGGCGCCCTTGGAGTCGAGCAGGGTCAGGGTGACGGCGTGGCTGCCCGAGGCGGACGCGGCCGTGCCCTGGTTCCTGATGGCCGCGGAGAAGGTGACGTTGTCGCCCTCGGCCGGGGCGGACGGCGAGGTGGTGACCGCCGAGAGCACCAGGTCGGAGCTGTCGACCGGCTTGACGACCAGCTTGGCCGCGCTGGTGTAGGTGTTGTCGGTCTCGTTCTGCTCGATGATCTCGTTGTCCGGGTCGGCCACGGCGCTGAGGGTGTACGTCCCCGCGTCGAGCGCCCCGATGTCGGCGCTCACCTGCGTCGAGGCCCCGGCGGCGAGCGCGCCCACGGAGGCGGTGGCCACCTCGGAGTCGCCGAGCCGGAATTCGAGCTTGCCTGCCGGAGCGGCGACGGCGCCGCTGTTGCGCACCGTCGCGGTGAGCTTCACCGGGTCCGACTCGACCGGCGCGGACGGGTCCGCGGTCAGGGCGCTGACCTGGAGGTTCGGGTTGGGAGCGGGGGCGCCCAGGACCTGGAACTCCGCGACCTGTCCGGCGGACGAGCCGGTGTTGGAGGTGAACTTCAGCTGGACGTCGGCGACCCGGGCGTCGACCGGAATGGTCACCGTGTTGCCGCTGCCGGGGCTGAAGGCGTAGTCCTTGGCGGCGACCAGGCTGGTGAAGGACGAGGCGCTCTGCTCACGGCCGAGGACCTGGATGTTCTGCGTCCTGGCGCCCCAGCTGCTGTCCGGGTTGAGCTTGACGACGACGCTCTGGGTGTCGGCGTTGGCGCCCAGCTTCACCGTGAGGGTGTTGGGGTAGCTGCCGCCCGCGCCCTCCCAGTAGGTGGAGAGCTGGTTGTCGTTGGCGTTCTCCGCGACGAACGTGTGGACCACGGAGGATGCCTCGATGGGCTTGCCGACGGCGAGGTTGGAGGCGGCGCCGGTGCTGCCGTTGCGGGTGACGGTGTTGCTGTCGCCCGAGACGTTGCCCGCCGCGTCCTTGGCCCGGACGAAGTACGACACGGTGGTGCCGGCGGGCTGGGTGTCGGTGTAGGTGGTGACATCGCCCGCGACGCTCTTGCGCAGCACGTTGTTGGCGTAGATGTCGTAGCCGGTGACGGCCTTGTTGTCGCTGGAGGCCTGCCAGACCAGCTTGATCTGCCCGGAGGCCGGCTCGGTGAAGCTCAGGTCGGCCGGTGCGGTGGGCGCCTGGGTGTCGCCGGTCCCCCCGCTGCGGGTGACGGTGTTGCTGTTGCCCGAGACGTTGCCCGCGGCGTCCTTGGCCCGGACGTAGTAGGACACGGTGGTGCCGGCCGGGCGGGTGTCGGTGTACGTGGTGACGTCACCGGCCACGCTGGTCAGCAGGGTGTTGTCGGCGTAGATGTCGTAGCCGGTGACGGCGGTGTCGTCCGTCGACGCCTTCCAGGTCAGCCGGATCTGTCCGGTGGCCGGTTCGGTGTACGCCAGCTGGGCCGGCGCGCTCGGTGCCTGGGTGTCACCGGACTCGGGGCCGTAGATCTCCAGCTCGGAGACCTGGGCGCCGGGCTGGACGCTGTTGGCGCTGACCAGGACGCGCACATAGCGGGTGGTGGTGGCGTCGAAGGTGATCGTCGCCTTCTCGCCGGCCGTGGGGCTGAAGGTGTACGCCTCGGCCTGGGTCAGGTCGGTGAAGTCCGTGCCGTTGGCGCTGCCCTGGATCTTCAGCGTCTGGCTGCGGGTCTCCCAGCCGTCCGGCAGGCGCAGCACCACGCGGTCGACCCGTACGGACGAGCCGAGATCGGCCTGGATCCACTGCGGCAGTTCGTCGTTGCGGCTCTCCCAGTAGCTGGCCGGGTTGCCGTCGTTGGCGTGGGCGGCGACGTACGTCTCGGTGTAGCTGCTGGCCGTGAGCGTGCGCCCGGCGGCGAGGTTCACCGAGGACTCCGCTGCCGCCCGGACCTCCAGCTCGGCGAGCTGGCCGTTCTTGGAGGCGGTGTTCGCGGTGATGTCGGCCCGTACGAACCGGGCCTGGGTGGCCGGGAAGCTGATGGTGACCTTGTTGGAGCTGCCCGGGGCGAAGGTGTAGGCGGCCGAGGTCTTCAGCGTGGCGAAGCTGGTGCCGTCGACGCTGCCCTGGAGGGAGAGCGTCTGGCGGCGGGTCGCCCAGTCGGCGGGCAGCTTCAGCGTGACCTGGTCGATGCGGGTGACCTTGCCCAGGTCGCTCTGCACCCACTGGGGCAGGGACTTCCCCGACCCCTCCCAGTAGGTCGACTGCTGCCCGTCGGCGATGTTCCCGGCGGACTTCCCGCTGCTCGCGGCCGCGCGCTGGCCGGCGGCGATGTTCGGGCCGCCGGCGGCCGAGGCGTTCAACGCCGGCCAGGCGACCATCATCAGGCTGGTGGAGACGGTCGCGGAAAGGACCCGCCATCTCCATCGTCGCGTTCTCATGTGTCCCCGATCTGCTGCCTCGGCGCAGGGGGCCGAGGCGCGGCTCAGACTGCGAACCTGCCGGTACACGAATTCCTGCACCGACAGGATGACCTTTTGCGTTTTGCGGTCAGAGAGTTGCAGAGAATTGACGGGGAGTCCACCGTTCCGGCAGAAGAAAGCAGCCCGGAGTGCCCTCATCTCTTCCATCAACATGCCTGAGAACCAGGGCATTTGACGAAACATCGCCCACGCAAGCCGCACGGCCCCGTTTGCGCAAGGAATGTGCGTACCCGCGCAAGCCGCTGAAAGGTGCCAGTTGGGAGGGGTGATCGCTCTCGCGGCGGGCGCCCGGCGCGTGGAGGCCGGGCACACGGGGCCGGGCACGGCGAAGGGCGGGGTCCCCGACCGCGGACCCCGCCCCTGACCGTTGTGCCTGTGCTCCGTACGCGTTCCGGCTCCGCCGGAAGGGCTCACCCGGAGCGACGCCACCGGTAGCGCACGTCCGGCTCCTTCTCCTCGTTGCGGCTGCCGTCGTCGAAGGCCACGGCGGTGAACCCGTGGCGCTCGTAGAAGGCCCGAGCGCCGGTGTTGCGCTGGAAGGTGTAGAGGGTCAGCTCGTCACGGCCACCGCGCTTGGCCGCGTCCAGCAGGAGCGAGCCGATGCCGCGGCGTCGCAGCCCGGGGGCGATGTAGAGCTGCTCCAGCTCCGTCCCGTCGAGCGCGACGAAACCGGCCGGCTCCGACGCTCCCCCGCCCTCCGGGGACGCCGGGAACTCCGCCACCAGCACCTCGGTGCCGGGCAGCAGCACATGGGTCATCCAGGCGAGGGTCGCCTCGTCGCTGTGCACCCGGGCCAGGTACGGCATGGCGGCGGCCCGGGAGGCGAGCATGAGGCGGGTGAGGGGGACCGCGTCCTCCACACGGGCCTCCCGCAGCTGGAGGGGGCGACTGTCCGTCGGCATGCGCTGTTCTCCTGTCCGAAGGGCCACCGCCCCCGGGGGGCGCGGCCGCACGGTGATCGAACTTACGCCGGGCCCAGTCCTGATCTCCATAGGATAAGAACGCCCCTCCGGCGTCGTGGCCCGCTCACGGCGCCCGCCCCCTGCCGAGGAATCGACGTAACGGTGTACCAGCCCCACGAGTTCACACTGACCGAGGACGGCTACCGAGGACCTGCCCCGTCCTGGCGGCCCGGCGGCCTCTCCCTCTGGCTCGTGGACACGGACCGGTCCGCCGGGGCGGTCCGCCGGCTGGCACCCGGCGTCCTGGACGACTCGGAACTCGCCCGGGTGGAGAAGCTGGCCTTCCCGCCCGACCGCGACTGCTACCGGGCCGCCCATGTGGCACTGCGGATGCTCCTCGGCGCACTGCAGGGGGTCGCCCCCAGGGCCGTACGGCTGACGCGGGAGCCCTGCCCGACCTGCGACGGCCCGCACGGCAGGCCCGCGACCGGTGGCGGGGTGCACTTCTCGCTCTCGCACACCCGGGGCACCGCCCTGCTGGCCTTCGCCGGTACACCGGTCGGGGTGGACGTCGAACGCGTCCCCGAGGCCCGGATCGTGGCCGAGATCTCCGGGCAGCTGCATCCGGCCGAGGCCGAGGAGCTGGCCGCGCTGCCGGAGGCGGAGAGGCCCGCCGCGTTCGCCCGCGTGTGGACCCGCAAGGAGGCGTACCTGAAGGGGCAGGGCGTCGGCCTGGCGGGCGGTCTGCACCGCGAGCACGTGGGCACGGGACCGCGCCCCCTGGGCCCGCCGGGCTGGGACGTCACCGATGTCGCCGTCCCCGCCGGCTACGCGGCGGCGGTGGCCGTCGGCACGGCGGGGCGGGCATCCGCCCACGCGCACGACCGGTGAAAATGACCGCACGGGCAGATCGCACCGACCGACCCATACGGAGGAGTGGCAGATGCCGCACGCACGAGCCGGACAGCAGGCGCGCCCCGAGGACCTGACCGATGTGGCACGGCTGGTGACGGCGTACTACGCGCTGCACCCCGATCCGGCCGAGCCCGGCCAGCGGGTGGCGTTCGGCACCTCCGGGCATCGCGGCTCGTCCACGGCCACCGCCTTCAACGAGGACCACATCGCGGCGACGAGCCAGGCCATCAGCGAGTACCGGGCCCGGCAGGGCACCGACGGCCCGCTGTTCCTGGGCGCCGACACCCACGCCCTGTCGGAACCCGCCCGGGTCACGGCGCTGGAGGTGTTCGCCGCCAACGACGTGAGCGTGCTCATCGACTCCGGGGACGGCTACACGCCCACGCCCGCGGTCTCGCACGCCATCCTCACGTACAACCGGGGCCACGCCTCGCGGCCGGCCGACGGGGTGGTGGTCACCCCGTCCCACAACCCGCCGGGCGACGGCGGCTTCAAGTACAACCCCCCGAGCGGCGGCCCGGCCGGGTCGGAGGCGACCGGCTGGATCCAGGACCGGGCGAACGAGATCATCGCCGGCGGCCTCGGGGACGTCCGCCGCATCCCGTACACCCGGGCACTGACCGCCGCCACGACCGGCCGGTACGACTTCCTGGGCCGTTACGTGTCGGACCTCCCGTCCGTGCTCGACCTGGACGCGGTGCGCGAGGCCGGTGTGCGGATCGGCGCCGACCCGCTCGGCGGGGCCTCGGTCGCCTACTGGGGGCGGATCGCCGAGCAGCACCGGCTCGACCTGACCGTGGTCAACCCGCTGACCGACCCCACCTGGCGGTTCATGACGCTGGACTGGGACGGAAAGATCCGGATGGACTGCTCCTCGCCGTACGCGATGGCCTCGCTCATCGGGCAGAGCGACCGCTTCCGGATCGCCACCGGAAACGACGCCGACGCCGACCGGCACGGCATCGTCACCCCGGACGCCGGGCTGATGAACCCGAACCACTACCTCGCCGTCGCCATCAACTACCTGTACGCACACCGGGACCACTGGCCGTCGGGGGCGGGCGTCGGCAAGACCCTGGTGTCGTCCGGGATGATCGACCGGGTCGCCGCCGATCTCGGCCGGGAGCTGGTCGAGGTGCCGGTCGGCTTCAAGTGGTTCGTGGACGGGCTGGCCGACGGATCGCTGGGCTTCGGCGGCGAGGAGTCGGCCGGTGCCTCGTTCCTGCGCCGCGACGGCTCGGTGTGGACGACCGACAAGGACGGCATCCTGCTCGCCCTGCTCGCCTCCGAGATCCTCGCGGTCACCGGCGAGTCGCCGTCCCAGCACTACGCGGCACTGACCGCCCGGTTCGGCGAACCGGCCTACGCGCGGATCGACGCGCCCGCGGACCGCGAGCAGAAGGCGGTGCTGGCCCGCCTCTCCCCCGAGCAGGTCGGCGCCGACACGCTCGCCGGCGAGCCGGTCACCGCCGTGCTCACCTCGGCGCCGGGCAACGGGGCCGCGATCGGCGGGATCAAGGTGACCACGCAGAACGCCTGGTTCGCGGCCCGCCCCTCGGGCACCGAGGACGTCTACAAGATCTACGCGGAGTCCTTCAAGGGCGCCGAGCACCTGGGCCAGGTCCAGGAGGAGGCCGAGGCCGTGGTCTCGGCGGCGCTGAAGGCGTGACCCGTGGGCCCGCCCCCCGGTGCGGTGCGCCGGGGGACGGGCTTGCGGTCAGGGTGTGGAGACCGTGGGCCTCGGAGCGGTCCCCATGCCGCTCCCGATGAAGAAACCGGGGTGCGGCGGCTGGTTGTAGGCGGTGTTCTGCCAGGCCAGCGCGGTGCGGTAGGTGGTGTCGTGGAGCAGTGTGGTGATCTTCGTGCTGGTCTCGTACGGCGTGGAGTAGATCCGTAGCGCGGTGTTGTTCGTGGTCGCCCAGACCACTTCCTCGCGCCAGTCGCCCAGCAGGTCGCCGGAGATGACCGGGGTGGCCTTGGTGCCGTTGTTGGAGTGGACCGAAGCGCCGGTCAGCAGCCGGGTGTCGCCGGAGGTGCCGTACTTGTCGATGTGGGTGCCGTCCAGCAGCTCCCTGGTCGTGTCGCCGTCCCACCAGACCAGGAAGTTGGTGCTGGAGGGCTTGCGGCTCGCGACGACGGTGCCCCGGGTGTCGCGTATCCCGTCGGCCGCCGACGACCAGGACTCGGCGCCCGGACTGCCCGCCCAGATGTCGCCGCTGACGCCGCGGCCGTTGTCACCGCCCGCGGGCGTCGACCAGAGGATCCGGCCGGTCGCGGCGTCCGCCATCCACGACGAGGGCTTCGAGCCGTCCTCGTCCACCTTGAACTCCTCAAGACCCGGGCGCGCGGGGTCCAGGTCGCCGACGTGCATGGCGTCGCCGTGGCCGTTGCCCGTGGTCCACAGGGCGCGGCCGTCGTCGTCCACGGCCATGGCACCGTAGACGATCTCGTCCTTGCCGTCGCCGTCCACGTCGGCCACCGACAGCTGGTGGTTGCCCTGGCCGTCGTATCCGCGGCCGGTGTTGGTCGAGCTGTTGGTGTCGAAGGTCCAGCGCCGGGTGAAGGCCCCGTCGCGCCAGTCCCAGGCGGCGATCACCGTACGCGTGTAGTAGCCGCGGGCCATGATCAGGGACGGCCGGGAGCCGTCCAGGTAGGCGGTGCCGGCGAGGAAGCGGTCGACCCGGTTGCCGTAGCTGTCGCCCCACGAGGAGACGGTGCCGCGCGCCGGGACGTAGTCGACCGTGCCCATGGCCGCGCCCGTCAGGCCGTTGAACATCGTCAGGTACTCGGGGCCGGACAGGACGTAGCCGGAGGAGTTGCGGTGGTCGGCCGACGCGCTGCCGATGACCGTGCCCCTGCCGTCGGTGCTGCCGTCGGCGGTCTTCATCGCCACCTCGGCCCGGCCGTCGCCGTCGTAGTCGTACACCTGGAACTGCGTGTAGTGCGCGCCGGAGCGGATGTTGCGGCCCAGGTCGATCCGCCAGAGCCGGGTGCCGTCGAGCTTGACGCCGTCGACGACGGTGTTGCCCGTGTAGCCGGACTGGGAGTTGTCCTTGGCGTTGGTGGGCTGCCATTTCAGTACGAAGTCGAGGGCGCCGTCCCCGTCGAGATCGCCGACGGAGGCGTCGTTGGCCTCGTAGGTGTAGGCGACGCCGTCGGGGGTCGTGCCGCCCGGGGGCGGGCTGATGGGCACGTCCTTGTAGCCGCCGCGGAACTGGACCGCGTGCACGGAGTCGCCCTGTTCAACGCCGCCGACGACCGCGCGCACGGTGTAGTCGGCCGAGTCGGGGGCGCCGGTGTGGAAGTAGTTCGTGGAGCCGGTGACGGGTGAGGCGTTGACCTTGGTGCCGGCGCGGTAGACGTTGAAGGCGACGGAGTCGGCGTCGGTGGCGAGCCAGCGCCAGCTGATCAGGTTGCCGCCTTCGGTGTGGACGCTGACGACCCCTCGGTCCAGCGCCTCCGCCTGGCGTGCGGTGGCGGCGTGCGAGGTCTGGCCGGTGACGACCAGGGCCGTCGTGGCGAGCAGGCCCGCGGTGACGGCGCCGAGCACGGCGCGGGTCCGGGTGGGACGGCGTCTGCGGATGGTTCGGGGATGACCGAGTGCCACGGTACGTGCCTTCCGGAGTGGGGACGGGTGGGCTACCTCTCAGTGGCCGCCGGTCCGGGAAAGGTTGCCGCCTCCCCCGCGGCCGGCGCTCACCCGTTCGGCGCTCCTCGGTGGCGGGCCGGGTCCGGGGTCCCGCAGGCTGTCCGTCAGAGCTGCCGCTCGGCAGGGGTGGCGGATCCCGTTGGGGGTGCGACGTGTCGGACACCGGTACAACGGCCCCCGGGCCGGACTCGGACGACGGCATGGCGGGGGCGCTCCTGGACACGCTCTTCAGCCAGTCCGCGGTCGGCCTGCACGTCCTGGACACGGACCTGCGGGTGGTGCGGGTCAACGCCCTGACGGAGGCGGCGAACCCCGAGCGGATCGTGGGCCTGCACTTCACCGAGGCGTACCACATGGACAATCCGGAGGCGTCCGAACGGATGCTGCGCCGGGTCCTGAAGACCGGAACACCCGTGCTCGACTATGTCGCCCAGGGGCGCCTCGCGCAGTCCTCCGGCCCCTCCCGCGTCCTGACGGTCACCCTGCACCGCCTGGACGCCTCCGACGGGCGGCCGATCGGGGTGCTGGCGGCCGTGGTCGACGTCGATGAACGGGAGAAGGCACACGTCCGGGCGGACGTGCTCGCGGCCGTGCGCCGGGGGGTGGGCCACTCCCTCGATGTGGCGGCGACCTGCGAGGGGCTCGTCGCGGCTCTGGTGCCCGACTTCGCCGATCTCGCCGTGGTCGAGGTGGTCGACGAGGTACTGCGCGGGGCCGATCCGCCGCTCGGCCCGCTGCGCCGGGACGTCCCGCTGCGCCGGGCCGCCGTGCGGGGGACGGGGACGAACCCGGACAGCGTGGTCGGCGAGTTGCGCCGGCTGCCCGAGGCCACCCCGTTCGCCCTCGCCGTCACCGATCTGCGGCCCCGGCTCGTCGAGCTGGGCCCGGACACCCCGTGGCTGGAGGCGGACCCGGCCACCCGGCGCAGGATCGAGGAGACCGGGGCGCATTCCCTGATCGTGGCCCCGCTGAAGCTGCACGGCGCCGTGCTCGGCCTGCTGAGCCTGTACCGGCACCAGGGCCATCCGTACGACGAGCGCGACCTCACCCTCGCGCTGACGGCGGCCGCCCACGCCGCGCTGAGCATCGAGAACGCGCTGCGCTACGCCCGCGAGCACGTGATCGCCTCGACCGTCCAGCGCCGGCTGCTCCCCCAGCACGACGGCGCCCGGGTCGCCATCGAGACCGCGCACGTCCTGCTGCCCGGACGCAACAGCGGCTGCTGGTTCGACACCATCGCGCTCTCCGGCGCGCGGACCGCGCTGATCATCGGCAACGTGGCCGGGCACGGGCTCCAGACCGCCATCACCATGGGTCAGTTGCGCACCGTCATCCACGCGCTGGCGGGTCTCGACCTGGAGCCCGACGAGGTGCTGGCCCGGCTCAACGACACGGCAGACCGGCTGGTGGAGGAGCGCAGGTCGCTGCCGCCCGGCGACTCGCTGCACCACCAGCCGCTGACGGCGACCTGCCTGTACGCGGTCTACGACCCGTTCACCCGGGTCTGCACGGTGGCGCGGGCCGGGCATCCCGCCCCGGTCGTCGTCGCACCCGACGGCCGGCCGCTCGCGCTCGACGTCCCGGAGGGGCCCGCGATCTTCTCCGAGGACAGCGCCCCCTTCGCGACCGGCTCGGTCCTGTTGGACGAGGGCAGCGTGCTGGCGTTCCTCACGGGGTCGCTGCTGGCCGGGGAGCGGTCGGTGGAGCGGGTCCACGACGCGCTGGCGTTCCCGGACCGCCCGCTGCGGGAGCTGTGCGACGCCATCGTGTACAACCTGCCGGCCGGGCCCGATCCGGAGGGGGCGGCGCTGCTGCTCGCCCGGACCGGGGTGGTGCCGCCGGACCGGGTGGCGACCTGGGAGCTGGCCCACGACCGGACCACACCGGCCGTCGCCCGCACCCTGGTCCGGGACCGGCTGGAGGGCTGGGACCTGGACGAGGACACCATCGAGGCGACCGAACTGATCGTGAGCGAACTGATCACCAACGCCGTCCGCTACGGCACACCGCCGCTGCAACTGCGGGTCATGCTGGACCGCACCCTGACCTGCGAGGTCCACGACACCAGCCCGGTGGCCCCGCATCTGCGCCACGCGCGGACGGTCGACGAGGGCGGGCGCGGCCTGTTCATCGTCTCGCAGCTCGCCAACCACTGGGGCACCCGCTACAGCACCGACGGCAAGGCCCTGTGGACCGAGCAGGAGATCCCGGCGGACTAGGTGTATTGCCCTGTCCGGCGGATCTTCGCGGGCCGCGGTCCCGCCCACTTCATGACCGCCGCGGGCGACAAGCGTACGGCGGGGGCTGACCGGTCCGTACCGGTCTCAGCCGCCCGCCGCCGGCCGCGGCCCGGCCGCTCGGGGCCGGGCGGACCAGCCGAGCAGGACCACCGAGCACACGGCGGCGAACGCGCACCAGGTGGAAATGAACTCCAGCCGCCACAGCGCCGCGCACACCGCCGCCCCGCCCGCGACGAGCACGCCGAGCAGGACCAGCCCGCGGTCGCCGGACAGGAGCAGGGAGCCGATGGTGGCCAGGAGGTAGCCCGCCACCAGCAGAGGCGGATGCGGCAGGTCCAGCGCGTAGCCGAGGGTGTGGCCGCGCACCTGCGCGGTCACCGTCCGGGTCGCCAGGGCGTACGCGAGGAACGCGCTCGTCGCCGCCCCGGACGCCAGGGGGACGGCGAGGCGCCGCCGCGCGTGGGCCGGGGCGGCGCACAGCACGCCGAGCGGCACCCACAGCGGCAGCAGCGGCAGGGCGATGACCGCCCAGGCGACGGTGGCGGGGCCGCTGCCGCCGTCCGCGTGCCAGACCGCGGACTCGATGATCTGGTGTGCGCCGAGGAGCAGGGGCAGGGCCGCCAGCGGCAGATCCCGGGCCCGTCGTGCCCGCGCCACGCAGGCCACCCCGATCGCGGCCACCGCGCCACCGGCGACCAGGTCGGCGGTCGCGCTCCAGCACATGGGGCCACCCGGGGTCGTCTCCGCCGGCCGGCACCACGCCCGCCGTCTCCGCGTTCACGGTACGGGAACTCCCGGCCCACGGGGGTCAGGGCGAGGCGTCCGACCAGGCGTAGGGCGGTTGTGCGGGCTCGTCCGTGCGGCCCGCGCCGGCCTGGCCCAGCGCACGGTCGGCCACGCTCATCAGCTGACCGGCGACGTCGTGCATCGCGCGGCTGGCCGCGACCTCGTCACCGATGGTGGGCACGTCCGGATCCTGCGGGCTGCAACGGGCGATCCCCTGGCCGGTGAGTTTCGCCGACCCCGTGTCCAGCACCGCTTCCGCCCTGGTCGTCCCGTCCTGCTCGGACAGCTCGACACGCACCGTCCATTCCAGCGTGCGGTTCATCGCATACCTCCCGGCCCGCGCCGGCCGGCGGGCGCGGGCCGCCGCACGGGTCCACTTCCAGCATCCACCCAACCGGCCGCCGCTGCCCGCCCGCCGCCTCGGACTGCGCGCGGTCCCCCGCCGAAATAGGATGCGGACAGCGACGACCGCGAAAGACGGCCGCCCGTGCCGTCGGCCCCGGCCCGTCCGCCCCGACGACGGCCTCGGGGTGCGGATCACTCACACCGAGCCCCTGGGGAGCGGCCCATGAACCGGCGGCATCCGTTCCGGTCGGCCAGCTCCGATGAGCTGCTCACCACCCTCCAGGACCTCACCTCCCGGGCCCGCCGCGAGGTGGAGCTGCACCAGGCTCGGGTGGAGCTCGCGGAGGCGCTGCAACGCGAGATGCTGCCGCCCGCCCTGCCCTCGCTGCCCGGTCTGCGCACCGCCGCCCGGTACACACCCGCGCGCAACGGGCTGGACATCGGCGGCGACTGGTACGACGGGTTCGTGCTCCCCGACGGTTCACTCGCCTTCGCGATCGGCGACGTACAGGGCCATGACGTCGAGGCGGCCGCCTTCATGGGCCAGATCCGTATCGCGATGCGCGCCCTCGCGGTGGCGGCGGCCGATCCCGGCGAGGTCGTGCGGCGCACCAACGACCTGCTGCTCGCGGCGGACTCCAGTCTGCTCGCCACCTGCACCTTCGTCCGTCTCGACCCGGGCACCCGGGAGTTGCAGAGCGCACGGGCCGGTCATGTGGCGTCGGTGTGGGCCACCGCGGACGGCCGGGGCGGGGTCACCGACGACGAGGGCGGGCTGCCGCTGGGGGTCCAGCCCGGCGAGGAGTATCCGGTCACCACCCGCCGGCTCGCGTCGGACGGCGCCTTCGTGCTCCTGACCGACGGAGTGGTGGAGGGTCCGGCGTACCCCCTGGACGAGGGGCTGGACGAGGTCGTGGAGCTGGTGCGCGCCCGGGTGGGTGAGGACGCGGACGTACTGGCCGACGCGGTCCTGGGCTCCGCCGAGCGCACCGGGCACGAGGACGACGCCGCGGTGCTCGTGCTGCGGCACGAGGCTGTCGCGGCCGCCCCGGGATGAGCGGGCCTCCCGTGCGTGTCACACCGCCGTCCGCCTCGGGGCCGGTGTCTCATGAGGAACGTGATCCGCAGTGAGAAGACCCGCCGGTATGCCCTGGCGGCCCTGCGTGTCCTGGCGGTCGCGGCCGTCTACTACGGATCGGCCCGGGTGGGGCTGCTGCGGCAGGTGACCGTGCACGGCGCGATGGTCACGCCGCTGTGGCCGCCGACCGGCATCTCCGTGAGCTGCCTGCTCTGGCTGGGGCCGCGTATCTGGCCGGGGATCGCGCTCGGCGCGCTGCTCGTCGTCGGCGAACTCGGCGGGGCGGTGACGCCGTCCTCCGTCGCCGTGGTGGCGGGCAGCACGCTCGCACCGCTGTGCGCGTACCTGCTGCTGCGCCGGGCCGGCTTCCGCAAGGAGCTGGACCGGCTGCGCGACGGGGTGGTCCTGGTCTTCCTCGGGGCGATGGCCGGCATGGTGATCAGCCCCACGGCGGGGACCTCGATGCTCGTGGTGGACGGGGAGCTGCCCGCCGGCGACTTCTGGTCGGTCTGGGCCGCCTGGTGGGCCGGTGACGTCATGGGGGTGCTCGTCGTCACGCCCCTCCTGCTGGTGCTGTGCCGGGCGCGGATGCCGCGGTTCCCGGACCGCTGGGCCGAGGCCGGGGCGCTGGCGGTCGTCGCGGTCGTGGGGACGGCGGTGGCCACCCACAGCTCGCTGTCGATGCTCTACCTGGTGTTCCCGATCGTCGTCTGGGCCGCCCTGCGCTTCCAGCTCGCGGGCAGTGCGCCCTGTGCCCTGCTGGTGTCCGTGCTGGCGATCGTGGCGGGGACGGACCGCGTCGGTCCGTTCGCGGGCCACACCATCGTGGAGGTCATGATCAACCTCACCGTTCTGAACGGGGCCGTCGCCCTCACCTCGCTCCTGCTGGCCGCGATCGTCGCCGAGCAGCGGCACATCAGGCTCCGGATCGAGCGCGCCTGCGAGGAGCTGGCCGAAGTGGTGGACCAGCTCGCGCCCGGCAGGTCGGCGGCTGCCTGGCCGTCCCGGGCGAAGGACGAGCGCGACAGCCGCTGAGTGTGCGGGTCAGCCCGGGAAGTGCCGGTCCAGGAAGTCGTTGCGGAAGGTTCCGGACGGGTCGTGGCGGGCCATCAGCTCCTCGAAGTCCCCGTAGCGCGGGTACAGCGTGCGCAGGACCCCGGGGGCCGTGCCGAAGACCTTGCCCCAGTGCGGGCGGGCGCCGAAGGGCGCGAGGGCGTCCTCGATCCCGGCGAGCACCGGTGCGACGGCCGCCGCGTCGGGCACCCAGGTGAAGTGGAACGCCACCGAGTCCCGGCCGTACGCGGGGCTCAGCCACAGGTCGTCGCCCGCGACGCCGCGGATCTCGGAGATCTGGAGCACCGGCGCGATCCGCTCCCTGAGCCGGGCCAGGGCCTCGTACGCGGCGGCCGCGTCCCGGCGGGCCACGAAGTACTCCGACTGCAGCTCGTCGCCGTTGCTCGGGGTGAACTCCAGCCGGAAGTGCGGCAGCCGGCGGTGCCACGGTCCTGGTACGCCCTGCTGGCGGGTGCAGTTCCCGGCCGGGACGCCGGGGATCGGGTGCCGGGAACCGTCGGCGAGCCGGGCTCCGAGCCACTCGGCCGGCATCGGCCGCGGCCCCTCGTCCCCCACCCGCTGCTTCAGCCACACCTGGCCGACCGGTCCCGGGCTCCAGTCGGTGAAGACACTCACGCTGTAGGCGGCCGCCATCACCTCGTCGAAGCCCTCGGTCAGGGCCGCCTCGGGCAGGTCCTCGTACACCCACTGCTGGACGTCGAAGGCGGGCACGACGTCCAGTTCCAGAGCGGTCACCACACCCAGCGCGCCCAGGGACACCACCGCTCCGGCGAAGTCCGGCTCCCCGCGGCGCAGGGTCCGTGTCCCGCCGTCGGCCGTCACCAGGTCCAGGGCACGGACACAGCCCGCGAGCGAGCGGTTGCCCACACCCGAGCCGTGTGTCCCGGTCGCGCAGGCTCCGGCGGCCGAGATGTGGGGCAGCGAGCCCAGGTTGTGCAGGGCGAAGCCGCGTTCGTGCAGTTCGGCGGCGAACTCGCCGAAGCGCAGTCCCGCGCTCAGCCGGACCGTCCGCCGGGCCGGGTCGATGTCGACGACGCGCGGAAGCCCCGCGACCGAGACGAGGTCCCCGGCGGTGTCGGCGACCGCGTTGAAGGAGTGCCGGGTTCCCAGGGCGCGTACCGCGTCGGACGCGGCCACCGTCTCGCGCAGTTCGACGACCGACCGCGGTGTGCACAGCCGCCTCGCGCCGAAGGTGATGTTGCCGGCCCAGTTCATCTCCGCGGGGGTCACCGTGCGTCCCTCTTCCACTCGTGGCCGGGCAGGTGCTCCCGGACACCGCATTCTCCCAGATAGCACCGCGCCCACCGGAAGCGAGCGGGCCATATACCGTGCCCGCGACCGCGCAACCACGTACCGTAGCTGGCACAGCCGCGGCACATATCCGCACACCGGCCGATTGGAGCACTCCCGCATACCAACAGATGCGCACAGAACCTGAGATCAGGTACGGAACGGGACAGGTCCGGGATCACCGTGACTGTCTGAACTTCACCGGAACTCCAGCGAAATGCCATGTGTGTGGATATCGTGCACCGAGCGAGGGCGCATCCGTCTGTCCACAGGATCGACGGATGCGCCCCGTTTGTGACGATGCAACTGTGACTGGGGGGTTCATGGGGCATGTCGAGCTACCCGAATCCGGCATATCGAGAACCGTGGGACTGGCGGGAGCGCCGCGTCCGCGGACCGCTTCCGGCCCGGCGCGCGGCCGGGGCTTCGACCGGCCGGAGCAGGTCCCGGCCGTTTCGCGCGGACGTGGCCCCCGGGCGCCCCGCACCGGTCCCGGCCGGCTGCTGCCCCTGGTCGTCTGCGTCGAGCTACTGGGCCTGGGGTTACCCGGCTGGCTCGTCCTGCGTGCCGACGGACAGCCGAAGGCCCTGGCCGGCGCGGTCGCGGCCACCGTGGTGTGGTGCGGGGTCCGGGCCGGGCGGGGACGGTACGCGTTACGGTCCCCGGGCCGTCCGCCGGGGGCGCTGACCACGCCCGGCGACTGGTTGCTGCTCATCGGCCTGCTGGCGGTGCTCTGGACGGTGTTCGACGCGTCCATCGATCCGGCGGCGGCCGTCGTGGCGCTGATCCCCGGCCTTCTGACGGCGGCGGCCGCCTCCT
Source organism: Streptomyces sp. ATexAB-D23 (assembly GCF_000373645.1). Classification (GTDB taxonomy): domain Bacteria; phylum Actinomycetota; class Actinomycetes; order Streptomycetales; family Streptomycetaceae; genus Streptomyces; species Streptomyces castrisilvae. The sequence continues at coordinate 165,072 of NZ_KB892004.1, read as the reverse complement.
GGGCGCGCAGGCTCACCTGGCCGGGACGGCGGAGAACGGTGCGCCGGGTGCTGGTGGTGGGCGAGGCCGCGGGGGTGGACCGGGCGGTGGGGGTGCTCACCTCCCGGGAGGACCACGGCTATCGCGTCGTGGCGGCCCTGCCGGTGGGCGCGGCGACGCTGAGCTGCGAGGCCCCGGTGCCGGGGCGGCTCGCACCGGCCCCCGCCGACGACGACGTCTCCACGGTGCTGGGCGCGGCCTTCGCCCACGAGGCGGACCTGGCGCTGGTGGTCCCTGGCCCGCAGTTCGCCGAGGAGCGATTACGCCGGCTGTCCTGGGGGCTGCACGACGGCGGGCTGGAGCTGTCCGTGCTCTCGCACCTCTCGGAGACGGCGGCGGACCGGGTCCGCCCGTCCTCGGCCGCCGGGCTGACCCTCCTGCACATCGTGCCGCCGCTGCGCCGGGGGCTCCAGCCGGCCCTGAAGGCGGCGGTGGACCGGGCCGGCGCGGTGTGCGGTCTGGTCGTGCTGGCCCCGCTGCTGGTGCTGGTCGCGGCGGCGGTCCGGGTCACGTCTAAGGGGCCGGTCTTCCACCGGCAGATCCGTCAGGGGCAGCACAACCGCCCGTTCACCATGTGGAAGTTCCGCACGATGGTGGCGGACGCCGAGCAGCACAAGGCCCGGCTGGCCGCGGTGAACGAGAACGACGGCCCGATGTTCAAGATGCGCGTCGATCCCCGGGTCACCCGTCTCGGCCGGCTGCTGCGCCGCTCGTCACTCGACGAGCTGCCCCAGCTCATCAACGTACTCAAGGGTGACATGTCCCTGGTCGGCCCGCGTCCGCCGCTACCGGACGAGGTGTCCCGCTACGACGAGCGCGAGCTGAGACGGCTCGCGGTGAAACCCGGGCTGACCGGCCTGTGGCAGGTCAGCGGCCGGTCCGACCTGTCCTGGCAGGAGACCGTATCGCTCGACCTCTGGTACGTCGACAACTGGTCGGTGGCCACGGACATGGGGCTCATGGCCCGTACGCTGCGCGCCGTCACCGACGGCCGCGGGGCGTACTGAGGGCGGGGGCCGATGCGCGTCGGAGGAAGGGGCCGGGTGGTCCGCCCGTCGGGGACGGGCCGCCCGGCCACGGTCCGGGGGCTACGCTCCCCGCTGCCGGAGCCACCAGGAGTAGGTGCCCGCGATGCCCTCGCGCAGCGCGATCCGCGGCTCGAAGCCGAGCGCGGCCAGCCGGGACACGTCCAGGAGCTTGCGCGGGGTGCCGTCCGGCTTCGCCGTGTCCCAGACGACCTCGCCCTGATACGACGTCATATCGGCTACCACGGAGGCCAGTTCGCGGATCGTCAGGTCCTCGCCGGAGCCGACGTTGACGGGGGCGTCCTCGTCGTAGCGCTCCAGCAGCAGGACGCAGGCGGCGGCCAGGTCGTCGACGTGCAGGAATTCGCGGCGGGGGTTCCCGGAGCCCCAGAGCGTGACGGCCGGGGCGCCGCGGTGCCGGGCCTCGTGGAAGCGGCGTATCAGGGCGGGCAGGACGTGCGAGGTCTCCAGGTCGAAGCTGTCGCCCGGACCGTAGAGATTGGTCGGCATGGCACTGATGTAGGAGGCGCCGTACTGGTGGCGGTAGGACTGGATCTGCACGATGCCGGCGATCTTCGCGAGGGCGTACGCCTCATTGGTCGGCTCCAGCGGGCCGGTGAGCAGGGCGCTCTCGGGGATCGGCTGCGGGGCCAGCTTCGGGTAGATGCAGGACGAGCCGAGGAAGAGCAGCCGCTCGGTACCCGCCGCGTGCGCGCCCGCGATCACGCTCAGCTGGATGCGCAGGTTGTCCTCGATGAACTGCACGGGATACGTGCTGTTGGCCATGATCCCGCCGACCCGGGCGGCGGCGAGCACGACGGCGTCCGGGTGTGTCCGGCGCAGAAAGGCGGCGGTCCGCTCGGCGTCCCGCAGATCGAGGCGGTCACGGCCACACGTGATCACGTCATGACCTTCGGCGGTGAGGCGTCGGGCCACCGCGGAACCCACCAGACCGCGGTGGCCGGCGACGAACACACGGGCGCCCGGACGTAACAGGGACGGGACGGGTTCCTGAGGAGGGCCGGGGAGATCAGTCGTCATGTTTTCGGATTGTGCCAGCAGCCGGGACACGCGGTGCCGGTTTGCCGCAGATCGCTCAGACATCGAAATTTCGTGACCAACTGCCCCTCGGGCGACCAGAGAAGGGGGAAACGTGGCGAAGACCGCGCTCATCACCGGCGTGACCGGACAGGACGGTTCGTACCTGTCGGAGCTGCTGCTCCAGAAGGGATACACGGTCCACGGCCTGATCCGCCGCTCGTCGAGCTTCAACACCGAGCGGATCGACCACATCTACCAGGGCCCGGAGCAGGAGGACCGGTCCTTCGTGCTGCACCACGCCGATCTCGCCGACGGGGTCGCGCTGGTGAACCTGCTGCGGGACATCCGGCCCGACGAGGTCTACAACCTGGGGGCGCAGTCGCATGTGCGGGTCTCCTTCGACGCCCCGCTGTACACGGGCGACGTCACCGGGCTCGGCACGATCCGGCTGCTGGAGGCGGTACGGGCCAGCGGCATCGACACCCGTGTCTACCAGGCCTCGTCCTCGGAGATGTTCGGCGCGAACCCGCCGCCGCAGAACGAGCTGACGCCGTTCCACCCGCGCAGCCCGTACAGCGTCGCCAAGGTCTACTCGTACTGGGCGACAGTCAACTACCGCGAGGCGTACGGGATGTTCGCGGTGAACGGGATTCTGTTCAACCATGAGTCGCCGCGCCGCGGGGAGACCTTCGTGACCCGGAAGATCACCCGTGGGGTGGCCCGGATCAAGGCGGGCCTGCAGAGCAGGCTGCACCTGGGAAACCTGGACGCGGTGCGCGACTGGGGTTACGCCCCCGAGTACGTGGACGCGATGTGGCGGATGCTCCAGTGCGACACCCCGGACGACTACGTGGTGGCCACCGGTGAGGGGGTCAGCGTCCGGCAGTTCCTGGAGTACGCCTTCGCACACGCGGGCCTCGACTGGCGCGAACACGTGCGCTACGACGCGAAGTACGAGCGCCCCAGCGAGGTCGACGCGCTCATCGGGGACGCGTCCAAGGCCGCACGGCTGCTGGGCTGGAAGCCGGCCGTGCGGGCGCGGGAGCTGGCCAGGATCATGGTCGACGCCGACGTCCGCCAGCTGGCCGACCAGCTCGCCGGGGCCGCCGTGCGGGTGGACCGGTGAGACGCCCCGGGCGTCGCACAGGCGCCCGCTCCCGGCCGTCGCTCCCCGCGACGGGCCGGGCAACGGACTCCGGCGCACACCCCCGCCCCACCGGAAACGTGGTGGGACCGGACGCGCCGGTACGGGGCGGGCCCCTGGGCCCCGCCCCCTCAGCAACCGCGGCCCACCGGCCGCAGCTCGTTCTCACCTTCGGAGCTGAATGATGAACGCAACCACGGGGCGCCGACGCGGCCGGGTGCGGGCCGCGGCCGCGGCGCTCGGCCTGCTCGCCGGGGCCCTGAGCGCCGCCGCCGCGGGCAACTCACCCGCCGCCGCACTCACCCCGCCCATCTCGATCACCGCGGACGACCTGTCCACCTGGCAGACCAACGGCATCGTCTGGGCGATGGCCGCGTCCGACGACGGTGTGGTCTACACGGGCGGCACCTTCTCCACCGTACGGCCGCCGGGCGCCGCCTCCGGCACGTCCGAGCAGCCGGCGGTGAACTTCGCCGCGTTCGACGCCGCGACCGGGGCGCCCACCGGCTGCTCCCTGTCGTTCACGCTCTCCTCCGGGACGGCGACCGTGCGCTCGCTCGCTCTGTCGCCCGACGGCAAAACCCTGTACGCGGGCGGCCAGTTCGGGGCGGTGAGCGGTGTCGGGGTGAGCAATATCGCCGCCATCGACACCGCCACCTGCACCCCGCGCCAGAACTTCAAGGTCGCCGTCTCGGCCACCGTGCGGGCGCTCGCGGTGACCGACGACACGGTGTATCTCGGGGGTGACTTCAACTCCGTCGCGGGGCAGACCCGCAACAAGTTCGCCGCCGTCACGACCGGCGCCGCGCTGAAGCCGTGGACGGCCAACGCCGACGAGGCCGGCCGGGCCGTCGAGGTCACCCCGGACGGCCGGCATGTGGTGATCGGCGGGGACTTCTTCACCGTGAACAAGACCGCCTCGCACGCGCTGGCGGTGGTGGACGCGACCACGGGCGCGCTGACCAGGAGCTACCCGGGCTTCATCCCGAACGCCTCCACCGTGCAGGACCTCACCAGCGACGCCAAGCAGTTCTACACCGCCAACGAGGGCACGGGCGGCGGGGTGTTCGACGGACGGATCGCACTCGACCTCACCACCTTCGACCAGGTGTGGCGCGACACCTGCCTGGGCGCGACACAGGCCCTGCTCGTCCACAACGGGGTGCTGTACAGCGGCAGTCACGCCCACGACTGCGCGTCCATGGGCGAGTTCCCCGACCAGCCGCGCAAGCATCTGCTGGCCCAGTCGGTGGACGACCCGAAGCTGCTGCCGTGGTTCCCCGACACCAACGACGGGATCGGCGAGCCGGTCGGTCCGCGCGTGATGGCGCAGACGGACAAGGGCGGCCACCACTACCTGTGGGTGGGCGGCGAGTTCACCACGGTCAACAGCAAGGCGCAGCAGGCGCTGACCCGGTTCGCCGACGGGCCCGACACAGGCGCGCCCTGGGTGCCCAACGTCAGCGTCTCCACGGTCGCCCCGAACAAGGTGGACGTGAACTGGCAGACCAGCTTCGACACCGACGACGGGACCCTCACGTACCGGATCTACAAGGACGGGGCGACCACCCCCGTCCACACGACGACGGGCTACTCCGTGTTCTGGGACCGTCCGCAGCTGCGGTGGACGGACACCGACGTCGCGCCCGGTGAGACGCACACCTACCGGATCACCGCGAGCGACGGCATCAACACCAGCGCCAAGTCCCCCGCGGTGAGCGCGACCGTGGCCTCCGAGGCCGAGAGCTATCCGGCCAGGGTGCTCTCCGACGGAGCGGCCCTGTACTGGCGCTACGACGAAGGCACGTCCACGTTCGCCGCCGACACGGGCGCGCGGCTCGACAACGGCTTCCTGCGCAACGCTCCCTCCTACCGGCAGACCCCGGCGGCGGTGTCCGGGCCCTCGACCGCCATCGGGTTCAACGGCAGCACCCAGTACGCGTACAGCAACCGGAGCCGGTCCGACACCGCGAAGTTCTCCGTGGAGACCTGGATCAAGACGACCACGACCCGGGGAGGGAAGATCATCGGCTTCGGGACCAACACCATGGAACTGAGCGGCAAGTACGACAAGCATGTGTACATGCTCAACAACGGGCGTCTGGCCTTCGGCACCCACAAGGGCGGCGGCGGTGGCCAGACCGTCACCACGACCGGGGCGTACAACAACGGCGCCTGGCACCATGTCGTCGCCACCCAGGGTTCCGGCGGCATGGCCCTGTACGTGGACGGACAGCTGCGCGCCTCGAACGCGCAGTACACCACGAACGAGAGCTACACAGGCTACTGGCGGGTGGGCGGGGACAACCTCGCGACCTGGCCGAACCGTCCGACGAGCAACTTCTTCGCCGGCCAGATCGACGAGACCGCCGTGTATCCGGCCGCACTGACCGCAGCCCAGGTCAGTGCCCACTACGCGCTGAGGACGGGCTGATGAGGAACCCGTTCGCGGCCTGCGCCGTCGCCGTGCTCACGGCGGCGGCGCTGGCCGCCTGCGGCTCGTCCTCCTCCGGCGCGGACTCGAAGGGGGTGCCGGAAGCCGGCCCCGCGGCGCCCTCCGAGCCCGTGGCCGGTTCCGAGGCGGGTTCCCAGGGCTCCACGCCGGCCGGGCCGCGGGCCTCCCGCGGCAGCGAGCCGCCCAAGATCCCCAGCGACCGGCTGACGCCGGCCACCGGCACGTTCACGAAGAAGCAGAAGGAGTATCTGACCGACCGGGTGCCCGTGGGCACGGACCCGGCGGCGGTGCTCCAGACCGGGCAGGAGACCTGCGACCGGCTGGCCTACCTCGTCAAGGTGGACCCGGACCTCGCGGCCGGCGCCGTCGTGGCGGGCGAGGTCTCCGGAGCGCAACCCGCGGCCGCCCACCTGTGCACCCGGCACCAGGAGCTGGTGGAGCGGGCCGCTCACGGGTACGCCGACGGCACCCACCGGGGCAAGGAACTGCGGCCCGGCCGCTACCGCGACGTCTCCCCCACCGCGAGCTGCACCTGGGAGGTCACCGGGCCCGGGGGCAAGGACCTGGCATCCGGCTCGTCCGCCGGCGGGAAGCGGAGCACGATCACCCTCCCGGAGGCGGCCGTCGCCTTCACCTCCACAGGCTGCTACGCCTGGCTGCCCGAAGGGGACAACGGATGAACAAGCTGCCCATAGCCGTGGCCATCCCCACCAAGAACGAGGGGCTCAACATCGCGGAGGCGGTGGGGTCGGTCATCGACCACTTCGAGGCGGTCGTCGTCGTCGACTCGCACAGCGGTGACGACACGGCGAAGACGGCCGCGGAGTGCGGCGCCGAGGTCGTCCTCTACACCTGGGACGGCGGCCACCCCCGGAAGAAGCAGTGGTGCCTGGACCATGTGCGGACGGACCTGGACTGGATCCTGCTGCTCGACGGGGACGAGCGGCTCAGCCCCGGGCTGCTGGCCGAGCTGCGGGAGATCTTCGCCGATCCGGACAGACCGAAACCGGCGGCGTACGACATCCCGCTCGGGTACTGGTTCTCGGGGAAGCGGCTGCGGCACGGCTACACCATCCGCAAACGCTCACTGACCGACCGCACCCGCTGCCACTACCCGGAGGTGGGCGATCTGGACGCGCCCGGGATCGGTGAGGTGGAGGGGCACTACCAGCCGGTCGCGCAGAGCACGGCGGCCCTGCGCCACCCGATCGAGCACCAGGACCTGGACCCGGTGACCGCCTGGTTCGAGCGGCACAACCGGTACTCGGACTGGGAGGCGTGGCTGGAACACCATCCGGAGGTCAAGGAACAGGTGCGCCGGGCCAAGTCCCGGCAGGGGCAGCTGTTCCACAAGGCGCCGTTCAAACCACTGGTGTCGTTCCTGTACATGTATGTGTACCGGCGGGGCTTCCTCGACGGGCGGGCGGGCTTCGACTTCGCCCTGGCGATGAGCTTCTACCGGTGGCAGATCGCGCTCAAGTCACGGGAGAGGCCGACCGGTTGAGGGGGCGCCCGGCCCTTCGGCGGACCACGTCCTCATAGGTCCGCCGGAGGGTGTCCGTCACCACCCCGATGGTGAAGTGCTCGTTGACCAGCTCCCAGGCGGCCCGTCCGGCCCGCGCGTTGGCCTCGGGCTCCAGCAGTTCCAGGACGGCGCGCGCGACCTTGCGGGCGTTGCCCTCGTCCTCGCCGACCCGGCTGTCGATCACCCGGCCGGCCCCGGCCCGCGCCACATCGGGGCCCAGCCCGCAGGTACGGGTGATGACCGCCGGGGTGCCGACGGACATCGCTTCGAGCACGGAGACGCCGAGGGGTTCCTCGATCGACGGCAACACGTACACATCGGCCTCCCGTCCCGCCGCCAGCACCTCCTCGTGGCCGAGCGGTCCGACGTGGTCCAGCGCGTCCAGGACGCCGAGTCGCCGGGCCAGTTCGAGGGTGGCGGGCAGGGCGCCGGTGTCCGGGCCGGCCAGGACGAAGCGGGCGTCCGGGTGCTCGGCGAGGACGGTGGGCATCGCGGCGACGAAGTCCTGCGGGCGCTTGCGCTCCTGGATCCGGGCGAGGAAGAGCACGGTCAGCGGGCGCCCCTGCTCGCGGGCGGGCTTGAACTCCTGCGGGCGCACCCCGTTGACCAGGCGTACGGTCCGGGTGAGCGCCACGGGGGCGGCGACGGCGTTGACGTCGATCCGCTCGGCCTCGGTGAGGTGGAGCACCGCGTCGGCGCCGCGCAGGACCCTGCGCACGCCCAGCAGATCGGTCAGCTGGGCGACCCGCTTCTCGGTGGGGTCCACCATGCCGTGGGTCTGCACGACGAGGGGTGTGCCGGAGGCCAGGGCGAGCAGGGCGGCGGGCAGCGTCACCAGATCGCGCATCAGGTGGACGTGGACGAGGTCGGCGCCGCGCGTCATGCGGCGCGCGGTCCTCAGCAGGGCGCCGGAGGTGATGCCGCTGACCTCGAACATCGGCAGCAGGTGGCGGGCGCGGAAGAGATGGACGGGCACCCCCTCCACCTCGTCGGGCAGCGGGCCTTCGAATCCGTCGCCCAGGGCCATGATCCGGGCGTCGTCGCCACCGGCGCGCTGGACCTTGGAGAGGTTCAGGGCCACCCGGGTCGGACCGCCGAACGCGTGGTCCGGGGTGTGCAGCGTGACGATGTGCAGGATCTTCACCAGGGTCCCCCTCGCCCTCGTCCGACCCCGCACAGACTAGTCGTCACATCTCCTCAAGTGTGGTGATTCGTTAAGGTGTTGCCCGGCGGCACACCTGCTCGACGAACGGGGAACCCATGGCGTCCGTGCACGAGGGGCCGCCGGCCGCGCCGGTACGACAGGGCGGTCCGCGTCCTCCCGTCGAGCCGCCCGCCGCGCCACTGTCCTGGGCGATGCTCTCGCGGGCGCTGGCCCTGCCACTGATCCTGGCTCTGGTGTGCTTCCTGCCCGCGCTGATCGCCGCCCAGCCCGGCACCGGGGTGCGGGACACCGCGTACTGGCTCCAGCTCGTCCTGACGTGCTACTCCGGCGCCCGGCTCGCCACGATGATCCTCTCCACCCGCCGCCGGCTGCTCCAGGGCGTCTTCTGGATGTTCGTGTACATCGCGATGGGGGTGGCGCCCTTCGCCCAGGCGGTGATCGGGCAGACGCCGACGCCGCTGGTCGGGCCGCGCGCCGACCTGATGACGGCGGTGGCGCTGGTCCTCGTGGGGTGTGCCGCCTTCGACCTGGGCGCGCTGCTGGCGTCCCGGCGCCCGCTGCGCCGGCGGACCGCGCCGCGCGCCGGCGGTGGCGCCGGGGCCATCGCGCATCCGGCGCGGCTGCGGCTGCTCGTACTGGTCGCGTTCGCGGCGAGCGGGTACTACGTGCTGAAGCTCGGCGGGCCCGCCGTCTTCTTCTCCAGCAGGCAGGAGATCAGCGCCTCGGTCGCCGAGAGCGGGGTGGCGGCGGGCGGGTCCCAGGTGGGCTCGGCGTTCCTGAAGGGCTTCGGCACGGTGCCCGCCCTGCTGGCGCTGCTGTTCTACACCCGTCGTCTGGTGACCTCGCGCCGGGCGCGGCGCTCGCCGTCCACCGTGCTGGTCTGGTGCGCCCTCGCGCTCGTCAACCTGGTCGTGAACAACCCGGTCTCCAACGCCCGTTACTGGTTCCTGACGGTGCTGATCTCACTGCTGTTCACGGCGTTCCCGAGCAGTGCGGCGATGTACCGGTCGGTGCTGGCGCTGGGGGTGGCCGGCGCGCTGGTGCTGTTCCCGTACGCGGACCGGTTCCGTTACGACGACGAGGGGTACCGGCCGGTCCAGTCCTCGTCGGTCTTCGAGCCGCTGGCCACCAAGGACTACGACCAGACGGTCATGTTCGCCAACACCATCTCCTGGGTCGGCACCCGTGGGCACACCTACGGCCGGCAGCTCGCCGGCTCCGCCTTCTTCTTCGTGCCCCGGGCGGCGTGGAGCGGCAAGCCGCAGGACACGGGGGTGCGCGTCGGGCAGTGGATGGGGATGAACATGACCAACCTCTCGGCGCCGCTGTGGACGGAGCTGTGGGTGGACTTCGGGGCGGCCGGGGTGATCGGCGGTCTGGCGCTGACGGGGTACGGGGCGGCGCGCACCGACCGCCGTTACGCGCGGGCGGTCTCCCGGGACGGGCCGGGACCGGGCAGTGTGCTGGCGGTCGCGGCGCCGCTGATCGCCGGTTACACCTTCATCCTCCTGCGCGGCCCGCTGTTGCAGGCGGCGGGCAAACTGGCCATCGCGGCGCTGTGCCTGGCGCTGGTCACGAGTTTCCGGCCGGGGCGGCGCCCGCGCTGACGGGCGCCGCGGTCCGAGCGCCCTCGCGGGCCAGCCGGGCCACCCGGGTCCAGGTGGCGACCGCCTTGCACACGGACCCCAGACACAGGCCCCAGGCGGCGCCCAGCACCCCGCCCAGCAGGTAGCCGCCGGTGAGGAAGGCGACCGCGGCGAGCGAGAAGACGACCTGGATGGCGAGCGTGGTGCGGGGGTCGAGGAGCCTGAGGGCGAGCAGCCCGCAGGTGCCGACGGCCATCGCCGCGTACTGGCTGCCGGTGGCCGGGAGCAGCGCCGCGGCGGTGGGCCAGGTCGCGCCGAGCAGATGGCGGCCGACGGAACCGGGCAGCAGGGCGAGTACGGTCGCCCAGGCGCCCGCGGTCAGGGCCAGGGCGACGGCCAGGGCGGCGGTGGCGCGCACCCGGAGCCGGTCGGTGTCGAGCCGTCCCAGGAGCGGGGGGCCGAAGCCGGTGGCGGAGGTGAACAGCACGTTGAGCGGGCCGAAGAGGGTGGTGGCGCCGCGCAGGGCACCGACGACGAGCGGGTTGCCGACCGCTCCGAGGCCGAGCACGGAGAGCTGGGAGGTGGCGTTGCCCACGCCGAACTCGACGACGAACCGGCGGCCGAGGTGCCCCTTGCGCAGCAGTGGCCTCAGTGACACGGGGCTCCCGGCGGTCCTGCGGTGCAGTGCGGCCGCCGACAGCAGGAGCGCGGGCAGCGCGGAGAGCCCCCACACGGCGACCAGCCGGGCGGCCGGTGCCCCGTGCGGCTGGACGGCCAGCGCGCCGATGACGCAGACGAGCCGGAGGGTGTCGGCGGCCAGGGCGAGGTGCTGGGCGTGCAGGGTGGCGAAGACGTAGCGGGCGGTGTCCTGCCCGAGGACGACGGGCAGCACGAGTCCCAGGGCCATCAGGGCCTGTGCGGTGGCGCCCGGTAGCAGGGCGCAGACGGCGGCGAGCGGCCAGCCGATGGCGGTGGCGGCGAGCAGGGTGAATCCGGCGGCGGACCGGCAGGCGCCGCGGGTCTCCTCGCCGTCCCCCCGGCGCAGGACGAGTGGCTGGCCGGTGTAGGCGCCGGACACGCCGAGGAAGACGGTGAAGACGAGGTAGACGGCGGAGAAGCGGGCGAAGCCGGAGACGGTGGAGAGCCGGGCGGCGACCACGAGGACCAGGATGTTGGTGAGGGCCGCCACCCCCTGGTCCGCGACCGAGCAGGCGATCGCGGTGCGGGCCCTCATCTGCGTCCCGCGGCGCTGTTGCGGCCGCCGCCGCGTCCGGGGCCGCCGTCCAGGGCGCGCAGGCCCATCGTCTCGGCGGGGTCGCCGGTGCGGCCCGACGGGTCGGGCTCCCCGTACCGCCTCCGGTCGGCGTGGTCCTGCCCGGCCGGCTGCCCGGCCCGGCGTACGGCGGCCTTGCTGCGGGCCCGCCGTACCGGCCGGCCGTATCCGGGGTGGAGCAGGGTGCCGAGTACCGAGCCGCCCGCGGCGCCGATGACCTCGCGGATGCGTTCCAGGTCGCTGCGGTGCACCTCGCGCGGCCGGCAGACGACCACGACGTCTTCGACGCGGTCGACGAGCGCGACGGCGTCGGCGTACGAGAGGACGGGCGGGGCGAGCACGATGACGACGGCCCCGGGTCTGCCTCCCTCGGCGAGGATGCGGGTGACGGGTGTGGAGGTCAGGGCGCGCGGCACGTTGTCGGTGCGGCGGCCGGCGACCAGGGTGAAGGCGCCAGAGCCCGGCACGTCCACGTTGGCCCGGCTGTCGGCGGGCCAGTTGTGGTTCTCCTGTCCCGTGGCCCAGCGCGGCCCGGGGCCGGGGGCGGTGGCCAGTTCGCCGGCCAGGGACGGGGTCCGCAGATCGGCCTCGACCAGCAGGACGTCCCGGCCCATCTCGGCGAAGGCGGCGGCCAGATTGACGGCGGCGGCCTTGGCGGTGTCGTTGTCGCCGCGGGGCGTGGTGACCAGGAGGCGGCGGCGTTCGGCGAAGGAGGTGTCGTACGCGAGCCGGAAGGCGACCGCCCGGTACTCCTCGGCGAGCCTGCTGCCGGGGCGCCCGATCGCGAGCAGGGTGCGGGCCGCCCCGCGTTCCCTGGGCAGGGTGCCGAGCAGCGGGGCCCCGAGCGAGCGGACGAGTTCCCTGGTGGAGCGGACCGCCGGGTCGAAGACGAGGCGCACCCAGGACATCAGCAGGCCGAGGGCGAGTCCGACGACGGCGCCGAGTCCGAGCAGCAGGGGGAGTCCGGCCCCGGTGGGGTGCGTCGGGGCGACGGGCTTCTTGTTGAGGTAGCCGGGTGTGGTGTCCAGGGCGCGCAGTTCGGAGATCTTCTGGTTGAGCGCGGAGATGGCGACGATGAGGTTGGCGCGTGCGCTGGTGACGTCGTCGCCCCCGGTGCCGGTCTCCTGCGCGGCGAGCCGGTCGCGCTGCTCGGTGAGCGGTTTGAGCTGGGCGCGGTAGCCGTCGATCATGTTGTCGATGCTGTCCTCGGTGCGCTCCCTGCGGATCTCCAGGTAGGCTTCGGCGAGCGCCTCGGCCCTGGCCCTGGCCTGCTCGGGGGTGCGGGCGGTGTAGGCGAACTTGAGGACGAGGGTGTTGGGCGGGTTGGTGACCTGGAGCCCGGAGAGCAGCTCCCCGACCTCCACGGTGTCGCCCAGCTTGGTGAGGGTGCCGGCCGCCACCGTGCCGACGGCGTCGCTGACAGCGGTCTGGCGTTCGGAGCCGATGTTGATGCCCTTGTCGGCGGAGGCGCCGGCGGCGAAGGGGTCGGAGGTGGCGGAGCGCACGGAGACCTCGCCGGTCGCGGCATAGGTGTCCTCGCCGCCCAGGCCGAGCCAGGCACTGCCGAGGAGGCCCACGAGCACACCGATGACGAGGAGGGTCCGGTAGCGCAGGAGCTGGCGGAACTGGTCCCTGAGCAGCGCGGGTTCGTCCTGGTCGTCGAGCGCGCGGATGGGGTGGGTCACGGGCGTGGTCTCCCTCGGTCGTCCTGAAGGGCCTCGGTGAGCAGGGCGTCGAAGCGGGCGAGTGCGGCCTCCCGGCCGAGGTGGCGTGCCACGTACCGCGGTCCGTGGGCGCCGAGTTCGTCGGCCTCGGCGGGTGACTCGACGAGCTTGCGGACGGCGCCGAGCACCGCGGCCGGGTCCTCGGGGGCGACGAGGAGGCCGGCCCCGGAGCGGCGCACCTCCTGGGCGGTGCCGCCCCCGTCGGCGACGGAGGCGACGACGGGGCGTCCCGAGACGAAGTAGGAGGTCAGCTTGGAGGGCACGCTCATGTCGAGCACCGAGGCGCGCTGGGTGACGGCGAGGACGTCGGCGGCGGCCAGGATGTCCGTGAACTCCTCGGCGTCGGCGGGCGGGAGGAAGTCGAGGTTGGGGAGCCCGGCCGCGCGGGCCCACAGGGCGTCGCGCTGGTTGCCGTCGCCCATCAGGACGATGCGGATCTCCGGGGCGAGCCGGGCGGCGTCGACCAGGACCTCCAGGCCCTGTTTGAGGCCCATGTTGCCGGAGTGCAGGACGACGGGCGTCCCCTCGCGCCAGCCGAGCCGGGCCCTGGTGGCGGCCCGGTCGGCCGAAGGCGCCCGCACATGGCTCCAGTTGGGGACGACGCGGATGCGCCCGGGGTCGACCCCGTAGGCGGTGACACGGGGGACGAAGCTCTCGTGGATGACGCCGACGAGGGTGGCGGCGCCCAGGGCGTACCGCTCGGCCCGGGAGGCGAGGGCCGCCGCCCGGCCGCCGCCCCGGATGCCGCTCTGGGCGGCGGCAGCGCCCATCAGGTCCTGGACGACGGGGAGGTAGGGCACCCGGTGGCGACGGGCGAGCCGGGCGCCGATGACACCGCCTGCGAGGCTCGGCATCTGGGAGATCACCGCGTCGGGCCGCTGCCTGGGCGGTGCGGCAAGGCCGTGCGCGAGGACGCTCGCCTCGAACGCGGCCCGGCGTAACGCGCTCTGCCGGGGCGGCACGTAGTGGCGGCGCCGGTGCACGGTGACGCCCGCGCGGTGCTCCTCGGTCCGCCACACCCCCCGGTAGGGCTCCTCGGTGCGCCAGGACGGGTAGTGCGGCATGCCCGTCAGCACATGGGTGTCGGCGCCGCGCGCGGCCCAGTGCTCGGCGAGCTGGGCGGCGTACGGGCCGATGCCGGTCAGTTCCGGCGCGTAGTTGGTGGAGACCACCAGCAGGCGGCGGTGCTCCAACGGTCTGCGGTGCTCTTCGTCTGCCACCGGACGTCCGCCCTTCCCCCCGGAGCCACGTGTGTTCCACCGAGGAACAGCCCCAAAAGCGAGCTTATCCGTTCACGAGATGAGCAAGTGGTCTCCCCAGTAAGGTCGTTGCACCATCAACACCGATACCGAAATCCCACCGGACCGGATGCCATGTCCGGAAACCTTCCGGTGGGCAGCGGACGTCACGTCCGCGTGGGGGGAGAGAACGGATGGTGCACAGGGTCGGCTACGCGCCGGGGGTCTACGACCTGTTCCACGTGGGTCACCTCAATATCCTCCGGCATGCCCGCAGTCAGTGCGACTACCTGGTGGCGGGGGTCGTGTCGGACGAGATGGCCGTGCTCGCCAAGGGACACCGGCCGGTGATCCCGCTGCCGGAGCGGCTGGAGATCGTACGGAGCGTGCGGTACGTGGACGCGGCGTTCGTCGAGACCGTCCCGGACAAGGTCGAGACGTGGCAGCAGGTCAGGTTCGACGTCATCTTCAAGGGGGACGACTGGCGGGACACGGACAAGGGCAGACGGCTCGAACGCGACTTCGCCGAGGTGGGCGTGGAGGTCGTCTACTTCCCGTACACCGTGCACACGTCCAGCACCCAGCTGCGCCGGGCGCTGGACACCCTGGTCAGTACGCCCGGAGCGCTCTCAGCTCCCTGAACCACTTGCCGAGGAACAGCGCGAGGAACACCGCGTGCACGGCGGCGAGCACGGCGTATCCGGTCCGGAAGGCCGTCTCGTCGCCGAGCAGCAGGAACACCAGGCAGAACACCCCGTAGTCGGCGGGCAGCAGGGCCACCGCCCGCAGCCGGGAGGCCGGCGCGGAGCCGTCCGGGCCCTTGGGTCCGCCCCGGGCCGCCGCCCTGCCGAGCTGCTCGCGCAGGAGACCGGCGCAGAAGGTCAGCACGGCGACGAACAGGAAGCCGAGCGGCAGCAGCAGCCAGCCGTCGGAGGGCAGCGCGAAGCAGCGGTGGAACGAGATCAGTACGGCGGTGTGGACGAGGATCATCTTGGCGCAGTCCACGACGTGGTCCAGCCATTCGCCGTCGGGCCCGCCGCGCCCCGTCAGCCGGGCGAGCTGCCCGTCGGCCGAGTCCAGGGCGAAGCCCACGGCGAGCCCCAGGTAGACCAGCACACCCGTCCACGGACCCGGGCGGGCCAGCGCCACACCGGCCAGGGCCGCGAAGGTGAACGCCGCGCTGACGAGCGTGACCTGATTGGGCGTCAACCCCAGCCTGAACGCGGCGGCGGCGAAGATCCGCCCGGCGGGCCGGTTGACGTACCGCGAGTAGAGCGAAACCCCCTTGGCCGGCTTCTGCGCCCCGCGCAGCCCCCGCAGCACCGTCGACATGCTTTCCATCCGCCCCCCAGCGTGTCGGCGTTCCCCACCGCAGCCGCATCATGGCACGGCCCGGCCCCCGCGCGGGCGGGTTCGCCCCACCCGGCGTGTGTACGGGGGGAGTTGGCCCCCGCCCGCCGCGCGCACCGGGCCTCCCCGGCGTGCGGCGGGCGGTCAGGCGGAGGCGGTCCGGCACTCCGGGTGGCCCCAGCCGTGGTCGTTCTTCGCGATCATGTCCTTGGCGGCGTACGGCTTTCCGCAGTGGCAGCGGCCGGCGAACTTGGCGCGGATGGTGGCACCCGCGCGCCCCGCGCTCCCGGCCTTCTTCGCCGTGCTCCCGGTCCGCTTCACCGCGGCACCGGTCCGCCGGCCCTCGGTGGCGCGGGAGGGCGCGGGGACGGGCGTGGCCGAGCCGTGCGAGGTGCCGGCGGCGCACTGACCGACGGCCGCTTCGCTGGCGGCCTGGTCGGCGATCGCGTTCAGCGGGTCGCCGTCCACCTGGTGGGCGGGCACGTAGACGAACCGCACGGTCCGCTCGCCGAGGAGTTCGTCGATGCGGGTCACCAGCTCGCGGTTGGCCACGGGCTTTCCGGCCGAGGTCTTCCAGCCGTTGCGCTTCCAGCCGGGCAGCCACTTGGTGACGGCGTTCATCGCGTACTGCGAGTCCATCCGCACTTCGAGCGGCGCGGCCGTGCCGACCGACTCCAGCAGTTCCCGCAGGGCGGTGAGCTCGGCGACGTTGTTCGTGGCGGTGCCGAGCGGCCCCGCCTCCCACCGCTGCGGTACGCCCTCGGCGTCGGCCACCACATAGGCCCAGGCCGCGGGCCCCGGATTACCCTTCGACGCCCCGTCACACGCGGCGATCATGCGCTCGTTCATACCCCCGATCATGCCAGCGCCGGGACCCGGCTCCGCCACCCTCCCCCACCTGCGCCCATCACGGCGCGTGACGCTTCGTCGTGCGTTGCCCACGGTGCGCTGCTTCTCTGAAGGTGCCCGCTCTTCCCCACCGTCCCGAGGAGTGACGATGAGCGCCGCACGAGACAACGAGCGCGCCCGGCACATGGCCGAGGCCGCCGAGCGCACCAGCGACCCGGAGCAGCGTCGCCGGCTCCAGGAGAAGGCCCGGAAGCTGCGGGAGCGGGGCGAGCAGCAGGACGGCCGGGAGAACAGCGGCCTCCCCGTGTAGCGGCACCGCGCACAGACCGGTGGACTGTCACTCTTCCATGAGTGGGTGGCAGTCCACCGCCGCGTTCCCGGGGCGGCCCGGCCCCCTGGCCGGGGGCTTGATCATCCCGCCTACGATGGCCGCACGACGGCGCGAAGCGAGGAGCCTGCCATGAACAGCCAGCGTGTCACCGTGGTCACCGGCGGCAGCCGCGGCATCGGTGCGGCGGTCTGCGTACGACTGGCGGACGAGGGCCACGACATCGCCCTGGCCTACCACTGCGACTCCGCGGCCGCCGAGTCCGTCGCCGACGCGGTGCGCGCGAGCGGCCGGCGCTGCGTGACGGTCCGGACGGACACCGCCGACGAGGCGGACGTCGACCGGCTCTTCGACACGGCCGCCGCCGAGCTGGGCCCGGTCACCGGCCTGGTCAACAACGCGGGCGTGAGCGGCCCGGTGGGCCCGCTCGCCGACGCCGACGCGGCGGGGATGCGGCGCGCCCTGGAGGTCAACGTCCTCGGCTACCTGCTCTGCGCGCGGCGTGCGGTGCGCGACATGACGCGCACGGGCGGCGGGGCGATCGTGAACGTGTCCTCGGCCGCCGCCACCTTGGGCAGCCCAGGCGAGTACGTGCACTACGCCGCCGCCAAGGGGGCCGTCGACACGATGACCGTCGGACTGTCCAAGGAGACCGGCCCGGCGGGCATCCGCGTCAACGCGGTGGCGCCCGGAGTGATCCGCACCGAATTCCACGCGGACCCCGAGCGCCCCGACAAGCTCGGCCCCGGCATTCCCCTGGGCCGCCCCGGACAGCCCGAGGAGATCGCGGGCGCCGTCGCCTGGCTGCTCTCGGACGACGCGTCGTACGCGACGGGAACGGTCCTGCGCGTGGCGGGCGGACGCTGACCGGTCGCGGTCGCGTGAAGCCCCCTCACGCCCGGCCCGACCCCCGCGCCGCCAGGAGCGCCACGTCGGCCAGTGCGATGAGGGCGGCGGCGGCCAGGGGAGCCTTGCGGTGGTGGCGGGCGAGGAGGAGGCCTGCCAGGAGTGTCGGGAGTGCCACGACGAGTGTCAGTGTGCCCGCGGGGCCGGGTGGGCCCGGTGGGGCGAGGGCGAGGGTCACCGATGCCGCCAGGAGGGGCACGGGGAGCAGGAGGCGGGTGGCGGTGGGGCCGAGGCGCTGCGGCAGTCCGCGTACGCCGCCGCGCAGGTCGTCCCCGATGTCGGGGAGGACGTCGGCCAGGTGGGCGGCCACCCCGAGCAGGGCTCCGGCGGTCACCAGCCACCAGGCGGGCCCCGGGCCGCCGGGCACGGTCAGCGCGGCCAGGGCCGGCAGGGCGGCGAAGCCGATCGCGTACGGCAGCCAGGACAGGACCGTGGCCTTCAGCTTCAGGTTGTAGGACCAGGCGGCGGCCACCGCCGCCAGGTGCACGGTTCCGGCGAGCGGGCCGCAGGCCAGGGAGAGGGGGACGCACAGCAGGGCCGCGGTGAACGCCGCCGACCACACCGTCCGCCGGCTCACCGATCCGTCGGCCACCGGTTTGCCGCCGCGGCCGGCCGCGGCGTCCCGCCGGGCATCGTGCGCGTCGTTGCACCACCCCACCGACAGCTGGCCGCTCAGCACCGCCGCGACGAGCAGGGCGGTGCGGGCGCCGTCCAGACCCGCCCCCGCGCCCAGGACCGCCGCGATCACGGTCACCGCGGCCGCCGGGCCCGGATGGCACGAGCGGGCCAGCGCGAGCGTGCGCGGGAACGGCCACGCGGGCGCGGCGCAGGAGCGCGGGGGGTCGGGGGTGCCCATGCCGTGATCGTAGGCACCGGGAGCCGCCGGAGGGTGCCACCCGCACGGGTTGTTTGCGGTGGTTTGCCCACCTCTCGGGGCAGGGATGAGCGCATGACGCCTCCTCAGCGGGACCCCGGATGACCCGGATCGCAGCCGTGCACGGCACTCTCGCCCCGTACCGCCACACCCAGCGGGAGGTCACCGACATGGTGGCCCGTACCTGTCTGCCCCCCGGTGCCGACCGGCGTGTCCTGGACCGGCTGCACGCGAACGCGCGGGTGCGGACCCGGAACATGGTGCTGCCCCTGGAGCGGTACGGGGAGCTGGACGGCTTCGGGGACGCCAATGACGTGTTCATCGGCGCGGCGGTGGACCTGGGCGCCGACGCGCTGCGCGGGGCGCTGCGGACGGCCGGGCTGCGTCCCGAGGACGTGGACCTGCTGATGTTCACGTCCGTGACGGGGGTGGCGGCACCCTCCGTGGACGCCCGGCTGGTGGGGCGGCTCGGGCTGCGCCCCGATGTGAAGCGGCTGCCGGTGTTCGGGCTCGGCTGTGTGGCCGGGGCGGCCGGGGTGGCCCGGCTGCACGACTACCTCCTCGGCCGGCCCGAGGACGTCGCGGTCCTGCTCTCGGTCGAACTGTGCTCGCTCACCTTCCAGCGGCGGGACGCGACGCCCGCGAACCTGGTGGCGACCGCCCTGTTCGGTGACGGGGCGGCGGCCGTGGTCGCACTCGGCGCGGGCCGGGGCCCCGGCGACGGGCCGGAGGTGGTGGCCACGCGCAGCCGGATGTATCCGGACACCGAGCACGTGATGGGCTGGGACATCCGCGATTCGGGTTTCAAGGTGCTGCTCGACCCCGGTGTGCCCGACGTGGTGCGCCGCTATCTGGCGGACGATGTGCGTGGCTTCCTCGCGGAGCACGGGCTCAAGCCGAAGGATGTGGCGCACTGGGTGTGCCACCCGGGCGGGCCGAAGGTCCTGGAGGCCGTGTCCGATGTCCTCTCGCTCCCGGAGGGGGCACTCGACGTCACCTGGCGGTCGCTGGCCGAGGTGGGCAACCTGTCCTCCTCCTCGGTGCTGCACGTGCTGCGCGACACGCTGGAGCAGCGCCGGCCCGAGCGTGGTTCGCCGGGTCTGCTGATGGCGATGGGCCCGGGATTCTGCTGCGAACTGGTGCTGCTGCGCTGGTAGGTCGGAGGACTCATGATCTGGTACGCCGCGCTGGTGCTGGCCGTGGCCGGTGAGCGCGTCGCCGAACTCGCCCTCGCGGTGCGCCACACCCGCTGGGCGCGGACCAGGGGCGGTGTGGAGTCGGGGCGGGGCCACTATCCGGCGATGGTCGCCCTGCACACGGCGCTGCTGGCGGGCTGCCTGGTGGAGGCGGGGGTGGCGGGCAGGCCGTTCGTTCCGCTGCTCGGCTGGGCGATGGTGGCGGTGGTCCTGGCCGCGCAGGCGCTGCGCTGGTGGTGCGTCCGTACGCTCGGGCCCCGCTGGAACACCCGGGTCGTCGTCGTGCCCGGCCTGCCGCTGGTGACGGGCGGACCGTACCGTCTGCTGCGCCACCCCAATTACGTGGCCGTCGCCGCTGAGGGAGTCGCCCTGCCCCTGGTCCACGGCGCGTGGGTGACGGCCGTGGTGTTCACGGTGCTCAACGCCCTGCTGATGGCCGTGCGGGTGCGGTGCGAGGAGGCCGCGCTCGCCTCCGTGACCCCGGCGGGCGCACCGGCATGATCGACCTGCTGGTCGCGGGCGGCGGCCCGGCGGGGCTGGCGGCGGCGATCCGGGCCGCCGGGCTCGGCATGGAGACGGTGGTCGTGGAGCCGAGGACCGCTCCCATCGACAAGGCGTGCGGTGAGGGCATCATGCCGAGCGGTGTGGCGGCGCTGAAGGCCCTGGGTGTCCCGGTGGCCGGGCATCCGTTGCACGGCATCCGGTATGTGGAGGGGGCCCGCAGCGCCCTCGCGCCCTTCCGTGGCGGGACGGGGCTGGGGGTCCGGCGCACCGCGCTGCACGCCGCGCTGCACCTGCGGGCCCTGGAGCTGGGCGTCCGGATCGTCGCGGGCAAGGTCGCCGGGGTACGGCAGGAAGGGGACCGGGTGGAGGCGGCCGGCCTGACGGCCCGCTGGCTGATCGCCGCCGACGGGCTGCACTCGCCGCTGCGCCGGGAGCTGGGCCTCGACGGGCCCGCGGCGCCGGTCCGCCGGTACGGGCTGCGCCGGCACTACCGCATCGCCCCGTGGACCGGGTTCGTGGAGGTCCACTGGTCCCGGCACGGCGAGGCGTACGTGACGCCGCTCGGGGACGGTTCGGTGGGGGTGGCCGTGCTCAGCCGCGAGCGGCTGCCGTACGCGGGGCATCTGGCCGCCTTCCCCCGCCTGGCCGCCTCCCTGCGCGGCCGGGAGGCAGGTCCCGTACGGGGTGCCGGGCCGCTGCGGCGGCGGGCGCGGGCGCGGCGGGCCGGCCGGGTGCTGCTGGTCGGGGACGCGGCGGGGTATCTGGACGCGCTGACCGGTGAGGGCGTCGCGCTGGCCGTGGCGACGGCCGCCGCCGCGGTGGAGGCGCTCGCCGCCGGCCGGCCGCAGGCCTACCCCGCACGCTGGCAGCGGCTGACCCTGCGCCATCGGTTGCTGACGGCGGGGCTGCTGGCGGCGGCCCGGCGGCCCGCCACGGCCCGGCTGATCGTGCCGGGCGCCCACCTCGCGCCGCGCGTTTTCGGTGCGGCGGTACACGCGTTGCAGTAGAAGTAGGAGAGCGCCGGAGCAGTACCGGAGCAGGAAGGGATGGGCCATGTCAGCGGGAGAACCTCGCACCGCGGCGGCGGTGTTCGACGCGCTCGGTACCGAATACGAGGAGGCGTTCGCCGGCTCGGCCGCGCACCGCGCCTCGCTGGAGCGGTTGCTGGAGGTCCTGCCTCCGCACAGCCGGGTGCTCGACATCGGCAGCGGCACGGGCCGGCCGACCGCCCAGACGCTCGCCGAGGCCGGCCACACGGTGCTGGGTGTCGATGTGTCGCCGGTCATGGTGGACATCGCGGCCCGGCAGGTGCCGGCCGCCGAGTTCCGCTGCGCCGACGTCCGGGAACTCCCGCTGGAGGAAGGCGCTTTCGACGCGGTGTGCGTGTACTTCGCCCTCTTGCAGATGTCGCGCGAGGAGCAGGCGGAGGTCTTCCGGCTGGCCGGGCGGGTGCTGCGGCCCGGGGGCCATCTGGCCGTGGCGACGGTGCCGCTGGACGTGGAGGGGGTCAGCGGGACGTTCATGGGCCAGCCGGTGGAGGTGACCAGCTTCGGCGAGAACGAGTTCACGACGATGGTGGAGGGGGCCGGCTTCACGGTCCTGTCCCGGGAGAGCAGCATGTTCGTCCCGGCCCTCCCGGCGGCCGTCCCCGAACCCCAGATGTTCCTGCTCGCCCGGCGGCGCTGAGGGGGCGCCGGTCGCCGGGGCCGCCCGGGGGCCGCAGAGGTGCCGTCGGGCGCCGACCGGCCCACAATGAGTTGTCCGACGTGCCGTGGGTACCCGCTCGCGCGAGGCGACCGATGCCCCGCCGCCCGCCCGCGGGGACAACGACGGAGGATCTTCATGACCGACCGCAGAGCAGAGGGACCCGTCCACTCCGGTGCGTCTCCGAGCCCGCCTCCGGTGCCCGCCGACATGCCCGACCAGCAGGTCCAGGAGGGCGAGGACCCGATGGACGTGCCGCCGCCGCCCTCCGCGGACCCCGACAAGGACGACGCGCACGGGGCGCCCGACCCGGACGAGTCCGGTTCGGGCCGGGGCACACCGCGCAACGCCGGGGTGCACCCCGAACACCCGGTGCCGGACGAGTCCCCGGGCTGAGCCGTGTCCGGTGCGCGGCGGGGCGGTGCCGGGCGCGTCCCGGACTGCGAAGATCCGCCGGGCGTTCGATCATGGAGGCTATGGCCCCCCACCCCCCGGACGCAGCCGGGGCGCCCCCGTCGATCGCACCGATGCTGGCCGTTCCCGGTCCCCTGCCCGTGCCCGACACGGGGTGGGCGTTCGAGGCCAAGTGGGACGGTGCCCGCTGCGTCGTCTCCACCCCGGGCGACGGCACGCTCCGGCTGACCTCCCGGGCTCACAACGACGTCACGCCCACCTATCCGGAGCTGCATGCCCTGGGCGACGTGCTACGGGGGCACAGCGCGGTCCTGGACGGCGAGATCGTGGCCCTGGACTCGTCGGGGCGGTCCGACTTCGGGCTGCTCCAGCGCCGGATGGGCATCATGAACGCGCGCCGCGCCGCCCGGCTGGCGCTGGACTTCCCCGCGCACCTGGTGGTGTTCGACGTGATGTTCCTCGACGGCCGCCCGCTGTCGGCCCTGGCCTACGAGGAGCGCCGCGCGGCGCTGTCCGCCCTGCTGTCCGCCGGTCCGCACTGGTCGGTGCCGTCCTATGTGCACGGGCACGGCGCCAAGGCGTGGGAGACCGTCGTGCGCGGGGGCCTGGAGGGTGTGGTCGCCAAGCGGCTGTCCTCGCCGTACATGCCGGGTGTCCGTTCACCCGACTGGCGCAAGACGAAGCGGGTCGAGACGCATGATGTGGTCATCGGCGGCTGGACCCAGCGGAACGGGGCGCCCGCGGGTGTCCCGGGGGCGGTGCTGGTCGGTGTGGACGACCCGGCCGGTCTGCGGTACGCGGGCTCCGTCGGGTCGGGGATGTCCGACCGGGAGCTGGCGGAGCTGAGGTCGTACCTGGAGGTGATCGGCCGCCCGGGATCCCCGTTCACCGGCCCGGTCGATGTGGCCGGAGCGCACTGGGTGGAGCCGCGGCTGGTCGCTGAGGTCAGCGCCTCGCAGTGGACCGCCGCCGGCCGCCTGCGTCATCCGGTGTGGCAGCGGCTGCGGCCGGATCTGACCCGGCTGGGGTGAGCGCGGCCCGCTCAGCCGGGCAGCGAGAGGTCCCTGGACACCCGCAGGGCGGCCGCCAGCAGGCCCTCCCGGACGCGGGTGGTCCGGTACATCCGGTCCGACCGGAACGAGATGCCGAGGGAGCCGACCTGCTCGCCGTTGTAGACCGGCACCGCCACGCAGGTGGTGCCGCGCACGTACTCCTCGCGGTCCATGACGACCGGGGCGGGTGAGCCGTCGAGCTGCGCGATCAGCTCGTCCCGGTGCGTGATGGTCCGGGGTGTGAGGCCGGTCAGGGCGTGCCGGGAGAAGTAGTCGGCGCGCGCTTCCTCGTCCAGTTCGCGCAGCACGCTCTTGCCGAGGGCCGTGGCGTGTCCGGCCTCCTCGACCCCCACCCAGAGGTCCACGCGGGGGGTCCGCGCGCTGTCCGCGATCTCCATGACCCGGATCTCGCCGTCCTCGTACAGGGTGAGGTAGGAGGCGGCCGAGAGTTCGTCGCGCAGGGCACTGAGGACGGGCCGGACGCGCCCGGGGAGATCCTCGGCGCCCTGTCCGGCCGGGGGCCCGGAGGCGGTGCCGGCGAGGGCGTACGTGTGGTCGTCCCGCTCTGTCAGATAGCCGTCCCGCACCAGCACGGGCAGCAGCGCGCCGGCTTCGGCCGGGGCGATTCCCGCCTCCCGGGCCAGCTGCTCCCCGGTGGCGTCGCCCTCGTGTTCTCCGGCGGCCTCCAGGAGCCGCAGTGCGCGCCGGACGGCGGCGACGGGCTCGGAGCCGGCGTGGTCGGCCATGCCCCCAGCATGGCCCCGGTCCCCGGTGGCCGCACCCGGGCAAGGTTTCCGGGACGTGACACAGGCCATCTTCTGTGCCCGCGATCTCCGGGGAAGTCTCGGGTACGGTGACGAACACTTCGGTCCCGGAGAGTCACGGAGCCCCTCGCCGCCGCCTCGCGGCCCCGCGACGCGGCTTCGCCTGCCCGAGCCGGACCGCCCGTGCTTCCGTCCCTCCTGACGCCACTCGCTCGTGACACGACTGGGGAGTTTGATGTTCGACAAGGTATTGGTCGCCAACCGCGGTGAGATCGCCATCCGCGCGTTCCGCGCGGCGTTCGAGCTCGGCGTCTCCACCGTGGCCGTGTTCCCGTACGAGGACCGCAACTCCCTGCACCGGGCCAAGGCCGACGAGGCCTACCGGATCGGGGAGCCGGGGCACCCGGTGCGGGCGTACCTGTCGGTGGACGAGGTGGTCGAGGCCGCGCGCAGGGCGGGGGCGGACGCGATCTACCCGGGTTACGGCTTCCTGTCGGAGAACCCGGACCTGGCGGCGGCGTGCTCGGCGGCCGGGATCACCTTCGTGGGGCCTCCGGCGTCGGTGCTGAACCTGACGGGCAACAAGTCCCGTGCGGTGGCGGCGGCCCGGGAGGCCGGTGTTCCGGTGCTGAAGTCGTCCGAGCCGTCCGAGGACGTGGACGTTCTCGTCGCGGCCTCCGAGGACATCGGCTTTCCCGTCTTCGTCAAGGCGGTCGCCGGTGGCGGCGGGCGCGGCATGCGCCGGGTGGCCGAGCCGGCGGAGCTGCGCGAGGCGATCGACGCGGCGATGCGCGAGGCGCGGTCCGCCTTCGGTGACGCGACGGTCTTCCTGGAACAGGCGGTGATCAACCCGCGCCACATCGAGGTGCAGATCCTCGCCGACGCCGAGGGCAACGTCGTACACCTCTACGAGCGGGACTGTTCGCTCCAGCGCCGCCACCAGAAGGTGGTGGAGATCGCGCCCGCCCCGAATCTGGACCCGGCCCTGCGCGAGCGGATCTGCGCGGACGCCGTCGCCTTCGCCCGGCACATCGGGTACGTCAACGCGGGCACCGTCGAATTCCTCGTCGACGAGCGCGGCAACCACGTGTTCATCGAGATGAATCCGCGCATCCAGGTCGAGCACACGGTGACCGAGCAGGTCACCGGGCGCGACCTGGTGATCGCGCAGCTGCGGATCGCCGCCGGCCTGACACTGCCCCAACTGCACCTCTCCCAGGAAGACATCACGCTCAACGGCACCGCGATGCAGTGCCGGATCACGACGGAGGACCCGGCCAACGGGTTCCGTCCGGACACCGGCACGATCTCCGCCTACCGCTCCCCCGGCGGCCCCGGCGTCCGGCTGGACGGCGGCACGGTCCACACGGGTGCGGAGGTGTCCGCCCACTTCGACTCGATGCTGGTCAAGCTCACCTGCCACGGCCACGACTTCGCCAACGCGGCCCGCCGGGCACGCCGGGCGATCGCCGAGTTCCGCATCCGCGGGGTGGCGACCAACCTGCCGTTCCTGGGGGCCGTGCTCGACCACCCGGACTTCCGGGCGGGGCGCGTCACGACCAGCTTCATCGACACCCATCCCGAGCTGATCCGGGCCCGGCCCTCCGCGGACCGCGGCAGCCGGATGCTCAGCTACCTCGCCGAGACCACGGTCAACCGGCCCTACGGCCCCCGCCCCTCGGTCATCGACCCGGCCGGGAAGCTGCCCGCGCTGCCGCCGGGCACGCCGCCGCCCGGCTCGCGTCAGCGCCTCGCCGAGCTGGGCCCGGAGGCGTTCGCCGCCGAGCTGCGCGCCCAGCCGGCCGTCGCGGTCACCGACACCACGTTCCGCGACGCCCATCAGTCCCTGCTCGCCACCCGGGTGCGCACCCGCGATCTGCTGGCCGTCGCGCCGCATGTCGCGCACACCGTCCCGCAGTTGCTGAGCCTGGAGTGCTGGGGCGGCGCCACCTACGACGTGGCGTTGCGGTTCCTCGCCGAGGACCCGTGGGAGCGGCTGGTCAAGCTCCGTGAGGCGGTGCCCAACATCTGTACGCAGATGCTGCTGCGCGGGCGCAACACCGTCGGGTACACGCCGTACCCGACCGAGGTCACCGAGGCGTTCGTCTCCGAGGCGGCCTCGGCAGGCATGGACATCTTCCGGATCTTCGACGCCCTCAACGACGTGTCGCAGATGCGCCCGGCGATCGACGCGGTACGCGCCACCGGCACCTCGCTCGCCGAGGTGGCCCTGTGCTACACCGCCGATCTGTCCGACCCCGGCGAGACGCTGTACACGCTGGACTACTACCTTCGGCTCGCGGAGCAGATCGTGGAGGCGGGCGCGCATGTGCTCGCCATCAAGGACATGGCCGGGCTGCTGCGCCCGCCCGCCGCGCGCACCCTGGTCACCGCGTTGCGCGAGCGGTTCGACCTGCCGGTCCACCTGCACACACATGACACGGCCGGCGGTCAGCTGGGCACGCTGATCGCCGCGATCGACGCGGGGGTGGACGCGGTGGACGCGGCCGTCGCGTCGATGGCCGGCACCACCAGCCAGCCCCCGCTGTCCGCGCTGGTGGCCGCCACCGATCACACGGAGCGCGCGACGGGCCTCTCGCTCCAGGCGGTCGGCGACCTGGAGCCGTACTGGGAGGCGACCCGCAAGGTGTACGCCCCCTTCGAGTCGGGGCTCGCGTCTCCGACCGGCCGGATCTACCACCACGAGATCCCGGGCGGCCAGCTGTCCAACCTGCGCCAGCAGGCCATCGCGCTGGGCCTCGGCGACCGCTTCGAGCTCATCGAGGACTGCTACGCCGCGGCCGACCGCATGCTGGGCCGGCTGGTGAAGGTGACGCCGTCGTCGAAGGTGGTCGGTGACCTGGCGCTGCACCTGGTGGGCGCGGGTGTCGAGGCCTCTGACTTCGAGTCGGACCCGGGCAGGTTCGACGTGCCGGACTCGGTGATCGGCTTCCTCCGCGGTGAGCTGGGCGACCCGCCCGGCGGCTGGCCCGAGCCGTTCCGCACCAGGGCCCTGCAGGGCCGCCCCGAGAGGGCGCAGACGCCGTACCTGTCGGACGAGGACCGCGAGGCGCTGCGCGAGACGCCGCGCGCGACCCTGAACCGGCTGCTGTTCCCCGGCCCGACCAAGGAGTTCAACGCCCACCGGGAGGCGTACGGCGACACCTCGGTGCTGCCGACACCGGACTTCCTGTACGGGCTGGAGACGGAGACCGAGCACACCGTCACGCTCGACCGCGGGGTCACGCTGCTGATCGAGCTGGAGGCCGTGTCCGAACCGGACGAGCGCGGTTTCCGCAGCGTACTGGCCACGCTCAACGGCCAGTTGCGTCCGGTGTCGGTGCGGGACAGGTCGGTGGCGACCGAGGTGAAGGCGGCGGAGAAGGCGGACCGCGCCGACGCCGGTCATGTCGCGGCGCCGTTCGCCGGGGTGGTCACGCTCCAGGTGGAGGAGGGCGCTTCGGTGTCGGCGGGTCAGACCGTGGCCACCATCGAGGCGATGAAGATGGAGGCCTCGATCACCGCCCAGTCCGCCGGGGTGGTGCGGCGCCTCGCCATCGGCCGGGTCCAGCAGGTCGAGGCGGGCGACCTGCTCATCGAGATCGGCTGATCCTTCGCCGGGTTCCCCCCGGCCCGGCCCGCCGGGGGGCGACAGCTCCCCCGGCGGGCCTTTTCACCACCAACGCCGAGCCAATTAAGGTTAGGCTAAGCTAAATGGAAGAGGATCTGAGTCCGGCCGTCGTCATCAAGTTCGGCGGCAACGCCATGGTCGACGCGAGCCTGCAACAGGCGTTCGCCCAGGATGTCGTGGAGTTGTGGCGCGAGGGTCTGCGCCCGGTCGTCGTGCACGGGGGCGGCCCGCAGATCAGCGCGATGCTCGACCGCCTCGGCCTGGAGAGCCGTTTCGAGGCGGGTCTGCGGGTGACCACGGCGGAGACCATGGACGTCGTGCGCATGGTGCTCTCCGGCCGGGTCCAGCGCGAACTGGTGGGTCACATCAACAGCCACGGCCCCTACGCGGTGGGCATGACCGGCGAGGACGCGCACACGTTGACGGCCGTACGGCGGCCCGCCTGGGTGGACGGTGTGCCGGTCGACATCGGCCAGGTCGGGGACATCGTGGAGGTGAACCCGGACATGGTGCGCACCCTTCTGACGCGTGGCCACATACCGGTGGTCTCCCCCGTGGCGAGGGGTGCCGACGGGCAGGTCTACAACGTCAACGCCGATCTCGCCGCGTCCGCCCTGGCCGTGGCGCTCGGGGCCGAGCGGCTGGTGATCCTCACGGACGTGGCCGGGCTGTACGCCGACTGGCCGCGCAGCACCGAGGTGATCGGGCGGCTGACGGCGGACGCGCTGGACGGGCTGCTGCCGGATCTGGCGAGCGGGATGCTGCCCAAGATGGAGGGCTGCCTGCGGGCCGTGCGGGGCGGGGTGGGCCGGGCGGACATCCTCGACGGCCGGGTGCCGCACGCGGTGCTGCGGGGCGTCCTGGGCGACAACGGCGCCGGCACGACCGTGGTCCCCGGCACCTCGGCGGACCACGTCACGAGCACGGTCTGACGCGAACGGCGCCGGGCCGGACGCTCACGCGCGTCCGGCCCGGCGCCCCCGCTCACAGCATGCGGGCGAGAATCAGCGCGTTGCGCCGGGGGTCCAGGGACTCCGCCCAGGGGCGCGGGGCCTGACGTACCGTCACGGGCGTGAAGCCGTACCGGCGAAACAGCCGGCCGTCCCCGGTGGTCGCGGTGAACAGGGCGCCGAGCGACCGGGTGCGCGCCAGGGCCAGCGCGGTCCGCAGGAGCGCCGCCCCCACGCCGCGCCCCTGCCGGTGCCCGGCCACGCAGAAGTTGTACAGGACGCCCGTGGGAGCGGGCTCCCCCGCCGGCCCGTCCGCGTACACCCGCAGGCCCACACAGCCCTCCAGACCGCCGCCGGGACCGGCCGCGACGAGGAATTCCGCCGCGCGGGCGGCATACAGGGCGTCCGGCCGCTCGCGCAGCTGCCCCGACCGCGCGAAGGGCCGGGAGAGTTCCGCGAGCCCGGCGGCGTCACCGGCTCCGGCCGTACGGATACGGAGTGCCGGCGCGCGGGCCGCCGGCGGGCAGGGTGGCGGGAGGGGGCTCGGCGTGGCCGTGGTCAAGGCTGTCCTTCCTCGGTTCCACGAAAACAGGAGCGCTCCGGCGGGCCGTCCCGCCGGAGCGCGTCGGGAACGGGAGGTCAGGCGTCCATCATCGCCGCGAGCGAACGGGGCCGCAGATCGGTCCAGTTGGCCTCGACGTAGGCGAGGCACACCTCGCGCGTGTTCTCATCGAAGGCGACCGTCCAGCCCCCGGGCACCTCGGCGAAGGACGGCCACAGGGAGTGCTGGCCCTCGTCGTTCACCAGGACCAGGAAACGGCCTTCGGGGTCGTCGAACGGGTTGGTGCTCATACGGGCGGTACCTCCTCGGGCCAACGGGCCGGTGACGGCCGCGTCGAGAGTGCGCGTCAGTTCGTCAGGAGAAAAATAGCTTAGGTTAGGCTCGCCTAATAAATCGTGAGCTTAGCCTCTCCCTTTCCCTCAGCACAAGGAGACCCCTCATGCCTCCCGGTGACCGAACGGACCCGGTCATGACAGGCCTCGCGGCCGGCACGACAGGCCCCTTCGCCGGATTCGGACTGCCCGGCGAGCCCGGCACCGACGCGTTCTGGGCGGCGGCCCGGAGCCCGGTTGCCCGGCGCGCCGAGGGCGGCGGCTGGGTGACGCTGTTCCTCCGGCGCGGCTCCCCGGCCGACATCGCCTTCGAGAGCTGGTCGCAGCCGGTGCCCCTGTGCCGGTGGGGTGCCACGGACTGCTGGTACGCGGAGGTGCCGATGCCCGCCCGTCTGCGGGTGACCTACCGGTTCATCACGGACGAGGGGGCGCACGCGGACCCGCTCAATCCGTCCGCAGCCGGGGGCGACCGCTCGATCGCCGCCACCCCGGACGCCCCGGCGCAGCCGTACTGGCCCCTCGTCGGCGCGGACGACATCCTGCCGGTGCCGGCCACCCGGCTGCGCTGGACGTCCGCGCGGCTCGGCGGACGCCGCACCGTGCGGGTCCACCCGGTGGGCGGCGGCGGGCCCGTGGTGCTGCTCCTCGACGGGGACGACTGGCTGTACCTGCACCCCGCCATGACGGCGTTCGAGGCGGCCGTCGCGGGCGGCGCCATGGAACCGGTCACGCTCGTCTTCCTGCCGGCCAAGGACCGGGCGGGCGAGTTCGCGTGGCGGCCCGAGCTGTGGGAGGCGGTCCGGGACGAACTCCTGCCGCTGGTCGCGGGGTGCGGGGAGCCCGCGGACCCGGACCGGCTGGTGGTCGCCGGGCAGAGCCTCGGCGGGCTGAGCGCCCTGTACGCCGCCCTGGAGTTCCCCGACCTGGTGTCGCGGGTGGCCTGCCAGTCGGGGTCGTTCTGGTGGACCCCCGGCCTCGCGCACCGCACGGATCCGCTGGACGGCCCGGCGGGCGGCGCCGCCGCCGCCCGGCTGCGGGAGGGCGCCGGCCTCCAGGGCCTGCGGATCGCCTTCGACGTGGGCGAGCACGAGACGCGGATGCTCCCCCACTGCGAGGTGGTCGAGGCCCTGACCGAGCGGGCCGGTGCGACCGTACGGGTGTCGCGGTCCGCGTCCGGCCACGACCGTGCGGGCTGGCGGCACGCCCTGCTGCGGGACGTCGCCTGGGCCCTGGCCTGAGGTCATGTCATCTGGCCACCGCCAGGCAGTACGCCTCGTCGGTGGCCAGCAGGTTGCGGTGGGTGTCCTCGGCCGTGATGACGCCGTCGTCCAGCACGAGGACCCGGTCGGCGGCGTCCAGGACGGCCGGGCTGCTGGTGATCACCACGGTGGTACGGCCCCGGCGGAGCTTCGCGATGTTGCGCGCGATGAGCTGCTCGGTCACCGCGTCCACGGCGGTGGTCGGGTTGTGCAGCACCAGGACGTCCGTATCGGCCGCGAGGGCGCGCGCCAGGGAGAGTCGCTGGCGCTGTCCCCCGGAGAGGTTGGCCCCGCGGTCGCGGATCGGGTAGTCGAGCCCCTCGCGGTGGAGGGCGACGACATCGGTCAGCATGGACGCCTCGACGGCCTCGGGGACCGTGCGGCTGGTGCCCGACGGGTCGATGTTGGTCCGCAGGGTGCCGGCGAAGATCTCCCCGTCGTACGGGTTCACCAGCAGGTGCTCCCGGATCGCCTCGACCGACAGCTCCGCGAGGTCCTGCCCGCCGACCCGCACCACTCCCTCGTACGCCCCGGGCGGGACGCGTACGGCGAGGATCGCCGCGAAGTCGGCCGCCGCGCGCGGCTGGTAGGCGGTGACGGCCACGAACTCCCCCGCGGCCACCTCGAACTTCAGCCGGCGCAGCTCCCCGTACCGGACGCAGTCGATCTCCAGCGGTCCGCCCGGGTCCGGACGTCCGGACCCGGGGGTGCCGACCGGCGGGGCGGAGAGGACCAGCGCCATGCGCTCGGCCGAAGCACGCGCCATCATCACGTACTTGGGCATCTCGGAGAACATCTTGAGCGGCTCCATGATGAACTGCGCGAGGCCGACCGCCATGACGAGTTCCCCGATGTTGATCCGGCCGGCGAAGGCCAGGTATCCGGCGGTCAGGGTGACGGCGGTGGCCAGGCCCGCGTTGAGGGCGAGCGCGGTGCCCGCGTACACCCCGTTGACGCGGGCGACGGTGACCGACTGCTGCTTCGCCTCGGCGCTGACGCGGCGGTAGGAGCGGAACGCGGCGTGGTTGCCGCCGAAGCCGTGCAGCGGGCGCAGGCCGGTGATCAGGTCGGCGACCTTGGCTCCGGCCCGCGCCACCCGGGCCTGCTGTTCCTGGGTACTGGCGCCGATCCGTCGGGACATCACGCTCAGCACCGACAGGATCGCGACGGTGCCCACGATCACCAGCAGTCCGAGCCGCAGGTCGGCCAGGCCGAGTGCGACGGCGGCGACCAGGACCGCGACCATCGAGCTGATCAGCAGCGGCACCACCTCGATGATGTCGGCGCTCTGGTCGGCGTCCTCGGTGGCGATGGTCAGCACCTCGCCCGACTTCAGGTCGACGTCACGGGCCACCGGCTGGAGGCCGCAGGCCGCGACCCGCACCCGCCAGCGGTGTGCCTCGGTGGTGTTGGCCTTCTGCAGGGCGCGCATCCCGAACCGCCAGGACAGCGAGACCGTCGTGATGATCACGGCCAGGGCGCCGATCGACACCCCGAGCGAACCGAGGCTGCGGTGTTGCAGGGTGTGCTCGACGATCAGGCCGAGCGCGATGGGGAAGGCGGTCTCACCGGCCTGGTACAGGCCCATGAGGACGGTGCCCCGGGCCATGGCTCCGACGTTGCGGCGCAGGGCGGTGCGCAGGATGTCGGCGCCCCGGAGGGGCCGCTGGGTGTCAGGAGTGTTCATCGAGGTGGCCGGCAATCGCTTCGGGGGTTCGCAGGGTGAGCAGGTCTCGGATGGTGATCACTGGACCGTACTCCCGTCTCAGCAGCCCGGTCAGCCGGACCGCCAGCATGGAGTGACCGCCGAGGGACACGAAGTCGCTGACCGCGCTCACCTCGTCGTCGTCCAGGTCCAGCGCCTCGGCGAAGAACTCGCACACCGTGATCTCCGTGCTGGTCTCCGGTGCGCGCTCCCCCGCCCCGGTCAGCACGCCCAGGGGCTTGGGCTCGGGCAGCGCCCCGGTGTCGGCCTTGCCGTTGACGGTCAGCGGGATGCTGTCGACCTCGGCGTAGTGCGAGGGGCGCAGGAAGTCGGGGAGCGCGGCGCCCACTTCGGCGGCGACCGTGGCCAGGCCGGCGCCGTCCAGCACGAGGTAGGCGGCCAGCCGGTACGCCCCGTCGGCCTGGGGGTCGCGCTGGGCGACCGCGGCGGCGAACCGTACCGCCGGGTGCGCGGCGAACGCGGCCTCGACCTCACCGGGTTCGACCCGGTGGCCGCGGATCTTGACCTGCTGGTCGGTGCGGCCCAGGTACGCCATATTCCCGTCCGGCCGCCGCACCACCAGGTCCCCGGTCCGGTACATCCGCTCGCCGGGCGCACCGAAGGGGCGGGCGACGAACCGGTGGGAGGTCTGGGCGGGCTGCCCGAGGTAGCCGCGGGCGATGCCGATGCCCGAGACGTACAGCTCGCCGGGGACGTTGTCGGGCAGCGGGCGCAGCCACGGGTCCAGGACGTACACCTCGGTGTTGTCGATGGCCACGCCCACGACCGGGTCCTGGCACTCGAAGGTGCCGACGCCGAGTGTGTTGATGGTGTACTCGGTGGGCCCGTAGAGGTTGTAGCCGGCCGTCCCCTCCGTCTCCGTGAGCCGCTGCCACAGCCCCGGGGTGACGGCCTCACCGCCCAGCAGCACCAGGGCCGGGCGCCGCTCCGGGTTGTCGAGCAGCCCCTCCGCCACCAGTTGCTGGGCGTAGGTCGGGGTGACGTTGACGACGTCGATGCCGTGCGCGAGGCAGTACGCGACCAGCCGGGGCGCGTCGCGGCGCAGTTCCTCGTCACAGATGTGCACCTCGTGGCCGTCGGCCAGCCACAGCAGTTCCTCCCACGACATGTCGAACGCGAAGGACACGGTGTGCGCGATCCGGAAGGTGCGGTGGCCGTGCTCCGCGAGGACCGGTTCGAAGATCCGCCGCTGGTGGTTGACGAGCATGTTGGTGAGCCCTGCGTACTCGGTCACGACGCCCTTGGGCCGGCCGGTCGAGCCGGAGGTGTAGATCGTGTACGCGGGGTGCCGCAGGCGGCCGGGGTCGTCGGGCGCGAACGTGGTGTACGGCTCGGCAGCCGGCAACGGGCGGTCCAGCTCGATCAGTTCACCGGTCAGCCGGGGCGAGACGGCGCTCACGGTGAGGATCACCTCCGGCCGGGCGTCCGCGACGATGGCCGCGATCCGTTCGTCGGGATGGTCCAGCTCCAGCGGCACGTAGGCGGCTCCGGCGCGCAGCACGGCGAAGAGCGCCACGATCGAGTCGAGGGAGCGGGGGACGGCGATGCCCACGGCCGTCTCCGGTCCGATGCCGCGCCCGGCGAGCACCCCGGCCACCGCGCGGCTGCGGTCGCGCAGTTCGCCGAAGGTCAGGGCCGAGCCGTCGGCGACGAGGGCGACGCGCTCGGGATGGCGGTCCGCGGCCCGGTCGAAGCGGTCGACGACGGTGTCCGTGCCGATATCCGTGCGGGCGGCGGGTTCGGGCGGCGGTTCGAGGCCGGGCAGAGCGCCCAGCGGTCCCGTGGCCCCGGCCAGGTCCCGCAGCACCCGCAGGTAGCCGTCGAGGAGGCGGCGGGCGCCGGCGGGGTCGTCGTCGCGGTGTTCCAGCTTGACGGTGAGCCGCTCGCCGGGCGTGACGACCCAGGTGAACGGGTAGTGCGTCGAGTCGTCGGCCGCGACCGATGTGATGCCGTGGGTGGCGTTCATCTCGGCGAGTGCGTCCAGGTCCAGGAAGTTCTGGAGCACGAAGAGGTTGTCGAACAGGGTGTCGTGGCCGGCGGCCCGCTGGATCTCGCCGAGCCCGAGGTGCTCGTGGTCCATCGCCTCGACCCGGGCGGCCTGGACGGCCGCGAGGTACTCCGCGGCGGTGTCGTGCGGCCGGGCGCGGGTCCACATGGGCACGGTGTTGAGGAGCACGCCGACGACGCCGGCGAGGCCCTCGCCCTCGCGTCCGGAGACGGTCACGCCGAACACGGCGTCGCCGCGGCCGGTGTGGGCGCCGAGCAGCAGGCCGAACGCCCCGGTGAGCACGGTGTTGAGCGTGACACCGTGCACCCGCGCGGCTTCGCGCAGCCGCTCGGACTCATCGGCGGACAGCGTGTGCACGAGCGCGCGCGGCAGGGCCTCGGTCTGTGCGGGCCGGGGTCCGGCGAGCAGCGTCGGGCCGGTGAGGCCGCTCAGGTGCTCCGCCCAGAAGCGTTCCGACGCGGCGGGGTCCCTGGCCGCGAGGGTGCGGGCGTAGTCCTCGAATCCGGGCGTGCGCGGCGTCGGGTCGTCCAGTCGCTCCCCCGCCACGACGGCCCGGTAGGCGTCGAACAGGTCCCGCAGCAGGATCTCGCGGGACCAGCCGTCCCACAGCAGCAGGTGGTAGCTGAGCAGCAGGCCGTCGCGGTCGCCGGGCAGCCGCACGACGGTCAGCCGGATCAGCGGCGGCTCGCCGGGGTCGAAGCCGGTGTCGCGGTCCCGGGCGCGCAGCGCGTCGGCTTCGGCGTCCGTCGCCAGGTGGACGGTGCGGACACCGACCCGGGTGCCGGCCTTCAGGATCTGGACCGGGTTGCCGTCGTCGTCGGTGGTGAACCCGGCCCCGGCGACGGGGTGCCGGGCGATGACGTACGCCATGGCCTCGGCGAGTGCGTTGGTGTCGAGGCGCCGGTCGAAGGTGAAGTAGCTCTGCGCGACATAGTGCCCGGCGGTGCCGGCCAGCTGGGCCTGGAAGTACAGGCCGCGCTGGAGGGGGGTGACCGGGGCCGTGCGCTCGGCGGTCGCGGCGGTGTCCGCGATGTGTTCGAGCGCGGCCCGCCAGTGCCCGGTGAGGGCGTCGGGGACGCCGTCGGCGAGGGTGAACGCGGCGTGCAGGCTGCCGGTGGCCGCGTCGGTCCAGGCGTTGACCTCGACGGCGTACGGGCTGTCGCCCTCGCCGCCGGTGAGGTGCGGGACGTCGGACTCGCCGCCCCGGCCGAGGTAGTTGAACAGGACCTGTGGGCGGGCGGTCAGCAGGGGGGCCGTCTGCGGGTTGAGGTACCTGAGCCGGCCGTAGGCGACGTGCCCGGATTCGTCGGGCTGGCGTGCCGCCACTTCGCGGGCCGCCACGACGGGGTCGGTGTGGGCGGTGAGCCGGACGGGCGCGATGGAGGTGAACCAGCCGACGGTACGGGTGTAGTCGTGGTGGTCGGCCGCCGGCACCCGGCCGTGCCGCTCCAGGTCGATCGCGAGATCGGTGGGCTCGGGCTGGATGTGCGTCAGGGCGGTGCGCAGGGCGCCGCACAGCAGCTCGGTGAGGCCGATACCGAGCGCGGCGGGTGCGGTGCGCGTCACCCGGTCGCTCACTTCGGGGGCCAGGACGACGGTGGTCCCGCGCAGCTTCCCCGGTTCGGAGCCGGGCAGCGGCGCGGGCGCTTCGAGCACCGTGATCCAGTCGCCCAGGCTCCCGGTCGTGCGGGCGGCCCGAGCGGTGAGCGCGTCGGCGTACTCGGCGTAGGGGGTGGTCTCGGGTGCGAGGGGTTCCCCGCGCAGGGCCGTGGCCAGGTCGTCGAGGACGATCAGCCAGGACACGGCGTCGACCGCGAGGTGGTGCGCGGTGACCACGAGGGTCCGGGTGGCCGGCAGCCAGGTGAACGCGACGACGTCGCCGGACTCGGGGTCCAGGCGCCCGGCCGCCCCTTCGGCGGCGGCCGTGGGGTCGTCGCTGTCCGACGGTGTGACGGTGACCTCGTGGAAGGGTTCGGTGCGCGGGGTCCAGACGCCGTGGGTGGTGTCCAGCCGCAGCCGCAGGGCGGGGTGTGCGGCCACGAGGGCGTTCGCGGCGCGTTCGGCGTCGGAGAGGGTGGTGCCCTCGGCCGTCGCCAGAGCCCTGGCCTGGGCGAACCGGGCGAGCGAGCCGCCCAGTTCACGTCGGCGCAGCATGATGGGCGTCGGCGCGAACGGGCCGTCCTCGTGGCGTTCCCGCTGCGGTGCGACAGTCCGGGGCGCACGCGAGCGCAGCTCCTCGACGATGGCGCGCGGGGTCTTGAACAGGAACACGTCCCGGGGCGCGATGGCCAGACCGGATGCCCTGGCCCGGTTGATCACGGTGATCGCGACGATGCTGTCGCCGCCGGCCATGAAGAAGTCGGTGTCCTCGTCCACGGCGGTGCCCGGCAGCGCCTCGGCGAAGATCGCGGTCAGCCCGTCGAGCGCGGAGTCCCCCGCCGCCACGGAGGCCTCGTCCTGACATGTCGCCGCAACCGGGGCCTCCTCCTGACGTGCGGCGGCGTGCGCCGCCAGCGCCTTGCGGTCCAGTTTGCCGTTGACCGTGAGGGGCAGCGCGCCGACCGTCAGCACCTGGCCGGGCACCATGTGCGCGGGCAGCTTCTCGCGGAGCAGCGCGGCGAGGCCGGCGGGGGCCCGGCCCACGACGTGTGCGACGAGGTGGTCACCGCCGTCGGACGGGGTGACGGCCACGTCGACCACACCGTCGAGCTCCCTGACCGCCGCCTCGACCTCGCCGAGTTCGATGCGGAAGCCCTTGAGCTGGACCTGGTCGTCGGCGCGACCGGCGAACTCCAGCTCCCCGTCGAGGGTGCGGCGGGCCAGGTCGCCCGTGTGGTACATCCGGGAGCCGTCGTTCGCGAAGGGGTCGGCGACGAACCGTCCGGCGGTGAGACCGGGCCGGCCCAGGTAGCCGAGGGACACCTGTTCGCCGGCCACGTAGATGGCGCCGACCCGTCCCGGCGGCACCGGCCGGAGCCGGTCGTCCAGCAGGTAGGTGGTCAGGCCGGGGACGGGGCCGCCGATCGGGCTGACGCCGGCGGTGAGGTCCTCGTCGGTGAGCACCCGGTGGGTGACGTGGACGGTGGTCTCGGTGATGCCGTACATGTTGACCAGCTCGGGCGACGCGGTGCCGTACCGCTCCACCCACCCGCGCAGCCGCACGGGGTCGAGGGCCTCGCCGCCGAAGATGATCCGGCGCAGCGCGGTGGCGCGCTGCCCGGCGTGCCGGTCGGCCTCGATGAACTGGTAGAAGGCCGACGGAGTCTGGTTGAGCACGGTCACCCCGCGCTCGCGGACCAGCCGGTGGAAGTCCACCGGGGAGCGGGTCAGCCCGTAGTCCGGCACCAGCAGCTCACCGCCGTGTACCAGCGCGCCCCACAGCTCCCAGACGGCGAAGTCGAAGGAGTACGAGTGGAACTGCACCCACACGTCGTCGGGCCCGAACCCCATGGCGGGCCGGGTGTTCGCCAGCAGCGCCACCACACCCGAGTGCGGGACGACGACACCCTTGGGCCGGCCGGTCGATCCGGAGGTGTAGATGACGTAAGCGGGATCGTGCGGGGCGGGCCCGGCCGGATTCGCGGGCGGCTCGCCCGTCGGTGCCGGCTCGTCGCCGAGCACGAGGACCCGGGCCGGTACGCCTGCCCGGTCCAGCAGGGCGGTGAAGCGTTCCCGCTCGCCGGGCAGGACCAGGAGGGCCTGCGGGGCGGCGTCGGTGAGGATGTACTCCAGCCGTTCGTCCGGGTGGGCGAGGTCCAGCGGCACGTAGGCCCCGCCGGCCGAGACGACGGCGACGAGGGCGGTGACCTGCTCCAGGGAACGCGGGAGGGCGACGGCGACACGGCGGCCCGGACCGATGCCCGCCGCCCGCAGGGTCGCGGCCAGCCGGTCCTTCGCGGTGGCCAGTTCGCCGTACGTCAGGGAGGCGGTGGCGCCGTCCAGACCGCAGCGGGTGACGGCGACGGCCGCCGGGTCGCGGTGGGCGGCGGCGTCGAACAGGGCGCCCAGAGTGGCCTGTCCGAGCGGCGCGGGATGCGCGGTGTCCTCGGCGGTCAGCTCGTCGGCCGGGGCGCCGGGCCGGGTGAGGAGGCCGGTGAGGGCGCGGGTGAACGTGTCCAGGATCCGCCGGGCGCTCTCCTCCCGCAGGAGCGCGCCGTCGTGGATCAGGTTGAAGCGGGGCCGGCCCTCCGGTGTGCGCTCCACGACCAGCGTCAGCGGGTAGTGCGGGGCGCCCTCGTTGACGATGCCGGTGATGACCAGTTCGTCGCCTGGCCCGCGCAGGCCGGCCACATCCGTCGCGACGTCGAAGACCACCAGGGTGTCGAAGCGCGCGCCGGGGCCCGCCTGCTTGCCGATCCTCGCCAGTGAGACGTGCTGGTGCGCCAGCACCGCGCTCTGGTGTTCCCGGACGGAGTCGAGCAGCTCACCGGCCGTGCTGCCGGCTTCCCAACGGGCGCGTACCGCAATGGTGTTGATGAACAGGCCCACCATGTCGGCGATGCCGGGCACATCGGCGTCGCGGCCCGAGACGGTGGAGCCGAACACGATGTCCCTGCCGTGCAGCAGCCCGCCCAGCGTCACCGCCCAGGCGCTGTGCACGGCCGCGCTCAGCGGCACACCGGCCCGGCGCGCGGCGGCGTCGATGTCGAACTCGGGCTCCACTGCGATGTCGGCGAACCGGTCGGACGGGGTGTGGCCCTCGGCGACCAGTGAGGGTCCTGGCAGTCCGGCGAGCTGCTCGCCCCAGACCCGGTCGCTCTCCGCGTCGTCGCGTGCGGCGAGCAGGCGTACGTAGTCGGGGAAGCCGCCCGCCCGGTACGCGGCGCCGGGCCGGTGGTACTCGGCCAGCAGGGCGCGGAGCATCGGCGGCACGGACCAGCCGTCGGCGATGATGTGGTGCACGGTCTGCACCAGCACGGTACGGCCGGGGCCGCCGCGCACGAGCGTGTACCGCATGAGCGGTCCGGCGGCCAGGTCGAATCCGGCGCGGCGGTCCCGTTCGGCGAGGTCGCGCAGCTCGTCGTCGGTGATGCCGGGCCGGTCCAGGACGGTGAAGGGGGCCTCGGCGCCGTTCCGCAGGACGGAGACGACCCGGCCGTCGGCGAGGGCCACGAACCGGGCGGCCAGGTTGGGGTACAGGGTGAGCAGCCGGGTGGCGGCCGTCTTCAGCCGCCCGGTGTCCACCTCGCCTTCCAGGGTGAGGAGTTGCTGCTCGACGTAGCTGCCCGCCGAGTCGTCGTCGAAGACCGAGTGGAAGTACAGGCCCTCCTGCAACGGGGTCAGCGGCAGGATGTCCCGCAGCCCGGGTCCGTCCAGGGCGTCCACGTCGGCCTGGGTGAGCGGGACGGGGGCGAAGTCGCTGGGCGAGTGCCCGCCCCCGTCGAGCGCGGCGAGCGCGGTCAGGGCGTCCTGGAAGTAGCCGCCGAGGGTGTCGATGTCCTCGTCGGTGAACATGCCGTCGGGCCAGGAGACGGTGGTGACGAGGTGGTGCGCGCCGTCCGTGCCGGGTTCGGCGATCGCGTTGAACTCCAGGGCCCGGGGCAGTCGCATCCTCGGGTCGCGCTTCTCGCCCAGCCGGCCGGTGGTGCCGGCGAGCTGCCAGTGGCCGCCGGTGCCCGCGTCGAACCGGCCCAGGTAGTTGAACAGCACCTGGGGTGCGGGCGCGGGTCGCAGGGTGCCGTGCAGGTGGCGCAGGACGCCGTAGGACAGGCCGTTGCCCGGGACCCGGGCGAGGTCCTCCTTCACCGCCTTGAGCGCGGCGGCCAGGCCCTCGGGGGTGGTGAGGCCCGCGGTCGGGCCGGGGTCGACGGTGACCGGGAAGAGGGTGGTGAACCAGCCCACGGTCCGCGACAGGTCGGGCTCGAATCCCGCGGCGTCCGCGACCGCCTGCCCTTCGCGGCCGTGGCCTTCGAGTTCGATGTGGGCGTACGTCTGGTCCTGCCCGAGGTCGCGCCGCCACCGGGCGAGTGCGACCGCGAGCGCGGTGAGCAGGACGTCGTTGACACCCGCGTGGAACCTCGCGGGGATCTCGCCGAGCAGGGCGGCGGTGGTGCGGGGGCCGGCCGTGAAGGTCCGCGCGCGTTCCCGCGCGACGGTGTCGTCCCCGGCCAGGGGGCGGCGGCCCAGGGGCAGGTCGGGGCCCGGCAGGGGGCGCAGGTAGTGGTCCAGGTCGGCGTCGAAGGTGTCGCGGCCGAGCAGTTCGGCCCATCGGCGCAGCGATGTTCCCTCGCGGGGCAGGTGGACCGGTGTGCCCGAGGTGAACTGCTGCCAGGCGGTGGCGAGGTCGTCCATCAGGACGCGCCAGGAGACGCCGTCGACGACCAGGTGGTGGGCGACGAGGACCAGTTGCCGTGCCTCGCGGCGCCGGACGGCGCGCAGCATCACACCGTTGTCCGGGTCGAGCCCGGCGGTGGCGAGGGCGATACAGGCGTCGAGCGCTTCCCCGCTCTCCTGCCAGGCGGCGACGGCACCGTCCGCCTCGGGTATGTGGAAGCCCCAGTGCT
Source organism: Streptomyces sp. ATexAB-D23 (assembly GCF_000373645.1). GTDB lineage: Bacteria > Actinomycetota > Actinomycetes > Streptomycetales > Streptomycetaceae > Streptomyces > Streptomyces castrisilvae. The sequence goes on along the minus strand of NZ_KB892004.1, from coordinate 123,945 downwards.
CGCCCCGCACCAGTCGGGCGCGCAGCATGTCGTGCCGGCGGAGCACCTCGGTGAGGATTTCGTCCAGTGCGTCGTCGGTCAGCTCCGCCGGGGTGTTCAGCACCACGGACTGCACGAATCCGTCGATCGCGTCCGTGGTCTCGCCGAGCCACCGCACGATGGGTGTTCCGGGGACGGGTCCGGTCGCCTCGTCGTCCTCCCGGGCGGTGGAGAGGTCCTCGCGGCCGGCGACCGCCGCCAGTTCGCCGAGGACGCTGTGGGTGAAGATCTGGCGTGCCGTGACATGGAGATCGGCCTTGCGCAGGGCGCTCAGCAGGGATATCGCCAGGATGCTGTCGCCGCCGAGCCGGAAGAAGTCCTGGTCGACGCCGACCGTGTCCAGCCGCAGCACCTCTGCCACCGCCGCGCACACGGCGCGTTCCTCGTCGGTGACGGGCGCGGTGACCGGCCCGGGGGTGAGCACCGGTTCGGGCAGCGCGGCCCGGTCGGTCTTGCCGTTCGCGGTGAGCGGGAAGGCGTCCAGCACGACGGTGTGGGCGGGCACCATGTACTCCACCATGTGCGCCTCGGCCCACGTCCTGACGTCGTCCGGCGTCAGCGCCTCGCTGCCGGCGGCGGGGATCACGTACGCCACCAGGTAGGTGCCTCCCGCCGTGTTCTTCCGGGCGACGACGCAGGTGCTGCGGACACGCGGGTGCTCGGCGAGCGATGCCTCCACGTCCTCGATCTCCAGCCGCATGCCGCGGATCTTGACCTGGTTGTCGGCGCGGCCGAGGAAGTCCAGCGAGCCGTCCGGGGTGAACCGGGCGAGGTCGCCGGTCCGGTAGAGCCGGGAGCCGTCCCGGGCGAAGGGGTTGGCCACGAACCGGGACGCGGTCAGCCCGGGGGCGTTGACGTAGCCGCGGCCCAGGAGCAGTCCGCCCGCGTACAGTTCGCCGCCGACCCCGGTGGGCACCGGACGCAGTTCACCGTCCAGTACGTAGAGCCGGGTGTTGGGGTTGGCCCTGCCGATGGAGGTCGACAGGCGCTCCGCCTCGCCCCGGTAGACGATGTGGGAGACCCCGATCGTCGTCTCGGCGGGGCCGTAGCCGTGGTACAGGGGGATGTCGAGGCGGGTGCGGAAGCGCTCGTACAGCTCGGGGGTCAGTACCTCGCCGCCGCACCAGACGTGCCGCAGGCTGTCCAGCCGTCCCGATTCGCCGGTCATCTCCAGCAGTACGTCGAGCATGGAGGAGACCAGGTAGGTGAAGGTGACCCGGTGTTCGGCGATGACGCTCAGCAGGTGGTGCGGGTCGCGCTCGCCGCCCGGCCGCAGGACCACCAGCCGGGCGCCGGTCACCAGCGGCAGGAAGATCTCGTTGACGGAGATGTCGAAGGACAGCGGTGCCTTGAACAGGGACGCGTCGTCGTGGCCGAAACCGAGGATCTCGTGGGCCTGCCACAACAGCCGTTCGCTGATGGACTCGTGACGGATCATCGCGCCCTTGGGGCGCCCGGTCGAGCCGGAGGTGAAGATCACGTAGGCGAGGGCGGCTCCGGGGACAGCGACGTCCGGCGCCTCGGCGGGGTGAGCGGCGAAGGCCCAGGCGTCGAGGTCGACGGCCACGGCTTCCGGCTCGTCCGGGGCGCGCTCGCCCGAGCTGTTGAGCTGGAGGACGATCCGGGCGTCCTCGGCGACGGCGGCCCGCCTCTCCGCGGGCCACAGCGGGTCGAGCGGTACGAACGCGCAGCCCGCCCGGAGCACTCCGAGCAGGGCGATGACCATGTCGGCTGACCGGCCGAGCGAGATGCCGACGACCTGTTCGGCGGTGAGCCCGCGCGCGACGAGGCCGTGGGCCAACTGGCCCGACAGCTCATCGGCTTGACGGTAGGTCAGGGTCCGGTGCTCGTCCACGATCGCTATGGCGTCCGGTCGGGTCCGTGCCTGCTCGCGGAAGAGTTCCATGACCGTGGGGCGGTCCCGGTCCGCTTCGGTGTCGTTCCATCGGGCCAGGTCCGCGATCCGGGCGGCGGCGCCGGACGGGGAGATGGTGCCCAGCGGCCGGTCGGGGAAGTCGGCGAGGTCGTCCAGGGCGAGCTGTGCGCCGGCCCGGTCCACGCCCTCGGGGAGCGAGATGCTCCGGCCGTCCGCGCCGGGCTCCCAGCCGGCGGGCGCCGAGCCGCCGTTGTCGGCCCAGGCCAGCACATCGGCGAAGAGGGTGGCGGGGGTCAGCCCGATCCCCTCCGGGCTCCGGCCGGTCGCCCAGTACGCAAGACCGATGGCGCAGGCTTCGGCGAGGGTCCGGTCGTCGCGGTCCCCGGTCCGCCGCCGCAGGGCTGCCAGACCCTGGAGGGAGAGCCGCACGAGGTGATCGCTCGGTTCCGACATCGAGGACTCCGCTTCTCTTCCGAGGTATTTAGCCGAGCCTAACCTAACTAAGCGTGCCCTAACTTCCTTCTCGCCAAGCCCGCCACAAACGTGCGTACCGGCCCCCCAGAGCGACCAACTCCTGGTGGGAGCCCTGCTCCACGACGCGGCCCGCGTCCAGGACGGCGATCCGGTCCGCCGCCATCGCCTGGGTCAGCCGGTGCGCCACGAACAGCGTCGTGCGTCCCGCGCAGGCCGCCAGAACGGCGCGTTCCAGCTCCGCGGCGCCCTCGCTGCCGGCCTCGGCGGTGGACTCGTCGAGCACCACCACCGGCGAACGGGCCAGCACCAGACGGGCCAGAGCGATCTGGGCCACCTTGGTCACGTCCAGCCGCTCCCCGCCCTCACCAACCGCGGTGTGCAGCCCCTCAGGCAGCCCCTGGACCCATTCCCCGGCGCCGGCCGTCCGCAGGGCGTCCAGCAGTTCGGCGTCGCTCGCCTCCGGCGCGGCCAGCCGCAGATCGTCGGCGAGCGGGCCGGAGAACACATGGGTCTCCTGCGTCAGAATGCTGACCAGGGCCCGCGCGCCCGCCTCGTCCAGGTCCGCGAGATCGGTCGGCCCGATGCGCACCGAACCCGACTGCGGGGTGCCGATCCCGGCGATCAGCGCGGCCAGCGTCGACTTGCCGGCCCCCGTCGCCCCCACCAGCGCCAGGGAGCCGCCCGCCGGAATCGTCAGGCTCACGTCGTACAGGACCGGCTCATCGCTGTCGGGGTAACCGAACGTCAGCCCCCGCACCGTCACGGGATACGGGACGTCCTGGGCCGCCGTCACGGAGGCGTCGCCCACCAGCCGGTCCTCCGCGTCCTCCCCCAGCACCCCGACCAGGCGGGTCAGGCTCGCGCCCGACTTCTGCGCCTCGTCGAAGGTGAACATGATCGCGCCGAGCGGGGTGAACAGCCGGTGGAACATCAGCGGGGCCGCCGACACCTCGCCGAGAGTGGCCGCGTCGCCCTCCAGCAGGGCGTACCCCACCAGCAGGATCAGGACCAGGCCGATGAACTCGGCGCGGTTCTCCCGGCCGACGAACCGGCCGAAGAACCGGAACACCTCGATGCCCAGATCCCGCACCCGCCACGACTCGGCGTCGACCTTCTCGCGGAACGCGTCCTCCAGGCGGTAGGCCCGGACGGTGTCGATTCCGTTCAGGCCGCTGATCAGCGCCTGGGCGCGGTCGGCCTGGGCCGTGCGCTGCTTGCGGTAGAGCGGGGCGGAGCGGGGCAGGTACCAGCGCAGCGCCAGCGCGTACGCCGGCAGCGCCCCGGCGCCCGCCAGGCCGAGCCGCCAGTCCAGGCCGAACATGCCGACGGTCGCGATGGCGACGAGCACGCCCGCCGAGAACACGGTGGGGATCGCGCTCCGGATGCCCCGGGAGAGCACGGCGACGTCGTCGCCCACCCGGGAGAGGACGTCGCCGCGGCCGACCTGCTCCAGCCGCGCGCTCGGCATGCCCAGCACCGCCCGGACCGCGCCTTCCCGCAGGGTGGCCAGCAGACCGGCGCCCAGCCGTCCGATCAGATACGTCGAGGCGGCGGTGGCCGCCGCGCCGAGCAGCGCGGCGGCCACCATCAGCGCCCCGACCCTCACCAGCACCGCACGCGACTCGCCGTCCACGACCCCGTCGACCACCTGGCCGAGCAGCAGCACCGGGAGCACCTGGAGCGCCGCCCCGGCCACGGTGGTGAGGAGGGTCGCGGCCGTCAGCCACGGGACCGCGCGGCAGTGCGCGGCGAGCCAGCGGGTCGCCTCACCGCCCGTCGCCGTACGCAGGGCCGACGGGGAATCGGAGCGGGTGCCGGTGGTGCTCAACCGGACGTCCGGGCGGGCCGGTGGGGGGTGCGGGCGGCTTCGGTCACTTGGCGTCCGCCGCCTTCACGAGCTCGTCGACCGCGTACGGCATGGACAGCAGCGTGCCCTGGGAGATGGCGGCGCCGACGGCCGGGCCCTCGCTGTCCAGCAGGTAGGACACCCGCCCCTCCTTGAACGCCTTGAGGTTGCTGAAGAGTTCGGACTTCTTCAGGGCCTCCTGGTCGGCCTTGTCATTGATGACGAAGATTCGGTCGACGTCGACGAGGTCCATGCGCTCCGGGGACAGCTTGGTGTAGAACTTGCCGCCGGCGATCTTGTCGATCTCCGTGTCGCCCTGGTAGCCGATGCCCGTCAGCAGGCGGCCTCGTACGTCGGTGGTGGTGAAGGGGGCCACCGAGTTGTCGTACCAGGACAGCGCGACGGCGGTCTGCTTCGCGAACTCGGGGTGCGCCTTCGCGGCGGCGTCCAGCTTCTCCTGGATGCCGGCCACCATCTCCTTGCCCTCCTTCTCCTTGCCGAGCGCCTTGGCGATGTGCTCCGCGTTGTCCTGCCACGGCGCGCTGAAGGGTTCCTTCTCGGCCTTGGTGCGGCCCACCGTCGGGGCGATCTTCGACAGCTTGTCGTAGGCGGCCCGGTCGATCTCGGAGTAGACGGCGATGATCAGGTCCGGCCGCAGGGCCGCGATCTTCTCGTAGTTGGGGCCGGCGTCCCCGTTCTTCATGATGACCTCGGGGCGGGCGTCGCCCCACTGGTCCTTCACCCAGGGCCACTGGGTGTTGATGTCGGGGGTCTTGCCCTCGGGGTTGGGGTACTGGTCGACCATGCCGACCGGCTTGATGCCGAACGCCAGGATGTCCTGGTCGTCGGTGTAGCCGACGGAGACGACCCGCTCAGGGGCCTTGGTGATCTTCGTGGATCCGAACGCGTGCTCCACGGTGACGGGGAACACGCCGCCGGCCGAGGCCGCCGGGGCCTTGTCGTCCGTCTTGTCCTGCGAGTCGGAGCCGCAGCCCACGAGGAGGCCGACGCCGAGGGCCGCCGCGGTCACCGCCGCCGCCACCCGCCGCCATGACCTGGTGGGCGTCGTTCTGTCGAGGAGCATCCGAATCCCTTGCTTTCACGCTGTCCGCTGAGGCCCTTCACAAGGGCAGGCAAACCTTACCCCGATCAAGTGAGGCAAGCCTAGCCTTACCGATCAGCTTCCTTGCTTGGAAGCCCAGTTGACCTGTACGTGCGTGCGCCCGATGGGCACGATGAGTGGCCGGTCGCCGACCGGGTCGTCTATCACCATGGCGCGCAGCCCGAACGCCTCCTCCAGCAGCTCGGCCGTGATCACGTCGCGGGGGTGGCCCTGAGCCAGGATCGAGCCCTCGTGCATCACCACGAGGTTGTCGCTGTAGCGCGTGGCGAGGTTGAGGTCGTGCAGCACCATCACCACGGTGCACCCCGACTCGTGGAGGTCGTCCACCAGATCGAGCACATCGATCGCGTGCGCCAGGTCCAGGTAGGTGGTGGGCTCGTCCAGCAGCAGGAGGTCGGTGCCCTGAGCCAGGGTCATGGATATCCACACCCGCTGGCGCTGGCCCCCGGACAGCGAGTCGACGGGCCGGTCGGCGAGATCGGCCACCCCGGTCATGGCGAGCGCCCGCCGCACGATGTCCGCGTCGTCCGATGACCACTGCCGCAGCCAGCTCTGGTGCGGATGGCGCCCCCGGGCGACCAGGTCCGACACCGTCAGTCCCTCGGGCGCGACGGGCGCCTGGGGCAGCAGGCCGAGCTTCTTCGCCACGTCCCTGGTGCGGAGGCCGGCGATGTCCTCGCCGTCCAGCACGACGGCGCCGCCGGCCGGCTTCAGCAGCCGGGTCAGGGTGCGCAGCAGCGTCGATTTCCCGCAGCCGTTGGGCCCGATGACGGTGGTGACCACCCCGGAGGGGATCTCGACGTCGAGGCCGTCGATGACCCTCCGGCCGCCGTAGCCGACCGTGATGCCTCTGGCCGCCAGCCGTGGGACGTCGCCGCCCACCGCCTCGGTCCGGGTGATGGTGCGGTGTGCGGCCACTGGCCCCCCTCTGCTCGGGTTGTCCGACTCGTCTGTCATTACCTGAGGTTCGCCCGCACCAGCAGGTACACCAGGAAGGGTCCGCCGATCGCGGCGGTGACCACACCGACCGGCAGGGCGATGGGCAGAGCCGTGCGGGCGATCAGGTCGGACCCGGTCAGCAGCAGCCCGCCCACCAGGCCGGAGGCCGCCATCGGCGGTGTCGGGTGCCTCGCCAGGCGCATCGCCACCTGCGGGGCGACGAGCGCGACGAAGGGGACGGGGCCCGCCGCGCTCACCGCGGCGGCGGCCAGCAGGACCGCGCACAGCAGCATGACGGCCCGCACCCGGGTGATCCGGACGCCGAGCCCCGCGGCGACCTCGTCACCGAGGTGCAGCGGCTTGAACTGGAAGGCCAGGCAGATCACCACGGCCAGCAGGGCGAGGGTGCACCAGAGCGCCACCCGGACCTCGCCCCAGGACCGGTTGTCCAGGGAACCGACCAGCCAGGCCTGGGCCCGCGCGACATCGCGGATGTCCGCCGACACCAGCAGCCAGGTGGTGATCGCCTGCATCGCGGCGCTCACCGAGATGCCGATGAGGATGAGCCGGAAGCCGTCGATCCCGCGCCGCCAGGCCAGGAAGTACACCAGAAGTCCCGTGCCGAGACCGCCCAGGAGCGCGGCCGCCGACAGGCCCACCGCGTCGGTGACCACCGCCGCGGCCCCGCCGGAGACGGTGACCAGGAAGACGGCGACCGCGCTCGCGCCGCCGGTGATGCCGAGGATGTCGGGGCTGGCCAGCGGATTGCGCGCGACGGACTGGGTGATCGCGCCGGAGACGCCCAGTGCGACGCCGACGACGAGCCCGGCCAGGGCGCGCGGCATCCGCAGGTCCATGATGACGAACTCGTCGACCGGCTCGCCCCGGCCGAGGATCGTGGCGATCACCCGGGACAGACCGATCGGGAAGTCTCCGACGCCGATGGACAGGCAGAACACCAGGAAGGCCGCCGCCGCCAGCAGCAGGGTGACCAGGACGAGCCAGGGCCGCCAGACGAACGAGACCCGGCCGACGCGGACGCCCGCCACCATCGATGGCTTCAACTCCGTGCCGTTCATGCGCTCCTGAACTTTCCGCGCCAGACCAGCGCCGCGAAGAACGGGGCGCCGAGCAGGGAGACGACGACGCCCGCGTCCAGCTCGCCCGGCCGCACCACCAGGCGCCCGACGATGTCGCACACCAGCAGGACGACCGCTCCGAGCAGGCCCGCGTACGGCACCAGCCAGCGGTAGTCGGGCCCGGCCAGATACCGGGCGACGTGGGCCACCATGAGCCCGAGGAACGCGATGGGCCCGCAGGCCGCCGTGGCCGCGCCCGCCAGCAGGGTGATGGCGACGATGCCGGTCGTCCGGCTCAGCGCGATGTTGACACCGAGCCCGCGCGCCACGTCGTCACCGAGGTTGAGGAGGTTCAGCGAGGGCAGCATGACCAGGGCCGACACCAGCCCGACCACGACGAACGCGGTGACGGGCCAGATGACGTCGTAGCCGACCCCGGTCAACGAGCCCGCGTTCCAGAACCTCAGCGCGTTCAGGGACTTCGTGTCGGTGAGCGCCACGGCCGTGGTCATCGCCGCGAGGAAGACGGTGACGCCCTGCCCCGCCAGGGCGAGCGTCAGCGGGTTGCCCGCGCCCCTGCCGATGCTAGAAAGACCGAACACGACGACCCCGGCGACCGCCGCCCCGAGGAAACCGAACCACAGGTACAGGAGCGGGTCGGTGAAGCCGAACACGGCGATCACCGACACCACGGCGAACGAGGCGCCGGCGTTGACCCCCACCAGCCCGGTGTCGGCGATCGGGTTGCGCGTGTACCCCTGGATCAGCGCACCGCCGACGCCGAGCGCGATGCCGGCCACGATGCCGAGCACCGTGCGGGGCAACCGTACGGTCTGCACGATCAGCCGGATCTCGGAGAGCCGCTGGTCGGATTCCGGGGCCGAGAACAGGCCGTGCCACACCTCGGCGGGGGTGAGCGAACGCGCCCCGACCACCAGGGACAGCGCCCCCACGACCAGGACGGCCGCGGCAAGCGCGCCCAGACCCACAACCCGCCTGTGACGGGCCCGAGTCGTGCCCCCGGGCGCGGGGCGCTCCACTGCAGTCGTGCTCATGTCGACGTACGTTATCCCTCTGATCCACCGGGACGGCGGCCGGGCACCGCTCCCCGCAGGGGGTGCCCGGGGCCTTGTCCGGCGCTACGGCCTGCTGCTGGTTCGGTCGGTGACCGGCCGGGCCTCGTCGGGCGCGGACTTGACGCTCCGGTCCAGCACCGAGTCGAGGATCTCGCCGACCCTGATCGCGGTGTTGGACAGCAGGGCGGAGGTGATGCCGTGGGTGTGCTCCGTGCCGCCCTGGAGGTAGATCCCGCAGTCCAGCCCGGCATCGGTGGCGATGCGGTAGTCCCGTTCGACGCGGACCCGGCCCTCCTCGTCACGCAGGCAGTGCTCCCCGACCTCGCCCAGGAGGCCGAGGGGGTCGGCGGGGCTGTAGCCGGTGGCGAACACCACGACGTCGGCGTCCAGCAGGGTCTCCTCGTCCGTGACGAGGGACTTCACCGTGGCGCGGACCTTGTCCGGTGTCTCCTTGACCTCGGTGAGGCGGGACACGTTGAGGAAGCGCAGCCGCTCGGTGCCGAGCACCTTCTCCTGGTACATCTGCCGGTACAGGTCGTCGATCAGGTCGATGTCGACCACCGAGTAGTTGGTGTTGCCGTGGTAGTCCATCAGCTTGCGCTTGACGGGCTCCGGCGCCGCGTAGAACTCGTCCACCGCGTCCGGGTCGAAGATCTTGTTGGCGAAGCTGCTGTCGTCGGCGGGGCTGTAGCCGTAGCGGGAGAAGACCGCGCATATCTCGGCGCCGGGGAAACGGCGGTGCAGATAGGCGACGTTCTCGGCGGCGCTCTGCCCGGCGCCCACGACGACGAAGCGGGAGGGCGAGGTGCCGTCCAGTTCTCCGACCCGGGCGAGGAGTTCGGAGTTGTGCCAGACGCGGTCGCCGCGCTCCACACCCTCCGGGACGCGGGGGCGCAGCCCGGTGCCGATGACGAGGTTGCGGGCGCGGTGGACGGTGAGCCCCTCCCCCGAGCGGACCGTGACGTCCAGGAACTCCACGGCTCCGTCCCGGACGACCTGGGTGACGCCGACGACCTCGTGGTCGTAGGAGACCATGCCGGCGACCTGTGCGGCGGCCCACTCGAAGTACTCGTGGAACTCGACCCGCAGCGGGAAGAGGTTCTTGTGGTTGATGAAGTCGATCAGGCGTCCCTTGCTCTTCAGATAGCAGAGGAAGCTGAACTCACTGGAGGGGTTGCGGAGCGTCACCAGGTCCTTGAGGAAGGAAACCTGCATGGTGGCGTCGTCGATGAGCATGCCGCGGTGCCAGCCGAAGCGGGGCTGCTGCTCGAAGAATTGGGCGGTCACCGGCCTCTGCGTCCCGGAGCGCGCGTTGTGCTCACTGATCGCGATCGCCATGGCCACATTGGACGGGCCGAAGCCGATACCAATGAGGTCGTGGACCGCTGGTGCGTCGCCAGGACGAGCCTGTGACATGTCACTCCCATCGTGCGGGGAAGCCGCCTGTCGGATGTGGGGAACGGGCGTAGATACGGGCACGCCGACGGAGCGACCCGATGAACTTAGGTGAGCCTAAGCTAATCCGTCAACGCTGTCGACAGGCCGGATTCGGACAGCCCCGTCACCGAATCGCCCCAACTGGGGCACCTTATGCGCCTGTTGCGAGATAAGGTAAGCCTTGCTTTACTGGGCCCGCTCTGTTTCTACCTTGAGGAGGAACCCCCATGCGGGTCGTCATGTTCGGTTACCAGACCTGGGGGCACCGCACCCTGCAAGCCCTCCTGGACTCCGAGCACGACGTGGCGCTGGTCGTCACTCATCCCAGGAGTGAGCACGCCTACGAGAAGATCTGGAGCGACTCCGTAGCGGACCTCGCCGAGGAGCACGGCGTTCCGGTGCTCATCCGCAACCGGCCGGACGACGACGAGCTGTACGAGCGGCTCAAGGAGGCCGACCCGGACGTCATCGTGGCCAACAACTGGCGCACCTGGATTCCGCCGCGCATCTTCGCGCTGCCCCGCCGTGGCACCCTGAACGTCCACGACTCGCTGCTGCCGAAGTACGCCGGCTTCTCGCCGCTGATCTGGGCACTCATCAACGGCGAGACCGAGGTGGGCGTCACCGCGCACATGATGAACGACGAGCTGGACGCGGGCGACATCGTCCGCCAGGAGTCCGTCCCGGTCGGACCGGCGGACACCGCGACGGACCTGTTCCACAAGACCGTCGACCTGATCGCCCCGGTCACCACCAAGGCGCTCGCCAGGATCGCCGACGGGCAGACGGAGTTCACCCCGCAGGACCGCTCGCAGGCGACCTTCTTCCACAAGCGGTCCGAGGAGGACATCCGGATCGACTGGACCTGGCCCGCCGAGGACCTGGAACGCCTGGTGCGCGCCCAGTCGGCGCCGTACCCCAGCGCCTTCGCCTTCCACCGGGGCAAGCGGATCGAGGTCACCGCCGCGGTCGTGTCCGAGGGCCGCTACGGCGGCACACCCGGCCGGATCTTCTACCGCGAGGGCGAGGGCGTGGTGATCGTGGCCGGCGCCGACGCCCGCACCGGCCGCAACCACGGTCTGGCCATCACGCGGGTGAGGACCGAGGACGGCCGGGAGTTGCCCGCGACGGAGTACTTCACGTCCATGGGCGGCTATCTGACCAGCCGTCCCTGACCCGGGAGCGGTCACCACGCCTGCCGGGTCGGCCGCTCGTGCGGCCGACCCGGCGGTTTCGCGCGCGGGCCCTCAGTCCGCCGCGGGAACCAGTTCGCGGTCTTCCGTCCGCCCCTCCCCGGCCGGCGGGGCGGAGCGCCGCAGGACGGTGAGGGCGACGACGACCGCGACGAGCAGGAGCCCGGAACCGAGCGTCAGGCCCAGCCCGAACCCGTCGTTGAGGCTCCCCGGCGTGACGTCCCGGCCGGTGCGGTGGCCGGCGGCGGCGCCGAGCGCGGCGAGCCCGAGCGAGGCGCCGATCTGGCGTGAGCTGCTGAGCAGGCCGGACGCCGTTCCCGCCTCGTGCGGCGCGACGCCCGCCGTGGCGAGGGAGACGACCGGGCCGAGGCAGAGCCCGAAGCCGGTCCCGGTGACGAGCGACGGACCGAGGATGTCGGTGGCGAAGGCCCCGTCGACGCTGATCAGCCCGAACCAGGCGAGCCCGGTGGCGGTGACAAGCCCCCCGGCGGCCAGGAGGGTGCGGCCGGCGAACCGGTAGCCCAGCTTCACGGCGAGCACCGAACCGGCGACGATCGCGAGGGCGAACGGCAGGAACATGACGCCGGTCGCGGCGGGACCCTTGCCGAGGACCCGCTGGAGGTACAGCGAGGCGAAGTAGAAGGCCGAGGTCATGGCCGCGCCCGCCAGCAGGTTGTAGAGGTTCGCGCCGGCGACCGAGCGGTTGGCGAACAGGCCGAGCCGGACCAGCGGTTCGCGCGAGGTGGTCCGCTCGACCTGCACGAAGGCGGCCAGCAGGGCGACGGCCGCCGCCAGCGTGGTCAGGGTGGCCGCCGAGGTCCACGCGTACCGGTCGGTGCGGACCACGCCGAACACCAGCAGCGTCATGCCCGCCGTGACCAGGAGGCCGCCGAGCACGTCCGGCCGGCCTCCGCGAGCGGCGGGCGCACCCGCGGCGACGCCGCGCCACGCCAGTGCCAGGGCGCACGCGGCCATCGGCACGTTCACGAACATCACCCAGCGCCAGTTGGCGTACTCGGTGAGCAGGCCGCCGATCAGGACGCCGAGGGCGCCGCCCGCCGCGTTCGCCGCGCTCCACACCCCGAACGCCCGTATCCGGCCCCGCCCCGAGGGAAAGGAACGGGTGAGCAGGGCCAGCGCGGCCGGCGCCAGGGCCGCGGCCCCGATGCCCTGGGCGGCGCGGGCGGCGACGAGCTGGCCCGACTCCTGGGCGAAGCCGCCGGCGAGCGAGGCGAGGCCGAAGAGGGCGAGGCCGAGCAGCAGGACCCGCTTGCGGCCGTACCGGTCGGCCGCCTTGCCGCCCAGCAGGAGCAGCCCGCCGAAGGTGAGCGCGTAGGCGTGGATCACCCAGGTCAGACCGGCATCGCCGAAGCCGAGCCCGGTGGCGATCTGCGGGAGTCCGACGTTCACGACGGACAGGTCCAGCGACACCATGAACTGCACGACGGCCACCGCCGCGAGGGTCATCCCCGGCCGGACAGTGGGTTGTTGCGTCATCACGTACCCCGTTCCCCGATGTTTCCGCGCATGCTCGCGCCTGCCCCGGAAGGACTTTCCGAACGTGTTCCTAAAGTAGCACCGCGCGGCCCGGGGGAAGCGGGAGTGGCTGGAAACGTGCCCGTCGCGTGAGGGGCGGGGACGGGGCGGCATGATGGGGCGATGCCCCGAACGACCTCAGCCAACGGCCGCACCGGCCGGCCCCCCGTGACCTCGCGCGCGCAGATCCTGGCCGCCACCCGCACGCTCATCGACCAGGACGGGTGGGAGAAGCTGACCATCCGCGGGCTGGCCGCCGAACTCGGCGTCGGGGCGACGACCCTCTACCACCACATCCGCAACAAGGACGACCTGCTGATCCTGCTGCTCAACGACCACATCGACCGCATCGAGCGCCCGGAGCTGCCCGCCGGCCCGCGCGAGCGGATCCTCACGGCGGCCCTCGCGATGCACGAGGCGCTCAGCGCCTGGCCGTGGGCGGCCGAGGTCCTGACCGAGGACGGTTTCGTCGGACTCCTCGACGAGGGGGCGCTGTGGATGGTGGAGGCCATCGTGGCGGGGGCCGACGACCACGGATGCACACCGGAGCAGACCGTCGATCTCTTCCGGGGCGTCTGGTACTTCACCGTCGGCGAGGTCCTGGTCCGGGCACGCTCCGCGCACCGCCGGGCGGAGGCCGAGGCGGGGCGCGTGGTCTTCCGGGAGTCCTTCGACGCCTCCCGCGTCCCTCATCTGGCCGCCATCGGCGGCCGCTGGGCGGAGCTGGCCGCACGGGACGCCTACCCCGAGGGGCTGCGCATCCTCGTGGACGGGCTGCTCGCCCGTGCCGTGCCGGCGGCGGGAGGCACAACCGGCTGAGCGGGGGTGACCGCGTGGCCGCCCCCGCTCAACTCGACGACCGCAAGGGGCGTTACGCCTTCCTGGGCCGGGTGCGGGGCAGTCTCGTCGCCGCCACGGCGGCGAACAGGCAGAAGCCGAGCACCCACCAGAAGGTGGCTCCGAAGGCCGAGGACACGTCCGTACCATGGGCGGCGAGCCGGTTCTGGAGGATCACCGCCAGGGCCGCCGTCCCGAGCGAACCGCCCACGGTGTTCAGCAGATTGAGCGCCCCGGCCGCCCGCGGCAGGTGTTCGGGCTCGATGCGGCTGTAGACGATGTTCATCACGGGCGCGCCGACCATCGACATCCCGAAGCCGCGGACCACCAGAGCCGCGGCGATCACCGCGTCCGGGACCCCGTGGCCGAGCCAGGTGAACGGAGCCGTCCCGAGGAGGATCAGGACGATGCCGGACACCACCAGGCTCCTCGGCGCGACCTTGCTGATCGTCCGGTTGACGAGCACCGAACCGGCCGCCGCGCCCAGCCCCTGGGGAGCGAGCAGCAGCCCGGCCTCCCACGCCGACATGCCCCGGCCCGACTGGAAGTACAGCGGCAGCAGGAACATCGTGCCGAACACCGAGGCCCCGAGCACCACCAGCGCCAGGGCGGCGGCGCCGAAGGGCGGCCGGGTGAACAGCCGGGGGTCGACCAGCGGGGTGCCCCGGGTCCGCAGCCCGTGGACGGTGAACGCGGCGAGCATCACCAGGCCGGCCGCCACACCGATGGCGGCCGGCAGCGGGCGGCTGTGGGCGACCTCGGTCAGCCCGTACACCAGCACCGCGAGACCGGGTGAGAGCAGCAGGGCGCCGCGCAGGTCGAACGCCGTCCGGCGGGCGGCCGGCGCCACCACCGGCACGTAGCGGCGCGCGAGAAGCGCCGCCGCGCCGCCGATCGGCAGGTTGATCAGGAACAGCCAGGGCCACGGCGCCACGGCGAGGACGGAACCCCCGGCCAGTGGCCCGAACACCGGTGAGAGCAGCGGGACGACGGCGACGACGCTGATCACCCGCCCGGTGCGCCCCGGGCCCGCGACGCGGGCCAGCAGCGCCTGGCCGGTCGCGGGCAGCAGTCCCCCGCCCAGGCCCTGGACCACGCGGAACACGATGAGGCCGGTCACCGACCAGGCCGAGGCGCACAGCACCGAGCCGAGCAGGAACACGCCCACCGCCGCGAGCCAGGTCCGCCGGCCGCCGAACCGGTCGGCCAGCCATCCGGACGCGGGTACGGCGGCGACGATCGCCAGCAGGTAGGCGGTGGAGACCCACTGGATCTCGGCGACGGACGCGTCGAACTCCTCGGTCAGGCGGTCGAGTCCGACGCTGACGATGGTGGCGTCCAGCGAGGCCATGAACGTGCCGAGGACCAGGATGAACGCGATCCGCAGCAGGTCCTTGTCGACGCGGTCGGCGGGCGGGGCGCTCTGCTCGCTCATCGGTTCTCCAGCAGGCCGCGCACGTCGGCGTCGAGGTGCTCCTCCAGGGAGCGGAGCAGGTCGAGCAGTTGCCCGGCGAGTCCGTCGACGTCCGTGCCGGCCCGGTGGGCGAGCACGCCGGTCCAGCCGTCGCCGTCCGGCATGACGGTCAGGGTGGCGGGGTGGTGGGTGGACTCGCGGAAGCGGGTGGCGGTCACGGTCAGGCCGGGGGCGGGTTCGCGCAGGCGGTCCGGGTCGACGGGGTAGTTCTCGAACACCACCATGCTGTCGAACAGCCTGCGCCGTCCGGTGATCCGCTCCAGGTCGGACAGGGCCACGTGGTGGTGCTCGACCAGCGCCCGCTGGCGGCTCTGGAGGCCGGCGAGCACCTCGGCGAGCGTGCCCTCGAGCCTCGCCCGCACCGGCACGGTGTTGGCCAGCAGCCCGATGATCTCCTCGACGCCCTCCAGCTCCGGGGGACGGCTGGAGACCATGGCGCCGAAGCACACGTCCCGGTGGCCGGACCGCCGGGCGAGCAGCACCGACCACGCGCCCTGCACCAGGGTGTTCGGGGTCAGTCCGCGCCCGGCGGCGAGCCGGGTGAGCCGGTCCACGAGTGCCGCGTCGAAGGTGATGACCTCGGGCTCCTGCCAGGCGGGGCCGCTCTCGCCGCCGCCCAGGTAGTCGCCCTCGGGCAGGCCTTCGAGTTCGGCCGCCCAGGCGTCGAGGTCCGGCTCGTGCCCGGCCGACCAGCTCAGGTAGTCGGCGAAGGGGACGGGGGCCGGCAGCTCCGGTGCCGCGTTCCGCGTCCTCGCCGTGTACAGGGCGAAGAGTTCGCCGAGGATGCGCGGGGCCGACCAGCCGTCGGAGAGCGCGTGATGGCTGGTCAGGACAAGGTCGGCGCGCTCGGGGCCCAGCCGGATCACGGTGATCCGGTAGAGCGGGCCCCGCGCCAGGTCGAAGGGTTCGGCGAGGTCGGCGGCCAGCACCTCGTCGGCCGGTGCGCCGGTGACCCGGAACTCCGGCCGGGGCGCTTGCGGGATCACCGCGAGCGAGGCGGGGAACACCGCGCCCAGGTTCGGGTGCCGGGCCAGCAGGTCGTCGCCCGCCGCCCGCAGCGCGTCCGTGTCGAGCCGGCCCGCGAGCGAGAACACCGACTGCACGGTGTACGGGTCGGGGCGCTCGGTGCGCGAGTGCCGCAGCATCACCTCCTGCAAGGGGCTGAGCGGCTGGACGGCGGCGACCGGCCGGTCCCCGAGCGCACTGATCTCGGGGGCGGCGGCGACCCGCAGCAGCGCGGTCCGCAGCCGCTGGGCCAGGTCCTCGATCTCCGCTCCGGTGAACAGCGCGGCCGGCCAGGTGATCCGCACCCCGAGCGCGTCGTCGCGCACCAGGGCGTTGACCATCAGGCTGTACGGCAGGGGCATCGCTCCGGAGCCGTTGGAACCGAGCGGGTCGGCGTCCGGGGCCGGCTGCCAGGGCGTCTCGCCGTCCGGGGCGCCGGGGTACTGGCCGAGGTAGTTCCAGGCGATCTCCGGCCGGACCGGGTCGAGCAGTCCGGCCGCGGTGAGGATGCCGTGTCCGAGGCCGTCGCCCTGGGCGCGCAGCCGATCCCGGACCGCCGGCACGTCGTCGTCCGCGTCGAGGCGCACGGGGTGGATCGCGGTGAACCAGCCTACGGTCTGGGAGAGGTCGACCTCGCGCGGCCGGCCGTGGCTCTCCAGGGCGACCAGGAGTTGCGGTGTGCCGCGCCAGTCCCGTACCGCCTGGGCGAGCGCGGTCAGGAGCACGGCGTCCGGGGTGGTGCGGTGGGCGGCCGGCAGGGTCGTGATCAGGGCGCGGGTGGCGTCGGAGTCGAGCCGGATCTCGTGGTGCGCGGCGGTGTCCACGGTGTCCCGGGCGGGGTCGAGCGGGCGGGTGAGCGGCGCGGTGGCCGTCATCCGCCGCCAGTGCGGGAGTTCGTCCCGCCGGTCGGCGTCGCGCAGGGTCCGGGCCCAGCCGAGGAACGACTGGCCGTGCCGGGTCAGTTCGCCGCCGCCGTGGGCGTGTTCCAGGTCGTCCAGGACGATGCGCCAGGACACCCCGTCGACGGCCAGGTGGTGGGCGACCAGGACGAGGCGGCCCGGCCGGCCGGGGCCCGCGTCCACCCACACGGCGCGCAGCAGCGGTCCGGTGCGCGGGTCCATCGCCAGGCGGGCCGCGTCGATCGCGGCGTCGGCGGCGGCGCGCGGGTCGCCGCCGGCCGGGACGCGGGTCAGGACGTCCGCGCCGGTCACCTCGCCGGCCGGCGGGATGTGCAGCGTGTCGTCGCCGAGGCGGGCGCGCAGCACGTCGTGCCGGGCGAGCAGGGCGTCGAGGACGGTCCGCCAGGACGTCTCGTCGCCGCCGGGGGGTACGCAGACCTCCACCCACTGGCAGAAGCCGTCGGCGGCCTGCCCGGAGCGGCGCAGCAGGTCCCGCATGACCGGGGTCAGCGGGGCGTCCCCGACGGCCGGGGCGGCCTCGCCGGCCAGGGTGCGGGCGCGGGCCGCGATGCCCGCGACCGTCTCGCCGTCGAACACGTCCTTCGGGGTCAGTCCGAGCCCCTGACGGCGGACGCGGGAGACCAGCTGGAGGGAGACGATGCTGTCGCCGCCGATGTCGAAGAAGTTGTCGTCGGGGCCGATGTCGTCGCGCCCGAGGACGTCGCGGAACACCGCGAGCAGCAGCGCCTCGGCCTCGGTGGCCGGTTCGCGCCGGGTGGCGGACGCGACGGCCGGGGCGGGCAGCGCCGAGGCGTCGAGCTTGCCGCTGGGGCTCAGCGGCAGCCGGTCGAGCGGGACGAGCGCCGTCGGGACCATGTGATCGGGCAGCTGTCCGGCGAGGTACGCGCGGACCGCAGCGGTGTCCAGGTCGGCGTCGTCGGTCGGGATGACGTAGCCGACGAGCCGGCCCTCGCGCATGACGACGGCACTGGCCCGGACGTCGGGGTGGCCGGTGAGGGCGGTCTCGATCTCGCCCAGCTCGACGCGGAAGCCGCGCACCTTGATCTGGTGGTCGGCGCGGCCGAGGAACACCAGCTGTCCGTCCTGCCGCCACCGCACGAGGTCGCCCGTGCGGTACATGCGGGTGCCGGGCGGGCCGTACGGGTCGGCGACGAACGCGCCGGCGGTCAGGCCGGGGCGGCCGAGGTAGCCGCGGGCCAGGCTCCGCCCGCCGAGGTACAGCTCGCCGGTGACGCCGACGCCGACGGGCTGGAGTCCGGCGTCGAGCACGTAGGCGCGGACGTTGGGGTCGGGGCGGCCGATGGGCAGCGGTCCCTCGTCGTCCTGGTCGTAGTGCCAGGTGGTGGAGTTGATGGTGACCTCGGTGGGCCCGTAGGCGTTGAACAGCGCCCTGCGGCCCCGGCCCCAGCGGTGGGCGAGTTCCGGGTCGAGCCGTTCGGCTCCGACGACGAAGAAGACGTCGGGGTCGACGGTGCGGTCGTCGGGCATCGCGGCCAGGAACGACGGGAGCAGGTTCACCCCGGTCACCCGGTGCTCCACGATGTAGTCGAGGAGTTC
This sequence comes from Streptomyces sp. ATexAB-D23, assembly GCF_000373645.1. Lineage (GTDB taxonomy): Bacteria > Actinomycetota > Actinomycetes > Streptomycetales > Streptomycetaceae > Streptomyces > Streptomyces castrisilvae. The sequence continues at coordinate 105,534 of NZ_KB892004.1, read as the reverse complement.
GTCGCCGGGTACGCGCACCTCCTCGGGCGCGATGACGGACGTACCGCCGGACAGCAGCGGCACCATGGTCTGCCAGAACGCGACGTCGAATCCGGTCGAGGCGAAGTGCAGGTAGCGGTCGTGCTCGGTGACGCCGACGACCTCCTCCTGGAGGGCGATCAGGTCGGGCACGCCCCGGTGGGTGACGCCGACCCCCTTGGGCCGGCCGGTGGTTCCCGAGGTGTAGATGACGTAGGCGAGCGCGTCGTCGGTGAGCCGGGCCCTGGCGCCGGACGGGTCGGTGTCGGGCACGGAGGCGAGGGTGGCGGGGTCGTCGAGGCGCAGGACGGGGATGTCGCGGTCGACGGGGAGTTCGGCGCCGGTCGTGACGGCCGCCGCCGGGGCGATGTCGTCGAACATGTACGCCAGCCGCTCGCGCGGGTAGCTCGCGTCCATCGGGACGTACACCGCGCCCGCCTTGGCCACGCCGAACAGGGCCACGGTCATCTCGACGTCCCGGCCGATGAGGACCGCGACGGGGTCCTGCGGGCGTACGCCGTGCGCGATGAGGGCGTGGGCGAGCCGGTTGGCCCGCCGGTCCAGTTCGGCGTAGGAGAGGCTGCGGTCGCGGCAGACCAGGGCCTCGGCGTCGGGCTTGCGCCGCACCCAGGCGGCGAACTCCTCCAGCCAGTGGCCGCGTTCCCGGGCGGCGACGATCTCGGTGCCGGTGCGCAGCATCCGGGCGCGCTCGTCGGCGTCGAGTGCGGGCAGCGCGAGTGCGGGCCGGGCCGGGTCCTCGGTGATCTCGCGCAGCAGGTTGCGCAGCCAGCGGCCGTAGTCGCGTACGGTCTCCCGTTCGAAGGCGCGCGGCTGGTAGCCGAGGCCGATGGTGATCTCGTCGCCCGGGATCACGATGACGGTCAGCGCGTAGTGCGTGGCGTCGGTGATGTCGACGCCGGTGAGGTCGAGCCCGGGGGCGAGGGGGGTGCGGGTGCGGCTGGAGAGCGGGAAGTTCTCCATGACGAGCATGGTGTCGAAGAGTTCGCCGATGCCGGCCGCCCGCTGGATGCCGGGCAGCCCGACGTGGTGGTGTTCGCCCAGGGCGACGCTCTCGGCGTGCACCTCGGCCAGGAGGTCGCGCACCGTGCGGTCCTGGGTGTACCTGACGCGGACCGGGACGGTGGTGCCGAGCTGGCCGATCATCGACTCGACGCCGTCGACCTCGGCGGGCCGGCCGGAGACGGGGCAGCCGAAGACGACGTCGCGGCGTCCGGTGAGCCTGCCGAGCAGCAGGCCCCACGCCGTCTGGAGGACCGTGGTCAGGGTGACGCCCTGTTCGCGGGCGAAGGAGCGCAGCCGGTCGCTGAACTCGCGGTCCAGCGCGACGGTCTCGCGGCCGGGCCGCTCCACACCGGTTCCGGTGCTCGCGGGTGCCAGCCGGGTCGCGTCGTCCACTCCGGCGAGCGCCCGGCGCCAGGCGGTCAGCGACGCCTCCTCGTCCCGGCCGGCCAGCCAGCGGAAGTACTCCGACAGCGGCGGGGAAACGGGGGCGGCGGGCCCGCCGCCGAGCTCGGCGTAGAGGGCGAGCAGGGTACGGCCGACGATCGGCATCGACCAGCCGTCGAGGAGGGCGTGGTGATTGGTGATGACGAGCTTGTGCTCGGCGGGCCCGACGCGGGAGAGCAGGAAGCGGATCAGCGGCGGGCGGGCCGGGTCGAAGGGGCGCTCCAGATCGGCGCGGGCCGCTTCGGCGAAGTTGTCGTCCTGCCGCCAGTCCAGGGTGACTTCGGCGGGGATCACCTGGACCACGTCGTCCCCGGCGGTGGCGAGGTGGACGCGGAGGGCGGGGTGGCGGCGCAGCAGTTCACGGGCGGCGCGGGCCATCCGGTCCGGGTCCAGCTCGCCGGAGAGGGTGGTCACGGCCTGGACGACGTAGACGTCGGCGTCCTCGTCGTCGCGGACCAGGGTGTGGAAGGACAGTCCGACCTGGAGCGGGGTGGCGGGCAGTACGTCGCTGACCCGGCCGTCGCGCTCCAGCGCGTCGATGGCGTCCTGCCCGAGGCCGACCAGCGGCAGGTCGGAGGGGGTGAGCCCGCCCGTGGTGTGCAGGGCGTGCGCGGCCAGCGCGTCGAGCGCGGCGGCCCAGGCGTCCTGGAGGGCGGCCACGGCGTCGGGTCCGACGACCCCGGTCGCGGCGGTCCACTCGACGGCGAGCCGGGGCACCTCGCCCTCGTGGACGAAGCAGTTGAGGGCCAGCACCTGTTCCAGGGACTTGGCATCTGGTTCGGTCACCGAGAAGGCGTCGTGCGCGGGCAGCCGCCACTCGCCTGCGGGCAGCGCGGCGAACCGGCCCAGGTAGTTGAGCAGGACGTCCGGCGGCGGGGTCGCCGCGAGCGGGGCGCCCGCCTCCGGGTCGAGGTGGCGCAGCACGCCGTAGCCGACCCCGGCGTCGGGGACGGCGCGCCGGGCCTCCTTGGCCGCGCGCAGCGTCTCGCGTACGTCGTCGGAGGCGGGCACGCGTACCGGGTACTCGCTGGTGAACCAGCCGACCGTGCGCGACAGGTCGAGGTGTTCGCGGCCGTGGCCCTCCATCGACACGGTGAGCGCGTCGCCGCGCAGGCCCCAGCCGCGCAGGGCGAGGACGAGCGCGGCGAGCAGGACCTCGTCCACGCCGGCGCGGTAGGCGGCGGGCAGGGTGGTCAGCAGGGCCTCGGTGGCCTCGGGCGACGCGGTGGTGACCGACCGGTGGGCGGTGGCGACGGTGTCGCGTGCCGGGTCCAGGGGGCGGGCGCCCAGCCGGGTCGCGGACTCCAGCGCGGTGCGCCAGTGGCCGAGTTCGCCGCGCCGGGCACCGGACTCGCCCTGCTGGGCGAGGACCGTGGCGTGCCGCCGCCAGGACGTGCCGACGGGTTCCGGGGTGCCGCCCGCGCAGGCCGTGTACAGGTCGGGCAGCAGGACGCGCCAGGAGACGCCGTCCATGGCGAGGTGGTGCACGACGACGACCAGCCGGTCCGCCGCGTCGTCCCCGGTGCGCAGCAGGGCGGCGCGCACCAGGTCTCCGGTGCGCGGGTCGAGCTGCCCGGCGAGCCGCTGTGCCAGGGCGGACACCTCTTCGCCCGTCACCTCTTCCACGGCGGCCCGGACCGTGCCCCGGGGCAGCACCTCCAGTCCTTCGGCCACCCGCAGCCGCAGGGCGTCGTGGTGGTCGAGGAGGGTCTGCACTCCCCCGGCCAGGTCGTCCCGGGTGAGCGTGCCGATGTGCAGGGCGGTCCACTGGGCGTATCCGGCGACCGTGTCGATGTCCGGGTGCGGGTCGATCAGGCCGCGCACGATGGGCGGTGCGGGGACCGGGCCGACGGGCTCGTCGGCCGGTGCGGCGGCCTCGTCCAGCAGTTCGGCGGAGGCGGCGAGCGCGGCGAAGGTGCGGCGGGCCAGCAGGTCCCTGGGCCGCAGCCCGAGGCCGAGCGCGCGCAGCCTGCTGCTGACGGTGATCGCGGTGATGCTGTCGCCGCCGAGGGCGAAGAAGTCGTCGTCCACGCCGACGCGTTCGACGTCGAGCGCTTCGGCGAGGACGGTGCACAGCAGCCGTTCGCGCTCGGTGCTCGGCTCCCGGCCGCCGCCGGGCAGGGCGGGTGCGGGCAGGGCGGCGCGGTCGAGCTTGCCGTTGAGGGTGACGGGCAGGCGCTCCAGCACCACCACGGCGGCGGGCACCATGTGTTCGGGCAGCCGCTCGGCCAGCCGGTCGCGTGCCTCGTCCGCGGTGACGGAGGGGGACACGATGTAGCCGATGAGCCGGGACGAGAGGACCCGGGCGGCGGCCGCGGTGACGCCGGGCAGGGCGGCGAGCGCCTCCTCGACCTCCCCGGTCTCCACCCGGTGGCCGCGGATCTTGACCTGTCCGTCGCCCCGGCCGCCGTACTCCAGGCCGCGGCCGGGCACCCAGCGGGCCAGGTCCCCGGTGCGGTACATCCGCTCGCCGGGGGCGCCGAAGGGGTCGGCGACGAAGCGTTCGGCGCTCGCGTCAGGCCGGCCGAGGTAGCCGCGCGCCAGGTGGGGTCCCGCCAGGTACAGTTCGCCGGCCGTGCCGTGGGGCACCGGCCGCAGCGCGTTGTCCAGGACGTAGGTCCGGGTGCCGGCCAGCGGGTGGCCGATGGTCGGTTCGCCGGAGTCGATGGGTGCGGTGGTGCTGTCCACGGTCGCCTCGGTGGGCCCGTACATGTTGCGCGCGGTGATCCCCGATGCGGCGACGCGCCGCCACAGCGCGGGCGGGGTGGCCTCGCCGCCCAGGAGCAGCATCGCGGGCGGCAGGTCGAGCAGGCCGGCGTCGATGAGCGGGGTGGCCATGGAGGGGGTGGTGTCCACGATGTCGATGCCGTCGCGGGCGTACGCGGCGAGCAGGGCGTCGGCGTCGCGGGCGGTTTCGGTGTCGTAGACGTGCAGTTCGTGCCCGCACAGCAGCCAGACGAGGTGCTCGAAGGCGGAGTCGAAGGCGAAGGAGTAGGTGTGGGCGGCGCGCAGCCTGCGGCCCGTGGCCCGCTCGGCCTCCGCGACGACCGTGGCCCGCTGGTGATGCAGCAGGGCGGCGAGGCCGCCGGCGCGTCCCAGGACGCCCTTGGGGCGCCCGGTCGAGCCGGAGGTGTGGATGACGTAGGCGAGGTGTTCGGGGTGGCGGGGCCGGGAGAGTTCGGCGGCCGTCAGGGGTGCGCCGGACAGGTCGGCGGCCTCGTCCAGGAAGGTCTTCCAGGGCAGTCCGTCGACCGTGCCGTCGGTGAGGACGAGGGCGGGGCGGGTGTCCTCGATGAGTTCGCGCAGCCGCTCGGGCGGGTGTGCGGCGTCCAGCGGGAGGAACGCGGCGCCCGCGTCCAGCACCGCGAGCAGGGCGACCACGGCGTCGGCCGAGCGCGGCAGGGCGAGCGCCACGATGTCCTCGGCGCCGATGCCCCGGGCGCGCAGGGCGCGGGCCAGCCGGTGCACCCGGTCGGCCAGCGCGGCGGCGGTCAGGCGTTCGTCGCCGCAGACCAGAGCGGTGTTTCCGGGGCCCGCCGCGACCATCGCGTCGAACGCGGACGGCACGTCGGCCGGTGTGCCGGGCAGGGCGGGCGGGCTCCACTGTGCGAGCAGCCCGTCGACGTCGTCGGCCAGTGCGATCCGGCCGACGGGCAGGCCGTCGGTCAGCCCGGTCAGCAGGGCGCGCAGCCCGCTCATCAGGCTGTCGACAGCGGCCTGGTCCTTGGCGCGGGCGTCGACCTCGAAGCCGAGGAGGAGCCCGCCGTCCCGGGTGGGCAGGACGCTCAGACCCATGTCCTCGGGCGGCCCGCCCGCGACGTTGCGCATCACACCGGCCGACCCGGCGAAGTCGAGCGCCAGGTCGAACGCCTTGAGGTTGATGCCGCGTCCGTGCAGCAGCGCGCCCGCGCCGGGCACGCCGAGGTCGCGGGGCAGGTCCTCGCCCCGGTAGCGCTGGTGGTCGCGCATCTCGCGCATGGCGGTGGCGACCCGCCGGCTCAGCCCGCCGAGCCCGTCGCCGCCGCGCACGCTCACCCGCAGCGGCAGCACGTTGACCGCCATGGAGGGGGTGCGCAGCGCGGCCGATCCGGCCCGGCACATCAGGGGCAGGGCGAACACCACGTCGGTGCGGCCCAGCATGCGGTGCAGGAACGCCGCGTAGCCGGCGATCAGTGCCTCGCCCCAGGTGACGCCCTCACCATCGGCGAAGGCGCGCAGCCGGGCGGTCTCCTCGGGGGTGAGGACGGCGCGGGCGGTGAGGGTGCGGTCGGGCGCGCCGGCGGTGTCGGGGCCTTCGTGGTCGCCGACGTCGGGCAGCGGGGTGAACCGCTCGACCCAGTACGCGCGGTCCTCGGTGGCCCCCTCGCTCTCGCGGTAGGCCAGGTCGTCGGCGACGAGCCGGGCGAACGCGCCGAAGGTGGAGGGCGGCGGCTCGGTGCCGCGTACCAGGGCGGTGTAGCGGGCGGCGGTGCGGCGGGCGAGCAGGGCGGCGGTGTAGCCGTCGAAGACGAGGTGGTGGCCGAGCTGGGTGTACCAGACCTCGCGGTCGGAGAGCTTGATGACGGTACGTGAGCAGAGCGGGCGGTCCGTCATGCCCCGGCATGCCTCGGCGAGCCGGGCCCGTTCGGCGTCGACGAGTGCCTGGGCGGCAGCGGCGGGGTCGGCCTCGGCGCTGACGTCGGCCAGGGGCGGCAGCGGGACGGGGTCACCGCTGACCGTCTGGCGCGGCCCGTCCGGGGTGTCGTACACCCTGAGCCGAAGGCTCTCGGCCTCCTCGGTGGTGGCCCGGACCGCTTGTGCGAGGGCGTCCACGTCGACCGGTTCGCCGCCGGATATCTCCACCACGTCGCCGACGACGTAGTACGGCGAGTCGGGTTCGATGCGCTGGGCGTTCCAGATGCCCAACTGGGCGCCGGTCAGAGGCAGGAGGCCGTCCGAGGACACGCTCGCGGTGCTCAACTTACTCTCCTTGAAGTGTGGGGACGACCATGGGAGTGCCGGTCACCGGGTCCGGGACGACGACGCTGGGCAGGTCGAACACGTCCTTGATCAGCGTGGCGTCCACGATGTCCCCGGGGTCGCCCTCGGCGACCACGGTTCCGGCCTTCATGGCGACCAGGTGGTCGGCGAACCGGCACGCCTGGTTGATGTCGTGCAGGACCGCGACGACGGTGCGGCCCTCGTTGCGCAGCCTGGCGAGCAGGCCGAGCAGTTGGTACTGGTGGGTGATGTCGAGGAACGAGGTGGGTTCGTCCAGGAGCAGGTAGGGCGTCTCCTGGGCGAGCACCATGGCCATCCAGACCCGTTGGCGCTGTCCGCCGGACAGTTCCTGCACCGGTCGCTCGCCCAGGTCGGCGACGCCGGCGGCGGCCATCGCGCCGTCGACGGCCTTCTGGTCCTCGGGCGACCACAGGGCCAGCATCGACTGGTGGGGGAAGCGTCCCCGGCCGACGAGCTGGCGGACCTTGATGTCCTCGGGCGCCATCGGGTCCTGCGGCAGGAAGCCGAGGTGTTTGGCCAGCGCCTTGGTGGCGAAGCCGCCGACCTCGCGGCCGTCGAACTCCACCTGGCCGGCGTGCGGGCGCAGCAGCCGTACCAGCGCGCTCAGGAGGGTGGACTTCCCGCAGGCGTTCGGGCCGACGATGGCGGTGAACGCGCCGTCGGGGATGTCCAGGTTCAGCCGGGTGGACACGACCCGGTCTCCGTAGCGCAGGGTGATGTCCCGCGCTGTCAGGCGTGCGGTCACGCGCGCCTCACCTCCTTGGTCAGCAGCCAGATCAGGTAGCAACCGCCGATCGCGGTGCTCACGACGCCCACGGGCAGTGCGACGGGTGCCAGCAGCATCTGGGCCAGCAGGTCGGCGCCCTGGAGGAGCACCGCCCCGGTCAGTGCGGCGGGGAGCAGGGGTACTCCGGCGGCGCCCGCGAGCCGGCGGCCGATCTGCGGGGCGGCCAGGGCGATGAAGGCGATGGGTCCGGCCACGGCGGTCACCGTGGCGGTGCAGCCGACGCCGACCAGGACCATCAGCAGCCGCAGCCGGTCGAGTCCGACGCCGGTCGTGACGGCGATCGGGTCCCCGAGCGCCGCCTGGTGCATGGCGTGGGCCCGGGTGGTCATGAGGATCAGCAGGACGGCGATCACGGTGAACGGGATGCCGAGGTCGTCCCAGCCCACGCCGTTGAGCGAGCCCGCGCTCCAGCCGACGGCGGCGATCGCCACCTCCAGCTCGGCGCGCAGCACGATCCACGAGTTGATCGCGGTCACCATCGCGTTGATGGCGATACCGATGACGACCAGCCGAAGACCCGAGAAGCCGTGTTCGAGCGACAGCAGGTAGATGGCGGCCGCGACGATCAGGCCGCCGAGCACGGAGCCGACGGCGAGCTGTGCGGAGGTGCCCGACAGTACGGTGATGGCGACCAGGGCGCCCGTGTAGGCGCCGGCGTCCAGGCCGATGACGTCGGGGCTGCCCATGGGGTTGCGGGTGAGGTTCTGGAAGATGGCGCCCGCGACGCCGAGCGCGGCGCCGAAGACCAGGCCGGCCAGCACCCGCGGCAGCCGCCAGTCCCGGATCACCACGGAGTGCTCGGAGCCGGTGAGGACGGCGAACACCCGGCTGGGCGAGGACCATGACGCCCCGTAGCACAGTCCGAGCAGGCCGAGGCCGAGCATCAGGGCGACGAGTACGACGACGAGCACCGCCGTGCGGCGTTCCACGTGGAATTTCAGCACGTTCACAGTGACCCCGCCCCGTAGCGGCGGACCGCCCAGATCAGCATGGGGCCGCCGAGGAACGCGGTCACGATGGCCACCGGCACCTCGCCGGTGGGCAGCAGCACGCGGGAGGCCATGTCGGCGATGAGCAGCAGGACCGGGCCGAGCACCATGGTGTAGGCGATCAGCCAGGGCACCGATCCGGCGGCGGGTCTGCGTACCAGGTGCGGCACGATGAGCCCGACGAAGAGGATCGGCCCCGCCACCGCCGTCGCCGCACCGCTGAGCACGGTGATGAGGACGAGGGTGACGACGCGTACCCGGCCGACGTTGGCGCCGAGGGTGTGTGCCACGTTCTCGCCCAGCGTCAGGGCGTTGAGGGCCCGGCTCAGCAGCAGCGCACCGGCCAGCGAGACGGCTATCGCGGTCAGCGGAAGGGCCAGGGAGGCCTGTTCGCGTCCGGCGAGTGTTCCCACCGACCAGAACCGGTAGACGTCGAAGACGTCGGGGAGCATCAGCCGCATGCCGAGGGCGACGCCGTTCAGCACCGCGGTCAGCGCCACCCCCGTGAGCACGAGGCGCAGGGGCGAGCGGCGGCCGACCGCGGCGACCATGAGCGCCGCGATCACGGAACCGGTGATCGCGAAGCCCAGTTCGCCCGCCTGGCCGCCAGCCATGCCGAGCGCGGAGCCGATGGTGACGGCGAACCCGGCGCCCGCGGTGACCCCGAGGATGCCGGGCTCGGCCAGCGGGTTGCGGGCGAGCGTCTGGATGAGCGCGCCCGCGACGGCGAGCGCGGCACCGACGGCGACGGCGAGCATCGCACGCGGTGCCCGCACGTCGCGGACGATGACGTGGTCGTCGGTGCCCCGGTAGTCGAAGAGTGCGCGTACCACTTCGCCGGGGGCGACGTGGCGGGCCCCGACGCCCATGCTGAGTACGGCGAGAGCTGCCAGCAGTACCAGTCCGCCGACGAGCAGGGCGGTCTGCGGGACGGCCCGCCGGTTTCCCGCCGTCTTGGACGCGCGGCCCGCGACGGTCACCGGTTCAGCAGCGGAGCGAGCGACTTGTCGATCGCGTCCAGGGTCATCAGGGCCTCGCCGTAGGTGGCGGCCTCGGTGTAACGGAACGGGTAGGTCTTGCCGGCCTTGACGGCGGGCAGGTTCTTCCAGAGCTTGGAGTCCAGGACGTACTGGACGGACTTCGGGACGCTGCCGTCGGCGTCGACCGAGTAGGTCAGGGCGTCGGCCTCGCGGAAGGCGTCGGGAAGCTCCTCGATGGAGGGGTATTCGCTGACCGCGCTCGAACCGGAGCCGGCCTTCTTGACCTTGCCGTAGTACTTCGCGCCCAGGTCCTGGGCGATGTTGGTGCCCCACGAACCGCCGAACTCGCGCTGGAAGGTGCCCTTGGCGGCGTCACCGTACGCGCCGACGTGGCCGAGGTTGAGCTTCGGCAGCACGTCCTTGTACTTGGCGGCCAGTTCGGCGGCCTTGGTGTCGTAGGTCTTCTTCTGGGCGTCGAACTGCTTGAGCGCGCCCGCGGCGTCGGCCTGCTTGCGCGAGAGGTCGCGCCAGGCGGACGGCAGGCTCGGGCCGATCGCGACGACGGGGGCGATGGACTCCAGCCGCTTGATGTCGATGTCACCGAGGACGGGCGCCGGCACACCGATGACGATCAGGTCGGGCTCGGCCTCGGCGACGGCCTCGTAGTTGGTCTCGGCCGCCTGCTCGCCCGCGATCTTCGTGAGCTTGTTGTAGGTGGCGAGGTCCTCCTTGGTCATCATCGGTTCGCCGCGCTTCCACGAGGAGATGCCGACCAGCGGTGCGTCGGCCTCGATGAGGGCGGGTACGGCGTACCCGGTGGCCACCACACGCTTCGGGTTCACCGGGATGGTGATCTTGCCGTTGTCCGCGGTGAACACCCGGGTCTTGCTCTTCTCCGAGGCGGAGTCGGACCCGCCGTCGGAGGATGACCCGCATCCGGCCAGAACGAGGGCCAGCGCGAGGGCGCCGACCAGACCGGACGATCTGCGTATGGACATTCCGAACTCCTTGCTACTTAGGTAAGGCTCACCTTAGTTGATGGCCTTTCGGCAGGACAACTCGCGGGTGGCCCACCACCCGGTCCGGCCGGTTTCTTTCAGTGGTCGTGACCGTGGTCGTGGTCGTCCTCGTCGAAGTCCGCGACGCCGCGCTTCCAGTAGCCGGTGATGTCGTAGTCGGCCTTCTCCAGGCGCAGTTCGTCACGGACCCAGCGGCGCAGCGGCTTGATCTGCCCCGCCTCCCCCGCGACCCAGACATACGCCCGCTCACCCTCGGGCACGGTGACCGCCATCGCGGCACGCGCGAGCGCGTCACCGGAGCCGGCCGGGCGGCCGTCGCGGTGCAGCCAGTGCACCTCGACGCCCTCGGGCGCGGTCAGTTCGATCTCCTCGCCGGCGTCCGCGACTTCGATGAACGCCCAGCCCCTGGCGGCCCGGGGCAGTTCCTCCAGCCACCGCGCGATGGCGGGCAGCGCGGTGAGATCGCCGACGAGCAGGTAGCGGTCGTAGCTGTGCGGGACGATCAGCCCGCCGGGCGGCCCCGCGATGTGCATGGTGTCGCCGGGCTGCACCGTGCGGGCCCAGTCGGAGGCGAGGCCGCCCTCGTGTGCGGCGATGTCGATGTCGAGCTCGCCCGTGGCGGGGTCGTAGCGGCGCACGGTGTACTCGCGCGAGGTGGGCACCGGCCTCGGCCAGCGCAGCATCGCCCCGTTGCGCTCGGGCAGGCGCAGGGTGCCGTCCGCCTCCGGGAAGATCAGCTTGACGTGCTCGTCGGGCGCGTGGGCCTCGAACCCCTCGGTGCCCGCCCCGCCCAGGGTCACCCGCAGCAGCCCCGCGCCGACCGTGGACGTACGCACGACCTCGGCCTCCCGGATACCGATCGGGTAGCCGACCTTCTCGGCGTGCAGGCCGGCCCGCACCTCGGCGATCCGCTCCAGGTACCGGTCCCGCTGGTCGGTGCGGCTCATGCGCCCTCACCCGCCAGCAGCGTCTGCCAGTGGCCGAGTTCGGGCAGCTCGAAGAGGTCGGGGAACTCCAGCGTGGTCGCCCCTGCCGCCCGCCAGCGCTCGACCAGGACCATGATGCGCATCGAGTCGAGCCCGAGGTCGACAAGATTCTCCTCGGGCGTGATCTCGGCGGGCTCACAGCCCAGCAGTTCCGCGATGTCGGCCCGGACACGCTCGGGCGACAAGGTCTGGCTCATCGGACGACTCCTTCGGGGGGGTGGGCACCGACGGGTGGGTCGGAGCGGTGGTGCGGTGGACGGGCCCGGCGGCGGGCAACGCGAACGACCGGGCGGGGAAAGGATTTTCGCTGGCGGCGGGCGCGGCTCGTCCCGCCGGGAGCGCGGAGCGGCTCACGGCGGGCGGACGGCGACGTCGGGGCACACGCTTCGGGACCACGGGGTTCAGGGGCTGATGGCGTCACGATCAGCCGTGCGGACGGCCTCGGCCGCCGGGCCACCGCCCCTCACCTTCCACGCCCACACGAAGTCCCCCTAAAGCCCAGGCAAGGCTAACCTAACATCGACTTGCGCGGCACAGACACCTCTTCCGCCAACCGAACATCCTTCGCCCGGAGTTCAGGCAGTCGGGCACTGGGAACTTAGGCTACCCTCACTTAACCTAGCGCAGGAGGCCGGGCCGCGTGAAGGGCCACACCCCGGCCGCACCCCGGCCGCGCACCTCCCGCACCGCTCCCACACCCCTCCCGCGCGGTTTCCGTCCCGGTATATGAGCCGGAGCGCCACCCACGGTCCGCGACCCCGTAGGCTGGCGGCGCAGCTGGTTCGCCCTGTCCGCCAGACAGGCGCGTCGTAAGAGGGAACCCGGTGGGAATCCGGGACTGCCCCGCAGCGGTGAGTGGGAACGACCGCCGTCATACGCACTGGATCCGTCCGATCCGGGAAGCGACGGCCAGTAGGAATCCGTCCCTGGCGGATGTGCCCGCGAGTCCGAAGACCTGCCCGTTGCCCGCGCACGACCACTCGTACGCGGAAATCCCGGTGACCTCGTGGGCGGGTCGGCGTGCGTACCTGACGAAGAACCCGCACCGCGTGTGCCAGGGGCCCGTCCGGTCCGTCATCCCTTCGCGTCCGTGTCCCGTCCCGGGATGTTCAGGAGTCATCTCGCGAAGGAGATTTCCGTGACATCCAAGTCCGCAGCCGCGGCAGCGCAGGCCACCGTGTACGGCTACCCCCGGCAGGGCCCGGACCGGGAGCTGAAGAAGGCGATCGAGGGCTACTGGAAGGGCCGGGTCACCGCCGACGCCCTCCGGGAGACGGCGGCAGAGCTGCGCCGGTCCAACTGGCGGCAGCTGGCCGGCGCCGGCGTCCACGAGGTGCCGACCGGTGACTTCTCGTACTACGACCACGTCCTGGACACCAGCGTCATGGTCGGGGCCGTCCCGGACCGGCACCGCGAGGCCGTCGCGTCCGACGCTCTCGACGGATACTTCGCCATGGCGCGCGGGACCCAGGACGTGGCCCCGCTGGAGATGACCAAGTGGTTCGACACCAACTACCACTACCTGGTCCCCGAGCTCGGCCCCGACACCGTCTTCACCGCCGACTCCACCAAGCAGGTCATCGAGCTGACCGAGGCCCTCGCGCTCGGACACACCGCCCGGCCCGTGCTCGTCGGCCCCGTCACCTATCTCCTGCTGGCCAAGCCCGCCCCCGGGGTGGCCGCCGGCTTCGAACCGCTCACCCTGCTCGACCGGCTGCTCCCCGTGTACGCGGAGGTGCTCGCCGACCTGCGCGCCGCCGGAGCGCGGTGGGTGCAGCTGGACGAACCCGCCCTCGTCCAGGACCGCACCCCGGCCGAGCTCAACGCCGCCGCCCGCGCCTACCGCGGCCTCGGCGCCCTCACCGACCGGCCGCAGCTGCTCGTCGCCTCCTACTTCGACCGGCTCGGCGAGGCGCTCCCGGTCCTGGCGAAGGCCCCCGTCGAGGGCCTGGCGCTCGACTTCACCGGCGCGGCCGCGGCCAACCTGGAGGACCTCGCAGCCGTCGGCGGGCTCCCCGGCAAGCGGCTCGTCGCGGGCGTCGTCAACGGCCGCAACATCTGGATCAACGACTACGAGAAGTCCCTCGCGACCCTCGCCACGCTCCTCGGTCTCGCCGGCCGGGTCGACGTTGCCGCGTCCTGCTCCCTGCTGCACGTCCCGCTGGACACCGCGCCGGAGAAGGACATCGACCCGGAGGTCCTTCGCTGGCTCGCCTTCGCCCGGCAGAAGACCGACGAGGTGGTGACCCTGGCGAAGGGACTGGCCCTGGGCACCGAGGCGGTGGCCGCCGAGACCGCCGCCAACCGCGCCGCCCTCGCCTCCCGCGCCGGCTCCCCCCTCACCCGGGACCCGGCGGTGCGGGCCAGGACCGCCGCCGTCACCGAGGCGGACGTCCGCCGCTCCCAGCCGTACGCCGAACGCGCCGCCGCCCAGCGCGCCCACCTCGGGCTGCCGCTGCTGCCGACGACGACCATCGGCTCCTTCCCGCAGACCGGCGAACTGCGCACCGCCCGTGCCGACCTGCGCGCCGGACGCGTCGACACCGCCGGCTACGAGGAACGCATCCGGGCCGAGATCGGCGAGGTCATCGCCTTTCAGGAGAAGGCCGGCATCGACGTCCTGGTGCACGGCGAGCCCGAACGCAACGACATGGTGCAGTACTTCGCCGAGCAGCTGACCGGCTACCTGGCCACCCAGCACGGCTGGGTCCAGTCCTACGGCACCCGCTACGTCCGCCCGCCCGTTCTCGCCGGCGACATCTCGCGCCCCGCGCCCATGACGGTGCGCTGGACCTTCTACGCCCAGTCGCTCACCGACCGCCCGGTCAAGGGCATGCTCACCGGCCCGGTCACCATGCTCGCCTGGTCCTTCGTCCGCGACGACCAGCCGCTCGGCGACACCGCCCGCCAGGTCGCCCTCGCCCTGCGCGACGAGGTCAACGACCTGGAGGCGGGCGGCACCTCGGTCATCCAGGTGGACGAGCCCGCCCTGCGCGAGACCCTGCCGCTGCGGGCCGCCGGCCGCGCGGACTACCTGGCCTGGGCCACCGAGTCGTTCCGCCTCACCACGAGCGGGGTGAGGCCGGACACCCAGATCCACACCCACATGTGCTACGCCGAGTTCGGCGACATCGTCCGGGCCATCGACGACCTCGACGCCGACGTCATCAGCCTGGAGGCCGCCCGCTCCCACATGCAGGTCGCCCACGAACTCGCCGCACACGGCTACCCGCGCGAGGCAGGGCCCGGCGTCTACGACATCCACTCCCCGCGCGTGCCGAGCGCCGAGGAGGCCGCACAGCTCCTGCGCACCGGCCTGAAGGCCATCCCCGCCGAGCGGCTGTGGGTCAATCCCGACTGCGGCCTGAAGACCCGCGCCTGGCCCGAGACCCGCGCGTCGCTGGAGAACCTGGTGGCGGCGGCCCGTACCGTCCGCGGCGAACTCGCCTCCTCCTGACGCCCGGTTGAGCGGCCGGCCGGGACACCTGGGTACGAGCCGGACTCAGGTGTCCCGGCCGTCGGCGGAGCCGGGACCGGCGGGGGTGAAGCGGACCGGGGCCCGGAAGCGGGCCCGGCGGGCGGCGCGCCGGAAGGTGGTGAGCACGGCCGGGCCCGCCAGCATGACGCAGACGAAGTTGGTGACGGCCCGCCCGGTGTCCCAGCCCAGCGAGGTGGCGAGGTCGAACGCGAGGTAGCGGTGCCACTGCTCGGTGAACGGCAGTCCTGGCAGGTACGCGATGGAGCTGTCCGGGTCGAGGGAGAACGGCCAGAAGGACAGGTTGAGCAGGAAGCCGAAGAGGTAGCCGGAGAGCGATCCGTACCCGGCGAGCAGCAGCACCTCGCGGCGGCCGGTGGCGCGGGGCAGGAAGCCGGCGAGCATGCCCACGAAGGCGCAGCCGAACATCTGGTACGGCATCCACGGCCCGACGCCGCCCGTGATCAGCGCGGAGGTGAACAGCGAGGTGCAGCCGAGGGTGAAGCCGAAGCCGGGGCCGTAGACGCGCCCGGCGAGGACCAGGACGAAGAAGACCGTTTCGATTCCGGCCGTCCCGGCGCCGAGGGGGCGCAGGGCGGCGTTGACGGCGGACAGGACGCCGAGCATGGCCAGCGCCTTGGAGCTGATCCCGCCCTCGGCGATCTCGGAGAGCACCACGCACAGGACGAGGACGAGCAGCACGCCGAAGATGAGGGGCGGGGCGTAGTTCGATCCGAACTTTCCCGGCGCGACGACGAAGGGCCAGAAGAAGGCCACCACGCCGATGAAGGCGGCCAGGGCGATGACCAGCGAGACCCTGGGGGTGAGCCGGATGGCCGCGGTGGTGGCGGTGCTCATGTCCGGTCCCCGTCCTCGGACGCGTCCAGGGCCGCTGTCACCTGGTCGACGGTGAGGAAGGGCAGCGGGGCGAGGATCTTGGCGGTCTGCGGTGCGAACACCGGGGAGGCGACGATGACTTCGCGGGTGGGGCCGTCCGCGACGATGTCGCCCTCGGCCATGACGACCACCCGGTCGGCGGTGCGGGCGACGAACTCCACGTCGTGGGTGGAGATGACGACCGAGCGGCCCTCGGCCGCGAGAGCGGCGACGATCCGGGTGAGCTCCGCCTTGGCCCGGTAGTCCAGGCCGCGCGTCGGTTCGTCGAGCAGCAGGACACGCGGGGTGGCGGCGAGCTGGATGGCGAGGACGAGCGCCAGCTTCTGCCCCTCGGACAGGTCCCTGGGGTGGGTGGTGCCGGCGATGCCCGGGACCAGCCGGTCGAGGATCGTCCGTGCGCCGGGGCGCGTGTCCCCGTCGGCCGACTCGCTGTCGGCCTGGCCCAGTTCCTGCTCGACGCTCTCCAGGTAGAGCAGGTCGGCGGGGGTCTGCGGGACGAGCCCGACGAGGCGCCGCGCCTCGGCCGCCGGCAGGGTGTGCGGGTCGCGTGCCGTCCCGTCCGAAGTGACGCGTACGCTGCCGGCCCTGCGCGGTCCCGAGCCCTGGAGGGCCCACATCAGGGAGGACTTCCCGGAGCCGTTGCGGCCCATCAGTGCCGTGATCTCACCGGCGCGCAGGGCGAGGCCGGCCTCGCGGACGGCGGGGACGCCGTGGTAGGCGACGGTGACCCCACGTGCGGTCAGCAGGGCGGGGGCGCCGGCGGGCGGGGCCGGGCGGACGGGGGCGGGCTCGGCCGCGCCGAGCCGGGTGCGCAGCGGGACGGCGGCGCGGCGGGCGTCGCGCACGGACAGCGGCAGCGGGTCCCAGCCGGCTGCGCGGGCGAGGTCCACGATGGGCGGGGCGATGGACGACGTGCGCAGGATGTCGCCGGGGGCGCCGTGGACGGCGCGGCCGTCGCCGGGCAGGTGGATGACCCGGTCGGCGTACTGGACGACGCGTTCGAGGCGGTGCTCGGCCATGAGGACGGTGACGCCGAGGTCGTGGACGAGGCGGGTGACGGCGGCGAGGACCTCGTCGGCGGCGGTGGGGTCGAGGGCGGAGGTGGGTTCGTCCAGGACGAGGACGCGGGGGTGCGCGGTGAGGACGGAGCCGATCGCCACCCGCTGCTGCTGGCCGCCGGACAGCTCGTGCAGGGCTCGGTGACGCAGGTCGGCGAGGCCCAGCAGGTCGAGGGTCTCCTCCACACGTTTGCGCATGACGGCGGGCGGGGTCGCCAACTGCTCCATCGCGTAGGCGAGTTCTTCCTCGACGGTGTCTGTGACGAATCCGTCGAGCGGGTCCTGTCCGACCACACCGACCACATCGGCGAGTTCCCGGGGAGGGTGGTGGGCGGTGTCCCGGCCGTCGACGGTGACGCGGCCGTGCAGGGTGCCGCCGGTGAAGTGGGGCACCAGTCCGTTGACGGCTCCCAGGAGCGTGGACTTGCCGACTCCCGTGTGGCCGACGACGAGGCAGAGCTCGCCCTCCTCGATGGTGAGGTCGACCTCGCGCAGGGCGGGTTCGGCCGTGTCCTCGTATCTGACGGTGACCTGGTCGAAGGTGATCACGTGGCTCCGGCTTTCTCGGCGCGCGGCCGGGGTACGGCCGGGCGGGGCGCGGCCGGTGGTGGTGCGAGGAACCCGGCCGTCCCGGCGAGCAGGATCGCGCAGGCGGGCACCAGCGGCAGGGTGGGCCAGCTGAGGGGGTAGATGGAGGGGTTGAGCTCGGCGGCGTCGTAGCCCATGTTGCTGAACAGCAGCACGGCGGAGAGCGTCCCGGCCCCGGCGACGGCCCACTCGGGCAGCCGCCAGGGGTCGGGCCGGTAGGTGGTGCGCGAGACCCGGCGCCCGCCGATGCGCAGACCGGCCACGCACAGCACGGCTCCCGCCGCCATGGCCGGGAGGCCGAGGAAGCGGGGCGCGGTCGCGTCGAGGAGCCCGTAGGCCCCGGCGCACAGCCCGCACATGCCGAGGAGCATGAGGGTGCCGGTGACGCGCCGGGAGCGGCGGGTCGCGGTGCCGGCGCGGCCGTATCCCCGGGAGTCCATGCCGGCGGCCAGGCGCAGGGAGCGTTCGAGGGCGTCCTCCAGGACGGGGACAACGATGCCGCGCAGGGCCTTCAGCCCCTTGTTGCGGCCGGCGCGGAGCCGGCGGGCGCGGGCGACGCGCTGGACGCTCTGGACGAGTTGGGGGGCGACGCTGATGGCGACGGTGACGGCGACGCCGAGTTC
This sequence comes from Streptomyces sp. ATexAB-D23, assembly GCF_000373645.1. Classification (GTDB taxonomy): domain Bacteria; phylum Actinomycetota; class Actinomycetes; order Streptomycetales; family Streptomycetaceae; genus Streptomyces; species Streptomyces castrisilvae. The sequence continues at coordinate 87,646 of NZ_KB892004.1, read as the reverse complement.
GTGCAGGGCTCCGGGCAGGACGCGCAGGGCCCGTTTGGGGTTGGCGAGGGTGTTGGCGGCGCCGATGCAGCACAGCATGCAGGCGAGCCGCAGTCCGTCGGTGGCGGCCGACAGCAGCGCTTCGAGCGAGACGGGGCCGCCGAGCCGGATGCCGGCGTACCAGTCGGGGGTGGGGATGTGCGGGAGCGCGAAGAGGAAGTGGTCGTGCGGGGTGATGCCGGTGGCGAACACGGCCCGGAACAGGACCCGGATCGCGACGACGGTGCCGGCGAGAAAGAGGTAGTACTTGAATCCTCGTGCCCAGGGGGCCTCGGTGCGGCGCGCGGTGACGACGTAGCCGAGGACCGCGAGGACGAGGAGGAGCAGCAGCGGGTTGTTGGTGCGGCTGACCGCCGTGGCCAGGGCGAGCGCCCAGATCCACCAGGCGACCGGATGCAGGGTCCTGGGCAGGCGGCGGCCGCCGGTGTCCGGCAGGTTGCCGGAGACCGGTGCGGCCGCCTCGCGGGCCGTGTGGGTCACCCGGGTCACTCCGTGCGGCGGCGGCGCCCGGCCGCGTACACGGCCGCCCCGCCGACGAGCAGGATCAGGGCGCCGCCGGCCACCACCGGCAGGACGGAGCCCGCGTCCGTCCTGGCCTCGCTCGCGGGGGCCGCGTCGACCACGCGGGTCCCGGTCTCCGACGCGCTCGGCGACGGGCCGGGCGTCCCGGTCACCGAGGGGCTCGGTGACGCGGACCGCGACGGGCCGGGCGAGGTCTCCGGGGAGGCGGACGCGGTTGTGGAGGGCGGGGGCCTGCGGGTCGCGGTCGCCTTCGGACCGGTGCTGGTGCCGGGGGGCAGCTCCGGGGCCCGCTCGGTCGACTCGGGCTTGCCCGCGTCCCCCCGCGCCTCGGTGTTGTGGGCGCGCAGCTGGTCCGGGGTGAGGGTGGGGCGGCCCTCGGTGCCGCCGATGTCGGTGCCGCCGAAGATCCACAGGTCGACGCTGCCCGGCTTCGGCCGGTAGAGCATCGCGCCGAGCCGGCTGTACTCCCAGGTGCTCGCCCCCGGGTCGGCGTGCCAGTACGACCAGTAGGCGGAGGCGGGCGGGGTCAGGACGCAGTCGTCCTGCTGGGGCGTGGGGTACTGCTTGCCGCCCTGGTGGCCGCTGTAGCCGATCCGGCAGATGAAGGCCGGACCGTCGTGTCCGGTGCCGGTGGTGCGCCAGCCGCCCTGGTTGAGCAGTTCGTACCCGGTCGTCGGGGTGGTTCCGCAGGAGCGGTAGACGGGCCCGCCCCAGTGGCTGAAGTCGACCGCGAGCACGGCCCCGGACGTGGTGGTGCACCGGCCCATGGGCTGCGGGTCCGCCGCCGCCGACGGCGCGTTGGCCGTCAGCGCGGCGGTCCCGAGCAGGAGTGCGGTCACCGCCCGTACTGCCCTGCGCCATGGGGCGGTCGTCATATCCCGTCCCCCACCGCTGCCCTGCGGCGGGCGATCACGACGACCCGCCATCCGGCGGCGACGAGCAGGGCCGCCAGGCCGGCGAAGGCGCCGGCCCGCACACCGGTCGAGGCCAGCGCACCGCCACCGGAGCCGCCCCCGTCGGTGTCGATGATGCCGCCGGTGCCCCCGGCCGGGTCGTCGGGGGTGACGATCTGCGGGGTGGAGGGGCTGGGGGTGGGCTGGGGCGTGGTGCCGTCCAAGCTGCGTTCCAGCGTGCCGAAGGAGATGCCGGTCGCCCCGCCGACCGCCTGGGCGGAGGCCCGCAGGTTCGATTCGCGCCGGCCTTCCTTGGCGACGTCGAAGCCGCCGTCGCTGTTCTGCCGGCCCGCCAGGAACTTCTGGGCCCTGGCGATCCGGGAGGCGTAGCGCTCCTCGTCCAGCGAGAGCCCCTGGATGGCGAGGGCGGCCGAGTTGACCGAGTTGCCGGCCGCGCCGGGGAAGCCGCCGCCGTCGGACAGCTGCTGGTCCGCGAGCCAGGCCAGCGCCTTGGCGACGGCCTTCTCCGCCTTCTCGCCGCCGACGAGGTCCAGGGCCATGGCGGCGATGGCGGTCGAGTCGACGTCCGAGTCCCCGGTGGCGGGGATCAGGCTGGGCCATGCCCCGCTGTCGTGCTGGAGGCTTTCCAGGTACGCGATCGGTTCCTGGGCCGCCTTCTCCTCGCCGGCCCGCACCTGGGCCATGACCGCCAGTGCCTGGGAGAAGACGGAGGGGGCGTAGGTGTAGGCGCCCTTGGCGGCGCAGCTGCGGTCCGGGGCCGGGGTGGCCTTCTCGCACACGGCGGCGTTCAGTCCTGCGATGAGGTCCTGGCCGCCGAAAGCGCGGGGGTCGCGGCCCACGGCCTCGGCGAGGAGGGCTGCCTTGCCCATGGAGCCGCCGAGCGCGTACTTGGTGCCGGTCCCGGTCCAGTCCTGCAGGGTCTTGCCGTCGCCGTCCTTGCCGCCCTTGTCGAGGAAGTCGACGATGCCGCGCAGCTTGTCGTTGTCCAGGCCGGTGGCGGCGAGCGCGTAGGCGCCGTCGATGGTGAGGCCGAAGTCCGCGCGCGGGGATTCCGGACCGACCGGGTAGTACTGGCCCTGCCTCAGGTTGGCGGCGCTGGTGAGGTAGGCGACGCCCTTCTTCAGATCGGGACCTTCGCCCGCGGGGCGGGTCGGCTCCGCGGTGGGCGGTCCGGTCGTGGGCGGCCGGGTGGTGGGGGGCTCGGTGGCCGGCGGGTCGGTCGGGCCGGACCGCTTCGTCGTGAGGCGGGCGAGATCGGTGCCCGCCCCGGCCAGGACCGCGGGGCCCGTCGGGTAGAGAACCGGGTCGGTGGCGTCCTCCTCGAACCCGAAGCCGCCGCCGTCCAGTTGCTCCCGGGAGAGCCAGGAGACCGCGGCGTCGGCGTACGCGGGGGCGCCGAGCGCGCGCAGCGCCTGTGCGGCGAACCCGGTGGCGTGGACGCTGCCGGTGGTGGACCCGGTGTAGCCGGGGAACGCCCCGTCCTCGCGCTGCGCCTTCTTCAGGTACGCCACCGCCCGGGTGACCGCCGCTTCCTGGCCGCCCGCCTCGTGCAGGGCGAGGGCGGCGAGGCCGGTGGTGGCGGGGTCGCCGTCGCAGTACTCGCCGGGGCGGATCAGGATGCTCGTGATCCCGCCGTCCTCGCACTGGAGCCGGGCGAGCCTGGCGACCGCGTCGGCCGGGGGTGTGGCACCGGCTCGGACGAGGGCGAGCACGGCGAGCGCCTGGCCGTCCGCGTAACCGGCGTTGCGGAAGTCGCCCTTGGCGGTGCAGCCGGGCGCGGGGCTGCCGGCCTCGGGGCCCGCGGCGCAGACGCTGCCGGTGAGGGAGGCGGTCAGATCGTGTCCGCCGAAGTCCCCCGGATCGGCGTCCGTCGCCTCGGCGAGCAGGGCGAGCCGGGCGGCGGCGGCCGGGTCCGGGGCCCCGTCCTTGCCCGAGGGGTAGGCGTAGTCGTCGGTGTGGGCGGCGAGGAAGGCGGTGACCTTCGCGATGTCCGCGTGCTCGGGGTCCGCCGCCACGAGGGCGTAGGCGGCCTCGGTGGTCAGGAGGTAGTCGGGGGTGCCGGCGCCTTCGTCCACGACGCGTTCGCCGTCTTCGAGGACGCCCGACACCCAGGCCGCCGCCGCCGCGAGATCGACCTCGCCCGCCGGGGCCGTGGGAGTGCTGCCGGGGCCGGGGGTCCCGGTGGAGCCGCCCGCGCGTACGTCGTCGGGGGTGAACGCCGGCTTGCCGGTGGAGCCGCCGGCGTCGGTGCCTCCGAACACCCAGGCGTCGACGTCACCGTCCTTCAGCTTGCGGGACATGGCGCCGTACTGGCTGTACGTCCAGGTGTTGGTGCCCGGCGACGCGATCCAGTACGACCAGTAGGCGGTGGCCGGCGGTGTGAGGACGCAGGCTTCCTGCTCGGTGGTCGGGTACTGGGTGCCCGAGCCGAGGCCGATGCGGCAGATGAAGGCGGGGCCGTCGTGCTGGGTGCCCTCGGTGGTGAACCCGGCGTCGTGCAGGAGTTCGTAGCCGGTCGTCGGCGTCGTGTCGCAGCCCCGCTCGACCTTGCCGCCGAAGGGGCCGAAGTCGACGGCGACGACGGCCCCTTCGGTGGCCGTGCAGTCGCCGACCGGGCCTGCGGCGGCGGCCGGGCCGACCGTGACGAGTGTCACGCACATGGCAAGCAGCAGGAACGCCGCGGATATCAGGGCCAGCAGCGCACTGGCGCCCTTGTGCCGGTCTCTTCGCTGTGCGGTCCCCACCGCGGCCCCCTCGTTCCGTTCCCCTCGGGACGTGAACGTGGCAGAGGCGGCCACAGCCGCGCGCGGTCCGGCGCAGGGCAGGGCTGGTCGACCACGCCGTAGTCCGCGACGGCGCTTCTCGCTGCAGAATCAGCCCCAGGTAATCCGGCTCGCCCGGCGGTTGCCGGGCCTACGGTTGCGGGTCAGCGCCGGATTTCGACCGGCTTCCCCTGGAACTCAGTGCTTGTCGAGCGGATTGCAGCACGGTGGCTCCCGGATCGTCAAGACGCCGTCGTCCGCCTTCGGCCGGCGGCCGGAGGGTGTCTGGCGGGGCCGCCCGGCGTCCGGTAGCGTCCCGCCCTGCCACATGGGGGAACCCGGTGAGACTCCGGGGCTGACGCGCAGCGGTGTGGGACGGCGGGGGCCGTTCCGAGCCCGAATGCCCACGCGGCGAAGCACCACAGGAAGCCGGTCCACGCGTTCGGGCGGCGGCCCTGCCCGCTGCTGCCTCCCGCCCGGTTCGGCGAGGCCGCGGGGCCGGCCGGCGCCCCTCATCCCAGGAGCAGGCCATGTCCCGCCTTTCGTTCACGCGCCGTCTCGCGTTCACCGCGTCCGCCTCGCTCGGGGCGTTCTGTCTGACCGTTCTGCCGGCCGCCGCCACGGCCACCCCCGCCCAGATCGCCACCTCGAAGACCAATGGTGTGGCATATCTCAAGTCCCTCCAGGCAGCGGATGGTTCGTACGCCGGGCCGGGGCTGTCCAACGAGTGGGCGTTCAGCGCGCTCGCCGCCGCCGGCACCGCGGCCGTCGACGTCACGCCGGGCGGCGACGCCACGAAGAACGCGAGATCGGTCTACCGCGACCTGCTCGCCACGGCGGCCTGGCCGTCGGCGACTCCGGTGGTCACCGACTACGAACGCGCCGCCCTCAACGCGTACGCGGCCGGGATCGATCCCTCCCGCGTCTCCGCCTCCCGCAATCTGATCGGGGACATCTACAGCTACTGGCAGACGGCCGAGCCGGGCTACTTCGGCCCGTCGGGGAACTTCAACGGAACCGTCTTCGCGGCGCTCGCCCTGGGCGGCACGAAGACCCAGGCCGGTGCCCAGCGCATACCCCAGTCGCTGCGGGACGCCCTGATCACCCGTATCCGCGCCAACCAGCACGACGACGGCGGCTGGAACTACGGCAAGGCCGAAGGCGACGCGGGCGAGCTCGCCACCACGAGCGACGTCGACATGACGGGCGCGGCGATGGCCGCGCTGTGCGTCTCGGGCGTCCCGGACACCGATGCGGACGTCTCACGGGCCAAGGCGTTCCTCAAGGGCAAACTGGTGCCGTCCAGCGGCGCGTTCAACGCGATGTTCGGGGTCAACACCGACTCCAACGGCTGGGCCGTCTCCGGCCTCAACGCGTGCGGGATCAACCCGCAGACGGGCGACTTCCTCACCTCCGCCGGCAAGACCCCGGTGGATTTCCTCATCGCCCAGCAGTTCAACCCCGGCGGCGGCTTCAAGTACCTGCCGAGCGACACCGCCCCCTCCGCCTACGCGTCCGTGGACGGTCTGCGCGCTGTCGCGGGCGGCGGCTTCACCGCCGCTCCCCCGGCCCCGGTCACCGTCGGCGCGCCCCGGTGGGTGGCGCAGTCCGCGTTCACCCCGGGCACCGCCACGAAGCTGGCCCTGACCGTGGACGACGGCACGGGCGCCTTGAAGGTGTGCTCGGTCGCGTTCACGCCGACCGGGACGACGACCACGCTCGGCGCGGTGCTGGACGCGGCCACGACGTCGGCCACGCCCGCCGGCTGCGTGAGCGCGGTGACGCCCGCGTCGGGCACCGGCACCCTCACCGCGATCAACGGCAAGGCCAACAGCGGGTCCGGCACGTGGAAGGCCGGCATCGACGGATCGGCGTTCGCCGGGGCGGCCCGGGGCACGGTGATCAACGCGGGCGACACGGTGGCCCTGCGCTGGGGCAGCTGACCGGAAGCCGGCGCTGCACGGGCCCGTCCGGCAGGACGGGCAGCGCGGCCAGGCGGCGGTGCAGGTAGCCGCCGCCCCAGGCCAGCTGGGACAGCGGAACCGCCGGGGCCGGCCGGCGCCAGCGGCCGAGCAACTGGGTCAGGGCCACCGTCAGCTCCAGCCTGGCGAGCCCTGACCCGGGGCAGTAGTGCGGTCCCAGGCCGAAGCTCAGGTGGCGGCTCGCGGTGGAGCGGCCGGGGTCCAGCGTGCCGGGGTCGGCGTGGCAGCGGGGGTCGTGGTTGGCCGCCGCCACGGACAGCAGGACACCGCTGCCCGCCGGGATGACGGTGTCGCCGAACCGGATGTCCTCCAGCGCCACCCGCTTGGTGCCGAAGGAGCCCGGGGTGTCCCAGCGCAGCAGCTCGTCCACGGCGCGCGGGATGCGTCCCGGCTCCTCGCTCAGGCGCTGCCACACCTCCGGGTGGGCCAGCAGCGCCACCACGCTCATGCCCATCGCCTGCACCGTGCTGTCGAACCCGGCGAGCAGCAGCATCGCCAGCAGGGACGCCACTTCGTCCTCGCTCGCGCCGCCCTGTTCCCGCCAGGCGGCCAGGACGCGGGAGACCAGGTCGTCACCCGGGGCGGCGGACCTGCGGGCCATCTCACCGCGTACGAAGGCGTCGATCCGGGTGACGCTCGCGTCCACCTCGGCGGCGGTGCGTCCGGTCTTGTCCGCGAGGAGCGCCACCGGCCCGTACAGGGCGGCGCGCTCCTCCTCGGGGACGTCGAAGACCTCGCACAGCGAGCGGAAGGCGAAGGGGCGGGCGAAGGCGTCCATCAGCTCGACCGGGCCCCGGCCGCGCGCCGCGTCCGCCGCGTCGAGGAGTTCGGCGGCGGCCCGCTCGATCCGCCCGCGGTGGGCGGCCATGCGCGCCGGGGTCAGGGCGGGCGTCGCCAGGCGGCGGATGCGGGTGTGGTCCGGCGGGTCGTAGTTGACGAGGGTCAGGTCGAGTGCGCGGCGGCGCACCGCGGGGTCGGGTGTACGGCCGCCGCTCAGGGAGAGGCGCGGGTCCATGAATCCGGCCCGCACGTCCTCGGCCCGGGTCACCAGCCACGCCGGGCGCCCGGCCGGTGTCCTGACCCGGGTCACCGGGCAGGTCTCCCGGATCTCGGCCAGCACCTCGGCCGGCCGGTCCACGAACCCGGCCCCGAGCGGCTCCGGAAGTCGCGGCCGCCCTGCCGGCACTGGCGCGCCGGCCGTGACAGCGGGTTCGGTTTCCATACGGAGCCGTCCTCTCACGTCGCGGAGTGTGCGGCGCACACCGTAGGAACGGCGGGTTGCCCGCCGGTTCGGCCCGGGTGCGGTTCCGGTATGCCCGCTCCCCGTCCCGCCGGCGGCGCCGGGGCGCCGACCAGGAGGATTCACCGCCGCACAACCGGGGACGAACCGGTGCCGAACCCCGTGCTCCTAGCTTCCTGGCCGTCGGCGCAGTGCCGCCGTCCGTCGTCCCGATCGCCCGTCGTATGGAGGACCATCATGGCCGAGAACGTCGAGCCCAACGAGACCCCCGAGCAGGACGCCCCCGAGGTGGAGGCCCACTCCGACTCCGTCATCGGCTGGTGCGGGGTGCACCAGGAGGTGGCCGAGGAGCCCGAGGTCGTCGCCCACGTCGAGTCGCCCATCGGCTGGTGCGGGGTGCACCAGGAGGTGGCCGAGGAGCCCGAGGTGATCGCCCACTCCGAGGAGGGCGAGGACACCCCGTGGTGCGGCGTCCACCAGGAGCAGAACCTCTGATCCGGTCCTCAGGCCGGTCCTCCTCGGCCGCGGCGGCCTCGTCGCCGCGGCCGGGGGCCCGTCCCGGCCACCCCGCTCCCGCCCCCGCCCCGACCCGGAGGTCGCCGTGTCCGGTACGCAGTCCCTCGCCGTCCCCTCCGCCGGGGCCCGTCTGATCCGCGCCGACAGGGGGTGGTGGTTCCTCGGCGCCGGCGGGTACGCGCTGATGCGCCCCGCGCAGGTGGAGCCCGACGGCACCCTGCGGCCCTCGGCCGAACGCTATCTGCGCGACGCCGGTCTGTACGACCTGAAGCCCTACAGCTCGTACTCCCTGACCGTGCTGACCAGCACCGACTGCAACCTCGGCTGCGGCTACTGCTTCCAGAACACCTCGCAGGACCCCAAGGGCGGCAGCAGGCCGCCGCGCATCCGCCACGCCCGTCTGACGCCCGAGGCCGTCGGGCAGGTCCTGGACTTCACCCGGACGCGCATGGAGGCGGCGGGGCTCGACCGGCTGTCGCTGCTGCTGTTCGGCGGGGAGCCGCTGCTCAACCCGCGCGGCTGCCGCGACCTGCTCACCCGGGCCGGTGAACTGGGCCCGCTCACCGCGTCGATGACGTCCAACGGCACGCTGCTCACCCCGCTGATCGCGAAGGAGCTGAACGCGGCGGGTCTCGGCTCCGTCCAGGTGACCTTCGACGGCGACCGCGCCGACCACGACTCGATCCGGGTCAAGCGCTCCGGGGGCGGCACCTTCGACGTCATCGTCTCCAACATCGCGCGCGCCATCGAGCGCACCTCCCTGCGCTGGATGCTGCGGGTCAACGTCTCGCACCTGAACCGGCACGGCGTCGACGAGCTGGTGGAACGCCTCGGGTCACGCCTCGACCCGGCCCGTTGCGGCATCCACTTCGCCCGTGTCGGCGACGTCGGTGTCGGCTACGCCAACAACCTGCTCCACGAGGACGGCCTGGTCGAGGACTTCGTCCGCTGGCACGCCCGCGCGCTGGAGCTCGGCTTCACGGTGTCCCGGCCGCGCGCCCATGTCCCCTGCCAGGCCTGCTCCTTCGCCGACGGCCGGTACGGGGCGGTCATCAACGCCGATGGTGTGCTGGCCAGTTGCTGGGAGACCGCGGGGAAGCCCGGCATGGAGGTCGGCACCGTCGCCGACGGCTATCTGAGCGCGGAGCAGACGGAGGGCCGCTGGGTCAGCTGCCACGACCACTACCGCTACGACGAGGAGGCGGCGGTCCGCGCCGTCTTCCAGGACCGGGTGGACGCAGGGGTGCTGGACTGCCTGCACGGTGCCGGACGGCTGGGGTGAATTCCGGTATGAAGAGCGCGGGCATTCTGCGCACCAATGCCGACTTCCGCCGCTACTGGCTCAGTTCGACGCTCTCCACCCTCGGCTCCCAGCTGTCGCTGCTGGCCTTCCCGCTGCTCGTGCTGTCCATCGGCGGCAGCGCGGCCCAGGCGGGGACGGTCGCGACCTGCTCGATGGTGACGCGGACGCTGCTGAGGCTGCCCGCGGGCCATCTCGCCGACCGGCTCGACCGTCGGATGATCATGGTGGGCACCGATGTGGTGCGTCTGGTGGCGCTGGCCAGCATCCCGCTGGCGTCGGGGCTCGGAGGGCTCGGGCAGGCGCAGCTGCTCGGCGTGGCCGTGGTGGAGGGGGCGGCCACCGCGATGTTCTCGCCCGCGGCCACGATCGCGGTGCGCGACGTGGTGCCGGAGAAGGATCTCACCGACGCGCTGAGCCGCAGCCAGACGGCGATGGCGTCGAGTTCGCTGATCGGCCCGTTCCTGGGCGGCTGGCTGTTCACCCTGGACCCGATCCTGCCGTTCGCCGTCGATGCCGCCTCCTACGGGGTGTCGGCCGTGCTGCTGCTGCGGATCGGGATCAGGCCGACCGAACGGGTCGCGGACAGCGAGCGCGACAACCGGCTGACGGCCGGGCTGCGCTGGCTGACGCACCAGCGGGCGCTGCTGGCCGCCCTGATCTTCGCCGCGGGTATCAACATCGTCTCGGCGGCGGCTCAGGTGACGATGGTCGTCTCGCTGCGCCAGAGCGGTGCGGGCGGGACGGCGATCGGCGCGGTGATGGCCTGTGCCGGCATCGGGGGGCTGCTGGGCGCGGCTGCCGCGCCCTGGCTGATCAAGCGGAACCCGGCGGGGCGGCTCTTCCTGCTCATCGGCATGGTCTGGGCGCTGGGCCTGGCCATCTTCTCCCGGACGACGCTTCCCTGGGCGATCGGCCCGGTCCTGATCGTGGTCGTCTTCTTCAGCCCGCCCGCGGGCATCGTGGTGGGCCGTGCGGTGCTGGTGCTCGCGCCCCGCGATCTGCTGGGCCGGGTCAGCACCGCGACCGGTCTGATGATGGCCGGGCTGGCCTCCGCCGGGCCGATCGTGGCGGGCTCCTTCGTGGACTCCGTGGGGGCGAGCCGCACCTGGCTGGTGCTGGCGGGCACCGCGGCGGTGGTCACCCTGCTCTCCTCGGTGCCGCTGCTGCGCGAAACCAGTCTGGACGCCACCGAGGACGACCGGGGTGGTGCGCCGAAGGACGCGGACGAGCCGCTGCCCGCACCGGCCGGTGAGGACGACGCCGGGGCCGCCGGACTGGTCCCGGCGCCTCCCGGGCCGCGTCCCGGCAGCGGCGGCTCCTGACCGCACCCGCCTCCCGCCGTGTCCGATGCGACCGTTCTCCCTGGAGGGCCGCGATGACCGTGTCACCGCCCCGCGACGCCGGGCCGGTCTACCCGGCCGCTCCCCGCACCGGTCCGGTCGAGGTCCTCCACGGCCGGCCGGTGGCCGATCCGTACCGGTGGCTGGAGGACCCGGACGACCCCGCCACCGCGGTCTGGAGCGCCGCTCAGGACCGGCTCTACGCCGGGGAGCAGGCCCGCTGGCCCGGCCGGGAGGCGTTGCGCGGCCGGATGGCGGCGCTGCTCGCCGGGGGCGGCGCCTCGCCTCCGGTGGTGCGTGGCGGGCGGGAGTTCCATCTGCGCAGGGACCCCGGGCGGGAGTTCGCGGTGCTCGCCGTCCGCGAGGGCGGCCGGACCAGGGTGCTGCTCGACCCGCTGGACGCCGACCCGTCCGGTTCGACGGTGCTGGACGCCTGGGAGCCGTCGTGGGAGGGCGGTTCGGTGGCCGTGCAGCTGTCGTCGGGCGGTACGGAGCAGTCGGTGCTGCGGGTGCTCGACACGGTGACCGGGGCGGTGGTGGACGGGCCCGTGGACCGGGTCCGCCGCTCCCCCGTGGCCTGGCTGCCGGGCGGCCGGGCCTTCTACTACGTACGCCGGCTGCCGCCGGAGCGGACCGGGGGACGTCACCGCCGGGTGTACCTGCACCGGGTCGGCACCCCGGCGGACCTGGATACCGAGATCTTCGGCGCCGGGCGGTCCGAGACCCAGTACTACACCGTGGCCACCTCCCCCGACGGCCTGCTCCTGGTCGTCGGGGCCAGCGAGGGCACCGCGCCCCGCACCGATCTGTGGACGGCCGATCTGAGCGCGACCGGCCCGGACCGGCCGGTCCTGCGCCCCTTCCAGCGGGGGACCGACGCCCGCACCTCGGTCCGCGTCCGTTCCGGCGGCGGGCCGCTGCTCCTCAGGACGACGGCGGACGCGCCGCGCGGCAGGATCGCCGAGGCCCGCCCCGACGCCACGGGACCCGGCCGGTGGCGCACCCTGGTCGGCGAGGAACCGGGCACGGTGCTCGGGGACGTCGCGGTCCTGGACGGGCCGGCGCTGGAGCGGCCGCTGCTGGTGGTCGTACGGACCCGGCACGCGGTCGGTGAGATGACCCTGCACGATGCCCGGACCGGCACACGGACAGGGTCCGTTCCGCTGCCGGGGCGGGGCACGGTCACTCGCCTGACAATGCGTCAGGACGGCGGCCACGAGGTGTGGTTCACGTACACCGACCACATCACCCCCGCAACCGTCCTGCACTACGACGCGGTGACCGGACGCCTAGGTCCGTGGGCGGGCGGTCCGCCTGCCGCGCCGCCGGCCGAGGGGGTTCGGGTCAGCCAGGAGGTCGTCCTCTCCGGTGACGGCACCGAGGTGCGCATGTTCGTGATGTCCCCCGCCGGCGTTCCCGACCGGCCCCGCCCCGCCGTCCTCACCGGATACGGCGGCTTCGGCGCCTCGATGACGCCCGGCTTCACCCCGCAGGCGGTGCCCTGGGTGCGGGCGGGCGGCGTGTACGCGGTGGCCTGTGTGCGCGGGGGCGGCGAGGAGGGCGAGGAGTGGCACCAGGCCGGGCGCCGCGAGCACAAGCACCGCGTCTTCGAGGACTTCGACGCCGCCGCCGGCCACCTGCTCGCCGGGGGCTGGGCCGCACCGGGCCGGCTCGGGGTGCTCGGCAGCTCCAACGGCGGCCTGCTGGCGGGCGCCGCACTGACGCGCAGGCCGGAGCTGTACGGGGCGGTGGTGTGCGCGGCGCCGCTGCTGGACATGGTGCGCTACGAGCTGTCGGGGATGGGTGCGAGCTGGCGCGAGGAGTACGGGAGCGCCGGGGACCCCGCCGACTTCGCGCGGCTGCTGGCGTACTCCCCGTACCACCGGGTGCGCGAGGGCGTCCGCTACCCGGCCGTGCTGCTGGCCGTGTTCGACGGCGACAGCCGCGTCGACCCGGCGCACGCGCGGAAGATGTGCGCCGCGCTCCAGTGGGCCGGTTCGGGGGACGGGCCGGTGGTGCTGCGCACCGAGCGCGGTGTGGGGCACGGCACGCGCGGCGTCTCGCGCAGCGCCGGCCTGTACGCGGACGTCATGGCCTTCCTCGCCCACCACCTGGGCCTCGACCTGACGAAGGACGCCTCCGGATGAACGTACTGCTGTGCCCGCTGAGCGATCCCGGCTACCTCTACCCGGTCCTCGCGGCCGGCCGCGAGCTGCGCCGCCGCGGCCACACCGTCCAGGTCCTCGGCGGGCCGGACGCCGCGCCCGCCGTCACCGCCGCGGGACTTGAGCCGGCGGCCGTCGCCGGGCACGCCGCGCTGTCGGTGACCCACTGGACGGTCCGGGGCCCCGAGCAGTACGCCGCCGTGGCCGGGGCGGTCCGCGCGCTGCGCCCCGATGTGCTGGTCACCTCGGTGCTCAACCACGGCGCGCTGGTGGCCGCCGAGGCGGCCGGGCTGCCGGTGGTGGTCCTGGGGCTCGCGGCGCACCTGTGGCCCTACCGCACCGGCCCGGACGACGGCTGCGGCCGTGCCTGGCGGCTGGCCCGGACGCTGAAGCACTACACGGCGCTCCGGGAGGGCGCCGGGCTCGCCCCGCGCCGCGACCGCTTCCCGGACACCCCGCTCCTGGGCACCGCCTTCCTGCTGCGCGGCCACCCCGTCATGGAGGTCCCAGGCGCCGAACTGCCCCCGGCCGTACGCCATGTCGGCCCCTGCTGGTGGGAGCCGGCGCCCCCGGTGCCGGAGCCGCTGCCGGCCGCCGGGCCCATCGCGTACGTGCATCTGGGCCGCACCTTCGGCGGCAGCAGTCTCTGGCCGCGTCTGAACGCCGCGTTCGCCTCCGGCACGTACCGGGCCGTCGTCGAGCTGGGCCGGTCCGGTGCCCCCGAGGCCGCCCCCGGCGCCCGGCTGGCCATCGGGCGCCGCACCTGGATGGGGCCGCTCGTGGAGCGGGCCGACCTCGTGCTGACCAATGCCACGTCCGCCCCCGTGCTCGCGGCGCTCCTGCACGGCAAGCCGCTGCTCGTCGCCCCCAACGGGTCGGAGCAGCAGGTCCTCGCCGCCGCCTGTCTGCGCGCCGGAGTCGCCCGCAGGCTGCCGGAGGCCGGGGCGGACGCGGCCGAACTGCGCGGCGCCGTCGAGGACACGGGCCGCGATCCGGGGCTGTGCGCGCGGGTGCGGGAGGTCGGCGGTCTGCTGGCCGACGGCAAGAGCGAGGCGCGTGCCGCCGACGCCGTGGAGTCGGCGGCACGCTGACGCTCCCGGCTCAGCCCGCGTGCGGGGCCTGCGGCGGAAGACCGTCGAGCAGGACGTCGCGCAAGGCGGTCACCAGTTCCAGGCTTCGCGTCCGGACCGCCGTGGGTGTCTCCTCCTCGCGGCGCTCGGTGACGACGGCGAGGGCCGCCGCCGCCTGTCGGGCGAAGAGGGCGAGCAGGTCGAGTTCGGAGAGGCTGGAACGGGACTGCTCGACCGGGTCGAGGACTTCGAGCACGCCGAGCACCCGGTCGTGGTGGGCGAGCGGCGCGGCCATCAGCGCGTCCGGGACGTAGCCGGTCGACCGGGCGACATCGCGGGCGAACATGCCCTGCTGCTTCAGGTCGTCCGCGACCATCGGCTCGCCGGAGACGAGCACCCAGCCGGCGAGCCCCCGGCCGGCCGGGAACCGGGAGCCCACGAGGGCCTCCTCGCCCTCCCCGGCCACCGCCTGGAAGACCAGTTCGTCGGCGTCCCGGTCGTGCAGCAGGACGGAGCTGGCCGCGGCGCCGAAGATGGCGCGCGCGGTCTCGACGACGGACTGCAGCAGATCGCGTTCGGCGCTGCCCGCCCGTGTCGCGGGGCCCGCGCCGGTGGCGGGTACGAGGCCGTGGGACTGGCTCATGATTCACCTCGGGTTCCTGGATCGCCGATGCGTACGTTCGCGGCGGAGAGGTACAGCGCGTGTTTGATCTGGAACGGGGTCAGCTTGGGGCGGCTGCCGAGCAGCCGCGCGCACAGCCCGCTGATGAACGGGGTGGCGAAGCTGTTGCCCGTGGTGCGGATGGTCTTGCCGCCCGTCCAGGCCACCTGCACGTTCTGGCCGGGAGCGAAGAACTCGACGGGCGGTGCGGGGTTGTAGAGGAAGAGCCCGGGGTCGTCCTCGCGGTGCGTGCCGACCGAGATCACCGAGGAGAACCGCCAGGGGAAGCTCTCCACGGGCGTGTTGTGGGCCGATGCCACCAGCGTGGTGCCGGTGAAGAACGCCTGGTCGGCCAGGGAGCGCAGGGTCTCCAGGAATTGCGGGCGGGTCGTGGACAGGCTCAGGTTGACCACGTCGAAGCCCTGGTCGACCGCCCAGCGCAACCCGGTGAGCAGGGCGTCTCCGGTGCCGGTGAAGCCCTGGCCGAGCACGCGCACGCTGTACAGGGAGCATTCCGGGGCCACCCGCCGCACGATCCCGGCGCACGCCGTGCCGTGCCCGCATCCGTCGCCGGCTCCGTCGGGCAGCGGGCCGCTGTCGATGACCCGCGGGGTCCCGTCCGCGCCGGCCCTCACCTCGTACGAGCCGTCGACCGGGCCGACCCCGGGGTGCCCGCACTCCACCCCGGTGTCGACGACGCAGACGCGTACGCCTGCCCCGTCCGACCACTGCGAGGGGTCGGCCGAGAGGGCCGGCACCGTGTCGGCGAGCATCGCGAGGTCGTCGGGCGTGCGGTCGCGCAGGCTCCAGGTGAGCCCTTCCGCCGTTTTGGTGGTCATACGGTCCTGCCTTCCCGCCCGGCCGGGTCGGTGTCCCGGGCCGCGGCCGCGCTGTCGTCGGCGAACGCGGCCGCGCGGTCCGCGCCGAGCCGGTGTCCCTTGGCGGCGAAGTGCCGCAGCGCCGTACGCGCCTCCCGGGCCGCCTCGCCGGGCAGCGCCAGGGTGCGCAGGGTGTGCGCGAGGTCGAGGGCGGCCGTGCCGCGCACGACCGGTGAGTCGGTGTCACCCGCGGCGGCGGTCGCCCGCTGCGCGCAGGTGCGGGCGGCGGCCGGTTCCCCGGCGAGTGCCAGGGCGCGGGCCCGCAGCCCGAAGGCGTCGGCGGACTCCGCCGGGGGCAGCCCGGCCTCCAGCGGGTCGGGCAGGGCCAGCGCCTGGGCCGGCTCCCCGCGCTCCAGCAGCAGGCGGGCCCGTTCGCGGGCGATGCCGGGCAGCGCACCCGTGGCGCCGAGTTCCCGGCCGGCGCGGGCCGCCTCGTCCAGCAGGGCGAGTCTGCGCTCGGAGGTGCCCGTCAGCGCCTCGACCTCGGCGGCGAACAGCGGGACGAACAACGCGCTCTCCGCATAGCCGAGGCCGTGGGCGAGCCCCGCCGCCTCGGCCAGCAGGGCTCGGGCCTCGTCGGGGCGGCCGTGGAGGGCCAGGAGCACGGCCAGCGGGCAGGCCAGGGTGGCGCGCACCGTCGGCCGGCCGGCGCCGTGGGCGGCGAGGAGCTGTTCGCAGCGCTCGACGGCGCGGGCGACCGGGGTCGGGCCCCGCCACAGGGAGATCCCGAACGCGCCGAGTGCGAGGGCCCGTTCGGGTTCGGCGTCGGCGCGGTCCGCGTGGTCGAGTGCGCGGCTGAGCAGCGCCTCGGCCTGGGCGTGCCGGCCGCGCCGCTGGCGGTCCTGGGCCATCCGCACGCAGGCGCGGGCGATGCCCTGGTCGTCGCCCGCCGCCGTGAACGGGCCGAGCGCGGCCTCGGCGACGTCGGCGGCCGAACCGTGCCGGGGGTCGAGCGCGGTCAGCGCGAGCCGGGCGTGGGCGGCGCCCAGCGCGTCACCGGCCCGCTCGGCGGTGTCGAGCGCCCCGGCGAGGAGTTCCCGGCCGCGCACCGCGTCGCCGCGGGCCGCCTTCGTCTCGCCGAGGCGGCGGGCGGCCTCGGCGGCGACGGGTTCGCCGGGGGCGGCCAGGTCGAGGGCCTGGGTCAGCAGGTCGTCGGCCCAGGCCAGGTCGGAGCGGGCCAGGGCGGCCGCGCCGGCCCGGGTGAGCAGTCCGGCGGCGCGGGCCCGCAGTACGTCGGTGTCCTCGTCGTGCGTGCCGAGTTCGGTCAGGAGCCGGTGGGCGCGCGCCAGGTGGGTGCCGACGGCGGCGTCCCCCGCCTCCCGCCCGGTCAGGACCCTGGCGGCGTGCTCGTGCCGCCGGGCGCGCACCTTCTTGGCCATCCCCCGGTACGCGGTCTCCTGGACGAGGGCGCTGCCGAACCGGAGCACCGCGCTCGCGGCCCGGCTGCGGTCGCCGGTCTCGATGAGCCGCCGCCGCAGCAGTCCGCGCAGCAGGCCGGTGGCGGAGTCGGCGGTTCGCGCTTCCTCGGCGGCGGCCAGCCCGGTCAGGTCGGCGCGGCGGAACTCGCGGCCCAGGACGGCGGCGAGTTGCAGCAGGGTCCGCTCCTCGGGCGGCAGCGCGTCGATGCGGGCGCCGAGCAGGGCGTGCACGGTGAGCGGCAGGTCGTCGCACTCGGCGGCCACGGCCGTCAGGTGTTCCAGGTGGAGCGGGTTGCCCTCGGCGCGGTCGAGCGCGCTCTCCAGCACACCCTGGCGGTGGGCGGCGACCTCGACGAGTTCGCCGGCCAGGGCCGCGGCCTCCTGGCGCGTGAGCGGGGTGAGCATGAGGGAGGCGGAGCGCATCCGGCCGCTGCCCCACCCCGGATGGGTCTCCAGGAGTTCGGGGCGAGCGGCGCACACCAGGGCGACGGCGGAGCGGTCGAGTTCGTCCAGCAGCCGGTCCGCGAGGTCGAGCAGCGGCGCGGACGCCCAGTGGCAGTCGTCCAGGACGAGCACCACGGGCCGTTCCCGCGAGAGCGCGTCCAGCAGGCAGGCCAGGGCCATGAGCGTGTCGTCGGTGGAGGGGCTGGGGGTGCCGTCCGCGAGCAGTCCGCCGCGCAGGAGGCGCAGCGCCTGGTCCGCCTCGGTCCGCTCCGGGGCCGGCAGCCGGGCGAGCCCGGCGTCCTCCCCGACGGCCAAGAGCACCTGGCGCACCGCTTCGGCGAGCGGTGCGAGGGTCCCGGTCTCGCCGTACGGGCGGCATCTGCCTTCTCCGTACGCCGGGCGGTCCCGCAGCCATTCGCGCAGCAGCCGGGTCTTGCCGAGGCCCGCCTCGCCGTAGACGGTGACCAGGTGCGAGCGGGGGTCGGTGGCCAGTTTGCGGAGCAGCAGCCGGAGTTCGGCGAGTTCCTGTTCGCGGCCGATGAAGGGGGTGTCGAAGCGCCGGACCCGTTCCGGGTCGTCCTCGTGGAGTGCGACCAGGCGGTGGGCGGGTACGGGGGCAAGGACGCCCTTGAGGGAGAGCGCCCCGGCCGGTTCGGTGACCGCCGAGGGTCCGGCGGCGCGGAGGGTGGCGGGGCCGATGAGGATCTCGCCCGTGCCGGCGTGCTGTTCGAGGCGGGCGGCGATGTTGACGACTTCGCCGGAGACCAGTGCCTGTCGGGCTGCCGGGTCGGCGTTCACCACGACCTCGCCGGTGTTCACGCCGATGCGGACGGCGAGCCGTACTCCGTGCCCGCGGTCCAGGTCGGCGTTGAGCCCGTCGAGGCCGGTGACCATGGAGCGGGCGGCGGCCAGGGCCCGGTGGGCGTCGTCCTCGTGGCGGGCGGGGACGCCGAAGACCGCCATCACGGCGTCGCCGATGAACTTCTCCACCGTGCCGCCATGTTCCTCGATGCGGGTCCGCATCAGCGCGAAGTACCGCAGGGTCACGGTGCGCAGCGTCTCCGGGTCGAGCCGTCCGGACAGGGCCGTGGAGCCGACGAGGTCGCAGAAGACGACGGTGACCACCCGGCGTTCCTCGGCCGCGCCGGAACCGGCCGCCGGGACGCAGGCGGTCCCGCACCGGGGGCAGAAGGCTGCGCCGTCCGGCGGTGGTTCGGGGCAGTCGGGGCACTTCGTCCGTGTGGCGGTGGTCATCAGAACAGCGCTCCGCCGGCGATCTCGCTGTGCGCCTGTACCTCCGGCTCGGCCGCGTCCAGCCGCTCCTTGAGGCCCAGCAGCAGGGTCAGTTCCTCCGCGCTGAGGTCCCGGAGCACGTCCCGCTGCTCGGGCGAGAGGCTGTGCAGCGGGAACCCGGCGTCCTCCAGTGCGCGCAGGCGGTCGCGGTCGTCCGCAGGGTCAGTCATGGGTGCTCCCCGATGTGTGTGGTCCCGTGGCGATGCGGTCGAACAGCTCGGCGAGTGCGGTGACGGTGTGCAGCGCGCTGACGGCGATCAGGGAGCGCTGTTGCGGGCTCAGCGGCAGCCGGCCGATGAGCCGGTCCAGGTCCGCGCTGTGCCCGTCGTCGAGGTCCGCGTGCAGGCGTACGGTTTCGAAGGCGGCGGGCGGCAGCCCGGTCTCCCTCGCGAGCCGGGCGGCCAGGCCGGGGGCCGGTGCGTTGCCCTCCAGTACCGCGATGTAGCCGAGCAGGGCCACCGGGTGGCTGTGCTCGATCCAGTAGTACTGGGCCCCGACGAGGGAGGCGACCCGGGCGGGCGGGACGGCGGCGGTCAGTTCGCCGGGCGGCGCCCCGCAGACGGCGGCGTCCGTGAGCAGCCAGTCGTCGTGGCCCCGTTCCTCCTCGGCGTGCGCCCGCAGGTACCGGGCGAGCGGCGGTGCCACCGGGTCGTGCGGCCGCGCCTCGCAGTGCCCGGCGGCCCGTTCCATGAGGGGGACGGAGGCGCGGATCACCTGGTGCATGGTGTGCAGGTAGTGGCGGTAGCGGGCGGGGAGCCCGGGGCCGGAGCGCCACATGCGGGCGGCGGCCGATCGCAACACCGGCTGGACGAGGGAGAGTTCCAGCCGCAGCAGCGCGGCGGCCGGTGAGGTGGCGCCGGCGCTTCTCACGCGGGTGCCTCCTCGCCGTCCCGGCCGCCGAGCAGCACGAGCGGCGCGTACCGCCCGGTCCCGTACCGGCGCAGCAGCGTCTCGGCCCCCGCGTCGCGCTGGAGCCGGGCGCCGAGCACATCCATCGCGCCGGCGGCGGGGCTGGACCCGGCGGCCCGCGCCGCCCCCAGCGCTCCGGGCCGCCGCGCCAGGGCCCGGCAGTCCGCGCAGGACCCGGCGCCGGCGGTCCGCAGGGTGCGCAGCACGGGCGACTCCTGGCAGCGGCACCGTATGTCCGCCCAGTCGTCGACGGCGATGTGCCCGAGCCGCAGGTGCGGCGGCGCGGGGCGGACGTCCACCACGCGCTGGTTGCAGCAGGCGGTGACGGTCCCGTCGAAGGCCACGGTCGGCCAGGCCGCCATCGCGCACGGGGCGGGGCGCTGTCCGGCTCCGCCCGGCGGGCGCGCGGCCGCCCAGTGCGCGGCGCGTCCGGCCGGGCGTACGTGGTTGACGAGGACGGCCGCGCGGTCCCGGAACTCGGCCCGGATGGCGGCGGTGACGTCCGCGAGATAGGGGTCGTCGGGTGAAAGTCCCACGACATGGAAACTCGCGTCGATTCCTTTTTCCATGATGTGGTGCACCGCGCGGAATACCGCCGCGCGCGGCACCTCGCGTTCGTGGAATACGTCGATGCTGGCGGAGAAATGGTCGATGTGGCGCAGCGCGCGCATGATGCGGGCCGGTATCCGTCCGTCGGCCGCGAAGAACATGCCGCTGAGGACGGCCGTCCGGGTCCCGGCCCGCGCGGCGAGTCCGGCGAGCCCGTCCACGAGCCGGGGCCGCAGCAGGGGTTCACCGCCCGTGAGCATGAGGACCTGCGGGCGGTCGCCGGGGGTGAAGCCGCCGACGAACCGGCGCAGCGCGTCGGCGGGGGTGTCCTCGCCCCGGGGGCCGGACGAGGTGGAGCAGTGGGCGCAGCTCAGCGGGCAGCGTCTGGTGAGGGTGGCGAGCAGCCCGGCGGCGGGCACCGGACGCAGTTCGATGATCTCCGCCAGTCGCATCGCGTCACCTCCTCGGTCACCTGGGCATGCGGCGCCAGCGTGCGCGGCGCCGGTTCGGCAGTGGTTGGGGTCCGGTTCGGAGCCGGTACGGGAGCGGGGCCGTCCGCCCGTGCGGCCGGCCGGCCGTTTCACCCCGCTATGGGGCTTGTCCACCCTTCGTCCCGGCGGGTGTGTTGCTGCATGCACCTTGAGCCATCCTCAAGCCCATGGCCGCGCCCCCGGCTTGTGACCATGCTGTGAAGAACGGCGGGAATTCCATCGTATTCCCGCCGTATTCACGGCTCCTCGCGGATTCGCTCACCCCCCCGACCGCTCCCCGGAGGCTTTCGTGCACGCCATTGTTCTCTGCTCCCCGAACTCCGACGACACCGGCTGGGGAAGGGGTTGAGGAAAATATGACGGATACCTTTGCGGAAACCCGCCCCGGGGAGGCGGAGTCCGGGGCGGCGGGAGAACGCGCCGGCGCGCGTCTGCGGATCGACCTGCTCGGCCCGCTGCGCGCCACCCGTGACGGGCTTCCGCTGCCGCTCGGCCCGCTGAAGCAGCGTCTGGTCCTGGCGGTCCTGCTGACCCGGCCGAACGCGCCGGTCTCCCTGGAGGAACTGACCGACGCGGTCTGGCCGGACGACCCGCCGCGCACGGCCCGCAAGAACCTCCAGGTGTACGTGTCGACGCTGCGGCGGGTCCTGGACCCCGACGATCTGGGCCGGCTGCACCACGGTCCCGGCGGTTACGTCCTGCATCTGGGCGCCGACGAGTGCGACAGCCTGCGCTTCGAGGAACTGGCCCGCCGCGGTGACGCCGAGGTGCGTGCGGGCGCCCCGAGCCGCGCCGCCCGGTTCTACCGCCAGGCACTCGACCTGTGGCGGCATGAGCCCTTCAGCGATCTCGCGGGCCGCGCCGATGTGCTGCGCGCCGCCGTCGCACGCCGCCATGTGCGCCGGCTCGCGGTGTACGAGGCGTGGGCGGAGGCGCAGTTGGAGACGGGTGACGCGGCCGCGGTCGCCGACACCGTGGACGAGATGGTCGCCCGCCACCCGCTGCGGGAGCGGCTGCGCGCCGCCCAGATCACCGCGCTGCACCGGGTCGGCCGCCGCACGGAGGCGCTGGCCGCGTACGACGACTGCCGGCAGCAGCTCTCCCGCGAGCTGGGGCTGGAGCCCGGCACTGCGGTGCGGGGCGCCTACCGCGCCGTGCTCGCGGATGCCGCCCCGCCACGGCCGGGCGGCGGTGCCACCGGGCCCCGGCTGCTGCCGCCCGGCCTCGCCGACTTCACCGGGCGGGCGCGGGAGGCGGAGGCGGTCGCCGCGCGGCTGGGCGGCGAGGGCGGCCCGCCGGTACTGCTCACCGGACCGGCCGGCGTCGGCAAGACGGCTCTGGCGGTGCACGTGGCGCACCGCCTCGCCGCCCACTACCCGGACGGCGTGGTCGCCACCCGGCTCTGCGCCGAGGACGGTTCCGTACGCCCGTGGGCCTCGGTGCTGGCGGAGCTGGCCCGCGCCCTGGGCTGTACGGAGCGCCTGCCGGCCGGCCGGGAGGAGGCCGCGACCGCCTGGCGGTCCTGGCTGTCCGGGCGCCGGATCCTGCTGGTCCTGGACGACGCTCCGGACGCCGCCGCCCTCGGCCCGCTGCTGCCGCCCTCGGGTCCCACCGCCGCGCTGGTCACCTCCCGGAGCCGGTTGCCCGGTCTGGAGGCCGCGCACCGGACGGAACTCCCGCCGCTCTCCCCCGACGAGGCCCTGGGCCTGCTCGGCGGGATCATCGGCCGGACCCGGGTGGCCGCCGAACCGGCCGCCGCCGCACGTATCGTCGCCGCCACCGGGCTGCTTCCGTTCGCCCTGCGCGCGGCCGGCAACCGCCTCTGCGTGCTGCGCCACATGCCGCTCGGCCAGTACGCGGACCGGCTGGAGCACCCGGCGGAGGCCCTGGACGAGCTGGCGTCCGGCGGTGTCGGGGTCCGCACCCGGCTCGCGGGCACCTGGGCCCGGCTGCCCCTGCCCGCCCGCGACACCCTCGACGCCCTGGCGGCGCTGCCGGACCCGGCCTTCTCCCTCCCCACCGCGGCCCGCGCCCTGGGCATGGAGGGCCGGGCCGCGCAACGGGCCCTGGAGAACCTGATCGATGTCGGCGTCCTGCCCCCGCCGCCCTGCCCCGAGGTGACCGCGCACACCGAGGCGGCCGAGGAGTGTGTGCGGTACGAACTCCCCTGGCTGACCCTGCTGTTCGCCCGGGAGCAGGCGAGCGCGAGGGACACGCGGTGCTAGGGCCTGTCCGGCGGATCCTCGTGGATCAGCCCGCGGCGTCCGGTGCGTGCTATCTGCGTGCGCCCGAATCGCCCTCGTACTGGACGTACTTGGGTGATTCGGGCGTGCGGCGAGAGTGCGTGCCAGGCGTCGCGGGCCCGCGAAGATCCGCCGGACCGGCCCCGGGCCGTGTCCGGAAGATCCCGGGGCGGGATCCCTCCGGCGCGGCGCCGGGGGCGCCGCCGGGGCGCTCAGGCGGTTCCCGGGGCCGTGGCGGCCGGGCCGGAGGACTGCACGCGGGCGAGATATCCGGCCTGGAAGCGGCTGGCCGCGCCCAGTTGCTCCATGATCTCGGCTATGTGCTTGCGGCAGGTGCGCAGCGACATCCCCAGCCGCCGGGCCACCATCTCGTCCTTCATGCCCTCGGCCAGCAGGCGCACGATGGCCTGCTTCACCTCGTCGCGCGCCGAACTCTCCGTCCACGCCGGCTGGTAGGGCTCCGCGAGCGACCAGGCGTGGTCGAAGGTCGTGCACAGGTACGCCACCGTGGACGGGTCGTGGATGACGATGGCCGCGTCCAGGTCGTCCTGGTGCGGGATGAACACCGTCTCCCCGTCGAAGGCCACCATCCTGCCGAACAGTTCGCTCAGCGTCCGGATCTCGGCCCCCTCGGCGGTCATCCGCCGCGCGTACTCCTGGGTGGGCAGGTGGTAGCGGGCCGTGTGCTGGTACAGCGTGCGCATCCGCACTCCTCTGCGCAGCATGTCCCGGTCCCGAACGAAGGCCTGCTCCAGGAGAGCCGGGGAGCGGCCCCCGCCGGGGTGGCAGGTGCGCACTTCGCGGCGGCATCGCATGGTCGCCTCGGTGATCATGCCGACGACGGTCTTCAGGTCCGTGACCTCCGTCAGCGCCGGCCGCCCCTGCCATCTTCGCCGGCCCTCCGTGTAGAGCGGAGTCAGGAGCGCCAGCTCGCCGCGGAGCTGGTCGATCTCGGCGAGCTGCCGGCGCAGCCCCGCCTCCTTCGGTGCGATGAGCGCGGCGATGGCCGCGTCCGGGGCCACCGGCACCAGCCGGTCGGGGTCCTCGGGCACATGCCTCAGCAGCAGGAGGTCGGTCAGGGTCCGCACCGCCGATGCCGCGCAGTTCTCCGGCAGGCCCAGCATCGCGCCCACGGTGCGCACGTCGCACGAGCCCTGGTCGCTCACCCAGCGGAACACCCGGACGGCGTCCTCGGACAGCTGTGCCTTCGGCGCCGTCCCCGCCGTCTGCTCGCGCGGGCCCGTCGACCGGCCGTCACCCTCACCGATGCCGCCCACCCGACCCCCTCGTCAGCTTCCGATGGCTCCGCCCGGCCCGTACAGATGTCTATTGTTCAGATGCGCGGTGGATATTCCCAGACCCCCTGGAAGGAAACACCGTGGAACGGACCAAAGGGACACTCGCCCTGCTCCTCGGCCGCGCGGCCTTCCTTCTCGGCGGGCGGGCCCGTCGCCGCCGGCCCCCGCCCGGCGGCGACGGCAGTACGGCCCGCGACATCCTCAACCAGCCCCCGCGCCCACTGCGGGGCGACGACGGCCCTCCGGCGGTGCGCACCCCGCGCTGGTGAACGGCCGGCGGGCCACTGCCCGCTTCGGCTCAGCCCAACAGGTCCGGCGCGCGCAGCATCTCGGGCGGAATGCCCCAGGCGTCGACCAGGTCGACGGCGAGGGGCCTGACCTTGCGGCAGAGGTCGTTCACCTCGCGGCTGATCGCCTTGGAGCGCTGGACGGTCAGGCGGCCGTGTTCCATGAACCACGCGCGGTCCGCCTCGATCGTGGACAGGGCGAACAGGTCGCACAGCAGGCCCAGCGCCGTCCTGTTGCCGCCCTCGGGGAGTCCGCGCACCTTGTCGGTGAACGCCTCCAGCACCAGCCGCTCGACGTGCGCGCGGGCGAGTGCGATCACGTGGTCCTGCACCTGGGAGAAGACGGCGCCCGGGTCGCGCCGGTCGTCGATGCCGCGCTTGAGCCGGCGGGCGACACCGGCGAGCATGTGCTCCTCGCGGAAGCGGACCATCGCGAGCTGGTACTCCGGGTCGAGCAGACCGGCTTCGCGGTCCCACTCGTCGCCACCGGGCAGCAGGTCGCGTACCCGCTCGAACAGCTTGTGGGCCGACGTCTTCTCCAGCACCGTCTCGACGGCGAGCGAGGCGACATGACGGACCGTACCCAGCTGGTCCAGGTCCTCGAACTCGCTCGCGTAGTGGGTGAGCAGGCCCTTCGCCACGAGCTGGAGCAGGACGTGGTTGTCCCCCTCGAAGGTGGTGAAGATGTCGCTGTCGGCCTTGAGGGCGGCGAACCGGTTGACGCTGAGGTAGCCGGCCCCGCCGCACGCCTCGCGGCACTCCTGGACGACCCGGGTGGCGTGCCAGGTGGCGAGCGCCTTGGTGCCGGCGGCCCGTGACTCCAGCAGGCGCCGGGCGTGCGCGTCGTCCTCGGTGCCGGAGAAGACGTCGTGCAGCTGGGTGCGCACGACGTCCTGCGCGAAGTGCAGCGCGTACGTACGCGCGAGGAGGGGCAGCAGCCGGCGCTGGTGCAGTCCGTAGTCGAGGAGCAGTTGCTCGTCCGCGTCCGGGGCCGCGGCGAACTGCCGGCGCCGCACGGCGTACTTCGTGGCGATGGTCAGGGCCACCTTGGCGGCGCCGACCCCGGCCCCCGCGACACTGACGCGGCCCTGCACCAGCGTGCCGAGCATGGTGAAGAATCGCCGGCCGGGATTCTCGATCGGACTCTCGTAGGCGCCTTCGGGGGTGACGTCGGCGAACCGGTTGAGCAGCGCCTCACGCGGCACCCGCACACCGTCGAACCGGATGCGGCCGTTGTCCACCCCGTTGAGGCCCATCTTGCGGCCGTCGTCCTCGATCCGGACACCGGGCACCACCTCGCCCCCGTCCCGGACCGGCACGACGAACGCGTGCACCCCCTCGCCCTTCCCGCCCACCTCCAGCTGGGCGAAGACGACGGCCAGCTCCGCGTGGCGGGCCGCGTTGCCGATGTAGTCCTTGCCCGCCTCCTCACCCCGGGTGGTGATGACGAACTCCTGGGCGGCGGCGTCGTACGTCGCGACGGTGCCGAGCGCCTGCACGTTGGAGCCGTGCCCGGTCTCGGTCATCGCGAAGCAGCCCATCAGGCGGCCGGTGATCAGGTCCGGCAGATAGGCGTCGTGATGGCGCCGGGTCCCCAGGTGGAGGATGGCGCCGCCGAAGAGCCCGAACTGCACACCGACCTTCACCAGGACGGACAGGTCCCCGAAGGCCAGCGTCTCGAACGCGGCGATCGAGGCCCCGATGTCGCCGCCCCCGCCGTACTCGCCCGGGAAGCCCATCCCGGTCTGCCCGGTCGCGGCCATCTCGACCACGATGTCGCGCACCCGTTCGCGATACGCGTCGATGCCGAGCTCCTCGGCCTCCTCCAGGACGGAGGCGTACGCCGTCAGATTGGTCCGGACGAGGTCGCGGATCCCGGCGTACTCGCCGTCGAGCACCTCGGTCAGGGCCCGTACGTCGATCTCGGGCTGTACGTAACCGCTCTCGGCAGGGGATGCGTTGTCAGTGACCATGCCACTTCGCTACCCCGCACGAGGAAGGTCAAGCAGCCGGTGGTCCGGGCGGGTGAGGGCCGCCGGGCACCGCGCTTCACCAGGGCACGACGCCCGCGTCCTCGAAGAACCCCCCGGTCGGGCCGTCATCGGGCAGGGTCGCCAGCTCGATGGCGATCGCCGCGCCCTGTTCGGGGGTGCGCACCCCGCGGAAGCCGTTGAGGTCGGTCGCGACGAAGCCGGGGCAGCCCATGTTGATCAGGATGTTCGTGTCCCTCAGCTCCCGGGCGTACTGCACGGTGACCGCGTTCAGGAACGTCTTCGACGGCGCGTACGCGGCGGCCACCGGGCCCGTCGTCGTCTCGGTGGCGGTTCCCGACTGCCGGGTGAGTGAGCCGACGCTGCTGGACATGTTCACGATCCGGGGCGAGGCGGCGCGGCGCAGCAGGGGCAGCATCGCGTTGGTGACGCGGACGACTCCGATCACGTTGGTCTCCACGACGGTCCGGATGTTGGCGGGATCGATCCGGGTGGGCTCCTGCGGCAGCCGGCCGGTGATGCCGGCGTTGTTGACGAGCACGTCGAGGCGCCCGGCCCGTTCCTCGATGAGGTGGGCGGCGGCGGTCACGCTCGCGTCGTCCGTCACGTCCAGGGGTACGCCGAACGCGTCGGCCCCGGCCGCACGCAGCCGCTCCACCGCCGCCTCCCGGCGCCCGTCGTCCCGGGCGCCGACGCCGACGCTCCAGCCGAGGGCGCCCAGGCCCGCGGCGATCTCGTAGCCGATTCCCTTGTTCGCGCCGGTGACCAGCGCAGTCGTTCGTTCGCTCATGAGAACCATGCTGCCTCCGGACCGCGCCACGGGTCCAAGACCGATCCGATGGCCATCGATACCGGCAGGGTATCGATCCGGGGTAGCGTGGCCGCATGGAGACGCGGGAACTGCGGTACTTCGTGGCCGTCGCCGAGGAGTTGCACTTCGGGCGCGCGGCACAGCGGCTCGGGATCGCGCAGCCGCCCCTGTCGCGGGCCGTCCAGCAGCTCGAACGGCGGCTCGGCGCTGCGCTGCTGGACCGGACGAGCCGCACCGTCACGCTCACCGAGGCCGGTTCGGTGCTGCTGACCGAGGGCCGGGCGGCCCTCGACGCGATCGACGCCGCCGAGCGCCGGACTCGCCGTGCCGCCCCTTCCGCGACCGGCGGGGCCGGCCTGGTCCTGGTGACGAAGGCCAGCGCGTCCCGCGAGCTGCTGGCGAAACTGCTCGACGCGTACGCCGCCGAGGAGGGCGCGGTCCCCGTCGAAGTGATCCTGTGCGGTCCGGCCGAGCAGGAGCGGTTCCTGCGCGAGGGCCGGGCCGATGTGGCGCTCCTGCACCGGCCGTTCGACTCGACGGCCGGGTTCGACACCGAGGATCTCGGCACGGAGGGCCAGGTGGCGGTTCTGCCGGCCGGGCATCCGCTCACCGCCCGCGCCCAGGTGCGCCTGGCCGACATCACGGACCTGCCGGGCCTGCCGCTGCCGCGCTGGCCCGCCCCCGACGGCACGTACCCGCCCGGCCCCGGCCCACAGGTCCGCGACCACGCACAGCTGCTGCAACTCGTCGCGCTCGGCCGTGCCTGCGCGGTCTCACCGGGGTCGTGCCGGGCCCAGCTGCCCGACGACCTCGCCGCCGTGCCCGTGCTGGACGCCCCGGCGGTCACCACCGTCATCGCCTGGCCCCCGCACAGCCGGTCCAGGCCCGTCGCCGACCTCGTCCGGACCGCGACACGTCTCTAAGGGCTGTCCCGCAATTCCTGGCGGATCAGCGCGCGGCGTCAGATGCGGTGCATCGCAAGGCGGAGAGGCGCCCGCATACTGGATGTATTCGGGCGTTTCGACAACGCGGCGAGGTGCCGTAGCCGACGTCGTGCGCCCGCCAGGAATTGCGGGACAGCCCTTAGGGCCCGAGGCATGGCGCTGATCGGCACGCGCGGTTCCTGGCACCTGCCGCCGGCCGTCACGGCCGGGCTGTTCTCACGGGCCGTCCGACCGTCCGTGGGAAACCCGGAGCCGGGCGGACCGTACGCGGTCCGCCCGGCTCCTCGTGTTCACTGCGGGACGGTGGCCTCGAACCAGGTGGGTCCGTCGGTCAGCGCCTGCTTGATCCGCAGCAGCGAGAACTCGGCCAGCTCCGGCAGCGCGTCCACGTGGAACCAGCCGACGTCCAGCGACTCGTCGTCGTTGACCCGGGCCGTGCCGCCGGTGGCGCGGCAGCGGAAGGTGATGTCCAGGAACTGGCAGCGGTCCCCGTTCGCGTACTGAAGGGGCGGCAGTGCCTGGGTGAGGACGACCCGCTCCGCGACACAGTGCACGGCGGTCTCCTCGTGCACCTCGCGCTCCGCCGTCTGCGCGGGCTGCTCCCCGGGCTCCGAGATGCCGCCGATCACGGACCACTTGCCGGTGTCGGCGCGCCGCCCCAGCAGCACTCTTCCCTCGTCGTCGAAGACGACGGCGGTGACGCCGGGCAGCAGGAGCAGCTGCTGCCCGGCGGTGGCACGGATCTCGCGGATGAAGTCAGGAATTGCCATATACCGACCCTACGCGGCGCGCGGTCCGCTCAGCGCACGCGCCGGGCGCGCACCACCCGCGCCCCCGCCCAGCCGAGTCCGCCGAGCGCGAGGAGCACCAGCACGCCCTCGGGCAGCGGGCCCATCCGGGTCGCGGGGGTCAGCGAGGAGCGCAGCGGCACCTCCTCCACCAGGGCGTCCGGGGTGAACATCTTCGTCTTCCGCACGACCGTGCCGTCCGGGCGGATCACGGCACTGACCCCGCTGGTGACGGGGACGACGACGGACCGGCTGTGCTCGACCGCGCGCACCCGGGACATCGCCAGCTGCTGGTAGGTCATCTCGCTGCGGCCGAAGGTGGCGTTGTTGCTGGGGACGGCGATCAGCTGGGCGCCGTGCTCGACCGTGTCGCGTACGGCGTCGTCGAACGCGGCCTCGTAGCAGGTGACGAGCCCGGCGTAGGTGCCCGCCAGGTCGAAGACGCCCACCTTCTCGCCCGGTCCGAAGTCGCGCTGCACCCGGTCGACGTCCGAGCTGAACAGACGCACGAAGGAGCGCATCGGCATGTACTCGCCGAACGGCTGGATGTGCCGCTTGTCGTAGGTGTCGACCGGGCCCTTGTCCGGGTCCCACTGGATGAGGGTGTTGCGCAGGTTGCCCGTGTCGGGCTCGACGACCGCGCCGATCACGGTCGGCACCCCGATCGCCCTGACCGCGTCGTCGATGACGATCCGCGCGTCCGGGTTGCGGTAGGGGTCGAGGTCGGAGGAGTTCTCCGGCCACAGGACGAAGTCCGGCTGCGGGACCTTGCCGGCCTTCACGTCCCGGGCGAGCTGCTCCGTGCGGTTGGCGTGGTTGTCGAGCACGGCGCGGCGCTGGGAATTGAAGTCGAGGCCGAGCCGGGGCACGTTGCCCTG
Source organism: Streptomyces sp. ATexAB-D23 (assembly GCF_000373645.1). Classification (GTDB taxonomy): domain Bacteria; phylum Actinomycetota; class Actinomycetes; order Streptomycetales; family Streptomycetaceae; genus Streptomyces; species Streptomyces castrisilvae. Next base: position 57,910 of record NZ_KB892004.1, on the reverse strand, counting down.
GATCGCGGCGACGGTGGCCGTGCCGTCCTCGGCCGCGTCGTCGACCAGCGGCAGCGCCGCGAAGGCACCGGCCAGCGGTACGAGGACGGTCGCGGCCGCCGCGGCGACGGCGAGGCGGGGCAGCTCCCCGGTGGCCCGGTGGCGGGCGAAGCGGCGTACCGCCTCGAACAGGCCGAAGCCGCAGAGCACCACGGCGAAGGAGAGCAGCGGGGTGCCGCCGAGCGCGGCGAGCGGCAGAAACACGCTGTCCGCCTGCCCGAAGGCGATCTTCCCCCAGGGGAAGCCGCCGAACGGCACCCGGGCGCGGACCGCCTCGTCCAGCGTCCAGACCGCGGCCGCCCACAGCGGGCCGCCGGGAAGCCGGGAGACGGCGGAGATCCCGAGGCAGCCGACCGCGATGAACAGCGCCTCGGCCGCGGCGAGCGCCAGCCACGGCACCGGGCCGACCTCCTCGCCGGTCCAGTGCAGCAGCGGCAGCATGAATCCGAGCCCGGCGAGCAGCCCGAGCCCGAACGCGGCGCGTGCCCCGCGCTCGAACAGGACCCAGCCGAGCAGCGCGAAGCCGGGCAGAACCAGCCACCACAGCGGCCGGGGCGGGAAGCTCGCGTAGAGCATCAGCCCGGAGAGCACGGCGGCCCCGGGCCGCACGAGGCGTGACAGCAGGCGGCCTGTTCGGGGGGCGGCGGCGGGCTTCTGCGGTTCGCCGACCTGGGCGATGGTGGTGCTCACCCGGCGGAGTCTACGGTGACGGACGGGCCACGGGGCAGTCCCGTCCCTATGGCGGAATCCCTACTACCGGATCGCGTCTCCGCATCTTCCGCCCATATGCCCGCCGTGGCCGTTAGCCTGTGCGCCAGTCCCCCGCCGACGGTCCGGTTCCGGCCCTCGCGTACGGGACGGTCACAGGCCGGGGGACGGACGTGATGACTGAATCAGCGGGGCGGGGGCCCGAGGGCGGCACCGCTTCCGATGCCGTCGGGGCCCTGATCCTCGCCACCTGCGCGATCTGGTCGCTGATCAGCGCGGCGGGGCGCGAGACCAGGCCCGAGGGGGTGCTGCTCGCCCTGCTCGCGGTCGCGGCGGGCTTCGCCTGCGGGCGCATCTGCGGCACGCTGCTGCCGGTGGCGACCGCGGCGGGCGCGGCGCTGGCCGCTCTGCTCATGGCGCTCGCCTGGCGGCACGGCATGCCGGGTGCGACGGCCACCGCGGACATCGCGCCGGGACAGACCGGGGCCGCCGCCGCGCTGCTGGTCCTCGCCACGGGGGCCGCCTGCTGCGCGGCCGCCGCCTCCCGGCGCGGTCCGCTGCGCGCCGCTCTGCGGCTGCTGGCTCTGGGGACGGCGGGTGCCGCGCTCGGGCTGGGTTCGGTGGCCGGATTCGCGGCGGGGCTCGGCGTGCTCCTGTGCTCGCTGGCCGCCGCCAGGACGCGGCGCCGGCTGCTCGGTCTCACCGGTCTGGCGCTGGCCACCGGGCTGATCGTCGCGACCTCGTGGGCCGTGGCCGAGGGGGCGCTGCCCGACGGCCTCACGGTTTCCCTGGAGGGCCAGCTCACCCGCAACCGGGTCGATCTCTGGCAGGACGCCGCACGGCTGGCCGGGCAGCACCCCGCGCTGGGCATCGGGCCGGGCCGCTTCGCCGAGCTGAGTCCGACCGCGCAGCAGAGCCTCGGTTCGGACGGGAAGCCGCACTCGGCCCCGTGGCAGCAGGCCGCCGAGCAGGGCGTGGTGGGGGTGGTGCTGCTGGGTGCCGCGTTCGGCTGGCTGCTGTACGTACTGTGGCGCTCGCCGCGCACCACGTCGGTGGCCCTGACGGCGGGCGCCGCGCTCACGGCTCTGGCCGCGCTGGCGAGCGTGGGCAACGCCCTGAGCTTCACGCCGGTCACGGCGGGGGCGGGGCTGCTGGCGGGGCTGGCGTCGGCCAGGCGGCCGATCGGGGCGGGCGAGCCGTGCGGCCCGGAAGCGGACCCCGGGCCGGAGGTCAGGCCCCGGCCGGGAAACCCGAGGACGGCAGGTGCAGGCGGTCGCGGATGAAGCGGACGCCCGCCTCGGCGTCGTCCACCGTGATGGTGAACGTGCGGCCGTCACCGAGCCGCAGCACCAGCCCCTCGCCCCGGCGCACGACCACCGCGGTGCCCTTCTCGGGCCGCCAGCGGTAGCCCCAGCCGCCCCACTGCCGGGGGGTCACCTGGGGCGCGAAGTCGGCGGCCACCACATGGGTGAGCAGGATGCGGCGGCGGGGCAGCCCCATGTGGCCGCAGCGCACCTCCAGCGCGTCGCCGTCGATGCGGACGTCGACGTTCACGAAGGCGAGGGTGCCGAAGAGCATGAGCAGTCCCGCGGCCACGCAGCCGATCACCGACATCAGCAGCGGGGCGATGCCGGAGGTCCAGGTGGAGCTGACGGCGAGCTGGATGCCCAGGGCCAGGCAGGCGGCGCCCAGGGCCGCGAGAACCCACTGAGTGCGGTTGGTGGCCCGGCCGACCCAGACCGCGGAGTGGGTTCCGGTTCCGGCGTGCTTCGGTTCTCCGGCGTGCTCCCTCATGCCGAGCAGCGTACTGAAGAATGTGCGCGCGGGAAGGGGTCCGAAAGTCCCGGCCGGGTCGCCGGAGGTCAGCGGACGGAGCCGACAGCGGCCAGCCCGCGCCCTTCGGAGTAGGTCAGGGCGGTCTGCGGCAGCTCGGCGACACGTCCGCTGAGGAGTACCGCGATGGCGGTGGAGGGTTCGGCCGACGGAGCGGGTTCGGCCCCGATCCGGCGCAGTGCCTGGGCGGCGACGGCCCCGGCGGAGCCGTGCAGGGCGACCGGGGGGCGGCCGGGCCCGCGGACGGCGTCGCGGATGCGTTCGGCGACCAGCTCGTAGTGGGTGCAGCCCAGGACGACGGCCCGCACGTCGGGCGGGGTGAGCGCGGCGGCGGCGGCGAGTGCCTTGTCGATCCCGGCCTCGTCGGCGTGCTCCACGGCGTCGGCCAGGCCCGGACAGGGCACCTCGGTGACGGCGGCGGACCCGGCGAAGTCGCGGATCAGCCGGCGCTGGTACGGGCTTCCGGTGGTCGCCGGGGTGGCCCAGATGGCGACGGAGCCGCCGCCCGCCGCGGCCGGTTTGATCGCGGGGACGGTGCCGATGACCGGCAGCCCGGGTTCCAGTTCGGCGCGCAGCGTCGCCAGCGCGTGCACGGAGGCGGTGTTGCAGGCGACGATCAGCGCGTCGGGCCGGTGGGCGGCGGCGGACCTGGCCACGGCGAGCGCGTGGGCCGTCACGTCCTCGGGTGTGCGGGGCCCCCAGGGCATGCCGTCCGGGTCGGACGAGAGCACCAGATCGGCGTCCGGACGCAGCCGGCGTACTGCGGCGGCGGCGGCGAGCAGGCCGATTCCGGAGTCCATGAGCGCGATCTTCACCCGGTCACCATAGTCGACCGCCCTTGCGGTCCCCGCTCAGTGGTGCAGACTTCGGCCAATGAGCGCCGTTGCCTGGATCGCCGTGGGTTCGCTTGCCGCATGGGTGTGGCTGCTGCTGTGCCAGGGGTTCTTCTGGCGCACCGACCAGCGGCTGCCGAGACGTGCGGACCCGGAGCGCTGGCCGTCGGTCGCCATTGTCGTGCCCGCCCGCGACGAGGCGGCCATGCTGCCGGTGAGCCTGCCGTCGCTGCTGGCGCAGGACTATCCGGGGACCGCGGAGATCTTCCTGGTCGACGACTGCAGCAAGGACGGCACCGGGGACGTCGCCCGCGCGCTGTCCGTGCGGTACGGGGGGCTTCCGGTGACGGTGGTCTCTCCGGGGGAGCCCGAGCCGGGCTGGACGGGCAAGCTCTGGGCCGTACGGCACGGGATGGCGCTGGCGCGCGCCCGGGACCCGGAGTACCTGCTGCTGACGGACGCGGACATCGCGCACGAGCCGGACAGTCTGCGGGAGCTGGTGGCCGCCGCGGGGGCGGGTGGTTTCGACCTGGTCTCGCAGATGGCGCGGCTGCGGGTGGCGAGCGTCTGGGAGCGGCTCGTGGTGCCGGCCTTCGTCTACTTCTTCTCCCAGCTCTATCCGTTCCGGTGGGTGAACCGGGCCACGGGGCGGACGGCGGCCGCGGCGGGCGGCTGTGTGCTGCTGCGGACGCAGACGGCGGTGCGGGCCGGGGTGCCCGATGTGATCCGGCAGGCGGTGATCGACGACGTGGCGCTGGCCCGCGCGGTACGGCGCGCGGGGGGCCGGATCTGGCTGGGGCTCGCGGAGCGGGTGGACAGTGTGCGCCCCTACCCGCGCCTGGCCGACCTGTGGCGGATGGTCTCGCGCAGCGCGTACGCCCAGCTGCGGCACCATCCCCTGGTGCTGCTCGGTACGGTGCTCGGGCTCGCGCTCGTCTATCTCGCGCCGCCCGTGACGCTGGTCGCCGGGGTGCTGGGCGCGGGTCCGGTGGCGGCGGCGGCCGGGGGCCTGGCGTGGGCCGTGATGGCCGGGACGTACATGCCGATGCTGGGGTACTACCGGCAGTCGCTGTGGCTCGCCCCGCTGCTGCCGGTCACGGCGCTGCTGTACCTGCTGATGACGGTCGATTCGGCGGTGCAGCACTACCGGGGGCGCGGCGCGGCCTGGAAGGGGCGTACGTACGCCCGTCCCGAGGCCGCGCCGGATCAGTGAGTCCCCCGGCGCCCGCGCGGGCTCACTTGCGGCCGGGGGTCCAGTTCATGCCCCAGCCGTAGGCCTGGTCGATGGTGCGCTGCGGGCTGACGCCGCGCTGCGGCACCAGGTAGCGGGCCTCGCGCTGCACGGTGAGGTCGCCCCCCGTGTTGGTGAGGAGCGCGAGGGCGCAGACCGTGGACGGCACCGTGCACTCGTCCAGCGAGAAGTCGATCGGCGCGCCGTTCTGGGGCTGGAGGGTGACGGTCGCGTGCAGGTCGGCGAAGCTCCGGGCCCCCTCGTAGATGGTGACGAAGATCAGGATCCGGCGGAGGGCGGCCTTCTGGTCGAGGTTGATCGTCAGGTTCTCGCCGGTGTCGACGGCTCCGGTGCGGTCGTCGCCGTCGAGGTGGATGAAGGGCGGCTGGTGGAGGGAGCCGAAGGCGTTTCCGAGCGCCTGCACGACTCCCTTGCGCCCGTCGGTCAGCTCGTAGAGCGCGCAGAGGTCCAGGTCGAGGTCGGAGTGGTTCGCGACGGCCCGGCCGAGCTTGCTGCCCCAGCCCTTGAACTGCTTGCGGGTCTCCCAGTTGAGATTCACCCGCATGGCCCCCGAGGTGCCGCCCTGCTTGGCGAGCGAGACGGACGGCGCTTCCTTCGTGAGCGTCACCTTGGTGAGCCGCACGGGCTGCGGGGCGGGCGGCGCCGGGGGCGCGGGCGGGATGGGCGGGGCCATCGGGGCGGCGAGGGTCGGCTGCGGCTGCTGGGGGGCCGGCGGGGGCGGCGGCGCGGCGGTGACCCGCGTGCCCGGGTGCGGCGGCTGGGGGGCCTGGGGCTGCTGGGGTTCGTCGACGGAGATCCCGAAGTCCGTGGCGAGCCCCTCGAGTCCGGAGTCGTAGCCCTGGCCGACGGCCCGGAACTTCCAGGCGCCCTGGCGGCGGTAGAGCTCGCCGAGGATGAAGGCCGTCTCCACCGTGGCGTCGGAAGTGTCGAAGCGCGCCAGTTCGGCGCCGTTGGACGCGTCCATGAGCCGTACGTACAGTCCGCTCACCCGGCCGAACGTGCCGCCGTCCGCCGAAGCGGCCAGCACCACGCGGTCGACGGCGGGCTCCACCCGGGCCAGGTCGACCGCCAGGGTGTCGGTCGCCGAACCGCCCGCGGTGCGCTTGCCCTCGTGGCGCACCGCGCCGGAGGCGTGGGCGGGCTGGTTGTAGAAGACGAAGTCCGCGTCGTCGCGCACCTTTCCCGAGCTGAGGAGAAGGAGCGCGGAGGCGTCCACGTCCGGCGTCCCCGGAGCGGTGTGCCACCCCAGTTCGACGCGCACGGCCTGGGCCGCCACTGGGACATTGGTTCCCTTTTGCATGGTCATGCTCGCCCCCATCGTGAGTCCGCTGCCGAGACCTTTCCGGGGTCAACCTAATGCCCGCGCGGCCCCGGCCCCAAAGAGGTGCCCGGACGGGGCGCACGGGCAGGTGAGCGGCCGGTGCCGCCGGACGAGCGCCACCGCGTCCGGAGTCCGCCGCGCCCATGCCTCGGAGCCCGGCTGATCGGCGGGCCGCTCGGCGGCGTGACGGCGGCCCGGGGCGGGGCAGGCGCTCACAAGGGGCGCCTCGGGCCGTGGAACCGACGGACCGTCCGGCCCGAGGGGGAGGGCCGGATCTCCGAAGAGGGCGGACACCCGGGAGCGGGTTTCGGCCGTTTTCCCCTGATCCGGAGCTGTGGAACGTTTGAGCGGGGCCCTCGATATTCTGGTCCAGACCATTGACCCGCCGTTCGGTCGCTCTCTAGCATCTGCGGCATCACGGCACCCTCTCGGGGCAGCTGTCCCCCTCCCTCACGCGTCACCCTCACAGGCCGTGCACGCATACGGATTCAGCCAGTTCGGCCGGACCGTCCACGACCCGGCCCTCAGGAGCGTCATGCCCGCATCGGACCAGCAGCCCCATCCCTCGGCGCCCGGAGTGTCCGGGCCGCAGGCCGGGACCCACGCGGCGGCTGTTCTCTCCGTCGGGCAGGAACGCCTCTGGTTCCTGGACCAGTTCGAGCCGGGGGACCCGGCGTACAACATTCCGCTCGTGCTCCGGCTCACCGGCCCCCTCTCACCGGAGGCCCTCCGGGCCGCGCTGGACACGGTGGCCGGCCGGCACGACGCGCTGCGCAGCCGGTTCCCCGCCACCGACGGCCGCCCGTACGTCGTGGTCGACCCGCCGGCCCCGGTGCCGTTCGACAGCCGTGATCTGCGGGGGTGTACGGACGCCGACGCCGCCGCGCTGACCGGCGAGTTCACCAACCGGCCGTTCGACCTGGCGCAAGGGCCGTTGCTGCGTGCCGCGCTGCTGCGCACCGGGGAGAGCGCGTACACGTTCTGTCTCGTCGTGCACCACATCGTCGCCGACGGCTGGTCGCTCGGCCTGCTGCGCTCCGAACTCGCCGCGCTCTACTCGGCGTACCGCTCGGGCGGCGGCGCGGAGCTGAGCGAGCCACCGTCCTACCTGGCGCACGCGGCCGCGGAACGCGCCTGGCTGGACAGCGCCGGGGCCACCGCCGCACTGGGCCACTGGCGCCAACTACTCGACGGTGCCGAGCCCTTGGCGCTCCCCCTCGAACGCCCCCGCCCCGTGGTACCGAGCAGCCGGGGCGCCTACCACACCCGGGTGCTGCGCGGCCTGGGCGGCGCGGTGGAAGCCTTCGCCCGCGCGCGGCGGCTCACCCCCTTCATGGTGATCGCCGCCGCCTATCAGACCCTTCTGCACCGCTGCACCGGCCAGGACGACTTCTGTGTGGGTGTCCCCACCGCCGCGCGGACGACGGTCGACAGCGAGCGGACCGTGGGCTATTTCTCCTCCACCCTCGTCCTGCGCGCCGACTTCTCCGGCACCCGGTCGTTCGACACCGTCCTGCGGCGGATCCGGGGCGACTGGCTCCGCGCCCTGACCCACGGCCGTGTCCCGTTCGAACGGCTCACCGAGGAGCTGCGGCAGGACCGGGACACCGGCCGCACGCCCGTCTTCCAGACCCTGCTGACCGTGCACACCCAGAGCGGCGGCGCCCTCGGTGAGCACCGCTTCGCGGATCTCGTCTGCGCCGAGGGGGACGGCGGCCACACCGCCGCCAAGTCCGAACTGAGTCTGGACGTCCGCCCGGACGGTGACGATCTGCACGCCGTCTTCGGCTACCGCACCGATCTCCTGGACGCGGAGCGGACCGCCCGGTTCGCCGCCCGCTTCGAGGTCCTGCTGCGCGCCGCCCTGGAGGCGCCCGGTACGCCCGTGCACCTGCTGCCCCTGCTCGACGAGCGGGAGTCGGCGCAGCGGCGGGACGAGGCGGCGGGACCCGTTCTCGCGCCGTACCCGCCGACGGTCCTCGCCGCGATCGACCGGGCAGCCCTGGCCGCCGGCGCCCCGGCCCTCGTCGGGCCCGGGGAAAGCCTCACCCGCGGGGAACTCGCGGACGCCTCCCGCGCGCTGGCCGCCCGGCTCCTGGCACACGGTGTCCGCCGCGGCGACCTCGTCGCGTTCTGCCTGCCGCGCGGCCCGCGGCCGGTCGTGGCCATGCTCGCCGCCTGGCGCGTCGGCGCGGGCTTCCTCGCGCTGGACCCGCAATACCCGCCCGCCCGGCTCGACTTCATGCTGCGGGACAGCGGGGCGGCGCTCCTGCTGACCGCCGACGGCGAGCCCGTCACGGGCCTCACCGCCGATGTCCCCGTCCTGTCCGCCGCCCCCGGGCCCGGGGCTCCGGCCGGGCCGCTCCCCGGGCCCGGCACCGAGGCGGGCCCGGACGATCCCGCGTACGTCATCTACACCTCGGGCTCCACCGGCACGCCCAAGGGCGTCCTCGTGCCGCACCGCGCGCTCGCCGCCAGGGTCGCCTGGATGCGCCAGGGGTACGGTCTCGGCGAGAGCGACCGGGTCCTGCACAGCGCCTCGCTCTCCTTCGACACCAGCGCCGAGGAGATCTTCCCGGCCCTGGCATCGGGCGCGGTCCTCGTCACCGCCCGGCCCGGGGCCGCCCTCGGCGACCAGCTGGCCGAACCGTACGCGGCCGGGATCACCGTCCTGGACCTGCCGACCCCGTACTGGCACCATCTCGTCGCCGACCTCGGTGAGACCCCGTGGCCGGACACCCTGCGCCTGGTCGTCCTGGGCGCCGACCAGGTGCGCGCCGAGGCGGTCGCCGCCTGGCGGGCCCGGTTCGGCGACGCCGTACGGCTGGTGAACTCCTACGGCCCGACGGAGACCGCGGTCATCGCCACCACGGCGGAGCTGGGCGCGGCGGACGGGCTGCGCAGGCCGCCCATCGGCCGCCCCATCGGCGCGACCACCCTGGCCGTGCTGGACCGCAACGGCGCGCCGGTGCCGCCCGGCACACCCGGCGAGCTGGTCATCGGCGGGGCCGGGGTCGGCGACGGATACCTGGGCCGCCCCGGGGCCACCGCCCGCGCCTTCGTGCCCGACCCGGACGGGCCGCCGGGAGCCCGCCGCTACCGGACCGGCGACCGGGTCCGGCGCCGGGAGGACGGGCAGCTGGAGTTCCTGGGCCGGCTCGACGGCCAGGTGAAGGTGCGCGGCTTCCGGGTCGAGCCGGGCGAGGTCGAGGCCGCGCTCACCGCCCTTCCCTCGGTGGCCGAGGCCGTGGTGTCCGCCCGCGAGGACCGGCTCGTCGCCCACGTCGTACCGGCCCCGGACACGGCCCCGCCGGACCCGGCCCGGCTGCGCGCGGAACTGGCCGCCGCGCTGCCGCCGCACCTGGTCCCCAGCGCCTGGGCCGTGCTCGACCGCCTGCCGCTCACCCCCAACGGCAAGGTGGACCGGGCGGCCCTGCCGGACCCCGGGGCCGCGTCGCCCGGCCGGGCCGCCTTCGTGCCGCCCGGGACCGAGGCGGAGGAACTTGTGGCGGACATCTGGCGCCAGGTGCTCGGCACGGGACCGGTCGGCGCGGACGACGACTTCTTCGACCTGGGCGGCCACTCGCTCCTCGCGACGCGGGTCATCGCCCGACTCCGCGCCTCCGTCGACCTCGCCGTCCCCCTGCGCACCCTGTTCACCCACCGCACCTGTGCCGCCTTCGCCGAGGCCGTGGAAGCCGCTCTGACCGCCGAGATCGACGCCCTGTCGGACACGGCCGCCGAAGAACTGCTGGCCGCGCAGGACGCACTGGAAGGAAGCCGGCCCCGCTCATGAGCGCCGACACCGCCCGCCCGGCAGAACCCGACACCGCCCACGCGGCAGAACCCGCCGCCGCCCGGCTCTCGGCCGCCAAGAAGGAACTGCTGCGCCGCCGCCTGGCCGCGCGCCCCGCCGCCCGCGCCACCATCCCCCGCCGGGACCCGGGCACGCCCGTCCCGCTGTCGTTCGCGCAGGAACGCCTGTGGTTCATGGAGCAGTTCGCCCCGGGCACCGCCGCGTACAACATCCCGGTGGTCCGGCGGCTGCGCGGCCCGCTGGACGCCGGCGCGCTCCGCGCCGCTCTGGACGCGTCCGTCGCCCGGCACGAGACGCTGCGCTCGCGCTACCCGGCCACCGACGACGGGCGCCCGCTGCTGGTCATCGACCCGCCCGGCCCGGCCGCCCTCACCGAGGCCGTGGCCGGCTCCCCGGACGAGGCCGAACGTCTGGTGGACGAGGCGTCGGCCGTGCCCTTCGACCTGGAGCGGGGCCCGCTGCTGCGGGCCCTGCTGATCCGGCTGGCCCCCGACGACCACGTCCTGCTCCTGGTGGTCCATCACAGCGTCAGCGACGGCTGGTCCAGCGAGGTCCTGCTCGGCGAGGTGCTGCGCGGCTACGCCGCCCGGGTCGCGGGCGAACCCGACCCGCTGCCGGAACTCGCCGTGCGGTACGGGGACTTCGCGCTGTGGCAGCGCGAGCAGCTGAGCGGTGAACGGCTGGCCGCCGAGGTCGCCCACTGGTCCCGTGAACTGGCCGGGGTCGAACCGCTGGAGCTCGCCTTCTCCCGTCCCCGGCCGCCCCGTCAGACCTTCGACGGCGCCGGGCACGCGTTCTTCGTCGACCGCGCCCTCCTGGACCGGCTCGCGGCGCTCGGCCGGCTCCACGACGCGACCGTCCACATGGTGCTCCTGGCCGCCTTCCAGATCCTTCTCGCCCGCTTCAGCGGCCGGCGCGACTTCGCGGTCGGCTCCCCCGTCGCAGGGCGCTCCGAACCGGAACTCGAAGCCCTGGTCGGCATGTTCGTGAACGTGATCGCGCTGCCGGCCCAGCTGGAGGGCGACCCGTCGTTCACGGAGCTTCTGCGCCGTACCCGCGAAACCTGCCTGGACGCCTACGCGCACCAGGAGCTGCCGTTCGCACAGCTGGTCAGCGAGCTGAAGGTGGCGCGGGACGTGTCGCGCCCGCCCGTCTTCCAGGCCGTCCTGGCCGTACAGAACTACGCCACCCAGCGCGACGCGGCATCGGACGGCCCGCTGACGGCCGAGCCGTTCGGGGTGCGGGCCAGCGGGACCCGCTTCGATCTCGAACTCTTCCTCCAGGAGTGGCCCGACGGGCTGCACGGCTCGTTCAACTTCAACACCGACCTCTTCGACGCGTCCGACATCGCGCGTCTCGCCGACCACCTCGGCAGACTCCTGCGCTCCGTGGCGGATGCCCCCGGGAAGCCGCTGTCGGACCTGGCCGGGCCCACCCCGGACGAACACGACACCGAGACGCGCCGGTTCAACGACACCGCCGTGGACCGCCCCGCCACCACCCTCACCGCCCTGGTGGCCGAGCAGATCGCCCGCACGCCCGACGCGGTCGCCGTGGCCTTCGACGGCCGGCCCGCCCTCACCTACCGGCAGCTCGACGAGCGGGCCGACCGGATCGCCGCCCGGCTGGCCGCCGAGGGCATCGGGCCGGGCGGCCTGGTCGCCATCTGCTCCGAACGCTCCCCCGACCTCGTGGCCGGCCTGCTCGGCATCCTGCGCACCGGCGCCGCCTACGCCCCGCTGGAACCGGGCTACCCCGCCGAACGCCTCGCCTTCCTCCTCGCCGACAGCGACGCACCCGTCCTGCTGACACAGCGCGGACTGCCCACGCCGCACGGCTGCACCGCGCAGATCATGCTGCTGGACGATCCCGTGGAGCCGCCCCGTTCGCGCCGCCGGCCGGCCGGCCCCTGCCCCGACGATCCCGCCTACCTCATCTACACCTCGGGCTCCACCGGCCGCCCGAAGGGTGTGCCCAACACCCACCGGGCCATCGCCAACCGCATCCAGTGGATGCAGGACGCCTACCGCCTGGGCCCGGACGACGCCGTCCTGCAGAAGACCCCCGTCGGCTTCGACGTGTCGGTCTGGGAGTTCTTCTGGCCCCTGGCGACCGGAGCGCGCATCGTCCTCGCCAGGCCCGGCGGCCAGAGGGACGCCGGCTATCTGCTCGACCTCATCGCCACGGCCGGTGTCACCGTCGCACACTTCGTCCCCGCCATGCTGACGGTCTTCCTCGCCGAGGAGGGCGTCGAGCGGTGCACGGCACTGCGCCGCGTGATCAGCAGCGGGGAGGCCCTGCCGCCCGACACGGCCCGCGAGCTGACCGGCCGGCTGCCGCACTGCGCCCTCGCCAACCTGTACGGGCCGACGGAGGCCGCCGTCGACGTCTCCTCCTGGGAGTGCGCCGGCCCCCTGGAGACGGTGCCGATCGGGCGGCCCATCGACAACACCCGGCTGTACGTGCTGGACGCCGCCCTGCGCCCGGTGCCGCCCGGTGCCCCCGGCGAACTGCACATCGGGGGCACCGCGGTGGCCCTCGGCTACCACCGCAGGCCGGGGCTGACCGCGGCCCGGTTCGTGCCCGACCCGTACGGCCCGCCCGGCTCCCGCCTGTACCGCACCGGGGACCTGGCCCGCCGCCTCCCGGACGGCACCCTCCAGCACCTGGGCCGCGTCGACCAGCAGATCAAGCTGCGCGGGCTGCGGATCGAACCCGGCGAGACCGAGGCCGCGCTGCGCGCCCAGCCCGGGGTCGCCGACGCCGCCGTCGTCCTGCGTGAGGACCGGCCGGGCGACAAGCGCCTCGTCGGGTACGTCGTGGCCGCCGCCGGATCGGACGGTCCCGAGCCGGCCCGGCTGCGTACGGCCCTGAAGCGGCTGCTCCCCGATCACCAGGTGCCTTCGGTGGTGGCCGTCGTCCCCGCCCTGCCGCTCACCCCCAACGGGAAGCTCGACCGCCGCGCCCTGCCCGCTCCCCAGCTGCGGCGCCCCTCCGGCGCCGCCCGGCCCGCCACCGAGGTCGAGCGCCTGCTCGCCGGCGTCTGGGGCGAGGTGCTCGGCCTGACGGAGGTCGGCGCGGACGAGGACTTCTTCGACATCGGCGGCCACTCGCTCCTCGCCACCCAGGTCGTCGCCAGGGCCCGCGCCCGGCTGACCGAGGCGGGCGCGCGGCCCGTCAGCGTCATGGACCTCTTCACCCACCGCACCGTCCGCGACCTGGCGGCCGTCGCCGCCCGGGACGAGCAGGACGACGCCCCGAGGCCGCTGCTGCACCGGCTCACCCCGCCCGTGTCCGCCGCCCACCGCGCCCGCACCTTCGTCTGCGTGCCCTACGGCGGCGGCAGCCCCGTCGTCTACCAGCCCGTCGCCGACGCGCTGCCCTCGGACGTCGAGCTGTGGGCGGTCGCCGTGCCGGGCCACGACGTCGGCGTCACCGAGGAGTCCGTGCCGTTCGACGAACTGGCCCGGCGCATCGCGGCCGAGGTGCGGGAGCGGACCGGGGGTCCCGTCGTGGTCTATGGCCACTGCGCGGTCGGCACGGCCCTGGCGATCGCCGTCTCCCGGCTGCTGGAAGCGGCCGGGCACCCCCTGGAGGCCGTCTACGCCGGCGCCCAGTTCCCCTTCGCCCGGCCGCGCAGCCGGGTGCTCAACGCGCTGAGCCGCGTCGCCTCCCTCGAACCGCTGCTCGGGGACCGGGTCTACGCGAACTGGCTGATCGGGCTCGGTGTGAACACCTCCGACCTCGACAAGGAGCAGGCCGCCTTCATCATCGGCAACATGCGCCGCGACACGCAGGCCGCCGAGGACTACTTCACCCGGGCCATCGCCGAAGTCGCGGCCGGTGCGCCTCGGTTGCGCGCCCCGCTCATCTGCCTGATCGGTGACCAGGACCCGGCGGCCGACTTCTACCAGGAGCGCTACCGCGAGTGGCTGCTGCTGGCCGAGCGCTCCGCCGTGGCCGTGCTCGACCAGGGCGGTCACTTCTTCCTCAAGTACCGGGCCGCCGAGGTCGCCGACGCGGTCACCACCGTGCACCTCGCGGTGCGCGACGGGGCGACGGGCGAGCTGCCAGCCCGCGATCCGCTGCACTCGTGGTGGTTCCACGGGGACACCGGGCCCGTCGCGGCCGCGGACGACGGGACCGGTGCCGAAACGCCCTCGGGGGGCACGGAATCCGACGCCGGACCCGAGCCCAGCATGCGCAGGTTCCTCGCGGTCGCGAGCGGCCAGCTGGTCTCCATCACCGGTTCGGCGCTGACCGAGTTCGCACTGCCCCTGTGGATCCTGCTGAACACCGGTTCCCTCACCCGGTACGCGCTCTACGCGGTCGTCGCCATGGTCCCCGGCATCCTCGTCGGCCCGCTCGCGGGGGCCCTCGTCGACCGGATGGACCGGCGCACCGTGCTCCTGGCCGGGGACATCACCGCCTGCACCACGCAGGCCGGGCTCCTGGCCCTGCTCCTCACCGGGAACCTGCACTCCTGGGAGGTGTATGTCCTGCTCGGCGTGCTCTCCCTCGCCCTGACCTTCCAGCGGCTCGCCTACGCCTCCGCGGTCCCGCAGCTCGTACCCAAGCAGTACCTCGGCCACGCCAACGGAATCGTCCAGCTCGCCTTCGGCACAGCTCAGTTCGTCGTCCCGCTGGTGGCCGTCGCGCTGATGGCGGCGATCGGTCTGCGCGGCATCCTCGTCATCGACGTGGCCAGCTACGTCCTGGCCATCGGTGTCCTGCTGGCGGTGAAGTTCCCCCGGACGCTGCCGTGGACCCGGCGCGAGTCCCTGGTCTCCGAGATCCGGCACGGCTTCGCCCATTCCTGGCGCAACCGGGGCTTCCGGGCGATGCTGCTGTGGTTCGCGGGGCTGAACGTCTTCCTCTCCCCGCTCTTCCTGCTCATCACCCCGATGGTCCTCGCCTTCGACGATCTCCAGGGCGCGGCGCGGGTCGCGGTGGCGGGCGGCGCGGGGGCGATCCTGGGCGGGATCGTCATGGGGTTCTGGGGTGGCCCCCGGCGCCACCGGCTGCGGGGCATGCTCGGCCTCGCGGCGCTCCTCGCGCTGGCCGGAGCGGTCACCGGGCTGCACGCGGGGCTCTGGGTGATCGCCGCCGGGGCGTTCGGCATGTCGTTCGCGCTCTCCCTCGTCAACGGCGTCTACTCCACGATCGTCCAGGTCAAGGTGCCACAGCGCTTCCACGGCCGCGTCTTCGCCCTGAACACCCTGGTCGCCTGGTCCACCCTGCCGTTGGGCCACGGCGTCATCGCCCCGCTGGGCTCCTCGGTGCTGGGGCCCCTGATGGAGCCGGGCGGGGCGCTCGCCCCCGTCTTCGGCCCTTTGATCGGCACCGGGCCGGGGCGCGGCATCGCCCTGATGTACGTGCTGTTCGGCTGCGCCATGCTCGGCCTGGTCGCGCTCGGCCTGCGCCTTCCGGTGCTGGCGCGCTTCGACCGGGACGTGCCCGAGGCGGAGCCGGACGATCTGGTCGGCCTGCGCGAGCGTGCCCGTATCGCCGCCGCCCGCCGCGCGAAGGAGATCCGGACATGACACCGACAGCGGTCGCCACGCTGCCCGCCCTCCTCGCCCACCGTGCCGCGGCACACGGGGAGCGCACGGCCCTGATCACCGGCCGTGACCGGCTCGACTTCGCGTCGTGGCAGGCCCGTTCGGGGGCGTACGCCTCCGCGCTGCGCTCCGCCGGGGTGCGGCCGGGGGACCGCGTGGTGCTCCACCACAGCACGGGACGGTGGACGGATTTCGCCGTCGCCTTCCTCGCGGTGCTGCGCGCGGGCGGGGTGGCCGTCCCGCTGTCCGACCGGTCCGCACCGGCCACCACTGCTTACGTGCTCGCGGATACGGGGGCCCGCTTCCTGCTGCACGGCGCGGGGGACCCCCTGCCCGCGCTGCCCGGCGGGACCGCCGTGCTGACGGAGTCCGACGCCGACGGCCACCCCTCCCGGCCGGACCTGCCCGAACCCGCGCCCGGTGACCTCGCCCAGATCCTCTACACCTCCGGCACCACCGGAACCCCGAAGGCGGTCGGCGCCCGCCACTCCAACCTGGCGTACGGGTGCACCTCGGACGAGCGCAGGCGGCCGCTGCGTCACTCGTCCGCCTTCCTGCACGCCTTCCCGGTCGGCACGAACGCCGGCCAGACCATGCTGGTCAACGCGCTGAACGCGTACGCCACCTGTGTCACCGCCCCTCAGTTCACCCCGGCCCGTTTCCTGCGCCTGCTGTCGGAGCACGACATCGGGAGCGTGTTCCTCGTCCCCGCGATGGCGATCGAACTGCTGGCGTCACCCGCCCTCGCCGACGCGGGTTCTCCGGGCGCGCGGGACGCCGTGCGCCTGGTCGGTTCCACGGCCGCCGCCCTGCCCCAGCCGGTCGCGCTCGGCCTCGGCCGGGCCTTCCCGAAGGCGCAGATCGTCAACTACTACACCTCGACCGAGGCGGCGCCCGCGCAGATCACCCTGCTGTTCGACCCGGCGCGCCCCGACTCGCCCGGCCGTCCCGCCTCGCTGGCCGATCTGCGGGTGACCACGCCCGGGGGCTCGCCGGTCCCGGCGGGGCAGCCGGGCGAGCTGTGGCTGCGTTCGGCCGCGGCCCCCCGGGCGTACGTGGGTGAGGTGGACGGCGAGGTCTTCCAGGGGCGCTGGATACGCATGGGCGACCTGGGCCGGGTGGACGAGGAGGGTTTCCTGCACCTGCTCGACCGGGAGCGCGACGTCGTCAAGTCGGGCGCCCACAAGGTCTCCACCCTCCAGGTGGAGGACGCCCTGCACGCCCATCCGCAGGTCCGCGACGCCGCCGCCTTCGGGGTGCCGCACCCGGTGCTGGGAAGCGTCGTCGCCGCCGTGGTCGTCGCCGACGACGACGGCCTGACCGCCGGCGCCCTGCGGGCCTTCCTGCTCGACCTGCTGGCCGTCCACGAACTGCCCGCCACCGTGCTGTTCCGCGACGCCCTGCCGCGCAATGAGGCCGGCAAGGTCCTCAAGCGCGAACTGCGCCGCATCCTCGCCCAAGACGACTCCGAGGCCATCCTGTGAACGCGACCCTCAGCTCCGCCCAGCACGGCGTCTGGCTCACCGAGCGCACCCTGGACACCGCTTCCGCCTATCACCTGACCCTGGCCGTACACCTCGACGGCCCGCTGGACGCCGACCGCCTGGTCCGGGCCTGCTCCGCCGTCGCCGCCCATCACCCGGCCCTCACCACGGTGTTCGCCTCCGACGGCACCCCGGGGCCCGGAACCGGGCCGTCGCACCCGCGCACCGCCGAGTGCGCCCCCGGTGAACTCGACGCGCTTCTCGCCCGGGAACGGGCCCTGCCCTTCGACCTCGTCCACGGTCCGCCGCACCGCTTCCTGCTCGTCCGGCTGTCCCCCGTACGGCATGTCCTGGTCCTGACCGCCCATCACCTCGTCTTCGACGGCGAGTCCAAGGACCGGCTGGTCGACGACCTGGCCACCGCCTACCGGGGCGGTCCGCTCGCCCCTGCCGTCCCGCTGCCGCAAGGCGCTCCCTCCCGCGAGGCCCTCGCGGACGCCGAGGCGTACTGGGCGGCCCGCTGGCACGACCCGGCCGCGCCTCCGCTGCCGGGGCTCGTGGTCTCCTCCGTGCCCGGCACCGCGCCCGCGCCCGGTGCGGAGACCGCGTGGAGCCTCGGGCCCGACCGGGCCGCGCGCCTGGGCGCGGCGGCCGAGCGGCTCGGGCTCACCCGTTTCGAACTCCTCACCGCGTCCTGGCACGCACTGCTCGCGCGCTACGGCGACCCCGCCCCCGTGACGGCCATCGAGCTGTCGCTGCGTCAGCCGGGCGCGGCTCGCGGCGTGGGGCCGGCCGTCAACGAGCTGCCCCTGTTCACCACGGCCGACCTCGACGCGCCGTTCGCGGCCTGGGCCCGGACGGTGCGCGCCGAGCTGCGCGCCCTGTACCGGCACCGGGCCGTCCCGCTGGGCCGTGCGGTGCGCGGGCTGACCCCGCGCACCGCGCTCACCCCGCTCTCGCTCAGCTACCGGCGCCTGGCTGCCTCCCGGCCGTGCCCCGATTTCGGTGCAGGGGTGCGCGCCGAGGTCCGCCTGCTCGGCTTCTGCGGCACCGCGCGCAACCTGGCGCACCTCCAGCTCGTCGACTCCGGTTTTGAGGTGGAGGCCAGTCTCCAGTTCCGCGCCGCCGCGCTCACCGCCGAGGGAGCACGGCGCGTCGCGGACCACTGGACGACTCTTCTCGACGGCGCGCTGGCCGAGCCGGGAACGCCGGTCGCCGGCCTGCCCCTGCTGGCGCCCCGGGAGCGGGCCGCGCAGCTGGCCGCGCCGGAGCCGCGCCCGGGACTCGCCCGGCGCACCGTGCCCGAGCTGTTCGCCGAGGCGGTGGCGGCCCGTCCGGACGCGATCGCCGTGGTCTGCGGCGACGAGACCCTGACCTACCGCGCGCTCTCCGCGCTCGTGGCGCACGCGGCCGACGCGCTGGGCCGCCACGGTGCGGGCCCCGGCACGCTCGTCGGGATCGAGCTGCCGCGCGGGCGCGACCAGTTGGTGGCCGTCCTCGCCTCGCTGGCCCTCGGGGCCGCCTATCTGCCGCTCGACCCCGGTTACCCGGCCGAGCGGCTGGCGTTCATCAGGTCCGACTCCCGCCTCGCGCTCCGCATCACGACGCGCCCCGAGGGCCCCGGCGACCTCGCCCCGGCCGCTCTCGCACCCGCCGGCCCGGACACCCCGGCGCTGCCGTCCGGCCCGGCGCCCGGCCATCCCGCCTATGTGCTCTACACCTCCGGATCGACCGGGCGGCCCAAGGGCGTGGAGGTGCCCCACTCCGCGCTCGCCAACGTCCTGGGCGCCCTGCGCGACCATCTGGGCTCCCGGCCCGATGACCGCTGGCTGGGGCTCACCTCGCTGTCCTTCGACATCTCCGCGGTCGAACTGCTCCTGCCCCTCATCAGCGCAGGCCGCGTCGTCCTCGTGCCGGAGGGCGGCCACCGCGACGGGCCGGCGCTCCTCGGGCTCATCGTCCGCGAGGAGGTCACGCACGTCCAGGCGACGCCCAGCGGGTGGCGGATGCTCCTCGACGCGGGGCTCGGCGGGCACGCGGCGGGGCTCACCGCGCTGACCGGCGGCGAGGCGCTGCCGCCCGCCCTGGCCACGGACCTGGGCGCCGTCAGCAAACGGCTGGTGAACGTCTACGGGCCGACCGAGACGACCATCTGGTCCACCCTGGCGGAGCCCGCCGTGAGCGACGACGGAGAGGTCCTCATCGGCGAACCGCTCGCCAACACCCGCGCCTACGTCCTGGACGAGCGGCTGCGCCCCGTTCCGTACGGGCTGCCGGGTGAGCTGTACCTCGGCGGCGCGGGCCTGGCCCATGGCTACCGGCACCGTCCGGGACTGACCGCCACACGTTTCGTCCCGGACCCGTACGGTCCGCCCGGGGCCCGCCTCTACCGCACGGGCGACCTCGTCCGGCGCCTGCCCGGCGGCGGCCTCGTCTGCCTCGGCCGCTCGGACACCCAGATCAAGCTGCGCGGCCACCGCGTCGAACTGGGCGAGATCGAGGCGCGGCTGACGTCGCATCCCTCGGTGGCGCGGGCCGCCGCCGCGGTCCACGGGGCGGACGGCGACCGCAGGCTGAGCGCCTATGTCGTCCCGGCCGGCCCGCCGCCCACGGCGGAGGAGCTGCGCGCCCATCTCGCCGCCGCGCTCCCCGCCGCCGCCGTGCCCGCCACCTACACGGTGCTGGAGGTCTTCCCGCTCACACCGAACGGCAAGCTGGACCGGGCCGCGCTCCCGGAGCCGGTCCCGGTGCGCGGGCCCACGGCCGGCGACGACGGGGGGCCCGGCTCCGGCCCCGCCGTCGACGCGGTGCTCGCCATCTGGCGGGAGGTCCTGGAGCTGGACGATCTGGGCCCCGACGAGGACCTGTTCGACCTCGGGGGCCATTCCCTGACCATCACCGCGATCGCCGCCCGTATCCACCGCACCCTGGGCGTGGACCTCCCGTTCGACGTCTTCTTCGACGCCCCCACCGTGCGCGGCGTCGCCGCCGCCGTCACCGCCCTGCGCAAGGAGTAACACCATGACGGATCAGATCCGCTACCTCGTGGCCGTCAACGACGAGGAGCAGCACGCCCTCTGGCCGGAAGGCACCGAACTGCCCGCGGGCTGGCGGGCCGAGGGCTTCAGCGGCACCGAGGAGGAGTGCGTCGCGCACGTCGACCGGGTCTGGCCGGACATCCGGCCTCTCAGCCTGCGCCGCCGTCTGGCCGACGAGGCGGCCCGGCAAGCGGGCGGTGCCAGGTGACCGCGCCCGCCCCGACCCCGTACGCAATCGCCCGGCTCGTCGAGCGGGCCACCGACGGCCGGATCGCCGCCGCCGGTCTCGTCGGCTCCACCGAACCCCTGGCCGCCCTCGGGGTCAGCTCGCTCTCCCTGCTGCGGCTCGCCGACAGCCTGGAGTCCGAGTACGGCGTGCTCATCGACCTCGGCGACCGGGCGCTGTACACCGAGGGTCTCGCCGGACTCACCGAACGGGTACGGAGTCTGGCCGCCGAGGGCACGCCGTGACGGCGGCGGCCGGGGACACGCTCGTCCCGGACCCGGCGGCCGCCGTGCCCTTCGCGGGCGGCCGGACCGGCGACGCCCCGCTCACCTGGGGCCAGCGCGCGATCTGGCACGCGATCGGGCGCACCGCGCCCAACGACCACTACTTCAACATCGGCCGGGTCCTCCCGCTCGCCGACCGGGGCGCTCCGGTGGACCTGCACCGGCTGACGGGCGCGCTCGCCGCGCTCGTCGTCCGCCACGAGGCGCTGCGCACCCGGATCGTGTCAGGCGACGGCGGGGAACCACGCCAGCGCCTGTACTCCCAGGGGCTGCTGGAGGTACGCGTCCACGACGTGCCCGAGCGGGCCGGGGCCCCGGGGGCGGCCGACGCCCTGCTGTCGTCCCTGGTCGCCCGCCGTTTCGACTACGCGGACGAGTGGCCCGTACGGTTCGGTGCCGTACGCCACGAGGGGCGGATCACGCACGTGGTGATGGCGCTGTGCCATCTGGCCGCCGACGGGCACGCCGCCGAGGTCCTGGTCCGTGATCTGCGGCTGCTGGCCCGACGCGGGTCGGCCGGTCCCGTCTGCGCCGGGAACCCTCTCGACCTCGCACACCATCAGGCGTCCCCGGCCGGCCGCCGCTCGGGCCGGGCGGCACTCGCGCACTGGGAGAGGGGGCTCCGTGCGGCGCCCCCGACGATGTTCCCCACCCCGGTCGCCGAGCCGCGCACCCCCCGTTTCTGGACGGGCCGGCTCGTCTCCGCCGCGCTCCCCCGGGCCGTCGACGCGCTGGCCGCCGCGCACCGGGTCAGCGGCTCGACGGTGCTCCTGACCGCCTCGGCCGCCCTGGTCGCCGCCGGTCAGGGGCACGCGGTCGCGGCGGTCATGCCGATCGCGGGCAACCGCGCGGCCGAGGGCCACCGCACCCTGGTCACCACGCTGTCGCAGGACGCGCTGTTCGTGCTGCGCATGGACGAGGTGGCGGGCCCGGACGCCGGCTTCACCGATCTGCTGGCGGGCGCCTGGCCGGCCGCGCTCGCCGGGTACCGGGCCGCCGCGTACGACCCCGCCGACTGGGACGCCCTGCTGGACGAGGCGGCCGTCGAGCGCGGCACCGAGGTGCATCCGTACTGCTGCTTCAACGACATGCGTCTGGTGGAACGCCCGGCGGCGCCCGGCCGGGCGCCGCTTCCGGACGAACTCGCCGCGCTCCGCCGCCGCAGCGTCCTCGACTTCCCCGCGACCCAGGACCGCGTCGCCTGCCGGTACTGCCTGCACGTGAGCGGGGACGACAGCGCGCTCACCGTCACCCTGACCGCCGACACCGCGTTCCTGCCGCCGGACACCATCCATGCCCATCTGCGCGCCATCGAGGAGGTCGTCGTGACCGCGTCGGCCGGAAACCCGCCCCTGTTGACGGAGCTGCCGGGGCTCCTCGCGGCCGAGGGAGCCGTCCGATGAGCGCGCCCCTCGTCCCGCGTCCGACGGCCCGCGCGGACGTGACGTCCTGTGTCCAGGGCGGGAGCATGCGTTTCGGGGTGACCGCGGGCGACGGCACCCCGCTGACCGGTCGTGTCGTCGTGACCGACGCCGTCACGGAGCGTCCGATGGCCCGCGCGGTGGTGCGCGGGACCGAGTGGACCCTCGACATCCCCCGGCACTGGCCCAGTTCGCTGTACGTGGCCCGCTTCCACGACGACCGCCCCGAGGCGCCGGAGCCCGAGCGGGACGCCGAACACGAGGTGTGGTTCGTCGTCCGCGCGGCGCGGCCCGCGGCCACCTCGTCGGTGCTCGTCTCCATCCCCTTCGCCACCTGGCGCGCCTACCACCGCGCGGGGCAGCCGGGCCGCAGCCTCTACTACGCCGAGGAGCCGGGCCGCGCCGCACGGGTGTCCTTCACCGATCCGGGGGGAGGTCCGCCGCCCGAGCGCTGGGAGGAACCGCTGCTGCGCTGGCTCCCCGGGGCGGGATACCCGGTCGAGTTCTGCTCGGGCCTCGATCTGGACGACGGCGGCGAACTCCTGTCCTCCTACCGGCTGCTGGTGGTCAACGGGCACGACGAGTACTGGTCGGCCGGGATGCGCGACAGCGTCGAGACCTTCGCCCGCAAGGGCGGCAACCTGGCCTTCTTCGCCGGCAATACGGCCTGGTGGCAGATGCGCCTGGAGGACGGGGGCCGCACGATGGTCTGCCACCGCGACGCCGCGGCCGACCCCGTCGGCGCCGTGGATCCGCGCCGCACCACCGTCGAGTGGTCCAGCTCGCCCGTCGACCGCCCCGAGAACTCCATGACCGGCGTCAGCTTCCGCAACGGCGCCGGTTCCTGGGGCGAGGGCATGGGCCTCATAGGCCGCGAGTCCTACACGGTGCGGTTCGCCGGTCACTGGGTCTTCGAAGGGACCGGGCTCCGCGACGGGGACACCTTCGCCCGGGGCGCCCTCGGGTACGAGACGGACGCCGCCGAACTCGACTGGTCGGCCGGTGTGCCCCGCGCCACGGGCCGCGACGGCACCCCGCGCTCCTTCGCCGTCCTCGCCACCGCCGACCTGCGTCACTGGCGTACGTACGGGCAGGGCGGCTGGGCCACCATGGGGGTCTTCCGGCTGGGCGCCGGCACGGTCTTCAACGCGGCCACCATCAACTGGGGGCGTGCGCTGGCCGATCCGGTCGTGGACCGGATCACCCGCAACGTGCTGGACCGGCTCGGCGGCAGGGCTCCGCGGCCCTCCTGGCACACCGTCGGGCAGGCGCCCCGGCTGCGGGCGCTCGCCGCCTGCGAGGGGCTGCTCTTCGCCGTGGCCGAGGACGGCAGGACCCTGCTCCACCGTGAGCCGTCCGACCAGAACCTGCCGTGGTCCGTCTGCCCTGCCGCTCCGGGGCCCGCGCCCGAGATCCGGTGCCTGGCCGCCCCGCGTGAGGCGTGCCACCCGACGCCGCTCGCCCTGCTGGCCGTCGGCGCCGACGACCGGCTGTTCGTACGCGCCCCGGTGTCCGGGCCGGCCCCCTGGACCCCGGCGGGGAGGGTCCCGGCCGGCACGACGGCCCTGGCGATGTGCGACAACACGCTGTTCGCGGTGACCTCGCACGACGACACCCTGCACCACCGTCCGGTGCTCCGCCCCGACGCGCGGTGGACGGCGCTGGGCCCCGCGGGCAAGGCGTCCTCGCTGACCGTGCTCAACGCACGCCTGTACGCCGCCGGTCCCGACGGGCTGCTCACCCGCCCGCCGGTCACCACCGACGCCCTCTTCACGCCGGCCGGTCCCTTCCCCTCCGCCAGGGCTCTCGCCTCGTACGCGGGGCGGCTGCTGGCGGCGACGCACGACGATCTCCTCGTCAGCCATCCGCCGGAGTCCGCGCCGGTGGTGTGAAAACGGGTGCGCGGGTTCCCCGGCCCCGGGGGCCCGGCTCCGTAGGGTCGGGGCATGGTCGCAAAGGAGCCGCACGTCCGCCGTACGTCGCTCGCCGGCGCCTTCGCCCCGCAACTGGCCTGGGACACACCGCGGCACGCCCGCAAGCGGGGCTTCGTCGTGGTCGGTGCCACGCGACAGGGGCAGCCCCTGCTGCACACGGGGCCGGAACACCTGCGCCGCCGGCTGCGTCTGCTGAACGTCGTGGTGTCGCTCTCCTTCACGGCGGGAGGCGCCCTCTTCATGGCCGGTGCGCTGCTCTCGCAGACGCACGCGCTCGCGCCCCTGACGTGCGGCGTGATCTACCTGCTCGGCGGCGTCGTGTTCGTGGCGGGAGGCTGGGCCTCGTTCCTGCAAGCCGTGAACGCCCGTGATCTCACCGGCGCATCCGCGCCGGGCGAAGCCGCCGTCCGTGCCTGGCGCTGGTGGTCCTACGATCCGCTCTCCATCGGGTGGCTGGCGACCTTCGCGCTGCTGGCCGGGACCGTGGTGTTCGGCGTCGGCCTGGCGGACGCCTTTCTGCGGCACCTGTCGTCGGCGCGGGCCGACCGGCTCGTCTGGGCGCCGGACGCGATCGGATGCACGCTCTTCCTGATCTCGGGGCACCTCTCACTGATCGAGGTCTGCCGGGGCAGGGCCCGCCTGCTGCCGCACGATCTGGGGTGGTGGATCGTCGTGGTCAACCAGACGGGCTCGGTGCTGTTCGCGGTGTCCGCCGCAGGCGCCTACGTCTGCCACGCGACGGACCGGGCGATCGACGCGGGGGTCGCCAACTGGGCGAGCGCGGTGGGCTCCGCCTGCTTCTGCGCCGCCGGGATCGCCCAGGCGTTCGAGCGCCCCGCGGCCCCGGTCAGGAACGGGCGCCGGACTCGCTGATGTCCCGGTAGAGGTGGTCCATGAGTTCGCCGACCTCGCGCAGTTCCGCGCCGGGGTTCTCGGTGTCCCGCACCGCACCGCGCAGCCAGTCGGCGGTCGCCAGGGCGAGTGCGGTGGCGTCGTCCTCGCGCCCGTCGCTGAGCAGGCCCTCGATCGCGGAGCCCAGTCCGGCCAGCGTCGCGTCCGTGGTGGCCGGCGTCAGGTGCTCGCGCAGGCCCTCCGGGTAGGGGGTCTGCGCCCTGGCCCGGCGTACCGCGTCAAGGACGGCGGGGTCGTCGCTGTACCGGTCCAGGTTGCCCATGAGTACGTAGATCCGCGCCATGTGCCGGGGCAGACCGGGATGGCGGTCGAGCCAGACCATCAGCTCTTTCTGGCCGCCCAGGTGATCGATGAGAGGGGTCAGCCTCTCCACGGTTTTGTTGGGCAGGTCCCAGCGGTGCGGCAGCAACTCGGCGACTTCGTCGGCGAGTCGTGCCTCTTCGTCCGGTGTGAGGGTGCCGGAGAGGAATCCGCCCACCAGTGGCATGTCCACTCCGAATCTGTCCGGCTCCTTCACAGATGTGCGGGAGGAGCCGTGTCGTCGGCGCAACAGTTCACCGGCACTCTTGAGGAGCGGCTTGTCGTGCACGGAACCTCCTGGTGGACGCCTTGGGGGGGGCGCTGCGGCAGTGGTGCGCCCCACTCTGCCGTCCACGTGTTGTCCTCGCGCGCCCGGTGGCCCGAATGAGTGCGATCTTCGGAGTCGGTATCGGGGCCGACCGGCGTTACCGCGGAAAGGGCTCCGACAAAGGAAGCCCGGCCGGGGTTTCAGCAGCTCAGACAGTCAAAAACTCAGTAAATCCGATGACCGGGAAATTGGGACTCCCCAATTGGCACATCGTGGGCTTAACTTAGGAGGCATGACCTCCCCCCGCTCCACCTACGGCGGCGGATACTACGCCGCGCCGTCGTTCCCCGATACTCCGATCTACGACTCTCTGGTCGCGGAGCGGGGCACCCCTCAGATCGCACCGATCCGAGTGCCTGCCGCGTACGACACCGGCAACAGCTACCTGCCGGCGCTTCCCGCGGCTCTCCCGGCGCTGCCCGCGGCGCCGTCCCAGCCCCAGCAGTCGTACGGCTACCCCCAGCCGGCGGCCCAGCAGGGCTACACCCCGATGCAGCCCGCGCAGCTTCAGCACGCGCCGGCGCCCTACATTCCGCAGCAGCCCGCCGGCGGCCGCGGGATGTACCAGGCGCCCCCGCCGCAGCAGCAGCGTCCGGCCCCGAACACGGGCTACGAGTCGATGCGCCCGGCGGCGCCGCGGCCCGCCCCCGCGCAGTCGCCGTACGAGGACCCGTACGGCCGCCCCTACCAGGGCGGCCGGGGCTACTAGGGCCTTTCCGTCCGGATCAGGCCGGGCTCGGGGACCCCTGCCGGAGGGGCGTTCGCACCGCCCCGTGCTGAGCACCGTCCGCGTCCACCCGGTCGAAGCGCCGGCCGGGTACGCGTACGGTGAGGCCGTCGTCGAGCCATGGGGACTCGACGGGGGCCGCCGCGGGATGCTGGTCGACGCCGGGGTCACGGTCGTCACGCACCGCGCGCCCCCGCCCCGTTGTCCGCCCGCCGGCCCCCTCGGCGCGCGGCCGTCCCGCCGCCGCACGGCGAACCGCTCCGCGCGCCCGGCCGATTACGTTCACGGAGCCGGGAACCCACGGCGGCCGGCGGCGCGTTGGTCGGAGTGGGGCCACGGGCCTCGCGCGGCCCGGCGTGTGGGCCGCACCGTATGGGGCAGGGCCGATACGGACGGAAGGGGGTGCGGGACCGTGCGAGCGATGACCGGTGTCTGGCGTTGGCGGCACAATCCGCTGCGCCGAGCCACGGACCGGTCCGAGGCGTGGCTGGCGCTGACGGCGTTTCTCCTGCTGGTGGTGGCGGCGCCGGCGCTCGGCTGGCTCTGCGGCGCGCGGACCGACGGCGCGCTCCAGGCGTCGGTGCGCGCCCAGCGGGCGGAGCGTCATCTCACCACCGCTGTCGTGGTGCGCCGGGTGGCCGCCTCCCGTCTCGGCGCCGACCCCGAGATATCCAGCGGCCGCGTCGCACAGACCGCCGTGGTCGCCGAGTGGCACGCACCGGACGGGACCACGCGCAGCACCGTGGTCTCGACCGCCTCGCGCAACGCGAAGCCGGGGGCGAAGGTCCGCGTCTGGACCGACCGCAAGGGCGGCCCCGCGCTGCGGCCGATGGACGCGCCGACGGCGCACACCCATGCCGTGCTGGCCGGTTTCGGCGCCGCGATGCTGGCCGCCCTGCTGATCGAGTGCGGCCGGCGACTGATCGTCCGGCACATGACCCGGCGGCGTCACGCGGAGCTCGACCGGGCCTGGGCAGCGGTCGGCCCCGACTGGGGAAGGACGGGCGCCGGGAGCTGAGGGCCCTCCCCCAATCCCTGGCGGGCGGGTGCCGGGACCTGCGGATCGGGTCAACTCCCGCCCGCCGCGCGCGCTACGGTGGACCGGCCCGCCCGTCGCTCTCCGGCTGGCGGACCCCGGCTGGTCGCTGCCGCGAGGCCGGTGACACGGGCAACACACACGCACGAGGCGGGGGCACGACAGCGCCATGGCACAGGGCACGGTCCAGGTGACGCACACCGGCACATCGCGGTGGCGGCGCCGCACGGGCGAATACGGCTCCCTCACGGCTGCGCTGGAAGCGGCGGCGGACGGTGATGTGCTCACCGTCGCCCCCGGCACGTACCGGGAGAATCTGGTCATCGCCCGCGCCGTGACGCTGCGCGGTCCCGAGGGCTCCGTCGGTTCGGTGCGCATCGCCCCCGTCGACGGGGTGCCGCTGACGCTGCGCGCCTCCGCCGTCGTCCAGGACCTCCATGTGGAGGGACAGGACTCCGCGGCCCCCGCCCTGCTGATCGAGGAGGGCGCCCCGGAGATAGCGGACGTGCGGATCGTGACCCGCTCGGCCGCCGGTATCGAGGTGCGGGGTGCCGCCCGGCCCTCCGTTCGCCGCTGCACGGTCGACAATCCGGCGGGCGTCGGCATCGCCGTACTCGACGGCGCCGGCGGGGTGTTCGAGGAGTGCGAGATCGTCTCGGCCGGTCAGTCCGGGTTCGCCGTGCGCGACGGCGGGCGCCCCCGGCTGGAGCGCTGCCGGGTCCACCACGCCTCGGGCGCGGGTCTGTCCGTCACCGGCGAGGGCAGCGCCCTGGAGGCCGTGGGCTGCGAGATGTACGAGATCAAGGGCAGCGGAATACAGGTGACCGCCCGCGGCTCCGCCCATCTCACCGACTGCACGGTGCACCGCACATCGGCGGACGGAGTCACGCTGGACACCGACGCGGTGCTCACGCTGGCCGACTGCGATATCCACGACATCCCGGAGAACGCGGTGGACCTGCGTTCGCGGGCGGTGCTCACGCTGACCCGCTCGACGGTGCGCCGCTTCGGCCGCAACGGGCTCTCCGTCTGGGACCCCGGCACCCGGGTCGACGCCAACCAGTGCGAGATCCACGACAGTACGGGCGACTACCCGGCGGTCTGGGTCAGCGACGGGGCGACGGTGATACTGGACTCCTGCCGCGTCCACGATGTGCCGGACGCCCTGTTCGTCCTCGACCGGGGTTCGCGCGCCGATGTCGTGGACAGCGATCTCTCCCAGGTCCGCAACACGGCGGTGTCGGTCAGCGACGGGGCGACCGCGCAGCTCGACGACTGCCGCATCCGGGAGGCGTCGACCGGCGCCTGGTTCCGGGACCACGGGAGCGGCGGCACGCTCAACAACTGCACCATCGACGCGGCGCAGACCGGCGTGATCGTCACCAAGGGCGCCGATCCGGTGATCGAACGCTGCACCGTGACCTCGCCCGCGGAGGCCGGCTTCTATGTCTCGGCCGAGGGCCGGGGCACGTTCAACGGCTGCCGGGTCACGGGCAGCGAAGGGTACGGCTTCCATGTGATGGAGGGCTGCCGGACGACGCTGACCCGGTGCCGCACCGAGCGCTGCGCCCGCGGCGGCTACGAGTTCCCCGAGAACACGGGGCAGGGGGGCGGTCCGGCCGTGGAGGACTGCACCAGCGACGAGAGCGGTCTGCGGACCGCCACTCCCCCGCCGGCCACCGTCCTGACGGCGACGCAGTCGACCCCGGGGCTGCTCGGATCGGTCCCCGCGCCGCGCCCCGTGGAACCGCCCGCGGTGGCGGCGCCGGCCGAGCCCTCGCGCACCTCCGGGGAGGTCCTGGGTGAGCTGGACGCGCTGGTCGGGCTCGACAGCGTCAAGCGCGAGGTGCGGGCCCTCACCGACATGATCGAGGTGGGGCGCAGGCGCCGGGAGGCGGGTCTGAAGGCGGCGTCGGTCCGCCGCCATCTCGTCTTCACCGGCTCCCCCGGTACCGGCAAGACCACGGTGGCCCGGCTGTACGGCGAGATCCTGGCCTCGCTCGGGGTGCTGGAGCGGGGACACCTGGTCGAGGTGTCCCGGGTCGACCTGGTCGGTGAGCACATCGGTTCCACCGCCATCCGCACCCAGGAGGCGTTCGACCGGGCGCGCGGCGGGGTGCTGTTCGTCGACGAGGCGTACGCGCTGTCCCCCGAGGACTCCGGCCGGGACTTCGGCCGGGAGGCCATCGACACGCTGGTGAAGCTGATGGAGGACCACCGGGAGGCGGTGGTCGTCATCGTCGCCGGGTACACCCACGAGATGGAGCGGTTCCTCACCGTCAACCCCGGGGTGGCGTCCCGCTTCTCGCGGACCATCACCTTCAGCGACTACGACCCCGCCGAGCTGCTGCGGATCGTCGAGCAGCAGACCCGGGAGCAGGAGTACAGCCTGGCGTCCGGGACCGGTGAGGCGCTGCTGAAGTACTTCTCCGAGCTGCCGAAGGGCCCGGCCTTCGGCAACGGGCGCACCGCTCGCCAGACCTTCGAGTCGATGGTCGAGCGGCACGCCGGCCGGGTCGCCCAGCTCGCCGATCCGAGCACGGACGATCTCACTCTGCTGTATCCGGAGGACCTCCCGGAGCTGCCCTGACGTCCTCGCGCGGCTGGTCCGCCTGGTGGGGCAGGACGGGGCCGAGCCGTTCCAGGAGCGCGGCGCGTTCCTCGGCGAAGACGGGGTCGGCCTGGTAGTCGCCGTGGCCGAGCACCGGCTCGGGCAGCGGGTGCTCGGGGGTCCGCCCGTAGACCAGCGGGTCCTTGAGCGGGCCGCGGTCCACCTCGGGGCCGGACTCCCGGCCGAGCCTGATCTCGCCGCCGATGGGGTCGGTGGCCCGCCACAGATTGCGCCAGCAGTGCACCGAGCGGTGCAGCCCGTGGAGCTGTCCGGGCCCGAAGTAGGCGGGGAACCATCGCGCGTAGAGGCGCTCGATCGGTGACCCGTAGGTGAGCAGGGCGACTTGGGCGCGGGTCCTGGCGGGGAGCTGCCAGACCGCCGACGCGGCGAGGACGCTGCCCTGGGAGTGGCCGGAGATGACGAGGCGGCCGCGGGTGCGGGCGGTCCAGCCGGACATGCGGGACGCCAGGTCGGGCACGGCGCGCTCCGCGTAGCAGGGCGGGGCGAAGGGGTGGGCGGCGCGCGGCCAGAAGGTGCCGACGTCCCAGAGGATGCCGATCGTGCGCCGGGCGGAGGCGTCGCGGTAGGCGCGCCGGCCGCAGGCGACGAAGACGAGGAAGCCGAAGCCCACGAGCCAGGAGCCGGTGGACTGGGCCGCCTCGGCCACCGATTCCACGAACGGGCCGTTGCCGTCCAGGGCGAGCCCCGGTACCTCCCCGGTGGCCCAGGCCCCGGCCACGGCCCCCGCGCCCAGCAGCAGGGTGGCGCCGGAGACCAGGCCCACCATGCCGGGCGCCGAGTCGGTGAGCGCGGCCGTGGCCCGGATGCGCGCGATCCGCCCGGTCCGTGAGGGATCGGGGCGTGTCTCGCCGTACTCCTCGTCGATCACCGGTCCCAGCCGGCGGGCGGCAAGCCAGGTCCGTACGCCGAGCACGAGGGCCGGCACCAGGAGCAGTACGAGGAGGACGGGGATGACGGAGGCCTGCCAGCTGAGCAGGACCGGTGGGCCCTCTATGAGGGCGCCGCGCCCCATGCCGGGGCTGCCGGGTCCGTCGAGCCAGTCGGCGACGCGCTGGGCGACTCCCCCGGTCATCACACCGCCGAGCGCGCACGCGAGCATCGCGACGGCGGGTCCGCCGAGGCCGCGCATCACGGTGCGGGGCTCGGGGCAGCGCCGGTACAGGTCGAGGGAGACCACGGCGAGCAGGACGACCAGTACGCCCTGGGCGAGAGTGACCGCGGGGAACGTGAAGTCGCCGGGGAGCGTGCCCGATGAGGTCCAGCCGGGGCGCGACCAGGCGGCGTGCACGGCGGCGAGCACGAGGAGCGCGAGGGCGGTGCCGGGGAGGCAGGTGATGACGGCCCGGTCGAGCCGGTTGTCGAGGCGCCGTTCGCTGCGGCCCCTGCGGCAGATCACCCAGAGCACGACGATCGCGCCGAGGACGAGCGCCGCCTCGATCAGCCGTCCGAACACGGCGGGTACGGGTCCGGTGACCGCGCGGTCGTGACGGGCGGCGGCGCCGGTGACGGAGGCGGTGACGGTCAGGAAGCCGGCGGCGGTGTGGGCGGCGCGCAGCCGGGCGACGAGCCTGCGGCCGTACCAGAATCCCGGCCGCCCCAGTGCGGGGCGCATGGGCTCCGGGGCGGGAGTCCCATCGTCGTCGGGGTCGGGCTCGGTCAGCGGCCGCTGGGACTCGTAGGCGCTCCAGGTCCGGTTGGACAGGAACCAGAGCAGCCCGACCAGTGCGGTGGGCACCAGCGCGGCCAGGGCGAGGCGGCGGCCGGGCTGGGACCACCAGCCGCCCTGCGCCGCGGAGAGGAAGCCCAGCCAGGACCGCCGACCGGAGCAGTCGGGGACGCCCGCGCACTGCCAGGCGGTGAGGTCGAGGGCGACTTCGCAGGCGGCGGCGGTCAGCAGCACGGTGAGGCTGAGCGCGATGAGCCGCACGAGGACCCCGTACAGCCGGATCGCGCGGGGGCGGCGCCGGGCGGTGGGGCGCATCCAGTGGGCGAGGTTGACCACCATGAACGGCAGGAGCAGCAGCCACAGCGCGCGGGAGCCGTTGCCCGAGGTGAGGTTGGACCAGCAGTAGGCCTCCGCGATGGGCTCCTCGCGGTACCGCTCGGGGTGCTGTTCGGCGTCGACGTCGGCGGAGCGCCGGTAGATGGCCGCGGTGGTGTCCCCGGTGACGCGGACCGTGCGCGGCTCGACGAGCATTTCCTGGGGGGTGGTGCCGCCCACGCCGTGTACCAGTAATTCGAGTGCGGGCCCGGGGGCGTGTGGGGGCTGGGTGGGAGGTGGCACGGCGACTCGCTCTCGCAGGGGGAAAGGCGGCTGATGCCCGGTCACCGCGCTCGCGGCGGGCCCGGGTGGCCGCGTCCTTCCTACCGAATCTCCCCCGTGCGCCGCCATGCGACACCGCGTGGCAGGATGACACCGTCGATACGGACTCCTGTACGGCCAGAGGGAAGGGCAAGGCCCGGCGTTGAGCGAGAATCAGAATCTGCTCGCGGAGCAGCGGCGTGCGCTGATCCTGGACGAGGTGCGCCGGCGGGGCGGGGTGCGGGTCAATGAGCTCACCCGGCGGCTGAACGTCTCCGACATGACCGTGCGCCGGGATCTGGACGCGCTGGCCCGGCAGGGTGTGATCGAGAAGGTGCACGGCGGTGCCGTCCCGGTCGTCGAGGCGAGCACGCACGAGCCCGGTTTCGAGGCGAAGTCGACGCTGGAGCTGACCGCCAAGGAGGACATCGCCCGCGCGGCGGCCGCGATGGCCGTGCCCGGGAGTGCGATCGCCCTGTCCGGCGGCACCACGACGTACGCGCTGGCGCAGCATCTGCTGGACGTGCCGGAGCTGACCGTGGTGACGAATTCGGTGCGGGTCGCCGATGTGTTCCACGCGGCGCAGCGGCCGGGCGGCCCGGGGGGCCGGCCGGGGGCGGCGACGGTCGTGCTCACGGGCGGGGTGCGTACGCCGTCCGATTCGCTGGTCGGCCCGGTCGCGGACCGGGCGATCGCCTCGCTCCACTTCGATGTGCTCTTCCTCGGCGTCCACGGGATCTCGGTGGAGGCGGGACTGTCCACGCCGAATCTCGCGGAGGCGGAGACGAACCGCCGGTTCGTGCAGTCGGCGCGGCGGGTGGTGGTGGTCGCCGACCACACGAAGTGGGGGACGGTGGGGCTCAGCTCGTTCGCCTCGCTGGACGAGGTGAGCACGCTGGTGACGGACGCGGGCCTGTCCGCGGGCGCCCGTGAGGAGATCGAGGAGCATCTGCCCGGTCTGCTGGTCGCGGGCCGGGGCGGGAGCGAAGAGCCCGCCGAAGGCTGAGGACGCGGGATTCCGCTCCGCTCGCGACGGACCTGTCACGGCCTAGGATCGTGGTGTGGCCGTCTTCCGGATCGAGCGTTTCTCCCCGTTGCCCGCAGCCGAGTCCTGGCGCCGGGTGACGGACTGGGAGAGGCATGCCGCGCTGGTGCCGCTGACGTCGATCACGGTGCCGACGGGGCTGCCGAACCGGGTCGGGACGGTGTTCGTGGCGCGTACCGGAGTGGGGCCGCTGGCGTTCGACGATCCGATGGAAGTGGTCCGCTGGTCGCCGCCGGCCGGGGGCCGGGCGGGCATGTGCCGGCTGGAGAAGCGTGGCCGGGTGGTGCTGGGCCGGGCGTCGATCGACGTGTATCCGAACCGGGCCGGCTCCCATGTGGTGTGGGTGGAGGAGATGAGCGTGCGGCTGCTGCCGCGCTGGGCCGACCCGGTGATCGCCGGTGCGGGCCGCCGGGTCTTCGGCCGGGTGCTCGACTCCGTACTGGACCAGCCGTCCGGGCGGTACGGCTGAGGGTGCGCGGCCGCCCCGGCAACGGCCCGGGGCCGGCACATGTCCGGTACGGGTACGGACATCTGACGGGTTGCCAGCTATGGTGTGCGCGTTGCCGTCGGCCGTTCGGGAGGTGCGATCCATGGCACATCGTCTTCGCTCCGAGAGCCTCGGTTTCGCCCGGGTCGCTCCGGTGCGGCTCGTCTTCACCGCCGAGGTGTCCGCTCCCCCTGATGTGGTGTACCGGGCGCTCGCCGACGATGTCGAGGGCTGGCCGGCCTGGTTCACCGCCGTGACGGCCGCCGTGCCCGTGGAGGCGGGGGCAGGACGCGAGGTACGGCTGCGGGGCGGGATCACGTTCCGCGAGACGGTCATCGCGACGGAGCCCGGCGAGCGGTACGCGTACCGGGTGGACACCACCAACGCCCCCGGGTTGAAGGCGCTGGTGGAGGAGTGGCGGCTGNCCCCCGCCGGTACCGGCACCCAGGTGCGGTGGACGTTCGCCGCCGACGGCTCGCCGCTGTTCCGGTTCGTCCTGCGGCGGGCCCGCCGCGCGGTGGGCCGCTCGTTCCGGGACGCGGTGCGCGACCTCGACCGGCGGCTGGCGGCGGCGCCCGCCTGACCGCCGGGGTTCAGGCCTCCGGCCAGCTTCCGGTGATCAGGAAGTCGTCGATGGTCCGGGTGTAGGGGGCGATGTCCAGGCCCTGCGCGGCCAGCCAGGAGTCGGAGTAGTACTTGTCGAGGTAGCGGTCGCCGGGGTCGCAGAACAGTGTGACCACGCTGCCTCCCTCGCCCCGGGCGACCATCTCGGCGACCAGTTTGAACGCGCTCCACAGCCCGGTGCCGGTGGAGCCGCCCGCCTTGCGCCCGATGGCCCGCTCCAGTGCGCGCACGGCCGCGACGCTCGCCGCGTCCGGGACCTTCATCATCCGGTCGATGGCGCCGGGAACGAAGCTCGGTTCCATGCGCGGCCGGCCGATGCCCTCGATGCGTGAGCCGCAGTCGCTGGTGGCGAGCGGGTCGTGGTGGGTCCAGCCGTCGAAGAAGCAGGAGTTCTCCGGGTCGGGCACACAGATCCTGGTGTCGTGCTGCATGTAGTGCACGTAGCGGGCGATGGTCGCCGATGTGCCGCCGGTGCCGGCGGTGGCCACGATCCAGGTGGGCTCCGGGTACCGTTCGAGCCTCAGCTGCTGGTAGATCGACTCCGCGATGTTGTTGTTGCCCCGCCAGTCGGTGGCCCGCTCGGCGTAGGTGAACTGGTCCATGTAGTGGCCGCCGCTCTGCGCGGCGAGTCGTGCGGACTCCTCGTAGATCAGGCGCGAGTCGTCGACGAAGTGGCAGCGCCCGCCGTGGAATTCGATGAGCCGGCACTTCTCCGGGCTGGTGGTCCGGGGCATCACGGCGATGAACGGCACCCCGATCAGTTTGGCGAAGTACGCCTCCGAGACGGCGGTGGAACCGCTCGATGCCTCGATGACCGGTTTGCCCGGCCGGATCCAGCCGTTGCAGAGCCCGTAGAGGAACAGCGAACGCGCCAGCCGGTGTTTGAGGCTGCCCGTGGGGTGGGTGGACTCGTCCTTGAGATAGAGGTCGATACCCCAGGTCTCGGGCAGCGGGAAACGCAGCAGATGGGTGTCGGCGGAGCGGTTGGCGTCGGCCTGGACCTTGCGGACGGCCTCCTTGAGCCAGGCGCGGTAGGCCGGGTCGGATCGGTCGATGTCGACGGTTGCCACGGCGTCGCCGCCGTGCCCGTGCTCGCTGGTGTCCATCTGCGCGCCTCTCCTCGTGCGACCCGGTCTGGGCGGGGCCCACGATATGCCCCCCACCTGCGCAAACGTTGACTTTGATGGTCCATAGGGCTGCCTTGGTGTCACGGGCGGGCGCAGGTGGTGCCACGCGGCGCGAATACGCCGTTTATCCACGGTCCCGCTCTGGTGCACCGGGGCCGAGATGGGCACACTTCGTCTCAGAGGCATGTTGAAGGGGGCGAAGGGGCCATGTCCGAAACGGAGTTCAGTGCCACGGGTGTACGTATCGACCGTTGGGCGCGCTCGGTCACCAGGGCCGGGCAGGTGACCGTCAAGGACGGCCGGGTGGCCCTTCTGACGAGCTACGGGCGGGAAATCGACAGTGCGCCGGTGGGGACGGTGAGCGCGGGCAGACCGTGGTTCGCGGGTGCGGACGCGACGGTGGCGCGGGTCAACGGGACGCGGTACCGGCTGACGATGCGGCGGCCCGACGGCAAACCCGGTGACGAGCCGCCCGCACACCGGTTCCTGGAAGCGTTGTACAGCGCGGGGGGCCGGCGGGGCTGACGGAGCGGGGACGGGGCGGAGCGGGGCGGGGCGGGGCGGGGCTGCGGGGAAATCGCGAGTTGCGGACCGGTATGCGCTGAGCGACATTGGAGTCACGTCACTCATGGTGTACCGGCGGTGACACTGTGATCCAGGCCGCCGGGCCCGGACTCAGCAGCGAGCCATGTGCTGGATCCGTTCCTTCGTCTTCTTCCGGACCTATTTCGGGGAGTCGCAGCCGTGATCAGCGAGCCAAGCAGGCACTGCACGGTGGAGCTCCAAGCCCTGCCGTCGCGGATCGGTCAGGTCCGCAGAATCATCTCGGCGCAGCTGCGCTACTGGCATCTCGATTCTCTCATCGACCAGACAGCGCTGGGTGTCACCGAACTCCTGACCAACGTCCACCGGCATGCGCAGCCGGACAAATCATGCACCGTCGAGATCGAGTTGCTGCTCGAACGGCTGACGGTGTCCGTCCATGACCACGACCCACGGATGCCCACCGTGCGCGAGGCCGACGACTCCAGTACGTCGGGGCGCGGACTCGCACTGATCGCCGCGGTCAGCGAGAGCTGGGGCGTCCGCCCCAGGGGCGGGGCGGGGAAGGCCGTCTGGTTCACGCTTCCCACGCCGTCCCGGCTCACCCAGCCGTCACATGTGCTGTACGGGGCGACGACCGACGGGCCGTTCGACCTGAGCGGCCTCACGATGCCGGACGGGGCACCACCCTCGACGGCACGGTCGGCCGTGATGGGCTGATACGACAGGAGCGGGGCGCCCCCACGAGGGTGCCCCGCTCCTGTCCGTCACGCCGTCCGGTCACCCGGCGCCGCCCACGCGGGGGCCGAACTGCTCGTCGAGCACGGACAGCCGCCGCCAGTACTCGTCCTCGTCGATCTCCCCGGCGGCGAAGCGCCGCCCGAGCACGGCGATCGGCGAGTGTCCGGCCGGCCCTTCCGGCACGGCCCGCGTCTGCCAGTGGCCGCGCCGGCCGCGCGGCAGTGTGCGGCGCAGGACCGTGACGACGGTGAGGACGACGGCCGCCCAGACGAGCGGGACGAATAGGATCCAGGGCCCGGGTCCGCCGTCGAAAGCCAGGGTGTTCATCTCGGTCAGCTCCTCGGTTCGCTCTCATATCTCTTCCGTCGCTCTCCAGCCTGTCGCGGCAGGGGCCGCGCGTCGTCGTACACCGGGCGGCGGTGCGCGTACCGCGCCGGGAGTACCGCCGCGGCCCCGCTCCAAGCGTTGTACCTACTAGTATGTACACTCCTTTTATGGGCACTCAGGACCGTCTGATCGAAGCCACTCGGGAGCTCCTGTGGGAGCGCGGTTACGTGGGGACGAGCCCCAAGGCCATCCAGCAGCACGCGGGCGCGGGCCAGGGCAGCATGTACCACCACTTCACCGGCAAGCCGGACCTGGCACTCGCCGCCATCGGCCGCACGGCCGAGGAGATGCGGGAGGCGGCGGCCCGGGTGCTCGACGCGCCCGGTTCGGCGTACGAACGGATCTCGGCCTATCTGCTGCGCGAGCGCGATGTCCTGCGCGGCTGCCCGGTGGGGCGGCTGACGATGGATCCGGAGGTGATCGCGAGCGACGAGCTGCGGGCTCCGGTGGACGAGACGATCGCCTGGCTGCGCGAACGGCTCGCCGCGATCGTCCGCGAGGGCCTGGACCGGGGCGAGTTCACCCCCGGCCTCAGGCCCGACGACCTCGCGGCGACGATCGTCGCGACGGTCCAGGGCGGCTATGTGCTGGCCCGTGCCTCGGGCTCGGCGGACGCCTTCGACGCGGGCGTCCGCGGCCTGCTCGCCCTCCTGGGACCGCCCATCGAACCCGTCCTGCACTTCTGAGGAGCCACCGATGCACGCGATGCAGTACGAGATCACCCTGCCCGCCGATTACGACATGGGCGTCATCCGGCACCGGGTGGCGACCAGGGGCCACCTCCTGGACGACTTCCCCGGGCTCGGCCTCAAGGCGTATCTGATGCGGGAGCGGGGCGAGGACTCGCCGGTCAACCAGTACGCCCCGTTCTATCTGTGGTCCCGGCCCGAGGGCATGAACGCCTTCCTCTGGGGACCCGGTTTCCAGGGCGTCGTCCAGGACTTCGGGCGCCCGGAGGTACAGCACTGGACGGGCCTGTCGTACGAGGAGGGCCCGGCCCCGGACGCACTCCCCCGCGCGGCCACCCGACACCGCTCCCCCATGCCGCCCTCGGAGTCCCCGGCGGACGCGGTCGAAGCCGCCCTGGCGGAGAGCCGGCGGCTCGCGAAGGCTACCGGCGCGGTCGCCACGGCCCTGGCCGCCGACCCCCGCCACTGGGAACTCCTCCACTTCACGCTCTGGGACCACCCCGCGCCCGACGCACCCGGCGACCGCTACCAGGTGCTGCACATCAGCCGGCCGGAAGCGGACCGGCTCGGAACGGGACGTCAGTGGTAGGTCTCAGGCCAGCGCGCCCAGCGGGTCGTCCAGGACCGGCTGCCACGCCAGCTCCGCCGCCCCGACCAGGCTGTTGTGGTCGAGGGTGCAGGGCAGGATCGGCACGCTCCCGCTGCGCCCCCACAGACTGCGGTCGGCCACCACGGCCCGCAGCCGCTCCGGGTCGGCGTCGAGCAGCGCGCGGTGCAGCCCGCCGAGGATGATCCGGTCCGGGTTGAGGATGTTGACGAGACCGGCAAGTCCCAGGCCGAGCCGGTCGATCAGTTCCTCGGCGGCGTTGCGCACCGCGGGGTCCTCGTACTCGTTGCGCAGCAGGTCGCCGGACTGCTTGAGGAGGGACTCCTCGGGGCCGGGGGTGCGCCCGGCCGCGGTGAGGAAGGCGAGCGGGTCGGTCTCGACGTCCAGGCAGCCGCGGCCACCGCAGTGACAGGGGCGGCCCTCGGCATTGACCGTGAGGTGGCCGACCTCCAGAGCGAGGCCCGAACTCCCGGTGTGGAGGCGGCCGTCCAGGACGAGCGCGCCGCCGACACCGCGGTGGCCGGTGGCGACACACAGCAGGTGCTGGGCCTCGCGCCCGGCTCCGTGGCGGTGTTCGGCGAGTGCGGCGAGGTTGACGTCGTTTCCGGTGAACGCCGGTCCCTCGATGCCCGCTTCACGGACGCATGTGGCGAAGATCTCGCTGACCGGGGCGCCGGCGGGCCAGGCGATGTGGAGCGGGTTGAGGGCGTTGCCCTCCGGTTCGGCGACGGCGGACGGCACCGCGAGTCCGGCCCCCACGCACCGCAGTCCGCTGTCCCGCAGCAGCCGCGCGCAGTCGTCCACGACCTCACCGATGACCTGGGCGGGGTCGGCGGTGATGGTGACGCTGCCGGGCGCGGTCGCGACGAGTCGGCCGCCGAGCCCGACGAGCGCGGCTCGGAAGCCGTCCGCGTGCACCTGGGCGGCGACGGCCACCGGCCCGGACTCCCGTACCGCCAGCCGGTGCGAGGGCCGGCCCTGGGAGCCCGCCGCCGAACCGGGGCTCGAATCGACCCGGATGAGGCCGAGTGCCTCCAGCTCCGCGGCGACCGCGCCCGCCGTGGCCCGGGTGACCCCCAGCTCGGAGGTGAGGACGGCGCGCGTGGGCGCGCGTCCGGTATGGACCAGTTCCAGGGCGGGCCCGAGCGCGCTGCGGCCCCTCTCCAACTTCGTCCGGGTGGTGGTCACCTTGCCGTTCATGGGGGCGAGTCTCCCATGATCCCGGGGTGGTTCCGACGCCGTGGTGGCCGACTTGCCCCGGGTGCGACGCCACGCCGCGCGGGGCGGCCGCATGGTTCGGGCCGGGCGGGACACCTGTCTTGCGCCGGCTGTCGGCGGGCCCCTATGCTGAGTTTGTGCCGCAACTAAACAAACTGCGGACGGCACTACCGGGGGGACCGGGCGGCAACACCGCTCCACTCCCGCCGGCCCGTCTCCGTACCGCGCTGACCGTGTTCTTCGCCCTCGACGGTTTCCTCTTCGCCGGCTGGGTGGTCCGCATCCCGGCCATCAAGCACCAGACCGGCGCTTCGGCCTCCACCCTCGGCCTCGCGCTCCTCGGCGTATCCGCAGGTGCGGTGATCACCATGATGCTCACCGGCCGGCTCTGCCGCCGGTACGGCAGCCATGCGGTGACCGTGGTCTGCGGTGTCCTGCTGTCCTTCAGCATCGCGCTGCCCGCCCAGACGCACTCCGCCCTCTCCCTCGGTCTGGTGCTGCTGGTCTTCGGTGCCGCGTACGGCGGCATGAACGTGGCGATGAACAGCGCGGCGGTGGACCTGGTCGCCGCCCTGCGCCGCCCCGTGATGCCCGGCTTCCACGCCGCGTTCAGCCTCGGCGGGATGATCGGCGCGGGGCTCGGCGGGCTCGTCGCGGGCGGCCTCTCGCCCGCCCTGCACCTCTTCTTCCTGACCGGAATCGGACTGGTCGTCACCGCGCTGGCGGGCCCGGTCCTGCTGCGACACCCCTCGCACAGCGCCGATCCGGCACCGGCCGGCGCCGGGAAGCCCGCCGAGCGCCTGACCGGGCGGGCCCGCAAGGTGGTGCTCCTGTTCGGCGTGATCGCGCTCTGCACCGCGTACGGCGAAGGCGCCCTGGCCGACTGGGGCGCGCTCCACCTGGAGCAGGACCTGCACGCCCGCCCCGGGGTGGCCGCCGCCGGCTACTCGCTGTTCGCGCTCGCCATGACGGCGGGCAGGCTCAGCGGCACCACCCTCCTCGAACGGCTCGGCCAGACCCGCACGCTGGTGGCGGGCGGCGTCACCGCGGGCGCCGGCATGCTCCTGGGCTCGCTCGCCCCGACCGCCTGGCTCGCGCTCCTCGGCTTCGCCGTCACCGGTCTCGGCCTCGCCAACATCTTCCCGGTGGCGGTCGGCAGGGCGGGCGAGCTGGCCGGCCCCAGCGGGGTCGCCGCCGCCTCGACGCTCGGCTACGGCGGCATGCTGCTCGGGCCGCCCGCGATCGGTTTCCTGGCCGACTGGTTCTCCCTGCCGGTGGCCCTGACCACGGTGGCCGTGCTGGCCGGTGCGGCGGCGGCCCTGGGTTACGGCGCCCGCAAGGCGGCGCACACCTGATCGAAT
The DNA here is from genome assembly GCF_000373645.1 of Streptomyces sp. ATexAB-D23. Taxonomy (GTDB): domain Bacteria; phylum Actinomycetota; class Actinomycetes; order Streptomycetales; family Streptomycetaceae; genus Streptomyces; species Streptomyces castrisilvae. Next base: position 17,093 of record NZ_KB892004.1, on the reverse strand, counting down.
GAGTAGCGGTACTCAGGCAGGCGCGGCTCCCCCGACGCACGATGGAGGCACAGTCGTCCACGGGGAGCACGCAATGAACAGGCCCACCATGAACCACCGCCGCCTCAGCACGCTCGCACGGCTCACCTTCAAGAACGCCGCCTCACTCGTCTACCTGGGCGTGGTCGCCGCGACGGCGGTGTTCGTCCTGGTGGACACCTTGTTCGTGGCCCACGAGGACGCCTCGTTCGCGGGCATCTGGCTGTTCCTCCTGGCGGCACCGACCATATTCGTCTTCCTCCTCGGCGGCTCGATGGCGGGGGCGGAGTCGTTCGGGCCCGCCTGGTTCATGTATCTGGCACTGGTGGTGTCCGTGCTGGTGCAGTCGCTCGCGGTGGGCTGGTTCGCGCGGCTCGTCCGCGGCGGCTCCGGCCGGAGCCGTACGGTCCACGCCCAGGGCGCCTGATCTGCTGGCACAATCCCGTGCCATGAAAATCACCGAGCACATCGAGGCCCTGGCCACCGAGGGCCGCCTGCTCGCGGACGCGGCCGAGGAAGCGGGTACGGAGGCGCCGGTGCCGACCTGTCCGGGCTGGCAGGTGCGCGATCTGCTCAGGCACACCGCGATGGTCCACGCCTGGGCCGCCGCCTTCGTCGCGCAGGGGCACACCTCGTACGTTCCCGACGCCGGGGAACCGGAGCTGGACGGAACGGAGTTGCTGGACCGCTTCCGCGACGGCCACCGGTTCCTCGTGGACACGTTGGCCGACGCGCCGCGGGACCTGGAGTGCTGGACGTTCCTCTCCGCCCCGTCCCCGCTCGCCTTCTGGGCCCGCCGCCAGGCGCACGAGACGACGATCCACCGGGTGGACGCCGAGTCCGCGCGCGGCGGCCCGCTCTCCCCCATCGCCCCCGCCCACGCGCTGGACGGCATCGACGAACTGCTGCTGGGCATGCACGCCCGCCCGAAGAGCAGGGTGCGCACCGAGACACCGCGCACCCTGCGGATCCGGGCGACGGACACGGACACCGTGTGGACGGTACGTCTCTCCCCCGGGCCGCCCTCGGCGGAGCGCGAGGAAGGGCCGGCCCCCTCGACGCCCGCGGACTGCGAGCTGAGCGCCCCGGCCGGGACGCTCTACCCGGCGCTCTGGAACCGGCTGCCGCTCACCCGGCTCACCGTCACGGGTGACGGTGAGCCGGCGCGGATCTGGCGCGACAACTCCTCGATCACCTGGTCCTGACGGCTGACGCCGCCCCGTCAGCCCAGCCAGCCCGGCCGGACCAGGCCCGACTCGTAGGCCAGCACCACCAGTTGGGCCCGGTCGCGGGCGCCGAGCTTCACCATGGTCCGGCTGACGTGTGTCTTCGCGGTGAGGGGGCTGACGAAGAGCCGGCGGGCGATCTCCTCGTTGGACAGGCCGATGCCGACCAGCGCCATCACCTCCCGCTCCCGTTCGGTGAGTTCGCCCAGCGCGGTCGCGGCGGCGGGCTCCTTGGACCGGGCGGCGAACTCGGCGATGAGCCGGCGCGTGACGCCCGGCGAGAGCAGGGCGTCACCCGCGGCCACCGCCCGCACGGCCCGCAGCAGTTCGTCCGGCTCGGCATCCTTGACCAGGAAGCCGGAAGCACCGGCCCGGATCGCCTCGAAGACGTACTCGTCCAGCTCGAAGGTGGTGAGGATGACCACCTTCACCAGGTCGAGCGCGGGGTCGCCGGTGATGGCGCGCGTGGCGGCGAGGCCGTCGAGGTGCGGCATGCGGATGTCCATCAGCACGGTGTCCGGCCGCAGTTCCCGCACCAGGCGGACGGCCTCGGCGCCGTCGGCGGCCTCGCCCACCACCTCGATGTCCGGCTGGGCGTCCAGCAGCGCCCGGAACCCCGCCCGGACCAGCAGCTGATCGTCGGCCAGCAGTACACGCATCACGATGTCCCCTCGTCGCTCCGGGCTCGCTCACCTGCCGCGGGCAGCGGCAGCTCGGCCCGTACCCGGAAACCCCCGTCGGGCCCGGCCCCCGCCTCCGCGGTGCCGCCCAGCGCGGCGGCCCGCTCCCGCATCCCGGCCAGGCCGTTGCCGCTGCCCCCGGCGTCCGTGCCGGTGGCCGGTCCTTCGTCGTCCACGCGGAGCACCAGGCGTCGGGGCTCGTAGACGATCCGTACGTGCGCGGTACGTGAGCCCGAGTGCCGCACCACGTTGGTCAGCGCCTCCTGGATGATCCGGAAGGCGGCCAGGCCGGCCCCCGGCGGTACGGCCCCGCGTGCGCCGTCGCTCTCCACGGTGACGGTGAGGCCGGCGCTCGCGGCCTGCTCGACCAGTTCCGGCAGCCGGTCGAGCCCGGGGGCCGGGGACCTGGGCGCGTCGCCGGGGGCGCGCAGGGTGTCCAGGACCTGCCGCACCTCGCCGAGCGCCTCCTTGCCGGCGGCCTTGATGGTGGTGAGCGCCGTGCGGGCCTGCTCCGGGTCGGTGTCGAGCAGGGCGAGCCCGACGCCCGCCTGGACGTTGATGACGGAGATGCTGTGCGCGAGCACGTCGTGCAGCTCCCGGGCCATGCGCAGGCGCTCCTCGTCGGCCCGCCGCTTCTCCGCGGCCTCGCGCTCCGCGCGCTGGGCGGCCCACTGTTCGCGGCGCACCCGGACGAACTCGGCGGCCGCGACGACGGCCACCACCCAGGCCGCGACGCCCACCTCCTGCCCCCACCGGGACGCGGTGTCGTCGCCGGGCGGCAGCCATCGGTAGAGCCAGTGCGCGACCAGGAGGTGCGCCACCCAGATCATGCCGACCGCGGTCCACGCCGCCTTGCGGTGCCCGGCGACCACGGCGCTGAAGCAGCCGACGGCGACCGTCAGGAAGACCGGTCCGTAGGGGTATCCGGCGGCGAGGTAGACCGTCGTGGCGGCCGAGGCCCCGAAGACGGCCACGACGGGATGGCGGTGACGCGGCAGCAGGACCGCGACGGCGGCGAGGAGGAGCAGCCGGCCGAGGAGGTCGAGCGGGACCTTGTCGTGGAGCTGGCCGCGGGACACGACGTTCGAGCCGATCATGACGACCAGCCCGGTCAGCAGCGTCGACGGCCAGGGCAGCCGGGCGGCGGACCGCCCGCGCCCGGCGGTGACCCAGCCCGGCGGCCCGCCCCGGTGGAACCGGCGCGGCGGGCCGCCCCGGTGCCTGAAGCCCCGGGGTCCGCCGCGTGTCCTGGGGCGCTGCTCTTCCATACCGTCCACGCTAGACGGCGGACCGCCGTGCGGGCGTCCGCCGGGCGTGGTGATCACCCGTACCCCCCGGGGAGTACGGCGAAGGGCGCGGTACGCCCGGGGCCGCGCCCTCAGCCGCGTCTGCCGAGCAGGCCGACCGTACGGGCGAGTTCCGTGACGGCGTGCCGGAAGAAGACCTCACGGGCCTCCACCACCCGGTTGAACTGGCCGAAGACCTCGAAGGAGATCAGCCCGAACAGCTGCGCCCAGGCCGCGACGAGCGGGGCGGCGACCGCGGGGGCCAGGCCCGAGGTCAGGTCGGGCGTCAGGTCGGCGGTCAGTTCGGCGGCCAGCCGTTCGGCCTCGGGGCGCAGCTCGTCGGCGAGCGGCGGGAGCGCGAGGCCCTCCGCGCGGTGGGCCTCCTCGACGACGGCGATGAGCACGAGGCCGACGCGGGCGGCGGGGGCGATGGTGTCCTGCGGCGCGGTGTAGCCGGGCACGGGCGAACCGTAGATCAGCGCGTACTCGTGGGGGTGGGCCAGCGCCCAGTCGCGTACGGCGCGGGCCACGGCGACCCAGCGGGCGAGGCCGGTGCCGGGTGATGCGGGGGTGTCCGTGGTGCCGGCGGTGGTGCGGTGTGCGCGTTCGGCGGCTTCGCCGATGGCGTCGTACGCGTCGACGATCAGGGCGGTCAGCAGGTCGTCGCGGCTGGGGAAGTAGCGGTAGAGGGCGGAGGAGACCATGCCCAGTTCGCGCGCGACGGCGCGCAGCGAGAGCTTTGCCGCGCCCTCGGCGGCGAGCTGCTTCCTCGCCTCGTCCTTGATGGCGGCGGTGACTTCGATGCGGGCCCGTTCCCTGGCTCCTCGGATAGCGCTCATGGGGATCAGTCTGCCATGCGATCAGAGCAGCGACCAATAACGAGAGCAGTGCCCTTGCTTTTGAGCACCACTTCCGTGCACACTGATCTCAAGCGAGAGCACCGCTCTCCAAACCGTGGGGGTCATCGTCATGACGCAGTCGCAGCCGTACTACCTGAAGGGCAGCCCGCTCAACGTCCGCCTCAACGGCGTCGTCGGCCGGCTCGCGCGGCACGGAATCAGCCTGCTCGGTTCACAGGAGCTGTCGGTGCGGGGCCGCAAGAGCGGCCGGATGCAGCGCATCCCGGTCAACCCGCACACCTACGAGGGCACGCGGTACCTGGTCTCCGCCCGGGGCCACTCGCAGTGGGTGCGCAACATGCGGGCGGCCGGCGGCGGCGAGCTGCGCGCCGGCCGCAAAACACACACCTTCACGGCCGTGGAGATCGCGGACGACGCGCACAAGGCGACCGTCATCCGCGCCTACCTGGAACGCTGGGGCTGGGAGGTCAACCAGTACTTCAAGGGCGTCACCGCGAAGTCCACGGACGCCGAGATCCTGGCGGCCTGCCCCGACCACCCCGTCTTCCGGATCACCGGGGCGGGCTGACGCACCGGCCGGCGCGTCAGCCCCCGGTGGCCGCTACCGGTCCAGCGCGGAAAGCGCCCGCTGGGCCAGCGGGTGCGAACGGACCAGCTCGGCCAGCGACGTCGTACCGCGAGTGATGCCGGCGAACGCGTTCCACGCCGGGCGGAAACCCGTCAGCACCGCGTGCAGCAGACCGGGGCGCCGCTCGAAGAGCTTCAGCATGCGCCGCCCCACACTCATCTCGACGCCGAGCCCGGCCTTGATGGCGAACGCGTAGTTGAGCGCCTGGCGGCGGGCGTCCACCGCGTCGTGCGACTCCGCGACGCGCACCGCCCACTCACCGGCGAGCCGGCCCGAGCGCAGCGCGAACGAGATGCCCTCCCGGGTCCACGGCTCCAGCAGGCCCGCCGCGTCACCGCACACCAGCACACGGCCGCGCGAGAGCGGCGAGTCGTCGCTGCGGCAGCGCGTCAGATGACCGGAGGAGATCTTCGGCTCGAAGCCGGCCAGGCCGAGCCGCGCGATGAAGTCCTCCAGATACCGCTTGGTGCCGGCGCCGTCGCCGCGGGCGGAGATCACACCGACCGTCAGCGTGTCGCCCTTGGGGAAGACCCAGCCGTAACTGCCCGGCATGGGGCCCCAGTCGATCAGGACGCGGCCGGCCCAGTCCTCGGCGACCGTCGGCGGGACCGGGATCTCCGCCTCCAGGCCGAGGTCGACCTGGTCGAGCTTCACCCCGACATGTGCTCCTATCCGCCCGGCACTGCCGTCCGCGCCGACCACCGCGCGGGCCAGGACGGTCTCGCCACCGGACAGCACGACCGCGACCGTGCGCCGGTCGGGCACCGCGGCGCCGTGCTGCTCGACACGGCTGACGGTCGCCCCGGTGCGCAGCTCCGCACCTGCCTTCTGCGCCTGCTCGACCAGTCCGGCGTCGAACTCGGGGCGGTTGATGAGCCCGAAGAGCATCCGCCGGGAGCGGCGCGTGCGTGCCAGCCTGCCGTTGAGCGAGAAGGTGACCGCGTGGATGCGGTCCCGCAGGGGCAGTTCGAATCCGGGCGGCAGCGAGTCGCGCGAATACCCGATGATGCCGCCGCCGCACGTTTTGTAGCGGGGCAGTTCCGCCTTCTCCAGGAGCAGTACCTTGCGGCCGGCTACCGCCGCCGCGTATGCCGCGGAGGCTCCCGCCGGTCCGGCGCCGACTACGACGACGTCCCACACGGACGACTCTTCGTGCTCATGTCCGGCGTCTGCGTTCTCGCTGCTCACGATGTGCTTCTGCTCCCGATCCCACCAGTGGCCCAAGCTGCTCACGGCATCCTACGGCGCGTTGCGGCCGAGCCCCGCTGTGGGAGGATCGCCCGAGTCTCCGACGTACCCGCAACGCCGCACTCCAGGCGGGCAAGTACCCGGAAACGTACACATAACGTCGCACCTACCAGGAGCGTGTCCCATGACCGGCCATCCGATTCCCGAGACCGTCGCCTCGCTGATGCCCCGCGCCAAGGCGGAGCTGACCGAGCTGGTGGCCTTCCAGTCGGTGGCGGATCCCGCGGTGTATCCGAAGAGCGAGTGCGAAGCGGCCGCCGCGTGGGTCGCGCGGGCCCTGCGCGCCGAGGGCTTCGAGGACGTCGCCCTGCTCGACACCCCCGACGGCACCCAGTCCGTCTACGGCTTCCTGCCGGGCCCGGCCGGTGCGCCGACCGTGCTGCTCTACGCGCACTACGACGTGCAGCCGCCGCTCGACGAGTCCGCCTGGCTCTCGCCGCCGTTCGAGCTGACGGAGCGTGACGGCCGCTGGTTCGGCCGGGGCACGGCCGACTGCAAGGGCGGCTTCATCATGCACCTGCTCGCGCTGCGCGCGCTCAAGGCGGACGGCGGGGTCCCCGTCTCGGTCAAGGTGATCGTCGAGGGCTCCGAGGAGCAGGGCACGGGCGGTCTGGAGCGGTACGCCGAGGCGCACCCCGGACTGCTCGCCGCCGACACCATCGTGATCGGTGACACCGGCAACTTCCGGGTGGGGCTGCCGACCGTCACCTCGACGCTGCGCGGTATGACGATGCTGCGGGTCCAACTCGACACCCTGGAGGGCAACCTCCACTCCGGGCAGTTCGGCGGCGCCGCCCCCGACGCGCTCGCCGCGATGATCCAGCTGCTCGCCTCCCTGCGCGCCGAGGACGGCTCGACCACGGTCGACGGCCTGAGCGCGGACACGGAGTGGGACGGTCTGCAGTACCCGGAGGAGGAGTTCCGCAAGGACGCCAAGATCCTCGACGGGGTCGGGCTGATCGGCACGGGCACGGTCGCCGACCGGATCTGGGCGCGGCCCGCCGTCACCGTGATCGGGATCGACTGCCCCGCCGTGGTCGGCGCGACGCCCTCCGTGCAGGCGAGCGCCCGCGCGCAGATCAGCCTGCGGGTGCCGCCCGGCCACAACGCGGACGAGGCGACGAAGCTGCTGACCGCCCACCTCCTGGCGCACGCTCCGTGGGGCGCGAGGGTCTCCGTCGAGCAAATCGGCCAGGGCCAGCCGTTCCGCGCCGACATAGCGAGCCCGGCGTACACGGCGATGGCGGACGCCATGCGGATCGCCTACCCGGGCCAGGAGATGCAGTCCTCCGGCATGGGCGGCTCGATCCCGCTCTGCAACACCCTGGCCGAGCTGTACCCGGACGCGGAGATCCTGCTCATCGGGCTGAGCGAGCCGGAGGCCCGGATCCACGCGGTGAACGAGAGCGTGTCGCCCGAGGAGCTGGAGCGGCTCTCGGTGACCGAGGCGCTGTTCCTGCGCAACTACGCGGCTTCCAAGGCCGTCTGACCCCCGGGCGGGGGCTACGCGCTGAGCGAAGCTCGCCGAGAGCGTAGATCCGTGCGGCGGCCGGACGCCGCCGCGTACGTTCGCCGCATGGATCTCGTCGAGGTGCTTCCCCAGCTGCACATGTTCCGCTTCCCGATCGGTCAGGCGTACCTCTGGCGCGACGGGGCGGAACTGACCCTGATCGACGCGGGCGACGTGAACGCGGCCCCGGCCATCGAGGAGGCGGTGCGCGGGCTCGGCCACGACCCCGGCCGCATCGCCCGCATCGTGATCACCCACGGCCATCGCGACCACTACGGCGCGGCCCAGGAGCTGGCCGGCCGCCACGGCGCCGAAATCCTGGCGCACCGGCTGGACGCACCGGTGATCCGGGGCGAGGAGGAGATCGGTGAACCGGTGCTCCTGGACTGGGAACGCCCTCTGTACGAGCGCGCGCTGACGGTGCCACCGGCTCCGCCGACCCGGGTCGGCACCGAGCTGTCCGACGGGGCGGTGCTGCCCTTCGCGGGCGGAGCCCGGGTGGTCCACTCCCCCGGCCACACCCCGGGGTCCATCGGTCTGCATCTGCCGCGGCACGGCGTGCTGTTCACGGGTGACTGCGTGGCCGGGGTGGGGCAGGTGATGCTCGGCGTCTTCAACATCGACCGGCAGCAGGCCGCGGCCTCGTTCCGGCGGCTGGCGGAGCTGGACGCGGCCACGGTCTGCTTCGGCCACGGCGATCCGCTCACCGAGGACGCCGCCGCCGTCATGCGGGCCTCAGCCGACCGGGACGCCCGCCTCCAGGTTGAGCACGGCTGAGCGCTCACGGGCCCTGAGCGCCCAGCACAGCCGTTCGTAACGGGTGGGCGGCAGCAGGGTCGCCGCCTCCGCCTCGGTGACGAACCGCCAGCCGCGCAGTTCGGAGCCGGGCAGCAGCAGCCGTGCGGCGTCCGCCTGCGGCAGCAGTCCGCCGTCGAAGAGCAGCCGCAGCCCTCCGTATCCGGGGGGATCGGGCGCTTCCCAGTCGATGACGAGCAGCTTGGGGACCCGTTCGAGGTGGATGCCTATCTCCTCGGCCACCTCCCTGATCCCGGCCTGGGCGGGGGCTTCGCCCGCCTCCACCACGCCGCCGGGGAACTCCCAGCCCGGCTTGTACGTGGGGTCGACGAGCAGGAACCGGTCGTGTTCGTCGAAGAGCAGCACCCCGGCCGCGACGGTCTCCGCGGTCGGGTCGGGGGTCTGCACGATGCCGCAGGCCGGGGCCGCCCCGGTGCGTACGGCCTCCGCGATGCGCTCCGCCGTCTCGCGGGGCGTGAGCGCGCTGTTGTCGATGGTGTGGGCGTCCCCGGTGATCCAGTCGAGGGCCGAGCGGTACGGCTCGATGCGGTCGTACGCCCAGCGGCCGGTCGGGTCCACGCCCTCCGCTTCGCCGGGGAATTCGGCCCGTTGAGCGATGCGCTGACGCAGGATCGTTTCAGCAGGTGAGAGCAGCACATGGCGGACCGCGATGCGCCGGGCGGCGAGCCCGCCGAATATCTCGTCGCGGTACTCCTGTCGCAGCAGCGTCATCGGCACCACCAGCACCCCGCCCATCTCGGCGAGCAGGGCGGCCGCCGTGTCCACCACGAGGCGCCGCCAGATCGGCAGGTCCTGGAAGTCGGTCACCTCGGCAAGCTTCTTCTGGGGCAGCAGATTCCGCAGCCCCGTCCCGGTCAGTTCCGGGTCGTACAAGGTGCTGTTCGGGATCAGATCGATCAGTTCACGCGCGGCGCCGGTCTTGCCCGCGCCGAACGCACCGTTGACCCAGATGATCACGGTTCCCCCTCTTCCGTAGCCCCCTGTGGCTTGCCCGCAACACCCCGCCGCGAAAACACCGTGGAGGCGATGCGTTGCGGAACCGGACACCGAACGGGACACCGGACCGCCTCCCCGGCCGTAACGGCGGGGGCCGCACGTCGTTGGAGCGGGCAGCAGAAATGGAACGACAGGGGGTGGACCATGCGTCGCACCGTGCTTGAGCAGTTCCCCGCCGGGGGTCCCCGGGGCAGCTGGCCCGCGGAGGAGTTCGCGGCTGCCCGCCGTGGCGAAGGGGTCGCGGCCGAGGTCGTGATGGACCTGGAGCAGGACGCGTTCCTCGTGGTCGTGCCGCAGCAGGCGTCGGACCGGGGCCGCTGAGGCCCGGGACGCACGGCGCCGTCGGCGCGCGCCCGGGAGCGGCGGGGCGCCCGGGAGCGGCGGGGCGGCCGGGACTCAGGGCGTGTCGCCGCGCCAGTCCCACTTGCCCGGCTCGTCGGCGCGCGGCCCGTACTCGGCGCGGCCGCCCGGCCCGTACGCGCCGATCTCGGTGACCAGGGCGGAGCCGTCGGCCAGCGCCACCGGCGTCCAGCCGGTCACGTCGAGGAGCAGGCCGTCGAGCGGCCCGCCCACCAGCTCCCGGTACTCCCGGCCGGGCCGGGGGCCGGGGTCGGGGTCGTCGTGGTCGGCGCCGTACACCCGCCGTCGCATGATCTCGTCCATGCATGCAGGATCGCACCCGCCACTGACATCGGCGGCGGCACGCGGGCCGTGGCGGCCCATGCGCTTCACCCTTCGGTCACAACTCCATCACTAGCGGATTATCTGCCTCCCATCCGTCCTGCGGCCTGGCTACGGTCGTCTCTCCACACATCTCCTGGGGGGACCCATGTCGCACAACCCGCCTCCGCAGCCGCCGCCTTGGGGGCAGCCGCCGCAGCCCGCGCCGTTAGGCCCGGCGCCCGCCGGCTCCGCGCCCCGCTGGGCACGGAAACGTATCGTCCTTCCGGCCGCCGCCGTCGTTTTCATCATCGGCATCGGCGTGGGCGGTGCCGCTCAGGGCTCCGGCTCGGACGCCGAGGCCGCGGCGAAGTCGTCGCCCGCACCGGCCGTCACCGCCACGGTGACGCACACCACCGCGCCCGAGCCCGCGGTGACCGAGACCGTCACGGCGAGCCCGAAGCCGGCGCCGACCGTCACGAAGACCAGGACCATCGAGGTCACCGTCGCACCCGAGGACCCCGCCGGCAGCGCGGACGACCCGGGCTCGGGCGGCTCCGGCTCGGGCGGCGGCAGTTCCCCGTACTACGCGAACTGCACCGCCGTACGCACGGCCGGCGCGGCCCCCATCCACCGGGGTGAGCCCGGTTACGGCCGCCACCTCGACCGCGACGGGGACGGCGTCGCCTGCGAATAGGCCAAGGACCAGCGTGTTCCGGGCGCCATCGCCTCCCGGTCCTGCCGCCGTCCGCCCGCCGGCGGCAGGACCGGGCACCCCGTCACCCCTTGCCGGCTCCGGCGGGACATCCGACGTCCCGCGAACCCGCCGGGCAGATCCGATCCGTCGTACGGGCACGCCGTGACGATCCCGGCCCCGAAACGGCAAGCGAACACAACCGAACGCGCGCTTGGATCCCGGCCTCATCAAGGGGCACGGTCAAGGGTTTTGACGAGATACAAGCCATCGGCACCCACCCCCTTCCAACAGACTTCAACACGCTCTAACGTAATCGCTCGCCTGGCATGTACATGTCGCCACATGATCCGGCACGAGTACGGAGGAACGTAACGATGCGTCATCTTCCAAGCCGTCCCACCCGCGCGAGCCGCCACAGAATCCTCGGAGCCCTCACCGCGGCCCTGTTGTGCACGGCCGGAGCCGTGGTGCCCGCCGCCGCGCACTCCCCCGCCCCCGAGGCGACGGCCGGCGCGCAGGCCGCGAACGGGCTCGCCCTCACCCCGCCCATGGGGTTCAACAACTGGAACTCCACGCATTGCCGCGCCGAGTTCGACGAGTCGATGGTCAAGGGCATCGCCGACATCTTCGTCGAGAAGGGGCTCAAGGACGCCGGATACGAGTACGTCAATCTGGACGACTGCTGGGCCCTACCGCAGCGCGATGCCGACGGCAAGCTGGAAGCCGATCCGGTGCGGTTCCCGAACGGCATCGAAGCCGTCGCCGACTACGTCCACTCGAAGGGGCTCAAGCTCGGGATCTACACCAGCGCCGGCACCAGGACCTGCGACAGCGTGGGTCTCCCCGGCGCACTCGGCCACGAGTTCAGTGACGCCCAGCAGTTCGCCGACTGGGGCGTCGACTATCTGAAGTACGACAACTGCAACAACCAGGGCGTGGACGCGAAGGAGCGCTATACGACGATGCGGGACGCGCTGGCCGCGACCGGCCGTCCGATCGTCTACAGCATCTGCGAATGGGGCCAGAACAAGCCCTGGGAGTGGGCCGCCGAACTGGGCAACCTCTGGCGCACCACGGGCGATATCAACGACAGCTGGGGCAGCATGCTGTCGATCATGAAGCAGAACCTCCCGCTCGCCGCCGCGGCCGGCCCCGGCCACTGGAACGACCCCGACATGCTGGAGGTCGGGAACGGCGGGATGACGGACACCGAGTACCGCACCCACTTCTCGATGTGGTCGGTGATGGCGGCCCCGCTGCTCATCGGCTCCGATCTGCGCACGGCCACGCGGGAGACGTTCGACATCCTCTCCAACGAGGAGGTCATCGCCGTCGACCAGGACCCGCTGGGCAAACAGGGCGAAGTGCTGTCCTCGGACGGCGGACGCTGGGTCGTCGCCAAGGAGATGCGGGACGGCAGCCGGGCGGTGGCGCTGTTCAACGAGACGGACAGCGCCCAGCGCGTCGCCACGACGGCCGCCGCGGTGGGCCTGCCGCAGGCCTCCGCCTACACCGTGCGCGACCTGTGGGAGCACACCACCCGCAACACGGCGGGCAGCCTCTCGGCGACCGTACCGGCCCATGGCACGGTGCTGCTGCGCGTGGCCGCCGACCACCGCTGGGCCGCCCATCCGCCCGCCGTGGAACTCGCCCTGGAGGGAAGCCCGTTGGTTCAGGCGGGCCGCACGGCCACGCTGACGACCGAGGTGACCGACCTGGGCCGCACGCCCGCGCTCACGGTGTCGGCCGCGCTCACCGGGCCGGCCGGCTGGCAGGTGGAGGCGGCTTCGGCGACCGGGACCGCGGCCCTGCCCACGGGCCGGGCGCTGACCACCCGCTGGCGGGTGACGCCTCCGGCCGACGCGCCGCCCGGCGGCTACGACCTCACGATCACCACGCGCTACCGCTCTCTCACCGGGAAGCGGGTGGCCTCCTCCGTTCCGGTCCGGGCCCATGTGGTGGTCGCGCCCCCGGCCGGCGGCGGCCACCTCAGCGATCTGCCACGGCTCAGCGCGTCCAACGGCTACGGGCCCGTCGAGAAGGACACCAGCAACGGGGAGAGCGCGGCGGGCGACGGCCACCCGCTGACCATCGGCGGCGAGGTGTTCGCCAAGGGGCTCGGGGTGCACGCGGCCAGCAGCGTCGAGTACTACGCGGGCGGCGCGTGCGCCACCGTGACGGCCCAGGTCGGGGTCGACGACGAGAAGGGGGCCGCGGGAACCGTGGCGTTCGAGATCTGGGCGGACGGCACGAAGGCCGCGTCCACCGGGGTACTGACCAACGCGATGGCGCCCCAGCCGCTCGCGGCGGACGTGAGCGGGGCACAGGTCGTCCGCCTGGTGGTCACAGACGGAGGTGACGGCGTCGACTCCGACCACGCGGACTGGGCGGACCTGCGCATCACCTGCTGAACCCGGCGGACGTGGGTGACGGCCGCGTCCGCCGCCCGGAGCGGAGCGCCCGGTCCGGCCGTGAGGGGCCGGCCGGGCGCCCCGCGCTCAGTGGGCCCTGACCGGTATGCCCGCGCCCGTGCGCGTGGCGAGGGCGGCCGCCGCCGCGCCGACCAGCCCCGCGTCGTTGCCCATGACTGCGGGCGCCACCGTCAGCTGCTGCACGAACGACAGCGTGGCGTACCGCCGCAGGGCGGTGCGCAGCGGCGCGAACAGCAGATCGCCGGCACCGGCCACGCCGCCGCCGATCACCGCGATGTCGACATCGACCAGGGTCGCCGTCGCGGCGATCCCGGCGGCCAGCGCCTGCGCGGCGCGCTCGAAGGAGGCCACGGCGACCGGGTCGCCCGCCCGTGCCGCAGCCGCGACGGCCACCGCGGACGCGTCGCCGTCCGGGCCGGGCCGCCAGCCGTTCTCCAGCGCGCGGCGGGCGATGTTGGGGCCGCTCGCTATGCGCTCGACGCAGCCGCGCGCCCCGCACGGGCACGGGTCGCCGTCGAGGTCCACGCTGATGTGCCCGATGTGGCCGGCGTTGCCGCTGGGGCCCGGGTGGAGGGCGCCGCCGAGGACGAGCCCCCCGCCGACGCCGGTCGAGACGACCATGCACAGCGCGTTGTCGTGGCCGCGGGCCGCGCCGAGCCAGTGCTCCGCGGCGGTGATGGCCACCCCGTCGCCGACCAGCGTGACCGGAAGGCCCCCCGTGGCGTCGCCGACCCGCTCCACCAGCGGGAAGCCCCGCCAGCCGGGCACGTTGACCGGGCTGACCGTACCGCCGGCCGCGTCCACCGGGCCCGCGCTGCCGATGCCGACAGCCGTGGCCTCGCCCCAGCGCGGCGAGGCGGCCAGCTCGGCCAGGACGCCGTTCACCGCCTCCATGACCCGCTCGCCGCTCTCCCGGGCGGGCGTCGGACGCTGCGCGCGTACGACGAGCGTGCCGTCCCTGTCCACCAACGCACCGGCGATCTTGGTGCCTCCGATATCGAGGGCGGCGACGAGGTCGGTATGCATCGGTGTGGCTCCGGGTGGTGAGGGCGGGACCTGCGGCTCAGGCAGACAGTCTGCCCAGTCTCCATTCCCTTGACAACGTTGTCCAGGGCCTATGCTCGACGCCACACCCTCCGGGACCCCTCCGCGGCCCCGCCGGACCGCCCGCACCGACGACAGGACAGCGCACCGTGGCCGAGACCGCCCGTCATCCCGAGCCCCGTTACGGCAACCGGCCCACCATGAAGGACGTGGCCGCCCGAGCCGGGGTGGGCCTCAAGACGGTCTCGCGGGTGGTCAACAGCGAGCCGGGCGTCACGCCCGACACCGAGCGCCGGGTCCAGGAGGCCATCGACGCGCTGGGCTTCCGCCGCAACGACAGCGCCCGCGTGCTGCGCAAGGGCCGCACCGCCTCGATCGGCCTGGTCCTGGAGGATCTGGCGGACCCCTTCTACGGGCCGCTGAGCCGCGCGGTGGAGGAGGTGGCCCGCGCGCACGGCGCCCTGCTGATCAACGGTTCGAGCGCCGAGGACCCGGAGCGGGAACAGGAGCTGGTCCTCGCCCTGTGCGCGCGCCGGGTCGACGGGCTGATCGTGATTCCGGCCGCCGACGACCACCGCTACCTGGAGCCGGAGATCAAGGCCGGGGTCGCGACGGTCTTCGTGGACCGCCCGGCCGGGCGGATCGAGGCGGACATGGTGCTCTCGGACAGCTTCGGCGGCGCCCGTGAGGGCGTCGCCCATCTGATCGCGCACGGCCACCGCCGGATCGGTTTCATCGGCGACCAGCCGCGCATCCACACCGCGACCGAGCGGCTGCGCGGCTACCACGCCGCGATGGCGGACGCCGGGATAACCGTCGAGGACTCCTGGGTGTCGCTGGGCTCCACGGAGCCGGACCGGGTCCGCGCGGCCGCCGAGAAGATGCTCGGCGGCCCGGAGCCCGTGACGGCCCTCTTCTCGGGCAACAACCGGGTGACGGTGACCGCGGTCCGCGTCCTGGCGGAGCGCGAGCGGCCGGCCGCCCTGGTCGGATTCGACGACATCGAGCTGGCCGACCTGCTCGGCATCACCGTGATCTCCCAGGACGCCGCGGCCGTGGGCCGCACCGCGGCCGAGCACCTCTTCCGGCGTCTCGACGGGGCGGACCACACGCCGGCGCGCGTGGAGCTACCGACCCGGCTGATCGCACGGGGTTCGGGCGAGCTGCCGCCGGCCTGAGCGGCGCTCCCTCAGGGCGCGGTGACCGTCAGGGTGCCGCGCCGGGGCGAGGCGAAGGCGTCGAGGTCCGCACGGGTCAGTCCGGTCAGGCGGGCCACCTCCGCGGTGTCCAGGGCGCCGCAGTCGATACCGCGCAGCAGATAGCCGCTGAGCGCCTTGGCGGTGGCGGGCTCGTCCATGACGTCACCGCCCGCCTTCGCCACGTACGCGGCGAGCCGGGAGGCGGCCTGTTCCAGGCCCTCGCGGTAGAACGTGTAGACGGCCGCGTAACGCGTGGGCAGGTGGGCCGGGTGCATGTCCCAGCCCTGGTAGTAGGCGCGGGCCAGGGCGCGCCGCGTGAGGCCGTAGTGCAGCCGCCACGCCTCGTGGACGCGGGGGGTGGGGCCGACGGGCAGGACGTTGGTCGAGCCGTCGCTGACGCGGACGCCGGTGCCCGCGGCGGCCACCTGCATGACGGCCTTGGCGTGGTCGGCCGCCGGGTGGTCGCTCGCCTGGTAGGCGGCGCTGACGCCGACGCACGCGCTGTAGTCGAAGGTTCCGTAGTGCAGCCCGGTCGCACGCCCCTGGGCCGCGTCGATCATCCGGGCCACGGCGGCGGTGCCGTCGGCGGCGAGGATGGACTGGCTGGTCTCGATCTGGATCTCGAAGCCGATGCGGCCGGACGGCAGCCCGTGCGCCTGCTCGAAGGCTTCGAGCAGCTGGACGAAGGCGGTGACCTGCTCGGGGTACGTCACCTTGGGCAGGGTGAGGACGAGCCCTTCGGGCAGGCCGCCCGCCCGCATCAGGCCGGTGAGGAAGACGTCCGTGGTACGGATGCCGCGATCGCGCACCGCGGCCTCCATGCACTTCATCCGGATGCCCGTGTACGGGGCCGCCGTGCCCCGCGCGTACGCCTCCGAGACCAGCCGGGCCGCGCGGGCCGCCGTCTCGTCCTCCTCGGCGTCGGAACGGGGCCCGTAGCCGTCCTCGAAGTCGATCCGGAGGTCCTCGACCGGCTCGCGCTCCAGCTTGGCGCGCACCCGGTCGTGGACCGGCCCGGCGAGCTCGTCCGGGATGCCGAGGACCGCGGCGAGGGCGGCCGCGTCGGGGGCGTGCTCGTCGAGCGCCTTCAGCGCTTCGTCGCCCCAGGTGCGCAGCGTGCCGGCCGTGAAGGTGTCGCCCGGTACGTAGACCGTGTGGACGGGCTGGCGGGTGCCGGGGTCGCCGGGGTAGCGGCGGGCGAGTTCGGTGTCCACCGCCGTGAGGGAGGCACTGATCCCGTCGCTGACCGCACCGGCGAGGCTCGTCGCCACCTTCTCCTGCTGACCCATGTCCGCACCCTCCACGTCTACAGTTTCCGCTTCCCGGAATCAACAATCCGTATAGTGAAGTTATAAGGACGGCGCACCGGCGTCAACGGTGACCGGGAACGGCGCGGGGCCGCACGGTGGTTCACCGTGCGGCCCCGGGCCGTCGTTCATGTGCTGTCCGGAGGGTCAGCCCTTGCGGGTGTTGATCTCCTCGGTCAGCTGGGGGACGACGTCGAAGAGGTCGCCGACGACGCCGTAGTCCACGAGGTCGAAGATCGGGGCCTCGGAGTCCTTGTTGACCGCGACGATCGTCTTCGAGGTCTGCATGCCCGCCCGGTGCTGGATCGCGCCGGAGATGCCCGAGGCGATGTACAGCTGCGGCGAGACGGACTTGCCGGTCTGGCCNACCTGGTTGGTGTGCGGGTACCAGCCCGCGTCCACCGCCGCGCGCGAGGCGCCGACGGCGGCACCGAGCGAGTCGGCGAGGGCCTCGATCACCGCGAAGTTCTCCGCGCCGTTGACACC
>NZ_KB892003.1 GCF_000373645.1 Streptomyces sp. ATexAB-D23 | reverse complement strand
AACACGCCCACGTCTTCGGTGTCGGACATGGCGCCCCTCCCATGATGTTGAACGTGCCGGCCTCGGCATCGGTGTCGTGCTCGCGCATCCACGTTATGCAGACCTGCCATCCGCGAGCTGTCCGGCGTTGCACCGGACCGGATGGCGGCCGGACCTCTGATCAGCGTCTCCGACGGCACCTCCCGGACCCGGTGACACCACCCCCCAGGTCATCGACTTCGACAGGGGGCAACAGTCATGCCGGGCCCGGAGGCCAGCGGCCCTCTTGCAGGGCCGCGAAGAAGATAACGGGGGTGACCGGCGGGTGATCAGCGCGAGTGGCTGCGCAAGACGGTCGAGATGGTGACGGCGACGACAAGGACGCCGCCGTAGAAGACGCTGGTGACCCACGAGGTCGCGCCCAGGAGCTGGAGTCCGAGCACGCCCGTCGCCAGGAAGAAGACGGCGATGAGGGTGCCGATCGGGTTGAACCGCCCCGGCTGCAGAATCGCCGTGCCGAGGAAGGTCGCCGCGAAGATCGGCAGCAGGTAGCTCTGCGACACGTTGGGGTCGAAGCCGCCGGTGGCCGCCGCGGAGAGCACCCCTCCGGCGCCGGCGATGAGGCCGGCGGTCGTGAAGGCCCCGATGCGCAGACGTGTCACGCGCACACCGGCCAGCCGGCTGACCTCGCGGCTCTCACCGACGAAGCGCATGGTGCGGCCCAGCGGCGTGAAGTGCAGGACGTAGGCCAGGCCGAGCATGAGCGCGAGCCCGTAGAAGAAGCTGATGGGAAGGCCGGCGACCGGCAGGAGCGCGATGTCCTTGAAATCCGTGGGGAGACCGCTGACCGGCATCAGGTCGGAGACCCACAGCGCGATGCCGAGGAGGAAGGTGCCCATGCCGAGCGTCACCACGATGGTGTTGACGCCGACCTTGACCACGAGCCAGCCGTTCACGGCGCCCACCACGGTGGACAGGGCGAGCGAGGCGAGCACCGCCGCCCACACGTTCCACCCGTGGTTGACGTTGAGGATCGTCAGCATGATGGCGGCGAGCCCGAAGTTGGAGGCGATCGACATGTCGACGAACTCGCCGACGATGATCGTGCAGAGCAGGGCGGCGGTCAGGAAGACGAGCGCCGACTGGTTCTGACTGCCGAAGATCACCTTGAGACTGCCCGACGTCATGAAGGTGTCGGGGCGGAGGACCGAGAAGAGGACCGCGAGCGCGATCCAGACGCCGATGACGGCGAAGCGGGAGGCGAACCAGGCCCAGCCGCCGCCGTGTTTCACAGGGGCGTCCGGTGCGGGGGTTGGTACGGACGGCGACTTCACGCCGGTGACCGTGGACATCTCTGACATGGGATCGGGCGCTCCCTGGCTGGTACGTACGGGCTGTGGTGCCGAACACTCAGGATCGTGTGCGAAACCATATACAGAATCGCCTACAACACAAGACCTACGGACGCCGCAAATCGTGGTTGAAATCGTACACGATCTCGCCTACGGTTTCGGATCACGTTGTGGCACATGCCACAACCCGTGCGCAGAGAGGCAGGGGACCCGTGCCCCAGACAGTCGTCCGTGACGTCGAATACCAGCACAAAGGGACCCGCATGCGGGGCCTGGTCATCACCTGTCCGGGCGGAGCGGCCGGCGACTCCTCCGCCGCCGGGGTCCTGCTCATCCACGACGCCTTCGGCCTCGGCGAGGAGATGATCGGCAACGCGACACTGCTCGCCGAGGCCGGACATCCGGTGTTCCTGGCCGACGTGTGGGGTGAGCGCGCCACACCGTCCTCGGTCACCGAGATCGGACCGCTGATCGGCTCCATGGTCCAGGACCGCGACCGGTGGCTGGGGCGCGTCGCCGCCGCCCACGCGGTACTCGACACGCAGCCGGAGTTCGCCGGCCGTCCCCTGGCCCTCCTCGGATACTGCTTCGGCGGCTCCTCGGCGCTCGAGTACCTGCGCACCGGGGCGGCCGTCGCCGGCGTCGCCGCGGTGCACCCCGGGCTCGACCTGCTCGGCCAGGACTGGAGCACTCCGGGATCGGGCTCCGTGCTGCTGATGACCGGCGCCGACGACCCGATGGCGACGCCTGCCATGCGGAGCCGGCTGGAGGAACACCTGAACTCCGCCGGGCTGGATCACCAGTTCCACCTCTACAGCGGCACCACGCACGCCTTCACCAGCCCCAAGGCCGCCGACTCCCCCGAGCCCGAGCTGTTCGCGTACAACGCGCGCAGCGCCGCACGGGCCTGGGCGGCCACCACCGGCTTCCTCGCCGAGCTCTCCGCTCCGGCCTCCTGACCACGCGACCACACCCCACACAAGACGAGGACAACGACATGACCACCAGCGATCTCGACATCGCGATCATCGGCGCCGGTCCGGCCGGCCTGCTCACCGCGCTCCGTTTGCACCAGAAGGGCTTCCGCCCAGTCGTCTACGAGGCCGTGCCCGAGCTGAAGCCGCTCGGCGTCGGCGTCGACATCAAGACCATCGGCACAGCCGAGATCGACGGTCTCGGCCTGCTGGAGGAATTCCGCGCGATCTCCGTCGACGCGGAGGACTCGATCTTCTACAACCACTTCGGCCAGGAGATCTACGCCGAGAAGTGCGGCGTGCACATGGGCTACCTGCACGAGCAGCGCTTCGTGCACCGCGGCACCCTCCAGATGCTGCTCTACAAGGTCGCGCTGGAGCGGCTCGGCGCGGACGCGATACGCCTGGGCGCCGGTGTCACCGGGTACGCGCAGGACGACACGGGCGTGACGCTCGGCCTCCGGCACGACGACGGCCGCACGGAGCAGGTGCGCCACGCGGCGGTCATCGCCTGTGACGGCATCAAGTCCGCCATCCGCAGGCAGATGTTCCCCAACCTTTCCGAGCCGCACTTCTCCGGCATCACCATGTGGCGCGGCACCACGGTCATGGAGCCCTTCCGCAACGGCCACACGATCCTGCACATCGGCGACCCCAACACCGCCTCGATGATCGTCTACCCCATCGCCGACAACTTCGAGGGGACCGGCAAGACACTGGTCAACTGGGTCGCCGAGACCAACGGCGAGGAGACCATCGAGGACTGGAACCAGGTCGGCGACATCAGCGAGGTCATTCCGCTCTTCGACACCGTCGATCTGCCGTTCCTCGACGTCCGGCGGATGATGCGCGAGGCCCGCGAGGTCTACCTCTTCCCGTTGATCCGCCACGATCCGCTCGACAACTGGGTCGACGGCCGGGTCGTCCTGCTCGGCGACGCCGCCCATGCGATGTACCCGCGCGGCGGCAACGGCATCACCCAGGCGATGCTCGACGCCCGCGTCATCGTGGACAAGCTCGCCGAGCACCCCGAGGACCCGCACGCGGCCTTCGTCGCGTACGACGCGGCCCGCCGCGAGGGCGTCAACCGGATCGTGATGAACATGCGCGGCGAGGGATACGAGGTCATCCGGCGCATGGTCGCCGAGCGCACCCGGGGCACGCGCTTCAAGGACATCGAAGAGGTTCTCCCGCTCACGGAGGCCGACGGGATCTTCAGTAAGTACCACGCGCTGGTCGGTTCACCCCGGCCCGGATTCGAGGCCGGCGAGGCGACCGGCTACCGCACCGACGACCTCGACGAGTACGGAGCCAAGGCATGACCGTCGCCCCGGTGGTCCTCGCCGACTCCGCCACGCGCGCGGCGATCCTCGACGTGGAGGAGCGCCGCCGGCGGGCGCTCCTGGAGGTCGACCTCGACACGCTCCGCGACCTGTACGACGACTCGCTGATCCACACCCACGCGCCCGGCCTGACCCACACGAAGGCCCAGCTCCTGGAACACATCGCCACCCGCGCGCCCTACAAGGGCGCGACCCGCGGCGAACTGACGATCCGTGTGATCGGCGGCGTCGCGGTCATGACGGGCCGTCTGATCAACCGCCTCGGCAGTCCGGACGGCTCCGAACGCACGGTCGCCGGCCAGGTGATCCAGGTGCTGCGGCGATGCGAGGACGGCGCCTGGCGCTTCGTCAGTTTCCAGATGACCCCGGATGGCGAGCACGTCTGGGCCCCCACCGCCGAGGAGAAGGCCGGCCTCGACAGGATCGCTCAGGAGGAGCAGCAGTGAAGATCGCACGCTTCCACACCGCGCAGGGGCCGACGCGGCTCGGCCGTGTCGACAGTGACCGGGTCACCGACATCTCTGACGTCGTCGGGAACACGTCGCTGCGGGCGATCCTGCCCCTGCTGCCCTCGCTGAAGCAGGCGGTCCTCGCCGCCGACGGCCCGTCGCACTCGCTGGCGGACGTGGCCCTGGAGGCGCCGATCGACACCCCGCAGAAATACCTGGGCATCGGCATGAACTACCGGGAGCACGCCGAGGAGGCGCGTGCCGCGGGCATCCCGATCCCCGAGAACCAGATGTGGTTCAACAAGCAGGTCTCCTGCATCGCCGGCCCCTACGACGGCATTGTGAAGCCCCGCCTGTCCGACGCGCTGGACTACGAGATCGAACTCGGCGTGGTGATCGGCCGCCGCTGCAAGCACGTGTCCGCGGAGGACGCCCGCTCGGTCATCGCCGGATACCTCGTCGCCAACGACGTGTCGGTCCGCGACTGGCTGCAGAAGAAGTCGCCGACGTTCACGCTGGGCAAGTCGTTCGACACCCACGGCCCGATCGGCCCGTGGCTGACCACCGACGACGAGATCGCCGACCCGCACAACCTGCGGATGACGCTCACCGTCAACGGCGAGATCCGCCAGGACTGGCCGACGAACGACATGATCCACGATATCTACGAACAAATCGCCTATCTCTCACAGGTCTTCACTCTCATGCCCGGCGACATCCTCGCCACCGGCACGCCGGCGGGGATCGGCGCGCCGACGGGCGACTTCCTCAAGACCGGCGACGTCGTCCGCGCGGAGATCGAGGGCCTCGGCCACATCGAGAACCGCGTCATCGCCGAGGGCTGAGCGGCCATGAGCACCCGCACCAGCATCGACCTGCCCGGGTTCAGCCACGTCAACCCGATCCCGGCCGCCAGCCGGATCGGCCCGTTCGTCGCGACCGGTGCCATCACCGGCCGCGACCCGGTGACCGGCGAGGTGGCCCCCGACGCCGACCAGCAGTTCGCGCACGTCTTCGCGCACGTGCGCACCCTGATGGCCGAACTCGGCGGTAGCACGGACGACATCCTCAAGATCACGTTCCACCTCGCCGACCCCGACGACCGTGAGGCACTCAACCGTGAGTGGCTGGCGATGTTCCCCGACCCGGACAGCCGCCCCGCCCGGCAGGCGATCGCGGCCCGGCTCGGCCGCGGCGCCGTCGTCCACTGCGACCTGCTCGCAGTGCTCAGCACCTGAGGAAGGACCCATGACTCATCTGCCCACCCCCGGCGGCTCCTCCCCCGGCGCCGTGACCTACGAGGCACCCGTCACGATCAAGCGGATGCTCTTCGCCACCTGGGCGCTGCTCGATTCGCTGCGCCCCGATCTCAAGGCCGCGGCCATCGTGCCCGACATGGACGCTCCGGGCCGTGCGGACTGGGACTTCATCCCCAAGCCCGACCGGGCCGGCATCCCGCTGCACGCGCTCGACCGGCACCAGAAGGTCATCGCGCACTCTCTGCTCAAGGCCGGCCTCAGCATGCGCGGCTACAGCCAGGCGCTGTCCGTGATGGCCACGGAGAACATGCTGCGCGAGCTGGAGGTGATCGAGCGCGGCTTCGGCGTGCTGGCCGGCAACTTCCGGGACCCCGAGGGCTACTGGTTCAGCTTCTGGGGGCGGCCCGGCTTCGAGGACACCTGGGGTTGGCGGGTCATCGGCCATCATCTCTCACTCAGCTACACGATCATCGCGCAGCGCCACCTCACCGTCACCCCGCTGGCGATGGGCGCGCAGCCCGTCGGTGCGGGTGTGCTGGACGCGCTCGGCGAGAACGAGCGCCGGGCTCTGGCGATCCTGCGCTCGCTGTCCCCCGACGCCCAGGAGCAGGCCGTCATCCACGAGGTCGCGCCCGCCGACTTCGTCACCCGTCAGGTGCCTCACGTCGGCGCCGAGGAATGGCCCGACTGGGTCGACCTCGGGATCGTCGGCTACGAGACGACCGACGAGGACCGCGAACGCCTGCGCTTCGTGAAAGCCGACCCGTCGGGCATCAGCGGCGCCGACCTGACCGGTGATCAGCTGCACGCGGTCCGCGACCTCCTTCTCTACTACGTGGAGACCGGTCCCGACGAGCTGGCCCGGCAGTACCGCGAGCAGGTACTGGCGGCCGACCCACGCGACATCCGTTTCGCCTGGGCGGGCGGACGCGAGGCGAACACGGCCCACTATTACCGGATCTCCACGCGTGACCTGCTCATCGAGGCCGACAACGCGGTCGCCGCGGGCCAGCACGTCCACACGGTCTGGCGCGACCTCAACAACGACCTCGGTCACGATCTGCTGATCGACCACTACGCGCGGCACGGCCCGGACGGCCGACACCTGCGACGCCGACTGGAGTCGAACCGGCCGGCCGAGGACTCCCCGCTCGAGACCGGAGGGTGGTACGTCCCGGAGGTCTATGTGAAGCACTGACCGACGTGCCGAACAAGTCGGTGATCGCCGGGCGGCCGGTCAAGGGCGGCTCGGCGGTCAGGCACGAGCGGGCACGGAACGCAAGGGGCAACCCGGATGGGAAATCCCGTGGCAGAGAAATGCAGAGCCATGAGTGGCCGGGCCCCGGTCCAGTGACGGGGTGCCGCTCCCGCAATTACGGACGACCAAAAAGGCTCGCCCGCGAGATTTCACGGATGAGCCTTTTCAGCTGCGCGGATATTCGTCTCGTCCAGAAGTGTTCTTCGGTTTTGTTCGCCGTCGCCATGACGGCCGATATGCAAGAGAGCGCCGGAATTCGGGAAACGCTCCGGGCCATGAGCCGGTAATCGGGCCGAGGGCGTGAGGATTTCCCCGCCCGCCGCCGGGGACGGGCCCGGCACGCCCGCCGCCGGGGACGGGCCCGGCAGGAGGGGCGCGCCCCTCCTCGAACGCCCTAGACGGAGGCGTCGATCTCCGCCCCGCCCGTTTCAAGGGCCTGGAGGCGTTCGTGGAGAGCCGCCAGCGCCTCCGTGGCCTGCTCAATCGCCGCCCGGTGCTCGGGACCGAGCCCGTCCAGGGCCTCCCGGATCGGCGCCGCCCAGCTCTCCGCGATGGCCTCGTGCTCCGCACGCCCGACCGCGGTGGGCAGGACCCGCGTGACGCGACGGTCTTCGGGACTGGACTCCTTGACCACGAAGCCGCGGCCGGCCAGGACCCGGATCGCCGCGCTCACGTTGGGCTGGCGCAGCCCCAGCGCCTGGGCCAGCTCGCCGACGGTGGATCCCGGCACGTCGATGACCTGCTTGAGCAGGGCCAGTTCGGTGGTGGGGATCGGGCCCACGCCCGCGCGCTCGGGTGACCGTCGGTGGACGGTCCACCCGAGCTCACGCAGGACATCGGCCAACTCGCGCCGGCGAGAGGGAAGGCTCATCCCGCTTACCTTAACGGGCGGCCGCCTCGCGTGTGAGTATCGCTCAGAGAGGCTGGGCCATGACCTCCAGGACATGATCGGTGGCGGCCACGTTGTCGAAGCCCGGCTTGCGCCCCATCTCCCACTCCGCGATGTCGAGCGAGGTGTCGACGACGAGCTTGCAGCGCTCGAAGCGACGGCCGGTGTACTCGGCGAAGGCCTCCTCAGGGTCGTCATGCTCGGCGAGGCAGTCGGCGAGCACGACGCCGTCCTCGATCGCCTGAGCGGCTCCCTGGCCGAGATGCGGCGTGATCGCGTGGACGGCGTCGCCCATCAGGACGATGCGGCCCTTGTGCCACGGGGCGTCCACAATCAGGGACTCCTCCGGCCGCAGCACGATGTCGCAGTCGTCGGTGATGAACTCTTCGCGGATGCGGCCCATGAAGCCGCCGAATGGCGCGAGGTACTCGCGCAGCTTCTCGCTGCTGTCCAGGCCCGAGCCGGGCTCCTGCCTCTCCATGCGGGCGTTGTAGAAGAGGTAGGCCAGATCCTTGCCGATCGGGACGAGACCGGCCATGCCCTCGGGGCCGGCCTGCAGGATGATGCTGTCGATCTCGGGCAGGAGCGGGATGTTGACACGGTAGGCCGACTGGCCGATGTAGTAGGGCGCGACCTCGCCCTCGACGACGTGACCGCGGGTCTTGGAGTAGACGCCGTCGGCACCGACGACGATGTCGAAGCGGCGGGTGGACCCGTCGGTGAAGCCGACGTCGACACCGTCGCCGTCGTCCTTGAGCTCCGTGAAGGTCGTCGAGTACCGGATGGTCACGCCCGCTGCGACGGCGTGCGAGGTCAGGATCTCGTGCAGCTTGGGCCGGGTGAGGCCGTTCATCGGGGGCAGGTCGACGCCGGGGACGGGCGTGCCCGGCATCTCCTTGATGAAGGTGCCGTCGGTCGAGTAGAGCCCGCCCCAGCGCTTGGCCGGGTAGCCGGCCGCGACGCAGTCCTGGGCGACACCGATCATGTCGAGCGCACGCAGAGCGTTCATCGGCTGAATGATGCCGACACCGTAGACGGACGAGTGGACGCCGGAATGGAGCTCGACAACCGTCGTGTCGTAGCCCGCCTTCTGGACGGCAATGGCGGTCGACAGACCACCAATGCCACCACCGACGATCAAGATCGAACCTCGGCTCATAGCCATTTCCCTTCGGCTCCGCGGTGTAACCCGCGGTCGGTTGCACTGTGGCGTGCACTACGGGGAAAGATACGAAGTTATATATATGTTGGTCAATGGTTCTGACGGATGAATTAACTTTCTCCCAGGGGCTTGCCTTTTCGCACCATCACACCTCTCGACAACGAAGCCGCTCAGCCGGCTTTCGCGGCTACTGCAGTTGCGGGCGGCGTCTCGTGAACGTCGGCGACACCACGCAACTTCGCGGCGGCGGCGCGTCGGCGGCCGGGGTGGACTGCTGTGGGCCGTCGCCGTCGTTACGGTCGACGGCCCAGAACCAGGAGGTGCCGGACGCCGCCCCGGGTCCGGACAGTGATGATGTCCCTGCTCGGGTCTCCGGGTGGCGAAGACGAAGTACGGGGCCTGCGCCGAAGCCCGACCTGGACCCGTCGTACGCGAGTGGGCGTCACGGCAGGTCGCGGCGGCCCAGCCAGGCCGGCCGTACCGGCACTCCGTCCGCGTCCAGCTCGGGCTCCCGCTCCGCCGGGGCGGGAGCGGGCGGGGGTGCAGGTGCCTCGGGTGCGGGCTCCGGGGGTGCCTCGACCACGGGTTCGGGAGCCTTCGGCGCCGCCGAGTCCTCCAGCAGTTCCGCCACCGTGAACCGGGTGATGAACGACTGCCAGGCCCCGTCCACGACGAGCAGGAATCCGTCGCCGACCCGCAGGAGTCGACGGCGCTTGGGGCTGAGGGGGTGGGTCGGTGAGTAACGCCGTGCCCGCCGCTCCAGCTCCGCGAGCGCCTCCTCCCGGGCCCCCGTGACGTGACCCACCACCTGGGCCTCCGTGTGCTTGCGCTCCCCGGTGCCCACGGTCGTCTCAACGACCAGGCCCCATACGCCCGTTTCGCTCACCGCGTCACCGACGTGACGAACCGGGCCGCCGAATCATCCGCGGCTCGCCTCGACGCGGCCTCGTACACGCTGGGTTTGCCCGGGAAGTAGTGGTGGACCAGCAGACGTGAGGTGCCCGCGGCCGACGCCGTCCCGTCGGTGTGGACCTTGTCGGGCAAGCGGCGGCTGAGCGGGGCGAGCGCGACGCCGGTCAGCTGCCGACGACACTCCTCGATGCCCATTCTGCGGCCTACCCCTGTAGTCATACGAACACCCTACCGATCGGCTCCAGGCCGCGAGCGGGCCGGACCGGGCATCGGCGCACGCCTGTTGAGCCGCCGGGCGCTCCGTCTGACGGCTCCGTGCCCTGACGGACCCGAGAAGGCCCCGGCAACGGGCTGATGGTCACCGTCGACGCCCACATCCACTCCACCGATTCAACCGAAGCAGTGCCGCGCTGGACCATCCCGCCGTACGAACCTGATCCGTTAACCGCACCCCGCCGTGAGGGTTCCCAGGGAACCCAGTTGAGCCGGACGGTTCAGCCCGGCACACTCGCCCGATGAGCCACAGCACACAACCGGGCCACGAGGACGGGCCCTGGTACCGGGTTCGCACTGAGCACGTCGAAGCCGCTTTCCTGCCGAACTCCGTCGAGGCCCCAGCAGCAGCGTCAGCCCTCGGCGGGCGGTGACGTGCTGCCATACGTCTACCAGGTCACCAAGTACGATCCTGCCGACCGCGATCAGCACGGCCAGTACACCGGCGTCGAGCCCGCGACCAGTGACCACGGACCGGTCGAAACCGCATACCTGCAGGCCGTCGTCGCCTTCGCCGAGGAGTCCGGTGTCGAGCAGTTGTCCGTCCGTGAGCCAGAGATCGGCGGTTTCGCCCAGTTCGGCCTGGAGCCACCGATCGACGGCTACGGCCTGGCCGACGTATTTCCCGCAGGCCTCACCGGGTTCCACGACGGTGCCCTGGTTCCGATGGCCGCCGGCCTGGAACTCGTCCGGGCCATGCTCCGCGACCACGGCGCCTGGTGCCGTCTGGAGGCCGAGGGAGCATTCACCGTGCACGTCGGCTGGGACCAGTACCTCTACATCGGCAGCAGCCGCCCATGCGAAGGGGCGCTGGCCCGCACCCGCTCGCTCGGGCTCCACACGGAACGCCTGCACGCGTCGCCGTACGACTTCGCCCCCGATGACCCACATCACCCACAGCGCCCGGCCGACGCCGACTTCTGGGCACGCCTGCGGTGGACGGTCAGCAGCCACCGCGCCACGTTCCTGGAGGAGACCTACGCCGGGAACGCCTCCCGCTGGCACCGCCTCACCCGCGACAACATCGAGGCAGTGCGCTCCCAGCTGGCCCCTCGCGCCCAACTGGCCGTCTGGCCGGACCTGCTCACCGACGTGGACGCGGCCGTGGACTCCCTGCCCGGGGAGGGTCTGGTGGAAATCCTCTGGGAGGACGAGGACGGGTGGATCACCAGCATGGTCGTGGACGAAACCCAATTCGAGGCAGCGGCCTCCCGGATCGCCGGCGCGCGTGCTGCCGGCGTCGTGTCCCTGACTACTGATGAGCGCCACCCGCTGTTCACCGCTGTACTGCCCGACAGCGACGGCGTTCTCCGTGCACGCTGGCAGACCGAACCAACGCCCAGCGACCGGGACTGGGCGTTCCTGAAGACCCTGCGGCGCGGCCAGGTCGTCACCGGCACGGTCACACTCATCGCCGGCTTCGGCGTCACGTTCGTGGACATCGGCGGCTTCACCGCGATGATCAACATTCCGGAACTGTCCTGGCATCCGATCAGCTACCCGTCCGACGTCGTCAGCGTCGGCCAGGAGATCACAGCCGAGGTACTCGACGTCGACATGGTCCGGGAACGAGTGCCGCTGTCGCTCCGAGCAGTGCAGGAAGACCCGTGGCCGCAGATCGCACAGCGAATCGGGCAGGTGGTCACCGGGCCGGTCACCCGGATCGTCCCGTTCGGCGTCTTCGTCCGCATCGAGGACCGGGAGGACGGCTTCGAGGGGCTGGTGCACAACAGCGAGCTGAAGGAACCGACCGAGAAGGACATCGAGATCGGTGACGCCCTCACTGTGCAGATCATTGAGGTCGATCCAGCGCGGCGCCGCATTGCCTTGTCGCAGGTCCGGGCCCGGACCACCCGCCGCCAGGGCGGCAGTAGGGACGGATCGGCATGAGGAGCCATGAGGCCGAGCCCGACCGGGGCATCGCCGCGCTTCTGGCGGCTCGGGCGTTCACCGAGCTCCGCCACCGAAAGGCCACCGCATCGCGCTCCGCGTCGGAGAGCTACAGGGGCGAGGGCCGGTCGCAGACCGGGCATCCCGTCGCGGACGGGATGCCCGGTGTGCGGACACGGGAAGGGTCGTCAGCTGGTCCAGAGGACGGGGCTGCCGCTGTAGCCGTCGCCCTCCTCGAACGAGGCGACCGCGATGGGATCGGTCTTCGTGGCACTGAGCGAGCAGGTCTCGTACGAGGCGCCCTTGGTGTTGAAGTCGCGGGGGGCCGTCTCGTTGTCGCACTTGCCCGGAAGATCGCCGATCAGAATGACGCCGGTGGGGCGGCCGCTCTCCAGCTTGCCGCGCAGCCTCAGCGATGAGTAGGACAGGTCGGTGCCGCCGACGTTCTCCACCTTCATCCGGATGTAGTAGGGCGTCATGCCCTTCGCCTTGTCACCGAATGGGGCCATGTCGGCCTCGGTACCCTTCTCGATCGCCGTGACCGTCACGGCGATGGTGCCCTTCTTCTCGGTCCCGTACTTGAACGGCAGGATCGCCCGGTCACCAATCTTGAACTTCGTTCCCGGTGCGGCGACGTCACCACTGGGTGCGGCGGAAGCTTCGTCGCCCGGGTCTGCGGACGGGCTCTCGCTGCTCGGGTCGGACGAGGCCGGGGCGGAGGCCGAGGGCGAGTCCTGCGCCGATGCCGAGTCCTCACCGTCGTTGCAGGCCGTGAGCCCGAGGCCCAGGGTGGTGAGGGCAGCCGCGAAGACTATGCGTCCCTTGTATGTCATTTTGACCTAACTTGCGGTGGGGGCTGCGCGGTGCGACAGCCGGAACGTGCAACAACTGGACGAGGCGCCCGGCCGTCCGACCGGACGCGCCCGGAGCGATACGACGACGGCAGTGCGTCAACGAGGCGCGCCGTGACGCCCATCTCAGACTGAGGTAGGAATGACACAGACTCGTCGCAGACAAGGCACAGCCGTGCGACTCTCCAGGAGGACGCGAAGCCCGTTTCGGTCCCCGCTGCTCATGTGGTGCGGGCGGGCGAGGATCTGCCCCGGACGAGGGGGCCGGGCCGCCATGCGTGGTGGGCCTGACGGTTGGCCGTTCGGCCCAGTGATCGTGGATCCGCCGGGACGAGTTCGAAAGGCGCCGGGCTGCGGGGCGCCTGCCGGATGCCGGATGCCGGATGCCGGATGCCGGATGCCGGATGCCGGATCGTAGAGGCAGATGCTGGTCTTGTGGCCTCAGTCGTGCGTGATCACTTCTTGGGGTGGGGCCAGGTCGCCACCAGTGCTTGGTGGTCCGGGAAGCGGGAGCCGGGGACTGTTTCCCGGATGGGTTCGCCGTTGAGCCAGCACACCTGCTCGGGGGCTCCGTCGCCGGTGTCGAACAGGCAGCACACTCCGCCGCTGGCAGCGGTGAGATCGGTGAACGCCTTCCTGATGGTGGTCGACCGCGCGAACAAGCGGCTCATCTCCGATGTCGCTGCCCAGCACTCCATCGACGTGTAGTCGGGGTGCAACCGGGACTCGAAGCGGATCGTCACGTAGATGTAACCGATCCGGATGCGCCGGGTCGCCTCGGGTTCAGGGCCGTCCGTCCTCGCGTACTCACGCAGTGCGTCATCGGCGTCGAACATGAGGGACGTGTCGAGGTCGAGGTTGCCGCTCGTGGAGCAGTCGACCGGGTCGCTCGTGAAGTTCGACGTGAACGGGAGGGCGAGCCGGTGGCCGTCGGGCAGGGTGATCGCAAGCGGCGGCGGCACGGCACGGGCCGGTGGCGCCAGTTCCGCCAGATGGGCCAAAGCCCTGGCGATGTTCCGAGGGCGTAGATAGATGTCGTAGCCATAGATCAGCCCCATCTTTATTTCTTCCTCCCTGTTTCAGGTCGGGTTCGCTGCCGCGCTGTTGGAGGCTTCCGGCTCAGGTTCGGCGGGGTCGTGAAGCGACGAGGCTGGATCTGCGGACCACCAGTTCGGGTTGGAGTACCACCCTGCGGTGCTCGTGCGCGTCGCCATCCGTCTCCTCCAGCAGCAGTTCCGCGGCGAGCGTGCCCATCGCCACCGCGGGCTGCCGGACCGAGGTGAGTGGAACAGCGGCCGCGGCAGCGAATTCGATGTCGTCGTATCCGACGATCGCGATGTCCTCGGGAACGCTCAGGCCCGCCGAGTACATCGCCTGGAGTACACCCAGTGCCAGCAGGTCGTTCGCGCAGAACACCGCCGTCGGCCGGTGTGCGAGGCCCAGGAGCCTGGCGCCCGCGTCGCGGCCGGCGGAGACATCGAGCCGCTCGGTGGTCACCTCCCGCAGGGCGTCGGGTGTGTGGCCGGCCTCGCGCAGCGCGTTGAGTGCCCCGGTGCGCCGGTCCCTGACCTGGCTCAGTGTCTTCGGACCGCTGACGTACGCGATCGAGGTGTGTCCGGCCTCCAGGAGGTGGCGCACGGCGAGGGTGCCGCCCTGTACGTCGTCCACCGAGACGGAGCAGGTGTCGGGGTCGTCCCCCACCCGGTCCACGAGTACGAAGGGGATGCCGGAGCGGCGGAAGGTCTCGATGTTGCGTCCGCTGGCGTCGGCCGGTGTCAGGAGGACCCCGCGGACCCGCTGCTCGGCGAAGAGGGAGAGGTATTCCGCCTCGTCTCTCTGGTTCTGTGCGCTGTTGCAGACCATGACGCCGAGTCCTTTGTCCCGTGCGGTGCGCTCGGCGCCGCGGGCGACGTCCACGAAGAAGGGGTTGCCCATGTCGAGCACGATCAGGCCCATGATGCGGCTCTCGCCGGCCCGTAGCTGACGTGCCGACTCGCTGCGTACGTAGCCGAGTTGCTCGATGGCGGACAGCACTTTGTTCCGCGTCTCGGTGCCGACCCTGTCGGGGCGGTTGATCACGTTGGAGACCGTGCCGACGGACACACCGGCCGTCCGCGCCACATCCTTGATTCCAACCGTCCGAGATACCGAGCGGGACATCAGTGATCTCCTCCTTGTGTGTCGAGCGCGACGGGGAGGAGCTGTGACCGCTCCTCCCCGTCCTGCGGCTACCTTGCCATGCAGGCAGGGCGCGGCAGGGGGGCAGGCGAGGTGAAGCACCTCGGTGAGCGGCGTCATCGCTTCGTCGGGGCGGTGCGGGGCCGCTTGGGCCGGTCCGGCGGCCCCGCGTGCGTACGTGCGGGTCGCGGGTCAGAAGTCGAAGTCGTCGATGTTCTTCTTGTCGAAGACGGTCGGCGTGGAGAGGGATACGACGCTGTCCTTGCCGATGGTGAACTCGCCGAGCTCGCCGGCCTCGAACTTCTCGCCCTCCCTGCCGGTGATGCGGCCGGACTCCAGGGCGACGGCGGTGTGGGCGGCGAGTGCGCCGAGCTTGGCGGGGTCCCACAGTTCGAAGGCGTCCACCGTGCCGTTCTTGACGTAGGCGCGCATGTCGTTGGGGGTGCCGAGGCCCGTCAGTTCGACCTTGCCCTTGTACTTGGAGCCGGACAGGTACTGGGCTGCCGCCTTGATGCCGACGGTGGTCGGGGAGATGATCCCCTTCAGGTTCGGGTGTTCCTGGAGCAGGCCCTGGGTCTGCTGGAACGACTTCTGGGCGTCGTCGTCCCCGTAGACGGTCTTGACGAGCTCGATGTCCTTGTATTCGGGTTTCTTCAGCTCGTCCTTCATGTAGTCGATCCAGGTGTTCTGGTTGGTGGCCGTCTGGGCCGCCGAGAGGATCGCGATCTCGCCCTTGTTGCCGATCTGCTTCGCCAGCAGCTGTACCTGGGAGCGGCCGAGGTCTTCGGCGGATGCCTGCGAGACGAACACGTTGCGGCAGTCGGTCTTGGTGTCGGAGTCGTAGGTGACGACGCTGACGCCGTTCTTCATGGCCTGCTTGAGTGCGGTGCACAGTGCGCCGGGGTCCTGGGCGGACACGGCGATGGCGTCGACCTGCTGCTGGGTGAGGGTGTTGACGTAGGAGACCTGCCCGGCGGTGTCGGTGCCGCTGCTGGTGCCGGCCTCCTTGTACGTCGAGCCGAGCTCCTGGAGGGTCTTCTTGCCCGCGGTGTCCGCCGTGGTGAAGTACGGGTTGTTCACCTGCTTGGGCAGGAACGCGACGGTGAGGCCCTTTTTGAGGGTGGCGTTCGGGTCGGCGGTGCCGACGGCCGCCGGTTCGCCGTTCTCCTTCTGTGTGTCGCTCTTGGTGGTGCCGCCGCAGGCGGTGGCCCCGGTGGCGAGGGCGACGGCTACCGCGACGGCGAGGGTGAGGCGCCGGGTCCTGACGGTGACGGTCCGGTTCATGACGTTCCTTCGGTTGAGGAGGTGCGGGGGGGGAGGAGCCGGGTGCTCGTTCAGGGCGCGGCCGGGGCCGCTGGTGGTGAGGCCGCGGTCTTCCTGCGGGCTCTGGCCGTGGCTATCTGCCGGCCGACGCGCGGTGCGAGGACCGAGATGACGAGCAGGACGCCGGTGACGAGGATCTGGGACTGGGCGGAGACGTCGAGGAGGCTCATCACGTTCTGCAGTGTGCCGAGCAGGAACACACCGGCGATCGCGCCGCCGAGGGTTCCCCTGCCGCCGTCGAAGTCGATGCCGCCGAGCAGGACGGCCGCGATGACGGACAGCTCCAGGCCGGTGGCGTTGTCGTAGCGGGCGCTGGCGTAGTGCAGGGTCCAGAAGACGCCGGTGAGCGCGGACAGCACGCCCGTCGTCACGAACATGGAGAGCTTGAGGCGCTTGACTCGGATGCCGGAGAAGCGGGCGGCTTCCTCTCCGCCCCCGATGGCGAACAGGGAGCGGCCCACGCGGCTGCCGTGCAGCACGACGACCGCGATGGCGAACAGGATCACCAGGGGCAGGGCGGCGTACGGGATGAATGTGTCGCCGAACCGGCCGGCTCCGAAGTCGAGGTACTGGCCGGGGAAGTCGGTGACGGAGTCGGAGCCGAGGACGATCTGGGCGATGCCCCGGTATGCGGCCATGGTGCCGATGGTGACGGCGAGGGAGGGCAGTCCCAGGCGGGTCACGAGCAGTCCGTTGACGAGGCCGCAGGCGAGGCCGAGCAGCAGGCACAGCGGGATGATCGTCTCGATGGCCATGCCGTTGTTCCAGAGGGAGCCCATCACCGCGCTGGAGAGGCCGACGGTGGAGCCCACGGAGAGGTCGACCTCGCCGGAGACGACGAGCATCGTCATGGGCAGTGCGATGAGGGCGATCGGCAGGGTGTTGCCGATGAGGAAGGAGACGTTGAGCGCGTTGCCGAAGTTGTCGACGAACGAGAACGAGCAGAGCAGCAGGACGATCAGCAGGGCTCCGACCGTGGTGTCCCAGCGCACGGATCCGCTGAGGCGGGTGGCGAGGGAGGTGTTGGCGGGCTCAGGCATGGCGGGCGCTCCTCATCTGTGCGGCCTGCTTGCGGAGCACTGCGGCGACGCGCAGGGCGAGGATCCGGTCGACGGCGATGGCGAGGAGCAGCAGGATTCCGTTGATGGCGGTGACCCAGACGGAGCTGACGCCGATGGCCGGCAGGACGCTGTTGATGGAGGTCAGCAGCAGGGCGCCGAGGGCTGCGCCGTAGACGGTGCCGGAGCCGCCGGTGAAGGCGACGCCGCCGACCACGACGGCGCTGACGACCGTGAGTTCGTAGCCGCTGCCGGTGGCGGAGTCGACGTTGCCGAAGCGGGCCAGGTAGAGGGCGCCGGCGAGTCCGGCCAGGGCGCCGCACAGGACATAGGCGGTCATGACGCGTTTGCGGACCTGGACGCCGGCGAGGACGGCGGCTTCGGGGCTGGAGCCGAGGGCGTACAGGTCGCGTCCGGTGCGGTAGTGACGCAGGTAGAAGCCGACGCAGAGGAGTACGGCGAGGGCGAGGAGCGCCAGGTAGGGGACGATCCACAGGCCGTCGTGTCCGAAGTCGACGAAGGTGTCCGGAAGGTCGGCGGCGACGATCTGGTGGGAGCCGACCCAGATGGAGTCGATGCCCCTGACCACGTAGAGGGTTCCGAGGGTGACGACGAGGGCGGGTACCTTGCCGAGGCTGACGAGGGCGCCGTTGAGGACCCCGAAGACGGCGCCGACGGCGACCGCGTAGAGGACGGCGACGAGTGGGCTGCCGCCGCTCTGGAGGTGGTCGCCCGCGGCGAACGCGGAGATCCCGAGGACGGAGCCGACCGAGAGGTCGACGTTGCGGGTGATGACGACGACGGCTTGGCCGGTCGCGACGAGGGCGAGGATGGTGGCGTTGAGGAGGAGGTCCTTGACGCCTTGTTCGGACAGGAACTCTGCGTTGGTCAGCTGGGTGACGGCGAGCATCACCACGAGGACGCCGGCGACGGCGATCTCGCGGGCCTTGAACACGTGGTCGATGAGGCGCTTGCGGGCTTCGCCCTCGGGAGCGGGTTCACGGTCCGCCGGCTGCGTGGTCACGGTCATGCCGCTTTTCCTCCGGGGGCTGTGCGGCCGGTGGCCGCGGCCATCACGCTCTCCTCGTTCGCCCGTGCCCGCGGCAGCTCCGCGGTGAGCCGGCCCTCGTACATCACGAGCACCCGGTCGGCCATGCCGAGGATCTCCGGGAGGTCGGAGGAGATCATCAGGACGGCGACGCCGTCGGCGGCAAGCGCGGACAGGAGGCGGTGCACCTCGGCCTTCGTCCCGACGTCGATGCCCCGGGTCGGCTCGTCGACGATCAGGACCTGCGGGGCGGTGGCGAGCCACTTCGCCAGGACCACCTTCTGCTGGTTTCCGCCGGAGAGTGTGCCGACGACGTCGCCGAGCCCGGCGTACTTGACCTGGAGCCTGACCGACCAGTCGAGGGCGCGGCTGCGTTCGGCCCCGCGGTTCATCAGGCCGGCCCGGCTGGTGTCGGCGAAGCCGGTGAGGCCGATGTTCCGCTCGATGGACATGTCCATCACCAGGCCCTGGGCGCGCCGGTCCTCGGGGACGAGGGCGAGGCCGGCGCGCATGGCGAGGCTCGGTGCGCCCGGTTCGAGTGTGCGCCCGAGCACTTCGACCTCGCCGCCGTCGAACCGGTCGACGCCGAAGACGGCGCGGGCGACTTCGCTGCGGCCGGCTCCGACGAGGCCGGCGAGACCGACGATCTCGCCGCGCCGCACTTCGAAGGAGATGTCGGTGAAGACGCCTTCGCGGGTCAGCCTGCGGACGCTGAGCGCGACCTCGCCGGTTCGGGCTTCCTGTTTCGGGTACAGCTCGTCCAGGTCGCGGCCGACCATGCGTCGCACGAGGTCGTCCTCGGTCAGGCCGTCGAGCGGTTCGCTCGCCACCCGGGCGCCGTCGCGCAGGGTCGTGACGTGCCGGCACAGCCGGAAGATCTCCTCCAGGCGGTGCGAGATGAACAGCACGGCCGCGCCTTGTTCGCGCAGGGTCTCCACGACGCCGAAGAGGCGGGCGACCTCGCTGCCGGTGAGGGCGGCCGTCGGCTCGTCCATGATCAGGACGCGGGCCTCGAACGACAGGGCCTTGGCGATCTCGACCAGTTGCTGGTCGGCGATGGACAGGCCGCGGGCGGGCCGGTCCGGGTCGAGGTCGACGCCGAGGCGGTGGAACAGGGCGGTGGTGGCGTCCTTGACCGCGCGGTGATCGACCCGGCCGAACGAGCGCCTCGGCTGCCGGCCCATGAAGATGTTCTCGGCGATCGACAGGTCGGGGAAGAGGGTCGGTTCCTGGTAGATGACGGCGACGCCCGCGTCCCGGGCGTCGGCCGGCCCGTGGAACTCCGCCGGAGCGCCGTCGAGCAGGACCGATCCGCTGTCGGGGCGGTGCACCCCGGCCAGGGTCTTGATCAGGGTCGACTTCCCGGCGCCGTTCTCACCCGCGAGAGCGTGCGCCTCGCCGGCGTACAGCCGCAGGGACACCTCGCGCAGGGCGCGCACGGCGCCGAAGGACTTGCTCACCCCCTCCAGCGCGAGCACCGGAATCCGCTCCGGTTCTGGATGCGTCATTGCGTGTCTCCGTGAGTAGTGCAGGCAGTGGCTCGGAAGGCTGCTCGGGGGGACGTCTCGGGGAATGCGCGCCCGCCACCCGTCGAGATGAATTGTTTCAACGAGGTTGCCCGGAAATTAGCCTCGCCCGGTCCACGGGTCAAGGGGCCGGGCGGAATCCGGCGCGGCCGGCGGGCGACCTCGGCCCCTATCCACCTCTTTGCCCACCGTCCAGCGGTTGGTGCGCTGTGCGGGAAACGCGGCGCACAGTGGCTGGACTCTCCGATTCCCGGGGCACCTTGAGTGTCCGGCCCTCTTGACGGCCTCCGGTCGTGGGGCTAGTTTCACCGCCGAAGTGAATCGATTCATCATCGATGTCCACACGGCCCGCCCGGGGCGCCCCGTACTTCCAGAGGTGAACATGCCTGACATCGCCGCCGTGAAGGCCGCACTCGCCGGCCAGCGGATCGAGACCCCGTCCTGGGGCTACGGAAATTCCGGAACCCGGTTCAAGGTCTTCGCGCAGGCCGGGGTGCCGCGCACCGCGCAGGAGAAGCTGGACGACGCGGCGAAGGTCCACGAGTTCACCGGCATCGCTCCCAAGGTGTCCCTGCACATCCCGTGGGACACGGTCGACGACTACGCGGCGCTCGCGGACCACGCCGCGCGGCGCGGCCTGGAGCTGGGTGCGATCAACTCCAACACCTTCCAGGACGACGCCTACAAGCTGGGCAGCGTCTGCCACCCGGATCCCCAGGTGCGGCGCAAGGCCGTGCGGCACCTGCTGGAGTGCGTCGACGTCATGGACGAGACGGGGTCGAAGGACCTGAAGCTCTGGCTCGCCGACGGGACGAACTATCCGGGGCAGGACGACATCGTGGCCCGTCAGGACCGCCTCGCGGAGTCCCTCGCTGCCGTGTACGAGCGGCTCGGCGACGACCAGCGGCTGCTTCTGGAGTACAAGCTCTTCGAACCGGC
Source organism: Streptomyces sp. ATexAB-D23 (assembly GCF_000373645.1). Lineage (GTDB taxonomy): Bacteria > Actinomycetota > Actinomycetes > Streptomycetales > Streptomycetaceae > Streptomyces > Streptomyces castrisilvae. The sequence continues at coordinate 237,873 of NZ_KB892003.1, read as the reverse complement.
CTTCTACACGACGGACGTGCCGGACTGGGGCACGTCCTACCTGCAGTGCGTGAAGCTGGGCGAGAAGGCCCGGGTCGTGGTGGACACCGGGCACCACGCCCCCGGCACCAACATCGAGTTCATCGTCGCGCTGCTGCTGCGCGAGGGGAAGCTGGGCGGCTTCGACTTCAACTCCCGCTTCTACGCCGACGACGATCTGATGGTGGGCTCCGCCGACCCGTTCCAGCTGTTCCGCATCCTTCACGAGGTCGCGCAGAACGGCGGCTTCGCCCCGGAGACGGACGTGGCGTTCATGCTCGACCAGTGCCACAACATCGAGGCGAAGATCCCGGCGGTCATCCGCTCCGTGATGAACGTCCAGGAGGCCACCGCCAAGGCGCTCCTGGTCGACCGCGAGGCCCTCGCCGCCGCACAGCGCACGGGTGACGTGCTGGCGGCGAACGCCGTGCTGATGGACGCGTACAACACCGACGTACGTCCGCTGCTCGCGGAATGGCGCGAGGAGCGCGGTCTCGCCCCTGACCCGGTCGCCGCCTACGCGGCCTCCGGCTGGCAGCAGCGCATCGTGGCCGAGCGGGTGGGCGGCGAGCAGGCCGGATGGGGTGCCTGAGCCTCGGCCGGTCCGCCCGGCCGGGGGCGGGTCGGCGCCGGGGCCGCAGACGCCGGGGCCCGCAAGCGCGGGCGCCGCGCGACGTCCGCGCCTTCGCGATGCTCTGCCGGATCCCGACGCGCGTCTTCGGGATGCCGGAGCCCGGTGTGCCATCGCGATGGCGTTCCCGACGCCCTATCCCGGCGCCGCTTCGCACTGTCGTTCCCTTGCGTATCTCACCGAAGGACTGATCGACCGATGGCCATCCATCCCGAAGTCGCCGCGCTGCTCTCCCGGTCGAACCGGCTCGGCGCCGATCCCCGAAACACGAACTACGCGGGAGGCAACACCTCCGCCAAGGGCACCACGACCGACCCCGTCACCGGCGGCGACGTCCGGCTCATGTGGGTGAAAGGTTCCGGCGGCGACCTCGGCACGCTCACCGAGGACGGCCTTGCGGTCCTGCGCCTGGACCGGCTGCGCGCACTCGCCGACGTCTACCCGGGTGTGGAGCGCGAGGACGAGATGGTCGCCGCCTTCGACTACTGCCTGCACGGCAAGGGGGGCGCCGCGCCGTCGATCGACACCGCGATGCACGGTCTTCTCGACGCCCCCCACGTCGACCATCTGCACCCGGACTCCGGTATCGCGCTGGCCTGCTCTGCGGACGGCGAGAGGCTGACCGCCGAATGTTTCGGGGAGCGGGTCGTCTGGGTTCCGTGGCGCCGCCCCGGCTTCCAGCTCGGCCTGGACATCGCCGCCGTCAAGGACGCCAGCCCCGAAGCGGTCGGCTGCGTACTCGGCGGCCACGGCATCACCGCGTGGGGCGACACCGCCGAGGAGTGCGAGGCCAACTCCCTGTACATCATCCGCACCGCCGAGGAGTTCCTGGCGCGGCGGGGCAGGGCGGAGCCGTTCGGTGCGGCCGTCGCGGCGAACGCGCCCCTGGACACGGCCGCGCGGCGCGAGCGCGCCGCCCTCCTCGCGCCCCTCGTGCGCGGTCTCGCCTCCACCGACCGCCCGCAGGTCGGCCACTTCGACGACTCCCCCGAGGTGCTCGACTTCCTGGCGGGGGCGGAGCACCCTCGGCTCGCCGCGCTCGGCACCTCGTGCCCCGACCACTTCCTGCGGACCAAGGTCCGCCCGATGGTCCTCGATCTGCCGCCGACCACGGGCCTCGACGCCGTCGAGGCCCGGCTGCGGGAGCTGCACACGGAGTACCGGGCGCAGTACGCGGCCTACTACGAGCGGCACGCGACGCCCGGCTCACCAGCGATGCGGGGCGCCGATCCGGCGATCGTTCTCGTCCCCGGCATCGGCATGTTCTCGTACGGCAAGGACAAGCAGACCGCCCGGGTGGCCGGCGAGTTCTACCTCAACGCCATCAATGTGATGCGCGGCGCCGAATCCGTCTCCAGCTACGCGCCCATCGAGGAGCCGGAGAAGTTCCGCATCGAGTACTGGTCCCTGGAGGAGGCCAAGCTGCGGCGGATGCCGAAGCCCAAGCCGCTCGCCGCCCGGGTGGCTCTGGTGACGGGTGCGGGCAGCGGCATCGGCAAGGCCATCGCGCACCGCTTGGTCGCGGAGGGGGCATGCGTCGTCGTCGCGGACCTCGACTCCGGGAGCGCCTCGGTGGTGGCCGATGAGCTGGGCGGCCCGGACAGGGCCGTCGCGGTGTGCGTGGACGTCACGTCCGAGGAGCAGATCGCGGCAGCGTTCCGGAGCGCGGCGCTCGCCTTCGGGGGCGTCGATCTGGTCGTCAACAACGCCGGTATCTCCATCTCCAAGCCGCTTCTGGAGACCACCGCGAAGGACTGGGATCTGCAGCACGACATCATGGCCCGGGGCTCCTTCCTCGTCTCGCGCGAGGCGGCCCGGCTCATGCGCGCCCAGGGCATGGGCGGGGACATCGTCTACATCGCCTCCAAGAACGCGGTGTTCGCGGGCCCCAACAACATCGCCTACTCCGCGACCAAGGCCGACCAGGCCCATCAGGTTCGGCTGCTGGCGGCCGAGCTCGGTGGCGACGGCATCCGGGTCAACGGCGTCAACCCGGACGGCGTCGTGCGCGGCTCCGGCATCTTCGCGGGCGGCTGGGGGGCGCAGCGGGCCGCGACGTACGGCATCGAGGAGGACAGGCTCGGCGAGTTCTACGCCCAGCGCACCCTTCTGAAGCGGGAGGTGCTGCCGGAGCACGTCGCCAACGCCGTGTTCGCTCTGACCGGCGGGGATCTGACCCACACGACGGGTCTGCACATCCCGGTCGACGCGGGCGTCGCCAACGCCTTCCTGCGCTGACTCATGACGGGCCGGGTGCGGGGGCATGGCGCCGTGACTCGCACCCGCCGTCCGCCCTCCCCTTCGTTCCGGAGGCTCGTATGCCCAACCACACCTTCGCCGCCGCCGACCTGGGTGCCACGAGTGGCCGGGTCATCGTGGGCCGTGTCGGCCACGACGTTCTCGACTTCCGCGAGGTCCACCGCTTCCCCAACATCCCGGTCCTCCTGCCGGACGGCCTGCACTGGGACGTACTGGCTCTGTACCAGGGCATCCTCGACGGGCTGCGGGCGAGTGATCAGGTCGATTCGGTGGGCATCGACACCTGGGCGGTCGACTACGGCCTGCTGGACGCCGACGGCGCCTTGGCCGGGCAGCCGTTCCACTACCGGGACAGCCGCACCGACGGTGTCGCCGCCCGCGAGGTGTGGCCGCGTGTCCCGGCTGCGGAGATGTACCGGATCACCGGCCTCCAGCACCTGCCCTTCAACACCGTCCATCAGTTGGCGGCCGGCGCCGGAAGCGCTCAACTGGGTTCGGCTCGAAGGCTGTTGCTGATGCCTGACCTGTTCACCTACTGGCTCACGGGTTCCATCGGCGCGGAGGAGACGAACGCTTCGACCACCGGCCTGTTCGACGCTCACACCGGCACGTGGTCCGGGACCCTCATCGACCGGTTGGGAATCGATTCCGGCCTGCTGCCTCCGCTCCGCGCGCCGGGCGACCCGGCCGGAACCCTGCTCCCCCACGTCGCCGCCCGTACCGGGCAGTCCCCCGGGACTCCGGTGACGACGGTCGCCTCGCACGACACGGCGTCGGCGGTCGTCGCCGTGCCCGCGACCGGCCGGGACTTCGCCTACATCTCGTGCGGGACGTGGTCGCTGGCCGGTCTCGAACTCGACGCGCCCGTCGTGACGGAGGCCTCCCGGGAGGCGAACTTCACGAACGAGCGCGGGGTGGACGGCACCATCCGCTACCTGCGCAACACCATGGGGTTGTGGCTGCTGGAGGAGTGCCGCCGCGCCTGGTCGCGGCAAGGGCTGCCCGCGGGTCTTCCCCGCCTTCTCGCCGACGCCGCACGGGCGCGGCCGTTCGCCTCTCTCGTGGACGCCGACTCGCCCGAGTTCCTGGCCCCGGGCGACATGCCGGAACGCATCCGCGCGTACTGCCGGCGCACCGGCCAGCCCGAGCCGCAGGGGCAGGGCGAACTCGTGCGGTGCATCCTCGAATCGCTGGCGCTGGCCCACCGCAGGACGTTGTGGCGGGCCGCCGAGCTCGCCGGCCGGGACATCACCCACATCCACCTGGTCGGTGGCGGCTCGCGGAACGAGCTGCTGTGCCAGTTCACCGCCGATGCCACCGGCCTTCCCGTCGTCGCGGGGCCGGCGGAGGCCACCGCCCTCGGCAACATCCTCGTACAGGCACGCGCCCATGGGCTGGTCGGCGACCTGCCCGCCATGCGGCGCCTCCTCACCGCCACCCAGAAGCTCCGCCGCTACACGCCCGGCGCGCAGCGGGGGGCGTGGGCGGCGGCTGCTTCCAGGACGGCCGTCGCCCAGGGCAGTGGCCAACCTGGTCGGACGGCTGTGGAATGACGCCTTGACCGGGCTTGCGGTCCATCAGGCGACTGTCCCATTCGCGTTCCGGATCAGCTGCTGGAGCACCTTCACCGTGGTGACGTAGTCCGTGTCGTCGATGCCCTCGTGGAGGGCGGCGCGGATCGCGGGGGCGTTGCGGGCCAGATCGACGCGGGCCTGTTCCCCTTCCGGGGTGAGCCACAGCCGGTCCTCGGCGTCCCGGGTCAGCCAGCCTCGTTCAAGGAGCCCCTCCGCTTCCGCCGCCAGGTCGTCCTCGGGACGGATGTAGGAGGTCATTGCCTTCCGCAGCTCGGGCAGGGTCATCCCTTCGCCGTCGGGCGAGATGTCGTTCACCGACAGATTGCGCAGCAGCCAGAACTGGGGCTGGGTGTAGCCCTTTTCGGCCTGCCGGGCGCGGGTGTAGGCGATGAGCGCCTCGTAGGCGACACCGGTCCAGTACGCGGCGGGCTGTCCGGCGAGTTCGGCGTCGGAGACCTGCTGTGCCGTCATGGGATTTCCTCTCCATGCACTTCTCTGTGGAGCCCGCACACCGTGCAGGTCATGGGCAGACCGTATGACCTCAAGTACGGTTGAGGACAACCGTGAAGAGCTGGAAGATCCTGCGCGACCGCCACTTCAAAAGCGACGGCGTCCAGCACGCGGAGCCCTGGGGCCCCGGGGCCCGCCGCCGCCCGCTGCAGACGTAGCTTCTGGCGAGTGCCCCGGCAACCGGATTCACGCTCGCGTAAGGCCGGCGGGCGATATGCCGCCTTCGCCATGATCGTGATCCGGGCCCGAACCTCACCGGGGGGGATGAACCTTCGCGTACTGGCGTGCCTCGGTACGGTGCCGTGCCGCGCCGTGACTCTATGGAGCCTGGACTCCGGACCACGCACCGACTTCGCGCCGGCCGTCGGCGTTGTTCCCCGCACTCACCACCGTGCCGTCGGCACACAGACCGAGGGTGTGCGTGGAGCCCGCGGCCACGGAGACGATGTCGCGCCAGTCCCTGACCTCGCACTGGCCGTATCCATTGTCTCCCACTGCGAGGGCCCGTCCGGAGGCAGCGACCCCCACGGTGTGGTAGCTGCCTGCGTCGAGCGCCACCATGTCCTCCCATTCACCGACCTCGCACGCCCCGGTCGACCGGTCCCCGGTCGCTACTGCCCGTCCGTCCGCTCCGAGGCCGACGGTGTGGAGATACCCGGCCGAGACGGCGGCCAGGTCACGCCACCCTTCAACGGCGCACTGCCCTCGCCGGTTGTTCCCCGTAGCGAGTGCGGAACCGTCCGAGCGGACGCCGACCGAGTGCCAGTCGCCGCACGAGAGGGACACCACCTCGCGCCAGGACCACACGTCGCACTGTCCTTCCGAGCTCCGGCCGACTGCGAGCACACGGCCACCCGCGAGCAGCCCGAGCGTGCGACGCCACCCGGCGGCCACGGCTGTGACGCCTCGCCACCCGGAGACATCGCATTGCCCATCGCCGTTCCACCCTGTCGCCACCACTGTGCCGTCCGACCGGAGGCCCACCGTATGGGACCTGCCGGTGTTCCTCGCGGTATGGACGTTGCCGGCCGCCACCGCGACGACGTCTTCCCACCGCTCGACACGGCATTCGGCCGCTGCGGTGTTGCCCACGGCGAGAACGGTTCCGTCCCGGCGCCGGCCGACCGAGTGACGTCTTCCGGCGGCCAGCGCGGGAAGGCTGGTGTGCATGGTGTCTCCCTTGTACTTGGCGCGGGGCGGAGCCACGGCGACACCGCTCGGGGCCGGTCGGGGAAGCGGTGTGCCGCCATCCTCCGCATCCCGGATCACGCCCGTACGGCCCGGTCGATTCTGTCGGGCCCGGTGCTTGCAGGGACTCACTGCCGCCGACTCAAGTCACAGGGCCAGCAGTCCCGCCGTCGTCTCTCTGAAACCGCAGGCGTCGAAGTAGAACGGTCTCAGGTGCTCTTCGAAGTCGGCGTGCAGCCATTCGCACCCCGCGGCTCGGCATTGCTCAGCAGCCACCCCGAGCAGCGCGGCTCCCACTCCGTTCGATCGGTTCCGCCCGGCTACGACCGTATCCAGAGCGAACGCGTGGACGCCGCCGTCCCAGGCGATGTTGACGAAGCCGACCAGGCGGTGGTCCTCCCAGGCGCAGACCCAACCGAGGCTGTGACGCTGAAGCCTCGCACGCCAGTCCGTCTGCCCGGCCGGGCCACCAAACCCTTCGGCGTGCAGCTTGTTGAGAGCTGTGTTGTCGACTTCGCCGCGCCACTCATAGGTGATCGTCATTATCCGAATCCAGTGAACACAGAGCCGTTCCGGGGCGATTCGTGTGCCGCCCGTCCTGCGTGTTCGAAGCCGCGAGGTGCTCCTGGTTCCCCGCGGGGGTTCATGACCAGCAGGGAACACCGCTCCAGCGGCAGGAGGCCGTAGAACGGCGCTGCTCCTGAGCCGCCGAGGTGTGTGAGGAACTGCCGGTAGGCGTCGGGCAGGACGATGCCGTGCCCGGCCTCGAACGCGGCGATGCGCGCTTCGGCCGGCCTCGGACCGAGACCGAACTTGTGTCGCTCCTCTCCGAAGGAGTGACTGCGCCGGGGGTGGTACGGGATCGCGGCCGGCTTGCGTCGCAGGCGGGGTATGCGGGGATCCAAGGTGCGTCTTCTCTCGTCTCCGTCCACCCTACGGGTGGCCGTGGTCGGCCCGCCAGAACCGTTCCTCGTAGGAGAGTGAGGAGCGTGCAGTCGGCCCCGCCGAAGAGCCGGGGGCTTGGGCAGGGCCGTCGGGCAGGTTGTTCCTGGTGTCGGGCGGCCGCCTTGGCCGTGGGCCGGGTCGGTCCGGGCGGGGGCGGGGGTTCTCGCGGCTCTCCGGCGCTCGGCTGTCCGCCCGGTGGGCCCCTGACGGTCGTCATGTCAGTGGGCTCTGACAGCATCACGGCCGTGACCGACTTCGATGACCTCGTGCAACGCGTCGCCCGGCGGGCCGCATCGGACAGCAAGCGCCTTCCCGAGCCTGTCAGCGGGGCCCAGGTCGCGGAGGCCGAGAGGCAGTTGGGCTGCGCGCTGCATCCTCTGCTTGCGCGCCTGTATCGCGAGGTTGCCGATGGCGGGTTCGGTCCTGACTACCGGTTGCTGCCGCTGCTCGGGCCGGGCAGTGTCGTCGGGGAATACCTGACGTGGCGTGAGGCGTCCGCCGGGGCGGAGCACCCGGAGTGGCCCGCAGGCGTTGTACCCATCCTGACCTGGGGCTGTGCGATGTACGCAGGCGTTGACTGTCTCAGCGGAGAGGGGCAGGTCCTGCTCTTCGAGCCGAACGCGTACAGCGGCGGATCGTGGGAGCAGTGTTGGTTCCTCGACTCCCCCGGCCTCGCGGCGTGGCTGGAGACGTGGCTCGCGGGGACGGGCTGGTTCGAGGACGACGCCTACGACGGGGACGACACCGTCGAGCCCCAGCCGTGGGGCCAGGCCGCGAGCCGGCTGTCGTCCGGCGCGTAACGGAGCAGCGTCCCCGGTCCGCCCCGGGGGGGGGCGGGCCGCTGTCCTTCGCTTCCGGCGGGGGGGGTGGCTGTGGCGGTCCGCCGGCGTCCTCGGGTTCAGGGGGCGTGCCGGACCGGTGCGGCTCCGGTTCGGATCAGGAACTCGGTCAGGGCCTCGGCGAGTCGTTCGGGCTGGTCCTCGGGGACGAGGGTGGCCGAGTCGGCGATCTCGATCAGCCGGCCCTGCGGGTACAGGTCGGCCAGCCGCCGGCCGTGGTCGCGCGGCATCAGCCGGTCCTCGGTCGCCCAGACGACCAGTACCGGGCGGTCGAAGTCGGACAGTCGCTCGCTCCAGGCGAGCAGGGTCCTGCGTCCGGGTGCCCCGGTCGCGAATTTGGCGAAGTCCCTGCGGATGGCCCTGCTGCGGGTGGCGGGAGCGAACCAGTCGTCCATGATCTCGTCGGGGACCCCGCGCAGGCTCATCCCGCCGTACCCGCCCCGGTTGTGACGGAAGGCGGGTACGCGCATGAGCCGCGTCAGGAGCCAGACGCCGCCGGGGACCCTGCACACCTGCGCCATGGCCTTGGCCGGTCCTGGGGGGAAGTTGTCGAAGGCCTCGCAGGCGACCAGTACCAGGCGTGCGATGTGCTGGTCCTGTCCTTCGGAGACCAGGAACTGGCCTCCGCCCCAGTCATTGAGTACGAGGGTCACCGGGCCCGGGCCGAGCGCCTCGATGAACTCGCCCAGGAGCCGGGCGACACCGCGCTGGGACAGGTCGGCATCCGGGTTCATCGGCTGCCGGTGACCGCCCAGGGGCAGCGTGGGCAGGACGCAGCGGTAGCCGTCCAGGAGTGGGACCACCTTGCGCCACTGGGTCTCGTTCATCGGCAGACCGTGGCCGAACACCAGCACGGGCCCGTCACCGCCGGTGTCCTGGTAGTCGATGGGTCCGGCCGACAACTCGATCTTCGGCATCCCAGCTCCTATTTGATAGATCGTTCTACTGTAATCCTGGAGGGGAAAGGGCGGGTAAAGAAACACGGCGCGAAAATGCCACCCCCTGCGGCGCACCGCGCCATGGAGTACGGGGGGCGACTACAGCGCCGCCATCGCCGCGTCCACAACGCGCCCCAGCTGCGTGGCGTCTTCAGCGGTTTTCGCCATGACACGCATGCCGATCACGGTGGCGAGCAGCCAGGCGGCCACCGCCCCGGCTTCCCGCCCGCCGTCGATCTCGCCCGCCCGCTGACCTTCCTCGACCACCGCCCGGAACGCGCCCTCCGTGCGGGCGAACATCTTGCGCACGGCGTCGGCCGTCTCCTTGTCCGCGGGGGCCAGTTCGGCGGCGGCGTTGACCGCCATACAGCCGCGCCGGCCCTCGTCACCCAGGTCCAGCTCGACCAAGGCCTCCAGCGCACCGCGCAGCCGGTCCCTCGCGGAACCGGGGTGATCGAGGAGTTCGGCCAGCCAGGCAGTCTGCGATTCGCGGTAGCGGGTCAACGCCCGCTCGAACAGCGCGTGTTTGCTGCCGAAGGTGTGGTAGAGGCTGCCCTTGCCGATACCGATCTCGTCCACGAGGTCCTGCGGTGTGGTTGCCGCGTACCCCTTCCGCCAGAACACGCCCATCGCGCGCTCCACCGCCGTGTCGGGATCGAACTGCTTCGGCCTGCCCATGGCGCAAACGTAGCACGCGTTCTTGACCTACAAGTCAATAAAACGTGCGGGGCGGCAGGGCCCGGACCCACCGCTCGCGTCGTCAGTGGATGACCCCCGAAGCGGTGAGGCAGCTGCGGCCCGCTGCCGCCATGCGGGCCTGGAACGGGCGCAGGGCCGGCAGGCCCGGTACCGGGGGGAGGGTCTTGAGCCAGGTGAACCAGCCCGTGAAGGCGGCGAGCAGCACCGCGGCGGCATCGTGCTCGTCCTTGCGCAGCAGCCCGGAACCGGCGGACAGGACGTCCTCGGGACGGCAGCCGCCCGCTTCCACGGCGCCCAGCAGGAGGTAGACGAGGTCGAAGACGGTGGCGCCCCGGCAGGCGTAGGCCCAGTCGACCAGCACCACGCTCCCCTCGGAACTCCCCGTGACGGCGGAGGGCCGGTCTTCGGCCTCCGTCAGCAGCACGTTGTCGGCCCGGAGGTCCGCGTGCAGCAGGCCATGGCCTCTCGCGGCGTCCTCCCAGCTCTCCTCCAGGCGTATCAGGCGGTCGAGGTGGCGGCGCAGCCACGGGTCATCGGCCACGAAGCCGGGTGTGCCGGTGGGACGGTGCGTGCCGGCGACGGCCTCCGCCGCGGCCAGGCTGCGCCAGCCCGTCAGCTCCTCGCGGAACAGTTCGTCCACGCCGGGCAGCGGGGAGTCCGGGTCCGGCGTGGTCAGGCCGCGTACGGTGTCGAGGACCGCCAGCAGGTGTGCGCGCTTCCACGGCAGCGGCGGAACAGCGCCGTGGACGGGGGCGAAGGCCAGCACCGACCAGTCCTCGTAGTCGAAGGACCACATGAGAGTGGGTGCGGGCAGGCCCCGGGGAAGGCCGGCGTGGAGTGCGGCTTCGCGCCGGTAGAGCTCCGGGCTGTAGCTGTTCTGTTCGGCGGACACCGCCTTGACGAAGGCCGAGCGCCCGTCCGCGCCGGTGAGCACCGAGGCCATGCCGGGCGAGAACCCGCCGACGGCCGGTGCCTCGTGCACGATCTCGGACCCTATCCGCCCGGCCACGCGCCTGCGCACCGCGTCGGGAAGGCCGTCCCACACCAGGCGGGTCATCGCGTACCTCCCGTACCGGTCGCCGCTCCCGTGCGGGCGCTCTCCAGCAGGAGTCGTTCCGTCGTCATGTCGATCTCTCCGCCGCCGAGGAACTGCTCCGGGTCCGGTGCCGCCTCGTCGAGCCAGTCGGCGACCGAGCCCACGGTCTCGTCCAGGGACCGCTTCGCCGCGGGGCGTTCGCCGGCGGGCACCCGGGAGAACCAGGCCGTGCCGGTGCCGGTGGGCGCCCACATCGGCAGGCCCGTGTGGGGCGCCACCCCGGCGGCGACGAGGCTGTCCTCGGGCACCCAGACGGGCCGGCCGGGGCCGCGGCGGGCGCACGCCCGCGCGAGTGCGCCCCAGGTGCTCTGCGGCCCGACCGCGTTGAACACGCCGGTCGTGCCGTCCTCCACCAGGTCCGTCGTCCACTCCGCGAGGTCCCGCACGTCCAGCACCTGGAACGGGTCGTCCGGCGTTCCCGGGAGCACGACGTCGCCGCCCCGCGCGAAACGCCAGGGCCAGTAGGGGAAGCGGCCCGCGAAGCGGTCGTAGTGCAGATGAGTGGGCGAGGGCCGGGCCGGGTTCCCGTAGCGGCGTCTGCTGGACACGTCGTGCGGACCGGCCACCAGGCCCGGCCGGACCACCAGGCTGCGTCCGCTCCCCCGCGCAGCGGTGAGGGCCGCCTCGCACCCCGCCTTGAGCTCCCCGTACGAGGCCCCGTCCAGAAGGCCGGTCCTCCGGGCGGGCACCGTGGGGGCGGTCTCGGGTGTGGGGGCGCTGAAATCCCGGTACACGGAGATCGTGGAGATCAACGCATAGACGCCGCAGTCCAGTTCCCGGGCGCTGCGCTCGACCTGGTCGGGCTGGTAGGCGCAGGTGTCGACGACCGTGTCCCACCGGGTGGAGCGCACCGCGTCGAAGCCGTCGGCCCGGTCGCCGCGCAGCCAGGTCACCCCGGGCGGCAGGGGGCCGGTGCTGAGGCCCCGGTTCAGTACGGTGACCCGGTGTCCGCGCCTCACCGCCTCCTGGACGAGGTGGCGGCCGATGAAGACACCGCCGCCGATGACGAGAATGGCCATGCCCATCAGACGCGGGCCTCCAGCAGGGAACGGCCCCGGAGCACACCCTCGGGGTAGAGGTGGACGCCGTAGCGCGCCAGACGGGAGAGGTTCTCCCTGATCGCCGCCGCGCCTCCCGCGGGGTCCGGGTGGTCGACGGGAGCCATGCCGATGCGCTCCACGCTCTTCTCGATGGCCAGGTTCTCCGGCGTGCCCAGGTGGGGTACCAGCCAGTGTTCGAAGTCGGCCTGCCACAGCATGAGTACGGCACCGTCGTTCTTCCGGCGGACGTCTGTCAGCGTGCGGTGGTTCAGGCTTCTCGCCTCGTGTACGTCCATGCCGATGTGCGACCAGGAGTAGTCGGGGTCGTGCGGGTCGTGGACCTCGATCCGGAGCCGTTCGCGGTCCTGCCACAGCGGCATCGTCTCGTCCGAGATGCTGAACACGCTGAGCATGAAGTGGCCCCGGTACTCCTCGGTGAGGAACGCGTGGGTCTGGGCGTAGTCATCGGGGGTCTCCCCCGGGTATCCCGCCATGAAGGAGCAGCGGTAGCCGAGTCCGCCGGAGCTGAGGAGCCGGAAGGCCTGGAGGTTCTGCTTCCGGTTGACCTTCTTGTCCATGTACTTCAGGGTGTTGTCGCTCATCGACTCGAAGCCGAGCGACAGGAAGCGGCAGTGTGCGGCGGCGAGCTGGTCGACGAGTTCGGGGGTCTTGATGACGTTGGCCCTGCTGTAGCCCTCCCACTCTACGCCGAGCCCCGGCAGCAGTGTCAGCAGTTCCCGCAGCCGGGTGGGCGGCACGGTGAAGGTGGAGTCCATGGCCTTGATGAAGCCGGCCCCGCACTGTTCGGCGTAGGCCGCCCAGTCGTCGTGGATCTTCTGTGCGGACTTGTAGCGCCACTTGGGGCTGGCGGCGGGGAACGAGCAGAACTTGCAGGTGAACGGGCAGCCCCGCATGGACTCGTACGGGATGACGGGGAACCGTCCGCGCGGCATCGGTGAGGGGTGTGCGTCCAGGTCGATGTACTCGAACCCGGTGGCGTACCAGCCGGGGCGGCCCGGTTCCGCGCCGCGGGTGGCGGGGTCGGGGCGCAGGACCAGGTTGGGGATGCCGTCCAGGGGTGCGCGGGCGGCCAGTGCGTGGAGCAGTGCCGGCAGAGCCTCCTCCGAGTCGCCGCGCACGATGATGTCGACCGTGGGGAAGTCCCGCATCACGGAGGCGTACTTGAGGTTGCTGTACTGGCCGCCGAGGAGGAGCGGTACGCCGGGGAAGTGGCGTCCGATCCAGTTGACGGCGGTCCGCAGCGCGGCGTTGTTCCAGATGTAGCTGGTGGAGAGCAGGACGGCCTCGTAGTCGCCTCCCGGCGGCTGGGGGTCGTCCTGGTCCCACAGGTTGAGGGTGTCGAAGTGGTCGTAGCCGGCGCCGGCCTGTTCCAGGATGCGTTCGAGGGTGAAGGTGGTCAGGTGTGGCACGGTGGTCCGCCGGGGGCGGAGCAGCGGATAGTCCACGCCGCCGTGGCGGAATCCCAGGCGGCCGAGCCGGAGGCCGGCGAGTTCGGTGCCGCGGAGGTAGTCCGCGGCGTTCGCGTCGCCGTTCTCCCGGTCGAGCAGGGTGCCGTTCAGGTAGGTGGAGTTCTTGAAGGTGGGCCCGAGTCCGGCCACCAGAAGTACCCGCATGGTCATTCCTCCGGCTCGCGGGTCACGGGTTGACCTGTTGTCCGTTGATGCGCAGGAGCAGCGGGAGGTCGCGGATGTCGTCGTGGCGCAGTGCCCAGAGCAGGAACCGTTCGACGCCGAGACCGAAGCCGGAGGTGCGCAGGGGGCGCAGTTCCCGCATCCGCAGGTACCAGGCGTACTCGGACTCCTCGACCTGGTGGAGGCGCAGGGCCTCGCGCACGGCGTCGGCGGTGGCGTGCCGTTCGCCGCAGCCGACGGTCTCACCGATGCCGAAGAGCAGGTCGCCGTTGCGTGCCGCGCCGGGGTCGTCCTGTGCGGTCGCCTGGTAGAAGGGGACGGAGAGCAGGTCGTGGTGGGTGACCCAGGTGAACTCTCCGAGCCGGGCCATGATCTCGCGTTCGCCCGCGTGGGTGAGACATCGGCTGCCGGGTGCCACCTCGGTCACGTACCTCGGGTCGTCCCCGAGGAGCTTGACGGCGTCCCGGAAGGTGAGGGAGGTGAAGACGTCGTCCTCGGCCAGGGCGGTGAGGTGACCGGTGCCGCCCGCGGCGTCGCGGACGGTGTCGGGGCAGTGTTCGAGGAGCGCGCGGGCCAGGTGGCGCAGGTAGTCCTGGACCACGGTCTTGACGTCGTCCAGGTCGCCGACGATCTCGGCCTCGCTGTGGAAGAACTGGCAGAGGTGGCGTTCGTCCATCGCTTCGCCACGGAACGAGGGCATCACGTAGTAGCAGCCGCCCTCGGCCAGCCGGCAGCCGTACTCCAGCAGGAACTGCATGGAGTCGGCCAGGTAGGTGGGAACCCCTTCGACGGAGACCTTGACGGGGCTGGAGTCACTGCCGAGGCCCATGGGGCTGGAGACGGATCCGGTGGTGATCGGGAGGTACATCGCGCGCACGCCGCGCTGCCGCCAGAAGTCGACGGTCGCGAAGTGGAAGACGTCGGTCAGTTCGACGACGGCGCGGTACCAGGGGTGTTTCAGTACCTCTTCGAAGTGTGTGTCCGGGATCCGCCATGAGTGCGGGGGTGACACGGCCAGCTGGGACGACGCGATCGTCTCGGTCACGAGAGTCTCCCGGATCGGTGCGGAGTGCCGGACAGCCGGCGGCGGAACCCCTTCAGCGCGGCGCCGATCCTCTGCTCCGTTTCGGCGGGCAGCACGAAGAGGGGCAGGGCGAACCAGGCGAAGTGCCAGAAGGAGATGTTCATGGTGGCTTTGATCGAGGTGTGGAAGCCGAGCGACAGCAGGCCGAAGACCTGCTTGTGCCGCCAGCCGGCCAGGAGGCCGGGCAGGAAGGCCAGTTCGAACCCGACGGCGGCGGTGCCGGCGGCGGCCAGCAGCCGCAGGTCCTGCCGGCTGAGGCGTTTGCCCAGCGGGGTCCCCAGCTCGGCGAGGCTGCCGCGCAGTGTGCGCCCGTCCAGCCATTTCACGCCGGTGACGCGCAGCTTGGAGATGCCTGACTGGAGGTAGACCAGGGCGTAGTAGGACTGCATGGCGGCGAGCGCGGCGGAGGCCAGCCGGTCCGGCGGGGTGCGTCCGTGGGTGGCGTCGGGTCCGGCCGCCTCGGCGTCCACCAGGCAGAGCAGCAGGAGGAAGGTGTTCAGGTGTGAGGTGTAGCTGTACAGGTCCTGGTGCATGGCCACCTGGTGCCTCTGCAGGGCGAGGAAGCTCAGGTTGGCCGTGATCTTGACTTCGGGGCGGTCGTTGCCCAGGGCCCAGGCGGCGGCGGACACGAGGGCCACGCCGCGTACCGCTTCGTACTGGGCGGGGCTCAGCTGGAAGCCGGAGGGCTCCTGTCCGGCGCTTTCGAGGAGTTCCCGCTGCTCCGCGACGACCGTGCCGGACGGCATGTGCCAGACGGTGCGCAGGATCGCGGCGCCGGTGGTGTACCGGGCCAGCCGGAGCCGCTGTACGGCGTCGGGCTGGTCCCGCCAGATCCTGCTGAATCCGCCGGCGATGGTCTCGGTGATGCTGGTCATGGTCGCGGGCCTCACACGAACAGGGCGGGCTCGCTGTCCGCGCGCAGCCGCCGGTAGGCATAGTTGGTGCAGCGCAGGTACTTCATGTTCTCGTTGAAGGTGCGGAAGATGTGCAGCAGCCGGGTGTACAGCGCTTCCTGGGCCTCTTCGGACCAGTCGGCGGCGCGTGATCCGGTCATGCGGCGGGCGTAGGCCTCGACGTCGGCGTCGTCGACGCTCCCCGCCTCGGTGTCCTCCCGCCAGTACGGCTGGAGCAGGTCGGTGCGGTAGAGGTCCGTCCAGTATTCGCGGCTGTACTGCGGCACCGGCACCTCGATGATCTCCGAGACCCGGTCCAGCAGCCCGGCGGGCGGTTCCTCGGCGTAGTACAACTGCGTGTCGCCTATGAGGCCGAACTGTTTGGTGACCCGGATCATCTCGGCGACGGCCTGGTCGTGCCCGCGTACGAAGGCGAGGGCTCCGCCGGAGAACACCACGTCGAAGGTTTCGTCGGCGAAGGTGAGCCGGCGCATGTCCTGGCACTCGTGGCTGACCAGATGGTGCAGGTCCTCCTCCTTGGCGCGCAGCCGGGCCGCTTCCGCCATCGCCGGGGAGATGTCCACCCCGACGACCTCGACGCCGGTACGGCGTGCCATCTCACGGCTGAGGAAGCCGGCGTTGCAGCCGGCGTGCAGGGCGCGGATTCCTGGTCTCAGGTGCAGGTTCTGCGCGAGGGTGCGTACGGTCGCCAGACCGCCCGGTGGCAGGTTGGACTCGCCGAGCATCGCGAGGAGCTCCACGTACGGGGTCTGCCGAACCCGTTCGGCGGTCGGGGTCATCGGGTGCCTCCTGCGGCGCGGATTGCAAGGTCAGGGACGGGGGTGGCCGGAGGCGGCCGGGGTGGCGGCGGGTTCGAGGAGCCGCCACAGGTCCTGGTCTCCGGCTCGGGCGAACGCGCCCTCGGGGTCGTACCGGTGCATCAGCTCGACGCTCGTCACCTGGGACCGGTCGGTGGGGTCGCAGCGGGTGAAGTCGACTTCCACCAGGTGGAGTTCGACGCCCACGAAGCGCCGGCCCGCCGGGGGCCGGAAGGAACCGCGGATCTCGTCCCAGTCACGCCACGGTCGCGTGTTGAGGCGGTGCAGTGCCTTGCGGCAGAAGTCGTCCCGGACGTGTGGGTCCTCGCAGGTGATGAAGACGCGCTCGATGACGGAGATGACGCGGAAGAACTCAAGGGGGAGCAGTGCCCAGGGGTCGGCCGGGCCGACCAGGTGGCCGCGGTCCGTGATCAGCACCACCCGGGCCTGCTGGAAGCAGTCCGTCAGGTAGTAGTTGAACATGTTGTACGCGCAGAACGGCCAGGCATTGCGGTCCTTGAAGGTCTGCCGGATCTGAACACCCAGATATGCGGCGCTCACCGCCACGAGAGCGGTCCAGGCACCTCTCTCCGAGACCGTTTTCCTGACCAATTCGGCACAACTCCTCGAACTCGCACGAAAACCGGCCGGGCGACGGGAAGACGGGACAGGTCTTCCGGTGAGAACGGTGATAAATGAATCCGGCATTCGCGGTGAACGCCGTTGCGCCGATTATGCCGAGCGCGTCACGAGCCGGTCCAGGCATGCCGAGTGCGCCGGTACGCCACGTCCGGACGACGCCACGCACCCGGGGCAGTCCACATTCCGAGACGCCTTTGAGCTCTTCCTCTCCCGCGGTGAACAGCCCTACGCTGCACGCGCGAACAGCGCGGTACGCCCGACCGTTTCGCCTGAATTACGTGCGACAACCTGCCGGGGGATGACTCATGGAATATTCCGTACGGAACGCGGAAACAGGCACCGAGTGCTTCACCGCGAATTTTCTGGAAGTGCTGACGAGAAGGGGGCTTCGGCTCACTCCTCCGTGCCCCGTTTCGGCCGGCGACCGGACCGTCAGCTTTGTCAATGCCACGCTGACGCCGTTCAAGGACGCCCTCGGGGCCGGGGAGGATCTGGGTTCCCTGTGCCATGTCCAGCCGTGTGTGCGCGCCCACGGTCACGAGCCGTGGCTCTACACCTTCGACATGGTCGGCGCGCTCGGTGACCACGCCGACCGTGCGGCGGTGATCGGGCACACGGTCGAGGCGCTGCTCGCGGCGGCGCCGTGGATAGCCCCGAAGGAGCTGGCGGCCCTCACCGACCCCGCCGACACCGGTCTTCACCGGTTGCTGCGGGACGCCGGGGTCCGGCTGCGGGAGGTTGCGGACCGGCCCGATCTGACGTGCTGGCAGTACGGTGACGGCTATCCGCTGGAGGGGCGCGGCTGCACCCTGGTGGCGCCGGTGCGGGGCCGTCCGCGCTGCTCCGCGGAGTGCGGGCCGGGCTGCGACTGCGGGCGCGTGCAGGAGATCGGCAACATCATCCTGGTCAGGGGTGCCCGGCGGTCCTATGTGGAGACCGCGTTCGGGGTCGAGTCGGTACGTGCTCTCGCGCACGGCGGTGATCTGTACGCGCTGCCGGAGCTGGCCCGCGAGCGTGCGCGGCTGGTGGCCCTCGGGTATTCCGATGCCCGTGCGCGCCAGGTCGTCAACCTGCGGCGGGTGCTGGAGCGGCTGCACCGGGACGGTGCCCGGCCGTCGGGCCGCGGGCCGGGACATGTCATGCGGGACATGGTCAAGAGCGCCTTCGACCTGGTCACCGGGGGCGGCGGCGACTGGGGCGCGGGCGTGGAGCGCTGTTCGCTCGGTCCGGTGGTCACCGGACTGCTCCGGGACGAGGGGCTGCGGCGGGAGACCTCGCGTGAGCGGTCGGTGCGGTCGGCCGCGCGCCTGGTGCGGCGTCGCGCCGGGAGCGGGCGGCCGGTCGGGCGGGACGAACTGCGGGGGACGTTCGGGCTCAGCGCCGAGGACGCGCAGGAGGTGCTGGCGGCCGCGTCGTCACCGGCGGCGGAGTGAGCCACCGGCCGGCCCGGGATGTCGCCGGGCCGGCCGGGTTGCGGGCACGGCTCAGCCGAGCAGTTCCAGGAAGCGGCGGTTCAGGGCGTCGCCGTCGGCGCCGGAGACCGCGCCCTGGGCGATGCGGTCGTTGCCGCCGCCGTTGCCGCCGAACCCCGCGAGCAGTTCCTTCAGCAGCTTCGACGCGCTGCGGCCGCTGTCACCGGGCACGGCGAGCACCACGTTGAGCCGGGTCTCTCCGCCGTATCCGAGGGTCGCCCGGCTCTCCTGCTCCGTCACCCGCTGTACGGCTGTGCGCAGGCCGGCGACGTCCTGGGGGCCGGACACGACGGCCGCCTTCACCCCGCTGCCCGATTCGCCGCGGGTCACTTCGGCGTGTGCGTCTCCCCCGCTCCGGACCTTCTTCGCGGCGGCCTGCTTCACCACACGCTCGGCCGCGGTGACGACCTCGGCGGGGCTGCTGTGCAGGAGGCGGGCCACGGCGGCCAGTTCGGTGCCCTGGTTCAGCGAGTAGCGCGCGGCTTCCCCGCGGGTGACGGCGGTGATGCGGCGTACGCCCGAGGCGACGCTCTGTTCGGCGGTGATGCGGAACGAGCCGATGAAGGACGTGTGCGGGACGTGGGTTCCGCCGCACAGCTCCTTCGAGGCGTCGCCGAAGCTCACCACCCGGACCTCGTCGGCGTAGGTCTCGCCGTCCAGGGAGAGGGCTCCGGCGCTCTTCGCGGTCTCGGGGCTGGTGACCTCGACGCGCCGTTCCTCGTCGCGCAGGATCCACTCGCCGACCAGTGCCTCGACGGCGGCGAGTTCCTGGGCGGTCATCGGCTTGGGGTGGGTGAAGTCGAAGCGCAGCCGCCGGGGGTCGACCAGCGATCCCGCCTGGCGCACATGGTCGCCCAGGACGGTCCGCAGCGCGGCGTTGAGGAGGTGGGTGCCGCTGTGGTTGGCCATGGTGTCGCGACGGCTCTCCCGGTCCACCTCCAGGCGCAGCGAGGCGCCGGCGCGCAGCTCGCCCGCGCTGACCCTGACCCGGTGCAGGTGGTGTCCGCTGCTGTGCCGGACGGTGTCGAGGATCTCGCCGCGCAGTCCGTCTGCGCCGGTGAGGACGCCGTGGTCGCCGACCTGCCCGCCGCCCTCGGCGTAGAAGGGGCTGCGGTCCACGATGAGGTCGGCCTCGCCGCCCTCGCCGACCGCTTCGGCCAGGGCACCTTCCTCGAAGAGGCCCACGACCCGCGCTTCGGCCTCCGTGTGCTCGTAACCGACGAACTCGGTGACGGGCGCGCCGGACAGGGAGGCCGGCAGCACGTCGTCGACGCGGAGGCGGCGGTCGGTGCGTTCGCCGCCCCGGCTGAGCCGCTGGTGGCGCTCGTACTCGGCCGCGTACTCCTCCATGGAGACCGCGGCGCCGCGCTCGGCGACGAGGTCTCGGGTGATCTCCACGGGCAGGCCGTAGGTCGAGAAGAGGCGGAAGGCGTCGGCTCCGGAGACCGTGCCGCCGCTCTCGATGAGCGTGGAGACACGGTCCAGGCCGCGTCGGACCGCTGTGCCGAACTCCCGGCACTCGGCGTCGAGCGCCGCCAGGACGGCGTCCTTGCGGCCGAGGAGGCCCGGGTGGTGGTCCTTGAGGGTGTCCACGATGACGTCGGCCAGCGGCTGGAACCGGAAGCTGTCCGCGCCCTGGCGCAGGGCGACCGTCATGGATTTGCGGATGAGCCGGCGGGGGATGTAGCCGGCGCCCTCGTTGCTGGGCAGCACTCCGTCGGCGAGGATCTTGACCGCGGCGCGCATGTGGTCGGCGATGACGAGATGGCGGGTCTCGGGGGTGCCGGACTCGCCGAGGATCTCCTGCGCGACGTTCACCACGGGGCTGAGCAGGTCGGACTGGTAGACGCTGTCCAGGCCGTTGAGCGCCAGGCAGATGCGTTCCAGGCCGGAGCCGGTGTCGACGCTGGTGAAGGGCAGCGGACGGATCGTTCCGTCGAGGCCCTTGTCGAACTGCATGAAGACGCCGGCGTTCCAGATCTCGATGTAGCGGCGCGTGGTGTCGAACTCTCCGCCGGGTACGTAGGCCGGGCCGTAGGCGTCTCCGGTGTCGAGGAAGACCTCGGTGCAGGGCCCGCAGGGGCCGGAATTTCCCGCGGGGCCCCAGAAGTTGTCCGCGGTGGGCTGCGGCACGATGCGGTCGCGGGACATTCCGACCCGTTCCCAGGCGCGGGCGGACTCCTCGTCGGCGGGGAGTCCCAGTTCCTTGTCGCCCTCGAACACCGTGACGTAGAGCTGCTCCGGCCTGAGCCCGAACCCCTCGGTCAGCAGGGCGAAGGCAAGCTCCACCGCGCGTTCCTTGAAGTAGTTCCCGATCGACCAGCTGCCCATCATCTCGAAGAAGGTGAGGTGGTGGCGGTCCCCCACGTCTTCGATGTCCTTGGTGCGGATGCAGGACTGGATGTTGCAGAGGTCTTTGGCCGGCGGTGTCTCCGCACCCGTGAAATACCGCTTGAGCGGCGCCATGCCCGAGTTGACGTACAGGAGCGTGGGGTCGTTCCGGGGCCGGACCGAGGCCCCGTCGATGCGGAGATGTCCATTGCGTTCGAAGAACGACAGGAAGGTCTCACGGATGGACTCGCTGGAGACGTGCATGGGGTCCTCAGGCTCTCGGTGTGCGGGGAGGAGACGCAGGGGTCGGGGACGGGTCAGTCTATGACGGCACCGCCCTGCGGATGTGGCCGGTTTCGCCTTAACTCAGGGGCGCTGCCGGTGTTTTGGGGCGGACCACGCTGTATCCGTACAGATGGGTGAAGGCCCGGCGGTAGCTGTCCGCGTCGGTCAGTGTGCGGTCGGCTCCGTGGTCCAGGGACACCACCCGGGGCAGCTCCGGGCCCCAGATGTGGCTGAGGGCGACGGTGTAGGCGCCTGCGTTGAGGACGGCGAGCGTGCCGGCGCCGGCGGGCAGTGCCGCGTGGGCGTCGATCACCGCGGGGGCGCAGGTCCGGTCGGCGATCCGGGCCGGCTTCCGGTCCCTGTCCGCGCCGTGCACGGGGATCACGGGAAAGCGCGCGCCCGGCACCGGGATCAGGGAGTTGGTGCCCAGATCGGTGATCAGCCAGTCCCCTCCGGTGCGCGCTTTGCTCGCGACGACGCGGGTCAGGCCGACGGCGGCGTCGGCCGCGACGTACCGGCCGGGTTCGAGGTAGATGGTCACCGGGTAGGGCAGCGCGGCGAGGGCGGTCGCGGCCTCCACGGCGAAGTCGTCGGCGGTGACCCCCTGCGCGGCGAGGAGGAGCCTGCTCTCGAATCCGCCGCCCACGTCCAGGACCGGGAACCTGATGCCGGTGTCCCGCTGCGTCCTGGCCAGGCAGTCGGCCACGTTGCGCAGGTGGGCGCCGAACACCGCCGGGGAGACGCAGTGGCTGAGCTGGTGGGTGAGCAGCCCGGTGACCCGGAGCGCGGGATCGGCGTCGACCCGGGCCAGGGCGCGTGTGAACTGGCCGTCCTGCCAGGTGAATCCGAGTTTGGTGTCGTCGTCGAGCATGCCCGGGCCGGTGGCCGGCAGGGAGACGCGCAGGCCCACGGACACCTCGGCACCGGATGCGCGGGCGGCCCGGGAGACGGTTTCGATGTCCTCGAAGGAGTCGAGGGTGAACAGGGCGGGTTGCTGGTCCACCGCGCGCTTCGCGAAGGCCGGGGTGTGGCCGAAGCCGTTGACCAGCAGGTCGGCTTCGCGTACGCCCATCGCCTGCGCGATGTCCAGTTCCAGGGGGCTCATCACCTCCAGGCCGGCGCCGGCCTCCAGGGCCGCGGACACCACGGGTTCCAGGTAGCAGGACTTGAGCGCGAAGTAGGTGCGCACCCTCGGCAGCCGCCGGGCGAAGGCGTCGGTGATCTCCCGGACGTTGGCGCGGACCCGCGCGGGGAGCACGACGAGTGCCGGGGTGCCCAGCCGGCCGGCCAGCCGGTCGGCCCGTTCCCCCTCGATCATGAGGCAGCCGTCGGGTGCGCGGTCCAGGGAGGCGCTGAGGCCGGTCCAGTCCGCTTCCGCGTGTCCCGGCGCGGTCACGCGGGTCCCCCGGTGCGCATCTGGAAGGAGGGGGCCGCGACGGGGTCGGCCGGGGCGTCCCAGCCGGTGGCCAGCGTGCGGGTGCGGGCCACCGAGCCGGCGGTGGCCAGTTCGTTGAACCGGGTCATCTCCTTGCGGGCCGACGCGAAGTCGCCGTTGGCAAGGCTGCGGTCGGTCTGGGCGAAGGTGCGGTTCAGCTGGCGCATGAAGGGGGCGAGCTCGTCGGTGAATCCGATGTTGCGCTGGTGTCCGCGCGTGCCGCCGCAGACGCGGTCGAGTTCGGCGCGGAAGCGGACGTTCTGGCAGTAGATCTCGCTGTAGGTGCGGCCGTTGAGCAGCACCGAGCCGTTCAGGGCCGAGGAGCCGAGCATCGGGGGCAGGACCTTGTTCTCGGTCTCCTCCAGTCCGTACTGGCTGATCCGCAGGAACTCCTCCCGGTCGAGCCAGGTGACGTGCTGGTCGTCCATCCACGGGGTGCGGGGCTGGAGGAGCGGGGGGTAGATCACGACGTGTCCGAGCCCGACCTGCTGGACGAACTCCACCGTGTTGCGGGTCGAGTCCTCGTCCTCGCCGAGTGAGGGGTAGATCAGGCTCATGATGTAGCCGATCCGGTTCTCGTTGAGGAACTCGCAGATCTCCTTGGTCTTCTCCATGTTGCGGCGCTTGTCGTACGTCCCGATGAGCAGGTCCTGGTCGGCCGTCTCGATGCCCACCCACAGGAGGGGGATGTGCGCCGAGCGCAGGACGTCGGCCTTGTGGACCCGGAAGTCGCGCAGCGACTGGAAGAAGTTGACCGCCAGGTCGAGCCCTCGGTCCTGCATGCCCTGGTACAGGCGGCTGGCGTGCAGGTACGGCGTGTTGGAGCCGGAGCCGGCGAAGTTGACGAAGCCGTGGTCGCGGTTGAGCGAGGCGAGCTCCTCCAGCACGCTGTCCACGGGGCGCAGTCTGAGCCCGCCGCTCTTGAGCGGGTGCGCGCAGAAGCCGCAGGCGAACTGGCAGCCCCTGCTGTCCTCGAAGCCGATGGTCAGCATCTTCGAGGCCGGGGCGTGTACCGCGGGGTACACGTCGGAACCGTACAGCGGTGTGTGGGAGTCCGTCCGGAAGGTGAGGCTCTCGCGGCGGGCGGTGGCCTCGACGCGTCCGTCGCGGCGGTAGAAGAGGTTGGGTACCTCGCCGAGTTCCGGCAGCCGGCCGGCCACCCAGTCCGCGTATCCGACGAGGGCCGTTTCACCGTCCCCCGCGGCGGCCGCGTCGAGCGCGGCGATGTCGGTGAGCACCCTGCCTTCGAAGTAGTCCACGTGGCCGCCGCCGGCGATGATCCTGACCTCGGGACATCGGGCCCGGACCGACTCCAGAATCGCCCGTACGTCCCTGAGCGCGGGCTGGGACCACAGTTTGACGGCGAGCATGCGCACGTCGCGGCGCTGGATCTCCAGAACCAGTTCGTCGGCGATCTCCAGGGCAACCCTGCGGTTGAGGAGGTCGACGTCGGCGTCGAGGGCGAGGGCCTGTTCCACGGTCCGGGGGTCCGGGGCGCCCGCGTCGAGGATCTCGGCGCGGACCCGGTCGCGCATCTCGCGGACCCGGACGAAGAGGGCGGGGTCGTGGAGGCGTTCCGCGGTGTCCATGGTCACGTAGTCGCGGATGACCGGGCGGTGCCCGGCGGCGCGGAGACAGGCGGCGAGGTAGGCCAGGCCGTTGTCCGCCAGGAAGTAGCTGGTGTAGTCGGGGTAGCCGGTGTAGTTGAAGAGCAGGACGTCGACGCCCGCTGCCGGGTGGACCACGGGTCCTCGTTTCGGTAGAAGGAATCACTCAGGCCATGAGCGCCACGCGGCGCCAGACGGTCGCGCCGACGCGTGGCTCGCGCTCCGCGGTCACTCCGCGTACGGCGGCCGAACGCAGGCGCTGCCGTACGGCTTCCAGGCCGGCCGTCAGAACGGTCCTGGCCAGGGGCGCCCCGAGGCAGTAGTGCTGCCCCGCGCCGAACGCGAGGTGCCGCCCGGCCGCCGGGCGGCCGGGCGTGAAGCGGTCCGGGTCCCGGTGGACGAGCGGGTCACGGTTGGCGGCGGCGATCACCAGGACGACCCGGTCGCCGGGACGCAGGCGGCTGCCCGCCACCACCAGTTCCGCGGTGGCGGTCCTGGGCACGATGTGGAACGGCGCGTCGAAGCGCAGCGCCTCCTCGACCAGGTCCGCGGTGTCAGCCTCCAGGACGGGGCCGGGGCCGGCCGCCGTCTCGGCGATCGCCGTCGCCAGGCAGGCGGCGACCGGTTCGATGCCGCCGGTGAGCAGCTGGGCGAAGAGCGCGGGGGCGTTGTCGGGGCCCACGGCCGCCAGCATGTCCAGGCAGGGCGAGGGGGCGTCGCGGGGGCGGGCCGCTGTCCGGGCGGTGAGGTAGGCGCGCAGCTGTGCGAGGGCGCGGTCGGCCTGCCGTGTCGTAGCGGGCTCGGCCCACTGGGCGGCGAGGTACGCCATGAGGGCGTCCGACCACACGCCGAGCTGTTCCCGGTCGTCCGCCGGCACGCCGAGGAAGTCGCAGGTCACGGCCGTCGCCAGCGGGAGCGCGAAGTCATGGGCGAAGTCGGCGGTGTTCAGGTCCAGGTCCGCGAGCAGGGTGTTCGCGTCGCGGCTCGCCGCGTCGCGCCACGCCTCTGCGGCCCTGGGCGCGCACAGGGCCGACGCCGCGGTGCGCAGCCGGGTGTGGGCCGGTGCGTCGGAGAACACCATCCACCGGTCGAAGAAGTCCTCCACCCGGTCGCCCGCCGCCCGGTCGGTGCCGGTCAGCCGGTCGGTGAATCCGTCGCCCGGCCGTGCGGACAGGGTGGGTTCCCGCAGCAGAGCCCCCACCTCGCGGTGGCCGGTGACGTACCAGCCGGCGGTCGGCTCGTGCCAGAGGACCGGGGCCACCCCGCGCATCCGGTGGTAGACGGGGTGGGGGTCGGTGGCGAAGGAGTCGGAGAGCAGCTCGGCCGGGGCGAAACTCATCCGCTGCGCTCCGCTCCCGAGGGGCGGACCCAGACGGGCCGGGTACCGAAGGAGAGCGTGCCGCGGGCGACGGCGAAGCCGCGCAGGGACTCCACGTGCATGTGCGCCCGGTCGGTGACGTCGGCGTCGAAGGCGACCTCTGTCACGGCCCCGCCCGGCGCGAGAAGCACCCGGCGTGGCGGCGGGTAGCCGACGTGGTTGCGTTCGCAGGCCTCGGTGTGGACGGCGACGAACGCGTCGACGGGGGTGGTGGTGGCCGCGGCGGTGCGCACCGCCAGGGTGACCTTCACGCTGCTCCCCCGCCGCCATTCCTCGGCGCAGTCCAGGGCGATGTCGGCCACGGGTGAGGCGGGGTCGAGGTCCTGGACCATGCAGCACCGGGCGCAGACGAGTCCGGTGCGTCGGATGTGCGTGAACAGCGGGTGGACCGCGTCGGTGCGCACCAGCGGCCGGGCGCAGTAGCGGCAGTCGGCCCCGGCGGATGTGGGCGGGCCCTGTTCCAGTACTTCGCCCCACAGGTCGTCGAAGTTGACGAAGCTGGTAGTGCCGCGCTCGTAGAGGGCGGCGGCGAGTCCGGCCTCGGCGTTGCGGACCGCCTCGCGCAGACCGTCGATCCTGCGGCCGGTCCGTGCCGGGTCGCCGGTGGAGACGGCCCGGCGCAGCGCCGTGGTGACGGCCGCGATGCGCTCGCGGAGGTTCACCATGAGGTTGCCCTGCCGGGAGTAGCGGAAGCCGAGGAGCGGTACGGCCTCCAGGGCGGTCATCGCGGCTCCCAGTGCCCGCAGTTCGTCCCTGATGCGTTCGGCGTCGGCCAGGCCGGACCGGGCGGGGACGGCGCCGGCCAGGGCGGGGGCGGAGCGGGGTGAGAGGTGGACGAGGTGGGTGGGGGTTCCCCGGTCCCGCGACTCGGCGAGGGCGCGGGCCGCGGCGGTGAGGGTGCCGCCGTCCGCGTCGGCGTCGCTCTCCCGGACGGTGGCGAAGGGGGCCGTGGTGTCCGCGGGCCCGGTTGCCGGGGCGGGCGTCGCGGGGGTGGTCCAGGGCAGTCCGAGGACCGTGAAGTACGGCAGGTCCGTGCGTTCGCGGCGGAGGTGGTCGTTGACGAGGCTCACGGCCTCGCCCACCGAGAGGCCGGTGGCGCAGGCGTGGTGGAACAGGTCGTTGAGCTTGGCCGTGCCGTTCACGAGGTTCGGTACGCCGACGTAGGCGGCGGCCGTTCCTGCGAGGAAGGCGTGCGGCAGCAGGTAGGGGTGCGGGAAGAGGCCGTCGGCGATCCGCCAGGTCATGCATGCGTTGACGAAGACGGTGTCCACGACGAGTGTTTCGGCGCGCAGCACCCGGGAGGGCTCCACGTCGCCCCGGAAGCACTGGCCGGTGTACGCGCACACCGGGAGGTGGGCCCGGTCGTCGAGGGGGCCGGGCAGTTGGTCGGGGCCCTTGCAGATGACCGTGTCGTGCAGATGGATGACGTCGTCGCGGCCGTGGGCGATCACGGACAGGACTCCGGTGTGGCCGCCGGTCAGCAGCGGGCGGACGGTGGCCTCGGTTGCGGCGTCGCGGAGCAGGAGGGGCCCCTGTCCGAACCGGTGCGGTGTGCCGTCCACTCCGGGCCAGAGCCGCACGTGCTCCTCCTGCGGCGGCCGGCGGTGGGGCAGGGCGAGGCCCTTGGTGATCTGCCAGCACACGTCGGGGACGGTTCCGCCGACGAGGAGTCCGGTGTGCCCCTTGAAGGAGCCGTCCCGGGCGGCTTCCCACAGTGCGTCGTGCAGCCCGGTCACGTCGCGTTCGGTCAGCTCCGAGGCCAGGGCCACCGGCACCACCCACCGGGTGTCCTGCCGCACGGCCGCGCGTGCGATGTCGCCCGGTGAGCCGAACTCCTCGTACCGGCCGCCGACGGCGGCGGCGAGTGCTCGGGCGAGCGGCGCGCACGCCGAGCCGCGGGGTGCCGCGATCAGGGCGCCGGCCGGGTCGGGGACGGTGCGGGACGCGGCAGGGTGGGTGAGGGAGCGGACGGCCTCGCAGGCTTCCTTGCTCTCCGGCTGGATCAGGGGGACAGCCGTACCGGGCCGCCACCGGGCCAGCCGACGGACGAAGTCGTCCGTGTCATGGCAGTCACGGAAAATCTCGTCGGCCAAAGCAGTTCCAATCGGCGGTCCGGGTGGGTACGACGCACCGGTACGGTGTCCGACGGTCGAACACGTCGATCATTTCCGTTCTGTGGGCGCGGGTCCATGCGCGTCACGTGCGGCCAGACGCCACGTCCGAAGACCGCCGGGCGCCGCCGCCGTCCCGCCCATTGAGACGGCGCGCCCTCCAACGGGGGCGGCCGGCGCCTCGGTTCGCCGGTTGCGATGCCCGGCATTCGCTCTCCGGGGTGGTTTTTCAGTCGTATGGTTCCGGCTATGGACGACAGCTTTCACCGGCTATACCAGCGGGCCCGGGAACACGGCGTCAAAGACCTCGCGGATCTCGCCGCTCACGCGGGGATCACTGTGTCCGAGGCGGAAGAGGTCCTGAGCCGGCTGGAGGAGATGGGGCTGCTGGTCCCGGACACCGCCGCGGGCTTCCGGGTGACCGATCCGGCGGCGGCCCTCACCCGGCTGTTCACGGCGGAGGCCGAGCGGGTCGACCGGTTCCGGCGGGAGGTGTCCCGGACGCGGGCCGCGGTGCTCGACCTGACGGAGAACTTCCAGGCTCTCCAGGCCGCTCATCAGGACACCGTTCAGGCGCGGACGCTGCACGGCGCGGCGGAGGTCAATCACTTCCTGGACGACGCGGTGAGCCGGATACGGCTGCACGAGTGCGTGATGCACCCCGGCTCGGCCCCTCCCGTCGAGGTGATCGACGAGATGATGCTGCGGGACTCGGAGGTCGTCAGCAGGGGCGTGCGCATCCGGGTGCTGTACACCCAGCACATGGCCGAGGTGGATTACGTACGCGACTACCTGCTGGACGCCGCGCAGGCCGGCATCGACATCCGGCTGGCGCCCTCGCTGCCGCTGCGCCTGCTCATCCTCGACGACGACGTGGCTGTTGTGCCGCTCTCCCCGGAGGACTCCTCGCTCGGTGCGGTCGCTCTCTTCGGCCGGACCCTGGTGCGCTCGTACCAGGCGGTGTTCGACCACATCTGGGCGGTGGCGCTGCCGCTGCAGAGCCTCACGGCGCGGGAGGGGCGGCACCGGGCCATGCTGCTGGGCCCGCAGCAGCGGGCCGTGGCGCGGATGCTGGCCGTCGGCATGAAGGACGAGGTCATCGCCCGCCAGCTCGGCATGTCCGCGCGCTCGCTCAGCCGGGTGATGGCCACGCTGTTCGACGAACTCCAGGTCAGCACCCGCTTCCAGGCGGGGATGAAGGCCGCTCAGCTCAATCTGCTGGAGGGCGTCACTCCGGAAGAAGCCCGAGCCACGCCGTCGTCACTGTGAGGTCCTTCCCGCCGAGCGCGAAGACGGCGAGTTCGTGCTCGTGCGGCCTGGCCCCGGTGCGGGTGAGGTCCACCTGCCAGGAGACCGCCCGCTCCTCGTGGGCCGCGAGGTCCACCGGCTCACCGCGCCCCGCCGGGAGTCCGGTGTGGGCTCCGGCGAGGAAGGCGTGGCCGATGGCCCCGGGCCCCGGCCGCGGACCGGGGTTGACCAGGGTGCCGTTGAAATCCAGGACCGTGCCCCTCCGGGCCTGCACCAGGCCCGCGCAGTCGACGCGCGGGGCGGTCGGGCCGCCGGTGGACTGGCGGACCATCCCGCACCTGCGGCACCGGACGACCCGCAGGGTGAGGCTGCGGTCCACCCGGTGCGCGTAACGGATCGCCGTGGCCGTCGGCCGGCCGCAGCCCGGACAGTCGCAGGGCCGGGAGGCCTCCTGCCGCAGGGCGGGCAGGGCGCTGTCGGTGAAGTCCCACCAGCTGGTGTGGGCGTGCTCGACCAGCAGCTCCATGGTCCGGCCGTGCACCGTGCCCAGTTCGGCCTCCAGCGCCGCGCCTTCCGCCCCGGTGCCCGGCGAGAACTGTGCGAGGGCCACTTGCCTCAGCCGGTCGGACAGGTCGAGCAGCCGCCGCTCGTCCACGGGCACGTCCAGCCAGCGCAGGCGCAGCAGCCCCGGCAGCACCACGCCGTGCCAGTGCCGCAGGCGTTCCAGGGCCGCGGGGTCCGCCGCGGGCACTCCCCGGCCGGGCCGGGTGTCCGGGACCGGGGCGGTGCGGGTCACGGGCGCGTCGTCCGTCGCCGGGGCGGTGGCCGAATCCGTGGGAAGCGCCAGGGCGGGGTCGCCCAGGAGGCCGAAGCGGCCCATGTCACCGTGCATCCGGTGGCCCAGGACGTTCATCCGCTCCAGGACGTCACCGGCCGGCAGCCCTTCCGCCTGGGCGCGCTCGAATTCGTGCCGGAGTTCGAGGTGTGCGGCGTGGACGCCCACGGCCCCGAAGACCGCAACCGCCGTCCCCGACAGGAAACCGACCCCGAGGTTGGCCGAGGGCGGGAACACCTGGTTGCCGACGGCGATGGAGGAGCAGGTGTGCAGGAAGACCGTGCGGGCGTCGATGTCCGATGCGGCCACCCGCTGCGAGGGTTCGAGGTCCACCCGGAAGCAGCCGCCGCCGCGCATGCAGGACGGCACCCGGCCGAGACCCGCGCTGCCGGTGGCCGCCGCGCCGGCCATGAGCGGCTCGGATCGTCCGCAGATGACTCCGTCGGGCAGGTTGACGCAGCACTCCCGGCCGAAGGACCGCACGACGAGCCTCCGGCTGGGCTCCCTGACCAGCTCCTCCAACTCGTCGAGGCCCACCGCGTCGGCCTCCCGGGCGTCCGCCTGGAAGGGGTGGCTGACCAGGAGATCGCGGGTGGCGGGCACGGCGTGGGCCGTCAGCGTCCGGTACACCAGCGCGTAGAGCGCGGCGGGATCGCGTGCGGTGAGGACGCCGAGCCGGGGGGCGAGCATGCCCGGCCAGTCGTCGAGTCCGGCCAGGTCGTCGGCGAGGCCCACCACGGCGACCGGCCCGTCGGCGTGGCGGCGCACGGCCCCGGGCAGTGCGGTGAGCGGCAGGTGCTGGTGGGGGCGGCCGGTGGCGGCCGCCAGCATCCGTGCCGCGGCCTCGGCGTCCGCTCCCGCACCCAGACCCGCACCTGCACCCGCTCCCGCGACGGACAGCACGACGCCCGGCCACCGCGTCTCGGCCGTCCGGGGCCAGTACCCGTCGCCGGCCACCAGCCGCCGGTAGCGCTCGACGGTGTCTCCGCAGAGCAGTGGGAAGGCGTCACCGGGGCGCCATCGGGCGGCGGCGGCGCGCACTTCGGCGATCTCGTCGTGGAGCAGCGCACCCGCGTCATGGTCCGTCTCGTTCATCGGGTGGGGGGACATGGAACTCGCTCTCGGCTGGTCGCGGTCAACGGGGTGGGCGACGGACGCGTGGCCGGGTCCGGCAGGGTGAGCAGGCAGGTGCCGTCCTGGGCGGTGAGCCCGGCCCGGACGCCGTACGGGACACAGAACATGGGGTCGGTGTGGCCGATGTCGAGGTCCCGGACGACGGGGCCGTGACCGGTTCCGAGCAGTCCCTCGGCGAGCACCTCGTTCAGTGCCTCGTCACCTGGCCCCGCCTGTGCGAATCTGCCGAAGCCCACGGCGGCGGCCCCGGCGAGCGCACCGGTCTGGCGCAGCTGGGTCAGGTACGCCGCCAGCTGGGACGGGGTGATGCCGGGTGAGGTCTCCAGGAGCAGCAGGTGTCCGGCTGTCGTGGGCCAGTGCCGGGTTCCGGCGAGCCGCAGCAGGGTCTCCAGGTTCGCGCCGTACAGGGGGCCTTCGGCGACGCCTTCACGCAGGATGGTGGGGCCCGGGTTGGGCCGCAGGACGCGTGCCCGGTCGTCCGTCTCGTCCCAGGCCAGGAACTCGTCGGTCCAGTGGGTGGAGTGGGCGAGCGGTCCCGGGGCCGTCCCGCCCAGGACCCGCTGCCAGGATTCACGGGTGTAGGCCAGGCAACCGCCGGGTTCGCCGAACTGTGGCAGGAGTTGTGGTCCCATCACGGTGACCAGGCCGGTGTGTTTCCAGACCGCGGTGAGCAGGGCGGTGGCGTCGCTGTACCCGATCAGTGGCTTGGGGTGCGCGGCGAGAAGGCCGTAGTCGACCAGGTCGAGCATGTCGTTGGTGTTGTTTCCGCCGATGGCGGTCAGGACGGCGCCGACGCCGGGGTCGGTGAACAGGGCGTGCAGGTCCTTCACCCGGTCCTCGGCGGATGCGGCGGTGTGGCCGCCGGTGTCCAGGGCGTGCGGGCCGAACCGTACGGGGTGTCCCAGTGCCTCCAGTTGGGCGACCGCCCGGTCGCGGCGGCGGGGGAAGCGGCCGGCCTCGTCGGACGAGGGGGAGAGCACCCCGACGGCCGCGCCTCCGGCCGGGGCGAAGGGCAGCAGCGGGGGTGGCGCGGTGTGGGTGCTCATGCGGGTGTCCGGGCCGCGTGGCGCTCGGCGAGCACGGCCGACAGATCTTCCGGTACGGGCTGCTCGAAGATGTCGCGCACTTTCAGGCGCAGTCCCTTCCGGCGCAGCAGGGCGGCGAGGCGTGCGACGGTCATGGAGTTGCCTCCGGCGTCGAAGAAGCTGCGCTCCGCGTCGGCCGGGGCGCCGGTCACCTCCTCGACCCCGGCGAGCACGGCGGCCAGCACGGTCTCCCGGTCGGCGAAGTCGGGGGGCGCGCCGGGTCCGGCCGGGAGGGCGGCGACGGGGGCGGTGGCGTCGGCTGCCAGCTGCCGGAGGACCGCGACGTACTCGGCCAGCAGTTCGTCCGGCGGGCGCAGGGGCGGGCTGTCCGGCCGCCAGGCCAGCGCGACGGTGCCGCCGCCGGGTGCGAGCGAGACGTCCAGGTGCATCCCGGGGACGGGCGGCGCCTCGCTGACCAGTGTGGCGGCGGTCTCGCTCACCGCGTCGGTGCGGCGGATGTGCACCGCCAGGGTGACCGCGAACATCGTGGTCTGCCGGTGTGCCAGGTCGGAGCGGCGCAGCCCGCTGAGTTCGATGGTGCGCCAGAGGGGGAGGTACTTGAACTCCTGGAGTTCGACGATCTTGCGGCGCACGGCGGCGAGCAGGGCGGTGAGCGAGGCGCCTTCCGGTACGGGCACGACGGCGGGCAGTACGTTGATGCAGAGCCCGACGTCGTCGAAGCCGACACCGTCCAGGTCGCGGAGGGACATCGGTACGCCCACGGGCACCACCGCGTCGGGCAGGTGACGGTGGGCCAGCGCGACCAGCGCCGTGTGCGCGAGCATCGTCGGTGTGGCGTTCAGCCGGCGTCCCGCGTCCATGAGGGCCCGGACGTCGTCGGCGGAGAGTGCGGCGCGGGCGGGGCCCCGGGGGGCCGGGCCCGGCGCCGACATGTCGGCGAAGCGGGTGTGGTGGCCGTACTGTTCGCGCCAGTACTCCGCGGCGCCCGCGCAGTCCTCGGCGCTGCGGGCGTTCAGTGCGCGTACCGCGGTGGTGTAGGCCTCGGTGGCCGTGCTCTCGGCCACCGAGACGGGGGCCGGTCCGGGCGTCGTCGCCACCGCGGCCACCTCCTCGGCCGCCGAGGCGACGAGCCGTCCCATGGAGTGGGCGTCGACCTGGGCGTGGTGCACCAGCAGGCAGAGCCAGAGGTGGCCCGCGGTGTCGGTGACCAGGCGGGCCTGGGCCGGGTGGTCGCCGAAGGGGTCGGGCGGCTCGGGGAAGACGCTCTGGAGCGGGAGTCCGGGCACCGCGGCGACGGGCGGTCCCGGCAGCGGGTCCGGGGCCGAGAGCCCGGCGGGGAGCGCGGACCAGGGCCGCACGTCCTGGGCGATGTGCCCCTCCTCGTCGAGGAATCGGACGCGCAGCGCGGCGTGGCGGCGCAGCAGCCGTTCCGCGATCAGGCGTCCGTCCGCGACGCTCAAGCCGGGTCCGAGGTCCAGTGCCCGGCCGAGGAAGCCGCTGTAGGGGTCGGCCGAGAGGCGGGTGCCCAGGAGTTGCATCCACTGGTAGGGGGTGCACGGGACGCGGGTGCTCACGGGGCGACCGCCGCACTGGCGCGCAGCGCCCGGCAGGCCGCGGCGGTGAGTGCCCGGAGTTCCGCTTCGGTGTCGCTCCCGCCGGTGCCCGCGCCCCAGCGGGGGACGCCGCCGACCTCCAGCCGCCGGTAGGCCACCGTCCCCTCGCTGCCCGGATGTTCGCCGCTGTCCAGCAGTTTGGCGAAGACGCCGCAGCGGGAGAGGGCCCGGAGGAAGGCCGCCGTGGCGTCGGGGCCCGTGCCCTGGCCGCGGATCCTCTCGGAGCCGACGGTCCGTTCCAGTTCCACGGTTGCCTCGTTCCCGGGGTGGTGGGCGACGACGTTCAGGGGTTCGCCGGTGTGGAGGAAGGCCCCGGAGAAGACCGTCCAGAGTTCCGGCGCGCCGATCTCGGTGCCTTCCGCGTCGACGGTCTCCTGGACCTCTGCGGCGAGTTCGGCCTGGAACGAGCGGGGCAGGTCGAAGCCGTAGCGTGTCTTCAGGACGTAGGCGACGCCGCTCTTTCCCGACTGGCTGTTGATGCGTACCACGGCCTCGTAGGAGCGGCCGAGGTCGGCGGGGTCCACCGGCAGGTAGGGCACCTGCCAGGGTTCCTCGCCCGCGGCCGTGCCGGAGGTGCCGGCGGCCCGGTCCATGGCCTCCAGCCCCTTCTTCACCGCGTCCTGGTGGGTGCCGGAGAACGCCGTGTACACCAGGTCGCCGACGTAGGGGTGGCGGGGGTGCACCGGCATGCGGGTGCACCATTCCACGGTCCGCCGGACGCCGTCGATGTCGGAGAGGTCGAGTTGCGGGTCGACGCCTGTGGAGAAGAGGTTCAGCGCCAGCGTCGCCAGGCATACGTTGCCGGTGCGCTCACCGTTGCCGAAGAGGGTCCCCTCGACCCGGTCCGCGCCCGCCAGCAGGGCCAGTTCGGTGGCGGCGACGGCGGTTCCCCGGTCGTTGTGCGGGTGGACCGAGAGGATCACCGAGTCGCGTCGGGCGAGGTTGCGGTGCATCCATTCCACCTGGTCGGCGAAGAGGTTGGGGGTGTGGGTCTCCACGGTGGCCGGGAGGTTGATGGTGACCGGCCGGTCCGGGGCCGCGTCCCACAGGGCGGTGACGCTGTCGCAGACCTCCAGTGCGTACTCCGGCTCGGTGTTGTTGAAGGTTTCCGGGGAGTATTCGAAGCGCAGGGTGGTTCCGGTGAGTTCGTCGGCCCGGCGGAGCACCCGGGTGGCGGCCCGGGTGGCGAACCGGGCCACTTCCTGCCGGGTCATGCCGAAGACGGTGTCGCGCCAGCGGGGTGCGGTGGCGTTGCACAGGTGCACCATGGCGCGGCGGGCGCCGGCGATGGCTTCGAAGGTCCGGTCGATCAGGTCGGGCCTGGCGGGGGTGAAGACGGAGATGGTGACGTCGTCGGGAATGAGGTCGCTGCGGACGAGATGGCGTACGAAGTCGAAGTCGTCCCGGCTCGCGGACGGGTAGCCGACTTCGATGTCCTTGAACCCCATGGTGAGCAGGAGATCGAAGAAGGCGGTCTTGCGGCGGGGGTCCATCGGTTCCGGGAGCGCCTGGTTGCCGTCCCTCAGGTCGACGGAGGACCACAGCGGCGCGCGGGTGAGGGAGTTCGACGGCCAGTCGCGGTGCGGCAGGGCGGGTATCTCCGTACTGGGGCGCGTGTAGCGGCGCGCCGGCATGGAGGAGCCGAGTTGCGGGTTCCAGGCGGGCTGCTCCGCCGGGGCGAGGGCGCAGGGAGTACGGAGCCGGGCCGCCGGGGGGATGCCGGACGAATCGAAACGGACCATGGGTGATCACTCCGGATGTCTGTGGGCGGGGAACCCGTCGCGGGAGCCTGCCGGGGGTGGCGACGGGCTCCGGCCTCGGGTCAGAGCCGGGCTCTCGCCTCGGCGATGAGCCGCTGCGCGAGGTCGAGCTGCTCATGCGGTTCCAGGGCTTCGAGCGCGGGCCACAGCACGGACGCGGCGGTGGTCGCGGCGGGTGCCCGCACCGCCCGGACCGGGGCGGGGGCCGCTGGGGGCGGGACGGCCGCCGGGGCGGGGGCGTGAGCGGGCGCCGGGGCCGGCAGAGGGGCCGGGGCGGGTGTGGGGGTGGTGACCCCCTCCGCCGGGGGCGGGGTCGCCGTGCCGGCCCTGCTGGTGAGGTACTCCTCGACCGAGGACGTCAGCAGGAGGTCCCGCAGCTCGATCTCCGCCAGTCCCCTGCTACGGAGCCGGCTGACCAGCTGGGCGGCGTCCAGGGAGGAACCGCCCAGCTCGAACCAGCTCTTGTCCAGGTCCTCGTCCAGGAGGAAGGCGCGCGCCGCGTCGAGCAGCGGACGGGCGTCGGGGGTTTCGACGGCGTCGTCGGAGCCGCCCGTGGCGGTGAGCATGGCCAGGTCGACCTTTCCGTTGGCGTTGAGAGGGAGGCGGTCCACAAGGACCACCCGGGTGTGGCGGATGTAGGAGGGCAGCGCGTCGCGGATGCCGGCCGCCAGCGCGGCGTGGTCGGCGCCCCGTTCCGGTACGGCGTACAGCTCCAGGGCCGTGCCCGCGTCCGTGCGCCGGACCGTCGCCGCGACGGCCGACTTCACGCCGGGCCGCCGCATGGCCGCCGCCTCCACCTCGCCGAGTTCCACCCGCGCGCCGGAGACCTTGATCTGCCGGTCGGCGCGGCCGATGTAGTGGAGTACGCCGTCGGGGTCCTCCTTGACGATGTCGCCGGTCCGGTAGACGAGGTCGCCCCCGGGGCTCCACGGGTCGGGCACGAAGCGCTGGGCGGTCGCCTCGGGGCGGCCCCAGTAGCCGAGGGCGAGGTTGCCGCCGCCGAGCCACAGCTCTCCGGCCGTCCCGGGCCCGACGGGGCGGCCGGACGCGTCGACGACCCGGTGGCGGCCGCAGTCCAGGGCCCGGCCGATGGGGGGCAGTTCCGCACTGTCCTGGTCGACCCGGATGCCCGTGGCCACGATGGTGCACTCGGTGGGCCCGTACAGGTTCACCACGTCGAACGGCACCCTGCGGGGCAGCGGGTGCAGCCGGTCGCCGCCGGGCAGCAGCGTCCTCAGGACGGTCCCGGCGGGCCAGTCGGCCTCCAGGAGCAGTTCGGCGACCGGGGTCGGCGCGCAGGCGACCTCGACCCGCTGGCGGTTCAGCCAGGCGACGAAGTCCTCCGCGTCCAGCCGTACGTCGGTGGGCACCACCCGGACGTCTCCGCCGACGGTGAGCGCGGGCCACACTTCGAGCCCGGAGTAGTCGAATCCGACGCTCATCTGCTGGCTGACGACGGTGCCCCGGGTGAGCCGGAACTGCCCGACGCTCCACTCGCAGACCGCGGTGAGCGAGCGGTGTCCGACCGCCACGCCCTTGGGCTGTCCCGTGCTGCCGGAGGTGAACAGCACGTACGCGGGCGGCTCCGGCCATGTCACGGGCGCGGCGGGGGCGGTCCGTGGCGCGGTCAGCAGCCCCTGCCAGTCGGTGACCGCGGTGTCCGGGGCCGCCCGGCTCAGCTCCGCCGCGAGGGTGGGGTGCTCGGGCCCGGTGAGATCGACCACCCGGACACAGCCGGTCTGGCGGAGCATGGAGACCAGGCGTTCGACGGGCTGGGCGGTGTCCAGGGGCAGATAGGCCGCTCCGGCGTCCATCAGCGCCGCGGCGTAGGCCCAGTACCGTGCCCGGACCCCGCTCAGCAGGCCGACGACCTCCCCGGCGAGTCCCGCGGCGCGCGCCTCGTCGCCGAGCCGGGCCAGGTCGGCGTAGTCGAAGCTCTCGTCGCGGTCGGTCAGGGCCGGCAGGCCGCCGTGCGACGTGGCGGTCTCACGGATGAGTTCGGGGACGGAGCGGGTCGGCTCCCCCAGGTCCGCCGCGGGCTCCGGGAGCCCCGCGAAATCGCAGAGTTCCCGGACGAACAGCGTCCACAGCCGCCACAGCCCGTCCTCGTCGACGATGTGCGCCTGGCCCTCCAGCAGCAGCTCGACGCGGCCCTCGGCCCCGGGGTGGACCACGGCGATGGCGTTGACGGGGAACTTCGCCGCGCCGCTGAAGATCCCGGCCTCGACGTCCGCCGTCCGGCCGCCCAGCCGTACGGTCCGTGCCGACTGCTCGTACATGCTGAAGGCGGCTCCGGGGTGGGAGGCTCCCCGCACTCCGCGCCTGCGCAGTTCCTCGACCAGTTCGGTCAGATCGGTGACCGATTCGACGGCGCGGCGCAACTGCGCGTCGACGTGGTCGTAGGCGCCCTCCCGGTCGGCGCGGGCCCCGAGGTCGAGGGGGACGAGCGCGGTGGCGACGAACATGCCGACCGTGTCCGCCAGGTTCTCCGGGCGGTTGGCGACGGCGGTGCCGAGCACCAGCGAACGGTTCCCGGTGGCCTCGCCCAACGCCTGCGCGTAGGCGCCGAAGAGCACGGTGAAGAGGGTCAGGCCGCGTTCCCGGGCCCGGGTGCGGACGGCCTCGGTCACCCGCTGCGGCAGGGGCAGCCGCAGGCCGGTGTCCCCGCCGGGCGCCGGCACGGCCGCGTCGGGGGCGGCGAACAGCTCGGGGAAGTCGTGGGTGAAGTTGTCGGCGGCGGCGGCCACGTCCTTGGCCGAGGGCGCGATCTGCCGGGCGGCGTAGTCCAGGTAGCCGTCGTCCGTGCCGGCCGGTGCGGAGCCGTCCAGCCCGGCCAGGATGAGGTTGAAGGACTCCCCGTCGTGGACCAGGTGGTGCTCGGTGTGGACCAGGATGCCGCCGCCGTCCGGCCGGCGGATCAGGGTCCAGCGCAGCGGCAGGTCCTCCGCGAGGTCGAACGGCCGGTTCGCGTCGGCCAGCAGCAGGCACTCGGGGCCCGGCAGGGACTGCCGCTCGGTGTCCACGACCCGGACCCTGGGCGTTTCCCGGGCCCCGACGCGCTGCACCGGCACCCCGTCCACGCCGTCCACCCGGGTGCGCAGCGCCGGGTGCCGGTCGAGCAGGGAGCCCAGTACGGCTTCCAGCTGGTGGGGGGCGGGTGCCTGGGTGAAGCGGAACACGGCGTGGAAGTGGTAGCGGGGTGAGTCCGGGTCCAGGACCGACTGGTACCAGACGACGCGTTGCTGCCAGCTGAGCGGCACCGGGGCGTCCGCGCGGCCGGCCGGGGGCGCGGCGCCGGTCCCGGCGGCCGGCTCGTCCGTCCGCGGGGAACCGGCCAGGGTGCGCAGGGTCTCGGCGAGATCGTCCGCCCTCAGCAGGGCGGGAGCGGTGACGCGGGTGCGGTGTTCGCGGCGCAGGGCGCGGGCGAGCCGGACCGCGTCCAGTGAGCTGCCGCCGAGCGCCGCGAAGCCGCGGCCCTCCCACTGCGCCGCGGGGACGCCCAGCAGCCCTTCCGCCGTATCGACAAGCGGCTCCACGTCCGCCTGCACAGCCGCTCCGCGCTCCATTGACGTGGTCACTCCTTCAGACAATCTCGGACACCTTCTTCACCGAGCCGAGCGGCGAGAAAACGAATCCCAGCGCGAGCAGCACCAGGAGGACCCCCATGCCGGTGTAGAACGCGCCGACTCCGGCGGGGCCTTCGACGACCAGGCCACCCGCCATGCCGCCGAGCGGCACCGCGCACCAGGCGAGGACCATCGAGGTGGTGGTGACCCGGCCGAGGAGCCGGTCGGGGACGATGCGCTGACGCAGTGACAGCGCGTTGATGTTGAACAGCGCGCTGAACGCGGCGACGCCCGCCCAGGCGAACAGCGCCGCGGTGTAGTGCGGTACCAGGCCGAGTGCCGCCGTGCACAGGCCGACCACCGAGAGGGAGCCGAGGGTGAGCACGGGGAACCTGGCGCGTTCACTGATGCGGGCGGCGCACAGGGACATCACGACGATGCCCGCGCTGCCCGCCGCGTAGAGCCAGGCGAGTTGCCGGTCTCCGGCGTCGAGGTGGGTCTTGGCGAGCACCACGAGCTGGCTGGGGGCTCCGGCGTAGACGAAGTTCACCAGCACCATCAGCGCCGAGACGGAGCGGAGCACCCGGTGGCCCAGGACGAAGCGCAGTCCTTCGCCGATCTCTCCGCCGAGTTCACGCATCCGGCCGCGCAGGTCTCCGGCCGCCTGGCCGGGCTGTTCCCGGTCGGGGGTGAGCGGCGTCCGGATCAGCAGCAGGGTCACGGCCGACAGGATGAACGCGGTCGCGTCGACCAGCAGCAGGTCCACGGCGGGCACCACCGCCACGGCGGTGCCGGCGATGACCGGCCCCAGCATGTCCATGGCCGATGTCCCGGCCTGGAGACGGCCGTTGGCGCGGACCAGGTCGTCCTTGCCCGCGAGGGTGGCGACGACCGTGACGGTGCCGGTGCCGGTGACGATCCGGAACGTGGTGAGCAGGAAGCCCATGGCGAGGTAGACACCGACCGGTACCGGACCGAACAGCGTCATCACCGGCGCTGCCAGCAGCACCAGGCAGGAGCACACATTGGCGAACGCCATCAGACGGCGGCGTTCGTACCGGTCGGCGAGCGCCCCGACCAGCAGTCCGAACAGAAGGTAGGGAAGGAACCCCACGGCGAAGCCGGCGCCCATGACGGCCGGCGATCCGGTCTGCCTGTAGAGGAGCAGGGGCAGGGCGAACGCGGTGAAGGAGGAGCCCAGCGCGGTGGCGCACTGCCCCAGCACGAACAGGCGGAAATCGTGGCTCTTTCGGCCCTCGTTCCGCTGCGCCGTCACCGTCACCGCAACTCCGTCCACGACCGTGCCGCGTCCCCCGTGGGGCCGCAGGCTCCTACCACCAACCGTTGATGCGCGATCTCATCCGCACTGCTCACACCCCTTCAGTCCCGTTCCACACAGCGATGATGGCCATGGCGTGATCCTTGATCCATGCGCGGCAGCGGCGAACACCGGACGTGGCGGACAGACGACTCGCCGCCGATCCGTCTCAGATTCCGGACCGTTCCGGCCGGGTGCCCGCACGGCGGCGCACGGGGCCTCACCGCGCGTCGAGCTGCTCACCCAGTCCCCTC
Source organism: Streptomyces sp. ATexAB-D23 (assembly GCF_000373645.1). GTDB lineage: Bacteria > Actinomycetota > Actinomycetes > Streptomycetales > Streptomycetaceae > Streptomyces > Streptomyces castrisilvae. The sequence continues at coordinate 197,654 of NZ_KB892003.1, read as the reverse complement.
CATCCGTCGGCACACGCCAGCACCACGGTCCGCAGGGCCTCCCGGCAGTGGGCCGGTGCCGTGTCGGCCACCTCCCCCGCCTGGTCGAGGAAGCCGAGCGTCGCGGAGACCAGCTGGAGCAGGGCGCGGCCTCGTTCGGTGTACTGGAGCGACGGGTCCCGCTGGAGGGCTTCGAGCCGTTTGCGGGCGCTGGTTCCGTCCGGCTCCCCGGCCGGCAGGGTGGCGCGCACGGTCACGGCGGGGGCAGGGGCCGTACGGTGCGCGAGGGTCTTCTCCTCCTTGCCCGCGGCCAGTGAGCGGCGGACGTCCAGGGCGGTGCCGACCGAGATGTCCGCACGCCGGGCGACCTCGCGCAGGCTGGTCGCCGGGCTGCCCGACAGGATGGCCGCCGCCGTCCTGCGGCCCTCCGCGGCGGAGACCGGGCGCCGTCTCCCGTCCTTGCCGATCCGGGTGTTCAACCGCGCCCCGTCAGCGGTTGAACGGCGGCGCAGCGCCGCGACGGTCCTCGGCGCCACTCCGCAGACCGTGGCGATCCACCGGTCCGAGCGCTCGGGCTCCGAGGCGAGGATTCTTTCGACGGCGGCCGTCCGGTCGGCGGGGGCGAGCGGCCTGCCGTGCGCGCTGTTCATCCGGACGGCCGCGACGAACGCCTCGCTGTCCGTCCCGTCGAAGAAGACGACGCGGACCCGTTGGTCGCCCCGCGCGCGGGCGGCCTCCAGCCGGTGCGTCCCGTCCACCACCCGCAGGGTGTCCCGGTGCACGACGATGGGAGGCAGTTCCTGTGCCAGTTCGGCGAGCTGCCGGACGTAGGCGGTGTTCACCCCGTTGACCCTGGGCGACAGGCCACCGCGCAGAGCGGCGACATCCAGCCAGACCCGGCTCTCGCCGGCCCCTGCCGGCCGGCCTGCGGGTGTCCGCTCAGCGGGTTCGCCGCGGCTGGTTCGGGACGTCGTGAGCACAACTGCCTCCCAGGAGTTCGGGACCGTTGCGCAGAGAAGATACGAGGGTCGTTCCGCGACGGCGTACACATGCCGTACATAGCGCGTACATTCACGTATTCGCCCTGCTGGCAAGGGTGTTGAGCCCATCGGCCATGCCTGGAGCCCCGTCGCGCGACCGGTCGCTGGGGCCGCGCGGCCGAGGCCGCTCCGCGGCGCGGCCGGTTCTCTTTCCGCAGGACGGGACCGCAGACAGATCCGCTCTCGGTGCACTATGATCACGCGCACTTTCAGAGGTGTTTTCCGGCCTTGCCGAGACTCGGTCTCAGCAACGCCGTGTTCCGCCCTGCCCGCCTGTCCGTGTCACGGGCGGTGGGCAGCACACGAGTCTCGCCCCGGATGGTGCCCGTGCAATTCGAACTCCTCGGACAGCTCACGGTGAGCGCTGCGGGGCGGCCCATCGATCCGGGTCCGGGGAAGGCCCGGCTGCTGCTCGTCGCCCTCCTGCTCCACAGCAACCAGACGGTGCCGCACGCCACCCTTCTGGAGGCTCTGTGGCACGACGACCCGCCCCCTTCCGCGCACGCCAATCTGCGCACGTACGTACGGGGGCTGCGGCGGGCCTTCGGGCCGGACGAGGGGGACCGGCTGGGTCACTCCCCCGGTGGCTACCGGTTAAGGGTCGGGCCGCTCGAACGGGACGTGGACCGCTTCGAAGCCGCTTCGGAGCGCGGTCGTGAGGCTCTGGCAACGGCCGGCCCGGCCGCCGCGCGGGCCGAGTTCAGGAAGGCGCTCGACCTGGTGTCCGGCCCGGAGCCGCTGTCCGGGCTGCCGCTCACCCCGCTGCTCGCCAGACGCGTGGCGCCCATCACCGACCTGTGGCTCACCGTCGAGGAGGAACACGCCGAGACCCTGCTCGCCCTGGGGTCCGCCGCCGAAGCCGTACGGCGTATCGGGCCGCTGCTCGAACGCCATCCGCTGCGCCAGCGCGCCTGGGCGCAGCTGATGCTCGGGCAGTATCGCGTGGGCAATGTCGCCGCGGCCCTGGACGCCTACCGCCGGGCCCGGCAGTCGCTCCGGCAGCAGTCGGGAGTGGACCCGCGGCCCGAGCTGACCGCGCTGCACGACGACATCCTGCACCACCGCCCCCATCTGGCCGGCCCGCGCGGAGGCCCTCAGCCGTCCGCCGCCGGTACCGGCACGCCGGCCGCGACCGCCCCGGACGCCCCACCGGATCCGCACACCCCTCCGCCCGATCCGACCAGCAGCCTGAAGCCCCGTCAGCTTCCTTCGGCGCTCCAGGACTTCCAGGGGCGCGACCAGGACGTCACCCGGCTCGACCGGTGGCTCGACCAGGCCTTGGCTCCCCCGGGCACGCCGATGATCGCGGCCGTGTCCGGGATGGCGGGGGTGGGCAAGACCTCGCTCGCCCTGCACTGGGCGCACCGGGTGGCCGACCGGTTCCCCGACGGTCAGCTCTACGTGGATCTGCGGGGTTACAACACCGGCGGCGTGCTGCCGCCGGAGGACGCGCTGCGCGGGTTCCTGGAGGCGCTGCACGTTCCGCAGAACCGGATTCCGCCCGATCTGAAGGGCCGGGCCGCGCTCTTCCGCAGCCTGATCTCCACCCGGCGCCTGCTGATCGTCCTGGACAACTGCCGCGACGCCGAGCAGGTACGTCCGCTGCTGCCCGGTCCTGGTTCGTGTGTGGCGGTGGTGACCAGCCGGGACCGCCTCACGGGCCTGGTGGTCAGGAACGGCGCCCGGCCCCTGGTGCTGGGGGTGCTTGCCCCGCGCGAGGCGCACGCCCTGCTGGGCTCCCGGATGGGCGTGGACCGGCTCGGCACCGATCCGGACGCCGCCGACGCGATCGTCCGCGCGACCGGCGGGCTCCCGCTCGCGCTCGCCATTGTCGCGGCCCGGATCTCGGAGCAGCCCGGCTTCCCCCTGAAGGCTTTCGCGGACGAGCTGTGCGGGGCCTCCGGGCCGCTGGACGCTCTCGACGAGGGGGAGGCCCGTCAGGTCTTCTCGTGGTCGTACCTGGCGCTCAGTGAGCAGGCGGCCCGTCTCTTCCGTCTGCTCGGGCTGCACCCCGGGCCCGGTCTCACCGTGGCGGCGGCTGCCGCGCTGGCCGGCACCACGGTGCCCGGCGTCGCGCCGAAGCTGCGCGAACTGACCCGGCTGCATCTGCTGACCGAGCAGGCTCCGGGCCGGTACGCCTTTCACGATCTGCTGCGGGCCTACGCCGCCGAACTCGCCGCCCTCCCGGAGTACGCGAAGGACCGCGCCGCGGCGCTCCACCGGCTGTTCGACCACTGTCTGCACGTCGCTCACCCGGCGGGCGTCCTGCTCCAGCCGCAGTGGCAGTCCTTCGCGCCGGTCGCGCGTCTGGCGGAGCCCACCGCCGCCCCGCCCGCCGATCCCGAGGCGGCCGCCGCGTGGTTCACGGCGGAGCAGGAAGTCCTGCCGCGTCTGGTGGCGGCCGCCATGGACTCCGGCTTCGAGGCCTACGCCTGGCAACTGGCCTGGGCCCTGACCACCTTCCTCGCACCGCGCGGTCTGTGGCAGCGTCAGAAGGAGGTCCAGCAACTGGCCCTGGCCGCCGCGGATCGTACCGGTGACCTGACCGGCCGGGCCGTCACGCACCGGTTGCTCGCCCGCGCGTACACCCGCCTCGGCGACCTGGTCTCGGCCGAGGAGCTGCTGACCCGGGCGCTCGCCTTCCACCGGGAGCTGGACGACCCGGCCGGCCAGGCGCAGACCCTGCACAACCTCATGGAGGTCTGCTACGTCCAGGGGCTCCTGGACCAGGCGATCGCCTACGGCGACGAGGCGCTGCCGCTGCACAGGCGGGGCGGCAACCGGTCCGGCGAGGCCCGCACCCTCAACGCGATCGGCTGGGTGCACGCCACCGCCGGCGACTACGGGCCGGCCCTCGCCCGCTGCTCCGAGGCGCTGACGCACCAGCCTCCCGGCACGGACGACAACGGCCGGGCCGCCACCCTTGACAGCATCGGCTACGCCCTCGACCGGTTGGGCCGGCACGGGGAGGCCGTCCGGCGTTACGAGGAGGCCATCGGCCTGTTCCGTGTCACTGCCGACCGCTACCACGAGGCCGAGACACTGCTGAGGCTCGGGGACACCCTGCTGGCCACGGAGAACCCCGCCGCCGCGCGGGAGGCCTGGCGCGAGGCGGCCGTCATTCTGGACGAGCTCGGCGACGCGACCGCACGGGACGCCCACGACCGGCTGGCCCGCCTGGACCACGCCCCGGCCGACCGGGGTAACTGACACGTCCGCCGCCGTCGCCCGGTGGGGCGCGCACCCGCGCCTCTCCCCACGGTCATACGGTCATGAGGCGGCATCCTCCTGCGTGGACTCGTCGAAGTGCACGACGCCGTCCTCGTCGAGGCGCGGGTGCATGGCGATGGGGGTCGTCATGCTGACGTCGGACGGGCGCGGGCCCTCCGGCCCGTCGGGGCCCCAGCGCACCAGGCGGCGGGTCCGGGCGATCCGGAAGGTGGTGCCGTGGGCCTCGACCTGGTTGAGCCGGCCCGCCCGGAGTTCGTCCGAGGTCCGGACGAGCTCGGTCAGTTCCGCGTCATGGGCGCCGCCCCCCTGCGCGAGGACGCCGCGCGCGTCGGCATCGCCCGGGGCGTCGAGCGCGATCAGGCCGCGCTCGCGGGGCCCCAGCCAGGTCAGGGAGAAGTCCAGGGACCGTCGCGCGTCGTGGGGGCTGGCGTGCAGGCCGCTGCCGACGGTCCACCCGCCGCCCTTGCCGGAGCGCTCCACGATCGCGAACGCGGTCGGCAGGAAGAGGATGTCGGGGTGCGTTTCCAGGGCGCGTGCGGAGTCGCGCAGTACGGCGCGGGGGAATCGGGCCCCGGAGTAGGCCAGGGAGCGCATGGCCAGCCGTTCACTGGCCTGCATGGGAGAGAGCGGCGCGTCCGGGTTCAGGACCAGGCCCTCGTCGACCCGTGCGCGACCGGCGCCACGGCTCCAGTCGGGGTCGAGGGGCTCGGGGTCGGTGGGCCGGGGTGTCTCCAGGCCACCCTCCTTGTCCAGGTCCGCGTACTCGTCGGCGCGCACCACCCGGTAGCGGGTGTCGAGCACGGTGAGCTCGCTGAGGCTCTCGGTCTCCAGCCGTGCGACCGCCGCCAGCAGTGCCCGCCGTTCGGCCCGGTCCTCCGCGGCGTCCTTGGCCCGGAACCACAGCGCGGAGTTCAGTTCGTCACGCGCCTGCTGCGGGCAGCCGTGGGTGACCGGGACCACCACCCGCCACCGCTCGCCCCCGGTCTGCGTGGCCACGCCGAACAACGGCCCCCGCACGGCGATTCCGCGGCTGCGGACCGCCGCGTCGAGGGCGTCGGCCTCCACTGCGGACTCGACCGGCTCCACCGGCACCCGCACCACTACTGGCCGCCCGACCGGTACTGCGCTTTCTTCGCTCATGCACCCATCCTGGATCCAGCCAACGCCGCGCATAAAGCCTTTACCGGATCGTCCACCCCTTCGGGCGGTGCGCGGGAGGTTGTGACGCCGTATGCCTACGGCCCGGCCGCGGGCGGCTAACGTGTCCGGATGTCGTCCGTGCGCCTGCGTCATTCGGTCCGGGCGGTCGTCCTCGACGAGGACGACCGCGTACTCCTGTGCCGGTTCACGATTCCGGAACCGGCGGGCACGGTGGTGTGGGCGGCGCCCGGCGGAGGAATCGAGCCGGGCGAGACGCCTCTTGACGCGCTCCGCCGTGAACTGCTGGAGGAGGTCGGCCTGCCGGTCGGGACCGATCCGCCGCACGTGTGGCACCAGGAGGTCGTAGCCCGTGGACATGCCGCGGGCTACGACGGCGTCGTCAACGACTACTTCCTGGTGCGCACCGCTTCGTTCACCGCGCGCGGGACCTTGTCCGACGAGCGGCTCGCCGCCGAGCACATCAGCGGCCTGAAGTGGTGGCACCCGCGTGACATCGCTTCCTACACCGGATCCGACCTCTTCTCCCCTCGCGATCTCGCAAGCCCTCTGCGGGCGTTGACCGCCTTCGGCGTCCCGGCCGAACCGGTGCTGCTGGGCCTGTGAGCGGGCCGCCGGGGTGTGCCGGGAAGCGGTCAGGGCTCGTGAGCGACCGGCCCGCCGCAGGGCTGCGGGGTGCCGCCTACTCGAAGAACTTCAGGCTCCAGCCGATGTCGGTGTTCGGGCCGGGGACGTTGGCCCGGCTGTAGGTGGTGTTGCCCCACCAGCAGAACGAGCCGGTGTACCAGTACCGGTTCGCCCAGGAGTACGGCGTTCCCTTCGGGACCGCGTGGAACATCAGCGGAAACGTGGGGCCGGCGGGTGGGCTGGTGGCTATGTCGCCGTCGAGCAGGACGAATGTGTGGTGGCCGGGGCCGTTGACGTACAGGGTCGGGTCCCAGCCCTGCATCATCGTGGCCCGGTTGGAACCGAACAGGCAGCCGTTCGACTTGTACCAGTCCCACACGTACGTCGGGTCTCCGCCTGCCCGCAGCCTCAGCTCGGCCAGGCAGTACTGGTCGCTCCAGCTCCCGTTGGCCGAATAGACGATGTGCAGCTGCCCGTTCGGATCCATGATCGCTTCCGGGGCCTCATTGATGAACGGGTTGCCGACGACCCGCTCCCAGCTCTCGCGCGGCTGCGAGATCACGTACCGCCCGCCGGTCGGGGTCGTCGGGGAGCTCATCCGGGAGATGTAGAGGTTCTGCTCGACGTTGGTGTCGCCCGCCCAGCCGGACCAGACGAACCAGCGGGTGCCGCCGAAGGTGAACATCGTGCCGTCGATGGCCCACTTGTCGTCGGGCAGGGCCAGCTTCGTCTCCGCCGTGTAGCCGCTGTCGGGGCCGGCCGAGCTGATGACGTACATCCGGTGTGCCGCCGCGCGGCCCGCGGAGAAGTAGATGTAGTAGCGGCCCCCGTCCCGCACGATCTCCGGGGCCCAGACCTCACCGCGGTCCTGGGTGTCCGACCACACCTGCCGGGCGGGCGCGTCGGCCAGGCCCGCGGTCGACGACGCCTGGCGCACCGCGACACCGCCGCCGGAGGACTCCACCGAGATGTAGGTCGATCCCACGCGCAGCACGCTGGGATCCGCCGCGCGGTGCGTGGTCTGGCCCGCCTGCGCGGGCCCGGCGGAGAACAAGGACAGTGCCACGGCCAGGAGACCTGACAGCGCGAAGGCGGTGAGGCCGGAAACGCGGTGGGCGAGCTTCATCATCGGCGGTCCATCGGTTCGTCTCCGCTTCGGCTCGATTACATCGATGTAAGAACGTACGCACAGCAGCATGGTGGATTGTAGTGCTCATGTCAACGCGGAGTGGGTGACGAGGCCCCGCGGAGCCGCCCCCCGTCCGAGGCGGCTCCGCGGGGCCGGGTCACGGGGTCACGAGTGCTCCGACGACGCGGCGGGATCGGCCCCCGCGTCGGCCTTCATCGCCTTGGCCTCACTCTTGAGGATGCGGGCGGACTTGCCCAGCGAGCGCGCCATATCGGGAAGCTTCTTCGAGCCGAACACCATGATGACCACGAGCGCCACGATGAGCAGGTGCCACGGTTCCAGGCCGTTGCGGAGCAACACGCCACCCCATTTCCGTTGTCGTTGTCGCCAGTGGAGTGCGTCCGGGACGCCCGCACACCGACATCGGTTGCTGCCTTGCGCAACTGTACAAGCCTGGTCAGTCGGCGTGCACGGGGGACCTGCCCGCGCGCCCTCGTCGCGTCAGGAAGGCGAGGGCCGCCGCGTAGCCGGTCAGGACGGCCGTGAGCAGCAGGTAGTAGGACATCGGCAGCGGCTCCAGGCCGAACCGTGCTCCCAGGGCGGTGAGCGGCAACGTGACGCCCACGGCCGCCAGTGCCGCCGCGGCGACGCGCAGGGGCCGGGGCGCGGGGCGGGATCCGGTGCGCAGCAGGAGCATCACCAGCGCCTGGGTGAGCAGGTTCTCGGTGAACCAGCCCGAGTGGAAGGCGCCCTGGTCGTGCGCGGCGGACGCGGTCGCGGCCAGCGTCGCGAAGGTCGCCAGGTCGGCCCCGGCGCCGAGCAGGCCGAAGCCGGTGATCGTACGGAGGAACGGCGCGGGGCGCAGGACGACGGGGCGTGCCAGGAGGCCCGGTGCCGGGCGGTCGTGCGCGAGGGCGAGCTGAGCCGCGTCGAAGCAGAGGTTCTGCACGAGGACCTGCGCGGGAAGCATGGGCAGGAACGGCAGGAGCACGCCCGCGGTGAGCATCGCGATCACGTTGCCCAGGTTGGACGAGAGGGTGATGCGCAGGTACGAGGCGATGTTGCCGCCCGCGTGACGGCCCGTCGTGATCGCGTCGTCGATGGCCGTGAGGTTCTTGTCCGCGAGAACGACGTCCGCGCTCTCCCTCGCCACGCCCACACCGCTGACCGGGCAGATCCCGACGTCGGCGGCGTGCAGCGCGGGCAGATCGTTGACGCCGTCGCCGAGGAAGCCGACCGTGTGGCCGCGCTCGCGCAGTGCGGCCACCACCCGTGCCTTGTCCTCGGGCCCGCAGCGCGCGAAGACCGTGGTGTGGTCGGCGAGGTCGGCCAGCCCTCCGTCGTCGAGCGCGTCGAGGCTTCGCGCGTCGGCCACATCGCCCGGCTCCAGACCCAGGTCGCGACAGGCGCGCGCGGTCGTCGCGGGGTGGTCCCCGGTGAGGATCCTGACGGCGACCCCGTGGCCGGCGAAGCGGGCGAGGGCCTCGGCGGCACTGGGCGCGAGGGCGTCGCGGAAGGTGACGAACCCCCGGAACGCCAGGCCCCTCTCGTCGGCAGGGCGGTAGGGGCGGTGGCGCGCCTCCCGCTCCGCGGTGGCGACGGCCAGGAGGCGTACGCCCGTGGCCGCCAGCCGTGCGGCGTCTCCGAGGAGCTTCGCCCGCTCCGCCTCGCCGAGCGCGCACCGTTCGAGTACGGATTCCACCGCGCCCTTGGCGACCAGGATGTGGCGCCCGAGGGCGTCGGGGGCGTGGACGACGGCCGTGGAGAGCCGGCGCGTGGAGTCGAAGGGAAGGGCGGCCACCGGTTCGTACGCCAGGGCGTCGTCCGGGTCGCCGGTGTCCAGGAGGGCGGCGTCGAGCGCGTCGGGCGTGGGCAGGTCGGCGAGTTGCAGGGTCCACCACGCGTTGACCGTCGCCCAGGCCAGCACGTCGGGGGCCGGGCTGCCCTCGGCGTCGACGGCGTCGAGGACCTGGGGCCGGTCCTGTGTGAGGGTGCCTGTCTTGTCCAGGCAGAGCACGTCCATGGCGCCGAGGTTGTGCAGGGCCTGCGGTCTGCGGACGATCACCTCACGGGTCCGTGCCAGCAGGGCGGCGCCCCGGGTCAGGCAGGTGGTGACAACCACGGGAAGCATCTCCGGCGTCAGCCCCACCGCGACCGCCACCGCGAACGGCAGCGTCTCCAGGCCCCGGCCGCGCAGCGCCGCGTTCGCCATGAGGACCAGTGGTGGGGTGAGGAGCATGAAGCGGATCAGCACCCAGGCGATGCCGTGCACCGAGCGGTCGAAGGCGCTCGGCGGGCGCGGGCCCGCCGGGAGGTGCGCGGTGGCGAACCGGGTGTGTGCCCCGGTGGCGACGACGACGCCCACGGCGCTGCCGGTGATGACCGTACTGCCCTGGAAGCAGAGGTCCTCGCGGGCGAAGGACATGTCGTTGCCGTCCGGCGGGTCGTGGGCCTCCTTGGGCACGGGCGCCGATTCGCCGGTCAGCGCCGACTGGTCGACGGCCAGGTGATGCGCGCGCAGCAGGCGTACGTCGGCGGGGACCAGGTCGCCGGGGCCCAGCCGGACGACGTCGCCGGGTACGACGTCGCCGGCGGGTACTTCGCGTACGCGGGGCCGGGACTCCGGTCCTGACCTGCGCTGCACGCTCACCGTCGTGGCGACCAGGTCGCGGAGGCGGGCCATGGCCCGTTCGGCGCGGTGCTCTCCGTGCGCGCGCAGTGCGCAGCTGACCGCGACGAGCGTGACGATCACGGTGGCCGTGCCCCAGGAAGCGACGGTGGCGGAGACCAGGCCGAGGACCAGCAGTACGCCTGTGAACGGGTCACGCGCGGCGCGCGCCAGTCGTACGGGCCACCGCGTGGCCCGGGACGCCGGCAGTGTGTTGGGGCCGTGCAGTCCGAGACGGACCGCCGCGTCGTCCTCGGTCAGGCCCCGCGGCGAGGTGTGCAGCGTCCGCAGCACCTGGAGCGGCGTCAGCCCGTGGTCGACCGGGCCGGGCGGGGGCAAAGGGCCCGCCGGTCGGGCCACGACGCGATCAGGCACCGGCCCCGTGCAGCCGGCGCGGCGGCGCGTCCTCCTGCTCGGTGAGCTGTCCGATCATCAGGCGTACGACGGCCACGACACGCGGGTCATCGGCGTAGTACACCTGTCGGCGCCCTTCCCGGCGGGATCCCACCAACCCCGCGAGCTTGAGCTTCGTCAGATGCTGGCTGACGGCCGGCAGCGCACCGCCGACGCGTTCGGCCAGGCCGCTGACATCGCACTCCCCCTGAGCGAGGATCCACACGATGTGCAGGCGCGCGGGAGCGGCGAGCAGGCCGAAGGCTTCGGCCGCGCGGCCGAGCACCTCACCGGACGGTTCCTCGTAACGATCCGCCCCTACGGCCCGTGCCGTCACAGCCAGCTCCCCTGTCCCCTGTCAACCGCCGGCAGGCAGCCGGGTCGTCCCTGGTACCGGCCCAGTCTAGGCGCGGGGCCCGGCCCCGGAACGCGCCCGGGAGAGGCCGCCACGGGAGCGGACCGCCCCGGCCTGCTCCGGTTCACACCGTCCGGTCGAGGTCCTGGGCGCAGTGCTCGACGGCCGGCCGGTACGGGCGGAATCGTGGGGATGGCCGGCCGCGAGGGTGACCGGTGTCTTCCGCGCCTCTTCCGGCCGGCCCTCTTCGCGCGGTCGGACAGCGGATCCCGGCGGATCGTCCCGCGTCGCCTCACTCGTGGCTCCCCTGTCGCGGGAGCGCTTGACCTGGAGTGCACTTCACGTCCCACCATGACGGGCATGGATATCACCGGCCCCCAGGTCGTCCTGGGAACCATGGATTTCGGCACGCGCGTCGCCCCCGACCGGGCCTTCGCGGTCCTCGACTCCTTCGTCGCGGGTGGGGGTGTGTGGCTCGACACCGCCAACTGCTACTCCTTCTGGAACGACCCCGGCGGTGTCGGCGGCGCCGGCGAGCGGGTGATCGGCGCGTGGCTCCGGGCCCGCCCCGGTGTGCGCGACACGGTGCGGATCGCGACGAAGGTCCGGCACAACCCGCTCGTCCCGCACGCGCCGCAGAGCGCCGAAGGCCTCTCGGCGCGCGCCGTTCACTCGGGTGTGGAGGGAAGCCTGAGCCGTCTGGGAGTCGATCACGTCGATCTGCTCTGGGCGCACGCGGAGGACCGTGGTGTTCCGCTGGAGGAAACGGTCGGCGCCTTCGGGGAGTTGGCCGCGAAGGGCGTGGCCGTACGGGTCGGGGCGGCGAACCACGCCGCGTGGCGGGTCGAACGCGGCCGGTCGCTGGCGCGGGAGCGGGGTGTGGAGCCGTGGACGGCCCTGCAACTGCGTCACTCACTCGTTCAGCCCCGCCCGCTCACCCCTCTCGCGGAGGGCGGCCACCGGCTGCTCACCGCCGAGGATCTGGACCTCGCGCGGTCGGAGGGGCTCGCGGTGTGGTCGTACAGCTCCCTGATGTGGGGTTCGTACGTGCGCGCCGACAAGCCGCTTCCCTCCACCTACGATCACCCCGGGACCGCTCGGGTGCTCACGGTCCTGGACGACATCGCAGGCGAGCTGTCGGCCACACGGAACCATGTGGTCCTCGCGTGGCTGATGCACCAGGGAATCGATCCCATCGTTGGCGCGAGCCGGGTGGAACACGTCGAGGAAGCACTTGCCGCCCACCGTGTGCGGCTCGATGACGGGCACATGGCGCGCTTCGCCGCGGCGCGGTAGCGGCGCACGCGGTCGGCACCGGCCCGCCATACCGTCTTCGCCTTCGCCCGCCCTCCACCCTGCGCACCCCGAGAACCGCGAGCACCGGTCGTGACGAATTCGCCGGCGCAGCACACGTAGCGCGAGTTGCCGCATGCGGACCGTTACCCGCACCATGGACGTATCGTCCGGGTCCGGCTCGTCCGGCCTCACCGCCAGGGACGGGATGGGTGCGGCATATGGCCAGGTACTTCGAGAACGGCACCGGTGACCTCGTCTCCGACGCGCTGTCCGGCTTCGCCCGCGCACACGCGGATCTCGTCCGTTACGACCCCGCCAACGGATATGTCACCGCCCGGCACACGTCGCCCGGACGGCGGGTGGGCCTGCTGTCGGGCGGGGGGTCCGGGCACGAACCGCTGCATGCCGGATACGTCGGAGCGGGCATGCTGGACGCCGCCTGCCCCGGGCGGATCTTCGCCTCTCCGCACAACCGGCAGATCTTCCGTGCCTCGCTCGCGGTGGCGGGGCCGGAGGGTGTGCTGCACATCGTCAAGAACTACACGGGTGACCGGATCAATTTCGGCATCGCGGCCGAACGTCTCGCCGACGCGGGAATCACCTGTTCGCGGGTTCTGGTCGACGACGACCTCGCCACCGAGTCCGAGAACATCGCGGCCGGGCGCCGCGGTACGGGTGCGACGGTGCTGCTGGAGAAGGTGCTGGGCGCGGCCGCGGACACCGGCATGGGACACGAGCGGCTGGCGGAGCTCGGCACCGCCCTGGCGGGACGGTGCCGCACCCTTGCCGCAGCCTCGGCCGCCCATCACTCCCCGGCCACCGGGGAACCCGCGTTCGTGCTGCCGGCCGGTGAGCTGGAGTACGGGGTGGGCATCCACGGGGAGCGCGCCGCCCGGACCCGGGACCAGGGTCAGGTGGGCGACCTGGTGGAGGAGATGACGGGCGCTCTGCTGGACGCGGTGCGGCCGGGCCCCGAGGAGTGCGTCGTGGCCCTCGTCAACGGGCTCGGTTCGGTCACCGTCCTGGAGTTGTACGGCATCTTCGGGGAGCTGGGCCGGGTGCTGGACGACCGGGGGGTGCGGCTCGCCCGGCAGCTGGTCGGTGACTATGTGACGGCACTGGACATGCGGGGTTTCTCCCTCACTCTCATGGCCGCCGACGAGGCCACGCTGAATTTCTACGATGCGCCGGTCCATACCCCGGCTCTGCGGTGGTGAGCGGCAGGCCGGCCGGGCTCCCGGCATCCCGGAACCGGAAGCACGAGGAGGGCCCATGACGAGCAACGCTCTCGACGGCGCGCAGACCCGTGAATGGGCGGAGCGCTTCGCCGCCTCGGTGTACGCCACCGAGGCCGAACTGACCGCTCTCGACCAGCAGGCGGGCGACGGCGACTTCGGTGCCAACCTCGCCGCCGGGGTGGGGGCCGCCGGCCTGCTGCTCGACCGGGCCGCGGATTCGGCCGGTCCGGCGGAGTATCTCGGCGCCATGGCCACTGCCTTTCTCGACGAGGTGGGCGGAACCAGCGGCCCTCTGTTCGGCCTGCTGTTCCAGGCGTTGAGCCGGGCGGCCGGTGCCGGGCCCGGACTGACGGCCGACGCGCTCGCCACCGGCGCCGCCCAGGGTCTGGCCGCCATCCGCCGGGTGGGTGACGCCGCGCCCGGGGACAAGACGCTGGTCGACGCCTTGGCCCCGGCCGCCGCCGCACTGCGGACGGCGCAGGACGCACCGCCCGCCAGTGCTCTGGCGGCGGCTGCCGACGGGGCGTGGCTGGGCGTGCGGGAGACGGCGTCACAGGCGGCGCGCATGGGGCGGGCGAGCTATCTGGGTGAGCGCGCGACCGGTGTTCCGGATCCCGGGGCGGTGGGCGTGGCCCTGTTCTTCGCCTCCGCCGCCGGGACGGTGCGGTCTCTGGCACCCCACCTCACCGACGGCTGACCGGGCGCCCTGTCCGACGGTTCCGGGCCGGACCGGGCCTATTCGCCGAGCCGGCTGCGGGCCCATGTGAGCAGTTCGGAGTCGGCGAGGCTCGCGACCCAGAGGTCCGCCAGCTCGGCGTCCGGGCCCGGCGGGCGCGTTCCGATGCCGATCACGCGCAGGCCCGCCCGGCGGGCCGACTCCATGCCGGTCAGCGAGTCCTCCACGGCCAGCGCCTCCTGCGGCGGCACGCCGCAGAGGCGGGCGGCCGCTCTGTAGACGTCCGGCTCCGGTTTCGGCCGTACGTCGTCGCCCGGGACCACCACGTGCTGGAAGCAGCTGAGGAGCCCCGCGCGGGCGAGGCACGACTCCACCATGGAGCGGGGGCAGTTGCTCGCCACCGCGAGCGGGCGGTGGCGAGCGGCCAGCCGGACCAGGGCGGCGGCGCCCGGCATGGTCACCGGGTCCTGGTCGACCAGAGCGGTGAAGGTGTTCAGCAGCGTGCCGGCGAGGTCGTCCACCAGGTCCGGTTTCCCGGTCTCCTGCGCCATGAGCGCGCCGCACTCGGTGTAGTGCACGCCCTTCGCGCGGTCGGCGAAGCCGGGGGGCGGGTTGAGCCCGAAGATCCGGAAGGTGATGTTCCGGGCCTCCTGCCAGTGTCGTTCGGTGTCCATCAGGGTTCCGTCGCAGTCGAAGACGATGGCCGACGGGGACCAGGAAAGGATTTGATCAGCTGTCATGTAACTGCCGTTCTCGGAGGCTGCGCCGACCGGTTCGGGACGGGGGCGCAGACGGGTGCCCAGCGGGCACGCGTGAGGGGTGGGAATCGGATGCAGGCGCTGCCCTGCGGCTACTGCGATCAGCTCGATCCGCTGATCACGCCATGCCGGACATAGGCCTGTGGAAACGGCCGGTCCGAAACATCATGGTCGTTACGTTAATTTGGCGACTTCATTTTCCGCAATCACCAATTCGAGTGCATTGAAAAGTCCCGGCCGCGGCCGGCCGCACTCCGCAGAGACCCGCGAAGGGGAGCGCGCCGACGACCGCCATATGAACAACGCACCTGGTGGAGTGCGCTTTCGGGCTCGTCTCCGCTTCGATCGGGGGCGGATTCAGCACACCTTCCGAAACGTTTCTTCCGACATAGCGTCAGATTGTGCGGAGCCGCCCGTACGCGCACCACGCAAGGAATAATAGGATCTTCGCGCGATGCGACTACACCCTCAGCGGAGGAGTGGAATGAACTTTCGCGTCGCAGCGCTAGCACGTTTGAGCGAAGGTGGAACAGGTGCAGGACAGGGCGCGCGCAACTCGCAAACTTTTGCTGGAATCAGCGGCACATCTATTTGTCGAACGCGGATATACGGGAACGAGTGTCAATGACATAAGTGATCACTCGGGAAAGACGAGTGGAGCGATTTATTTCCACTACTCCAGCAAGGAAAAACTCGCGCTCGCCGTGGTCAGGGAGCAGTTCGCCACCTGGCCGCAGCTCGTCGCCGCCTACGCCGCACCGGGCGTCCCTCCTCTGGAGAAGCTGGTCGCCCTCAGCTTCGGTGTCGCGCAGTCGCTCAGCGAGGACGTCCTGGCGCGGGCCGGCGCGCGGTTGTGGGCCGAGCGCCGCGCCATCGAGGCCCCGGTGCCCACACCCTTCGGCGCCTGGGCCCTCGCCGCCACCCGGCTCCTCGCCCAGGCCCGTACGCGAGGCGAACTCGCCGAGGGCATCGAGCCGTCGGCGGCAGCCGTGACGCTCGTATGCGGGTTCTACGGACACTGCACCCTGACCGATGAGATGCCGGGCAGGTGGGACTGGCGCGAACGGCTCGATCAGTGGTGGCAGTTGGTCCTCGCGTCCTTGCAGGCGCATCCCGACCCGGCGGCCCTGCTCACCCGGGCACGGGCCCGGATTCCCGCGCGGACGAGCGCCCGGGACCGGAGCAGGGCGGCGGCCCCCTCGCCGGAATCGGCCGCGGCAGCGGCCACCTGAACCACCCGCCACCGGGCCGGCCCGCAGAGCGGAACCGGCAGCCGCGCCGGCCCCCGGACCCTGCCGTACGGCGTCCGGCCCCGCACCCCGGACCGCCATCCGCGTGACGCGCATCACGCACTCGGACATCTTGACGCCCCATCCTCAAACCGGTTTGGTTGACCTCGTTCGAGAAGTCAAACCGGTTTGAAGGCGGGCCGTCACCGGTCCACCGGCAGGAAAGTTCAGGCGCCATGGCACGCAAACCCACCATCGCGGACGTAGCCCGTCGGGCAGGCGTCTCGCGTGCCACCGTCTCCTTCGCCCTGAACGACCGCCCCGGTGTCGCCGAGGAGACGAAACAGCGGATCCTCGCCGCCACCCAGGAGCTCGGCTGGACCCCCAGCCGTAAGGCCAGGGCGCTCTCACTCGGCAAGGCCGGCGCGTTCGGTCTCGTTCTGGCGCGCGATCCGGAGCAGATCGGGGCCGACCCCTTCTTCCCCGCGTTCATCGCCGGCGTCGAGGCCGTCATCGGACAGCGGGGCGACGGGCTCATGGTCCATGTGACCACTCCCGGACAGGAGCAGGGCGTCTACCGGCGGCTGGCCGCGGAGCAGCAGGTGGACGGGGTCCTCCTGACCGACCTGCGCCGCGACGATCCGCGCCCCGCCCTTCTGCGGGAGCTCGGTCTGCCCGCCGTCGTGGTCGGCCAGCCGGAGTGGGGCGGCGGACTGGCCGCGGTGAGTCTGGACGACGAGCCGGCCTACACGGCCGCCGTCCGGCATCTCGCGGAGCTGGGTCACCGGCACA
This sequence comes from Streptomyces sp. ATexAB-D23, assembly GCF_000373645.1. Classification (GTDB taxonomy): domain Bacteria; phylum Actinomycetota; class Actinomycetes; order Streptomycetales; family Streptomycetaceae; genus Streptomyces; species Streptomyces castrisilvae. The sequence continues at coordinate 181,085 of NZ_KB892003.1, read as the reverse complement.
TCGCCCACGTCGAGGGGCCGCAGGAACTGCTGCACGCCCACCGGCGCCGGACCGCCTGGGAGCAGACCCTGCGCGAACTCGGCCTGCCCGAGGCGCCGGTGCTGCCCGGAGGGTTCACCCCCGAGGGCGGCGCACAGGCCACCAGACAGCTGCTGACGTCCGCCGAGCCGCCGACCGCGATCGTCTACGGCAACGACCTCGCCGCCATGGCGGGGCTCTCGGTCGCCCAGGAGCTGGGTGTCCGGGTTCCCGGTCAGCTGTCGCTGGTCGGCTACGACGACGCACCCCTGACCCGGTACAGCTACCCGCCGCTCGCCTCCGCGCGTGCCGACGCGCGGGGCTGGGGGGAGGCCGCGGCCCGCACCCTGGACGCGGTCGTCGCCGAGGGCGTCGCCGATCATGTGCGGCTGCCACCGGCCCAGTTCGTGCCCCGCGCTTCGATGGGGCCCGCTCCCCGCCGCTGACGCGCCGGGCAAAACGTACCGGTCGTGCCGGCGACGGCCGGGAATTCCGTGTGGCGACGAGGCCATGCGTGAACAGTTCGGAGATCAATCATGCTGAGGAGAACGGCGTACGCGCTGCTCGTGCTCGCTCTGGCGGGCACGGCGACGGCCTGTGGCCGGTCGGCTCCCGATCCGGCCACCGCCGCCGAGGCGCGCGGCCCGATCACGGTCTGGCTTTCCAACAACGCGCAGGAGGTGCAGTGGGGCAAGGCGATGGTCTCCGCGTGGAACGCGGGCCATCCCGGCCAGCACGTCACGGCGCAGCAGATCCCGGCGGGCAAGACCTCCGAGGAGGCCATCAGCGCCTCGATCATCGCGGGGACGACGGCCTGTCTCGCCTTCAACACCTCGCCCGCGGCGGTGCCGACGTTCCAGAAGCAGAACGGGCTCGTCTCCCTCAGTGACTTCCCGGACGGCGAGAAGTACATCACCGAGCGCGGCGGCGGCCTCACCGGCCAGTACCGCTCCCCCGACGGCGCGTTCTACCAGCTGCCGTGGAAGAGCAACCCGGTCATGATCCTCTACAACAAGAAGCTGTTCGCGAAAGCCGGCCTCGATCCCGAGCACCCGAAGCTCGCGACCTACAAGGACTTCCTCGAAACGTCCCGCACGCTCGTGCGCAGCGGTGCCGCGAAGGCGGCGATCTGGCCCTCGCCGAGCAGCGACTTCTTCCAGCCCTGGTACGACTTCTATCCGGCGTTCGCCGCGCAGAGCGGGGGCAAGCAGCTGATCGAGGACGGCAAGCCGCAGTTCGACTCGGCGGCGGGCCACCGGGTCGCGGAGTTCTGGCGGACGCTGTACGCGCAGAAGCTGGCACCCCAGGAGGCGTATCCGGGCGACTCGCTCAACGACGGCAAGGCCGCCATGGCGACGGTCGGACCCTGGGCGGTCGCCGCGTACAAGGACAGTGTGGACATCGGTGTCGTGCCGGTGCCGACCGCCGACGGCGGGAGCGGCACCTACTCCTTCAGTGACGAGAAGTCCGCGGCGATGTTCAGCTCCTGCGAGAACCGGGCCACCGCCTGGGACGTGCTGAAGTTCGCGACCTCCACCGCGCAGGACGGGAAGTTCCTCGAAGCGACCGGCCAGATGCCGATGCGCGAGGACCTGACCTCCGAGTACGCCGGCTACTTCGAGGCGAACCCGACGTACCGGGCCTTCGCCGACCAGGCGCAGCGCGTCGTCGAGGTGCCGAACGTGCCGGGTTCCATCGACATCTGGCAGGCCTTCCGCGACGAGTGGACGAAGTCGGTCGTGTTCGGCCGCGAGTCGACGCGTGCCGGGCTGCGCAACGCCTCGTCCGAGATCACCGACCTGCTGAACGAGTACGGGGACCCGTCATGAGCGTGAACCTGGACGCGGCGCCCGGCGCCGTGCGCACGAGCGGGCCCGCCCCGCGCCGCAAGGACCGCGGTCTCTCCCGGGCCGGGGCGCTGTTCGTGTCGCCGTACGTGCTGTTCATCGTGGTGGTCTTCGCCGTGCCGCTGGTCTACACGGTGTGGATCTCCTTCCACCGCTTCTACTTCACCGCGCCCGGCACGAAGATCGACTCGCCCTGGGTGGGTCTGTCGAACTACCGGGACGTGTTCACCGATCCCGTCGTCGGCCAGGCGTTCCTCAACATCCTGGTCTTCCTGGTCATCAACGTGCCGCTGACGGTGGGCCTCTCGCTCGTCCTGGCGACCGCGCTGAACGCGAAGATCCGGGGGCGTTCGTTCTTCCGTGCGGCGTTCTACGTCCCGTACGTGACGGCGAGCGTCGCCCTGGTGGCCGTGTGGCAGTTCCTCTTCGGCTCGGACGGGTTCGTCAACCACCTGCTGGGATCGCACGCTCCGGACCCTTCGTGGCTGGTGAACTCGCACCTCGCGATGCCGATGATCGCCGTCTTCGTGACCTGGAAGCAGCTCGGATTCTTCGTGATGCTGTATCTGGCCTCGCTGCAGAACGTCGGCAAGGAGCTGTACGAGGCGTCCGCCATGGACGGCGCCGGGCGGGTGCGGCAGTTCTTCTCGGTGACGGTGCCGGGCGTGCGGCCGGCGACCACGCTCGTCGTGATCTACGCGATCATCACGGGCGCCAATCTGTTCAGCGAGCCGTATCTGCTGACCGGGGGCGGCGGCCCGGACCACTCCTCCACCTCGCCCGTCCTGCTGATGTATCAGAAGGGCATCGAGCAGGGCCACCCCGACTTCGCGGCCGCTCTCGGCGTCGTTCTCGTCGCCTTCGTGATGATCGTGTCGCTCGCCGCCCGCAAGCTCACCGAGAGGGGCGACTGACATGAGCGCCACCACATCCCGGCCCGCCCGCCGCTTCCGGGCAGGCGGCGCGGTCCGCTACGTCCTGCTGTCGCTCGGAGCCGTAGCCTTCCTGTTCCCCTTCTACTACATGATCGTCGGCTCGCTGCGCGGGACGACGGTCGGCGACCTGTCCGCGGCCGTCCCGTCCGGCCTGACCGGCGACAACTACGCGGCGGTCAACAGCGCGATCTCGCTGGGCCGGTCCCTGCTCAACTCGGGGATCATGACCATCGGCGTGCTGATCTGCACGCTCGTCTTCGGGGTGCTCGCCGGATACGCGCTGGCGCAGCTGCGCTTCCGCGGCAAGGGGGCGGTCTTCGCGGCCCTGCTCCTCGTCCAGATGATCCCGTTCCAGCTGCTGACCCTGCCGCTGTACGTCCTCGTCGTCCGCGACTACGGGCTCGGCGACAACTACCTCGGCATGATCCTTCCCTTCGCGATCAACTCGACGGCGGTGTTCCTCTTCCGCCAGTTCTTCGCCCAGATGCCGCAGTCGCTGTTCGAGGCGGCCCGGATCGACGGCGCGAGCGAGCTGCGCATCCTGTGGAGGATCGCGTTGCCGATGGCCAGACCCGCCGTGCTGACCGCGCTGCTGCTGACATTCATCGGTCCGTGGAACGAGTTCCTGTGGCCGTTCCTGGTCACCAAGGACGCGGACATGCAGCCGCTGGCCGTCTCCCTCGCGAGCTTCCTCTCCAATCTTCAGGGCACGGTGGCCAACCCGGCCGGTGCCCTGCTGGCCGGCGCCTGTGTGCTGGCCTTCCCCGCGGTGGTCCTGTTCCTGCTGTTCCAGCGCCACTTCACCTCTACCGACATCGACTCCGGAGTAAAGGGCTGAAAGCCATGAGCAACACCACCACCGCCACCCTCATCCCCTACCGCATGGTGCGCAAGGGTGTGGTCATGTCCCCGCTGGCCGGTGAGGCGAACGAGGTCGAGGGTGTGCTGAACCCCGCCTCCGGCCGCACCCCGGACGGGAGGCTGCACCTGCTGCCGCGCCTGGTCGCCGAGGGCAACGTCTCCCGCGTCGGCCTCGCCGAGGTCGCCTTCGACGAGGCGGGCGTGCCCAGCGGCGTCGAGCGGCGCGGCACCGTCCTCGCCCCCGACGAGGGCTGGGAGCGCGGCAAGAACAACGCCGGGGTCGAGGACCCCCGCGTCACCTGGGTCCCCTCACTCGGCAAGCACGTGATGAGCTACGTCGCCTACGGCCCGCTCGGCCCGAAGCCGGCGCTGGCCGTCTCGGAGAACCTCACCGACTGGACGCGGCTCGGCCCGGTCCAGTTCGCGTACCAGCCGGATCTGGACACCGACCTCAACCTCTTCCCGAACAAGGACGTCGTCCACTTCCCCGAGCCGGTCCCGGGCCCGGACGGCGGGATGGCGTACGCGATGCTGCACCGTCCGATGTGGGACCTGGGCTGGTTCCGGCCGGGTGAGGGTGTGCACCTGCCCGCCGGTGTCACCGACGAGCGGCCCGGCATCTGGATCAGCTACGTGCCCGTCGCCGAGGTGGAGGCGGACATCAGCGCCCTGACCCGCCCGCGCGACCACCGTCTGCTGGCGCTCTCGGAGTTCCCCTGGGAGTCCCTGAAGATCGGCGGCGGCCCCGCCCCGATCCGGGTACCCGAGGGCTGGCTGCTGATCCACCACGGTGTGTCCGGCTCCATCGAGGACCCGTGGGCCCAGAACCAGGGCGTGTCGTACGCGGCCGGCGCGATGATCCTCGACCCTGCGGACCCCTCGCGGGTGATCGCCCGTTCGGACCAGCCGCTGATGGCGCCGGAGACCGAGGAGGAGGTCTCGGGCACCGTGCCGAACGTCGTGTTCCCGACGGCCATCGAGGAGGTCGACGGCCTGCTGTACGTGTTCTACGGGATGGCCGACGCGCACATCGGCGTCGCCCTCCTGGAGCGCACGGCGTGACCGGCGGCGCCCTGGGTGTCGGCCTGGTCGGCTGCGGCGGGTTCGCCGGGTTCGTCCTGGACGCCGTGGCCGGTCTGCCCGGTCTGCGTCTGGCGGCCGTCGCCGACCCGTCGCCGGCGCGTGCCCGGCGGCTCGGGGCGCGGCACGGCGTCCCGGCACTCGGCTCGCTCGGCGAGCTGCTGGAGCGGGACGACGTGGCGGCCGTGCTGATCGCCACGCCGCCGGCCACCCATGCAGCGCTGGCCACAGCCGCGCTGCGGGCCGGGCGCCATGTCTTCTGCGAGAAGCCGCTCGCCACCACGACCGAGGACGCGTCGGCGGTCGCCCACGAGGCGCGGCTCGCCGGGCGGGCCCTGGTCGTGGACCATGTACTGCGGTACAACCCGCTGTTGCGGGCCGTGGAGCGGCTGACCGGGCGGGGGCTGCTCGCGCGCCCTCGCCGGTTCCTCTTCGAGAACGACGCGTCGGACGAGGATCTGGGGGCCGGCCACTGGTTCTGGGACCAGGCGCACAGCGGCGGCATCTTCATCGAGCACGGCGTCCACTTCTTCGACGCCGCCCGCGCGCTGCTGGGGTCCGACCCGGTCTCCGTGCGGGCCACGGCCGTCGGCCGCCCCGGCGGCCCGGTCGACCTGGTGAGTGCCGATGTGGTGCACCCCGGAGGTGTGCTCGCCTCGCATCTGCACTCCTTCACCCATGCCCATCGCGCGGAGCGCCAGCTCATGCGCCTGGACCACGGGTTCGCCGAGACCCGGATCAGCGGCTGGATTCCCGTCCACGCGGAGATCACTGCGTGGGCCGACGAGGACGATGCCCGCGCCTGGGAGGAACTCCCAGGACTCCAGGACGAGTTGCTGGCCGTCGAGGGGTTCCGGCCGCACGGCGGCGAACGGATCGCCGTCCGCGTCGAGCGGAACGCCGGCTCCGCCGCGCCGGCCCGGGGCCGGGGCGAGGAGCGCTCGGTTCCGCACCGCGTGCGTGCCGTCCTCGACCTCGGCGGCGAGGCCCGCAAGCCGTACGTGTACGCGCAGAGCGTGCGCGCGGCCATGGCCGACCTGGTCCGGGCGGCCCGCGACGGCACGCGTCCGGTGGCCGACGCGGTCAGCGGGTTCGCCGCGGTGGCGGTCACCGAGGCGGCCACCGTAGCCGCCGCGACCGGCGCCGAACAGAGCGTCCTCGCCCCGGGACCGGCCCTGGCCGCGGCCGGCCGGGTCCCGTCCGAAGGAGTGCCGGCATGAGCTGGTGGCAGGACATGGTCTGCTACGAGGTCCACCCGCGGGCCTTCGCCGACGGGGACGGGGACGGGACCGGTGACCTGGCGGGGCTGACCGCGCGCCTGGGGCACATCAGCGAGCTGGGCGCGGACGCCGTGTGGTGCACACCCTTCTACCCGTCCCCGCTGGCCGACGGCGGCTACGACATCTCCGACCACACGGGGGTGGCCGCGGATCTGGGGACCGACGCCGATGCCGGGCGGCTGACCGCCCGCGCCCACGAGCTGGGCCTCAAGCTGATCGTCGATCTCGTCCCGAACCACACCTCCGACCGTCACCCGTGGTTCCTCGACGCGCTCGCGGCGGGCCCCGGGACGGCCGAGCGGGAGATGTACCTGTTCCGCGCCGGCCGTGGCGCCGCGGGTGAACTCCCGCCCAACGACTGGCGGTCGGCCTTCGGCGGACCGGCCTGGACACGGGTCGCGGACGGTGAGTGGTACTGCCATCTCCACGCGCCCGAGCAGCCCGACCTGAACTGGCGCAACCCCGAGGTGCGCGACGCCTTCACCGAAGTCCTCCGCCACTGGCTCGACCGGGGCGTGGACGGCTTCCGGGTGGATGTGGCACACGCCCTGTTCAAGGCGGAGGGGCTGCCGGACGCCGGCCCCGGGCAGCACACCGACCCCCTGCGCAACCACCTGATGCCGTACTACGACCAGGAGGAGCTGCACCCGCTCTACCGGGAGTGGCGGGCGCTGCTCGATACCCATCCGGCGCCGGCCGGGGCCGTCGCCCCGCGCGACCGGGTGATGGTCGCGGAGTCGGCCGTCTTCGACCCGGCGCGGCTGGCCCGCTACATCCGCCCCGACGAGATGCACCAGGCGTTCAACTTCGCTTTCCTGGAGGCGGCCTGGGACGCGGCGGAGCTGCGCCGGGTCATCGACGGCTCGTTCGCCGTGCCGGGCGCCGCGGTCACCTGGCTGCTCTCCAGCCATGACGCGGTGCGTCCCGTCACCCGCTACGGCTCCACGGCCCGCGCCCGTGCGGCCGCGCTGCTGATGCTGGCGCTGCCCGGATCCGCGTACCTCTACCAGGGAGAGGAGCTGGGCCTCCCCCAGGCCGAGGTCCCCGCCGACCGCGTCCGCGACCCGCTGTGGGAGCGCTCGGGCCACACGGAGGCCGGCCGCGACGGGGCGCGAGTGCCCCTTCCGTGGTCCGGTGTAAACCCGCCGTACGGCTTCACCTCGGCGGCGCCCGAGGACACCTGGCTGCCGCAGCCCGCCGGCTGGGCCGGGCTCACGGTCGCCGCGCAGGACCGGGACCCCGGTTCCACGCTCTCCCTCTACCGGGCGGCGCTGCGGCTGCGGCGTGCCCATCCGGCGCCGGACCCGGCGGCCCCGCCGGTCTGGCTCTCGGCCCCGGACGCACCCGTCATCGCTTTCCGGCGCGGTGAGCTGACGTGTGTCGTCAATGCGGGCTCCGAGCCCGTACGTCCCGCCGCGCTCGGCGTGTCCGGCCGTCCGCTGCTCAGCAGTGGTCCGCTCGACGGCGACGCGCTGCCGCCCGACACCGCCGCGTGGTTCCTTGCCGCGCCCCCTTCCCGTCCCGCCCGAGGAGACACCGATGACAACGCCCGTGACTGACCCGCCGCCCCGCACCGACCTGTCCGGACTCGTCAAGGCGTACGACGTGCGCGGCGTGGTGCCCGACCAGTGGGACGAGACGACGGCGGAACTGTTCGGTGCCGCTTTCGTCCGGGTCACGCGGGCGGACGCGATCGTGACGGGCCACGACATGCGGCCCTCGTCCCCGGGTCTCGCCCACGCCTTCGCCCGTGGCGCCACCGCGCAGGGCGCCGACGTCACCCGGATCGGCCTCTGTTCGACGGACCAGCTGTACTACGCCTCGGGCTCGCTCTCGCTGCCCGGCGCGATGTTCACCGCCTCGCACAACCCCGCCCGGTACAACGGCATCAAGCTGTGCCGGGCCGGCGCGGAGCCGGTGGGCCAGGACACCGGTCTCGCCGAGATCCGCGCCCTGGTCGAGCGGTGGTCGGACCATGGGGCGCCGGCCCCGGCCGGCCGCGCGGGTGCCGTCACCACGCGGGACACCCTGGCGGGCTACGCCGCGTACCTGCACTCCCTGGTGGACCTGTCGTCCGTCCGGCCGCTGAAGGTCGTGGTCGACGCGGGCAACGGCATGGGCGGACACACCGTGCCCACGGTCCTCGCCGGGCTGCCCCTGACGGTCGTCCCGATGTACTTCGAGCTCGACGGTACGTTCCCGAACCACGAGGCCAACCCGCTGGAGCCGGCCAACATCGTGGACCTCCAGGCCCGGGTGCGCGCCGAGCGCGCCGATCTCGGGCTCGCCTTCGACGGGGACGCCGACCGCTGCTTCGTCGTGGACGAGAACGGCGACCCGGTCTCGCCGTCCGCCGTCACGGCACTGGTCGCCTCGCGCGAACTGGACCGGCACCCGGGCGCGAGCGTCATCCACAACCTCATCACCTCGCGCGCGGTCCCCGAGGTGATCCGTGAGGCGGGCGGCACCCCGGTCCGTACCCGCGTCGGCCACTCCTTCATCAAGGCCGAGATGGCCCGGACCGGTGCCGTGTTCGGCGGCGAGCACTCGGCGCACTACTACTTCCGCGACTTCTGGAACGCGGACACCGGCATGCTGGCCGCCCTCCACGTCCTCGCCGCCCTCGGCACGCAGAGCGGCCCGCTGTCCGCGCTCACCAGCCGCTTCGAGCGTTACGCCGCCTCCGGCGAGATCAACTCCACCGTCACCGACCAGTCCGCCCGCACCGCCGCCGTACGCGCGGTGTGGGAGTTCCGCCCGGACACGGTGGCCAACGACCTGGACGGCCTCACCGTCAGCGGCCCGGACTGGTGGTTCAACCTCCGCCCGTCCAACACGGAACCGCTGCTGCGGCTGAACGTGGAGGCGCGCACCGATTCACTCATGCGCGCGGTCAGGGACGAGGTCCTGGTGACGGTCCGCGGCACGGCGGACGGGCGGGGCTGACGCCCGGCGGCCACGGGCCGCCGTGACCGGTCCTGGACGACGAGCTGTGCGGGCTCGCTACTGCGTCGCGTCGGTCAGGTCGATGGTGAGCACGTCGTCGTCCCGGGTCGGGTGCTCGATCGTGATCGAACCCGCCGCACCCACATGGCCGCGGGTGCCTCCGGTGATCGCGAACTCGTGGGTCCACCGGGGCGAGCCGGCCGGCAGCTCGGTCACGGCGGGGAGCGGACGCTGGAAGGCGGTGGCCGCGGTGATCATGCCGTCGTCCAGGCTCAGGACCAGGGTCGCCATGACGTACGCGCCGTCCGTGCCCACGGTGACGGGCAGGCAGTGCGCGTTCTCGGTGCCCACGCCGCGGCCCTCCTCGTCCGACAGGTCGTAGCGGACGAAGTACGGGACGCCGGCCGTGAGCACGTCCGGGAGGTTCGCGCCCGTGCGCTTGCCCTTCAGGGTGATCCGGCGGTCGGCCCGGCGCGCCGCGTGGGCCGTCCCGCCGGCCCCGGCCACCACTCCCCCGGCCATGGCCGCCACCGAGGTCAGCTGCAGAATGCTCCTGCGGTCCATGTTCGTCATCGCCTGTTTCACACCCTTGCTCGTCGTGTGCGTGGGGTGCGCTCGCACCCCACGGGTAACGGGCCCGCGCGGCGGAACGGTTCGCCTCACGCCCGCGATTCACTGGAACGCACGAACGCGGGGCTCCACCACTCGCCCGGTCCGGTCAGGCGGGCCGGGCCGGACGGAGCCAGTGGCGCTGAGTGCTCCAGCCGAGGAGGAGCCGGCCCTCCCCGGTGTCCGGGACACCGCCGGCCACGGTCTGCCGCAGGCCGGTCAGGGCTGGTGCCAGCCGGGCCGAGACGTGGCCGGGGTGCCGGGCGGCATCCTCGTCCAGGCGGCTGATCGCACGGGCCTGCGCCGCGGGGGCGCACAGCGACAGGTGGAAGATCATCTGGCGCCAGGCGTATGCCGCGTCCTTGATCATCGCCAGCGGGCGGGGGTTGCCGTGGACGCGGGCCGTCACCTTGCACACGGTACGGAAGCAGACTCCCGCGAGGTGCTCCCAGCCGGGCTCCGGCCTGATGCCGACGCGGCTGACCAGCGTGGCCAGGTTGTGCGTGGTGAGGATCTGCGCCTGCTCGATGACGCCGCCGCTCGCGGCCAGGGAGGAACTGCGGCTGCCAGGGATCTGCCCGGCCCGCTCGGTGCACAGCTTCGCGAAGTCCGGCGCGGTCCTGGTCCGTGCTCCGCCCGCCCGGGTGGCCGCGAGGTCGCGGACCGCGGCGTAGTCGATGCCGTAGTAGCGCTCGTACAGGGTGCCTTCGAGCAGCCCCGCAGCGACGCCTGCGGCAGCCAGGAACTTGGGGGTGAAGGTGCCCATGAAGATGTCGACGGCCAGTTCCTCGACGAACGGCGCGTCGGTCTCGGCCTGCCGTGCCAGCACGCCGAGTTCACGGATCAGGGGGTTGGGCAGAAGGGTCCCGGGGAAGGCCTGCACGGCCAGTTCGCCGAGTTCGCACAGGGCCGTTCGCGCGGGATGACGGCCGTCGCCCGTCCGGTACGCGGCCGTCGCGCGCACCCACGGAAGCTCGTCGGCCCGCACCTGCCGGGCGAGGTCGAGCAGGAGCAGCGAGCGCCGGTTGCGAAAGGCCCGGTAGTGCGCGGCCATCAAGGTGCGCAGCGCCTCGTCCCGGTAGGACTGCGCGCCGGTCGCCGCGACCAGTTGCGGGACGAGCTCGGCCAGGACCTCGGCGGAGGTGACGACCCCGCGTTCCACGAGGGTGGCGAGAGGAGCGCTCAGCGCGTTCTCGACCACGGTCCGGAGGGGAGCCGGGACCGCCGCCCCGGCGGGCAGTGCGGTGTGCCGCGCCTCGTCGGGTGACACTGCGGTGACCAGCGGCGCGGTGTCGGCCGCGCCGGCGTGCTGGGCGAGGGCCGACAGGCGGTGCAGGACCAGCTGGGCGAAGGCGTGGTGCGAGGGCCGGGCGGCCTGGGCCGCCTGCTGTGCGCGCAGTTCGGTGTGCCCGGCGGAGCCGGGGCGGCCTCGCTTGCGGACCATCGATTCCACGGCGTGCCGCAGCAGTCCGAGCCGCCGGGGCGTGAGCGGGCGGCCGGCGACGGTCTCTTCGAGGGCGCCGCGCAGAATGCCCGCGTTCCCCTTCGGGTCGCGGTGGGCGGTGCACAGGGTGTGGGCCGCGGCGAGTTCACGGTAGCGGCGCAGGAGGGCCGCGCCGCGCTCCCGCCAGGCTTCGTCGGGTGCCCGGTCCGCAACGGGGCCGGGTCCGGCTGTTTCCAGCCAGTGGGTGAGCAGTTCGTCGGCGAAGGGCTGCCAGACGGTGAGCGCTTCGCGCTGAGTCTCGATCGCGGTGTTGGGGCGGCGGCGGGCGAGCGTCGCGCGTGCCTCGGCGACCGTGCGGCGGTGGACCGCTCGGGCCGTGGGCGCCGGCAGGGCGGCGGGGCGGGGTGTGAAGCGCAGGCGGTCGGCGAAGGGGGCCAGGGTCTCGACGAGTCCGAGCGCACCTGCGGTGTCCTGGGCCCGCACCAGCCAGGCCACGGTCAGCAGGGCGCCCTCCTCGGGGACGGTGATCTCGTAGCGGCCGCTGTCGAGCAGGCCGTACAGCCGCGCGAGGCCCGCCTCGGTCAGGCAGTACGTGAACAGGGCCCGGCGCTCGGCGGGTACCCCGGCGTGGGACGCGAGTTCGTGCTCGTACGGCTGGAGCGGGCCTCCGGCGCTCGGCTCGGAGGTGACGAATCCGCCCCTAACGACCTCCGGTGTCACCCAGGCGGGCAGCCCGGCGACGGGGGTGCGGGAGCCGATCGTCAGGGTGCCGTCCGCCATGCCGGTGAGCACGGCCCGCCAGCGGTCGACGCGGTGGCCGGCGCGTTCGCGGGTGCCGGCGTCGTGGTGGGTGTGCGCGGTGAGGAAGGCGCGGGCCGGCATGGCTTCGGGACAGGCGGCGGATCCGTCGGCCCCCGCGGGGAACTCCCGCTCGGCGCGTGCGTGGTTGGCGTTCATAAGCCGACGTGGCAGGTTCTGCCCCTGCGCCCTCCGGGACCAGAGCCCGGTGCTCTGCTGCTGAGCTACACGCCGATGCCGTGAAGGCTAGGTGCAGGGGCGAAGGTCGTACAAGCGAATTCTGTACCGCTCAGCCGCCTGGCCGGGTCTCGCCGTCCGGGCCGAAGCGGTGGGGGGCGAGCGACGTCAGCAGGGCGGTGACCACGAGGTCGGTCGAGGCGGCCATGTCCACCGAGCCGGGCGCGAGCAGCCACTGCACCTGGAGTCCGTCCATGACGGCGATGACGGCATTGGCGGCGTTCTCGGCCTTCTGCCTGTCCTCGTCGGGGAGTTCGCACGCCTCGCGGAGGGCGTCGGCGACGAACGCCCGCAGTCCGTCGTAGCGGTCTCGGAAGTAGTCCTGGGCCGGGTGGTCGTCCGTCACGGACTCGGCCGACAGGACGGCGTAGAGGCGGACGATCCCTTCGCGCTCGGCGTTGCGCAGCGCGGTGTCGACCAGGTGGCGCAGGAAGGCGAGGCCCTGTGGGCGGCCGGCGCCCAGCTGCTCGATGCCCGACTGGTCGCGGAGTTCGAGGACGCTGGTGAGCAGGAGCGCCTTGGACCGGAAGTAGTGCAGGACACCGGCCTGGGTCAGGCCGGCCCGGTCGGCGATCTCTGCGAGCGAGGCGTTGTTGTAGCCGCGGGCGGCGAAGGTGTCCATCGCGATGTGCAGGATGTCCCGCTGCCGCTGCTGGGCTTCCGGGCTTCGGGGCGTACGGGGCTTGGCCGTCCGGCCGGACCTGCCCGCTGACTGGTTGCTCACCGGGTCAGCTTAGACCGGCGTCCATGCCGGGCGGGCGGTGCGTCCGGGGCGCTGACCAGGGAGCCGTCGCAGCCCCGGGCGCCGGGCAGCAAAGCCGTACCGACTACTTACTAACCACTTAGTGAGTGTGCTTTCATGTCGCCGTCATCCCAAGGAGACACGCCCCGCAACGGCGCGAAGGGATGCGCCATGTCCTCCCCCCAGGTATGACCGAAGGAGAGCCGCACATGTCCCACAACAGTCCCCCGCGTCCCCGCGCACGCGCCGCCGGCGCCGCCCTGGCGATGGCCGTCGCGGCCATCGGCCTGGCCGGCAGCGGTACGGTCGCCCAGGCCGCCGATCCCACGGCCCAGGTATGGGTCACCACGCCCGACGGCGCGAAGAGGCTTTCCGCCGAGGGCACCGTCGCCTTCACCGGCTCACCGCAGAGCGTCGACATCCGGGTCGACGGCAACAGCAAGGGCCAGCGGTTCACCGGGGCGGGCGCCTCGGTGACCGGTGCGTCGGCCCATCTCATCCAGAGCCTGCCGCAGGACAAGCGCGACGCGCTGATGACCTCGCTGTTCTCGTCCGGTGGCGACGGAATCGGGCTCAGCTATCTGCGCCAGCCGCTCGGCAGCAGCGACTTCAACGCCGACAGCAGCCTCTACACGTACGAGGACAGCCCCGGGTCCTTCTCCATCGACCGGGACAAGGCCGAGATCATCCCGGTCCTGAAGCAGGCCACCTCCGTCAACCCGGCGATCCGCTTCATGGGCACCCCCTGGACGCCGCCCGCCTGGATGAAGACGAACAACGCGCTCAACGGCGGCAGCCTCAAGCCCGATAGCTATCAGGCGTACGCCGACTACCTGGTCAAGGCGATCCAGGCGTACGGGCAGCAGGGCATCACGCTGACGGACCTCACCGTGCAGAACGAACCCGAGTTCGCCGCCAGTTATCCGTCGATGACCATGACGGCCTCCCAGCAGGCCGACTTCTTCAAGGTGCTCGACCCCGCCCTCACCGCGGCGGGCCTGCCCACGAACCTCCTGGCCTTCGACCACAACTGGGACCACCCCGACTACCCGGTCGACGTGTTCAACGGGACACCGGGCATCAGCCGGGTGATCGGGGCCGCCTTCCACTGCTACGGCGGTTCCCCCTCCGCGCAGCAGCAGGTCGTCGACGCCGGCAAGCGGGTCTTCTTCACCGAGTGCTCCGGCACCGAGAGCGACAACCGGTCCACCACGTTCGCCGACACCCTCAAGTGGCACGCCGAGAACCTCGTCGTGCAGAACATGCGCAACGGCGGCGAGACCGTCGTCGACTGGAACCTCGCCCTCGACCAGAACGGCGGCCCCCACCAGGGTGGTTGCGCGGACCGTTGCAACGGTGTCGTGGAGATCGCGAACGGCAACGTGACGCGCAACGCCGAGTACTACGTGCTCGGGCACGTCAGCAAGTTCGTCCAGCCCGGCGCCACCCGCATCGGCTCCACCAGCCAGGGCAACGGCGGCGTGGAGAACGTCGCCTTCCAGAACCCGGACGGCACCCGCGCCGCGTACGTCGTCAACACGGCCTCGGACGCCCAGCAGTTCTCGCTGACCGACAACGGCAGGTCCCTCGTCCACACCCTGCCCGCGGGCGCGGTCGCCACCTTCGTGTGGAACGGCACCGACGGCGGGACCACCGAGCCGCCCGGCGACGGCTCCATCGACTCGGCCGCCTGGTACCGGGTCAAGAACGGCAACAGCGGCGCCTGCCTCGACGCGGCCGACTGGGGTACCGCCGACGGCACCGCGCTCCAGCAGTGGAGCTGCGGCGACGGGGCCAACCAGAGCTGGCAGTTCCGACCCGCTGGGGACGGCACCTACCAGGTCGTCAACCAGCACAACACCAAGGTCTGGGACGTCGACGGGGGCCCCGGCGCCACCGCCGCGGGCACCCGGGTGCACCTGTGGTCGTACGTGGGCGGCACCAACCAGCAGTGGAGCGCGGAGCCCTCCGGCGCGGCCGGCACGTACCGCTTCGTCGCCCGCAACAGCGGCAAGTGCCTGTCCGTGGACGGCGCGTCCACCGCCAATGGGGCCCGGCTGTCGCAGCAGCAGTGCGACGGATCGCCGGCCCAGACGTTCTCGCTGGAGCACTGACACCGCCGACGCCACCGGCCCTTTCGCATCGCGCTCGCGCGGTGCGAAAGGGCCCTGGCCGTCAGCCGAGGCCGCGGTGTCCTGCCCACATCTCACCGGCTCGGGCGGCGGCCGCGGCGACCAGGGCCGCCAGTTCGGGCCGGCCGGGCACCGGGAACGAGACGTACGCGCCCCGGCCGCCCTCCACCGGCCGGCCGTACGCCTTCGCGGCGAGGTGACCGTCGGGGAGAAGCCGGACGTTGAGCGTGGTCAGCCGGAACGTCGTACCGCGCCGGGTGTCCGTCCATCGGAGCGCCTCCGGGATGGTGATGTTGACCGCCAACGCGCTTACTTCCACCTCGCTGCTCATGGACGGATGATCCCACGCGGGTCGCGGGAGGCGGCCTCTCCCGGAGAGGGGCACGTCTTCGGCCGATGGGCCCGTTAGCGCCGGGGCGCGCGGCGCATTGACTGTGCCGCACATGCTCCACAGGAGCTTCGCACGCCCTACCGGCGCCCATAAAGCAGTGGAAATGATGAGCACACCGGCACGTGAATCAGGTGATCCGCACCCCCCTGTCCTTCGGTCAGGCGGAGATGCGGCGGAAGGAGCCCACGGTGTTGCTTCTCATCTCTCCGGACAGCGTCGAAGAAGCCCTCGACTGCGCGAAGGCCGCGGAGTATCTCGACATCGTCGACGTGAAGAAGCCCGACGAAGGGTCGCTCGGCGCCAACTTTCCCTGGGTCATCAGAGAGATCCGTGACGCGGTCCCGGCAGCCAAACCGGTGTCCGCGACCGTGGGCGATGTCCCCTACAAGCCCGGCACGGTGGCTCAGGCGGCGCTCGGCGCCGTCGTCTCCGGAGCCACGTACATCAAGGTCGGCCTCTACGGGTGCACCACGCCCGATCAGGGCATCGAGGTCATGCGCGCGGTCGTCAGGGCCGTGAAGGACCACCGGCCCGAAGCGCTCGTCGTCGCCTCCGGGTATGCCGACGCCCACCGCGTCGGCTGCGTCAACCCGCTCGCCCTCCCCGACATCGCCGCCCGGTCCGGTGCCGACGCGGCGATGCTCGACACCGCCGTCAAGGACGGGACGCGACTGTTCGACCACGTTCCGCCGGACGTCTGCGCCGAGTTCGTACGGCTGGCCCACGGGTCCGGTCTGCTCGCCGCCCTCGCGGGCAGTGTGAAACAGGCCGACCTCGCACCGCTGACCCGGATCGGAACGGACATCGTGGGCGTACGCGGAGCGGTCTGCGAGGGCGGCGACCGCAATGCGGGAAGGATTCAGCCCCCTCTGGTGGCCGCCTTCCGGGCGGAGATGGACCGGCAGGCCCGGGAGCACTCCGCCACCCTGCCCGTCGGCTGACCGCCGGCATGCCGACTTCCCATCCGGCCGGTCCGGGCCGCGCGCCCGGACGCGGGTCCGCGCGCTTCCCCGTCCTCGACCCGGCCACCGGGGAGACCATCGACGAGGCCCCCGACCAGCACCCGGACGAGCTGGACGCCGTGGTCGACCGGGCCCACCGGGCCTGGCACGGCTGGCGCGCCGACGCCGCCGCACGGACCCGTGCGCTGCTCCGGGCGGCCGAGGCCGTGGAGGCCGCCGGCGACGGCCTCGCCCGGCTGCTCACCCGGGAACAGGGCAAACCGTTGGCCGAGTCGTACGCGGAGATCGCGCGCACATCTGCGCGGCTGCGCTACTTCGCGGACCTGGTCCCAAGGACGCGGCGGATCAGCGACGGCCGGCCCGTGCGCAGCGAGATCCGCTGGCGTCCGCTCGGTCCGGTCGCCGCGATCGTGCCGTGGAACTTCCCCCTCCAGCTCGCGTCGGCGAAGTTCGCTCCCGCGCTCGCGGCGGGCAACACCGTCGTCCTCAAACCCTCCCCGTTCACTCCTCTCGCCACCCGGCTGCTGGGTTCCGTCCTCGCCGCCGCCCTGCCCGAGGACGTACTGACCGTCGTCACCGGCCGTGAACCGCTCGGTGCCCGTCTCGTGTCGCACCCGGGCATCCGGCACGTCACCTTCACCGGCTCGGTGCCCACCGGGCGGGCCGTCGCCGCCGGGGCGGCCGTGTCGCTCGCCCGGGTCACTCTGGAGCTCGGCGGCAACGACGCCGCCGTCCTGCTGGACGACGTCGACGTGGAGCGGATCGCGGACCGGCTGTTCTGGGCCGCGTTCCGCAACTGCGGGCAGGTCTGCATGGCGGTCAAGCGGGTGTACGTCCCCGCCCGGCTCCACGCCGACGTGGTCGAAGCGCTCGCCGGGCGGGCGAAAGCGGTTGTCGTGGGAAACGGGCTCGACCCGGACACCCGGCTGGGCCCGGTCAGCAACGCGCCCCAGCTGGCCCGGGTCGAACAGGTCACCCGGCAGGCCGTGGCGGAAGGTGCCCGCGCGGCGGCCGGCGGCCACCGGCTGGACGGTCCGGGCCACTTCTTCGCTCCCACGATCCTCACCGACGTCTCCCCCGGCAGCGAGGTGGTGACCGGGGAACAGTTCGGCCCTGTCCTGCCCGTGCTGCCGTACCGGAGTCTCGACGAAGCCGTGGACGCGGCCAACGGCACCGGGTTCGGGCTGGGCGGCTCCGTGTGGGGCACCGACCCCGACCGTGCCGAGGCGGTGGCCGAGCGCCTCGAATGCGGCACGGCCTGGGTCAACCACCATGCCGAGCTGTCCCTCGCCCAGCCCTTCGCCGGCATCGGGGACAGCGGTGTCGGCGTCGCGGGCGGACCGTGGGGTCTGTACGGCAACCTCCGGCCGTTCGTCGTCCACCGCCCGGAGCGAACATGACGACGCGTTTCCGGGCGGCCGTGCTCCGCTCGTACGAAGGCCCCTTCGCGGTCGAGGAGGTGGCCCTCGGTACGGAGCCCGCCGCCGGCGAGATCCTGGTCGAGATCGCGGGCTGCGGGATGTGCCGGACCGATCTGGCCGTCCGGCGGTCGGCCGGCCGCAGCCCGTTGCCCGCGGTCCTCGGTCACGAGGGGGCCGGGGTCGTGGTGCGCACGGGCGGCGGCCCTGACGCCTCGGTCGGCGTCGGCGACCACGTCGTGCTGAGCTTCGACTCCTGCGGGCACTGCCGCAACTGCCTGGGCGCCGCCCCCGCGTACTGCGACTCCTTCGCCCGGCTCAACCTCTTCGGGGGCCGCGAGGAGGACGCGCCCCGGCTCACCGACACGGCCGGCCGGGCCCTGGCCCCGCGCTGGTTCGGCCAGTCCTCGTTCGCCCAGTACGCGCTGGTCCCGGCCCGCAACGCCGTCCGGGTCGACCCAGCGCTCCCCCTCGAACTGCTCGGACCGCTCGGCTGCGGCTTCCTCACCGGGGCCGGGGCCGTGCTGAACACCTTCCGTGCCGGCCCCGGTGACACGCTGGTGGTCCTCGGCGCGGGGGCGGTGGGACTGGCCGCCGTGATGGCCGCCGGAGCCGGCGGCGCGTCGGCCGTGGCCGTGGACCGGCATCCGCGACGGCTCGCTCTGGCGGAACGATTCGGCGCGGTCGCGCTGCACGCCGACGAGGCGGGGCTGCCCGAGCGGATCCGGCGGCTGACCGGCGGCGGCGCGCGGTACGCGCTGGACACGACGGCGTCGCCCCCGCTCATCAACGACGCGCTCCGCGCCCTGTGCCCCACCGGCACGCTCGGCCTGGTGGCGCGGCTGCACACCCCGCTGCCGCTCGAACCGGGAACGCTGGACCGGGGCCGCGGCATCCGCCACATCTGCGAAGGGGACGCCGTACCCGGGCTGCTGATACCCGTGCTGACCGGGTTGTGGCAGGCCGGACGCTTCCCCTTCGACCAGCTGATCCGCACCTACCCACTGGCCGACATCAACGAGGCCGAACGCGACTGCGACGCGGGCCGCGTCGTCAAACCCGTCCTGCTCCCGGAGGGAAGAAGCCGATGAACGAGGCGATCAGCACCACGGACTCACCGCAGCCCGACCGCGATCCCGGCGCGGACATGGCCGGCGGCCCGGCGCCGGGGAACGCGGATGCGGGAGGAGTCGACGGGGGCGTGGGTCTCACCGCGCTCCTGGTGGCCGCGGCGCGGGCGATCGAGACCCACCGGCACGACAGCCTGGCTCAGGACGTCTACGCGGAACACTTCGTGCGCGCGGCGCCGGCGTGCGCGGACTGGCCGGTGCGGATCGAGCAGGTGCCGGACGGGGACCGCAACGCGTTGTGGGGGCGGTTCGCCCGCTACTTCGGCCTGCGCACCAGGGTCCTGGACGACTTCCTCCTCGGGGCCGTCGGTGCGGGAACCCGCCAGGTGGTGCTGCTGGGAGCGGGGCTGGACACGCGGGCCTTCCGGCTGGGCTGGGCGTCGGACTGCGCGGTCTTCGAGGTCGACCGGGCGGGTGTGCTGGACTTCAAGCACCGGGTGCTCACGGGCCTGCCGGCCGCCCCGAAGGTGAAGCGCGTGCCCGTTGCGGTGGATCTGCGTGACGACTGGGTCACCGCGCTGACCTCGGCGGGCTTCGATCCGGCCGCGCCGAGCGTCTGGCTGGCCGAGGGGCTGCTCTTCTACCTGCCGAGCGCCGTCGAGACAGCTCTCGTCGACACCGTGGACCGGTTGACCGTGAGCGGCAGCGCGCTGGCCTTCGAAGCGAAACTGGAGGCGGATCTGCTGGCCTACCGGGACAGTGCGATCTACACGGCGACGCGGGAGGAGATCGGCATCGACCTGCTCCGCCTCTTCGACAAGGGACCGCGGCCCGACTCGGCGGGCGACCTCACGGCCAGGGGCTGGTCCGCGTCGGTGCACACCCCGTTCGACTTCACCCGCGCACACGGACGCGGCCCGCTCCCCGAGCCGGACGACGCGCTGGAAGGGAACCGGTGGGTGTTCGCGCACAAGCTCCGGCAGTGACGCACCTGCGGCGCACGACCACCCTCCGCGCCTTCGGATCAGGGCACGGTCATCGGGCGCCGGGGGTGCCCGGTGCCGTCGTCGTCGCGCCTGGGCGCACGTGCAGGCCGAAGCCGGTCCGGCCGGCCGGCTCCACGCCCTCCTTCAGGCGCAGGGAGGGGATCTCGTAGTCGCCGAAGTTCTGCCGGCGGAACGGGATCGGTTCGGTCGCCTCCAGAGTGCGCAGGCGCTGCTCCCAGGCCTCGGCCGCCGCCGGGTAGTCGTCGGCGGTCATCCGGTCGGTGCCGTACAGCACGAACGGAGGCAGTACGTCGAGTCCCGGGTAGTGGAGGATGCCGTGCTGGATCGGGAAGAGCAGGTCCTCGACGGGTCCGTTGATGCCGCGGGCGCCATAGTGCGGTTCCAGGCCGCCGATGGTCACCGACAGCAGGGCCCGCCTGCCCGCTAGGGTGCCCTCGCCGTAGCGCTCGCCGTACTTGGTGTCGCTGTGCTCGCCGACGCCGTACGCGAAGTGGTAGGTGAACACCCGGTCCACCCAGCCCTTCAGGATCGCGGGCATCGTGTACCACCACAGCGGGAACTGGAAGATGACGGTGTCGGCCCACAGCAGCTTCTCCTGCTCGTCGCGTACGTCCGCGGTGAGCGTCCCGGCGTCGAAGGCGCGGCCGGAGTCGCGGGCCACCCTCAGCGGGTCCGAGGCGTCGGGGCCGTAGTCCGTGGCGTCGACGACCGCCTTCCAGTTCATCGCGTACAGGTCGCTCACCCGCACCTCGTGCCCGGCTGCCTCCAGGGTGGACACCGCGAGGTCCTTCAGCGAGCCGTTCAGCGACTTCGGCTCGGGGTGGGCGTGGACGATCAGCGTCTTCACGGGGAACTCCTCGGGATCGGTTGCTCTCGATCCTGGGGCCCACGGCGTACGGCGTTCAGGGACGCTTCTTCCGTAGGGCGGGACTTCCTGGTATCGGCAGGGCCACCTTCGCGGGGCCCGGCCGAGGCCATACTGGGAGGCATGGACGATCTGGCGGGATTCCTGCGGACCCGGCGTTCCAGGGTCGACCCGGCCTCCGCCGGCATCGCCGTCGACAGCCGGCGGCGGGTGGACGGCCTGCGCCGCGAGGAGGTCGCGCACCTGTCGGGGGTCAGCGTCGACTACTACGTACGCCTGGAGCAGGGCCGGGCGAACAAGCCCTCCGAGCAGGTCCTGGACGCGCTCGCCCGTGTCCTCGGCCTCGACGAGATCGAGCGCGAGCATCTCTACCGGCTGGCCAGACAACGCCGTCCGCGTGCGAGGACGCCCGGCGGGCGGGTCCGGCCGGAGCTGCTGCGCGTCCTGGATCTGGTGACCGGCGCGCCCGCGATGATCATGGACCACCGCATGGACGTACTCGCAGGCAACCGTCTCGCCGGGCTGCTGTACGGGCGGCCGGTGCCGGGGCTGAACACCGCCCGGCACCTCTTCATGGAGGAGACCGACCGCGGTCTGTACGCGGAGTGGGAGCAGTGCACGCTGGACGCGGTCGGGCATTTACGGCTGGCCGCCGGCAAGTACCCCGACGACACGCGCCTGGCCTCGCTGATCGGCGAGTTGGCGATGGGCAGCGAGCGCTTCCGCCGCCTGTGGGCGCGTGCGGACGTCCGCGCCCGCACGCATGGACGCAAGGTGTACCGGCACCCACTGGTCGGGCTGCTGGAGCTGCACCAGGAGAACTTCGCGCTTCCGGACGGCTCGGGCCGCGAGATGCTGGTGCTGTCCGCGGCCGCCGGCAGCCCCGCCGAGGACGGGCTGCGTCTGCTGGCCGGGCTCTGGGCGGACACGAAGAGCGCCGAGGCGCACACGGAGCCCCCGGTCGACGCGGGGACCCGCGAGCAGCCCGGTACGCGGCGCGGGGTCGGGCCACCGGCACGGCGGTCCTGACGGGCGGCACACTCCGCTCCTCACCGTGCGTCAGTGTCCTGCCGGCGCGGACGCGAAGATCCACCGGTTGGCGGCCGGCGTGTCGTTGTTCTGCGGGAGAGGGCCGCGGCCGTACTCCCGGGTGAAGTCGAACGGTGTGCGGACGGTCGTGGTCCATCCCCGGGCGGTGAGGCCGGCCGCCGAATCGGGCCGGGGCTCCCGGTTGAAGAGGGCGGACAGGTCGACGCCGATCCGTTCGCGCACCACCGTGTGCAGGGGGTGGTCGACGGTGTCCGCGGCCGGCTTCTCCGGGTGCTTCACCTCGTAGGCCAGGGCGCTGCCCGCCGCGCTGTGCGCGACGACGGTGTCGATCAGGGCGCGCTCCGCGGTGGGTGGCAGGTACGGAAGCAGCCCTTCGGCCACCCAGCTGGTGGGGCCCCGGGGTCGAACCCGGCCGCGATCAGCCGCTCGATCCAGGCGTGGCGCATATCCGCCGCGAGCGCGTGCCGTTGGACCGGCGGTACGGCGCCCAGCGCGTCCAGGACGGTCCGTTTGAAGGCGAGGACCTCCGCCCGGTCGATCTCGAAGACCGTGCAGCCGGGCGGCCGGGCCAGCCGGTAGGCGCGGGAGTCGAGACCGGCGCCCAGGATGACGGCCTGCCGGGTTCCCGCCGCCGCCCGGTCCAGCAGGAAGTCGTCGAAGACCCGGGTGCGCAGGGCGAAGAAACGGCCCAGTCGGCGCCCCTGCCGGCGGCCTTGTCCCCGTCCCGTCCTTCCGCATGCGCCACTCGGCATCCCCTCGAAAGGTGCACATGTTCACAGAACCACCCCGTGAACTCCCGGACGGACCCTATGATCCCAGCGACAGCGGGCCTCGGGCCGCATCCGGCCCGCTCTTTGTGCGCTCAATACCTTTCGGGAGTTGTGGTGGCGGATCTCGCGGAGTCGGTCGAATCGATGGAGCAGCTCTCCGTGGCCTGGCGGACGATGGTGCTCGACCGGGACGCGGGCGCGGACGTGCGGGACCTGCCCGGGATCGCTGTCCGCTGGGCCGACTGCGGCTTCGCGTTCTGGAACTGCGTCACGCTGACCGATGTCGGCGCGGACGCGCTCCTCGTCGGCCGGCGGATGGGGCAGGCGGCGGACATCATGCGGGCGAAGAGGCGGCCCGGCTTCCTGTGGGTCTTCGAGGACGTCCTCCATGAGGAGGGGCGAGCGGCCCTTGACGATGCGGCCGAGCGGGCGGGGCTGGCGTACGCCTTTCCCGGCACGGGTATGGCCGGAAACCTGTTCCCACTGCCCGAACCGGCCCATCCCGAGCTGGAGTTCGTGCGGGTGAGCAGTGACGAGCAGCTGCTCGCCTACGCCGACCTCAACTCGCGCGCCTACGGGTTCCCCCTGGAGGCGGGCCGCGACGGGATCGCGGGGTCCTCGCTGTGGAAGAGCGGGGTGCACGCCTACCTGGGACTGCGGCAGGGCGTACCCGTGACGTGTGCGGCGACCGTGGAGGCACAGGGCCGTCTCTTCGTGGTGCTCGTCGCCACCGATCCGCGGTGGGAGCGCCGGGGGTACGGGGAGGCGGTGACGCGCAAGGCGCTGTACGAGGGTGCCAGGGCGACCGGCCTGACCCGTGCCACGCTGCACGCGACCGCCGCGGGGGCGCCGGTGTATCCGCGGATCGGCTTCACCCCCAATTCGGCCATGCGCTTCTACGGCCTGAAGGAGTGACGCCGGTCCCGGGCCGCGTGTGCGGTCGGCCGGACCGGCTCCCGGGTGCGGTCAGGGGCGCAGTGCCTGGAGGGTCAGTTCGCCGTACCGGCGCCAGAGTGCGGGGTCCCGGTCGGCGATCCTGATCAGCTGGACGGCGAGGCCGCAGAGCACGATGCGCAGATCGAGCACCGAGGCGTCAGCCCGGACCTTCCCGGTGGCCTTGGCCGCCTCCATCAGCTCCGACAGCTGGATCAGCAGTCCGGAGCCGTTCCGGACGCCGGCGTCGGCGAGGACCTCCGACAGCAGCCGGTCCCCGGCGAGCGCCTCGAAGAGGCGGAGCACGTAGTCGGCGAAGGCCCGGTACGGGTCCGCCTCGCTCAGCGCGGCGGCCGTCACCCGCTCCAGCTCCGTCAGCCGGTGGTTCACGGCGGCCGCGACGAGGTCGTCCTTGGTGGGGTAGCTGCGGTAGACGGTCGCCTTGCCCACGTCGGCGCGCTCGGCGATCTGCGGAACGGTGCCCTGGAGGCCGGATTCCTGGAAGACGTCGAGCGCCGCCGCGAAGACCCGCTCGTGGTTGCGGCGGGCGTCGGCCCTGCGCAAGGGCGTACCCGACGCACCGGGGCGGGGACTCGTCTCTGCGGAACTCACCCGCCCATTGTGCCCGTTCCCGCTTCGCGGCAGCCGTCGGGCCCCGTCTGTTCGGGCCCGGTGGAAAGCCGGCGGAAATGCGTCGCGCGGCGGGGAACCACCCACGGTCCGGACCCGTTTACGCTGTGAACACCAAGTGGACCCTTGGGTCCGCATAGGTCCACGGTCTCTTTCGGCCCGCGCACGACGGAGGTTTCGCATGATCAACAGGCGCAGTTTCGGCACGGCCGTCGGTCTCGGCACCGGCGCGGCAGCCGCTTCCATGGCTGCCGGGCTCCGGACAGCACCGGCCGCCTCGGCCGTCTCACGGACGGGAAGCGGGGCTCCGGCGCCGGCGGTGCGCCCGACGACTGCCGGCGGCCACACGTCCTTCGGCGAGCTGAAGCACGTCAGGGCAGGTCTGCTGAACGTGGGCTACGCCGAGGCAGGACCGGCCCACGGCCCCGTGGTCATCTGTCTGCACGGCTGGCCCTACGACATCCACAGCTACGTCGATGTGGCGCCCCTCCTCGCCTCCCAGGGGTACCGAGTGATCGTCCCCTACCTGCGCGGCCACGGCTCGACGCGCTTCCTTTCCTCCCGTACCTTCCGCAACGCCCAGCAGTCGGCGGTCGCCCTCGACATCATCGCGCTGATGGACGCGCTCAAGATCGAGAAGGCCGTGCTGGCCGGCTTCGACTGGGGGTCGCGCACCGCCGACATCATGGCGGTCCTGTGGCCCGAGCGCGTCAAGGCGCTCGTATCGGTGAGCGGATACCTCATCACCGATGTGGAGGCCCAGAAGACCCCTCTGGCCCCAAAGGCGGAGCACACCTGGTGGTATCAGTACTACTTCGCCACGGAGCGGGGGCGCAGCGCCATGAAGGACGAGAAGACCCGGCCCGAGCTGTGCCGGCTGGTCTGGGACACCGTGTCCCCGACCTGGGACTTCGACGACGCCACATTCGCGCGCACGGCCGCGGCCTTCGAGAACCCCGACTACGCGGACATCGTGATCCACAACTACCGCTGGCGGCTCGGCCTCGCCGACGGTGAGCGCCGTTACGACCGTTACGAACGGGTGCTGTTCACGATGCCGACGATCGCCGTCCCCACCATCACGCTCGACGCCGACCAGGACCCGTTCGCCCCGACGGATGACGGGACTTCCTACCGTCACCAGTTCACCGGCCCGTACGACCACCGCACGCTGGCGGGCATCGGCCACAACGTCCCGCAGGAGGCACCCGACGCCTTCGCCCGAGCCGTGACGGACGTGGACCGCTTCTGACACGGAACTGTCGCGAAGGAGGCCACGAATCGAAGCCCGGACGGCCCGTCCAACCGTGTGAGGCGGCGGGCACGACCGCTCGCCGGCCAGCACCGGGAGCAGCGGGAGTTCGGCGACCGCGGTGGTGGCGGCGGGCCTCGTCGCGACGGGAGCGGGCGCGCTGGGCTTCACCGCGATACGTCGCCGCCGCGGCCGGGGTTGAGCGCCGGCACCCGGGGGTGCCTGTGTGCCCGCCCCGTCGCGAGGCCCCCGGGGCGGGCGGGCCGTCTCTCCCCCGCTGCCGGGCTGCCGCGCGCGACGGCGCGGAGACCTGGACGCGATCCGTCCGAGGAGCCTAGGCTCGGACCGCTTTCACATCCGTATCTCCTACCGAAACCATTTCGACCGACCACTGCTCGGTGACGGAGCCGGCGTGGGGTGCGCGTCCCCGCTCCACGCCGACACTGGACGGTTCCAGGCGATGACCACGGGTCGGCATGTCAGGACGCCGACGACCCCGGGTGGTCCGCCCCGCCGGGCAGCGAAAGGGACGCGCCGTGTCATCGGCGACCTATCGCACGCTGCTGCGCACCCGGGGTGCCGCGGCCTTCTTCCTCACCGCCACCGCGGGCCGCACGGGCATCGCCATGACGAGCCTCGGCATCGTCTGGCTGGTGCACGACCGCACCGGCTCCTACACCGTGGCCGGACTGGTCACCGGTTGCTTCGCCGTCACCGAGGCATGCGTCGGGCCCCAACTCGCCCGGCTGATCGACCGGTTCGGCCAGACCCGGGTGCTGCCACCCGCGCTCCTGGCGCACGCGGCCGCGGTGGCGTCGCTGCTGGCCCTGGCCGGGACCGGCGGTCCGCACGGGCTGCTGGCGGTGGCCGGAGCGCTGGTGGGGGCGACGATCCCGCAACTGGGGGCGCTGTCGGCGGCCCGCTGGACGGCTCTGCTCAGCGGCCGGCGGGCCGAGGCGCTGCCCACCGCTTTCGCCCTGGAATCGCTGGCCAACGGGGTCTGCTACCTGGCCGGACCGGCCCTCGTCGCCGGGGTCGGGGCGGGGCTCGATCCGGCGTACGGCATGGGCCTCGCCACGGCGCTGGTGGTGGGTGGCGGACTTGCCTTCGCCGCCCAGCGCCGCACAGCGCCCGGGGCGGCGGGCGACACCGAGCGCAGGCACGCGGGCCGTTCGTTGCTGCGGCCGGCCTTCGCCGCACAGTTCGGGGTGAACCTCGGCCTCGGGGTGTACTTCGGCGCGACGCAGGTCTCGGTGACGGCCTTCGCGGTGGAGCACGGGGCGGCGCAGGCGGCAGCGCCGCTCTACGCGGTGTCGAACTGCGCCGGCCTGCTGGCGGGCTGGCTCTACGGGCTGCGCCGGTGGCGTGCCGCGCCGCGGATACAACTGGCCTTCGCGGCGGCGGGGCTGGCGGTGTGCTGTCTGCCGGTGCTCGCCGCCGACTCCTTCGCGGGCCTGGGTCTCGCGCTTGCGGCCACCGGGCTGGCGGTCCCGCCGATCCTGGTTCTCTCCTCGGTGCTCACCACGGCGTCGGTGAGTCCGGCCGCTCTGACCCAGGCGTTCACCTGGCTGAACTCGGCGAGTGCCGCGGGAGCGGCCGGGGCCGCGGCGGTGGCGGGGCACACGGTGGACACGTACGGGGCACAGGGCGGCTTCACGGTCGCTGCCGCGGCCACCGCGGCGATGGCGGTACTGGCCGCGGCGCACGCGGGCGCGGCGCGGGGCGTGGGCGGTTCTCGCAGCCGTACGTGACGCGTCCGGTCCCCGGCATCGGGATGCCGGGGACCGGGCCGGTCCGGATCGTGCGGGGTCAGGAGGCGATGAAGCGCGCGACCTGGCCCAGCACGACCGTGTCCGCCAGATACCCGATGTGGGTCTGGCAGATCACGTTGTTGTTCGTCGCGCCGTCCAGCCGGGTGCTGGTGTAGGGGAGGATGATGCCGTCGCACGCCGAGTACCAGGTGGCGTACTTGGTGTCGCCCGGTGTCTCGTCACCGGAGGTGATCTGGGAGATGAACGAGGAGCCGGGGTACATCTGCTGGCAGGTCGTGTAGATCAGGCACGCGCCGGCGTAGGTGGTGCCGTGGTTCGCGCCGGCGATCGAGGCCAGGTGGCTGACGCTGGTGTTGCCGCCCAGCACCTTCAGGTAGTACTGGCTGACGAGGCCGCCCATGGAGTGGTTGACGATCGCGACCTTGCTCGCACCGGTCCTGGACTTCACGTCGTTGACGAAGGTGGCCAGGCCCTGGGCGTTGGTGATGTTGTTGCCGTAGGAGTTGTACTCGTAGGCGAAGAGGTTGGAGCTGGACCAGCCGTTGAGCCGGAAGACGCTCATCGCGGTGACCCAGTTGGAGGCGCTCCCGGTGTATCCGTGGACGAAGACGACCGGGGTGCTGGTCGACAGGGGCTGAACGGCGGCCGTGGTGGCCGGGGCGGCCGGCTCGGCGGCACCGGCCGCGGACGCCGGGGAGAACAGGGTGAACGCGACCGTGAGGGCCGCGAGGATGCCGAGAAGCCGGCGCGGTGAACGACGACGCATGGAGCACTCCTGAGGGGGACGCGGGGATGTGGATGCCTGCCCGGACAAGGTTCGGGGCCGCAGGGGCCCTCGCCATCGGTGAATTCACCGGCCTTCGCGACGGACCCCGCGCCCCGGTCCGGCCCGCGCCCCGCAGCAGTGGTTTTCGGCCGTTTCCGCCCCGGGCGCAGTGTTTCGCGCCCGCCCCGGGCGGCGCTCGCGCAGAGTGCTCGGCATGACGACACCCGCTGAGCTGCTCCGGTCCCTCGCCCGCACCCGGGCCTCCCTCGACGGCGAGGAGGTCACGTACTGGTGGACGGGCGATGTGTACGCGTGGGCGCCCGACCAGCCCTATGAGCGGCTCTTCGGCTTCGAGGGTGTCAACGTCGCCCGCCTCGTCCAGGATGCCGAGACGGGCCCGGACGCCTACCAGTTACTGACCCGCGAGGCCGCCTTCTATCTGGACCCCGGCACCCGCGAGATCCTGGAGACCTGGAACGGCCTGCCGGTGATCCACGTCTGGAACGACCCCGCCAACCAGAGGTGGCGGCCGTTCCCGGTCCCGGCCACCGACCTGGGTGCGCAGGTGTGCTTCAGCCTGGAGATCCCGCTGGCCTACCCCTCGCCGCTGCCCGTGGCCGATTACCCCGTCCACTCGGCCGGGGACACGTACAAGGCCCTGGAACTCTTCCAGTTCTTCGCCGACCGTGTCGATCTGGCGGGACCGGCGCCCAGCGTCCCCGCCACGATGTCGTGGACGCGGATGTCCCCGTGGCTGCCGTGGATGGCCCGGGGCCGGGCGCCCGGCGGCCTCGCCTTCCACTGCCGGGGCCGGAAGCTGGGCTCGTACGCCGAGGTTCCCGAACGCACCCGCGCCTACATCGCCGCCCACCACCCGGAATTCGCCCACGCCCCGGAGTGCTGGAGCGAGCCGAACGAGACCAGCTGGACGTATTTCCGCAAGCTCAACCCGCCGGCGTAGCCCCGGCCCCGTTCCGGTGCGTCTCCGTACCGGTCGCGGGCCGTTCGGCGCCTGCCGGGTCGAGGCCGCAGAGGTCGCCCAGGAGCACGGGTCTGATGGGCAGTTGGGCGGAGAAGCAGCCGCCGTGCCCGACCGGCAGGCCGCGTGCGGAGGCGAGGGCCGCGGCGACACCGCCTTCGCAGTACCGGCCCTGGCAGGGGCCCATGCCGGGCCGGCAGGAGAGCTTGACGGCGTTGACGCTGCTGACGAAGGGCGACTCGGCCAGGAAGTCGTCGAGGGTGCCCCGGGTGACCATTTCGCATCGGCAGACGGTCGTCCCCCGTGTGGCGAGGTCGCCGAGAGCGGTGAGCTCGGGCTCGAACAGGCGCTGCACCACGGCGGAGAAGCGTCTCGCTCCGCGTAGGGCGCGTTCGGCCGCGGCGAAGGCGGCGCAGGGCACCGTCCGTCCGAGGTCGGCGGCGGCGGCGAGGCCGGCGAGGGCGCCTTCGGCGCGCGCCTGATCTGCCCCTGCCACGCCTGCCGGCTCACCGGCGACGAACACCCCGGGCACCGATGTCCGCTGCCGGGTGTCATGGGTGACCACCCATCCACCGCGCCGGGCGTCGTGGACGACCTCGCATCCGGCCTGGCGGGCCAGTTCCGTGGACGCCGAGAAGCCGTACCCGAGCACGAGATGGGAGGCGGCGACGTCACGGGCGCCACCCGTGACGTTCCACCGCCGGTCGACCCGGGCGAGCCGGACGCTGGTGAGACGGCCGGGGCGGCCGGTGCCGTGCGCGGCGGTCACGACCGTCCGCGAGGAGACGCGCACGCCCCCGCGCACGAGCCGGGTGAGGATCATGCCCGACTCGGCGAGCATGCGGACATGACCGGGTACGGCACCGAGCGCGCGAAGCAGTTCGGCGGGGGTCGGAACACCTTGCGCGAAAGCGACCTCGCGCACCCGGACACCGTCGCGGACGAGGCGGTCGGCCACGAGGAGGAGCAGCGGGTGCGCCCCGGCGAGCACCACGTCTCCGACGGGAGCGATGTGCTGCGCCTTGACGAGGGTCTGCACTCCGCCGGCGGTCATCACTCCGGGCAGCGTCCAGCCGGGGAAGGCGACCGGCAGGTCGTAGGCCCCGGTGGCGATCAGGAGGCAGCGCGCGGCGATCTGCCGGGCCCCGTGGCGCGGGTGGCTGACCGCCACCCCCAGGCTGTCGGGGCCGGTGCCGCCCGGCAGCACGCCGATCGCCGACCAGCCGAACTTCGTCGTCAGCCGCGGGTCCTGCTCGAACCGCCGGATGAGGCCGGTGGCCCAGGCGTAGCCGGCGGTGGGCCGCGGGGTGCCGGTGGTGTGGTCCTGCGGCGGCCTGCGGAAGATCTGGCCGCCCGCTCTCTGCTGCTCGTCGATGACGACGGCCTCCAGGCCGTGGTCGGCCGCGTGGAGGGCCGCCGACATGCCTGCCGGGCCCGCGCCCACGACTGCGAGATCGAACATCACAGTCTTCCCGACGTCTCGACGGCCATGCCCTCGCGCACGGCCACGAGGCAGGTGCGGGTCAGCGGCCGGCCGTCGACGGTGGCCGCGCACTCGAAGCAGGAACCCAGGTTGCACAGGGGTGCCCGTGCGGCGCCGCTCCGGTCCCGGTCGAAGGGGGCTCCCGCGACGAGCATGGCGGTGGCCACCGTATCGCCGGTACGGGCGCGGACCCGGCGGCCGTCGACCTCGATGGTGACGTCGGCGCCGGGGCCCCGGGTCGTGCGGCGCCAGGTGGAGGGTGTGGTCATGATGTGCTCCCTTCCTCGAATCGGGCGGGGTCGTACGGGGCGAGGTCGATGTCGGGCGCGCGGCCGGCGATGAGGCCGGTCAGCAGCCGGGCGAAGCTGGGGCCGAGCGTGAACGCCGATCCCCCGGTGGCCACGAAGACCCCGGGCGTGTCCTTGACCGCGCCGACCAGCGGGAGCTGGTCGGGGGCGACCGTGGTCGTGCCGACCCAGGTGCGCACCACGGGGATGCGTTCCAGCGCGGGTACGGCGTTCACGGCGGCGCGGGCGTTGCCCGCGACGGAGGGTGCGGTGGGCTGGTGCTTGAGGTCGAACGCCGGGGTCCCGTCCGCGTTCGTGATCAGCCGGGCCGGCCAGCCGCCCCCTATGAGCACGGTGCGGTCCAGTGACTGTTTGAGGGACAGGCGTGCGCCCGCGTGCTGGACGAGATGCGGGATGAGCGGGGGGACCTTCGCGGTGACGGTCATGGTGAGGGCGAGGGGCACGGTGGGCAGTCGTGCGTGGAAGAGCCGCCCGAGCCCGGTCGTCCACACCCCGGTGGCGAGCACGACCGCCGCCGCCCGGACAGTGCGGTCGTGCTCGCCTCCTGCGTGGTCCGTCTCCCGGAAGGTGAGGTGCCAGCCGCCGGGCACCCGGTCCGCGCGGTCCAGCCGGGACCGGGTGCGGACGGTGGCCCCGGCGGCCGAGGCCGCGCGGGCGACCGCCGGAGCCGCGAGGCGGGCGTCCGCCTTTCCCTCCAGCGCGCTGAGGTTGGCCGCCACGACGGTGGGGGCGAGGTAGGGGGCGACGGTGTCGAGTTCGGCGCGGTCGAGCGTGCGCACGGCAAGCCCCCAGGAGCGTTCGAGGCCGGCCTTGAATTCGAGCGTGCCGACCTGGTCCGCGCTCTCGGCGATCATGAGCCCGCCGCTACGGCGTACCCCGAGCGGCTCCCCGACCTCGTCCTCCATGCGCGCCCACAGGGCGGCGGCGTCCAGGTGCAACGGCATGGCCTCGGCCGCGACACGGGCGGCCTCCTTTCCCCGCTCGACCATCCGGTATTCGAGTTGGAAGTGGAGGCTGCCCGCGTTCCGGCCCGAGGCGTGCTGGTTGATCTGGTCCTTGTCGGCCAGCAGGACCCGTGCGCCGTCGCGGGCGGCCATCCAGGCCGTGAGGCATCCCAGGAGACCGCCGCCGACGACCACGACGTCGTAGCGTTCAGCCATCGCGAGTAGTCACCGGCCGGCCGGCGGTGTTCCGGCCGGGCGCGAGGACGGGGGCGGCGCGGCGGCGCGGTCGTGGGGTGACATGGCCTCCGAGTGGTGGTGGACGATCCGCCACCCCTGCTCTCCTCGCCGCAGTACGTCGCTGACGCGGTAGCAGCGGTCGGGATCCGTCCCGGGGTAGACGGCGCGCAGGACGTAGCGTGCGACGGCGCTGTCCCCCCAGGCATCGACCAGCAGGTCCTCGGGGGCGACGGACACCGGCACGGTGGCGGGGGTCATGCCGGCCCGCCGCCTCGTGCGCAGTGCGTCCACCTCTGCGGTGCTGTGCAGCATGCGGTCGGCGTCGCTCTCCCAGACGGTGACGCCCGGATCGAGGCACCGCGCGAACGCCTGCCAGTCGCCGAGTGCGTGGTAGAGGCCCTGGATCAGGGAGGTCACTTCTTGTTCGGAACTCATCTTCGGTCCTTTCTTCGGTCCTTGTCGGTCGGGGGTGACCGCGGTCGTCACGCGTGCTGGTCGAGGACCGTGCGGCCGCCCTTGACGATCAGGCTCAGCTCGCGCATGGCGGAGATGTCGGCGAGCGGGTCGCCGGCGACGAGCAGGAGGTCGGCGAACGCGCCTTCGCGGACGCAGCCGATCATGGCCCCCTTGCCCAGCCAGTCGGCGCCCGTGGAGGTGGCGGCCGTGAGCGCGGCGTGCGGAGTCATGCCCGCCTGCACCATGAATTCGAGTTCGCGCACGGTCGCCGATGTGCCGTCGAACTCGGCGTGCGGGGGCATGTCGCTGCCCAGGGCGATGCTGACGCCGTGCCGGATCGCCGTCTCCAGGCTCTCCCAGTGGCGGTCGCCCCAGGCGAGGGCGCGGTCCTGCATCCAGACCGGCATGCGGTGGCGGTCGAAGAACTCCCTGCACCGGGTGACGGTGATGGTGGGGACGTAGGTGACGCCGCGCTCGACCATCAGCCGGCAGAGCTCGTCGGTCAGCTCGTAGCCGTGCTCCACGCAGTCGAGCCCGCGCCGGATCGCCTCCATGGTGGGAATGGCGGGGCCGGCGTGCGCGGTCACCTTCCGCCCCCACGCGTGGGCGATCTCCAGGACCGCGTCGAGTTCGTCGTCGCGCAGCTGGGACGTCGTGACCTTCTCGTGCTCGCCGGCCATCCCGCCGGACAGCGACAGCTTGATGAAGTCGGCGCCGTGCTTGATCTGGTCGCGGACGGCGGCGGCGAAGCCGGCGGGGCCGTCGGCCTCACGGCTGCGCTGCCAGCCGTGTCCGCCCGTGGAGCAGACGAGCTGGCCGGCGGTGAAGATGCGCGGGCCGAGGGTGCGGCCGCTGTCGATGGAGTCGCGCAGGGCGAAGTCGATGTGCCCGTAGGTGCCGGTGAGTCGTACGGAGGTGACGCCCGCGAGCAGGGACAGCCGCGCCTCCTCGGCCATGTGCAGGGCGAGTGCGGGGTCGTCGAGCATCGCGACGCGGGCCAGGTCGCCGGGGAGGGCGAGGTCGAGGTGGACGTGCATGTTGATCAGGCCGGGGACCACGGTGGCACCGGCGGCGTCCAGGACGCGCGGGTCGGCGGCGGTGGATGCCTCGCGCAGCACCTCGTCCACGGGACCCACCCGGCGGATACGGTCCCCGCTCACCCAGACGCCCTGGTTCTCGGCCACCTGCTCCGAGCGGCCGTCGAAGACGCGGGCTCCGGCGATGACGAGATCCCTCTGCTGTGTCTGCATGGCACTTCTCCTGTGTGTTGTTCGTCGGTTGTTTCAGCGGTCGGTGGGACGGGTGTACGGGTCGGCTGCCGCTCAGCTCTGTGTGTCGGCGGCCAGGGCGTGTGCCTGTTCGGGGTGGGTGCCGTCGGTGCGGTCGAGGTGGTGGGTCTCCTCCGCCCAGTACACGGACGCCAGGCCTATGAGGGCGATGACGACGAGGAGGCCGGCCAGGGGCCACAGCGAGCCGCCGGACCAGAGGATCAGCGCCGAGACGGCCAGCGGGAAGACGGCCGTGATACCGCCCGAGATGAGGTTGACCGACATGCCGCTGTAGCGGAGGTCGGCGGGGAAGAGCTCGGTGAAGAAGCTCGGCACGACGCCGATCATCCCCGCGTGGCCGGTTCCGAAGGCGAGCGACACCGCCAGAATGAGGAGCAGGCCGTTCTCGCTGCCGAGCATCCAGATCAGCGGGAAGGCCAGTACGGCGGCCGCCGTCGCACCCAACATGTACACGGGTCGCCGGCCGACGCGGTCGCTGAGCCGTCCGAAGCCGACCATGGTCACCATCTCGACCGCGAATCCGACCATGAGGGCGACCAGGGCCATCGTCGGGCTGACGTGCAGGACGTCGACGCCGTAGACGAGGACCGCCAGCTGCACGAGCGAGGAGAAGCCGGATTCGCCGAGTCGGGCACCGATCGTGACCAGGGCGCTCTTGCGGTGGTGGCGGAAGACTTCGGCGATGGGGGCGCGGGCCTGCTTGCCACGCGCCTGGAGCGCGGCGAACTCGGGGCTCTCGTCGACCTTGAGCCTCATGTAGAGCCCCACGGCGACGAGCACGACGCTGGCCAGGAACGGAACCCGCCACCCCCAGGACTCGAACTGCTGCTGCGAGAGGACACCGGAGAACAGGGCGAAGATCCCGGTGGCGGCGAGGAAGCCCAGCGCGATGCCGGACTGGGTCATGCTGGTGAAGAACCCGCGGCGGTGCGCCGGGGTGTGTTCGGCCACCAGCAGCACCGAACCGCCCCACTCACCGCCTGCCGCCAGGCCCTGCACGAAGCGCAGGACGACCAGGAGGACCGGAGCCCAGCCACCGATGGTCGCCGCCGTCGGCAGCAGGCCGACCACCGTGGTCGACACACCCATGATCACCAAGGTCAGCACCAGTACGGTCTTGCGGCCCAGCCGGTCTCCGAGGTGCCCGAACAGCATTCCGCCCAGGGGCTTGCTCACCGATCCGACGGCCAGGGTTCCGAGGGCTGCGATGGTGCCGACCGCGGGGCTGAGCTGCGGGAAGAAGAGCTTGTCGAAGAGCAGGGTGCCGCCGGCCACGTACAGGAAGTAGTCGTACCACTCCATGGCCGTGCCGATCGAGCTCGACACCACGACCCGCCCCAGCGACCGGCCGACCGGGGATTCGATGTGCGCCGGAACTGCCATACGTAGACTCCTAGACGGCTGGTGATCACGCTTGGGGGGACGGGCGGCCGGAGTGTTCTCCACGTCCTTCGCTCTGCCCGTTGCCGGGACGCTAAGCGAGCCCGAGTGTGCAGTCAAGCTTTACAACGTGCCGATTATTTACCCGCCCAACGGTACGTTCTGATGACATCCGTGCAGTGAGGCTTTACGAGGGGTCATGATCAGTCAACAATTGCGGATGCTCCGGACCCAGCGCGGCCTGAGCCTGCGCGCGCTCGCCGCGGAGACCGGTGTGTCCGCCACACTGCTCAGCCAGATCGAGCGCGACGTGACCGAGCCGAGCCTGGCGACGTTGCGCCGTCTCGCCGGATTCTTCGGGGAGTCCGTCTCCGCGCTCTTCGACGATCAGCACAGCCCGGCGGTGTGGGTGAGCAGGCCGGGCAACCGCTCGACCATCACGGGGCCGCGCGGCAGACTCCGCTACGAGCGCCTGACGCCGAGCAACGGCCAGATGGAGGTGCTGCGGGGCGTGCTCGCCCCCGGCGAGACGACCGCCGACGAGATGTGGGCGCACCCCTCGCTGGAGTGCACCGTGGTGGTCGTGGGCACCCTCACCGTCGATCTCGGCTCCGACTCCCACGTGGTCGCCGCCGGGGAGGCCATCACCTTCGACGCGCGGCAGCCCCACCGTTACCGCAACGCCTCGGACGCGGCCGTCGAGTTCCACGTGTCGGTGACGCCGCCGAACCCGTGACGCTCGTGTTCGGCGGGTGCGGGCGGCGCCGCTTCTCCCCGGCGCCGCCCGCACCCGGCCGTACCGGACGCGGGGCAGCGGATCCCGCGTCCGGCGTCTTCACCGCCGGTCCGGCAGGCTTTCGCCGTCCCTCCGGGGGCCGAGGGCAGCGGGCGTTCCGGCCGCGGCCGGCGCGGGGCGCCGGGGGCCGGGGAAGAAGCGGTTGGTCGTGCGCCGGTACAGGTCGTAGTCGGGGCGCTTCCTCAGGCTGAAGTGTTCCGCGGGAACGGCACCCGTGTAGTACACGAGCGTGTGGTACATGGTCCAGGAGACCCAGGCCAGACCGAACGCCGTCAGAAGATCCGGCACCAGGGGCTCCTCGCCCCAACGGGCCGTCAGCACCGGCAGCGAGAGCAGGATCAGACAGTTCCACTGCATCCACTGGGCGAAGTAGTTGGGGTGCCGGCTGTAGCGCCACATTCCGGCGTCGCAGGTGCGGTGCACACCCTCGCGGCGGCTCCGGCGGGTGAAGCGGGCCTTCTGCCGGTCGGCGGCCGATTCGGCCACCCAGGCAAGGGCCCACAGGGCGGCCGCCGTGACGCTCAGGGCGTCGAACGGCCCGGACCGTTCCGCGGCGAGCAGGGCGGGAATCGCCAGGACGGTGGCGTTGGCCCCGCACTGGACCAGGATCTCGACCTGGAGGGACAGCCTCTCGCCCCGGAAGCCGTCCCGCTCCCAGCGCCGCCGCTGGTAGCGGTAGCGCGGCAGCTCGACCGGCAGCCGGGCGAGCACCATGAACCGCAGGGACCAGGCCCCCATCCGAAGCCCCATCAGCAGATAGATCACCGCTGTGGCCATGATGGCGGGCGACCCGGCGTCCCCGAAGACCAGCACCTGGGCGCCCAGCGCGACCAGCCCCCAGGGCCAGGCCACGTCCACGTAGGACATGAAGCCGGTGCGATGGGCCGGCAGGCAGGCACCCACCCCGAAGACGACCAGTTGCACGGCCAGATTGACGACCGCGAACCGGGCGGGACCGGGCTGGGCCACCAGCCCGGCGAACAACACGGCATAGATCGCGAACGGCGCGATGCGCCTCACGACGGCCATAACGACTCCCCTCGCCTGAGACACATGCATCCAGGTGTCTCGCGTGAGACATTAGGTGCATGATGTCTCGACCGCAAGAGATCCCCGATCCCCTCCCCGTGGACGACCCGGTGCTGCGCGCGGCGGTCGCCATGTTCGACCGGGACGGCTGGATCGACGCCCGCGCGCTGGCCCAGGAGGCCGGAATCGGCCGCGCGACGCTCTACCGGAGGTACGGCGACCGGGACCGCCTGCTCGGGGAGGTGATCTGGTCGATCGCCACGGCCGAGTTCGCCCGGGTCCACCCCCGGTGCCGCGGGCGGGGCGCCGAGGGGATCGCCGACCTGGTCCACGCGATACTGCACACCAGCGCGCAACTGCCTTCGATGCGCCGGTTCCTGGCCGACCATCCGGAGACCGCCCTGCGGGTCATGACCTCGCGCGACGGCGTCATGCAGCACCGGCTCATCTCGACGCTCACCCGCATCGTCCGGGCCGAGATCGGCGAACCCGACGACACCGACGCGGCCACCCTCGCGTACGCCGTCACCCGCGTCGGCGAGTCCTTCTACTACCGGGAACTGATCACCGGCGAGCCGGCCGACATCGACGCCGCCGCCGTCGTCATCCGCCGGCTCCTGCGCTGACCGGGCGGGCCCTCGGGACGCGTCCCGTACATGCCGAAGCCGTGCCCGGCGGGTGCCGGGCACGGCTTCGGCGCGCGGTGCGGGGTCAGCGGACTTCGAGGACCCGGTGCTCCTTGAGCGAGGCGCAGTTGCTGTTGTCCACCGACACGTACACGTTGTCGATGTGGCCGCTCCAGCTGACGCAGTGGCCCTTGCCGTAGGCGTAGACCGGACCGGCGTACGACGTGAACTTCCCGGTGTCGTCCGCCCAGGCGTCGGTGTCGGGGATGTAGATGGACGCGCTCATGTCCAGTGCGGCGCCCGGATTGGAGCGGATGGTCACCACACAGTTCTTGCCGTTCGAGGCGTTGTACGTGAGGTAGAGCGTGCCGAGGGAGCCCACGGCGGCCGAGTTCACCGTCTTGTACGAGCTCCCGCAGACGCCCTGGGGTGTGACGTTGGGCGCCGCCGAGGCGGACGGGCCGAACGCGGCGGTCGCGCCCACCATCAGCGTGGTCAGTGCTCCGGCGGTCGCGATATTACGGATCTTTCGCATATTTCCCCCTTGCGTCCTCAGGAGCGGTTTGCTCCCACTTGTTGTGACCTCCGAAGGGCGCGGATGGTTGTGCGCGAATCGTCTTTCCTGCGGGCTGGGCGACGAACGGTCAGGCGTGGCGCAGGCAGAGGGTTCCCCACTGGAAGCCCGCGCCGATCCCGGCCAGCACGTAGGTGTCTCCCGGGAGCAGGGCACCTTCGGCGACGGTGGCGTGAAGTGCCGTGAACAGGCCCGCCGATCCGGTGTTGCCGAGTCGGTCGATGGTGACGGTGGCCCGTTCCCGGGGAACGCCCAGAGCGGCCAGGGTCTCGGTGAGGATGTTCAGGTTCGCCTGGTGCAGGAAGAAGTGCCCGACCTCGTCGATCGGCACGGCGGCGCGCTGGGCGGCGCGGGTGATGCTCTCCGGCAGGCGTGTGGTCGCCGCGTTCCAGACGGCGCGGCCGTCCATGTACAGGTAGTGGTCCCCGGCGGCGACGGTGGCGGCGCTGGCGGGCAGCCGGGAGCCGCCGGCGGGGATCTGGACGTCGTAGGACAGCTGGGAGCCGAGGTCGTAGGACAGCAGGCCCGCGCCAGGGGTGTCCGACCGGGTGAGGACGACGGCTGCCGCGGCGTCTCCGAAGAAGACCCTGGTGGTGCGGTCGGTGGGGCCGGTGATCCGGGAGGCGCAGTCGGCCGCGACGAGGAGGATCGTGCTGATGGAGGGGTTCTGCAGGAGGTGGGCGGCGATCAGCATCGCCTGGATGCCGGAGGCGCAGGCGGCCTGGGTGACGTCGAGGGACAGGGCCCGGTGGGCGCCCAGGGCGTCCTTGACGATCAGCGCGGTAGAAAGGAGCGGCTGGTCCCCCGTGTAGCTGGCGACGACGACCGCGTCCAGTTGGGCGGGCTCGATACCGGCGGCGGCCAGGGCCGGGTGGGCGGCGGCGACGCACATGTCGGAGGTCGCCAGGTCCGGAGCCAGACGGCGACGTTCACGGATGCCGGTGCGGCTGGTGATCCACTCGTCGCTCGTGTCCAGGGTGCGGGTGAGCTCCTGGTTGGTGACGACCGCCGGCGGCAGGTGCACCCCCGTCCCGGCGATGGCGAACGGCACGGACAGGCCGACGCCCGTCTGGTGGAACAGGGTCTGGTCCAGGGCGACGGTCATGCCACGTCGCTCCGTTCGGGCGTGATCGATGCTTTTCGGGGAGCTCCCATATTCCACACCTTTCGATATCTATTCGAGAAAGGACCGGCGGCGCCGGGCCCGTCGGATTCCAAAGCCGCCGCATCGTCTCACGGAAATCAAGCAAGAATATCGCGCGGTAATCCGTGAGCGTGAGGAATTGTTCGACCACTTGACATCGCGATACCGGAATTACTCAGGTGTGCCATGCGGAACCGGCGGCGAACGCTTTTCGAATGCGCGCACGGACGATCCGGGAGTGCCCGCCGGTCACGACGTCCTTTCCTCGGACGGGGGTGTGCGGAGCGACGGCACGGAGGCGAGCAGCGTCCGGGTGTACGGGTGCCTCGGCGTGCGCAGGAGCGTCTCGGTGGGAGCGGTCTCCACGATCCGCCCGTGCCGCATGACCGCCACGGCGTCGGAGACGTGGCAGACCGCGGGCAGGTTGTGGCCGATGAACAGCATGGAGAGCCCGAGCCGTCGCTGGAGTTCGCGGATCGTGTTGAGTACGGATGCCTGCACCGATACGTCGAGTGCCGAGGTGATCTCGTCGGCGATCAGCAGCCCCGGCTCGACGGCCAGGGCGCGGGCGAGGGCCACCCGCTGGCGCTGGCCGCCGGACAGCTGCCGCGGCAGGCGGCCGGCGAGCCGGGGGTCCAGGCCGACGAGGCCGAGCAGTTCGGTGACGCGCTCGGCGCGCGCGGTCCGGTCGAGCCGGCGGTAGACGGTGGCGGCCTCGGCGAGTGCCTGACCTGCCGTCATCCGCGGGTCGAGCGCCGTGTCCGGGTCCTGGAGGACGATCTGGACCTGTCGGCCGAGGCGCCGCCGGTCGCGGATGGTCCGGGCTCGGCTCCCCCGGCCGTCGATCAGGATCCGGCCGCTCTGTACGGGGACGAGGCCGACGATCGCTCCGGCCAGGCTGGACTTGCCCGAGCCGGACTCCCCCACGAGCCCGAGGGTGGTGCCGGACGGGACCTTCAGCGAGACGCCGTCCACCGCGGCGAAGGAGCCCCGGGGGCCGGTGCGGCGGACGGTGAGCCCACTCACCTGAAGGGCCGTCACGACGCGGTCACCGGCTTCGTGCCCGCTGTCACCGGCAGCGGATACCAGCAGGCGACCCGGTGGCCCGCACCGAGGTCGTCGAGAGGCGGAGCCTGCTCGGCGCAGAGATCCTGGCGGCGTGGGCAGCGGGGCTCGAACGGGCACCCCGGCGCGGGTGCGAGCGGATCGGGCGGCGCGCCCTCGACCGTCGGCAGGGGCCGGTCGCGGTCGGCCGTGAGGTCCGGCACCGATGTGACCAGGGCCCGGGTGTAGGGGTGCCGGGTGCGGTCGGCGAGGCGGGCGGCGGGCAGCGCCTCGACGACGGTACCCGCGTACATCACCAGGACCCGTTCGCAGAACTCGCCCACGAGCGCGATGTCATGGCTGATGAACAGGATCGCGGCGGAGGTGTCCCGCCGGATGTCGGTGAGCAGCCGGGTGATCTGCCGCTGGACGGTGACGTCGAGGGCGGTGGTCGGTTCGTCGGCGATGATCAGTCCCGGCCGCACCATCAGCCCGGCGGCGATCATCACGCGTTGGCGCTGGCCGCCGGAGAGCTGGTGGGGACGTGAGCGCAGCACCGCCGGGGGCAGCCCGACCCGGCGCAGGGCATCGACGGCCTGAGCGGTGGCCTGGGCGCGGCTCGCACCGCGGTGGGTGCGGACGGCCTCGGTGAGCTGGGTGCCGATCCGCAGGGCCGGGTTGAGCGCCGAAGCCGGGTTCTGGAAGATCACCGACAGCCCCGTCGCGAGGTGCCGGTCCCGTTCCTTCGGTGTCAGGGCGGCGAGGTCGGCCCCGAGCAGACGCAGTGTGCGCCGGGACACCCGGGCGCCGTACGGCAGCAGGTCGGCGATGGCCAGCGCGGTGA
The DNA here is from genome assembly GCF_000373645.1 of Streptomyces sp. ATexAB-D23. Taxonomy (GTDB): domain Bacteria; phylum Actinomycetota; class Actinomycetes; order Streptomycetales; family Streptomycetaceae; genus Streptomyces; species Streptomyces castrisilvae. The sequence continues at coordinate 140,137 of NZ_KB892003.1, read as the reverse complement.
GCGACTTGCCCGATCCCGACTCGCCGACGAGGCCGACGATCTCGCCCGGCCGCAGTGAGAGGCTCACACCGCGCACCGGCCGGATCGTGCCGCCGGGGGTCGGCAGTTCGACGGTGAGATCGTCGACCTGGAGGACCGTTCCACCCTCGGCGGGGCCGCTCGGGGCGGTCCTCTGCGCGGGGATGCGCACCACAGGGCCGCGCCCGGCGGCGCTGCCGGCCAGGACCTCGCCGAGCAGTTGGAAGGCCAGGGCGGCATACAGCAGGGCCAGGCCCGGGGCGAGTGCGGGCAACGGTTCGGCGTAGATCCGGTCGAGCCCCTGGCTGAGCAGCTGCCCCCAGTCGTAGCCGGGTGGCTGGACGCCCAGGCCGAGGAAGCTCAGCCCGGAGAGTGCGACCAGGGCGGTGCCCGCCGCCGTGGTGACGCTCAGGAGCAGCGGCTCGGCGATGTTGGGCAGGACGTGGCGCCACAGCAGCCGGTGGCGGCGCAGGCCGAGGACCCGGGCCGCGGCCAGGTGGTCGGTGCCGGCGACGCCCGCGGCGAGGGTCTGGGCGAGCCGGGCGAACCCGGGTACGGCCGCGGCGGAGAGGGCCAGCACCGCACCCGTCGTGCCCGCGCCGAACACCACCGCGAGGAACATCGCGAGCAGGAGCGCCGGGAAGGCGAGCAGGAGGTTGATCAGCCCGGCGGTCAGCCGGCGGGCGCGCCGCCCGAGTACAGCGGTGCACGCCCCGAGGAGCACACCCGCGGTCGCACCGAGCACAACCGACGCCAGCGCGAGCAGCAGCGAGGGCCGGGTGGCCGTCAGGACCCGGGCCAGCAGGTCCCGGCCGAGTCCGTCCGTGCCGATCGGGTGCGCTGCCGAGGGGCCCTGGAGCACGGCTGAGGGATTCGGGCGGTCGGCCGCCGCGCCCCACAGGAGCGGGCCGGCCAGGGCGAGCACGACGAGCGACGCCAGCATGACCCCGGTGACCCAGGCCATGGGTGAGCGCCTGAGCGCGGAGGGACGGGGCATGGTCACGACTCCCTGATCGCCGAGCGGGGGTCGAGCACGGCGAGCAGCACGTCGACCAGGAGACCGGCGAGCAGCACGGTGGTGCCGAGCACCAGCACCATGGCCTGGATCACCGGGTAGTCCTGCGCGACCACGGACTGGGCCATGGCGGAGCCGATGCCGGGCCAGGCGAAGACCTTCTCGACCAGCACGGTGCCCGCGATGAGGGCGGGCAGCAGGCTCCCGGCGACGGTGAGCGTGGCGGCGGCCATGTTCGGTGCCGCGTGGAGACAGCGGCGTGCGGACGACAGCCGCTTGCTCCGGGCGGTGCGCAGGTAGTCCTCGTCGAGCACCTTCAGCGCCTCCACTCTGACCAGGCGTAACAGCATCGCGGTGGGAGTGAGGGAGAGCGCGAGGACGGGGAGGACGAGGGACGCGACACCCGCCGCCCCGGCCACGGGGAACAGGGGAAGGCCGACGGCGAGCAGCGCGGTGAGCCCGGACGCGAGCACGAAGTCCGGCACCCCCGTCAGCCCGGCCGTGACCGAGGTGAACACCAGCTCGGTGCGCGGGCGGCGGCCGTCGCGGGTGCGGAGGGCGGCCAGCAGGCCGCCGGGCAGGGCGACGGCGAGAGCGGTGAGGAAGGCGAGACCGGCGATCTCCAGCGTGGCCGGCAGCCGGGTGCGGATCAGTTCCGCGACCGGTGCTCCGGTGACCAGCGAGGTACCGAGGTCGCCGTGCAGGAGGCCGTCCACGTAGTGCCGGTACTGGGACAGGAAGGGCGTGTCGAGCCCGAGGGCGTGCCTGCGGGCGGCCACCAATTCGGGGGCGGCGTCGACGCCGAGCGCCGCCCTGACCGGGTCGCCGGGGATGAGGCGGACCATCGCGAAGGACGCGGTGAGCACGATGCCCAGGGAGACGACGAGCCTGAGGCCGCGGCGGCCGAGGAACACGGTCCAGGGGTGCCGGAGCAGCTGGGGAACGGACATGGTGGACCCCGGGTCACTGGTGGAGGCGGATGCTGGTGGGTACGAGCTGTCCGCCGAAGGTGGTGGTGAAGGTGGTGCGGTAGCCGTACACGCCGCTCCTGCCCTCGGCGATCGGCAGCGCGTCGGCCGAGCGGAAGAGCGCGGCGGCCGCCCTGTTCCAGGTCCCGCACCCCGTGGTGCCGGTCTCCCGGAGTGCTCGGGCGACAAGGGCGTCGTATTCGGGGTTGTCGACCCCGGCGAAGTTGAGGCCCTGGGCGGGGCCTGAGAAGAAGGGGATGAAGCCGGTCGGCAGGGCCAGGCCCGGTGTGCTGCCGACCACGACGTCGAAGTCCGCGGTCTCGTACATGGCGTTGACGAGGGCGGGCAGGCTCTCGCTGACCAGGTCGACCCCGGCGCCGAGCGCCGTCCACTCCCGGGCCATCAGCTCGGCGACGGAGGCCAGCGTCGGGCCGAGGTCCGGGCTGGTGATCAGCCGGAGCCGTAACGGCTGCCCGTCCTTGGTCAGTGGGCCGCCGGCGGTACGGGTCCAGCCGGCGGCGCGCAGGGCCTCGGCGGCGTTCCCCGCGGGCAGGTCGGCGTCGGCGAGGCCGGTGTGGCAGACGGAGCCCTCGGCGCCGAGGTCGGTGGCGGGGCTGCCGGTGCCGCCGACGGCGACGTTGGCGAGTCCCTGGCGGTCGAGGGCGGAGACCAGGGCGCGGCGGAGCGCCCGGTCGGCGAGCACCCGGCCGGGGCGCTGGTTGAAGAACGTCAGCCCGATCACGGTCGCCACGTCGGTGGTGGCCAGGCCGCGGCCGGTGAGCCGGGCGCGGTCCGGCCCGCTGACGTGCGCGATGTCGATGCCCCCGGTGATCAGCAGGTTCGCCGCCGTGGAGGCTTGGGGCACCACCGAGATCTCGATGTGCTCGGGAAGACCTGGCTCCGAGGCCGTCGCCCCGGCGGGCCCCCAGGCGTAGTCGTCCCGGACGGTGAACTCGTACGGGCCTCCGGGGGTGTAGCGGGTCAGCACATAGGGGCCGGTGCCCTGGCTGGCGCGTTCCAGCGCTTGGGGCCGGTCGAGTCCGGCGGGGCAGACGATGGGCAGCAGGCCGATCGTGCGGGTGAGGAAGGGGAAGGGGGCGGCGGCGGTCACCGACACCGTGCCGGTCCCGTCGTCGGCGCTCGCCGTGAACGGGACGTTCGGGAGGACGGTCAGGGCGCCGGCGAGCTGCTTGTCCGGGTCCCCCGCGTAGGTGAGCGACCGGGCCACCGCGGAGGCGGTGAGGGCGGTGCCGTCGGAACAGGTGATACCCGGGCGGAGGGTGAAGGCGGCCTCGGTGGCCGTGGCATGCCAGGAGGAGGCCAGGCCGGTGACCAGGGCGCCGTCCGGGGCGAGGTTGACCAGGGAGTCGTAGGCGTAGCGGGCCTGGGAGGCGCCGAAGGCGGAGTACGGATCGAAGCTGGGCGTCTCGCTGGACTCGGCGATCCTGACGGTGCCGCGGTGCACCAGGGGGGTGGTCGTCGAGGAGGTGGCGACGCCGCCGCAGCCGCTCAGCGTGAGGGCCGAGGCGGTGAGGGCGGCCGCCAGGGCGACCGGCGGTGTGCGTCGGAGCATGGAGTCATGGTGCCACCGGGACTCACCCGTGATGAGCCAACTCCCTTGCCCGGAAAGCGTGTTCGAACCCGGAGAGCCGCCCGGCCGCTTGGCCGCGAGCCGTTGGGAGCGATCGGGGCGGCTGATCCTGATTCACCCATATGAGTCACGCCCGCCCCCTCGTCGCGGGGCCGAGGGGTCGGGCGGTGCGGCGGCGGACGGGAAAGGCACTTGAAATACATCAAGGCATGATAATCAGATTATCGTGCGACTGAATGTTCGGGTGCGTCCAATTCAGGACACGCGAAAAGTTCACCGACACTCACACGAGTGAATCAAGCGGCAGCCATTTGGCCCAGGCGGGCACGGTTGGACTACCGTGATCACGGGACGGCGCGTTCCGGTGTCCAGGGATTCGATTCCGAGTGAGTTCCGGATTTCGAGACGGAATGCTTCATACCCGCCCGGCTGTGCGCTGCTCCGGTTCTCGCGCCCGGGTTCCCTGTCATACGTATGCGTGGAGAGGATGGAGCATCATGCCGCCTGTAGTACCGCCCTTTCTGGTCGGACTCATCGTCGCGCCACTGGCCAAGCGTCTGCTCAAGCCACTGGTGGGCGGAGTCGTCAAAGCGTCCGTCGGCATCGCGATGGAGGTGAAGAAGGCGGCCCACGAGGCCGGGGAGAACATCCATGACCTCGCGGCCGAGGTGGCCGCCGACGTGGTGGCCGCCCAGATCGCCGCCGGTGACGCCGAGGGCCACTCCGTTCCCGGACAGCACACGACCGGGAGCGGCACCAAGGGGGACCGGAGGGCCCCGAAGATCCGCGCGACCGCCGAGAGCGCCGTCGGCAAGACGAACTGACAGTCCGTGTGAACCCGCGGCCGCCACCGGGCGCGTCCGCCGATCGATATCGGCGGAACGCGTCAGGGTGGCGGCCGTTCTCAGGCCGATCGGCCGCAGCGAATTCCTTTCAGCATTTCCCGCTCCGTCGCCGCGATCCGTCGTATCCGTAACGGAATTTCCGCGACCTCCGCAAACAGGTGAACGTACACATGCCATCGCTACTGGGTGCCGCATCCGGATTCCGCTCCGTGGAACCGGGTGCGAGCCCTCGCTCGGTCACACCGGGCCGCCAGCGCTGGGACGTCAGGCTCGTCGTCGGACGCCCCCGGACGGCCGAACTCCTGGCCTCCGCGCTGCGCCACATTCCCGGGATCACCGAGGCCCAGGCCAGTTCGGTCACCGGAGGGGTGCTCGTCCGGCATGACGCGCGCCTGCGGGCCACGGACATCGGCCGGATCATCCGCAGAGCCGTCGCCCGGGTCGCGGAGGAGACGGCGAGCACCGGGCGCACGGCCCGGCCCGCCCCGCCGGCGGACCGCGGCCTGGCCGTGCGCCCGGTGCTCGCCGTCGGCGGCGGGGTCGCGGCCGGCACCGCGCTGCTCAAGGGGCCGGCACTGAGCAGGCAGTTGGTGGCCGCGGGCGGGGTGGCCGTGGCGACCGCGGTCGTCCTCCGCAAGGCCTGGCGCAGAACGGCCGACGCCGCGCAGGCCGCGGCCGGGCCCGGTTCCGAACGCCATCCCCTCCTGGAGATCGCCGGTCCGCACCGCCGCCGCCTCTACCGCGCCGCGGCTCTGTCCGTCGCCTGCCAGGCCGCGGAGATGGCGCTCGGCACCTTCCTCGGCTGGACCGGCCTGGTGCTCATCAAGGGCGAGGCGGCCCCACTGGCCCTCCTCGGTCTGACCACGGCCTCCGCCCAACTCTGGGGGCTGGCCGGGCTGGTGGCCGCCGCCTGCGCCGCGGTGGCGGGCCTCTCGTACGCCTCCAACCTCCAGTGGCGCCGGCTCGGACAGGACATCGAGCACGACTGGCGCGGCCGCACGTACCGGCACGTCCAGCACCTCGACCTGGGACAGTTGGAGGGCGAGCGGACCAGCCGGGTGGCCGGCACACTCACCAACGACGTCGGCCAGTTGGGCGCCTTCTTCGCGGGCCCGGCCAACGACGTGCTGCAACTCGGCACGAGTCTCGCCCTCCTGGTGCCGGCGTTCCTCCTGCTGGCACCGCAGATCGCCTGGATCGCGTTCCTCCCGATCCCGGTCATCGCCTGGCTGTCGCTGCGCCACCAGGACAAGGCCGCCGCGGACTACGCCGCCACCGGCGAACACCGTGCCAGGCTGGGCAGCCAGGTGATCAACTCGCTGGAGGCGGGTGCGACCGTCAAGAGCTTCTGCACCGAGGGCTACGAGGCGGAGCGCGTCGACGAGCTGAGCGAAGCGGTCCAGGAGAGCAGCCGGCAGACCGACCGGAGCACGATCCACCACGCCGAGACCATCCGGGCCTGCACCACCGCGTCCATGGCCGGCACCCTGCTGATCGGCGGCCGTTCCGTCCTCAACGGCACCCTGCGTTTTGAGGTGTTCAGTCCCCTCATCGGACTCCCCCAGATGCTGCTGATGCGGATGAGCCGGCTCGGCGGCATCGCCGACCAGTACCAGCGCACCCTCGCCTCGTACGACCGGATCCAGCGGCTGCGCGAGCTGCCTGTCGAGGCCGACGGCGGCGACGGGACACTCGACCCCGCCGAGGTGCGCGGCGAGATCGTCCTCGACGGCGTCACCTTCGCCTACCCCGGCCGGCCGGCCACGCTGGAGAACCTCTCGCTGACCATCCCGGCCGGCCGGGTCACCGCCCTGGTGGGCGCCACCGGCTCGGGAAAGACGACGATCGCCAGACTCCTGATGCGCTTCCAGGACGCCGAATCCGGCAGGGTGCTCCTCGACGGTCAGGACGTCCGGGACCTGCGACGACACGACCTGCGCCACGCCATCGGCTTCGTCGCGCAGGACCCCTTCCTCTTCGACGGCAGCGTCGCCGACAACATCCGCTACGGGAGCTTCGACGCCTCGGACGAGGCCGTGGTGCAAGCATCGGCGATGGCCGAGGCGCACCCCTTCATCGCGGCGCTGCCCGACGGCTACGACACCCTGATCGGTGAGCGCGGGGCCGCGCTCTCCGGCGGCCAGCGGCAGCGGATCGCCCTGGCACGCGCGATCCTCAAGGACTCGCCGGTCGTCATCCTCGACGAGGCCACCTCCGCCGTGGACAACGAGACCGAGGCCGCAATCCAGCGCACGCTGCAGAGCTTCGCGGCCGACCGGACGATGGTCGTCATCGCCCACCGTCTCTCCACGGTCCGCCACGCCGACCGGATCTACGTCATGGACAAGGGCGGCGTCGTCGCCGAACAGGGCACCCACGACGAACTCCTCGCCCAGCACGGACTCTACGCATCCCTCTGGCAGCTCCAGGCCGGCGAACTCGCCGCCTGACCGCAGGAATCCACCCCCCGCCGACCGCGTGACACCACCGCGGTCGGCGAGCCCTGCGCGCATGCCACCCACACCTCTGGAGGTACCCCCATGTCCCGTCGCGACGGCGACGTCCTTCCCCTCAGCGCGGCCCAACGGGAGATCTGGCTCGCCGAGCAGAGCTCCCCCACTCCGGTCCCCGGCTACCGCATCGGCGAGTGCCTGGAGATCCACGGGCCGGTCGACGCGGAGCTGTTCGAAGCCGCGTTGCGCCGGGTGGTCGACGAGGTCGACGCCCTGCACGTCACCTTCGTCGACGAAGGTGAAGGCCCGCGTCAGATTCTCCGCGAGACCTGGGACTGGGCTCCCACGCACCTCGATCTCGGGGCGGAGCCGGACCCCCGGGCGGCCGCCATGGAATGGATGGAACGGGATCTCGCCCGTCCACTGGACCTCGCCCGTGATCCGCTGTTCGGCCATGCGCTGATCCGCCTGTCCTCGACGGAGTTCCTCTGGTACCTGAACTACCACCACGTGGTACTGGACGCGATCAGCAGCTCGATGGTCCGGGAGCGGGTCGGCGAGGTGTATTCGGCACTGGCCGAGGGGGGTGTCGTCCCGTCCTCGCCGTTCGGCGCGCTGCGGGACCTGGTCGAAGTCGACGCCGTCTACCGTTCGTCCGCCGATTTCACGGCGGACCGCGCCTACTGGACCGAGCGCTTCACCGACCTGCCCGCCCCCACACGGCTCACGGACTCCGCGACCGACCCGCACCGGACCCTGCGCATGGCCGGCGAACTGGAGCTGCGAAGCCCCGAGGCGCTGCGTGCCGCGGCGGCTCGGGCGGGTGTCAGGTGGTCGCGGGTCGTGATCGCGGCGACGGCGCTCTACGCCCACCGGCTGACCGGCACCCAGGACGTGGTGCTCGCCCTTCCCGTCACCGGCCGCCGCAACTCCGACCGCGATCTGATGTCGATTCCCGGCACGATGTCCAACGTGGTTCCCCTGAGGCTGACCGTACGGCCGGACACGACGTGGGGCGACCTCGTCGCCCAGGTGGCGCGCGAGGTCGAGTCGGCCGTCGCGCACGAGCGCTACCGCAGCGAGGACCTGCTGCGCGACCTCGGCGCGCCGGGCGGCATCGGAACGGCGTTCCCGCTGATCGTCAACATCATGGCCTTCCACGCCAGGCCGAGCTTCGCCGGGCACCCCGCATCCGTGCACCACTTCGTATCGGGCTCGACCTCCGACCTGGCGATCTGGCTGTTCGACTACCGGGACGGCAACCCTCCGCTCCTCAGGCTGCACGGCGCCCCCGAGGCGTACGGCGACGACGACCTGGCCGCGCACCAGCGAAGGCTGCTCGCCCTGCTCGACGCCGTCGCGGAGCTCGGCCCGGACGAAGCCGTGGGCCGGGTCGACCTGCTCACCGCCGAGGAGCACCGCGCGGTGGCGGCCCTCGGTACCGGGCCGGCGGCGGAGGCTCCCACCGGGGGTCTGCCGGAGCTGTTCCGGGCTCAGGTCCGCGCGGTTCCCGAGAGCGTCGCGGTGGTGTGCGGTGATGTGGCGCTGACGTACGCGGAGCTGGACGCGCGGGCGAACCGGCTGGCGCACGCGTTGATCGCGCGGGGTGCGGGGCCGGAGCGGCTGGTGGCGGTGGCGTTGCCGAGGTCGGCCGAGTTGGTGGTGGCGATCCTCGCGGTCCTGAAGTCCGGTGCGGCGTACGTGCCGGTGGACCCCGAGTATCCGGCCGCCCGGATCGCGTACCTGCTCGACGACGCCCGCCCGGACGTGGTGGTCACCGACGGCCGTAGCGGTGAGCGTCTGCCCGACGGCACTCCCGTCGGCCGGCTGGTCCTGGACGACCCGGAGACGGCGGAGCTGGTGGCCGGCTGCCCGGCGGCCGATCCGATGGTGACGGTCGATCCCGGCCACCCTGCGTATGTGATCCACACCTCGGGTTCCACCGGCCGGCCCAAGGGCGTCGTGGCGACACACGGCGGCCTGGCCAACCTGTTCACCGACCAGCGCCCACTGCTCTCCCGCGCCGGCGAGCGGCTGCGGATGGCGCTGACCACCTCGGTGTCCTTCGACGCCTCCTGGAACCAGCTGATGGCCCTGTTCGCGGGTCATGAACTGCACGTCATCGATCACATGACGTGGACCGATCCCGAGGTCTTCGTCGACTACGCGGCCCGCCATGGCCTCGACTACATCGAGGCCACCCCCTCCTACCTACAGGACCTCGTGGGTCACGGGCTGTTGGACGATCCCCGGCATCGCCCCGCGCTGGTCGCGGCCGGCGGGGAAGCCGTTCCCGAGCGGCTGTGGGAGCGGCTGCGGGCCGCCGAGGCAACGTCCTGCCTCAACCTGTACGGACCCTCCGAGTGCACCGTCAACTCGGTCACCGCACCCCTCACCTCAAGCCCTCACCCCGTCATCGGCCGGCCCGTCACCAACGCCCGCCTCCACGTACTCGACCACACGCTGCGNCCCGTACCCGAAGGCGTGACGGGCGAGCTGTACATCGCGGGTGCCGGACTCGCACGCGGCTACCTCAACCGACCGGACCTGACCGCCGGGCGATTCGTGGCCAATCCCTTCGGCCCGAGCGGCTCGCGGATGTACCGCACCGGCGACCTCGTCCGCTGGAACACCGACAGAAACCTCGAATTCCTCGGCCGCACCGACGACCAGGTCAAGGTACGCGGCTTCCGCATCGAACCCGGCGAAATCGAAACAGCCCTCACCGAACACCCCCACATCGCACGGGCCGTCGTCACGGTCCGCAACGACGAGGAAGTCCGGCTGGTCGGCTATGTCGTCCCCGCCACGGGACAGACCGTCACCACGGACGAACTGCGGGATCGGCTGCGGGAACGACTGCCGCAGTACATGGTGCCGTCGGCACTCATGGTGCTGGACGCACTGCCGCTGACCCCGAACGGCAAGCTCGACCGGCGTGCCCTCCCCGCCCCCGAGCACCGGGCCGCCGCACCGGGCCGCGCTCCCCGCTCCGCGGTCGAGCACCTGCTCGCCGGGCTGTTCGCCGAGGTGCTGGGGGTCGCCGAGGCCGGTGTTGACGACAGCTTCTTCGACCTCGGCGGGCACTCCCTGCTCGCCACCCGGCTCATCGCACGGGCCCGGTCGGTGCTGGGCGTGGAACTGCGGCTCAGCGATCTGTTCGACGCACCGACTGTGACGCGGCTGGCGGCCAGGGTGGATGCCGCGGGCCGGGCACGTCCCGCGCTGGAACGGCGGGACCGGCTTGAGACAGTGCCGCTGTCCTTCGCGCAGCGCCGGCTGTGGTTCCTCCACCGGATGGAGGGCCCGAGCGCCACCTACAACATCCCGTTGGCCCTGCGGCTGTCTGGGCCTCTGGACGAGCGCGCCCTGGAAGCCTCACTGGCGGACGTCGTCGAGCGGCACGAGAGCCTGCGCACCGTCTTCCCGGTGGTCGCGGGCGAGCCGTGCCAGCGAGTCCTGGACCCGGACGCGGCGCGGCCGCGGCTGCGGACGACCGAGGTGTGCGAGAGCGAGCTGCCCGGCCGGCTGGCCGAGGCCGCCGGGCGGGGCTTCGAGCTCTCCGACGAGCCGCCGCTGCGGGCCGAACTGTTCCGGCTCGGCGCCGAGGAGCACGTGCTGCTGCTGGTGGTGCACCACATCGCCGGTGACGGCTGGTCGACCGGTCCGCTCTCGCGGGATCTGACGACCGCGTACGCGGCCCGGGGCAAGGGTGCGAAGCCGCAGTGGTCGCCGCTGCCCGTCCAGTACGCCGACTACGCCCTCTGGCAGCAGGAGCTGCTGGGCGACGGCGCCCACCCCGACAGCCTGCTCAACGGCCAGCTCACGTACTGGAGGCAGCGGCTCGCGGGCCTGCCCGACCAGCTCGAACTGCCCTTCGACCGGCCCCGCCCCGCGTCCATGTCCTACCAGGGCGTCCAGCTGCCGGTACACATCGACGCCGAGTTGCACCAGGGGCTCCGCGCCCTCGCCCGTGACGGCGGGGCCAGTCTCTTCATGGTGCTCCAGGCCGGTCTGGCAGCCCTGCTCGGCAAGCTGGGCGCCGGGACCGACATTCCGATCGGCGCGCCGGTCGCGGGACGCGCCGACCAGGCACTGGACGACCTGGTGGGCTTCTTCGTCAACACACTGGTGCTCCGCACCGACGTCTCCGGCGACCCGTCGTTCACCGAGCTCCTCGGCCGGGTGCGCTCCGACGCGCTGGCCGCGTACACACACCAGGACGTGCCGTTCGAGCACCTCGTGGAGGCGCTGAACCCGACCCGGACGCTCGCGCACCACCCGTTGTTCCAGACCATGCTCACCCTGCAGAACGCGCCGTCAGGCGCCTTCGACCTGCCGGGGATGCGGGTGGTGGCGGACCTGGTACCCACCGGAACGGCCAAGTGCGATCTGACCTTCGTCCTGGCCGAACACCCCGGCGCAGGCGGTCTGTCGGGGGTCGTGGAGTACAGCACCGACCTGTTCGACGCGGCCACCGTCACCGGGATCGTCGAGCGGTGGCTGCGGCTGCTGCGCGCTGTCGTCGCCGCCCCGAGCCGGCGGATCGGCCAGGTCGACGTGCTGTCCGCCGCGGAGCTCGCGGCGCTGCTGCCGGCCGGCACCGGGCAGACGGGAGAACCGCCTCGGAGCGGCCTGCCCACGCTGTTCGAACAGCAGGTGAGGGCGAACCCGGACGCGACCGCCCTCACGAGCGGCGAAGCCTCCCTGACGTACGGGGAGCTGAACGCTCGGGCCAACCGGCTGGCGCACGCCCTCATCGACCGGGGGGTCGGGCCGGAGCAGTTGGTCGCGCTGGCCCTGCCGCGGTCGGCGGAACTGGTCGTCGCGGTGCTCGCGGTACTCAAGTCCGGTGCCGCCTATGTGCCGGTGGACCCGGAGTACCCCGCTGCCCGCATCGCCTACCTCCTCCACGACACCCGGCCGGCGCTGCTCGTGACGACGAACCGGGCGGGTGAGCGGCTGGACGCGGAGGACCTGGACCGGCTGCTGCTCGACACCTGTGACCTGGCAGGAATGCCGGACACGGACCCGGGCGTCGCCATCGACCCGGCCCACGCCGCCTATGTCATCCACACCTCCGGCTCCACCGGCGACCCCAAGGGCGTGGTGGTCCCCCATCGCAACGTGGTGCGCCTCTTCGACACCACACGTGAGCTGTTCGGCTTCGGCGCCGACGACGTATGGACCCTCTTCCACTCCTACGCCTTCGACTTCTCGGTGTGGGAGCTGTGGGGTCCGCTGCTGCACGGCGGCCGCCTGGTGGTCGTGGACCACGAGACCAGCCGCTCGCCCGGCCGGTTCCTGGAACTGCTCGCCCGCGAGCGGGTGACGGTGCTCAACCAGACGCCGTCCGCCTTCTACCAACTGATGCAGGCGGACGCGGAGGACCCGGCGACCGGCGACCGGCTCGCCCTGCGCACGGTGGTCTTCGGCGGGGAGGCGCTGGAGCACGCCCGGCTGTCGGGCTGGTACGGGCGGCACCCCCAGGACGCGCCACGACTGGTCAACATGTACGGCATCACCGAGACCACCGTGCACGTCACCTACGCGGCTCTCGACCGGACCGGCACCGCCGCCGGTGAGATCGGCACCCCCCTCCCGGACCTGCGGGCCTACGTGCTCGACGCCGGCCTGCGGCCGGTGGCCCCGGGCGTTCCCGGGGAGCTGTACGTCGCGGGTGCGGGGCCGGCGCGGGGCTACCTGAACCGCCCGGGCCTGACCGCCGGGCGGTTCGTCGCGGACCCGTTCGGACCGCCGGGGTCACGGATGTACCGCAGTGGGGACGTGGTGCGCCGTGGCGCCGACGGCACCCTGCGCTACGTCGGCCGGGCCGACCAGCAGGTCAAGGTGCGCGGGTTCCGGATCGAGCTTGGCGAGATCGAAGCCGCCCTGGCCGCGCATCCCGGCATCGCCCAGGTCGCCGTCCTGGCCCGGCAGGACCGGGCCGACGACACCCGGCTGGCCGCGTACCTCGTACCGGCCGCCGGTGCCGCACCGCGCCCCGCCGACCTGCGGGAGCACCTGCGCGAGCGGTTGCCGCAGTACATGGTGCCCTCGGCGTTCGTCACGCTGGACGCCCTGCCGCTGACCGTCAACGGCAAGCTGGATCACCGGGCCCTGCCTTCCCCCGGCCTCACCCCGACGGCCGCCTCCCGTGCACCGCGCACTCCGCAGGAGCAGATCCTCTGCGAGCTGTTCGCGGAGGTCCTGGGCGCGCCGTCGGCCGGTGTGGAGGACGGTTTCTTCGACCTGGGCGGGCACTCCCTCCTGGCCACCCGCCTGGCTGCCCGGGTGCGTGCGACGCTCGGCGTGGAGATGCCGCTGCGCACACTGTTCGAGGCGCCGACCCCGGCCGGTCTGGCCGCCGCGCTGGTGGCGGCAGGGCCCGCGCAGGCCGCCCTGGCACGGCGCGAGCGCCCCGCGGTCGTCCCGCTGTCGTTCGCGCAACGGCGGCTGTGGTTCCTGCACCAGCTGGAAGCGGCCGGTGCGAACTACCACATCTCCCTGGCCTGGCGGCTCTCCGGCGATCTGGACCGGTCGGCCCTGGAGGCCGCCGTGGCGGACGTGGTGGCCCGGCACGAGAGCCTGCGCACCGTCTTTCCCGCGGTGGACGGCGTGCCGCACCAGCTGGTGCTGGACGCGGAGGCGGCCGGACCGCGGCTGCTCGTGAGCCGGACCACCGAGGCGGGGCTGCCGGCCCTGATGGCGGCGGCGAAGGACCGGCGGTTCGACCTGGCGGTGGACGTACCGCTGCGGGCCGAACTGTTCGAGCTGGCCCCGGACGAGCACGTCTTCCAGCTGGTGCTCCACCACATCGCCGGCGACGGCTGGTCACTGGGCCCGCTCACGAAGGGGCTGACCGACGCCTACACGGCGCGCCGCCGCGGCGAGAGGCCGCAGTGGGCGCTGCTGCCCGTGCAGTACGCCGACTACACCCTCTGGCAGCACGAACTGCTGGGCGACTCCACCGACCGAAGCAGTCTGCTCGCCGGCCAGGCGGACTACTGGACCCGGCAGCTGGCCGGTCTCCCGGAGCTCATCCGGCTGCCCACCGACCGGCCCCGTCCGGCGGTCGCCTCGCACCGGGGCGGCTCCGTGCGCGCCGGGCTGGACGCCGGGCTGCACAGCGGGCTGCGGGAGCTCGCCCGCGCGCACGGGACCAGTCTGTTCATGGTGCTCCAGGCCGGGCTCGCGGCGTTGCTCAGCAAGCTGGGCGCGGGCGACGACATCCCGGTCGGCAGTCCGGTCGCCGGCCGGACCGACCAGGCGCAGGACGAGCTTGTCGGCTACTTCGTCAACACCCTGGTGTTCCGTACGGACACCTCCGGCGATCCGACGTTCGCCGAGTTGCTGGACCGGGTCCGGGACACGGCGCTGGCCGGGTACGCCCATCAGGAGCTGCCTTTCGAATACCTGGTCGAGGTGCTGAACCCGTCCCGGTCGCTGGCGCACCATCCGCTCTTCCAAGTGATGCTGGTGCTGCAGAACGCGCCCCGGGCCGACTTCGCGCCGCCCGGGTTGCGCGTCGGCGAGATGGCTCCGGCCTCGACCACCGCCAAGCTCGACCTGACCTTCACGATGTCCGAACGCCACGCGGAGGACGGCACCCCGGACGGGATCGAGGGGTCCGTCGAGTACGCCGACGACCTCTACGACCCCGCCGCCGTCGAGACGATGATCGCCCGGTGGGAGCGGTTGCTCCGCACCGCGGTCGCCGACCCGCGACGGCGGCTCAGCCGGCTCGACCTGCTCACCGCCGAGGAGCGCGACGAGCTGACGGCACTGGGCACCGGGCCGGCGGCGGAGGCTCCCNCCGGGGGTCTGCCGGAGCTGTTCCGGGCTCAGGTCCGCGCGGTTCCCGAGAGCGTCGCGGTGGTGTGCGGTGATGTGGCGCTGACGTACGCGGAGCTGGACGCGCGGGCGAACCGGCTGGCGCACGCGTTGATCGCGCGGGGTGCGGGGCCGGAGCGGCTGGTGGCGGTGGCGTTGCCGAGGTCGGCCGAGTTGGTGGTGGCGATCCTCGCGGTCCTGAAGTCCGGTGCGGCGTACGTGCCGGTGGACCCCGAGTATCCGGCCGCCCGGATCGCGTACCTGCTCGACGACGCCCGCCCGGACGTGGTGGTCACCGACGGCCGTAGCGGTGAGCGTCTGCCCGACGGCACTCCCGTCGGCCGGCTGGTCCTGGACGACCCGGAGACGGCGGAGCTGGTGGCCGGCTGCCCGGCGGCCGATCCGATGGTGACGGTCGATCCCGGCCACCCTGCGTATGTGATCCACACCTCGGGTTCCACCGGCCGGCCCAAGGGCGTCGTGGCGACACACGGCGGCCTGGCCAACCTGTTCACCGACCAGCGCCCACTGCTCTCCCGCGCGGGAGAGCGGCTGCGGATGGCGCTGACCACCTCGGTGTCCTTCGACGCCTCCTGGAACCAGCTGATGGCCCTGTTCGCGGGTCATGAACTGCACGTCATCGATCACATGACGTGGACCGATCCCGAGGTCTTCGTCGACTACGCGGCCCGCCATGGCCTCGACTACATCGAGGCCACCCCCTCCTACCTCCGGGTTCTGGTCGATCACGGCCTGTTGGACGACCCCCGGCATCGCCCCGCGCTGGTCGCGGCCGGCGGGGAAGCCGTTCCCGAGCGGCTGTGGGAGCGGCTGCGGGCCGCCGAGGCAACGTCCTGCCTCAACCTGTACGGACCCTCCGAGTGCACCGTCAACTCGGTCACCGCACCCCTCACCTCAAGCCCTCACCCCGTCATCGGCCGGCCCGTCACCAACGCCCGCCTCCACGTACTCGACCACACGCTGCGNCCCGTACCCGAAGGCGTGACGGGCGAGCTGTACATCGCGGGTGCCGGACTCGCACGCGGCTACCTCAACCGGCCGGGTCTCACGGCGGGGCGGTTCGTCGCCGACCCGTTCGGTCCGGACGGCTCGCGGATGTACCGCACCGGCGACCTCGTCCGGTGGAACACCGACAAGAACCTCGATTTCCTCGGCCGCGCCGACGACCAGGTCAAGGTACGCGGCTTCCGCATCGAACCCGGCGAGATCGAGGCAGCCCTCACCGAACACCCCGACGTCGCAGACGCCGCCGTGAGTGTCCGGCAGGACCGGGCGCAGGGCTCCCGGCTGGTCGCCTATCTGCGGCCCGCCACCGGGGCGGAGCCCCGGACGGAAGAACTCCGGGCTCACCTGCGTGAACGGCTGCCGGAACACATGGTGCCGGCCGCCTTCGTCCGCCTCGACGCTCTGCCGCTGACGCCGAACGGCAAGCTGGACCGGCGCGCCCTGCCCGAGCCGGAGTCCGCCGCGTCCTCGGGCGGCCGGGCACCGCACACTCCCCAGGAGCAGGTGCTGGCAGGGCTGTTCGCGGAGGTGCTGGGCCTCCCGCAGGTCGGTGCCGACGACGACTTCTTCGACCTCGGCGGGCACTCCCTGCTCGCCACCCGGCTCATCGCACGGGCCCGGTCGGTGCTGGGCGTGGAACTGGCCCTCCCCGCCCTGTTCCGCACGCCGACCGTGGCCGGGCTGGCCGCCGGTCTCGGTGGCGCGGACCGGGCCCGGCTCGCCCTGGAACGCACCGAGCGGCCCGAGGTCGTGCCGCTGTCGTCCGCTCAGCGCAGGCTCTGGTTCCTGCGCCAACTGGAGGGCGCCGACTCGGTCTACAACATGCCGCTTGCCTGGCGGCTCTCGGGCCCGCTGGACCTGGCGGCTCTGGAATCGGCGCTGGGCGACCTCGTGGACCGGCACGAGACCCTGCGTACGGTCTTCCCCGCCTCGGACGGCGTCCCCCACCAGCGGGTGCTGGCCGCGGGTGAGGCGGTGCGCCCGACCCTGCCGGTGACCCCGGCCGACGAGTCGGTCCTGCCGGAACTGCTCACGGGCGCCGCCGCGCGCGGATTCGACCTCGCGTCCGAACCTCCGCTGCGCGCCGAGCTGTTCGAGGTCTCGGCGGACGAGCATGTGCTGCTCCTGGTGATGCACCACATCGCCGGTGACGGCTGGTCGCTGGGCCCGCTGGCCGCTGATCTGGCCACCGCCTATGCGGCACGCGGCCGGGGCGAGGAGCCGCAGTGGGCACCGCTGCCCGTCCAGTACGCCGACTACACCCTCTGGCAGCACGAGCTGCTCGGCGACCCTGCCGACGAGGACAGCCTGTCCGCCCGGCAGACCGCCTACTGGACGCGGACGCTCGCCGACCTGCCGGAGCAGATCCGGCTCCCCGCCGACCGCCACCGTCCCGCCACCTCTTCCTGCTCCGGCGGCCGACTCCCGATCGAACTGGACGCGGAACTCCACGCGGGGCTGCTCCGGCTCGGCCGGGAGCACGGCGCCAGCGTGTACATGGTGCTCCAGGCCTCTCTGGCATCCCTGCTGCACAAGCTCGGGGCCGGCACGGACATCCCGGTCGGCAGCCTGATCGCCGGCCGGACCGACCAGGCGCTGGACGACCTCATCGGGTTCTTCGTCAACACCCTGGTGCTCCGCACGGACACCAGTGGTGACCCCTCCTTCGCGGAGTTGCTGGTCCGCGTCCGGGAGAGCTCGCTCGGCGCGTACGCGCACCAGGACCTGCCCTTCGAGCAGGTCGTGGAGGCCCTCAACCCGGCCCGGTCGCTCACCCGCCAGCCGCTGTTCCAGGTGCTGCTCGCGTTGCAGAACGTGCCGCGCACCGAGTTCGCGCTGAGCGGTCTGGCCACCGAGGCCGTCCTGGTGCGGACGCCGACGACGATGTTCGACCTCGGCTTCCACCTGCTGGAGCGCGGCGGTGCCGGGGGCCGGGCCGAGGGCATCGTCGGGCGGGTCGAGTACAGCACCGACCTGTTCGACCCCGCCACGGTGGAAACCCTCGTCGCCCGGTGGCTGGGGCTGCTGGGGGCGGTCGTCGCCGAGCCGGAGCGTCCGCTGAGCCGGATCGACGTCCTCACCGCCGAGGAGCGGCGCGAGCTGCTCGTCACCCGCAACGACACGGCCTCCCCGGTCCCCGACGCCGCCCTGTCCGCGCTGTTCGAGGCGCAGGTCCGGTCGATGCCGGAGGCCCCGGCGGTGGTGTTCGAGAGCACCGTGCTGACCTACGGCGAGCTGAACCGCCGGGCCAACCGCCTGGCCCATGCGCTGATCGCGCGGGGCGTCGGACCCGAGCAGGTCGTCGCGCTGCGGCTGCCGCGTTCGGCCGAGCTGGTGGTCGCCGTTCTCGCGGTGCTCAAGACGGGTGCGGCCTACCTGCCGGTCGACCCCGACTATCCGGCCGCGCGCATCGCGTACATGCTGGAGGACGCGCGCCCTGCGGTGGTGCTCGACGACCTCGCCGACGTCACACCGCCCGGCCACCGGCCGGAGCACGATCCGGCCGTCCCCGTGGACGGCCGCCACCCCGCCTACGTCATCTACACCTCCGGTTCCACCGGCCGGCCCAAGGCCGTGACGATGCCCGCGGCCGGACTGCTGAACCTGCTGACCTGGCACCACCGGGCCGTCGGCGGCGAACCCGGCACCCGGACCGCGCAGTTCACCGCGATCAGCTTCGACGTCTCGGTGCAGGAGGTACTGTCCGCGCTGCTGTACGGCAAGACGCTGGTGGTGCCCACCGAGGAGCAGCGCCGCAGTGCCGAACTGTTCGCGCGCTGGCTCGACCGGCACCGGGTCGAGGAGCTGTTCGCGCCGAACCTGGTGGTCGAGGCGCTGGCCGAGGCCGCCGAGGAGGCCGGTCTCGACCTGCCCCATCTGCGGCTGGTCGCGCAGGCCGGGGAGGCGATGCGGCTGGGTGGTGCCGTCCGCCGCTTCCGGGCCCGCCGTCCGGGCCGGGTGCTGCACAACCACTACGGGCCCGCCGAGACCCACGTGATCACCGCCTACGCGCTTCCGGCCGACTCCGCCGACTGCCCGCTGCCCGTGCCGGTCGGCCGCCCGATCGCCAACTGCCGGGCGTACGTGCTGGACGCGGCACTGCGTCCGGTGGCCCCCGGAGTGCTGGGCGAGCTGTACCTGGCCGGCGCGGGGCTGGCCCGCGGCTACCTGAACCGGCCCGGTCCGAGCGCGACGCGATTCGTGGCCGACCCGTACGGGCCGGCCGGTACGCGGATGTACCGCACCGGCGACCTGGTGCGCTGGCGGGCCGACGGCGAGCTGGAATACGCCGGCCGGATCGACCACCAGGTCAAGGTGCGCGGCTTCCGGGTCGAGCCCGGCGAGATCGAGGCCGAGCTGACCGCGCACTCGGGCGTCGCCCAGGTCGCCGTACTCGCCCGGGAGGACCGGCTCGTTGCCTACGTCGTGCCCCCGGACAGGACCGCGACGACCGGGGCCGAGCTGGCCGCGTTTCTGCGCGACCGGGTGCCGGAGTACCTGGTGCCGTCCGCGTTCGTGCTGCTGGACGCCCTGCCGCTGACGCCGAACGGAAAGCTGGACCGCGCGGCGCTGCCCGCGCCCGAGCCGGATGCGGCCGGCGGTGGCCGGGCGCCGCGCACCCCGCAGGAGCAGATCCTGTGCGAGCTGTTCGCGGAGGTGCTTGGCGCCGGGCGGGTCGGGGCAGACGACGACTTCTTCGAGCTGGGCGGCCACTCGCTGCTCGCCACCCGGCTGGTCTCGCGGGTACGGGCCACCCTGGGCGTCGAACTGGAGCTGCGTGCCCTGTTCCGGAGCCCGACCCCGGCCGGGCTGGCAGCCGGGCTGCACGGCGCCGGCACCGCGCGGCGGGCTCTCGTGCCCCGGCCCCGCCGCGAACTGATGCCGCTGTCCTTCGCCCAGCGCCGGCTCTGGTTCCTCCAGCAGTTCGGGGCACCGAGCGCCACCTATCACATGCCGCTCGCCCTGCGGCTGTCCGGGGACCTCGACCGGGGGGCGCTGAGCGCCGCGCTCGTGGACGTGGTGGCGCGGCACGAGACCCTGCGTACGGTCTTCCCGCAGACGGGCGGAATCCCGCACCAGCGGGTGCTGGACACCGCCGAGGCCGGAGTCCCGCTGACCGTGCGCACGGCCGGTGGGACCGAGGTGCCGGCGCTGCTGCGCGACGCGGCGGTGCGCGCCTTCGACCTGACCACGCAAGTGCCGCTGCGGGCGGAGCTGTTCGCGATCGCACCGGACGAGCACGTGCTGCTGTTGGTGATGCACCACATCGTCGGCGACGGCTGGTCCATGGGTCCGCTGGCCCGTGACCTGGCCGCCGCCTACACGCACCGGCTGGGTGGCGCGGAACCGCAATGGCCACCGCTGCCGGTGACCTACGGCGACTACACCCTCTGGCAGCACGAGATCCTGGGCGACGAGGACGACGCCGACAGCCTGTTCTCCCGGCAGGTCGCCTACTGGGAGAAGGCGCTCGCCGGGTTGCCCGAGCAGCTGCAACTGCCGGCCGACCGGCCGCGTCCGGCCGTCATGTCGTACGGCGGCGACCTGCTGGAACTCCGCATCGACGCGGAACTGCATGCCTCTCTGGCGGAGTTGGCCCGGCGTTCCGGGGCGACGCTCTTCATGGTGTTGCAGGCCGCGTTGGCCGCGTTGTACACCCGGCTGGGCGCGGGTACGGACATCGCGATCGGGAGCCCGATCGCGGGGCGCACGGACGAGGCACTGGACGACCTGGTCGGGTTCTTCGTCAACACCCTCGTCCTGCGCACGGACACGAGCGGCGACCCCAGCTTCGCCGAACTCCTGAGCCGNGTACGNGAAACGGCGCTCTCCGCGTACGCACACCAGGACGTACCGTTCGAGCACCTGGTGGAGACACTGAACCCGTCCCGGTCCCTGTCCCACCACCCCCTCTTCCAGACCGGTCTGGTGGTGCAGAACGCGCCGGGGGGCGGCTTCGAGCTGCCGGGCATCCAGGTCTCCGGGATGGCCGTGCTCACCGGGACCGCGCGACTCGACCTGACCTTCGGCATGGCGGAGGAGCACGGACCCGACGGTGCCCCGGCCGGGCTGAGCGGCGCGATCGAGTACAGCACCGACCTGTTCGACCGCTCGACGGTCCAGGCTCTGGCAGCCCGGTGGACCAGGCTGCTGGCCGAGGTCGCCGCCGCACCCGACCGGCCGATCGGCGGGATCGACCTGCTGTCCGCCGAGGAACGCGGCGAGCTGCTGCCGCCCGTCGGGGAAGAGGCGGTGGGGGCGAGCCTGCCAGAGCTGTTCGCGGCGCGGGTGGCCGCGGCCCCGGACGCGGTCGCACTCGTCCACGGCGCAACAGAACTGACGTATCGGCAACTGAACGCACAGGCAAACCGGTTCGCGCACGCGCTGATCGCACGAGGTGTCGGACCCGAGCAGGTCGTGGCCGTGGCACTGCCGCGCTCGGTGGAATCCGTGGTCGCCGTCCTCGGCGTACTGAAGGCAGGAGCGGCCTACCTCCCGGTCGACCCCGACTACCCGGCCGCCCGCATCACATACATGCTGGACGACGCCCACCCCGCACTCGTGGTCGACAACCCCGCCATGGTCACGGAAGACCACTGGCCGGACACCGACCCACAGGCCACGATCGACACCCGGCACCCGGCCTACGTGATCTACACCTCGGGTTCGACCGGCCGCCCCAAGGGCGTCGTCGTGAGCCATGCCGGCGTGTCCCGTCTGGTGGCGATGCAGCGCGACCGGCTCGGCGTGGCGCCGGGGAGCCGGGTGCTCCAGTTCGCCTCCCCCAGCTTCGACGCGTCCTTCTGGGACCTCTGCAGCGCGTTGCTCACCGGCGCGGCCCTCGTCCTGGCCCCCGCCGAGGCCCCGCTTGAGGCCCTCACGGACGGCGGGCTCTCCGTCACCCATGTCACGCTGCCGCCCTCGGCCCTCGCCGCGCTCGACGGCACGGGACTCACCGCCACCACCCTGGTGGTGGCGGGCGAGGCGTGCCCGCCGGACCTGGTGGAACGCTGGGCACCCGGACGCCGGATGATCAACGCGTACGGCCCGACCGAGACCACCGTGTGCGCGACCATGAGCGATCCGCTGTCCCCCGGAACCGGCGTACCACCGATCGGGCGGCCGGTCGCCGGCTTCCGGGTGTACGTACTGGACGAGCGACTGCGCGTCGTACCACCGGGCGTCACCGGGGAGTTGTACGTCTCCGGGCCGGGGCTGGCCCGCGGCTACCTGAACCGGCCGGGCCTGACGGCGGGACGGTTCACGGCCTGCCCCTTCGGGCCGCCGGGCGCGCGGATGTACCGCACAGGCGACCTGGTGCGGCGCCGGGCCGACGGCGAGCTGGAGTACGCCGGCCGAGCCGACCAGCAGGTGAAGGTCCGCGGCTTCCGGGTCGAGCCCGGCGAGATCGAGGCAGCGCTCACCGAACACCCCGCCGTCGCCCAGGCCGCCGTACTCGGCCAGGACGACCGGCTCGTCGGCTACGTGGCCGCCCGTCCGGGCCGCCCCGTGCGCCCCGCGGAGCTGGCGGCGCATCTGCGCGAACGCCTGCCGGACTACCTGGTGCCGAGCGTCCTCACCATGCTGGACACACTGCCGCTGACTCCGAACGGGAAGCTGGACCGCGCGGCGCTGCCCACGCCCGAAGCCGCTCCCGCCGGGAGCGGCCGGGCACCGCGCACGCCGCAGGAGCAGATCCTCGCCGAGTTGTTCGCCGAGGTGCTCGGCGTGCCGCTGGTCTCGGTCGACGACGACTTCTTCGGCCTGGGCGGGCACTCCCTGCTGGCCACCAGGCTGGTCGCCAGGGTGCGCTCCGTGCTCGGCGCGGAGCTGGGGCTGCGCGCGCTGTTCCGCACGCCCACCGTGGCGGGCCTGGCCGAGGCGCTGGGCGAGGAAGGCCGGGTCCGCCCGGCACTGACTCCGTACCAGCGGCCCGAGGTGGTGCCGCTGTCGTTCGCCCAGCGCCGTCTGTGGTTCCTGCACCGCATGGACGCCGCAGCCGCGACGTATCACATTCCGCTGGCTCTGGAGCTGACCGGAACGCTCGACCGGGCCGCCCTGGACCTGGCGCTGGCCGACGTGGTGGCCCGGCACGAGAGTCTGCGGACGGTGTTCCCGGAGGTCGACGGCGTGCCGTGCCAGCACGTGCTGGAACCGGCCGCGGTCCATGTGCGGGCCCGGCCGGCCGAGGTGTCGCGGGCCGAACTGCCGCAGCGCCTCTCCGAGTCCGCCCGGCGCCCCTTCGACCTGGGGGTGGAGCCGCCGCTGCGCGCGGACCTGTTCACGGTCGCTCCTGATGAGCACGTGCTGCTGCTCGTCATGCACCACATCGCCGCCGACGGCTGGTCCACCGGGCCGCTGGCCCGTGACCTGGCCGAGGCGTACGCGGCCCGTTGCGCCGGCCGGGCGGTGAGCCGGCCGGCGCTGCCGGCCCAGTACGCCGACTACACGCTGTGGCAGCGCGAGCTGCTCGGTGACGCAGCCGACCCGCAGAGCCGGTTCGCCGAGCAGCTCGCCTACTGGAAGCAGCAGTTGGCCGGACTGCCCGAGCTGCTCCAGCTGCCGGCCGACCGGCCGCGCCCGGCCGTCGCCGGCCGGCAGGGCGACCACATCGGCCTGGAACTCGACCCCGCACTGCACGCTTGCCTCGCGCAGTTGGCCCGGAGCACCGGGACGAGCCTCTTCATGGTGTTGCAGGCCGCGTTGGCCGCGTTGTACACCCGGCTGGGCGCGGGTACNGACATCGCGATCGGGAGCCCGATCGCGGGGCGCACGGACGAGGCACTGGACGACCTGGTCGGGTTCTTCGTCAACACCCTCGTCCTGCGCACGGACACGAGCGGCGACCCCAGCTTCGCCGAACTCCTGAGCCGGGTACGCGAAACGGCGCTCTCCGCGTACGCACACCAGGACGTACCGTTCGAGCACCTGGTGGAGACACTGAACCCGTCCCGGTCCCTGTCCCACCACCCCCTCTTCCAGACCATTCTGGCCGTCCAGAACGCCCCGACCGGCCGGTTCTCGCTGCCCGGCCTGGAGGTCTCCACCTACGCGGTCGCGACCGGGACCGCCAAGTTCGACCTCGGCGTGAGCATGGTCGAACGGTTCGGCGCGGACGGGGCGCCGGCCGGAATCGTCGGCGCGGTCGAGTACGCCACCGACCTGTTCGACCGCTCGACGGTCGACGCCCTCGTCCGGCGCTGGACACTCCTGCTGAAGGCCGTCACCGCCGACCCGGAGCAGCCGATCGGAGGGATCGACCTCCTGGACGCCGATGAGCGGCACCGGATGCTGGAACAGGACAACGCGACCGCGCGCGACGTGGGCACCCTCCCGCTGCCGGAGGCCTTCGCGGCGCGGGTGGCCGCGACCCCGGACGCGGTCGCACTCGTCCACGGCGCAACAGAACTGACATATCGACAACTGAACGCACAGGCAAACCGGTTCGCGCACGCGCTGATCGCACGAGGTGTCGGACCCGAGCAGGTCGTGGCCGTGGCACTGCCGCGCTCGGTGGAATCCGTGGTCGCCGTCCTCGGCGTACTGAAGGCAGGAGCGGCCTACCTCCCGGTCGACCCCGACTACCCGGCCGCCCGCATCACATACATGCTGGACGACGCCCACCCCGCACTCGTGGTCGACAACCCCGCCATGGTCACGGAAGACCACTGGCCGGACACCGACCCACAGGCCACGATCGACACCCGGCACCCGGCATACGTGATCTACACCTCGGGTTCGACCGGCCGCCCCAAGGGCGTCGTGGTCGGCCACGGCGGTCTGGCGAGTCTCGTCGCCGGACAGATCGAGCGCTTCGCGATCGACCCCGACAGCCGGGTGCTCCAGTTCGCCTCCCCCAGCTTCGACGCCTCGGTGTCGGAAATCTGCACGGCCCTGCTGTGCGGAGCCGCCCTGGTGCTGCCCGCCGGGGCCGGGCCGCTCGCCGCGCTGACCGATCAGGGCCTCGGCATCACCCATGTGACGGTGCCCCCGTCCGTCCTGGCCGCCGTGGCCGACGGTGCGGTGACCGCGTCGACGCTCGTCGTCGCGGGCGAGGCGTGCCCGCCGGACCTGGTGGAACGCTGGGCACCCGGACGCCGGATGATCAACGCCTACGGCCCGACCGAGACCACCGTGTGCGCGACCATGAGCGACCCGCTGTCCCCCGGAACCGGCGTGCCGCCGATCGGGCGGCCGATCGCCAACGCCCGGGTCTATGTGCTGGACGACCGGCTGCGCCCGGTGCCGCCGGGCGTGACCGGGGAGCTGTACGTGGCCGGCGCGGGTCTCGCGCGCGGCTACCTGAACCGGCCGGGCCTGACGGCGGGACGGTTCATCGCCTGCCCGTTCGCGGCCGGGGAGCGCATGTACCGCACCGGTGACCTGGTCCGCCGGCTGGGTGACGGCCAGTTGGAGTACGCCGGCCGAGCCGACGACCAGGTGAAGGTCCGCGGCTTCCGGGTCGAGCCCGGCGAGATCGAGGCCGCGCTCACCGAACACCCCGCCGTCGCCCAGGCCGCTGTCGTGGCCGGGGACGACCGGCTCGTCGGCTACGTCGTTCCGCATCAGGACCCGTCCCGCGACGACGGGCTGGAAGCGGACCACGTGGGCGAGTGGCAGGACATCTACGACGCCCTGCCGATCGCCCCCGAGGAGGCGGTCTTCGGGCATGACTTCGTCGGCTGGAACAGCAGTTACGACGCCGCACCGATCCCGGTCGAACAGATGCGGGAGTGGCGCGACGCCACAGTGGACCGCATCCTGGCCCTGCGCCCCCGCCGGGTGCTGGAAGTCGGGGTCGGCACCGGGCTGCTGCTCTCGCGGATCGCACCCCACTGCGACAGCTACTGGGCGACGGACTTCTCCGCCACCGCGATCGGTTCCCTCACCACCCAGGTGGCGAAGGAGGAGCGGCTGACCGGGCGCGTGGTGCTCCAGACCCGGCCGGCGCACGACACCGAGGGGCTGCCGGCCGGTGAGTTCGACACCATTGTCATCAACTCCGTGGTGCAGTACTTCCCGTCCGCGGACTACCTCGCGGACGTGATCGGGAAGCTGATGGGGCTGCTCGCCCCCGGCGGGGCGCTCTTCATCGGTGACGTCCGCAACCTGCGGCTGCTGCGCCCGCTGGCCACCGCCGTCCAACTGCACCGGACCGCCGACGGCGCCGACCTCGCGGCCGTCCGCCGTGCGGTGGAACAGGCGGTCAGGGTGGAGAAGGAGCTCCTGGTCGACCCGGACTTCTTCGCCGTCCTGCGCGAGCGGGGTACGGACATCGGTGCGGTGTCCGTGGAGGTCAAGCGCGGTCGCCACCACAACGAGCTGACCCGCTACCGCTACGACGTGACGCTGCGCAAGGCGCCGGCCGGCCCGGAGGCCCCGGGCCGGGTCGTCGAGCTGGAGTGGGGCCGGCAGATCGACGGGCCCGCCGGCCTGCGCGAACTGCTCGGCGGACAGCCGCCCGAGGTACTGCGGATCACCGGAGTACCGAACCGCCGTGTGGTGGCGGAGGCCTCCTTGGCCCGAGCGGTGCGGGACGGGGAGGGGACGCTCGCCGAGTTGCTGCGGCGGCTGCACGCCCCGGAGGAGATGAGCGGCCTGCCCGACCCGGAGGATTTCCACGCCCTCGGGCAGGAGTTCGGCCGGACCGTGACCGTCACCTGGTCGGCGCTCGCCGCCGACGCCGTGGACGTCGTCCTCACCGACCCCCGGACGTGCCACGGCTCCCCCGCCCGGCTGTGCCGGCCGGCCGGCAGCGCCGGGACGGCGCTGTCCTCGCTGACCAACCGCCCGACCGGCAGCCGCAGCACCGGCGCCCTCATCGGTGAACTCCGCGACTGGCTGCGCGGGCGGCTGCCCGACTATCTGGTCCCGTCGGCGTTCGTGGCCCTGGACTCGCTGCCGCTGACGGCGAGCGGCAAGCTCGACCGCCGTGCGCTGCCCGCCCCCGGCCCCGGCCCGGCCGTCGCCGGGCGGGCCCCGCGCACCCCGCAGGAGCAGGTCCTCGTGGAGCTGTTCGCGGAGGTGCTCGGGCTGGCCCAGGTCGGGGTCGACGACAGCTTCTTCGACCTCGGGGGGCACTCGTTGCTGGCGACCCGTCTGGCCTCCAGGGTCCGTGCCACCCTGGGCGCGGAACTGGAGGTCCGGACCCTGTTCGAGGCCCCGACCGTGGCCGGACTGGCGGCCCGGCTGGACGGTGCCGGTGCCGCTCGCCCCGCCCTGACCGCCCGGCCCCGCCAGGAGCGGGTGGAGCTGTCCTTCGCCCAGCGCCGCCTGTGGTTCCTGCACCGGATGGACGGCCCGAGCGCCACGTACAACATGCCGCTCGCGCTCAGTCTGGACGGCGCACTCGACCGGTCGGCCCTGCACGCCGCGCTCGCGGACGTGATCGCCCGGCACGAGAGCCTTCGGACGGTCTTCCGGGAGACCGACGGTGTCCCGTACCAGGTGGTGCTGAGCGCCGCGGAGACACGTCCGGCGCTGCCCGTGGCCGAGATCGACGAGCGCCGGCTGGCCGAGCGGCTCGCGGACACGGCCCGCCGGGGCTTCGACCTCGCGGCGGAGCCACCGGTCCGGGCCGAGTTGTACGCGCTCGCCCCCGACCGGCACGTGCTCCTGGTCGTCGTGCACCACATCGCCGCCGACGGCTGGTCCATGGGACCGCTCTCCGGGGACCTCGCGTCGGCCTACGCGGCACGCTGCCGGGGCGAGGAACCGCAGTGGTCCCCGCTGCCGGTGCAGTACGCCGACTACACCCGGTGGCAGCGCGACCTGCTCGGCGACACCGCCGACCCGGACAGCCTCTTCGCCCGCCAGCTGGCCTACTGGAAGGCGGAGCTGGCGGACATTCCGCAGCAGCTTCAGCTGCCGGCCGACCGGCCCCGGCCGCCGGTGGCCTCCCAGCGGGGCGACCGGGTCGTGGTCGCCCTGGACCCCGAGCTGCACCAGGCACTGCGCGAGCTGGCCACCGCGCGCGGCGCCAGCATGTTCATGGTGCTGCAGGCCGGCCTCGCCGCTCTGCTGAGCAGGCTGGGTGCCGGTACCGACATTCCGATCGGCAGTCCGATCGCGGGCCGGACCGATCAGGCGCTGGACGAGCTCGTGGGGTTCTTCGTCAACACCCTCGTGCTGCGCACCGACACCAGCGGTGACCCGGGCTTCGCCGAACTGCTCGGCCGGGTGCGGCAGAAGGCACTCACCGCCTACGACCACCAGGACGTACCGTTCGAGTACCTGGTCGAGGTGGCCAACCCGGTGCGGTCGCTGGCCCACCATCCGCTGTTCCAGGTCATGCTCGCGCTGCAGAACGCGCCGCTCGGCGAGTTCGCGCTGCCGGGTCTGGAGACGGGGCACGTGGAGGCACCGACCGGTACCTCACGGGTCGACCTGACGTTCAGCCTCGCCGAGCAGTTCCGCCCGGACGGCGGAGCCGCCGGACTGGTCGGCGCGGTGGAGTACGCCACCGACCTCTTCGACGCGTCGACCGTGGAGCTGCTGTTCGAGCGCTGGGCCCGGCTGCTGCACGCGGCGGTCACCGACCCGGACCGGCCGATCAGCCGGATCGACCTCATGTCCGACGCGGAACGCCACCGGCTGCTCCACGAGTTCAACGACAGGGCCGCGGAGCTGCCGGCGGACGCGGTACCCGCGCTCTTCGCCCGCCAGGTGCGGACCGCCCCGGACGCGGTCGCGGTCGTGGCGGACGGCGCCGAGCTGACCTACGCGGAACTCGACCAGCGGGCCGACCGCCTGGCGCGGGCGCTGATCCGCCAGGGCGTACGGCCGGAGACCCCGGTCGCGGTCATGCTGGACCGCTCCGCTGAGCTGGTCGTGGCGATCCTGGCGGTCGTCAAGGCGGGCGGCGCCTACGTACCGCTGGACCCGCGTTTCCCCTCTTCCCGGATCGAGCTGATCCTGCGGGAGAGCGGAGCCGCGCTGGTCCTCACCCGGGAAGTGCTCACCGCGCTGCTGCGGTCCAGGGACGACGACCCGGTTCCTGTGGACGTCCCGTGCGAGGCCGGGCAGTTGGCGTACATCATGTACACCTCCGGTTCGACGGGACGGCCGAAGGGGGTGGCCGTCACCCACCGGGACGTCGTGGGGCTCGCGCTGACCCCCGAGTGGCGCGGCGGCGGACACGAGCGGGTGCTGATGCACTCCCCGACGGCCTTCGACCTCTCGACGTACGAGCTGTGGGTTCCGCTGCTCAACGGCGGCCGGATCGTGGTCGCACCGCCCGAGCGACTCGATCTCGACCTGTTGCAGCACACGATCGCCACGCACGGCGTGACCGGGCTGTGGCTGACCGCCGGGCTGTTCCGGCTGGTCGCCGAGGAGCGCCCGGGTCTGCTCGCCGGGGTGCGCGAGGTGTGGACCGGGGGCGACGTGGTCTCCCCGGCCGCCGCCGCCCGGGTTCTGGCGGCCTGCCCCGGAATCGAGGTCGTCAACGGCTACGGACCCACGGAGGCCACCACCCTGGCCACCTGTCACCCGGTGCACGGCCTCCCCGAGGGCGCCGCCACCGTACCGATCGGCGGGCCGATGGCGAACATGCGCGCCTACGTGCTCGATGACCGGCTGCGTCCGCTGCCGGCCGGGATGGTCGGTGAGCTGTATCTCGCGGGGACGGGCGTGGCCCGCGGCTACTTCGGCCGGCCCGGCCTGACGGCGGAGCGCTTCACCGCCGACCCGTACGGTCCGGCCGGGAGTCGCATGTACCGCACCGGCGACCTGGCCTGGTGGCTTCCCGACGGCACGCTGGAGTTCGCCGGACGCGTCGACCACCAGGTCAAGCTGCGCGGTCAGCGGATCGAGCCCGGAGAGGTCGAGGCCGTCCTCGCGAGCTGCCCGGACGTCGCACAGGCGGCCGTGGTCGCTCGTGAGGACCGGCCGGGCGACAAGCAGTTGGTCGCCTACCTGGTGCCCGCGCCCGGTGCCGTACCCGAGACCGCCGAGCTGTCCGCCCGGCTGCGCCGCGAACTGCCCGACTACATGGTGCCGGCGGCTTTCGTCACCCTGGAAGCCCTGCCGCTGACCGCCAACGGCAAGCTGGACCGGGCCGCGCTGCCCGCCCCCGACTACCGGGTCGCGGACGCCGGGCGCGGTCCCCGGACACCGCAGGAACAGCTGCTGTGCGGCCTGTTCGCCGAGGTCCTGGGCCGGGAGCGGGTGGGTATCGACGACGGCTTCTTCGACCTGGGCGGGCACTCGCTGCTGGCCGCCCGGCTGGCTTCCCGGGTCCGCGAGACCCTCGGTGTCGAACTGGGACTGCGCCTGCTGTTCGAGGCGCCGACCGTGGCCGGGCTCACCGAACGACTGGCCATGGACAACCCGAACGACGCCCTGGACGTGCTGCTGCCCCTGCGTTCGACCGGGACGGAGACGCCTCTCTTCTGTGTCCATCCCGGCGGTGGCATCAGCTGGTCGTACAGCGGGCTGCTGAACCACCTCGGCCGCCAGCACCCCGTCTACGCCCTCCAGGCACGCGGACTCGGCCGGCCCGAGCCGCTGCCGGCGTCGTACGAGGAGATGGCGGCCGACTACGCCGACCACGTCCAGAAGGTCCAGCCACAGGGCCCGTACCTGCTGCTCGGCTGGTCCGCGGGAGGGCTGATCGCCCACGCGCTGGCCTGCGAACTCCAGGCGCGCGGTGAACGGACCGCGCTGCTGGCGGTCCTCGACGCCTACCCGGTCAAGGACGTGCGGTTCGAGGAGGAGCCGGTACCCACCGTCCGGGACGTGCTCGTCGGCGTGCTCGACGTCGACCCCGACGAACTGGGCGACCGGGACATCGCCTACTCCGAGGTCGCCGAGGTCCTGAACCGGCGGGGCAGCGCCCTGGCCGGACTCGACGAGCGGCAGGTCGAGGTGATCGTCCAGATCATGATCAACAACGCGAAGCTGGCGGTCGACTTCGTCCCCGGCAGGTACGACGGCGACCTCCTTCTGTTCAACTCCACGATCGACCGGGGCGACGACGACGCCGGTCCGCAGGTCTGGCGTCCGTACATCGCGGGCCGGATCGAATCCCACGAGATCACCACCCGGCACGACCAGATGACCCAAGCGGGATCACTGGCCCAGATCGGGCCGATCCTGGCCGCCAGGATCGCCGAGGCCACCGGTGACGCCGGTGACACCACCCTTCCCCTTCAGGAGGACTGACCCATGACCAATCCCTTCGACGACCAGGACGGCACCTTCCTCGTCCTCGTCAACGACGAGAACCAGCACTCGCTCTGGCCGCAGTTCGCGGACGTACCGGCCGGCTGGACCGTCTCCCACGGTCCCGCCACCCACGCCGCCTGCCTGGAGCACATCGAGCGGACCTGGACCGACATGCGGCCCAGGAGCCTCGCCGTCGCCATGGACGCGCAGCGGTAACGCGGCCGACGTGACCACCACCGAAACACTGGGCGGGACCCGCGACACCGCGGGCCCCGCCCGGTCCGACGACCTCGCCGCGGCCCTGCTCACTCCCGGGGCCCGGCGGGACCCGTATCCCTTCTACGCCCGCATGCGGCGCGAGGACCCGGTCCACCGCAGCCCCCAGGGCGTCTGGTACCTCACCCGGTACGCCGATGTCGAGGCGGCGCTCTGCGACCTGCGGCTGTCCAACGACCGGGACAGGATGACGCGCGCGTGCAGCGCGCTCGGCGGCGACATGAAGGCCCTCAGCCGGCTCACCGAGCGACTCGGCCGGGTGATGACCAACACCGACCCGCCCGACCACGCCCGGCTGCGCAAACTGGCCAACAGGGCCTTCACCGCCCGCCGCGTCGAGGCCCTGCGCGACCGTGTCCAGCAGATCGTGGACCGGCTCATCGACGAGGCGGTCGCCGCCGGGCCGGCCATGGACCTGATCGAGGCGGTCGCCTCCCCCCTGCCCATGTCCGTCGTCTGCGAGCTGTTCGGCATCCCCGACGAGGACCGGCCGCGGGTCAAGGCGTGGTTCCGCCGCTTCGGCCGGCTCGGCGAGGACATCGACAAGTCCGAGGCGGCGATCGACCAGTACGAGGAATACCTGTCCGGACTCATCCGACAGCGCAGGCGTGAGCCGGGCGACGACCTGATCAGCGCCCTGGTCGCCACCCAGTCGCAGGACGACCGGCTCACCGACTCCGAACTGCTGTCCACCTGCTTCGTCCTGATCACCGCCGGCGACGAGACCACCACGCACCTGATCGCCAACGGCGTGCTGGCCCTGCTGCGCCACCCGGACCAGCTGGCCCGGCTCCGCGCCGACCCCGGCCTGACCCGCAGGGCCGTCGAGGAACTGGCCCGCTACGACACGGTGACCCAGGCGATCGTCCGGGTCGTCGCCGAGGACCTGGAGATCGGCGGCCGGACTCTGCGGGAGGGCGAGCTGGTGTACCTGTTCCTCGGCGCCACCAACCGCGACCCCGAACGCTTCGAGAACCCCGACCGGCTCGACCTGACCCGCCCCGGCAACCGGCACCTCAGTTTCGGCCACGGCCCGCACTTCTGCCTCGGCGGCCCGCTGGCCAAGCTCCAGGCGGAGGTGGCCGTCGGCACGCTGGTGCGCCGGCTGCCCGGTCTGCGCCTCGCCGAGGGGGCGGTGCTCGACTGGCGGCCCAATCCGCTGCAACGGCGCCTGAGCGCCCTCCCGCTCACCCACTGACCGTGCACGACGACGAAGGAGCAGTACCCACCATGGCCCGAGAGTTCGAGGTCCGCAGACAACAGGACCTGCCCGCCACACCCGAGCAGGTCTGGAACGCCGTGGCCACCGGCGCCGGCAACCTCGGCTGGCTCTACCCGATGGAGATCGAGCCGCGCGTCGGCGGAAAGGTCACCCGGGGCGACGCCACCGTCGTGGCCTGGGAGCCGCCGCACCACCTGGCGGTCCGGGCGGTGCAGGACGACGGGTTCTCCAACACGCTCAGCTACCGCGTCGAGGCGGCGGACGACGGCACGAGCCGCCTGCGGATGGGCATCCACTGGGTGCACACGGGCGTGGTCGACGATGCCTGGAACTGGGAGGCCAAGACCGAAGTGGCCGAGAAGTACGTCGACTTCCATCAGCACGCGCTGGACGAGTACCTCCGGCACTTCGCCGGCCGCCGGGCCGCCTACGTCCCTGCGCACTGCCCCGAACCGACCTCGGACCCGGGCGACTTCGCGACCCTGCGCCGCCGCCTCGGCCTCGCGGACGACGCCGTCGTCGGCGACCGGTTCACACTGCTCGCCCCGGGCCCGGAGTACGAACCCGTGGAGGTGACCGTCGACTGGCTCAGCACCGACTTCGTCGGCCTGCGCGGCCCGGACGCCCTGTACCGGTTCTTCAACGGCAGTACGTGGAACGTGCCGATCCGGCTCGCCCACCATCTGTACGCCGAGGACACCGACGAGGAGCAGGCCACCAAGGCGTGGAACGCCTGGCTCAACGACGACACCCGGACCCAGGGACTCTGATGGAAACCACCACGCAGACAGTGCTGTTCGCCGCCGAACTCGTCGAGGAGAACGGCACCTACGCCCTCGTCGTCGAGGACGTGCGGAAGGGCACCGTCCAGACCACACCGGTCCCCAGAGCCATGGTCGACAAGCTCCCGGTCTTCCTCGCGGCGCTCACCGCCAAGCTCGCCCCGGTGCAGCAGCGCCGAGGCCGGTAACCCAAGGCCGGTAACCCGGGGGCCGGCACCGCACCCGCGCCATCGCGAGGCGGGCCGGCACCGCGGGCCCCCGTCGCGGCGCGACGGCTGTCCGTCCGCCTCGCCGCCGCGCGTACGAACGCGTCCGCCGGACGGAACACCTAGGGCCGTGCTCCGGGGGTCGGCAGGAAGCCCGAGACCTGGAAGTACGTCAGGTAGCGGCCCAGGACGTCGTCGGTGAGGGGCGGTTGGCTCACGCCCGCCGCCTCGGCCGCCCGGCTGGTGCGGCGCGAGTCGAAGCGGCGGTGGTCCGCCTCGTCGTTCCCGGACTGACCGTCGTCCCCGAGGAACAGCTGCGCGGCGTTGTCGGGGTGCTCCGCCACGCGGGCCCGCCACTCCTCGGGGGACACGGTGCGCAGCGCGTAGCCGAGGCCGGCCGCCACCTCGAAGACCCGGTCCAGGGACGGCGCGTCCGGGTTGGTGTAGTGGTAGGTCTCCGCCGCACCCCCACCGGACGCGCCGAGTGCGACGACCGCCGCGCTCACGTAGTCCACGGGCACCCAGTCGGTCGTCCCGTACGGCAGGTCCGGCACCGCTCCGGCCTGGAGGCAGCCCTTGATGAGCTGCCACAGCAGGTCGCGGTCCTGGCAGGCTCCGGTCGCGGTGTCACCGCTGATCCGGCCGGGGCGGTGGACGGTCACCGGCAGCCCCCGGTCACGGGCGAGGCCGACGAGTTGCTCGGCGACCCACTTGCTCCGGGCGTACCCGTCGGGCAGGTCGGCCGCCGGGCCGGTCGGGGACGCCTCGGTGAGGGGGGCGGGGTCGGTGCCGCGCGCCGGGGCGAACACTCCGGTGGTGGAGATGTAGTGCATCCCTGGCGAGTCGGAGTCGGCGAGGAGGCGCAGCAGTTCCTCGGTGCCGGCCACGTTGGGGGCGCGCAGATCGCCGTACGGGGCGGCGAAGTTGACGCGTGCCCCGTTGTGCAGGACGGGGCCGAGCCGGCGGGCCAGGGCGGTCCGCTCGTCGGGTTCGATGCCGAGACCGGGGGCGGCGAGGTCGCCTGGGACGGGGTGGATCAGGTCCTCGTACCGGGGGCGCCACAGGCCGTAGTGCTCCAGATTGGCCCGGAGCCGCTGCGCCGCGCTCTCGGGGCTCGCAGCCCGTACGAGGCAGTCGACGGGTCCTTCGGTGGCCTCGATCAGGTCCCGCAGGAGGAACGCGCCGAGGAAGCCGGAGGCTCCGGTGAGCAGGGGCCGGGCGGCGGGGCGGGCGGGCCGGCGTGCGGGGTCGGGCCGAGCGGGGCTCCGGCGGGCGCCGGTGATGTCGGGGGCGAGCGCGACCTCGGCGGCGAGGTCGGGGGCAGGGGCGTCCTCCTGCTCCCCCTCCCCCGGCGCTCGGCCCAGCAGACGGTCGACGCCCTCGACGGTGGGCGTCGCGAACAGGGCCCGCAGGGAGGGTCGCCGGCCGCACCGCTCCCCGATCCGGCGGGCCAGGGTCACGGCGAGCAGGGAGTGGCCGCCCAGGGCGAAGAAGTCGTCCGTGACACCCACTTCGGGCAGGCCGAGCGTCTGGGCGAAGACCTCGCACAGGGCGCGTTCCCGGGCGGTGCGGGGAGCCCGGCCGCCGGCCGCCACCGGGCTGCCGGGGGCGGGCAGCGCGCGCCGGTCGGTCTTGCCGTTGGGGGTCACGGGGAGGGCGTCGAGGCGGACGTGGGCGGCGGGGACCATGTGGTCGGGCAGGACGGCGGCGAGATGGCCGCGCAGCTCGGCCCAGTCCGGGTCTGGTGTGTCCTCGTCGGCGACGGTGTACGCGACGAGGCGCCGGTCGCCCGGACGGTCCTCGCGGACGGTGACGCAGGCCGCGGCCACGCCGGGCAGGGCGGTGAGCGCGGCCTCGATCTCGCCGAGTTCGATGCGGAAGCCGCGGAGCTTGACCTGGTCGTCGACGCGGGAGACGTACAGGAGGCGGCCGTCCGTCGTCCACCGCACGAGGTCGCCGGTGCGGTACATGCGGCCGCCGGCTCGGTCGAAGGGGTCGGCGACGAAGCGGGTCGCGGTGAGGCCGGCCCGGCCGAGGTAGCCGCGTGCGATTCCCTCGCCCGATACGTACAGCTCGCCGACGACGCCGGGCGGTACGGGGGCCAGCCGGTCGTCCAGGACGTGGACGCGGGTGCCGTCGACGGGGGCGCCGATGGGGACGGTGCGGTCGGGGGCGAGCGGCCCCTCCGCGTGCTGGAACGCGCTCATGGTGGCGCAGACGGTGGTCTCCGTCGGGCCGTAGGCGTTGACGAGGAAGCGGTCCTTGGCCCAGGCGTGCACCAGGGCGGGCGGGCACGCCTCGCCCGCGAGCACCATCGTGAGGCCGGTGGGCAGGGAGTCCGGCGGCATCACGGCCAGTGCGGCGGGCGGGATGGTCAGGTGGGTGACGCCCCGTTCGCGTACGAGTGCGGCCAGGGCAGGGCCGGGCAGCAGGGCTTCGCGTGTGTCGATCTCCAGGCAGGCTCCGGAGAGCAGGCCCATGCACAGCTCCCAGAACGCGGCGTCGAAGCTGACCGACGCCATGTGCAGCACCCGGCTGCCGGGCCCGACGCGCAGCCGCTCGCTCTGGGTCCTGGCCATGGCCCGGACGCCGCGGTGGGTGACGACGACACCCTTGGGGCGGCCGGTGGAGCCGGAGGTGTAGATGACGTACGCCGGGTTGGCCGGGTGGGCGCGGGCTCCCGTGGGTGTGCGCCCGTCGGTGCCGAGGTCGTCGGTGTACAGGTGCGGCACCGCGCTCCCGGGGAGGCGGTCGTGGATCGCGGGGGTGGTGAGGAGCAGGCGCGGGTTCGCGTCGTCGAGCATGTAGGACAGGCGCTTGGCCGGGTAGTCGGGGTCCAGTGGCACGTAGGCGGCGCCGGCCTTGAGGACGGCGAGCAGGGCCACGACGAGGTGATGGGTGCGGGGCAGGGCGACGGCGACCCGGTCCTCGGGGCCGACGCCCCGGTCGGCGAGGTGCCGGGCGAGGGCGTCGGCGCGTGCGTCGAGTTCGCCGTAGCTGAGGGTGGTGTGCGCGTCGCGGACCGCCGGGGCGTCGGGGGTGCGCCGGGCCCACTCCTCGAAGAGCGCGGGGACGGTGGCGGCGGGCAGGCCGTCGTCGGGCCCGGTGCCGAGGGCGGTGAGGCGGCGGTGCTCGGCGGGGGTGAGCAGGTCGTACGTGTGCACGGGCCGGTCCGGGTCGGCGGTGACGGCGCCGAGCAGCAGGACGAGGCGGTCCGCGAGGCCGTGGACGGTCGGCGCGTCGAACAGTTCGGTCGCGTAGTCGACGGTGGCCCGCATGCCGTCGAGGGCGCCGGTCTCGTCGTAGGTCTCGGTGAAGGCGAACGACAGGTCGAACTTGCTGACTTCGGCCTCGGCGGGCACCCCGGAGACGGTGAGGCCCGGCAGGTCGACGGCGGCGGACGCCTGGTTCTGGAGGACCAGCATGGTCTGGAAGAGCGGGTGGTGGCTCTGGGCGCGCGCGGGGTTGAGCAGTTCGACCAGGCGCTCGAAGGGCACGTCCTGGTGGGCGTACGCCGCCAGGTCGAATTCCCTCACGCGGCCGAGGAGTTCGCGGAAGGTCGGGTCGCCGCTGAGGTCGGTGCGCAGGACGAGCGTGTTGACGAAGAAGCCGACGAGACCCGACGCGGCTTCGTCGGTGCGTCCGGCGACGGCGGTGCCCAGGGGGATGTCGTCCCCGGCGCCGTGCCGGGACAGGACCGTCGCCAGGGCGGCCTGGAGCACCATGAAGACGCTGCATCCGCAGGCGCGGGCGAGTTCGGTGACCTGGCGGGCCGTGGCGGGGTCGACCGAGAAGCCGAGGGTGGCCCCGGTGTGCCGGGAGGTGGCGGGGCGCGGCCGGTCCCAGGGCAGCTCGACGGCTTCCGGGAGCCCGTCCAGCGCGTGTTTCCAGTGGGCGAGCTGACGGCATACGAGGCTGTCGGCGTCCTGTTCCTCGCCGAGCAGGTCGCGCTGCCACAGGGTGTGGTCGGCGTAGTCGACGGGCAGCGGCGCCCAGGAGGGTTCCTCGCCGCGGACGCGGGCCCGGTAGGCGGCGCCCAGGTCGTGGGCGAGAGGGGCCAGGGAGGTGCCGTCGGCGGCGATGTGGTGGACCACGAGGACCAGGACGTGGGCGTCGGGGGTCAGCCGCAGGAGGGTGGCCCGCAGGGGCAGGCTGCGCTCGATGTCGATGGGTTCGGCGGTGGCCGCCGCGACCCGGTGGCGGAGCTTGGCCTCGTCGACGGCCTCCATCGCGAACGGGATGAGGACGTCGTCGGGTGCGGTGATGTGCTGGTGCGGTCCGTCGTCGCCCTCGGGGAAGACGGTGCGCAGGGCGGCGTGCCGGCCGATGATGTCGGCCACGGCCCGGCACAGCGCGTCCGCGTCGAGCGGTCCGTCGATGCGCACGGCGAGCGGGATGTTGTACGTGGCGGAGGGGCCGTCGAGCCGGTGCAGGAACCACAGGCGCTGCTGGGCGTAGGACAGCGGGAGCGTGGCGGGGCGCGGCTGCGGGACGAGGGCCGGGCGGGTGGTGCCGTCCGCGCCCTCCAGCGCGGTGGCGAGCGCGGCGACGGTGGGGTGTTCGAAGAGGGTGCGGATGTCGGTCTCGGTGTGCAGGGCGGTGCGGATGCGGCCCACGAGACGGGTGGCGAGCAGGGAGTGGCCGCCGAGGGCGAAGAAGCTGTCGTCGGTGCCGACGCGGGGCACGCCGAGCACGTCGGCGAACAGCCCGGCGAGGATCTCCTCCATCGCGCTGCGCGGCGCGCGTCCGGCGACGGTGCGCGGTCCCGTGGGGGCGGGCAGGGCGGCCCGGTCGATCTTGCCGTTGGGGGTCAGGGGCAGTGCGTCGAGGGGCTGGATGACGGCGGGCACCATGTACGCGGGCAGCAGGCGGCCGACGTGGGCGGCGAGCAGTCCCGGGTCGGGCGTCTCGCCGTCGGCGGGGACGACGTAGGCGGTGAGGGTGCGGTCGCCCGGCAGGTCCTCGCGTACGAGGACGCAGGCGGCGCGCACCGCCGGGTGGTCGCGCAGGACCGTTTCGATCTCGGCGGGTTCGATGCGGTGGCCGCGCAGTTTGATCTGCTGGTCGGCGCGCGCCACGTAGGTCAGGCCGCCGTCGCCGTCGCGGCGCACCAGGTCGCCGGTGCGGTACATCCGGCCGCCCGCCCGGTCGAAGGGGTCGGCGACGAAGCGGGTGGCGGTCAGGGCGGGCCGGCCCAGGTAGCCGCGGGCGACGCCGGGGCCCGCGAGGTACAGCTCGCCCTCGGCTCCGGGCGGCACGGGCCGCATCCCGGCGTCCAGGACGTAGGCGCGCATGCCGTCGAGCGGGCGTCCGATGGGGGCCGCGCCACCGGGGGCGTCGTCGGGGCGTACGTGGTGGGCGGTGGCGAAGGTGGTGGTCTCGGTGGGCCCGTAGACGTGCAGGACGGTGGTGCCGGGGTGGTCGGCGGCGAGGCGCTGCATGGCTCCGGGGGCGGCGGCCTCGCCTCCGGCGGCGACCAGGCGCAGTTGGCCGAGGCAGTCCGGGTCGGTGTCGGCCAGGACGTTGAACAGGGCCGTCGTCAGGAAGGCGGCGGTGACGCCGTGCCGGGCCACCAGGTCCCGGAGCGCGGAGGGCTGGAGCGGTCCTTCGGGTGCCACGACGACGCGGCCTCCGTTGAGGAGCGGGGTCCAGATCTCGAAGGTGGAGGCGTCGAAGACGTACGCGGAGTGCAGCAGGACGGCGTCGGCGGCGCCGTCGCCCCAGCCCCGGTGGGCCGCCAGGGCGGCGACGTCGCCGTGGGTGACGCCGACGCCCTTGGGCAGTCCGGTGGAGCCGGAGGTGAACATCACGTACGCCAGGCGGTGGCCGCCCGTGGCCTCGGGGAGCGCGCCGGGGGCGGCCGGGCCCCCGGTGTGGACCCGGCCCGCCGCGTCGACGCTCAGCACGGCGGTCCCGGCGCCGAGCCGGCGGACCCACGGGAGGGTGCGGGTCGTCTCGTCGACGACGAGGACCTTCAGGGGGACGACCTCGGTGACGCGGTTGAGCCGTTCGGTGGGCCAGCGCGGGTCGAGCGGGACGTAGGCGGCGCCCGCGCGCAGGGCGGCGAGCGAGGCGGTGACGGTGGCGGCCGAGCGGGCGACGAGGATGCCGACGCCGTCCTCGGGGCCGGTCCCCAGCCCGGTGAGCGCGCCCGCGAGGTCGTCCGCGAGGCTCTGGAGCTGCCCGTACGTCAGCCGCTCGCCCGCCCCGGACACGGCCACCGCGTCCGGGTGGCGGCGGGCGCGCTCGGCGACGGCCGCGGGGATGCTCACGGCCGTTGTCCCGCTGGGGAGTCCGTCGCCCGTCCCCTGGGCGATCAGGTGCTCGTGCTCGCCGTCCAGCAGGACGGGCGCGGTGTCGGCGCGGCCGTCGAGGCCCCGGGCCATGGCGGTCAGCAGGTGCCGCAGGCGGGAGACGGTGTGGGCCACCTCCTGCCGGTCGAGCACGGCGGGCCGGTAGCCGAAGGTGATCCGCAGGGTCTCCCCCGGCGCGACGGTGAGGGTGAGGGGGTAGTGGGCGGCGTCGGTGCCGCTGAATCCGGTGACGGTGAGTCCGGGCAGTCCGCGCTGGGCGGTGCGCAGGGCCTCGTCGTCCATCGGGTAGTTCTCGAACACGACCAGTGTGTCGAAGAGTTCGTCCAGGTGGGTGACGCCCCGGATGTCGCTCAGGCCCACGTGCCGGCTGTCCAGGAGCCGGCCCTGCTCCTCCTGGAGCCGGGTCAGCAGCCCGGCCAGGGTCTCGCCGGGTGCGGGGCAGAGCCGTACGGGGACGGTGTTGATGAACAGGCCGACCATGGACTCGATGCCGGGGATCTCCGGCGGGCGTCCGGAGACGGTGGCGCCGAACACCACGTCGGACCGGCCGGTGAGGTGGCCGAGCAGCAGCCCCCAGGCGCCCTGCACGAGGGTGTTGAGGGTGAGGCGGTGGGCGCGGGCCGTCTCGCGCAGGCGGTGCGTCGTCTCCGTGTCCAGGTCGAGGACGAGCGTCTCGGGCAGCTCGGCCGAGCCGGGGCCTTCCCCGGCGCCCGGACCGGCGAGGAGGGTCGGCGTCTCGATTCCCGCCAGGGCGGCGGTCCAGGTTTCGAGGGCGGCGGCGCGGTCCTGCTGGGAGAGCCACACGAGGTAGGTGCGGTAGGGGGTGACGCGGGGCAGGGCGCTGTCGTCGCCGCCGGAGGCGTACAGCTCGAACAGCTCCCGTACGAGCAGGGGCAGCGACCAGCCGTCGAACAGGATGTGATGGCTCGTCATGACCAGGCGGTGCCGCCCCGGTGCGGTGCGCACGAGGGTGAACCGCATCAGGGGCGGGGTGGCCAGGTCGAAGCGGCGCGTGCGGTCGGCGGCGAGGAAGGCCGTCAGCCGCTGTGGCGCG
Source organism: Streptomyces sp. ATexAB-D23 (assembly GCF_000373645.1). Lineage (GTDB taxonomy): Bacteria > Actinomycetota > Actinomycetes > Streptomycetales > Streptomycetaceae > Streptomyces > Streptomyces castrisilvae. The sequence continues at coordinate 99,366 of NZ_KB892003.1, read as the reverse complement.
TCGGCGTCCGGGTCCGGGCCGGTCAGGTCCAGTTCTTCCAGGGGGACGGGGACCTCGGCCGCGACCGCCTGCACGGGCTCGTCCAGGTCCTCGTGGAGGAAGCCCACGCGGAGGTTGGCGTGGCGGCGCAGCAGGGCTCCGATGGCGGCGCGCAGGGCGGGGACGTCGACGGGGCCCTCGACGTCGAAGACGAACTGCGCGGTGTAGACGTCCACGGCGTGGGAGTCGTAGAGGGCGTGGAAGTACATGCCGGCCTGCAACGGCGTCAGGGGGAGTACGTCCTCCAGTTGGAACCCGTTCACTTGCGTCCACCCCACTTGTTCTGCAGTCGGTCGATCTGGTTCTGGTTGAGCGAGACCAGAGGAAGGTCGGACGGCGTGTAGCCGCCTGCTCCGGGCTGTTCGGCATGCTCCGCGATGGCTCGCAGGGCGCGCGTGAAGGCGTCGGCCAGGGCGCCCACGTCCTCCTCCTTCAGGAGGTCGCTGGGCCAGGTCCAGCGGGCCACCAGGCGGGGGCCGTCCGGCAGGTCCTCGGTGTGCGCGTTGATGTCCAGGACGTGGTGGACAGGCATGTCGGGATCCTGGCTGCGCGGCCCGCCCGCGTCGAGCAGGACGTCCCAGTCGCCGGCCGCCGCCGTCCCGGCCGCCGCGTACCGCCCCAGGTAGTTGAAGCCGATCTGGGGTGCGGCGGCGGCCAGCCGGGGGCCGGTAGCGGGGTTGAGGTGGCGCAGCATGCCGTAGCCGACGCCGTGGTCGGGGACGGCCCGCAGTTGCTCCTTGACACGCTTCACTGCACGTTCAACGAGCGCGGCGCCGAAGCGTGCCGGGTCACGTCCGTCGAGCGGTCCGGGGTCGAGCCGGACCGGGTGGAGACTGGTGAACCAGCCGACCGTGCGGGACAGGTCGATGTGGCCGGCGATCTGTTCACGGCCGTGGCTCTCCAGGTCGAGCAGGACGGCGGTGTCCGGCCGGGGGGAGCCGGGCCGCTGGGCCCGCCAGGCGTTGACGGCGAGGGCGAGTCCGGTGAGCAGGATGTCGTCGACTCCGGCGTGGAAGGCGCCCGGCACTGTGGTGAGCAGGGGCTTCGTCCAGGTGGCGGGCAGATGGGCGACGAGGGTGCGCGTCCCGTCGGCGGTGTCCAGGTAGGGGTCGAGCGGCCGGTATCCGAGCTGCGGGTCGGGTGTTTTCAGTGCCTCCTCCCAGAACGGGAGTTCGGCCTGCCGTTCCGTGCCGGTGGCCTGCTCGGTGAGGAGCTGCGCCCAGCGCCGGTAGGAGGTGGTCGCGGCGGGCAGCGCGGTGTCCGGGCCGGGTGCCGTCCCGGCGGCCGTCGCCCGGTTGGCCGCCTGCCAGGCGCGGGCCAGGTCCTCGGCGAGGACGCGCCAGGAGACCGCGTCGACGGCCAGGTGGTGCACGACCAGGAGCAGCCGGCCGCGTTCCCGGGGTCCGGCGTCGGCCCACACGGCTTCGAACACGGACCCGGCCGAGGGCCGCAGGCGCCTGCGGGCCCGTTCGCCCGCCTCGGTGAGGACGCCGCGGACGGCGTCCGCGTCGAGCCCGGTGATGTCGACGCGGGTCAGGCGGCGCCGGGCCGGCACGGTGCCGGGCGGCAGCGTGCGCAGGACGGGGTCGCCCCCGGCGGTGCGGGTGACGCGCAGGCGGAGCATGTCGTGGTGGTCGGCGAGCAGTTGGAGGGCTGCGGCGAGGGTGTCCTCGTCGGCTCCGGCGGGGGTGCTCAGGACCCCGGACTGGTTGTAGCCGTCCGTCGTGCCGGGGCGCTCCAGGAGCCAGGCGGCGATGGGGGTCGGCGGCATCTCGCCGGTACCGTGGCCGGCCGGTTCGGTGGTGCTGCTGTCGAGCGGGGCGGCGACGGCCGCGATGGCCTCGGGGGTGCGGTGGGCGAAGACGTCGCGGGGTGTGACGGCGAGCCCTGCTTCCCGTACGCGGCTGACGAGCTGGATGGACAGGATGCTGTCGCCGCCGAGCGCGAAGAAGTCGTCGTCGGTGCGGACGGCGGCGGCGCGCAGTACGGAGGCGAAGGCGTCGCACAGGGCGCGTTCCGCGGCGGTGCGCGGCTGCCCGCCGGGCCGGCCGGGGGCGGGGAGCGCCGGGGCGGGCAGGGCGGCGCGGTCCGTCTTGCCGTTCGGCAGGAGCGGCAGCGCGTCGAGGGCCACGAAGGCGGCGGGCACCATGTAGGGCGGCAGTGCCGACGTCAGCCGGCCGCGCAGTGCCCCGTCGGTGAGCGGGGCGCTGGCCACGGTGTAGGCGACCAGGCGCCGTTCGCCCGGCCGGTCCTCGCGGACGAGTGCGCAGGCGGCGGTGATGCCGTCGACCGCGGTGAGGGCGGCCTCGATCTCGCCGAGTTCGATGCGGAAACCGTGCAGCTTGACCTGGTCGTCGGCGCGGGAGACGTAGTGGAGCAGTCCCCCGGTGTCCTGTCTGACGAGGTCGCCGGTGCGGTACATGCGGCTTCCCGCCGGGCCGAAGGGGTCGGCGACGAACCGGGTCGCGGTCAGGGCGGGGCGGCCCAGGTAGCCGCGGGCGAGGCCGTCGCCCGCGATGTGGAGTTCGCCGGTGACTCCCGGCGGGACCGGCCGCAGCGCGGCGTCCAGGACGTAGGCGCGGGTGTTGTCGACGGGGCGGCCGAGGGGGACGCCGCCCTCGTCCGCCGTGCTGTCGTCCGCCTCGGCGCGGAGGTGGTGGGCGGTGGCGTCGATGGTGGTCTCGGTGGGCCCGTAGAGGTTGTGCACGGCGGCCCGCCAGGTGCGGCCGGCTCGTACGGCCAGGGCCCGGGGCAGGGGTTCGCCGCCGCAGGCGACGGCCCGCAGGGTGGTGGGCGCGTCGTCGGGGCCGGTCTCGGTGAGCAGCAGGGACAGGTGCGAGGGCACGAACTGGGCGATGGTCACGCCCTCCTCGCGCATCCGCGCCAGCAGCCCGGCGGGGTCGTGGTTGAGCGCGGGCGGGACGGGGCAGGTCGCGCCGCCGTGGAGCAGGGGCAGCCAGGTCTCCCACACCGAGGCGTCGAAGCTGGGCGAGGTGCGCGCGAGGACCCGGTCCTCGTCGGTCAGGGCCAGATGGCGGGCCATCCACGCCATGTGGTTGGCCAGGGCGGCGTGGGTGACGACGACACCCTTGGGCCGCCCGGTGGAGCCCGAGGTGTAGATGACGTACGCCGCGTCGTCCGGCTCCGGCGCGGCCGCGGGGGGCGGGGCGCTTCCGGTGGCCCAGGCGGTCCGGTCGTCGAGCGCGAGGAGGGGCACGTCGGTGAAGCGGGCGGCGCCGTGGACGAGGAACAGCGCCGGGCGCGCGTCGTCCAGCATGTGGGTGACGCGTGCCTCGGGGTAGTCGAGGTCGACGGGCAGGCAGGCGGCCCCGGCCTTGGCCACCGCGAGCATCGCGACGACCTGCTCGACGGTCCCTTCGGCGGCGAGGGCGACGAGATCGCCGCGGCCGATGCCCCGCGCGTGCAGGTGCCCGGCCAGGGCGTCGGACAGGGCGTCCAGTTCGCCGAAGGTGAGCCGCCGCGCGCCGGCCCGGACGGCGGTCCGCCCGGGGGTCCGGGCGGTCTGTGCGCGGAACGCCTCGGGGGCGGTACGTGTGTGGATGGGCCGGACCGGGCCGTGGGAGGCCCGCTCCAGCGCCGCGCGTTCGTCCGTGTCGAGGAACGCGGCGGTGCGGACGGGTCCGTCGGGGTCGGCGGCGAGCGAGGCGAGCAGGCGGGTCAGGCGTGCGGCCAGGGCGTGTGCGGTGGTGTGGGTGAAGAGGTCGGTGGAGAACTCCAGGACTCCGTCGAGACCGGCGGGCCGGCCCGCCTCGTCGCGGGTCTCGGTGAAGGTGAAGGTGAGGTCGAACTTGCTGATGCCGGTGCGTACGGGCTGTTCGGTCACGGTGAGACCGTGCAGGCCGAGCGAGGTGTCCGCCTGGTTCTGGAGGACGATCATCGTCTGGAACAGCGGGTGGTGGTCCTGCGCCCGGTCCGGGCTGAGCGCGTCCACCAGCCGCTCGAACGGCACGTCCTGGTGGGCGTAGGCGGCCAGGTCGAACGCCCGTACGCGGTCGAGCACTTCGGTGAAGGCGGGGTCGCCCGTCAGGTCGGCGCGCAGGACGAGGGTGTTGACGAAGAAGCCCACCAGGTCGTCCAGCGCTTCGTCGGTGCGCCCGGCGACGGCGGTGCCCAGCGGGATGTCCTCGCCCGCCCCGTGCCGGGAGAGCAGGACCGACAGGGCGGCCTGGAGCACCATGAAGAGGCTGCACCCACGGGCGTGGGCCAGCTCCGCGAGTGCCCGGTGCGTGTCCGCGCCGACGGGGAAGGTGAACGCGTCCCCGCGGTAGGTCATGACGGCGGGGCGCGGCCGGTCCAGGGGCAGGGCGAGCAGACCGGGTGCGTCCGCCAGGGCGGTGCGCCAGAAGTCCAGCTGGCGCGCGCCCCTGCCGGCGGTGTCGTCCGCCTCGCCGAGGAGGGCGCGCTGCCACAGGGTGTAGTCGGCGTACTGGACGCGCAGTTGTGGCCAGGTGGGCTCCTCGCCGTGGATCCGGGAACGGTAGGCGTCGCCGAGGTCGCGGGCCAGCGGGGCGAGCGACCAGCCGTCTCCGGCGATGTGGTGGACGAGAAGGACCAGGACGTGGGAGTCGGCGCCGATCCCGAGCAGCCTGGCGCGCACCGGGAGGTCGGTGCGCACGTCGAAGGCGTGCGCCACCTCGGCGGTCAGCACCTCCTCCAGGCGGGACGGGTCGATGTCCCGGGGTGTCAGGTCCAGGTCGGCGCCGGCCGCGTCGAGGACAAGCTGACGGGCCACCCCGTCGGTCTCGGGGAAGACGGTACGCAGGCTCTCGTGGCGTTCCACGACGTCCCCGAGTGCGCGCTCCAGGGCCTTCGCGTCGAGCGGTCCGTCCAGGCGGAGCACCAGCGGCACGTTGTAGGTGGCGCTGGGTCCCTCGAATCTGTTGAGGAACCACAGGCGTTGCTGCGCGAAGGACAGCGGCAGCGGATCGGGCCGGTGCCGGGCCGGCTCCAACGCGCTGCCGGCCGGTTCGGCGCCGGCCAGCGTGGCGGCGAGCGCGGCCGGCGTGGGGTGTTCGAAGACGGCCTTGACCTGGACCTCGACGGCGAGCGCGGTCCGGATGCGGGCGACGAGCCGGGTGGCGAGCAGGGAGTGGCCGCCCAGGGCGAAGAAGTCGTCGTCCACGCCCGCCTCCCGGATGCCGAGCACATCGGCGAAGAGCCCGCAGAGGATCTCCTCGCGCGGGGTGCGGGCGGCGCGCCCGCGTGGCGCGGCGCGGTGCTCGGGCGCGGGCAGGGCGCGGCGGTCCACCTTGCCGTTGACGGTGAGCGGCAGCGCGTCGAGCAGGACGAACGCGGCGGGCACCATGTAGGCGGGCAGGGACCGGGCGACGGCTTCGGCGAGGTCGGCGGGGTCGGGGCGGGCGGAGTCCGTGGGCACCACGTAGGCGACGAGCCGGCGGTCGCCGGGGACGTCCTCGCGGACGACGGTGTAGGAGTCGGCGACGCCTTCGCAGCAGGCCAGCACGGATTCGATCTCGCCGGGCTCGATGCGGTAGCCGCGCAGTTTGACCTGGCTGTCGGCGCGGGAGACGTAGGCGATCTGCCCGTCCCCGGTCCACCGGACGAGGTCGCCGGTGCGGTACATGCGCCCGCCCGCCGGGTCGAACGGGTCGGCGACGAACCGGGTCGCGGTCAGGGCCGGCAGCCCGGTGTATCCACGGGCGAGGCCGCGCCCCGCGAGGTACAGCTCGCCCGTGACCCCTGCGGGCACCGGCCCGAGGGAGTCGTCGAGGACGTACAGCCGCATGCCGTCCAGGGGGCGCCCGATGGGCGGCGGCCCCGACGGCAGGTCGGCGGTCACGTCGTAGCGGGTGGCGAAGGTGGTGGTCTCGGTGGGCCCGTACACATGGAGGACGCGTACGCCGGGTGCGGCGCCCGCGACCCGCTGCATGGCGTCCGGTGAGGCCAGTTCGCCTCCGGCGCAGACGAGGCGGAGGCCGGCGAACGCGCCGGGTCCGGTGTCGGCGATCACGTTGAGCAGGGCCGTCGTCAGGAAGACCGCGGTCACCCCCTGTTCACGGACGGCGTCGCCAAGGACGCGGGCCTCCAGGACGCCGTCGGGTGCGACGACGACCTTGCCGCCGTGCAGGAGCGGGGCCCAGATCTCGAAGGTGGAGGCGTCGAAGACGTACGCGGAGTGCATCAGGACCGCGTCGGCCGCGCCGTCCCGCCAGGCGGAGTCCGCCGTCAGCGCCGCCACGTCGGCGTGGGTGACGCCGACGCCCTTGGGCAGGCCGGTCGAGCCGGAGGTGAACATGACGTACGCGAGGCTGTCGGGCCCCGGTACGCCGGCGGGGCGGCCGGGTGCCGGGGGCGCGCCGCGCAGGACGCGGCCGGTCCGGTCCACGACCAGGACCGGGATCCGCTGGGCCGTCTCCCGCACCCAGGCGGTGGCCGCGGCCTGTTCGTCCACGACGAGGACCCGCACGTCCGCCACGTCGGTGACCTGTTCGAGCCGTTCCCGGGGCCAGCGCGCGTCCATCGGGACGTACGCGGCGGCCGCGCGGACAGCGCCGAGCGACACGGTCACGACGGCCGGGGAGCGGCCGAGCAGTACGCCGACGCCGGTCTCGGGTCCGGCCCCCAGACCCGCCAGGGCATGGGCGAGTGCCAGGGATGCCTGGTCGAGTCCGGTGTACGTGAGGCAGGTGCCGTCGTCCGATACGGCCACGGCGTCCGGGGTGCGGTGTGCCTGCGCGGCGAAGAGCGCGGGCAGGGTGGTCTGCGGTGCGGGGGCGGGGAGCTCGCGGCCGGTGCCCCAGTGGGTGACGCGGCCGTGTTCCTCCGCCGTCAGCAGGTCGTAGTCCGCCAGCGGCAGGCCGGCGTCGGCCGTCACCTGTCCGAGGAGGATGAGCAGACGGTCCGCGAGGGCTTCGGCGGTGGCGCGGTCGAAGAGGGCGGTCGCGTACTCGATCCCGGCGGTCAGACCGCCGCCGTTCTCCTCGCCGAACGCGAAGGTCAGGTCGAACTTGCTCAGGCCGTTGTGGACGAGCCGGTCCTCGACCGTGAGGCCCGGCAGTTCGGGCCGGACCGCCTCCTGGTTCTGCAGGACCAGCATGGTCTGGAAGAGGGGGTGGTGGTTGCGTGCCCTGACCGGGTTGAGGCTCTCGACGAGCCGCTCGAAGGGCACGTCCTGATGCGCGTAGGCCGAGAGGTCGAACTCCCGGACGCGGGCGAGGAGTTCACCGAAGGTCGGGTTGCCCGCGAGATCGTTGCGCAGGACCAGGGTGTTGACGAAGAAGCCGACCAGGTCCTCCAGCGCCTCGTCCGTGCGGCCGGCGACGGGGGTGCCGAGCGGGATGTCGTCACCCGCGCCGTGCCGGTGCAGCAGGGTGGCGACCGCCGCCTGGAGCACCATGAACAGGGTGCTGCCGGACTCCCTCGCCAGGCGCAGGAGCCGTGCGTGCAGTTCGGGCGGTACGTCGAAGCTGTGGACGGCCCCCGAGGGGTCGGTGGTGACGGGACGCGGCCGGTCCAGCGGCAGGTCGATCAGGCCGGGCAGGCCGGCGAGCGCGGTGTGCCAGTGGTCGAGCTGCTCGCGCAGCACGCTTCCGGGGGCGTCCGCGTCACCCAGGACGGTGTGCTGCCACAGGGTGTAGTCGGCGTACTGGAGCGGGCTGGCCGCCTCGGGCCGGTGGCCGGCGAGCCGGGCCCGGTAGGCGTCGCCGAGATGGCGGGCGAGCGGGGCCAGGGACCAGCCGTCGCCCGCGATGTGGTGCAGGACGAGCACGAGGACGTGGCGGCCGGGTGCGGTGCGCAGGAGCAGGGCGCGCAGCGGCGGGTCGGTGAGCACGTCGAACGGCTCGCCCACGGCGTCCAGGACCGCCGCTTCCAGCTCGGCGGGGGCCGTGCGGAGCAGCGGCAGGCGCGGGACGACCGCTTCGGTGGGAAGGACCACCTGGTGCGGCACGCCGTCGCGTTCGGGGAAGACGGTGCGCAGCGACTCGTGCCGTTCCACGACGTCCCGCAGTGCGGCGCGCAGGGCGACGGTGTCCAGGGGGCCGCCGATGTCGAGGACGAGCGGAATGTTGTAGGAGGAGCTGGGGCCTTCGAGCCGGTTCAGGAACCAGAGCCGCTGCTGTGCGTGGGACAGGGGAAGCGGGTCGGGCCGGTCCGCGACGGGCAGCACCGGTGGGCGGGAGCGTCCCTGGGAGTCGAGTGACCGGGCGAGCCCGGCGACGGTCGGGTGCTCGAACAGGGTGCGTACGGCGATGTCGGCGCCGAGGACCGCGCGGACGCGGCTGACGACGCGCATGGCGAGGAGGGAGTGTCCGCCGAGGTCGAAGAAGCTGTCGTGCGGGCGGACCTCCGCACGTCCCAGCACATCGGCGAGGATTCCGGCGAGCAGGTCCTCGCGCGGGGTGTGCTGCCCCGGGCCTTCGGCGGTGGTCCCGGCGTCCGCTTCGGGCCGGGGCAGGGCGCGCCGGTCCGTCTTCCCGTTGGGCAGGAGCGGCAGTGCGTCCAGGACGACGACGGCTGCGGGCACCATGTAGTGCGGAAGCGTTTCGGCGAGGGCGTCGCGCAGCGCGGCGGGTCGGCTGCCGGGGGCCGTGGTGACGGCGTAGGCGACGAGGCGGAGGTCGCCGGGTATGTCCTCCCGGATGACGGCGCAGGCGGCGGTGACGCCGGGCCGTGCCAGCAGGGCGGCCTCGATCTCGCCGGGTTCGATGCGGAAGCCGCGCAGTTTGACCTGGTCGTCGGCGCGGGAGACGTAGGCGAGCAGCCCGTCCCGGTTCCACCGTACGAGATCGCCCGTGCGGTACATGCGGGCGCCGGCGCCGTCGAAGGGGTCGGCGACGAACCGTGCGGCGGTCAGACCGGGCCGGCCCAGGTAGCCGTGGGCCAGGTTGGGGCCGGAGAGGTACAGCTCGCCGGTGACCCCGGCCGGTACGGGCCGCAGCCGGTCGTCCAGGACGTAGGCGCGCATGGTGTCGACGGGCCGGCCGACCGGCACCGTGTCGTGCGGGGTGCCGGCGGTGGCGGGGACTCGGTGGGCGGTCGCGTCGATGGTGGCCTCGGTCGGGCCGTAGAGGTTGTGCACCTGGGCCTGCCACAGCGTGGCCGTGTCGCGTGCCAGGGCGTTCGGCAGTGGTTCGCCGCCGCACAGGACGGCGCGCAGGCCGGGCAGGGGCGCGGCGTGGGCCGCTTCGGACAGGACGAGGCTCAGGTGGGAGGGGACGAACTGGGCGACGGTGACGCCGAACCGGCTCATCCAGGTGACCAGCGTGTCCGGCTCGGTGTTGGCCCCGGGCGGCAGCACGCAGACCTCGGCGCCGTTCATCAGGGGGAGCCAGAGCTCCCAGACGGACGCGTCGAAGCTGGTGGAGGTGCGGGCGAGGACGCGGTCCTGCGGGGTGATCGCCAGGTGCCGTGCCATCCAGGCCATGTGGTTGGCGAGGGCGGCGTGCGGGACGACCACGCCCTTGGGGCGGCCGGTGGACCCGGAGGTGTAGATGACGTAGGCGGGGTCCGCCGGGTGCGGTGCGGCCGTCAGCGGCGTCGTGGGGGGTGCGGTCCACAGCGCCGGGTCGTCGAGGGCGAGCCGGGGGATGTCCCCGGCGGGCAGGTCCGGGTGTACGTCCCCGGTGGTGAGGAGGAGGACGGGACGGGCGTCGTCCAGCATGTGGCGGATGCGGGCGTGCGGGTACCGCGGGTCGACCGGCAGGTGGGCGGCGCCGGCCCGCAGCACGGCCAGCGTGGCGGCCACGGTGTGCACGGAGGGCGGTGCGGCGATGGCGACCCTGGTCCCCCGTGCCGCGCCCCGCGCGCGCAGCACCTGGGCGAGGGCGTCGGCGCGGGCGTCGAGTTCGGCGTAGGTGAGGTGGGTGTCCGCGTCGCGCACGGCGACGGCGCCGGGCGTGCGCCGGGCCTGTTCGCGGACGGCTTCGGGGGCGGTCGGCGCCTGCGGCGTGCGGGGCGCGCCGCGTCCCCGGGCGAGGAGTTCGTCGCGCTCCGGTGGGGTGAGCGGGTCCAGGCCGCTGACGGGGCGGCCGGCGTCGGCCACGGCCTGGGTGAGCACGTGGGCGAAGCGGGCGCACAGAGCGCGGGCGGTCGCGGCGTCGAAGAGGTCGGTGGCGTACTCCAGATAGCCGCCGATGCCCCGGGCACCGGGGCCCGCACCCCGCTCGTCGCCCCCGGCGGTCCCGGCGGTCCCGGCGGGTTCGGTGGCTTCGGTGGCTTCGGTGGCTTCGGTCAGTGAGAAGGTCAGGTCGAACTTGCTGCCTCCGCGGTGGCGGGACCGGTCGTGGACCGTGACGCCCGGCAGGTCCAGTTCGGCCCGCTCCTGGTTCTGGAGGACCAGCATCGTCTGGAAGAGCGGGTGGTGGTCGCCGGACCGCTCCGGGTTGACGGCCTCCACGATCCGCTCGAAGGGGAGGTCGCTGTGGCCGAGGGCCGCGATGTCGAACTCCTTGACCCGGTCGAGCAGTTCGCGGAACGTCGGGTCGCCGGAGAGGTCCGTGCGCAGAACCACGGTGTTGACGAAGAAGCCGACCAGATCGTCCAGGACCTCGTCGGTGCGCCCGGCGACCGCCGTGCCGAGCGGGATGTCGGTGCCGGCGCCATGGGCGCGGAGCGTCACGGCGAGGGCGGCCCGGAGCACCATGAACGGGGTGCACCCTGCGTCGCGGGCGAGCCGGACGAGCGCGGCGTGCGCGGGCGCGGGCAGCTCGAAGGGTACGCAGGCGCCCCGGTGGCTGGGCACGGCCGGGCGGGGCCGGTCCAGGGGCAGGTCGAGCAGGTCGGGGCTGCCGCGCAACGCCTCCTGCCAGAAGGTGAGCTGGCGGGCCGCCAGGCTGCCGGCCTCCCCGTCCTCGCCGAGCAGCCGGCGCTGCCAGAGGGTGTAGTCGGCGTACTGCGCCCGCAGCGGCGCCCAGCCGGGTGTGCCCGTGCCCTCGCTCCTGGCCCGGTAGGCGGCGGAGAGGTCACGGCTGAGCGGGGCGAGGGACCAGCCGTCGGCGACGATGTGGTGCAGGACGAGGACCAGGACGTGCCGGGCGGGTCCCGGGCACAGCAGGTGGGCGCGGAGGGCGGCGTCCTCGGTGAGGTCGAAGGGGGCGGTGCTCAGGCGGCGTACCGCCTCGCGCACCCAGTCATCGGCGGCCTCGCCGGCCGGAGGGTGTTCGACGCGGAGCGGTACGAGGGAGGCGGCGGACTCCGCGTCGATGATGTGCTGGCGGGGGACGCCGTCGTGTTCGGCGAAGACGGTGCGCAGGCTCTCGTGCCGGGCGACCACGTCGGCCAGCGCGGCGCGCAGCGCGTCGGTGTCCACGGGGCCTTCGAGTTCGAGGACGAGCGGCACGTTGTACGTGTCGCTCGGGCCCTCGGCCCGGTTGAGGAACCAGAGGCGCTGCTGCGCGAAGGACAGCGGGAGTACGTCCGGTCTCGGCTGCGGCGCGAGAACCGGCCGGGCCGGGCCGGAGGTGTCCAGGACGGCGGCGAGGGAGGCGACCGTGGGGTGGGCGAAGAGGGTGCCCAGGGCGAGTTCGACGCCCAGGGCCGCCCGCACCCGGCCGGTGAGGCGGGCGGCGAGCAGCGAGTGGCCGCCCAGGGCGAAGAAGCTGTCGTCCACACCGACCGCGTGCACCCCGAGGACGTCGGCGAACAGCCCGGCGAGGACCTCCTCGTACGCGGTGCGCGGGGCCCGGCCCGTACCGGTGGCGGTGCGCGGCGCGGGCAGCGCGCGGCGGTCGACCTTGCCGTTGGGGTTCAGGGGCAGGGCGTCGAGCGTCACGAAGGCGGAGGGCACCATGTACGCGGGCAGCGCGCGGCCGATCCGGCGGGCCAGGGCGGCGGTGTCCGGGCGGGCGCCGGGGGCGGGCACCACGTAGGCGACGAGCCGGCGGTCGCCGGGGGCGTCCTCGCGTACGACGACGCAGGCGCCGCGCACGTCCGGGTCGGTGAGCAGGACGTGCTCGGTCTCCGCGGGCTCGATGCGGAATCCGCGGAGCTTGATCTGGCCGTCCGCCCGCCCCACGTACTCGATGTCGCCCCCGGCGGTCCAGCGCACGAGGTCGCCGGTGCGGTACATGCGTGAGCCCGGCAGCCCGTACGGGTCGGCGACGAAGCGGCCGGCGGTCAGCGCGGGCCGGCCCTGGTATCCGCGGGCGACGCCGTGACCGCTCACGTACAGCTCCCCCACGACGCCGGGCGGCACCATGCCGAGGGTGTCGTCCAGGACGTACAGGCTCATGCCGTCCAGTGCGCGGCCGATGGGCGGTACCCCGCTGCTGTCGGCGGTGACGGGGTGCCGGGCGGCGAACGTGGTGGTCTCGGTGGGGCCGTACACGTGCAGGACGAGCGTGCGGGGCGAGGCGGCGGCGGCCCGCTGCATCAGGTCCGGCGTCGCGGCCTCGCCGCCGGCGGCGACCAGCCGCAGGCCGGAGAACACCGCCGGGTCCGCCTCGGCCATCACGTTGAACAGGGCGGTCGTCAGGAACAGCGCGGTGACACCGTACGTGTCCGCCATGTCGTGGACGACGCGTGCCTCCAGGACGCCGGGGGGTGCGACGACCACGCGGCCGCCGTTGAGGAGCGGCACCCAGATCTCGAAGGTGGAGGCGTCGAAGACGTACGCGGAGTGCATCAGCACCGCGTCGGACACGCCGCCGGTCCAGGTGCGGTCGGCGGCCAGCGCGAGGATGTCGGCGTGGGTGACGCCGACGCCCTTGGGCAGGCCGGTGGAGCCGGAGGTGAACATGACGTACGCGAGCCGGTCGGCTCGGCCGGTCCGGGGCAGCGGGCCCGGCCGGGGTGGCGTTCCGCGCAGCACGTGGCCGCGCGCGTCCACGACGAGGAGCGGGAGACCGGCAGCGGCCGCCGCCCGCACCCAGGGCGTGCGGGCGGTCGCCTCGTCGGCGATCAGGGCGCGGACGCGGGCCGCTTCCACGACGCGGTCGAGCCGTTCGGCGGGCCAGGCGGCGTCCATCGGCACATAGGCCGCGCCGGCGGCGACCGCGCCGAGGGTGGCGGTCAGCACGGCGGCCGAACGGCCCACGAGCACGCCGACTCCGTCCTCGCGGGCGATGCCCAGGCCGGTCAGGGCGCCCGCGAGGACGTCGGCGGCCCGCTCCAGCTGCCGGTACGAGACGATGAGGGTCGCGTCCACGACGGCCGGGGCGTCCGGCGTGCGGCGCACCTGCGCGCGGAACGCCCGGGACAGATCCGGGCCGGCGGCCTGTGCGCGCAGGGCTGTGCCGCGCCCCTGGTCGCGCAGTACCCGGACGGCGGTGTCGTCCAGGAGCGGCAGGTCGCGCAGGAGGAGGCCGGGGTCGGCGTCGGCCAGGGCCGACACGAAGGACACCACGGCCCGCTCGTGCAGCTGGACGTCCTCGGGGCGGTACAGCTCGGGGTTGGCGTCGAACCCGATCAGCGGCCCCTTCCCCTCGGCCCGTTCGGAGACGAAGAGCGACACGTCGTCCACCGGGCCGATGGACAGCACCCGGGAAGGGGCGGGCACACCGGCGAGGTCGAGGTCGTAGTCGTAGCCCATGATGTTGACGACGACGCCGGTCAGGCGGGACGCGTCGTCGCTCATGCCGAGTTCACGGGCGAGTTGTTCGCGTGAGAAGCGGCGGTGGCGCAGGGCGCCGCGCATCTCGGCGGCGACCTCGCGGATCAGGGCGCCGACGGTCATGTCGGCGGGGAGGGTCAGGCGCAGCGGCAGGATGTTGGACGTCATGCCGACGATGTGGCGCAGTCCGCCGTGCCGGCCGTTGGAGGCCAGGCCCACGGTGACGTCGCGGTTTCCGGTGACCCTGGCGGTGTAGGCGGCGACGGCGCTCACCATGACCGCGCTCCAGGTGGTGCGGTGGGCGGCGGCGAGCCGGCGCAGGCCGTCGAGGACGCTCACGGGCAGTGTCTCGCCCGTGTGCAGCCGTACGTCCGTTCCGTCGGGGCCGGGTGTCGCGGGCGTGTCGGTGCGCCGGCGGATGAGGGTCCTGCCGCTGTGCGCGTCGTCGCCTTCCCCGGCGGCGCCGGGTGCCAGGTCGGCGAACCTGCCGGTCCAGTAGGCGCGGTCGGCCTCGTAACGGCCGGAGTCGCGGTAGGCGGCCTCGTCGGCGACGAGTTCGCGCAGGGGCGCGGCGGGCAGGGTGACCCGGGCGAGGTCCTCGCCCCGGACGGCCCGGCCGTAGAGGTCGGCCACGGTGCGGGTGAAGACGGCGCCGCCGAGACCGTCGACGGCTATGTGGTGGAAGCGTACGTACCAGTAGCGCAGCCCGTCTCCGGCGCGCAGCAGTGCGAAGTGGTGCTGCGGGCGGTGGAGTGTGTCGGCGGATGCCATGTCCTCGGCGAGATAGCGCTCGACCTCGGCGGCGGGGTCGGCGGCGCGGGACAGGTCCACGGTACGGAGCCGGCCGGTGTCGGCCCGGGGGTGGCGGACGACGCGCTGGCGGACGGTGTCGCTCTCCGTGACGAACTCGAGGTTCAGGCTGTCGCACAGGTCGGCCGCCCGGTCGACCGCTGCGGCGAATAGCGTCTCGTCGAGGTCGCCCCGGATCTCGAAGCATTCACCGATGTTGTATTTCGGGCTTCCGGGGTCGACCAGCTGCCCGTACCAGACGCCCCGCTGGGCGATGGTCGTACCGAAGAACTCATCGAGAACCGATTCCGAGGCGACAGATCTGTTTTCGCGCATGCCGGGACACACCTTTGGGGAGAGTTTTCAGGGGGACGAAGAGGGCAGGACGAAGCCGGTCTTGCCGGTGTGGCACCCTTCGCCGACAACGGGCGGGTAAAGCGAAGAGAGACATCGCCGCCCCGGGCATCGGGCACCGACGGAGCACCCTCCGGCTCCGGTACCCGCGAGGAAACTCCGCTGTCTTCGCGTATTGAGGACATGCCCCTGGGCAGTCCATCAGTGATTCGAGAAAGCCGCATGAAGGCGGCATGAACATTTTCAGCCGAGGCGCGACCGATCAGCACGCTCACTTGATCGATTTTGCTCGAATGCGAGCAGTGTCGATCAGATCAAGGAGAAGTAGCGGGACCGCCCCGGACCGGGCGGCCTGCGCACCCTCGACAGCCCCCGAGACCGCCCTATCCGGCGTCGGCCTCCATCGCCCGCACCAGGCCGGCGGGCCGCATGTCGGTCCACGCGGCCTCGATCGCGTCAAGACACTCCTGCCGCGATCCTTCCGGACCGCCGACGCTCCAGCCGCCCGGGATCTCGATGTGCGCGGGCCACAGCGAGTACTGACCCTCGCCATTCACCAGCGTCACGAACCGACCCGACTCGTCATCGAAAGGATTGGCCACGACCGTCCCCCACTTGTTTCACACATGCCACGACATTTTCTTCGGACGGATACGGGCCTGCCGTACGGATTTCCCCCGGCCCACCGCCGAGCCGCCCGCCCCTTCCGCCACGATCTCGGCCGCACGGGCGGAGATACGTTACGTCTCGGGATACCGGCGTAACACCGATGGCCGAGCCGGCTTCCCGGCTTCGCCCGTTCACGCCAATCACCATAGATGACGCCCGACAGCCAAAGGGACAAATTCAGCCCATTACTTATGGCCGCACACGGCCGCGACACGCACCCAGGCCGGCCGGAGACATATGCCAGGCCCACTTCTACGAAAACATTCAGCCACCCCGTGTCCTGATTGTTCACGTTTCGCTGAATACGACCCGCGCAAATCCGGATAACCGCCGGCGTACGCCCCCAGACCCTCGGACACACGCCGATCACATCGCGCTCCCGTGCGCCGGTTGCGCGCCCCGCTCCGAATCAATGGCCATTTCCATCACCGTGCGTAAGGTTCTCTGTGGTGGTGCCGCCTGCCCGGCGGAAGCGGCTCGGAGAGCATGGGATACGAATGCCGTGTGAACGAACAGAACCCGCCCGCGACCGTTCGCGTGTTCATCGCCCTCGCCCCGCCCGACCCGGCGAAGGAGGAACTCGCCCAGGAGCTGCGCCCCTTGTACGGCACACACCCCCACGTGCGGTGGAACCGTGTCGAGGACTGGCACATCACCCTGGCGTTCCTGGGCGAACTCCCGGTCCGGACCGTTCCGCTGCTCCGCCCTCCACTCGCGGACCTCGCGGCGGCCCACCGCTCTCCCCGTCTGTCGCTGCACGGCGGCGGGACGTTCGACGAGCGGGTGGCGTGGAGCGGGATCGCCGGAGACCTCGACGCCCTGCATCTCCTCGCCGCCGGCGTCAGGTCCGTGGTCAAGGACTGCGGCGTCACCCTGGAGGACCGGCCCCTGCGGCCCCACCTGACCCTGGCCCGCGTCCGCCGGGGCGACCACACCTCGGCGTCCGAGATCGCCGCGCGGCTCGACGGGTTTCGCGGCCACACCTGGCACGCCGAGCGGCTCCACCTGGTCGGCGGCAACGCGGGGCGCGGCCAGGAGCAGATCCGCTACCGCGACATGGCGGCGTGGCCGCTCGGTGGTACGCGGAGCGTCGAGGGCTGAAACGGGAGGACCGGACACGCGGACCACGCCCCGGGCATCGGCACCGGCCGGACGGCCGCGAGCTCACCTCACCCTCTGCTTCAGCTTCACCTTCGGCTGAGGCTTCAGTCGAGAATGAAGTCGCCGCCCGCCGCGGTGGCGAGGTCCGGGCCGAACGCGGCGGCCGGCGTGTGCGCACCGGGCCGGCCCTCGCCCCGCACCAGCCGCACGGCGGCCTCGGTGGCGACATCGGCCGTGTAGTCCATGCCGTCACCGGCGCGCAGCCAGCCCTCGCGGCTTGTGCCGTCGGGCCAGGTGATCACGGCGTGTCCCCAGGAGTGCCGCCGGGGCATCGGGGCGGCCTTCATGCGCATCCCGGCCATCCGGCTGACAGCGAGACGCCGCAGGGCCGGGATGGACAGGAGGGCCCCGAGAACGGGGAGCACGGCCCGCACGGCGGGTGAGGCGGGAGCGAGAGCGGAGGTCGCGGTGACGGAAGGAGACCCGCTGGCCCGCTGGGCGGCCAGGAGCTCTCCCGAGGGCAGGCCGGCGGACCTCACCGTCTGCCCGTCCGGGAGGGTGTGGGTGAGCGGGCCGGCGCCGAGCCGGGCCCTGACCGGCCGGCCCTCGCGGTAGCGGCGTCCGCCGCTGGTCAGCACATCGACGGAGGTGGCCGCGAAGGCGGCACCGACGGCTCCGGCTTCCATGGCCACCGAGGCGAGCGCGTCGACGCGCACCTCGCGCGGGGTGGGCCGGCCCTCGCACAGTTTCACCACCACGGCCTCGGTCGCCAGGACGCCGAAGCCCGCGCCGGTCACCAGTGCGCTGCCGGCCTCCGTCGCGTCCTGGTGCAGGCCGAGCAGCCGGGGAACGGCGACCAGGTCGGCGGCCAGATCCACATAGTGGCCGCCCGGCATGCCAGCGCGGGCGATCGGTGCGGCCGTCGCCGCGTAGTCGCCGATGGTGTTGACGACCACCCCGGGACGCTCCTGGCCGATCCGGGCGGCGATGCGCTCCGCCGTATCGGCCTGCACGATCCTCGAATCGCCGCCCCGGCCGAGGGCCGTCGCGGCCTCGCGCAGGCGCCCGAGGTCCCGCCCGACCAGGACGGGATCGATGCCCCTGGCCGCCAGCCGAGCGGCGACCGCGCGGCCGATCCGGCCCGTGGCTCCCAGAATCCACACCTCATCGGTCCTCGTGTCCGGTGTCATGCCGGCTCCTTCCGCCGGTCCGGGCCCCACACGTCCCGCACCAAGTGATGTCTCACTGTGTCATCACCCAGGCTAGCACCGATGACACACTGAGACATCACTTGCCAGTGCCGTGGCAGCCAAGGTTTGCCCGGAGGGAGCGGCGTCCGGTGCGTGCTCCCGGCGTGCCGGCCGGAAGCCCTCGTGCTGGACCGCACTCGGGCTTTCGTCCGGTGCGGCGAGAGTGCGTGCCGGGCGTCGCGACGGGGCACACCTTGGCTGCCACGGCACTAAGGGCTGTCCCGCAATTCCTGGCGGGCGCACGACGTCAGCTACGGCACCTCGCCGCGTTGTCGAAACGCCCGAATACATCCAGTATGCGGGCGCCTCTCCGCCTTGCGATGCACCGCATCTGACGCCGCGCGCTGATCCGCCAGGAATTGCGGGACAGCCCTTAGGGTCGGGGCATGGCGAGATGGGATCCCGGTACGCAGGAGCGCCTCAAGAAGGCCGCGCTGGAACTCTTCCAGGAGCATGGCTACGAGGGCGTGACGGTGACCCAGATCGCCGAACGCGCCGGGATCACCCGGCGGTCGTACTTCCGCTATTTCCCCGACAAGCGCGAAGTGCTGTTCGCGGGATCCGAACAGCTGCCCGTCGCAGTCTCGGACGCGCTGCTCGACGCCGACGAGGCGGCCTCCCCGCTGGCCGCGGCCCTCGACGCCCTCTCCCGGGTCGGCTCCCGGCTCGTCGCCCACGTCGATCAGGCCGCGGAGCGCCGCGCCGTGATCGACAGCAGCGCGGAGCTGCAGGAACGCGAGCGCACCAAGCTCGCCACCCTCACCATGGCGATACGCGACGGGCTGACGCGGCGCGGCGTACCACCCGACAGGGCCGGTCTGGTCGCTCAGATCGCCGTGGTCGCCTTCCAGAACGCGTTCGGCCGATGGATCGACGCCCGGGGACAGCTCGATTTCCCGTCGTGTCTGCGGACGGCGGCCACGGCGCTGAGGGAAGCCGTGGCCACGGACGCCGTGCCCCGGCACTGATCCGCCGCGCAGGCGCCGACGCCGTTCCCGGCCGGTGGGTTCGTCCCGCGTACGCGACCCGGGCGGGTGCGGTTACGCCAGGCTGCCCAGCGTGAGGCGTGGCTCCGTGTGTTGGAGGGGTTCGGGGGTACCCCTGTGGAACGGTGAGCTGGCTTCGGCTCGCACCAACACGACGGGCACCACACAAGCGGAGAGGGTTTTCTCTGATGGGACACGGCGGCAACGTGATCGCGGAACTCACCACGGACCACCGCGAGGTCGACGAACTGTTCGCGGAGATCGAGAAGCAGCCGGTCGGTGACGAACGGCGCAGGAAGCTGGCCGACCAGCTGACCATCGAACTGGTCCGCCATTCCGTGGCGGAGGAGATGCACCTCTACCCGGCCGTGCGCAGGTTCGTGGACGACGGGGACGACATGGCGGACAAGGAGCTGTCCGACCACGCGAAGGTGGAGCAGCACCTCAAGGAGCTGGAGGGGCTGCCCGCGGACGACCCGCAGTTCGACCACCTGGTGGCGAAGCTGAAGCTCGAGGTCAGCGAGCACGTGCGCGACGAGGAGGGCCGGCTGTTCCCGCTGCTCGCGGCGGCCTGCTCCCCGGAGGCCCTGGACACGCTGGGGGAAAGGGTCCGTGCGGCCAAGAAGACCGCCCCGACCCGTCCGCACCCCTCCGCCCCCGACACCCCGCCCGGCAACAAGGTCCTCGGCCCCGGTGCCGGGCTGGTCGACCGGGCCCGCGATCTTCTTTCCGGCCGCGGCAAGGGCTGACCCCGCCGTGGCCGCGCCGGGCGGTCAGCAGGTGCGGGCCCGCTCCAGGCGGTCGAGCAGGCCGGCGTAGTGGAGGCGGGCCATCGGCTCCAGCAGATCGGGGTGGCGCAGCAGTGCCGTGGCCGCCAGATCGTGGGCGCTCGGTTCGGTCAGCCGGCGGAACTCGGCGGGTCCGGCACAGGTGTGCTCGCACGTTTCGAGGGCCCGCACCGCTTCCCCGGCGGCTTCCGGTGCGGTGAGCAGATGGGCCGCCCAGCTGGCGACGACCTCGTCGACCCAGCTCCGCCAGGCCGGCTCCCGCTGGTCGGCCGCCCCGTCGCCCCGGGCCCCGGTGAGCGCGTCGAGGCGCGCCGAGCCGCCGGGACCGACCAGTGTCACCAGGGCGGCATCCAGGTCCGTGGGGTAGCGCAGCCAGGCGGCGACGGTGACGGCCTGGCGGGCCTGCGCCTCGGCCAGCGCAGCGGTGAGCGCGCCGCCGCCGGACGGGAACGCGCGGGTCAGCCACTGGGTGGTGGCGGATATGAGCGGAGCAAGGTCTGCGGGCATCGGGGCGTCCCCTCGGGTGCTGGATCGCCGAGCAGACTACTGCGCCGCCGCGCCGGACCCGTATGACCCAGGGCACGTTCGGCCCCCCGGGGTGAAGCTCAGCGCCGCGCCATGTAGAGGCTGAACGCCTTGTGCAGGATCTTGCTGATCGGGTAGTCCCACTCGCCCACGTACTCGGCCGCCTCCCCGCCGGTGCCCACCTTGAAGCGGAGCAGACCGAGCAGGTGGTCGCTCTCGTCCAGCGTGTCGGTCGTGCCGCGGAAGTCGTAGACGTGTGCGCCCATGGCGTGGGCGTCGCGGATCATCTGCCACTGGATGGCGTTGTTGGGCTGGACTTCGCGCCTTCGGCTGGTCGAGGCACCGTAGGAGTACCAGACGTGCTGCCCGACGGTGAGCATGGTGGCGGCGGCCAGCACCTCCCCGTCGTGTTCGGCGAGGTAGAGCCGCATGCGGTCGGGGTCCTCGGCGGTCAGGGCCTTCCACATGCGCCGGAAGTACTCCGGCGGGCGCGGGACGAACCGGTCCCTGGCGGCGGTCTCGGTGTAGAGCGCGTAGAAGGTGTCGAGGTCGGCGTAGTCGCCCTGGACCACCTTGACGCCGGCTTTCTCGGCCTTCCTGACGTTGCGGCGCCACAGTTGGTTGAAGCCGCGCTGGATGTCGTCCGGGGAGCGGCCGGCGAGGGAGAGCTGGAAGACGTAGCGCGGCTGTCCGGCGGCGAATCCGTCCGCGCCGGCTCCGCCGGACTGCTGCCAGCCCAGGGAGCGCAGGCGGTCCATGAGCGCGAAGGCGCGGGGATCGCGGGTGGTGGGTTCGACCTCGCCGAGCCGGTGGGCCCGCGGGTCGGCGATCGCGTCCTTCACCGTGGCCGCGTCCCAGCGCCGGGCGACGACCGGTGGACCCATCTTCACGGTGAACGCGCCCTGCTTCTTGAGGTGGCCCAGCAGCGGATCCAGCCACCGGCCGAGGTCGTCGTCGTACCAGTCGATGACCGGACCCTCGGGCAGGTAGGCGAGGTGACGGCCGAGCTTCGGCAGCGGCCGGTACAGCACGAGGGCCGCGCCGGTGATCCGGTCCTCGGCGTCGACCCATCCGAGGCTCTCCGCCCGCCAGTCGGGTTTCACCCCGCCCCAGGACGGAACCTGCATGTGGCTCGCCGACGGCAGGCCGTCGATGAACGCCATGTGCTCGTCCCGGCTGATCGTCCTCAAACGGAGGTCCATCGGTCTGCTCCTCGTTCACGGGCCGTGATCCTCTGGCAGCGTACTGGCGCACGGCTCGGGCGACGACGCGAGCGCTTCGCGGAGTGCCGCGGGTCGGGCCGCGCGGTGACGGCCCCGCGCGGGCGGGGCACGGGCCGGGCAGGGCCGTGTGCCCCCGCCCGGACACCGCGCGTTCGGGCGACGTCACCGTCCGGGCAGCACCGACGCCGGGACCAGGCCGAGCGCGGCGAGTGCCGCCACCGCCATCAAGGCCTGGCCCATGGCAGGCCCCGACATCGCGAGGGCCGGCTCCGCCGGGGCGGCGACGGCGGACGAGGTGAGGGGCATCAGACCGGCCGCGACGGCGATCCCGAGGGTCGGACCCACGTTCATGGCCGTCTGTTTGAGCCCGCCGACGACCCCGGCGTGGCCGGGCGGCGCGTCCCCCACGACGGTGCCGGTGGCGGTGACCATCACGGTGGCGAACCCGGCGCCCAGCACCGCGAAGAGCACGCCGGTCTCCGGCCAGGCACTGTCCGGGGAGAGCCGGGAGAGACCGATGACGGCGAGGACGACGCCCGCCTGACCCGCGACGGCGGTGCGGCGCGGCCCGAATCTGCGGGCCCCGGCCGCGGCGGCCGGCGCTCCGAGGACCATGAGCACGGTGAGCGGGAGGACGCGCAGACCTGTGGTGAGCGGGTCGAGGCCGAGCCCCTGCTGCAGGAAGAACGTGGCTACGAACAGCGCGCCGAACATGCCGCCCGAGGTGACGAGCAGAAGCGCCATCGACGCCATCACGGGCACCGAGCGCGTCACCACCGCGGGCACGACCGGCTGTGCGCTGCGGCGTTCGTACGCGACGAGCCCGGCCGCGAACACCACGGCCAGCAGCAGCCCGAGGACCGTCCGCACGCCGGTCCACCCGTGGTCCGGGACGCCGGCCAGGGTGTGGACCAGGACGGCGAGCGCGGCGGCGAGCAGGGCGCCGGCAGCCAGGTCGAACCGCCGGAACGCGGTGCGCGGCGACGCAGGTGTCCGTACGGCGAGGGTGAGCGCGGCGATGGCGAGGGCTGCTGGGATGTTGATCAGGAACACGGCACGCCAGCCCCAGTGCGCGACGAGCACTCCCCCGAGCACCGGGCCGGCCCCCGCGGCCACCCCGATCGCACTGGTGCGGGCGGCGACCGCCGCGCCGAGCCGGTCGGCCGGGTACACCAGCCTGAGCAGGGCCAGCGTCGCCGGTTGCAGGAGCGCCCCGAACACGCCTTGGGCGGCACGCAGGCCGATCACCCAGCCGACTCCCGGGGCGAGGGTGATGCCCGCCGAGGCCGCGCCGAAGCCGAGCACGCCGATGAACAGCAGCCGCTTGTGCCCGTACCGGTCGCCCAGCCGCCCGGCGATGACGAGGAAGGCGGCGACCGCGAGCAGGTAGCCGGTGCTGGTCCACTGGACCTGGGTCACGTCCGCCCCGAGGTCGCGTTGCAGATCCGGCTGCGCGACGAGCAGCACCGTGCCGTCCAGCGCCACGATCATGGCACCCGCCACCGAGGCCACGAGCGCGACGCGGGGCCGCAGGGCGGGGGCGGCGGTCACCGTCACGGACTCACCCGGCCGAGGTGGGCGTCGAGCACCGCCGCGACGAGGGGCTCCAGCAGGTCGCCGCCGTCGGACGACGAGGCGCCCAGGGCGAGTTGGAGGCTGCGCCGGGCACGGAGTTCGGCGAAGCCGTGCAGGTTGGTCCACAGCGCGGCGGCGGTCACGGCCGGCGGCGGGGCGGCCTCGCGGGAGGGGCCGGTCCCGCGTTCCGCGTTCTCCTCGCGGTCCTGGGCGACGAGTTCGACCAGATGCGCGAAGAGCGGGAGGGTCGACTCGCGCAGGCGGGGCCGCTCCGGGTCCCGGATCCCGCCGGACGGCTCCTGACTCTCGCTGTCGAGCAGGTCGTGACGGAACATCAGCTCGAACATGCCGTGGTGCTCCCACGCGTAGCCGAGGTAGGCGTCCGCGAGGGCCCGCAGCCGGGCTCGCGGGGAATCCGCCGGGTCGGCCGCCGTCGCGAAGCGGTGGGCGAGATCGGCGAAGCCCCGTCGCGCGATGGCGGAGAGCAGGGAGTGGTGCGTGGGGAAGTGGCGGCGCGGGGCCCCGTGGGACACGCCGGCCCGCCGCGCGATCTCGCGCAGCCCGAGCGACGCGGAGCCCTCGGTCATGACGAGTTCCACACCGGCGTCGATCAGCCGTTCCCGCAAGGGGTTTCCAGAATCCATGGACCGTGTCTACCAGGTCGCCGTAGACACTGTCTACAGATCTCGCCGGCCACCCGAATGGCGGGTCGGCGGGGGCCGGAGGAGAGTGGAAGACGGGCCGGACCGTGGCGGAAGGTGATCCGCCCGGACGAATCCCCCTCCCGACAAGCTTCCATGTGAGGAACTCATGGCGACCAACGAAAGTGTCAGCGGCACCCGGCTGGAAAGCGGCAATTCGAGCGGTTCCCGAGGAACGACCACCATCGCGGACAGCGTGGTCTCCACGATCGCCGGCATCGCGGTACGGGAGACGGACGGTGTCCATTCCGTCGGCTCGGGACCGTCGCGGGCACTCGGTGCCGTCAAGGACAAGGTCTCCCGCTCCAACGATCCCGGGCGAGGCATCAAGGTGGAGGTCGGCGAGAAGCAGACCGCCATCGATGTCGACATCGTCGTCGACTACGGCATCCCCATCCTGGACACCGCGCACAACATCCGTACGGACGTCACGGACGCGGTCGAGACCATGACCGGTCTCGAAGTGGTCGAGATCAACATCAACGTCACGGACGTCCACGTGCCGGGATCGGACGACGACGAGGACGAGGACGAGTCGTCCGGGAGCACCTCGCGCGTCCAGTAGGTGAGGCCGCTCGACCCCTGCCCGGTTCTCCGGTCAGTCCTCGGTTCAGTCCTCGGTTCAGTCCTCGGTGAGGATGCCTTCGCGGAGCCTGCCGAGTATGCGGGCGATGAGCCGTGAGACGTGCATCTGGGACAACCCCAGCCGTTCGCCTATCTGGGACTGCGTCATCTCCTGCCCGAAGCGCATCTCCACGATGGCGCGCTCCCTGTCGTCCAGCGTCTCCAGGAGAGGCGCCAGGGCGTGCAGGTTCTCGACCAGTTCGATGCCCGGGTCGCACTCGCCGGTGATGTCCGCGTGGGTGCGGCTCACCCCGCTGGGGCTGTCGGTCTCCGCCCCGTCAAGGGGCACGTCCAGCGAGTGCGCGGTGTAGCCGTTGGAGGCGACGAGGCCCTCGATGACCTCCTCCTCGCTGATCTCCAGGCGCTCGGCGAGTTCGGCGACCGTGGCCTCCCGGCCCTGGGCGGTGGCCAGTTCCTCCTTGGTCTTGGCGAGGGTGACCCTCAGCTCCTGGAGCCGCCTCGGCACATGTACGGACCAGGTGGTGTCGCGGAAGAAGCGCTTGATCTCCCCCACGATGTAGGGGATCGCGAACGAGGTGAACTCGACTTCGCGGGTGAGTTCGAAACGGTCGATGGCCTTGATCAGCCCGATGGTCCCCACCTGGATGATGTCTTCCATCTGGCCGTTGCCGCGGTTGCGGTAGCGGGCGGACGCGAAATGAACCAGGGTCAGGTTCATTTCGATCAGTGTGTTACGGGCGTACTGGTACTCCGCCGTGCCTTCTTCGAGATTCTGCAGCCGGTCGAAGAACAGCTTGCTGAGCGCGCGGGCGTCCTTGGGTGCGACCTTCAACGGGTCGGCGATCTCCGGGAGTTCCGCCGGCGCACCTGTTGTGGTCCCCGGCACCTGCACAGATACGGGTATCGACATCGCGATCATTCCCCTTCCGTCGAGCGGCACATGCTTTCGCATACGCGAAGCTGCGACTACCCGGAGCCATGCGTTCCACACCCGCGGCGGCCGAACGGTGTGCCGCTGCCGTTCTCCGACACGACGGCGGCAAGGACGGGGACGAAGGCCGGACGGACACCGGTCAGCGCGGCGGATAAGGGGCGTCGGCCAGGACCCGGGCCAGGTGAACGGCGTTGACGGCCATCGAATGCGTGGTGGACCTGACGGCCTCGGGCGTCTCGTCGAGGTCCTGGTAGTCGGTCCCGTGCTGGGCCTCTCCGACCCAATAACTCACCGCCCCGGGGGCCAGGGTGAAGCCCAGGTCGTTGAGGCCCTGGAAAACATCGGCGCTCACCTTGTGGGCGCCGTCCTCGTTGCCCACAACGGCCACCATGGCCACCTTTCCGTAAGGCAACTGCCTTCCCTCGCCGTCGGTTTCGGAAATGTCGGCGTTCAGCCGCTCCAGCACCCGCTGGCACAGGCTCGACGGATGCCCGAGCCAGATCGGGGTGGCCAGCAGCAGGATGTCCGCCGCCAGCACCTTCTCGCGCAGCTGGGGCCACTCGTCCCCGTCCCCCATGTCCGGGGCGATTCCCGGCCGGATGTCGTGGTCGACGACCCGCACGGTCTCCCCCCGCACACCCAGTCCGACGAGTTCGGCCATGATCTGGTCGGCCAGGAGCTGGCTGCTCGACGGCTTCGGGGAGGGGGAGAGGGTGCAGACGAGCGCGAATGCTCGGGTCATGATCGGTCTCCTTCTGTACGGAAGTACGGGGGTACGGGGGTACGGGGGTACGGGGACCCTTTCCACTATGGGTGTTCCACGTGCTGCCCGCCCGGCACAGCGGGTGGGGACGTCGCCTTCCCGTTCGCGCACAGGAAAGTCGTGAAATTCTCCAGGAATACAGAACGGAGGCCGGGGCACGTGAAGCCTCGGAGGTTGATACCCATGGTTCCCATCATTCTGGTTCTTCTGCTTGCGCTCATTCTCTTCGGGGCCGGCTTCGCCCTGAAGGCTCTGTGGTGGATAGCCATCGCCGTCCTCGTGGTGTGGCTGCTCGGCTTCGTCGTACGCCCGGCGGGCGGCGGTGGAAAGCGCGGCCGCTGGTACCGCTGGTAAATAATTCCCGCAGCCAACAAAAATGGGCTGGGACATGACCGCCGGTCATGTCCCAGCCCATTTTCTTGTTCTCGGCCCCTGTGTGTGACTCCCGGGATGCCGGGCACGTGGAGTTCCGAGAAGCACTGCATCTCGACGAAGGAGCCATTTCATGAGTGACAACATCTGGGGCTACCAGCCGACCGCGGGCCACACCGCCGGCGCCGACCTGATCGGATTCAAGGTCGAAGCCACCGACGGGAGCATCGGCAAGGTCGACAAGCACTCGGACGAAGTCGACTCCTCGTACCTGGTCGTGGACACCGGTGTATGGATATTCGGCAGGCACGTCCTGCTGCCGGCCGGAACCGTACGCAGTGTCGATCCGGACGAGCGCAAGATCTTCGTCGACCTCACCAAGGCCCAGATCAAGGATTCGCCCGAATTCGACAAGGAAAAGCACACCGACGACCCGGGATACCACGAGCAGATCGGTGGCTACTACCACGGGCACCGTGGCATCTGACCGGTCCGTACGGAGCTCGTACGCGGAAAGGAGGGGCCGTCCGGGAATTCCCGGACGGCCCCTCCTTTCCGTCGTCCTTCACTCGGACCGTCAGCCGAATGGCGTCCCGGACTGGCACCCCCCGGCCCCTGGACGGTTGGCTTGTCCCCAGCGCGCACATCTGCCGGACGGGTGATACCCCCATGACGCACTCCCCCACCAGCGGCGGCGAGCGGCTGCTGCACGGGTTCCTGGCGCAGGTGCACGCCACCGCTCCGACCGACCTGCCCGCGCTCGTCGACCGGTACGCTGGGCTGCTGGGGATGCGCCGCGTCGAGATCTACCTCGTCGACCTTCAGCAGCAACTCCTGACACCGCTCTCCGGCGAAACGGAGCTGCGTGTGGACGCGTCGCTGGCAGGAGCGGCCTACCGTTCCCTGGAGTTGCGCGTCGAGACCACCGAGACCGGCACGCTGATCGCGTGGCTGCCCCTCGTGGACGGGGTGGAGCGGCTGGGCGTGATCGGCGTGTCCGTGGACACGCTGGACAAGACGCGACTGGAGCGGTGCAACAGTCTCGCGACCGTCATCGCGATGGCCGTCACGTCGAAACGTGCGTTCAGCGACCGCTTCGTGGAGCGGGCGCGTACCGAAGCCATGACGCTGCCCGCGGAAATGGTGCGGGCCCTTCTGCCCCCGCGCGCGGTGGGTGAGGAGCGCGCGGTGTCGACAGCGGTTCTCGAACCGGCCTACGAGCTCGGCGGGGACGCCTTCGACCACTCCCTCACGGAGTCCACCCTGCACGCCGTGATCCTCGACGCGATGGGCCACAACCTCGCGTCGGGAATGACCAGCGCCATCGCCATGGCCGGCTGCCGCAGTGCCCGCCGCAAGGGCGCGGGGCTGCGGGAACTCGTCGAGACCGTCGACGATGTCCTGGCCGAGTGGCTGCCCGACCAGTTCTGCACCGGCATCACCCTGCAACTGGACATGTCCAGCGGGATTCTGAGCTGGGTCAACTGTGGCCACCCGCCTCCTCTGCTCATCCGGGACAACCGCGTCCTGGACAACGTGCTCGACCGCCCCGGCGAACCCCCCATGGGCACACCGGGAAAGCTCGCCGGAGCGGACCGGAGGGTGCACCAGGTGCCCCTGCGGCCCGGCGACCGCATCCTGCTCTACACGGACGGGGTGACCGAGGCCCGCATGGCGGACGGCAGCCAGTTCGGGCTGAACCGCTTCACGGCCTTCGTCATCCGGGCCACCGCTGCCGGAGAGCCCGCGTCGGAAGCCCTCCGGCAGCTCATCCACTCCATCAGGGAGTCCCAGCACGACAGGCTGAACGACGACGCCACCATCCTGATGCTGGAGTGGCGCCGGCCCGCTCCCGCTCCCTAGGGCCGACGCGCGGCACGCGGCCAGTAGGAGGTGGAGAGCGACAGGCCAGGTCGAGCACCCCGTAGGTGACCCGGGTGGCGCTGCCGTCGGGTGCCACGTCGGACAGCCGCACGGCGACCTGGGCGGTCTCCCTGGACGAGGACACCAGCAGGTCCGCCGAGGGTGCGCCGAGGATCTCCACGCGTCCCGCGAGCGGCTCGGTCTCGAAGACGAGGGAGCCGCCGTCCTCATCCCGCTGGTCGTGGGCAGGTCCGGCGGGGTGTTGCACGAGGCCCCCTTCCCGCCGGACCGGCCCACGGACAGCGGTGACTGGGGCGTGTGGACGCGTTCCTCCGCCTCCGCTCCCCCGGCTTGCGCCAGGGGGCTGATCGGGCCCCGGTCGCACAAGCCCAGCCGCTGGAGGCGAGTACGGGGCAGCCGAGCGCCCCATAGTCCTCGCTGAGCGAGGCATGGCGCCAGCAGTCTTCGCGTTCCTGGGACGCAACCGTTCCAGGAGCCAGAGCGCGCCGGGTCCAGCCGTTCGTGCCACATCTCGCGCCACCGGTCGCCGACGACGGCAGGTTCGCATCGTCCAGGCCCAGTACGAGGATGTTCTTGCGCTGTGGGGACACGCGGCGTCCTTTCGTGGGGGCCCACCGCGCGTACCGCCATCGTCCGGATCAACGGGCGGCGCCGCACCCGGCTGTGAGGCGTGGACCGGCGTGGACCTCACATTCGGGTGCGCTGTTCCGTCGAACCGGCGGGGGGGGGACGGAATCGGACGAGATGAATCAGGGACGGTCACGATCATGAGCACACCATCCGAGCCGGGCGGCGAGCGGTCCGACGCACGCCCGGAGCCGAGCCTGAGCGCGGTCGTCGGCGAACGCCGCCGGCTCATCAACCTCGCCTACCGGATGCTCGGTTCGCTCGCCGAGGCGGAGGACGCCGTGCAGGAGACGTACGCCCGCTGGTACGCGATGCCCCGGAGCCGGCAGGAGGCCATCGCGTCCCCCGGCGCGTGGCTGACGACCGTGGCCGCCCGGGTCTGCCTGGACGTGCTCGGCTCGGCGCGTGTCAGGCGCGAGCGCTACGTCGGCGAGTGGATCCCCGAACCGCTGCCCGACCGTACGGAGTGGGTCGGCGGGGGCGCCGCGGGCGGTGGGGACGGACCGGTGGACCCCGCGGACCGGGTCACCCTGGACGAGTCCGTGAACATGGCGTTCCTCGTCGTGCTGGAGTCGATGACACCGGCCGAGCGGGTGGCGTTCATCCTGCACGACGTCTTCCGCTACCCGTTCGCCGAGGTCGCCGGCATCGTCGGCCGGAGCGCCCCGGCCTGCCGGCAGCTCGCCGCTTCGGCCCGTCGGCGTGTCCGTGAAGCGCGGGCGCAGACGGGTCCGTCGGCTGAGCAGGCCGTGCTGGTGCGGGACTTCAAGGAGGCGTGGGAGGCGAAGGACATCGAGGCGCTGGTCGGTCTGCTCGACCCGGAGGCCGCATTGATCACCGACGGGGGCGGACTGGCCGGGGCGGCCCTGCGTCCGGTGGAGGGCGGCGAGCGCGTCGCCCGGTACCTGGTCCACTTCGCGGAGAAGGCTCCCGGGCTGGTGCTCCTGGAGCGGACGGTCAACGGCCGGCCGGGGCTGGTCGCCCAGCACGCGGGCGCCACCGTCACGGTGGCCGCGTTCGGCCTGGCCGGGGACCGCGTCCACCGCGTCTGGGCGGTGCGCAACCCGGAGAAACTGCGGCCCTGGCCCGGGAACGGCGCCGGCGCGCCCGGCGCAGGCGGGCCGCCTCAGTCGTGGGGCGGGTAGACGAGACGGCCGTCGCGGACCCGCGCGTCCTTGTTCAGGACCGCGGGCCGCGTCGAGGTGGGCGACAGGATGTCGACGACCTCCGCGCCCGCGACGATCAGTGCGTCGGTGATCAGTCTGCGGTGGCAGCGCCAGGGGACGGCCTCGCTGCACATGATCGCGGGCCGTTCGTGCGCCGCGAGTTCCAGCAATGCGTCGAGACCTTCCCGGAATTCACCGGTCGCCATGTAGTCGGCGTAATCGCGGAAGGCTTTGACCCGCCAGGCGCCGTTCACGCTTTCCACGCCCTTCGGGGTGTGCCGCCGTCCTCCGAGCTTCGGCATCCACCGGTATCCGATGCCGGGCGGCAGGGCATCGATGATTGCCTGCTGGTTCCACTGCGGCAGCCTTCTCGACGACGGGAACGAGCGCACGTCGGCGAGACAGGTGACGTCGTTTTCGCGCAGCAGCTCCAGCAGCTCGTCGAACTCGCGCGTCGAGTGCCCGACCGTGCAGATCCTGTTCACCGCGCCACCTCACGCCACCTCGCCCAGGTCACTTCTTCTCGCGGTACGCGGGCCAGGTCCGTGGCCTTCGCCGCCTCAGCCCTGGGTACGCTCATTTCGAAGGGCCCGCCACCGGGCGAGCCCCGAGGAGCGTCGGCACGGACGGGAAGCGGGTCGGGCATGTGCACCGCCGAGGACTACCCCGTACGGGCCGCGGCCCGCTCCCGCACGCTGGCCGGCCTCGACGCGGAGCTGATCCGGTGCCGCGCCTGCCCCCGCCTCGTGGAATGGCGGGAGGAGACAGCCCGCGCCAAGCGTCCGGCGTACCGCGACCTGGAGTACTGGGGACGTCCGGTGCCCGGTTTCGGGCCCTCCGACGCCTCCCTGGCGATCACGGGCCTCGCACCCGCCGCGCACGGTGGGAACCGGACGGGGCGGATGTTCACCGGGGACCGGGCCGGCGACCTCCTGTACGCGACGCTGTACGAACTCGGTCTGGCCTCCAGGCCGACGGTGACGGGTCCGGGTGACGGCCTCGAACTGTACGGGGTGAGGGTCACGTCGCCCGTGCACTGCGCACCGCCCGCCAACCGCCCGACACCCGGCGAGCGGGACACCTGCCGGCCCTGGCTGGCCCGGGAATTCGAACTGCTGCGGCCGACGGTGCGTTCCGTGGTCGTGCTGGGCGGCTTCGGCTGGCAGGCGGCGCTCGCGGCCCTGGAGCGGGCCGGCCGTCAGGTGCCGAAGCCTCGGCCGGTGTTCGGCCACGGTGTCCGTACGACGCTCGCACCCGCCGACGGGGCGGGCGACGCGCTGACGGTGTTCGGCTGCTACCACGTCAGCCAGCGCAATGTCTTCACCGGCCGGCTCACCGCGGCGATGTTCCGCGAGGTGCTCGCCGAGGCGGCCCGGACGGCCGGGCTGCCCGTCGTAGGGTCCGCCCCGGAGTAGGCCGGCCACCGCTCGGGGCCGGACGGCACCGGCCGCGACAATTTCGTAAGATCATCAGGTTCGGACCGCCGGAAATCGAGCAGCCGTCCGTCATGGGTTCACTCTCACGCGCCACCGCCACCCCCTCACCGTCCGAGCGCGCGCTCCGTCCACGGGGCCGCACGGCCTCCGGGAGAGCCCGGACGCTCCGCCGACGCCTCCTGGCCCCGGTCGCCGTGATGTCGTTCGCGCTCGTCGCGGCGGCCTGCGGCGGCACCTCGTCGTCCGGCGCCCCGGCCGGGACCGCGGCCCACACCGGAAGCCCCGGCTCCGAGCAGACCCCGGCGCCCCCTCCGGACGCGGCCTCGTCGGCACCCGCCACACCGCCGTCCTCCCCCGGCACCACGCCCGCCACGACGCCCGGCTCCGCCACCGCCACGGCCGGCGGCCCCGGTTCCGCTTCGGGCTCCGCACGGTGCACGGCCGAGGGCCTGACCATGAGTGTGCGACGCGCCGACGCGGGCGCGGGCCACCTCTACTACCGGCTCACCTTCGTGAACAAGTCCGCACACTCCTGCACCCTCACCGGCTTCCCGGGGGTCTCCCTGATCAAGCGCGACGGCAGCGTCATCGGCGTCCCCGCGAAGCGCGAAGGCGCGGCGCAGGGGCGCAGGGTGATCGCCCCGGGCAAGGCGGCGAACGTCACCCTGCACACACTCAACCAGCACATCAACGGTTCCGGGTGCTGGGCCGGCGCCGACTACCTCCGCGTGTACCCGCCCGGTTCCAAGGAGGCGCTCACCCTGCGCGACCCGCAGCTCCGGATCTGCGGCGACCGCTTCACGACCAGCTCGGTGGGTGGCTGACCCCCGGTGGACGCGACCGGTCAGGAATCGAGAAGCGTGGCGCGCGGGGCGGAAATAGCCTCGACGCATGACCTCCATCGAACACATCACCCTTGAGGCCGAGGACCCGGCCGCCGCCCTCCGCTTCTACAAGGCGGCCTTCGGTCTCGACTCGCAGATCCGGGCGCGGGCCGCAGAAGCACCGACGACCGGCTTCCGCGGTTGCACCCTGTCACTCACCGTCGCCCAGCCGGCCACCGTGCGAAGCCTCATCGACGCGGCGCTCGACGCCGGGGCCACACCGGTGAAGCCGGCCGGCAAGTCGTTCTGGGGCTACGGCGGGGTCGTACGGGCTCCCGACGGCGCGCTGTGGAAGGTCGCGAGCTCGGCGAAGAAGGACAAGGGCCCGGACACCGGGAGGATCGACCAGTTCGTGCTCCTGCTCGGGGTCGGGGACATGGTCGCGAGCAAGCAGTTCTACATCGGCCGCGGGTTCACCGTCGGCAAGAGCTACGGGCGCAAGTACGTCGAGTTCGCGACGCCGCAGAGCGCGGTCAAGCTGGCTCTCTACCCGCGCCGCGCCCTCGCCAAGGACGCCGGTGTGCCTCCGGAGGGCACCGGTTCGCACCGGCTGGTCGTCGGTGGCGGCAGCGACTCGTTCACCGACCCGGACGGCTTCGCCTGGGAACCCGCCACGCGGTGAACCGCCGGCGCCTCGGGCGCCGGCGCGATCGAGCAACTGCTCCGCTTCTGATGCTCGGCGCCGGCTACGAGACGGTGTGCCGGCTGCGAGGCCGCGGGGCGTGGAGCGGCCACCGCGCTGTGGAACGGGGTAACGTTGCGGACGGCCCGGTCACGTACACCCGTCCGGAACGCCCGGACGGCGTGCACCCGGACTCCGTGATCGTCACTCCGGCAACCAGCGCGACCTGCTCCCCACGTGACTGGTAGCGTCGGCCCCGGCGAGGCCATGGAAGGACTTCCTTCTCACACCATCGATTGGTCCTTCCGCTTACCTCGCCCTCGACGTGACGCCGTACGGGGTGGCTCGCCGCCCGGTGGGGCGATACTGATCGTGACGGTCGTCCCGCCGGTGGACCGGGTTCGGATGCCGGCTGGACCGACTGGGACAGAGCTCTGCCGACGTCTCTGAGGGGAGCCGTTCATGACCACGGCGAAAGACCTGTTCATCACCGCCATGAACCCGAAGGCGGAACACCCCGTCGGACAGGGGGACCTCTCACTCGCACTCGCGGGAGCGGAACTGATCGACCTCATCGACGCGGGAGCGGCCGGCCTGGACGGTGACCGCATCGTGGCGGGCGGTCCGCCGGAGCCGGAGGACCGGCTCCTTGCCGAGGCCGCCGCCGCGCTCACCCGGCAGGAGCCCCACGAGCGGATCGACGACTGGCTGTGGCGCCGGGGCCGGGATCTCGCGGCCGCGTACCAGGCCGCCCTGGAGGCGGAGGGCGAGCTGAACCCGAAGCGGGGCCGCCGGCTGTCCTTCGGCGCGGAACGCGTGGAGGCCGCCGATACGCCCGCGCGCCGCCGGGCGGCCGCCCGCTGGGAGGAGAGGGAGCCCGTCCTGACCGCTCTCGCCTCGGCCGTGGGTATCGAGAGCGAGGGGTCCGACGAGGAGACCGATCTCGGTGACGAGGTGACGGTCGTGGTCGCCGGCGTCCATGACGCGGTGATGGAGCTGGAGGCCGTGCGCCAGAGGCGCTCCATCGAGAACGCCGCCTTCGCCAACGTGTGGCGCGGGCCCTGACCTTCCACGCCGCCGGAGCCGCCCGAGGACGTCGGACGTCCCCGTAGCGGGTCTTGCCGCCGGTGCGGGCTCGGCGGCCCCCTTCCTCTCCCGTGCGCCCGTCAGCCGGGGAGTGCGTCGACGGTGAGGGCGACGGGGGCGAAGAGGTCGCCGATGGCGGTGAGGGCCGCGGCCTTGAGGGCGGCGGCCGGCAGGACCGTGCCGTCGGGTGCGGTGAGGCTGCGGGTGGCGGTGGCCTCGGCGACGACGGCGGGCCGGTAGCCGAGGTTGAAGGCCCCCTGAGCGGTGTAGTTGACGCACATGTGGGTCATGAAGCCGGCGAGGACCAGCTCCTTGCCGCTGCCGGGCGCCGCGCCCAGAGCGGTCAGGGTCCTCTCCAGTCCGGTCCGGTGGAAGGAGTCGGGGAAGTGCTTGACCACCACCGCCTCGCCCTCCCTGGGAGCCACCTCGTCGCTGATGGCGCCGATGCGGGCGCGAATGTCGTACGCGGAGCCCTCACCGCCGTCGTGGACGACGTGGATGACGGGGGTGCCGGCGGCCCTGGCCCGTTCCAGCAGGCGGGCGCAGGCGGCGACGGCCTCCTCGGCGCCCTCCAGGGCCATGACGCCGGTGCGGTAGGTGTTCTGGACGTCGATGAGGATCAGGACGGACTCACTCAGCCGGGGCAGCCGGGTTTCCGCGCCCGTGACCTCGCGCAGCGTCGGGGACGGCTGGTGGGTGGCGGTGTTCATGGTGTGCCTTTCTCGGGGATGCGGGCAGGGCGGAGCTGTCCTCCCCGCGTGGGCGGGAGGAAGTCGCAGGTGACGGTGGGAGGGCCGGCGCTTCGGGCCGGCCCGGCGCGGAAGCGGCGGCGGTAGGCGGCGGGCGCTTCAGGCCGGCCCGGTGCGAAAGCGACGGCGGTAGGCGGCGGGGGTGGTGGCGAGCTGCCGTCGGAACACCCGGTGCAGGGTCTCCGCCGAGCCGAGCCCGGCCGTTGCCGCGACACGGTCGAGCGGGTCATCGGTCGTCTCCAGCAGCCGGCGGGCCGCCTCGACCCGGGCGGCCTCCACATAGGCGGCCGCGGAGACGCCGGTCTCCTGTTTGAAGACCCGGGCGAAATGCCGCTCGCTCAGACACATCCGCCCGGCGAGCACCTCCGCACGGAGGTCCGCGTCGAGGTGGTCGGCGATCCACAGCCGCAGGTCGTCGATGTCGCGCCGCGAGGAGGCCGGCCTGCTGAGGGGGACGGAGAACTGGCTCTGCCCGCCCTGCCGCTTGAGGTACATCACCAGTTGCCGCGCCACGGCCAGCGCGACGTCCTCGCCCCGGTCCTCGGCCACCAGGGCGAGTGCGAGATCCAGGCAGGCGCTGATGCCGGCCCCGGTCCACACCCGGCCCCGGTCGGCACGGACGAAGATCGGGTCCGCGTCGACGGTGACCTCCGGGTGCGCGGCGGCGAGCTGGGCGGCCGTCGACCAGTGGGTGGTCGCCCTTCTGCCGTCGAGGAGTCCGGCCGCGGCCAGCAGGTGTGCGCCCACGCACACGGACGCCACCCGACGGGCGTGCCGGGCGGTCTCCTTGACCCACGCCACGATGTCCTGGTCGATCCGGGCGACGGGGCCGTCGTCGGTCATGTCGACCGCGCCCGGCACCAGCAGGGTGTCCACCTGCCCGCCGACCTCGTCGAAGGTCAGGTCGGGGACCAGCCGGACACCCGCCGATGTCCGCACCGCGCCCGCTTCGGGGGCGGCGAGCCGGACCCCGTAGCCGGCGCGGTCCCCGCCGGACCGGTTGGCCAGGGCGAAGACCTCGGCGGGGCCGGCGACGTCGAGGAGGTCGACGCCTGGGAAGACCGCGATGACGACACGGTGTGGGGTGGGCATGGACCCATCGTCGTCAGGATCCGGGGTGGCCGCAATGACGGTTGACTGTCACATCCGGACATGCGGACACCGGGCGGCCGGGCACCCGGGCGGCCCCGGGGCGGCGGCCGTTCGAGATGCGGGTGCGGGGCGGCGCTGATTCGCTGGAGTGGTCGGCTCTCCATCGAGAACCAGGAGTGATCATGAGCGTTGCGGACGAAACCGGCGGCCGCGCCGAGCGGATCCGGGCCAAGGCGCGGGAGATGCAGGAGGCCGCCGATCGCGCATCCGACCCGCAGGAGCGCCGGCGCCTCCAGGACAAGGCGCGCCGGCTCCGGGAGCGGAGCGACCAGGTGACCACCAAGGGCGATCACGGAACGAACCCGCTCTGACCCGGGGTGCCGCCGGAGCGGCCCGGCGGCCCGGGGGTCACTGGGTGAAACGGGGCAGCCATTTCACCTGGTAGTCGGGGTGACCCGCGTGTTCGGCGGCCATCTGCCGGACCGCGAAGCCCAGGCCGAAGGCCCGGCCCGAGGCGAAATCGCGCTGCGGCCGGTCGATGTCGAGGGCGGCGACCTCGGTGTACTCGTCCAGGAGGACCCGGTTGGTCTCGATGCGCTGGAGGGTCCGGGCCGGGTCCTGCCGGGCGATGTGACGGTCGTAGCCGTGGTTGCGCAGGGTGAAGGCGATCGCGCCGCCGCGGTCGTGGATCTCGCCGGGCACCTCGGCCGGGCAGCGCCACCCCTCGCCGCCCGCTGCCCGCGCTGCCTGCTCTTCCTCGTCGAGGCGTGCCCGGACGAACGCGACGAGGCCGGAGTTGTCTGTCATAGGTTCTGCATCCTTCCGCTCGACCCCACCCCTCAGGGGCCGAGCTGGACACTATCCCGCCACGCGCGCCAGGTCCCGCAGCTGCCCGCGCCCCGCGGTCCGGGTCCCGCGCCGGCCGGTGGGCGCCGCCCCGGGGCGGCGCCCACCGGCCGCCGTGATTCCGCCTCCTCAGTGGCCGCCGTCGACCGGCTCCAGTACGAAGACGGGGATCTCCCGGTCCGTCTTCTTCTGGTAGTCGGCGTAGTCGGGAAACGCCTCGACCGCGCGCTCCCACCAGAGCGCCTTCTCCTCGCCGGTCACCTCACGGGCGGTCATGTCCCGGCGCACCGGCCCGTCCTGGAGCTCCGCGCGCGGGTCGGCGACGAGGTTGTGGTACCAGACCGGGT
Organism: Streptomyces sp. ATexAB-D23; assembly: GCF_000373645.1. GTDB lineage: Bacteria > Actinomycetota > Actinomycetes > Streptomycetales > Streptomycetaceae > Streptomyces > Streptomyces castrisilvae. The sequence continues at coordinate 62,442 of NZ_KB892003.1, read as the reverse complement.
GCTTCGGGGCGCCGCCCTGGGAGGCGACCACCGCGTACCGGCCGTCGTGCTCGACGCGCATGAGGGGCGTCTTGCGGATCTTCCCGCTCTTCGCGCCGACGGTCGTCAGGACGATGACCGGCATGCCGCGCATCGTCGTCCCCTCCGTTCCCCCCGAGCTCTCGTACTGCTCGACCTGGTCACGGACCCACTGTGCGGGGCTCGGCTGGTACTCGCCCTGAAGAGGCATGCGTCTTTCCCATCGTCGACATCCGGCCGGGGCATCTCATCGGCCGCGGCACCTCATCATGGCTTCAACGACTTCGGCCTCCGCGAAAGTCCGCCCGGTCGACGTGTCGCACGGATCGGCCGGGTTCACTCGGTGTCGACGAAACCCATGGTGCGGTTCATCCCGATCGCGCTCGCGTTCGCGGGGTGGTGGAACGTACGGATCCGGTGCAGACCGCACAGGCGCGCGAAGTCCATCCCGAACGTCTTCATGGCGATGGAGATGCCACGGCCCCGGTAGGGGGCCCTCACCCCGGTCATCTCGTTGAACACGAAGCCGGTGTGGCGGGACGTGGCCGCCAGTCCGATCCAGTCCTCGCCGTCGAGGGCGATCACGACACCGCGCGGGTCGTACGACGGTACGCCGAACCGGCGTGCGCAGAATTCCTCGTACGTGAAGAACTCGCCCCGCTCCGGAATGTCGGCGGAGCACTCCTTGTTGAGCTCGTACAGCGCGCGGCGGTGCTCCGGGGTGTCGCCCAGCTCCGCGAGCGTGGTGAGCCGGATGCCCTGGTCCCGGCACCGGGTGACGTAGGCGCCGAACCGCTCGGCGTCGAAGGTCGTGGTGTCGAGTTCGAGCCGCACCCAGTGGTCCGTCATGTTCCGCCCTCCACCCGTGCCGGATTCCGTGCGACCGCTGAAGCCCCCACCCTATGCAGGGCGGGGGCTCCTGTTCCCGGTGGGTTCCGGTGACGGATGTCGTCAGCTGACGTTGACGTCGATGCACGCGTAGAAGGCGTTGGCGGTGTCGGCGATGTTCCAGACCGCGAGTACCTTCTGCTTGCCCGAGAGGTTGCCGAAGTCCACCTGGTGGGTGACGGTCGCGCCGGGCTGGGCGCCGTTGTCGTTGAACTCCGCGATCTTCTGGCCGGACGCGAAGTACTGCCAGGTACTGGTGGCGTGGCGTGCGGTCAGTACCCACTGGAACGAGGTGCTCCGGCTCACCGGGGTGACCTGCCAGCCCTTGGAGTCGTCGTCCAGCTCGGCGAAGCCGCTGTTGCCGCCGCTGCAGCTGGTCAGCCCCTTGGGACCCTCCACGCTCTGCGGTTCGTACGTGATGGAGCCGCAGCTGACGGTCCCGGCGGCGCACTGGGCCTGCCGGCTGGGCGGTGACGAGATGTAGCCGTGGGCGCTGGCGGAGCCGGTCGGCAGGGTGAGCGCGAGCACCGGGGCGAGTACGGCTCCGACGGCCGCGGCGGTCTTCCTTTTCGCGTGCATGCTTCTCCTTCACATGAGGCGTCGCTGCGCGCCCGGACTGTGGGGAGCCCGAAAGCGGCAGACCGGCCTCTCAGGTGTGGGGCCAAGAGGCGCGAAGGGCACGGCAGAACCATGACCGGACACCCCTGCGTAGGGGGTGGCCGGGGCCGGGCCCTGCACTTGGACTAGACCATACCCAGGGAGCAGTGGGCGTCAAGAGCCCTGCCGGAGGCGCGAGTTGGGGCGGCGGGGCCAGGGGCGGGCGGGGCCGGCCGGATTCACGCCGGAGGCCGCAACACCTGCGCCGGCCGCTGCACGAGGGAGCGTACGGTCCGGTCACCGCACGCCGTCACCCGCCTGCCTCACGCCCCGGTGACGCCGTCCAGCCGCTCCCGTACCAGGTCGGCGTGGCCGATGTGGCGCGCGTACTCGCCGATCATGTGGACGTGGACCAAGCGCAGGGAGTGGACCTCGCCGTTGTGGGTGAAGGTGTCGTCCAGTGAGGCGCCCGCCACGATCTCGTCGGCGAGCCGGCACTCCTCGACCAGCCGGGCGTAGTCCTCGGCGGCTCGGGCCGGGTCGAGGTCCTCGAAGTCCGCGTCCTTGCCCTTCGCGGGGTCGTACATCGGCTCCAGCTCCTGGCCGGCGAACCGCTGCCGGAACCAGGTGCGTTCGACCTTGGCCATGTGGCGTACGAGCCCCAGGAGCGCGAGGTTCGACGGCGGGACGGTCCGCTCGGCGAGCTGCTCACCGGTCAGGCCGGCGCACTTCTGGAGCAGGGTGGAGCGGAACCAGTTCAGGAATCCGGTGAGCGTCTCCCGCTCTCCGGCGACGAGCGAGCCGGGCGTCCGTGTGGCCTCAGGGGCTGTCCATGTCATCCGGCGATCATGCCCGGGCAGCGGGCGTGCGCACGAACCCTTTACGGCCGCATGCTGTAGCCGCTGTCGTCCGGGGAGGAGCGGGTCACGGACGTCGTGACGCCGCTGATGACCCCGATGACGAGGAAGAGGACCAGCAGCGCCTTTCCCGCGGTGCTCATGACCAGCGGCCTGGTGGCGGAGCGCGGTTCCTCCTGCGGTACCAGGGCGGCGTCCTCACCGAACAGGCCCTTGGGGTAGGCGGGGCTGAGCATCGACAGATAGGCGGACACCCGCATCTCGTAGCGCAGGGTGGCCGCCGTGGCCTCGAACAGGGGCCGGGGCATGCGCCCGAGGATCAGCGTGATCAGCCACCACAGGATCGCCAGGGCGGACCAGCCGGATGTGGCGAGCCCCTGCACGATCGCCGCGGGGATCACCAGGATCAGGCGGAAGAGGATGGCGAGCCGGTTGAGCCGGGTCGGCCGGACATCGATGCGTACCGGGTAGTGCGGCGGCTGGGTCAGGGTGAAGGGCGGGTAGCTGTCGATGAGCAGCATGCCGCTCGCGCCCACCCGCGTCCGGTAGGCCAGGACCCCGGCGAGGAAGCGGTAGACGGGAGCGGGCAGCCGGCCGAGCGCCAGGGCGGCGAACCAGCCGAACACGACGGTGAAGAAGGCCGCGATCTCCAGGAAGAACAGCACGACGGCGTGCGGGATCAGCAGGAGCAGCCGGAACAGGACGGTGAGCCTGCGCTGGCGCGCGGGTTCGGCCACGTCCAGCACGGGCAGGAATTCGGCGGCGTCTCCGGCTCGTCGCCCCGGGCTCCACTGGGCGTCCGTCATGTCGCTCCCCTTCGGCGGTGACCGGCGCGGCCCCTGTTCATGTCACGCCCGGTGTCCTGTCACCGTCGGCCCGGGGAAGGCCCTCCGCAATCGGCCACGGGCCGATCGAGGTATCCGCCGGCTCCCGCCGCTCGTCCCGGTCAGCGCTTGCGCCGACGGCCGCGGGCGGCCGCGGCCCGTACGCCCTGCCGCATCCGTGACCAGCGCGAACCGGTCCGCCCGCTGCGTGACTTCGGCCGGGCACGGCGGCGGGCCGTCTTCGGGCGGGGCCCCGGGGCGGGCTTCGCCGTACGGCCGGGCCCGTCCGCGAGGACGTGGTAGCGGTGGCTCAGGCGGCGCCCGATCAGCAGATAGGCCAGGGCCGCGCCCGCGGTGTTGAGGATGACGTCGTCCACGTCGAAGGCGCGGCCCGCGACGAGTGCTCCCTGCGCCAGTTCGACGAAGGCGATGACCAGCACCGTCAGCAGGATCATGCGGATCATCCGCAGCCGTCGCGGTACGAGGACGGGCAGCAGGACACCGAACGGCATGCCCAGCAGAAGGTTGCCCCCGGCCTGCTTGCACGCGGCGAGGAAGGTGTAGTCCTCGGCGTACTGGCGCAGGGAGCGTCCCGGTCGCAGGTTCGACGTGACGAGATCCTCGGACGCGGGCGACGGGGTGAGCGTCACCTTCGCCAGGACGACGGAGAATCCGACCAGGGCCAGGAAGGCCAGGACCAGTAGGCAGACCCGCAGCAGAAGCCGCCCCCATCCCCTGGACCGGGTCGTGTCGCGTTCACCTCTCGCGGCTGCTGCGTCCATGGAGCCCGGATGCCCCGGAAGGCCTGGGCCACTCCCGGCGCGGCCGTGCGGGGACCGGATCCGGACGTCAGACTGGTCGCAGTGGGCCGGTCGCGGAAGGCCGGCGCGTCCGGCGGGAAACGAACCGATGCGGAGGTCCTATGACGGGCGACCACGCGAACGCGCCGCTGCGCTGTCTGGTCACCGGCGCCACCGGGTACATCGGCGGCCGGCTGGTGCCGGAACTCCTCGCGGCGGGGCACCGGGTGCGGTGTCTGGCCCGCACCCCGGAGAAGCTCCGGGACTATCCGTGGGCCGGGGAGGTGGAAGTCGTCCGGGGCGATGTCACGGACGCGGAGTCCCTGGCCCCGGCGATGCGCGGCATCGACGTCGCCTACTACCTGGTGCACGCCCTGACGACCGGGGCCGGCTTCGAGGAGACCGACCGGCGGGCCGCCTCGGCGTTCGCGGAGCAGGCGCGGGCGGCGGACGTCGGCCGCATCGTCTACCTCGGCGGGCTCACGCCCGAGGGCACGCCGGCGCGTGAGCTGTCGCCGCATCTGCGCTCGCGGGCGGAGGTGGGCCGCATCCTGCTGGATTCCGGCGTCCCGACCACCGCCCTGCGCGCCGCGGTCATCATCGGTTCCGGGTCGGCCTCGTTCGAGATGCTGCGCTACCTCACGGAGCGGCTGCCGGTCATGGTGACGCCGAGCTGGGTGTCGACCCGGATCCAGCCGATCGCGGTGCGCGACGTGCTGCGCTACCTGGTGGGCGGGGCAGGCATGCCCCGGGAGGTGAACCGCACCTTCGACATCGGCGGACCCGACGTTCTGACGTACCGGGACATGATGCAGCGGTACGCGCAGGTCGCCCAGCTGCCGCACCGGGTGATCCTGCCCGTGCCGATGCTGACACCCGGCCTCTCCAGCCACTGGGTCGGGCTCATCACCCCCGTACCGGCACCGATCGCCCGGCCGCTCGCGGAGTCCCTGCGGTACGAGGTGGTGTGCCGGGAGCACGACATCGCACGCTACGTGCCGGACGGCGCTGGGCAGCCGTTCACCTTCGACACGGCGCTGCGGCTGGCCCTGCAACGGGTGCGGGAGGCCCGCGTCACCACCCGGTGGTCCTCCGCCTCCGTGCCGGGGGTGCCCAGCGACCCCCTGCCCACGGACCCCGACTGGGCGGGCGGCAGCCTGTACACGGATGTGCGCGAGCGCACCGTCGACGCGTCACCGGCCGCTCTGTGGCGGGTGGTCGAAGGCATCGGCGGCGAGCACGGCTGGTACTCGTTCCCGCTGGCCTGGGCGGTGCGCGGCTGGCTCGACCGGCTGTTGGGAGGCGTGGGCCTGCGGCGCGGGCGGCGCGACTCCGACCGGCTGCGGGTGGGCGACTCGCTGGACTTCTGGCGGGTCGAGGAGATCGAACCGGGCCGGCTGCTGCGGCTGCGCGCGGAAATGCGGCTGCCGGGCCCGGCCTGGCTGGAGATGTACGTGGAGCGGGACGAGAACGGGCGTACGCGTTACCGGCAGCGGGCCCTGTTCCATCCCCGAGGGCTGCTCGGTCACGCGTACTGGTGGGGCGTCTCGCCCTTCCACGCCCTGGTGTTCGGCGGCATGGCCCGCAACATCGCGCGGGCGGCCGAGACCGCCGTGTCACCCGGACGGGCGGTACCCGCGGTGTCGTCCTGAGCGGCGCGGATTGGGGGCGGGGGGCGGGCGGCAGCATGGCAGTCCCCGCCTCACCAGGAGTTGCGCCATGACCACAGCGGTCGTCCTGTTCACCGCCGATCTCCGCCTGCACGACCATCCGCCGCTGCGGGCCGCACTCGCCGGCGCCGACGAGGTAGTGCCGCTGTTCGTCCACGACCGCGCGATCGAGGCGGCCGGGTTCGGCGCCCCGAACCGGCGCGCCTTCCTCGCCGACTGTCTGCGCGATCTCGACGCCGGGCTGCGGGACCGGGGCGGCCGGCTGGTGATCCGGTCGGGCGAGGTGGCCGCCGAGGTGTGTGCCGTCGCCGCCGAGACCGGCGCGCGGGAGGTGCACGTCGCGGCGGGCGTCAGCGCGTACGCCCGCCGCCGGGAGGAGCGGCTGCGCGAGGCCCTGGGGTCCGCGGGGCGCGCGCTGCGCGTGCACGACGGGGTGATCACCGCGGTGGCGCCGGGCGCGGTGACCCCCGCGTCATCGGACCATTTCGCCGTGTTCACCCCGTACTTCAGGCGCTGGTCGGGCGAGCGGCTGCGCGATGTCTTCGGCGCTCCGCGCACGGTGCGGGTGCCTGAGGGGGCGCGCTCGGAGAGGGTGCCGGCCCGGGACGGTGTCCGTGGTGTCTCGGAGGGCCTCGCGGAGGGCGGCGAGAAGGCGGCGCGCAAGGCGTTCACGAACTGGCGGCGTCACGGGCTCGCCGCGTACGAGGACCGGCACGACGACCTGGCGGGCGACGCCACCTCCCGGCTCTCCCCGCATCTGCACTTCGGCACCCTGTCCCCGGTGGAGCTGGTGCGCCGGGCGCGGGACGCGGGCGGCGCCGGGGCCGAGGCGTTCGTCCGGCAGCTGTGCTGGCGCGAGTTCCACCACCAGGTGCTCGCGGCGCGGCCGGCCGCGTCCTGGGAGAACTACCGCACCAAGCACGACCGGTGGCGCCGTGAGGCGGACGCGGCCGGCGAGATCGAGGCGTGGCGGCAGGGACGCACGGGCTATCCGGTGGTCGACGCCGCGATGCGCCAGCTGCGGCACGAGGGCTGGATGCACAACCGGGGCCGGCTGCTCGCCGCCTCCTTCCTGACGAAGACCCTGTACGTGGACTGGCGTGTCGGCGCGCGGCACTTCCTGGACCTTCTGGTGGACGGCGACATCGCCAACAACCAGCTGAACTGGCAGTGGATGGCCGGGACCGGCACCGACAGCCGGCCCAACCGGGTGCTCAGCCCGGTGGCGCAGGCCAGGCGTCTGGACCCGGACGGCGACTACGTCCGGCGCTGGGTACCGGAGCTGGCGTCGCTGTCCGGGGCGGCCGTGCACGAGCCGTGGAAGCCGCGCGGCGCTGAGCGTGAGCGCCTGGACTATCCGGAGCCGGTGGTGGACCTGGCCGATGGGCTGACCCGGTTCAGGCGGGCGCGCGGGCTCGGCTGAAGGCGGCGGCGTGGCCCCGGGCCGCCACGCCGGACGCGGCACAACACGGCCGGGCGGACGGGCTGCGGCGAAGATGCTGGGGTGGCGACTCCCCGTTCCCAGTCATCCACCGGTCCGGCCGGCCCCGAAGGGGCGGGGGCGGCGCACGGCCACCCCGCGCTGTTGCTGCTGTCGGCGGCCTCCGGGGCGGCGGACGCCTTCGTCTTCATCTGCGTGGGACAGGTCTTCGCCGGGGTGATGACCGGCAACCTCGTGCTGCTGGGCGCGTCGGCCGTCGGGGCGGGCGAGGAGGGCGTGGCGGTGCGTGTGGTGACCGCGCTGTTCTCGTACGGCTGTGGGGTGGCCGGGGCCGCAGTGGTGGGTGAGCGGGTGTGGCGGCGGGTGCCGGTGATGCTGCTGGCGGAGGTGGTGCTGCTCGCGGCGGGGGCCGCGCTGTGGGCGGCGCGGCTGATCACGTCGGACACGGACCGGCTGGGGCTGCTGGCGCTCATGGGGCTCGCGATGGGGATTCAGGGGCGGGTACGCGCCACACCCACGAACTACTTCACGGGCACCCTGACCTCTCTCATCGGCCGGCTCGCCGTGGGCAGGCGACACGACAGCGACGGCTGGGTCGCGGGGCGGCTGGCCGCCGTGGTGGCGGGGGCCGCGCTGGCGGCCCTGATGGTGCGCCTGTGGCCCGCGGCGGGAGCCGTGGCGCCCGCCGCGCTCGCCGGGGCAGCGCTGCTGGCCGGGACGGTGGTGCGGCGCGGGCCGGACGATGCCGCCGGGGCCGGGGAGCCGGGCAAGGGGAAGCCCCGGCCGGATCGGGGGAATCCAGCCGGGGCGGCTTGAATGTGGGCGCTCAGGGCGTCATCCACATATAGGTGAACGATAAACCACCGCGCGCCATTCCCGGCCACCCCTGTCCCAAACTGTGATCCAGGGCACGACGCGGGGCGCGCGCGAGGGGCTTCACGCCCCCTTGGAGGGCGCCTCGCCGCCGTAGCGGCGGTTGAACCGTTCAATCCGGCCGGCCGTGTCCAGCACCTGCTGGGTGCCCGTGTAGAACGGATGGCTCGCCGACGAGGTCTCCACGTCGATCACGGGGTAGCTGCGGCCGTCCTCCCACGTCGTCCGCCGGTCGGAATCGGCGGTCGAGCGGGTGAGGAATGCCGTCCCGGCGGCACGGTCGCGGAAGACCACCGGACGGGAGACGGGGTGGATTCGTGACTTCATGGGCATCCTCTCCGGGCTCGCGGACCACGACCCCGCACCCTTTTCGGGAACGGGATTCGTTTTCGTTCCGCCCTGTACAACACGAGGGCACCCGCCCCCATTCCCGCCCCGCCCCACCCACCGCACCCCGGCACCCGCATATGCCACGACGCCCGGCGCGCGCGCCGCGCGAACACGGCGCCCGTGCGCCCGCCACCCCCTCCACGCACCCACTGACTTGCACCAACCACCGCCAGCAGCAAGGCTGTTCGAAGAATATGGGCTACAGTCAGCCGCTGGCATATGCCAGATGCAAGAACGTGTCGAGTGTTGCCAAATCACTTACGGGCCTCTTCCGGCTGTGCGAAAGTCGTATGCGGTCCACCCTTCAGAACTGGTTGTACCGCCCTGTATCGGAGTACGACATGCCGTCCCCCCTCTCCGCGGACCGCCCCGCCCCCCAGCCGCCCGAGCGCGATGCCGTCGATGCGTTGATCCATCGGACGCGTCGGCTGCGCGGCGATGTGGACGCGGTGCGGCGCGATGCCGTGCGCATCGACGAGGACGATCCGCAGATGCGCTGGCAGCGCGCGCTCTGCGACCTGGCGGTCCACCACCTCGACGATCTCGGCACACACCTCGGACAGCTCAAGGAGGGTCTGCCCGCGGAACCCGCCGGCCGGCCCGCGCGTACGAGCGAGGAGGACGCCGCCGACGAGCCCGCCGGCTCCCTCATCGGCCGGGTGGGCAGCGCCGAATGGAATCTGCTGACCGACGCGGTCAGCTGGTCCGACGAGCTGTTCGGGATCTTCGGCCGCGCCCCGGAGGCGGGCGGTCTGTCGCTGGACGACCTGCCGTCGACGCTGCTCCCCGAGGACCAGCCCTTACTCACCGCGCTCGTGACGGACTGCCTGGTCGACGGCAAGCCGATAGACGGCGAGTTCCGCATCACGCACACCGACGGGCGCATCCGCACCCTGCACATGACGGGCGAACCCGTGCTCGACACGGACGGCTGCACCGCATCCATGTGGGCGGTCATCCGGGACGTCAGCGCACTGCGGCGCAGCCAGCAAGTGGTGCGCCGCACGCACGACTCCCTGCGGCGCGAACAGCACATCGCCAGGGCCGAGCGCCGGATCGCGGTGGAGCTGAAGGAGGCCGTGCTCCCCCCGTGGCAGAGCTCCCTGCGGCTCCCGGACCACGGCCCCGGCACCCTGGACATCGCCGCCCACTACCTCCCGTCGGAGACGAGCGCCCTGGTCGGCGGCGGCTGGTACGACGCGATGGAACTGCCGGACGGCAGGACCCTGCTCACCGTCGGCGATCTGACCGGCCACGGCATCCAGGCCACCTCCGCGATGGCAGTGGTCCTGGGCGCCCTGCGCGGCATGGCGGTGGCCGGCATCGAGCCCGGGGCTCTGATGGGCCACCTCAATCAGTTGCTGGAAACCTCCGTTCAGCCCGCTCTGGGCAGTGCCGTGTGCTGCCGCTTCGACCCGGAGACACGCACCCTCGACTGGGCACAGGCCGGGCATCCCGCGCCGCTGCTCTTCCGTGACGGGACCGGGCGCCCGCTCCCCCCGCCGGACGGGGTGCTGCTCGGAGCGGCCTCCGAAGTCGCCTACGAGCAGGACGACGTGCGCCTGCTGCCCGGCGACGTGCTGGTGCTGCACACCGATGGACTGGCCCGGGACAGGGCCGACGGGCGCGGCGGTGCGCACCCGGGCACGCGGACGCTGCTCGCCCTTGCACCACGCTTCAGCCGGGCCCGTTCGGCGCAGGAGTGCGTCCGGGCCGTCGTCGAGGAGTTCGGCGGGACCGAGCGACTGGACGACGCGGGTGTGCTGATCGCCCGCATCGGGGCATAGCGAACCTGCGGCGGACCTCGCCGAGGCGCCGGCGGATCAGCTCGCGTCGTTCATGAACCTGCGGGACTCATCCGGCCCCGGAGCCCATCAGATCTCCGCACTCCTCGGTTTCACCACGCGGTTCTTCTGGGGAAGCGAGAGCTGGATCTCCTGGCGCAGGTCCTCGATCTTGGCGTAGCCCGCGAACTGCCCGGTCAGCCGGTACATCTCGCGCAACCGGTCCCAGGTCCGGTGGGAGGAGGTCTCCCCCATCGTGACCAGGGCGAGCCGCGCGTAGCGGTCGGCCTGTTCCGGGTCGTCGGCGATGAAGCAGGCCGAGGCGAGCGAGATGTAGTCGAAGATCTTGGACCGCTGGCGCCCGTTGACCCGCAGTTCGAGCGCCTGCTTCGCGTGGCGCTGGGCGATGGTCGCCGCCGATGGATCGTGCTCGGCGAGCGTGCGGAAGGCCAGGGCCTGCATGCCGTGCATGTCGGCCTCGTCGAACATCTGCATCCAGCTGGGCGGCGGCACGTCGCTCTTGTCCGAGACGAACAGTTCCTCGGCCCGGCCGAGGGTGCGCCGCATGGCCTGGCCCCGGCCCATGGACGCCTGCGCCCACGCCTCGATGGTGTACAGCATCGCCTGGGTGCGCGGCAGGACGTTCTCGCCGGAGCCGGACTTGGCGAGCTTCATCAGGTCCAGCGCGTCGTCGGGGCGGCCCAGGTGGACCATCTGACGGGCCGCGCGGGACAGTGCCTCGCCCGCGCGCGGGCGGTCGCCGCCCTCGCGCGCCGCGTGCGCGGCGATGACGAAGTACTTCTGGGCGGTGGGTTCGAGGCCGACGTCGTGGGACATCCATCCCGCGAGCACGGCGAGGTTGGCGGCCACGCCCCACAGGCGCTTCTGGAGATGGTCGGGGTGACGGTAGGCGAGCATGCCGCCCACCTCGTTGAGCTGGCCCACCACCGCCTTGCGCTGGAGACCGCCGCCCCGGGAGGCGTCCCAGGCCCGGAACACCTCCACGGACCGCTCCAGCGCCTCGATCTCCTCGGAGCCGATGGGAGCGGCCTCGTACCGGTCGAAGCCGGCGGGGTCCGCGTGTGCGGGATCGCCTACGCGCGGGGCGTCGGCAGCCAGTACGGGGTCGGTGTGCAGCCAGTCGTGCATGGGGCCGGCGATGGTGGAGCCGGCGGCGAGCGCGGCGCCCGCGCTCACCAAGCCGCGTCGGTTGAGCATAAGGTCCATTCCCGTGAATTCGGTGAGGACCGCTGCCGTCCGCTCGGGCGCCCACGGGAGTTGGTCGGGATTGTCCTGCGTCCCGGCCTCTCGCCGCTTCCCCACACGCCCGCGCCGGCCGAACCCGAGGTCCTCGATGGTCACGACACGGCCGAGCCGCTCGGTGAACAGGGCCGCCAGCACCTTGGGCACGGGATCACGGGGGGACTCCCCCATGTCGATCCAGCGCCTCACGCGCGAGGTGTCGGTGGCCAGTTGCGGGTGGCCCATGGCCGCCGCCTTCCGGTTCACCATTCTCGCGAGTTCGCCCTTGGACCAGCCGGCTAGGCCGAACAGGTCCGACAGGCGGGTGTTGGGTTCTCCGGTCACGTCAAGCCCCCAGGTTCTCGGCTGTGTTGACAGTAACCCCGCGTCAGATGCCTTGCGACTATTCGCCAGGGTTCGCCAGGGTGCGCCAGATGGTCCACTACCCGCGCGCCGGTGTCAGGTAGGAAAGCGCAACCCCGCCCGGCAGCCCTAGGTACTCCCCAGGGTGCCGAACGGCCGCCGGCCGGGGCGGCGCACGCAACTTGTCGGCGCGCGAAGGGATCTGTCTCGCCCATGTACACAGCATCGTCCTCCGTGTCCGCCCCGCCCCGGCCGCTGCGTCCCATCGGAGCGGGCGGCGGACCGTACCTCGACCCCCGCGCCACCGTCCCGGCGCCCGGCATCGGCCGGCCCAGGCGCGCGGCGGGGCCGGGTACCCCCTCGCTCAGCGGGCGGCTGGACCTGTCGGGCCCGCAGGGCGCTCAGCTGAGGATGGTGATCGCGTCCGTGCACCGGATCTGCCCGGAGTTCAACCCGGTGCAGGTGCTGCGGCGCAGCGGGCGTTCGGTGCTGCTCGTCGGCTCGACGGGGCGGGCGACGGCGGTCGCCAAGTGTTTACTGGACCACTCCCCCGAGTGGTCGGAGCGATTCAGGCACGAAATAGCGGCATACCGGGCGTTCGTCCGGCACCGTCCGCCGGTCCGGGCTCCCCGGCTCATCGCCGCCGACCCCGAGAACTGCACCCTGGTCATCGAGCGGATGCCCGGCCGGGTGGCGGCGCTGACCAGGCATCCGTCCGAGGCGCCGCCGCGGGCTGATCTGCGGGCGGTGCTCGGAGCGATCGCCCGGGTCAACGCCTGGCGTCCGCCGACGGGTCTGTTCGACAAGCCGCTGGACTACGCCGCGCGGATCACCCGCTTCCATGAGCTGGGTCTCTTCACCGACCGGGACCTGGGTGATCTGCAGAAGCTGCTGCACGGCCTCGCGCACGCGGGGGGCCGGCACGGCATGAGGCAGTTCTGTCACGGGGACGCGCTGCTCTCCAACATCCTGCTGTCGCCCACCGGTCCGGTGCTGGTGGACTGGGAGCACGCGGGCTGGTATCTGCCGGGCTACGACCTGGCGACGCTGTGGGCCGTGCTGGGCGACGCGCCGGTGGCCCGGCGCGAGATCAGCAAGCTGGCCCAGCTGGCGGGCCCGGCGGCGCGGGACGCGTTCCTGGTGAATCTGATGCTCGTGCTCACCCGGGAGATCCGCACGTACGAGACGGCCGTGCAGCGGGCCATGCGGGACCCCGGTCCCGCCCGAGCGGGGCATGACCGGCCGGGCGCGCTGTCGCCCGGCGAGGAGCAGCGGCTCCTGCTGCGCCGCCTGCACGACGACTGTGCGATGGCCCGGAGCGCCGTGCGGGCAGCGGTCGGCACACGCTGACCCGCCCCACGGGGCGCGCCGCGGGTCCGGTGCCGACACACCGGGTCCGCGGCGCGCTGTTGTGTGTTCCCGCCTGCGTCGCCCGTCTCAGTGCGCGCGGACGATGTCCACGTCGGATGCCTTCACGAAGGCGACGCGGTGGCCGATCTGGACGGTCACGTACTTCTGCCCGCCCTGGAAGTAGGCGTGGTCCAGGGGGTAGGAGGCGTCGATCGTCGGCGCGTAGAAGAAGCCGGTGGGGGCCTGGCCGCCGCCGGGGTAGGACTGGCCGGCCTTGATGGTGTACTGGAGCGGCGCTCCCACCCGCTGGTCCGCGAAGTCGGCCGGGTACTCGGACTTCTCCGGGTACGCCACCCCGTACACCGGCACCTCGGTCCTGCCCGCCTTCGGGCGTACGACATAGCCGGAGGTGGGGGTGGTGGTGCGGGTGTGGGCGGGCGTGCGGAACCAGGCCTTCTCGCCGTACCACCAGATCGCCGTCCAGCCGGGTGCCCGGCCGGCCACGACTGCTTGCTGGGTGGCGCTGATCTTGCTGCCCCAGTCCGCGGCGCAGTTGGTGCCGGGCGATCCGTCCGGGTGGACGCCGGGGTCGGAGAAGAGGGGCGCGTCGTCGGAGGGCGCCGTGTGCAGCGGGACGGCGCTGGACCCCTGGACCGGGAGGTCGAGGTTCTTCTCGCAGTCGCGGAAGGCCTGCTTGTTCTCCTTGAACGCGGGGCTGACGGTGACCAGTCGGCTGTTCTTGCCGGCGGTGGGCACGGTGGGCTTCCCTAGGAGCGCCATGAAGCGGTTCCAGTCCCAGTAGGTGCCCGGGTCCCAGTGCATGTTCTGGGTGCCGGCGGCGCTGACGGGCGGGACGCCGTCGTGGCCGATGATGTGCTGGCGGTCCAGCGGGATGTCGTACTTGGCGGCGAGGTAGCGCACGAGGGCGGCGGTCGAGCGGTACATCTCGGGGGTGTACCACGTGGCCCCCTCGACAGCCACGCCTTCCTGCTCGATGCCGATGGAGTGGCTGTTGACGTACCAGTTCCCGGCCTGCCAGGCGACGTCCTTGTTCTTCACCATCTGCGTGACGTGCCCGTCGGCGGACCGCACCACGTAGTGGGCGGAGGTCTGCTTCAGCGGGTTCTGGAAGATCTTCAGCGTGGTGTCGAAGTCCTCCTCGGTGTCGTGCAGCACGATGAATTTGATCTTGTTGCTGTGCGGCCGGTCCGCGGTGTCGTAGTTGCCGTACGTCTCCTTGTCGGCCGGGTCGCCGGTCTGCTCGTAGGCGGCGGGGACCCAGTCGCAGGCGAGGCCGCGCGGGCACTCGGGCCGCACACCGTCGGCGCCGGCCTGTGCGGCGGGGCTGAGCAGCGCGAGGCTGAGCGCTCCGGCGGTGGTGAAGGCGAGTGCGAGCCTGGTCCTCTGCTTGGACGTCATGACAACCCTTCGTCGAGCCTGGTGCTCCGGTGCCGTGCGTTTCGAGATGCGTGCGTGTTCCGATCCCGCTGTTGGTGGTGCGCGCACACTCTGTGACTTGAGGTGAAGGGGCGTCAAGAGTGAAACGGGAGCCGCATGTCGAGCCACTGGACCAGACCACTGACAGGGCCTGTGACCTGCGAAGGGCGGCGAGCTCCGGGGGTCTGGCAGTGGCGCGTTACCGGGGTTTTACGAGGGGCGGGGCTCGTGCCCGTGTCCCTCGAACGGGCGCTCTGCGGTGTGACTAATTGCGGGTGTGCGTGCCCCGAACGGCCGAAGGGTAGTGCTGGCGCCGACAGGACCGATACGCGTGACGTTCACGCGGTGGCTCTCGGAAAGGCCGGACGCACATGCCTCAGCCGTTCACCCTGCCGGATTTCTATGTTCCGTATCCGGCGCGTCTCAACCCCCATGTGGAGGAGGCCCGACAGCACACGCGGACGTGGGCGCGGGCCATAGGGATGCTGGAGGGGTCGGGTATCTGGGAGGAGAAGGACCTCGAAGCCCACGACTACGCGCTGTTGTGCGCGTACACCCATCCCGACTGCTCGGCCGAGGCGCTGTCGCTCGTCACGGACTGGTACGTGTGGGTCTTCTTCTTCGACGACCACTTCCTGGAGTTGTTCAAGCGCACCCCGGACCGCGAGGGCGGCAAGCGCTACCTGGACCGGCTGCCCGCGTTCATGCCGATGGAGCGCGGCGCTCCGACGCCCGAGCCGGAGAATCCGGTCGAGGCGGGGCTCGCGGACCTGTGGGCGCGGACGGTGCCGGCGATGTCGGACGCGTGGCGGGTCCGGTTCGCGGAGTCGACGAGAAACCTGCTCAACGAGTCGCTGTGGGAGCTCGCCAACATCAACGAGGGCCGCATCGCGAACCCCGTCGAATACATCGAGATGCGCCGCAAGGTGGGCGGGGCCCCCTGGTCGGCGGGTCTGGTGGAGTACGCGGCGGGGGCCGAGGTGCCGGAGGCGGTGGCCGACGAGCGGGCGCTGCGGGTGCTGCGCGACGCGTTCTCCGACGGTGTCCATCTGCGCAACGACCTCTTCTCCTACCAGCGTGAGGTGGAGGACGAGGGCGAGAACAGCAATGGCGTGCTGGTCCTGGAGCGCTTCCTCGACTGCTCGACGCAGGAGGCGGCCGAGGCGGTGAACGATCTGCTGACGTCCCGGCTCCAGCAGTTCGAGAACACGGCGCTGACCGAGTTGGGTCCCCTGTGCGCGGCGAAGGGCCTGGACCCGGCGCGGACGGCGGCGGTGCTCGCGTACGTCAAGGGCCTCCAGGACTGGCAGTCCGGCGGCCACGAGTGGCACATGCGCTCCAGCCGCTACATGAACGACGGCGGGGCCGCCGGGGCCGAGCCGGGCTTCGGGATGGCGGCGGCGTCCATCCGGTTCACCCGCCGCTCGGAGTCCGCCAGGCTGCGCGACCACAGCCATGTGCCCTACCAGCACGTGGGCCCGTCCCTGCTGCCCGACTTCGACCTGCCGTTCGGCACGACGCTCAGCCCGCATCTGGAGGGGGCCAGGGAGCGGATGGTCGTCTGGGCCGACCGGATGGGCATCCTTCAGCCGCAGCCCGGGGTGCCGGGTTCGCACATCTGGGACGAGGAGCGGCTGCGGGCGATCGACCTGCCGCTGTGCGCGGCCGGCATCCATCCGGACGCGACGCCGGACGAGCTCGATCTGTCGTCGGGGTGGCTGGCCTGGGGAACGTACGGCGACGACTGGTTCCCGGTGGTGCACGGGCGGAGCCGCGACCTGGCGGGGGCCCGGCTGGCCAATGAGCGTCTGTCGCTGTTCATGCCGCTGGACGGGAGCGCTCCGCCGGAGCCCGTCAACGCGCTGGAGCGCGGGCTGGGCGATCTGTGGCAACGCACCACCGGGCCGATGGACGACGCCGGCAGGCGGGCGTTCCGCAAGTCGGTGGAGGACATGACGGAGAGCTGGCTGTGGGAGCTGGCGAACCAGGCGCAGAACCGGATTCCCGACCCGGTGGACTACGTCGAGATGCGGCGTATGACGTTCGGTTCGGATCTGACGATGAGCCTGTGCCGGGTCGGGCACGGCAGGAAGGTGCCGCAGGAGATCTACGAGAGCGGTCCGCTGCGCTCCCTGGAGAACGCGGCCGCCGACTACGCGGCCCTGCTGAACGACCTGTTCTCGTACCAGAAGGAGATCGAGTACGAGGGTGAGGTGCACAACGGTGTGCTGGTGGTGCAGAACTTCTTCGGGGTGGACTACCCGACGGGGATGGCGGTCCTGTACGACCTGATGAAGTCGCGGCTGCGGCAGTTCCTCCATGTCGCCGAGCACGAACTGCCCGTCCTGTACGACGATTTCGAGCTCGACGCCGAGGCGCGGGAGACCCTCGCCGGCTATGTGCAGGAGCTGAAGCACTGGCTCGCGGGCATCCTGATCTGGCACCGGGGCTGCCGGCGCTACCGCGAGGAGGACCTGCGGCGCGGCACCGGCGCCCCGTGGCACCTGAGCGGTCCCACGGGGATCGGCACTTCGTCGGCGCAGGTGGCGGCGCTGTTCGGTCAGCTGTCGGGTCAGCTGTCCGGGGTCAGCGTGTAGCGCTGTCCGGCCCGGGCCCTGATGACCTTCTCGCCGCTCGCGAACAGCGTGGAGCGGACGGTCGCCGCGCGGGTGCGGCTCGCCGTGATCACCGCACGGCGGGCCGCGCCCCGGGCCCACTCGATGTCGACGGTGAACCCTCCCCGTGCGCGCAGTCCGCGCACCGATCCGTCCGGCCAGCCGGCCGGGAGGGCGGGGAGGATGTCGATGGTGTCGTGCCCGCTCTGGAGCAGCATCTCGGCCATGCCCGCGGTGGCGCCGAAGTTGCCGTCGATCTGGAACGGGGGGTGGGTGTCCCAGAGGTTGGGCAGCGTGGAGTCCTTGAGCTGCTCCGCGAGCATCTTGTGGGCATGGTCGCCGTCCCGCAGCCGGGCCCAGAAGTTGATCTTCCAGGCCTTGGACCAGCCGGTGCCCCCGTCGCCCCGGGCGCCGAGCGTGACCTCAGCGGCCTTTGCCCGGGCGGTGCCGGGTTCGATCCGGCGGCCGGGGTGGAGGGCGAAGAGGTGCGAGACGTGGCGGTGGGTGTCCGCCGGGTCGTCCAGGTCGGTCTTCCACTCCTGGAGCTGGCCCCAGGACCCGGTCCGCAGTCCGGGGTCGAGGTGGTCCAGTGCGGTTTCGAGCCGGCCGCGGAAGGCGGGTGCGTCGCCGAGGGTGCGGGCGGCCTCCAAGGTGCTGGTGAGCAGGTCGTGGACGATCTGCTGGGACATCGCGGCCCCGGCGGTGAAGTCCCCGTGCTCGGGCGAGTAGCTGGGGGTGACGACGAGGAGGCCGTCGCGCGGGTCGGTGCGCAGGTTGGCCAGCCAGAATTCCGCGGCCTCCTTCATCGCCGGGTAGGCGGTGGAGCGCAGGTAGTCGGTGGAGCCGCTGAAGCGGTAGTGCTCGTACATCTGCTGGGTGAGCCAGGCGGCGGCCTCGGGGAACCAGAAGGCGGTGGACCAGTCGTGGACGCCGGTGAAACCGAAGGGGTTGGTCTCGTTGTGCACGACCCAGCCGGCGGTGCCGAACATCTCCTTCGCCGTTCGCCGGCCTGGTTCGCGCATGGCCTGGACGTAGCGGTCGTAGGGGGCGGTGGTCTCGGCGAGGTTGGTGACCTCGGCCGGCCAGTAGTTCATCTGGAGGTTGATGTTGCTGTGGTAGTCGGCCGACCACGGCGGGGTGGTGGAGTTGTTCCAGACACCCTGGAGGTTGGCGGGCAGTGACCCGGTCCGCGAGGAGGCGATCAGCAGGTAGCGGCCGTACTGGAAGAAGAGCGCTTCCAGGGCCCGGTCGGCGGCGCCGGGGCCGCCCGTGTACCCGCTGAGGAGCTGGTCGGTGGGCAGGTCGGGGAGCTGCTGGCCGAGGTCGAGCACCACCCGGTCGAACAGGGCGCTGTGGTCGCCGGTGTGGGCGGCCCGGACCTCCTCGTACGAGGTCGCGGCGGCCGTGTCGACGGCCGCGGTGACCTTGCCGTGCGGGTCCTCGCCCCGGTAGTCGGGGTAGGTGTCCGCGTAGTCGGTGCCGGCGGCCAGGAAGAACCATGCCTGGTCGGCTCCGGTGACCGTGAGACTGCCGTCGGCGCCGGCGGTGACCGTGCCCGAGGCGGTGCGGACCCGGATCTGGGCCTCGAAGCGCAGGCCGTTGTCGTCAAGGGCGCCGCGCACGGTGAGCCGGTCGCCGCTCGCGGTGGCCGTGAAGTCGTCGCGCGGCGAGGTGTGTCGCAGGGTGAAGGTGACCTGTCCGGGCCGGTCCGCGGTGAGCCGCCCGCCGATGACGGCGCCGGGGTGGGAGGCGAAGTACTCCCGGGTGTGGACGGTCCCGTCCTGGGTGTAGGTGACGGTGGCGAGCGCGGTGCGCAGGTCCAGGGAGCGCCGGTAGGAGGCGTCGGGGGCGGCCGGTGCACCGGGGATGTCGAGCCGCAACTCCCCGAAGACCTGGTAGGCGCCGTAGCCGCGGCGGGCCTGGCCGAGCGCGGCGGCCACCTCGTCGGGGGCGAGGGACCCCTCGGCGTCGAGGCGTTCGCGCACACCGTCCAGGGCGCCGGGTCTGGGGGCGGTCCAGTTGCCGAAGTCGTATCCCTCGGCGGAGCCGGGTCCGCCGGTCCACAGGGTCTTCTCGTTGAAGGTGAGGCGTTCGGAGGCGAGCGTGCCCCAGATGTTCGCGCCGAGGGCTCCGCAGCCGATGGGCAGGGTTTCCCGCTCCCAGTCGGCGGCGGGGGCGCGGTAGTGGAGCACCGGGTCCGGCAGCGGCTCATCGGCTCGCCGCCGGTTCCCTGATTCATCGGAGGTACCGGCAGCGGCCGCGGTGCCGGAAAGTGTGGGAACTCCCAGCGCCAGCGCACTGGTTGCCCCCATGACCGTCTTCACTGTGGTGCGTCGCGTCATCCCGGATGTCATGCCGAATGACGCTAGACGTCCGATGACTGACCGGACAAGGCGCATGGCAAAGCGGCCTCTTGGACAGAGGCCGCGTGCAGTTGGACGGAAGTGGGATCACCGGGCCGGACGGCCCGGTGACGGCGACCGGGTCAGCCCTGCTGGAAGAGTTCGGCGGGCAGCGGCTTCAGGAGGGTGTAGAGGTCGTCGGTGATGGGCCGGTCCCAGCTGGCGATGGTGACGAGCACACCGTCGCTGCGGTCGAACTGGACGCAGGAGATCCGGCTTTCGGAGAGCTTCACGCGGCGCACGATGAGCAGGTTGTCGCCCTGCATCACGGGCATGTCCTCGGTGCCTGTGACCTCGACCGGTTCGTCGTTCTCCAGGGCGAGGAGCAGCTGGGCCACCTCGAAGGGGACCTGCCCCTCCTCGGTCTCGCGGGCGGGCGAGCCCTCCGGCAGGTTGCCGATGATCATCGCGGGGCCGCGGCCACCGAAGAGGTCGTAGCGCAGGAACACACCCTGACAGCTGCCGTCGGGAGCGGGCAGCAACCCGGCACCGAGGTTTCCGGGCCAGTCACCGGGGTCCATGGCCAGGACGTCGAAGTCGGGGCCCGCGGGTGTGGCGGCACTACGGCGGCGGAGGAAGGACATGCAGACATGTTACGTGTCCTGGCTCACCTCGCCGAGCCGGGCCCGGGGAGGCACCGCGGCCGCGGCACACCATCCGGGTGCGCGGTGGTGTGCCGTACGCGGTCGCACCGTCACCCGGTGTGTGACTCCGCCGCCAGCCGTTCCAGTACGGTGACGGCTTCGGCGGCCCGTTCGTAGGGCACGAAGAGGTGGTCGTGGTGGAAGCCCGCCACCACGTTGCAGCTGATCCCGGCATCGGTGAGGGCGAGCGAGACGGCCGCGGTCAGCCCCACGGCCTCCAGTGCCGAGTGCACCCGCAGGGTGATCCAGCCCGCCGCGTAGGTATAGGGCAGCCCGGCCGCCACGGCCTCCGCCTCGGGGAGCACCAGGGTGAGCCCCTCGGTCTCGCGGACGGTGACGACGGGTGCGACGGCGTCCGGCAGTACACCGTCGGGCGCGGTCGCGTAGACGTAGCGGCCCGGACGCAGCTCGGGGCGCAGGTTGCTCAGCAGGACTCGGAGGTCTTTCTCGGCTGTCACCCATGCCACGCTACCCACGGGGTGCGGCGCCGCTCGTGGTGGCGTGCGACGCGGGCGCGGCGGCAGCCCGGCCGGGCGGGTGGCATCCCTCACCAGCACGGATCAGGGCGGCCATGGGCCTCGGTCGCGCGTCCGGCGTGCCCGGGTCAGCCGGGCGGTGGTTCGGCGCCCACGAGCCACATGGAGAAGAACTGCGCCCCGCCGCCGTAGGCGTGGCCGAGTGCCCGCCGTACGCCGTCCACCTGGTGCTCGCCGGCCTGCCCGCGCACCTGGAGCGCCGCCTCGGCGAACCGGATCATGCCGGAGGCGCCGATGGGGTTGGCGGACAGCACACCGCCCGAGGGGTTCACCGGGAGGTCGCCGTCGAGTTCGGTGGCGCCGGCCTCGGTGAGTTTCCAGCCCTCGCCCTCGGCGGCGAATCCGAGGTTCTCCAGCCACATCGGCTCGTACCAGGAGAACGGCACGTACATCTCGACGGCGTCGATCTCCCGGCGCGGGTCACTGATTCCGGCCTGCCGGTACACATCGGCGGCGCAGTCCCGGCCGGCCCGGGGCGAGACGAAGTCCTTGCCGGCGAAGAGGGTGGGCTCGCTGCGCATCGCTCCCCCGTGCATCCAGGCCGGCGGATGAGGTGAACGGGCCGCCCCCGTGCGGTCGGTGAGGATCATCGCGCAGGCGCCGTCGGAGGACGGGCAGGTCTCGGAGTAGCGGACGGGGTCCCAGAGCATGGGTGCGGCCTGGACCTTCTCCAGGGTGATGCCAGGGTCGTGGATGTGTGCGTACGGGTTCTTCAGGGCGTTGCGCCGGTCCTTGTACGCGACGAGGGAGCCGACCGTGTCCGGGGCGCCGGTCCGGCGCATGTAGGCGCGCACGTGGGGGGCGAAGAAGCCGCCCGCACCGGCCAGCAGCGGCTGCTGGAACGGGATGGGCAGCGACAGGCCCCACATCGCGTTGGACTCCGACTGCTTCTCGAAGGCCAGGGTGAGGACGGTGCGGTGGACCCGGGCGGCGACGAGGTTGGCGGCGACGAGTGCGGTCGAACCGCCGACCGATCCCGCGGTGTGCACCCGGAGCATGGGTTTGCCGACCGCGCCGAGGGCGTCGGCGAGGTAGAGCTCCGGCATCATGACGCCCTCGAAGAAGTCGGGTGCCTTGCCGATGACGACGGCGTCGATGTCCGCCCAGGTCAGGGCGGCGTCCTGGAGGGCGCGCAGGGCAGCTTCGCGGACGAGTCCGGCGAGGGAGACGTCACGGCGGGCGGCGACGTGCTTGGTCTGGCCGATGCCGACGACGGCCACGGGCTCCTTAGGCATGTGCGCTCTCCCCTTCGAGTACGGCGACCAGGTTCTGCTGGAGGCAGGGCCCGGATGTGGCATGGGCGAGGGCCCGGTCGGAAGCGCCGCTGTGGATGCGGGCGGCGGCCTCGCCGAGGCGGATCAGCCCGGCCGCCATCAGCGGGTTGGCGGCGAGCGCGCCGCCCGACGGGTTGACCCGGACGTCGTCGCCGAGCCCGAGCGCCTTGCGCAGCACCACTTCCTGGGAGGTGAAGGGGGCGTGCAGTTCGGCGGTGTCGACGGGCCGGTCGAAGACCCCGGCCCGTTCGGCGGCGAGGCGGGTCGAGGGTGACTCGGTGAGCTCGCGCACGCCGAGCCCGTGGGCCTCGATGCGGTGGTCGATGCCGCGGATCCAGGCGGGCCGCTCGCACAGGGCGCGGGCGGTGTCCCCGGCGGCGAGGATCACGGCGGCCGCCCCGTCACCGACGGGCGGGCAGTCACCGGTACGCAGCGGCCGGACGAGATAGTCGCCGGCCGGCACGGGGCCGCTGAGCTGGGCGTGCGGGTTGGCCTGGGCGTCACGCCGGCTGCGGGTGGCGATGGCGGCGAGCGCGGCCTCGTCGGTGTCGCCGGCGTCGATGAGGGCCTGTGCCTGGAGCGCGGCGACGGCGACGGAGTCGGGCCAGAGCGGGGCGGTGTAGTACGGGTCGAGCTGGCGGGTGAGGACGTCGCGGACCTGGCCGGGCGAGGACTTCCCGTAGGCGTAGACGAGCGCGGTGTCCGCCTCGCCGGTCTGGATCTTCACCCAGGCCTCGTACAGGGCCCAGGCGCCGTCCGCCTCCACGTGGGACTCGGAGATCGGCGGGTGGGCGCCGACCCCGTCCAGGGCCATGGTGAAGGAGAAGGCGCGGCCCGCGAGGTAGTCGCTGGAGCCGGAGCAGGTGAAGCCGATGTCGCCGGTCCTGAGCCCGGTCGCGTCGAGGACCCGGTGCAGGACGGGCATCAGCATCTCGACTTCGGAGAGTTCGTCGGTGCGCCGCAGATGGTCGCTCTGTGCGAACGCGACGATGGCTACGTCCCGCATCTAGACCAGCTCCTTGTACGTGTCGTAGCCGGCGTCGGGCTCGCCGGCCGGCCGGTAGTGGTCGGGGTGGCGACTGCCCTCGGACCACACCGGTTCGACGCGCAGCCCCATCCGCACCTGGTCGTACGGGATGCCGCCGATGCGGGCGTGCAGGGCGAGGTCGGCGCCGTCCAGGGCGATGTGCGCGTAGACGTAGGGGACCTCGATGTCGAGGTTCTTCGCCTTGATGTTGACGACGCAGAAGGTGGTGACCGTGCCGCGCGGCCCGACCTCGACGCGTTCGGCGGTGGCGACGCCGCAGGTGGGGCAGGCGCCGCGCGGCGGGACGTACACCTTGCGGCAGGAGGGGCAGCGTTCACCGACGACGCGCCGGCCTTCGAGCGCTTCGAGGTAGGCGCTCTGGGCGCGGCCGGGTGAGTAGGTGTAGTCGAGTCGGGCGGGTGTGACGATGCCGGTGACGGGGTCGGCGAACGTGCCGTCGTGCGGGGCGGGCGTGCCTGTTTCGCCGTCGTGCGGTTCGAAGCAGGCGATGTCCGTGATGGCGCCGGTGCGGTCCTGCGCCCAGCGGACGCGTACCCGCATCCCGGTGCGCACGGCGTCGGGGCCGGGTGCGTCCAGGACGTGCAGGAGTGCGGTGTCGGCGCCGTCGAGCCGTACGAGGACCCAGGCGAAGGGGGTGTCCAGGGGCTGGTCGCGGCGGGGCTCGGGGTTCCAGGCCCAGGTGGTGACCGTACCGGTCGGGGCGACCTCGGCCAGGTCGCGGATCTCCTCGGCGGTGACGGGGTCGTACTCGACGGGCGGGACGAGGGTCTTGCCGTCGGCGGTGCGGACGCCGAGCAGGGTGCGCTCGCGCAGCCCGGTGAGGAAGGCGCTCTGGACGGGGCCGAGGGAGCGGGTGAAGGGGAATTCGACCACGAGCGGTGCGCTGAGGATGTCGGGCACGGTTGCCTCCTGGTTTCAGAGCCGCCGGTAGACGGGCGGGCGCTTCTCGGCGAAGGCGCGGGCGCCCTCCTTGGCGTCGGCGGTGGCGAAGACGGGCCGGCCGCGCTTCAGTTCGGCGGCGAGGCCCTCCGTCTCGGTCATCTCGGCCGTCTCGTACACCGACGCCTTGACCTCCTCGACGGCGAGCGGGCCGCAGGCGTTGATCTGTTCGGCGACGGCGAGGGCGGCGTCCAGGGCGGTGCCGTCGGGGACGACGCGGCCGATCAGCCCGATCGCGGCTGCCTCGCCGGCGCTGTAGGGGCGGCCGGTGAGCAGCATTTCGAGGGCGTGGGTGCGGGCTATCTGGCGGGGCAGCCGGACGGTCGAACCGCCGATGGGGAAGAGGCCGCGGCGGACCTCGAAGAGGCCGAAGACGGCGTTCTCGCCGGCGATGCGGATGTCGGTGCCCTGGAGAATCTCGGTGCCGCCGGCGACGCAGTGGCCCTCGACGGCGGCGATGACGGGTTTGCGCGGGCGGTGGTGGCGCAGCATGGCCTTCCAGTGCAGGTCGGGGTCGGCTTTCATCCGGTCCCGGTAGCGCTCGCCGGCCATGCCGTCTCCGGCGAGGGCCTTGAGGTCCATACCGGCGCAGAAGCAGCCGCCCGCGCCGGTGAGGACGACGGAGCGGATCTCCTCGTCCTCGTCCGCCGTGAGCCAGCCGTCGTGGAGCCCGACGAGCATCGGCAATGAGAGCGCGTTCTTGCTCTCGGGCCTGTTCAAGGTGAGCACGAGTGTGGCGCCTTCGCGCCGCACGGTGAGGTGTTCCGTACCGGCCATGGTTCGTCTCCCGTCTCAAGGCTAGAACAGGTTGCAGTAGACGGGTGGGCAGTTCAATAGTTTTCTGACAGTCAGTCAGTTTTCTTGGCCGGACCCCCTTCCCACTTGTGCCGGTCGGCGCTCTAATGACCGCCGGGTCACTCAGCAGCCGGGGTCAGGAGGAACGGTGGAGTACAACCTTGCCGACCTGTTCGAGTCGGTGGTCGACGCCGTCCCGGACCGCGAGGCGCTCGTCCACGTCGAACACCCCGGTACGGGTGCCGAGCGCAGGCTCACCTACGCACAGCTCGACGCCGCCGCGAACCGGATCGCCCATCACCTGGTCACCACGGGCATCGCCCCGGGCGAGCATCTGGGGCTGCACCTGTACAACGGCGTCGAGTACCTCCAGACGGTGCTGGCCTGCCTGAAGGCGCGCATCGTCCCGGTCAACGTCAACTACCGGTACGTGGAGGAGGAGCTGGTCTACCTCTACCGCGACGCCGATCTGGCCGCCCTGGTCTACGACGGCGAGTTCGAGGAGCGCGTCGCGGCCGCCGCCCCGCAGGCACCGGCCCTGCGCCACCTGATGCGGGTGGGCCCGCCGGCCGGGGCCGGGGCCGCCACGGACGCCGTCGCGTTCACCGCCGCCGAGGCGTCCGGGGACCCCGGACGCGGTTTCGGGCCCCGGTCGGCGGACGACCGGTTCATCATCTACACCGGCGGCACCACGGGCATGCCCAAGGGGGTGATGTGGCGCCAGGAGGACCTGTTCTTCTCCGGGCTGGGCGGCGGCGCACCCACCGGCGAGCCGGTGAAGCGGCCCGAGGAGCTGGCCGAGCGGGTGGCGGCCGGCGGGGAGGGCATCACCTTCTTCCCCACTCCCCCGCTGATGCACGGCACCTCGACACTCACCGCGTTCATCGCCTTCGACTTCGGGCAGCGGGTCGTGCTGCACCGCAAGTTCGTGCCGCACGAGGTGCTCCGTACGATCGAGAAGGAGAAGGTGACCAGCGTGTCGCTGGTCGGCGACGCGATGCTGCGGCCGCTGATCGACGCGCTGAAGGGCCCGCTGAAGGGCACCGACTGCTCGGCGCTGTTCTCGGTCTCCAGCTCGGGCGCGATCATGTCGGACTCGGTGCGGGCGGAATTCCAGGCGCTGGTCCCCCATGTGATGCTGCTGAACAACTTCGGCTCCTCCGAGTCCGGCTTCAACGGCACCGCGACCGACGACTCCGGTCCGGACAACGGCTTCCGGCTGCGGGTCAACTCCCGTACGACGGTGGTCGACCCGGCGACGCACGAGCCGGTGGCCCCCGGCGAGCCCGGCCGGATCGCGCAGCGCGGCCACGTACCGCTCGGCTACTACAACGACCCGGACAAGACGGCGCAGACGTTCTTCCGCAGGGGCGAGGAGCGGTGGGTGCTGCTCGGGGACATGGCGACCGTCGACGCCGAGGGCATCGTCACGGTGCTGGGCCGGGGTTCGCAGTGCATCAACACCGGGGGCGAGAAGGTGTATCCGGAGGAGGTCGAGCAGGCGCTCAAGGCCCATCCGGACGTGTACGACGCACTGGTCGCGGGCGCCCCCGACGCGCGCTGGGGCAACCGGGTCGCGGCGGTGGTGCAGGTGCGGGAGGGGGCCGAGGCTCCCTCGCTCGACGACGTACAGGCGCACTGCCGCACCCGACTGGCCGGGTACAAGATCCCCCGGCACCTGGTGATCGCCCCGCGGATCCGGCGCTCCCCCAGCGGCAAGGCGGACTACCGGTGGGCCCGCTCCGTGCTCACCACCGCCCGTTCGGCCGAGGACTGAGGTGCGCGCGGGCGGGCGGGCCCGGGTCACCCGAGTGGACGGTCCGGGGCCCGCGGCCGAGACGGGGGCCGGGCCCGGGGCGTGAGCCATTCGGGCACGCCCCGCGTCCAACCGCTTACCGTACGTGGCACACGAGGGGGATCGCCCATAGCTTCGGCTCATGAGGAAACGACACATCACACGCCTCGTGAGCATCGCAGCCGCATCGGCCGCCGGACTGGGCGCTGCGGCACCGGCCGTCCCGGCCGCCGCCGCGGCCGGTCACGTGGTGGCACCGGGGCAGTCCATCCAGGCGGCGGTGGACGCCGCGCGGCCCGGGGACACCATCGTCGTCCGGCCCGGCACCTACCGCGAGAGCGTGGTGATCACCAAACCCGGTCTGACCCTGCGGGGCTACGGGGACCGGACCGTCATCACGCCGCCGGCCGCCGGCCGGGCGGGGCAGGACAACGCCTGTGCGGGGGCGGGGAACGGCATCTGCGTCCTGGGTACGGCGAAGGGCACCGTCGACGGCGTGTCCGTGAGGTCCCTGCGTGTCACCGGGTTCGCCCGCAGCGGGGTCTGGGCGTCCTGGACCGACCGGCTGGACGTCCGGGCGGTGACCGCCGACGCCAACGGTGTGTGGGGCATCGCCGAGCAGCGCTCCACCCGCTCCGACATCCGGGACAGCACCGCCCGCTCCAACGGTGACGCGGGCATCTTCGTCGCCAACAGCGTCGACGAGGAGGGCGGGGCCACCGACACCGGCGGCACCCGGGTCCGGGGCAACACCCTGACCGACAACCGGATCGGCTTCACCGCGCGGCGGGTGCGCAACCTGTCGGTGCGCGACAACACCTTCACCGCCAACTGCAGCGGCGTGTTCGTCGTGGGCGACGAGGGGACCCCGCAGGCCGGCGCCATGAGTCTGCGCTCCAACCGGATCACCGGGAACAACAAGTTCTGCGCCGCCACGGACCGGCTGCCCGCGATCCAGGGTTCCGGGATCGTCCTGACCGGCGCCGAGTCCACCGAGGTGCGGTCCAACGAGATCCGCGACAACGTGGGCGAGACACCGCTGTCCGGCGGCGTCGTGCTCTTCAAGAGCTTCGTGGGCGCGAAGAACACCGACAACACCGTCAGCGGCAACGTGGTCCTCGGCAACCGGCCGGCGGACCTGGCCGACCGGGACACCGGCACGGGCAACCGGTTCACCGGCAATGTCTGCACGACCTCCGCACCGGCCGGAATGTGCTGACCGGTGTCCCCCCGTACGAGGAGAAGCGAGACGGCATGACCACCGTGAGCACCACCCCCGGCACCACTCCCGTCCAGCCCCTTCCCACCCCGCAGCCCGCCATGCGGCTGCGCGAGATCGTGTTCGGCGCGGCCAGGTCCGCCGCCGTGCGCGCCGCCGCCCGGCTGGGTGTCGCCGACGCACTGGGCGAGACACCCGAGACCGTGGAGCGGCTCGCGGCGGCGGTGAACACCGAGGCCGGGCCGCTGCGGCGGCTCCTGCGGGCGCTGGCCTGCTACGGCGTCTTCACGGAGCACGCCGACGGCACCTTCGCGCACACCGACATGTCCCGGCTGCTGCGGGAGGACGACCCGGACAGCCTGCGGGCCATCTCGCTGTGGTGCACGGAGCCCTGGACGTGGGAGGTCTGGCCCCGGCTGGAGGACGCGGTCCGCTCCGGCGGCAACGTCTTCGAGGAGACGTTCGGCAAGGAGTTCTTCGACTACCTGCACCAGGACGCCCACGAGTCGGCCCAGGTGTTCAACCGGGCGATGACCACCTCCAGCGTGCAGTCGGCGCTGGATGTCGCCGCCCTGCTCGACCTCACCGGTGTCTCGGTGGTCGCCGACATCGGCGGCGGCCAGGGGCACGTGCTGGCGAGCCTGCTGGAGAAGCACCCGACGGTCAGCGGCACCCTGATGGACCTGCCGGGGGTGATCCTCCGGGCCGACCAGCGGCTGCGGGAGGGCGGCGCCCTGGCCGGGCGGGCGACCATCGTGGCCGGGGACTGCCGCGAGGGCATCCCGGTGGCCGCCGACCTCTACATCATCAAGAACATCCTGGAGTGGGACGACGACAGCACCCGCCGGGCGCTGCGCTCCGTCGTCGCGGCGGCCCGTCCGGGCGCCCGGGTCGTGGTCATCGAGAACCTCGTCGACGACACCCCGTCGATGCGGTTCACCACCGCCATGGACCTGCTGCTGCTCCTGAACGTGGGCGGCGCCAAGCACACCCGGCAGAGCCTGGTGGACCGGCTGTCCGAGGCGGGGCTGCGGATCGACGGGATCCGGCCGGTCAACCCGTACCTCCACGCGTTCGAGTGCGTGGTGCCGGACTGAGCCCCTCCCCCGGGCGGATACGCGAACCGCCCCGGTTCCGGCTTGCGGCCGGGACCGGGGCGGTCGTCGTCGGTCACGCGGTGGTGTCGCGCTCCCAGCGGTAGAACTCCTGGGCCATCGCGTCCTTCGGCCCCCGCCAGGTCTGCGGGTCGTAGGGGCTGACGAAGGCGGTGAGCCGTTCGCTGATGTCCCTGAACCGCGGGTGCTCGGTGACCTTGGCGATCTCCGGGCCCGGCGGGCGCTCGGACTCGATCATGTGCAGGTAGACGTCACCGAACTGGAACAGCTTGCGCCGGGTGACGCCGACCAGGTGCGGCAGTTCACCGCTGTCGGACGCGGCGAACAGCTCCGCGATGTCCGGGGCCGATCCCGGCGCCATCCGGGCGACGATCAGAGCGTGGTGCATCGGGCGGTGCCTCTCTGGTACCCCGGACCGGGACCCGGCCGGGAGGCCGGGTGGGCCGGCCTGCGACGGTGGGTCAGTTGGCCGGGACGGCCGCAGAGCGGCTCTCGCGGTCACGCTGCTCGATCCTGTCCCGGATCAGCGCCATCTGGACCTTGGAGTTCCGGTTGATGTTGTCGGTCATCCAGGCGTCGTCGACCGGAGCGTCGGGGCGCATCGCGAAGTCCTGCGTCCAGCGCATGCGGGTGCCGCCGGGCACCTCGGAGTACTCCCACCTGATGTCCATGTGCTGGAACGGTCCGGGCTCGACGCGGCGGGCCCGCACGGTGCGCCCGGGGCGGTCGGTGGTGCGCTCGGAGACCCAGCTCCACACCTTGCCGTTCTCGTCGGGGTTCATCGTCAGACGGAAGGTGGTGCGCTCCCCGTCCCGCTCGATGACGTCGACCGCGGCGTACTCGCTGAACAGGCGGGGCCAGTTCTCCAGGTCGTTCGTCATGTCCCAGACGAGGTCCAGGGGGGCGGCGATGACGATCTCGTTCTCGGTGTGTCCGGACACGTCAGGCTCCTGTCATGAGGCTGTTGTTGACGAGGTCGAGGAACTCGCGGGGCGTCTTGCAGCGGTCCGCGTCGGCCGGCAGCGGCTGCCCGTGCCGGTTCTCCAGTACGCCGACGATGCCGAGCAGGCCCAGGGAGTCGAGGCCGAACTCGTCGAAGGGGGTGCCGGAGCGGTTCTCCATCTCCCGGGGGTCGACGGAGAGCCCGGCGCCCTTCTTCATCAGGGCGGCGAGTTCTTCGTACGTCAGTCGGTCGGTCATGAGGGACTTCTCCTTCTCACGAGG
Source organism: Streptomyces sp. ATexAB-D23 (assembly GCF_000373645.1). Taxonomy (GTDB): domain Bacteria; phylum Actinomycetota; class Actinomycetes; order Streptomycetales; family Streptomycetaceae; genus Streptomyces; species Streptomyces castrisilvae. The sequence continues at coordinate 32,302 of NZ_KB892003.1, read as the reverse complement.
GTGGTCGGGGCTCACGCGGGGCGGCGCAGCACCATCGCCGCGTTCGATCCCATGAGGCCGCGGCTGAGCACGAGCGCCGTGCGCAGCTCGGCGGTGCGGGCGCGTCCGGTGACGACGTCGAGGTCGTGGCAGATCTCGAAGACGTTGGGTGTGGGCGGGACGAGGCCGTTCTCCATGGACAGGACGGCGGCAGCCGCGTCCAGGACGGGGGCCCCGCAGTAGGCGCGGCCGGTGCCGGTCTTGGGGGCGGTCACCGGGACGCGCCGGCTGTGCGGGCCGAGCGCGTCGGCCAGCGCCAGCGCCTCGGCCCGGTCGGCGGCCGGTGAGCCGAGCGCGTCCGCGAAGACCACGTCGACCTCCTCGGGGGCGCAGCCGGCTTCCCGCAGCGCGCCCTCGATGGCGTGGGCGAGGCCCGCGCGGGACTCCTCCCAGTGCGCCGCGGTGGTGAAGGTGGCGGCGTGGCCCGCGATCTCGGCCCTGATCCGGGCGCCGCGCTCGCGCGCCGTCGTCTCCTCCTCGACCACGAACATCGCGCCGCCCTCGGCGGGCACGAATCCGCAGGCGTCCGCGGTGAACGGGCGGTAGGCGCGTGTCGGGTCCTCGCAGGCGCTCAGGTCGCGGTAGCCGAGCTGGCAGACCACGGAGTAGGGCGCGAGCGGGGCCTCGGCCGCACCGACCACCACGGCGTCGGTGCCGCGCCGGACGGACCGGTCGGCGTGTGCCAGTGCGTCGAGGCCGCCCGCCTCGTCGCTGGCCACCACCGCGCACGGCCCCTTGAAGCCGCCGCGGATGGAGATCTGCCCGGTGCTCGCCGCGTAGAACCAGGCGATCGACTGGTAGGGGCCGACGTACGTGGAGCCCTGGCCCCACAGCCGTTGCAGTTCGCGCTGGCCGAACTCGCCGCCGCCGGAGCCGGCCGCCGTGACCACGCCCACGCCGAACGGCCGGTCCTCGTAGTCGGCGCGGCCCAGCCGGGCGTCGTCCAGGGCCATGTCGGCGGCGGCCATCGCGAAGTGCGTGAACCGGTCGGTCTGGACGAGGTAGCGCTCCTCGATGAGCGCGACCGGGTCGAAGCCGCGGACCTCGCCGGCGATGTGCAGCGGCAGGTTCTCGCACCCTTCGCGGGTGACCCGGTCCAGGACGCTCATGCCTTCCTGCGTCCGCTTCCAGAAGGCTTCGGTGCTCGTGCCGTTGGGTGCGACGACGCCGATGCCGGTGACAACGGTGCGCCGGGCCTCTCGGGTGCTCATGGTGTCCTCCCACCGGTTCGGGTCAGGGCCACCGCGGACTGGAAGCCGCCGAATCCGCTGCCCACCGACAGGACGCTGCGCAGCTTCAGGGGGCGGGCGGTGCGCGGCACGTAGTCGAGGTCGCACTCGGGGTCCGGGGACTCGTAGTTCGCCGTCGGCGGCACCGTCTGGTTGACCAGGGCCAGGACGCAGGCGGCGATCTCTATCGCCCCGATCGCGCCGAGGGAGTGGCCCACCATCGACTTGATGGAGCTCATCGGCACCTTGTGGGCGTGCGCACCGAGCGCCCGCTTCACCGCGGCGGTCTCGTGCCGGTCGTTCTGCTTGGTGCCGGAGCCGTGCGCGTTGACGTAGTCGATGTCCTGCGGGGCGATCCGGGCGTGGCCGAGCGCGCGGTCGATGGCCTCGGCCATCTCCAGGCCCTCGGGGGTCAGCCCGGTCATGTGGTAGGCGTTGCCGAAGGTGGCGTAGCCCGCGATCTCGCAGTACACCGTCGCCCCGCGGGCGCGGGCGTGTTCCAGCTCCTCCAGGACGAGGACGGCCCCGCCCTCGCCCATCACGAAGCCGTCGCGGCGCGAGTCGAAGGGCCGGGAGGCGTGCTCCGGGTCCTCGTTGTTGGGCGAGGTCGCCTTGATCGCGTCGAAGCAGGCGACCGTGATCGGGGTGATCGGCGAGTCGGAGGCGCCCGCGACGCAGACGTCGACCCGGCCCTCCTCGATGGAGTGGAAGGCGTAGCCGATGGCGTCGAGTCCGGAGGTGCAGCCGGTGGAGACGGTCTGCACGGGGCCGTGCGCGCCGACCTGCTCGGCCACCGCCGAGGCCAGTGAGCTGGGTGAGAAGGCGCGTTCCAGGTGGTTTCCGGCCCGGCGGTGGTCGACGTCCCAGCGCGCCCCGCTCTCGCTTACGGCGACGTAGTCGTGCTCCAGCCGGGTGGTTCCGCCGACGGCCGTGCCGAGGGAGACGCCCATCCGCCAGGGGTCGGTCCGCTCGGTGTCGAGACCTGCGTCGGCCAGCGCCTCGCGGGCGGCGACCATCGCGAACTGCACGTACCGGTCCGCGCGGGCGGTCTCCTCGTCGTCCAGTCCGTGGGCGGCCGGGTCGAAGTCGCACTCGGCGGCGATCCGGGAGCGGAAGCCCGCCGGGTCGAAGAGGGTGATGCCCCGGGTCGCGGTGCGGCCGTTGGAGAGGAGGTCCCAGAAGGCGGGGGTCCCGATGGAGCCCGGGGCGACGACGCCGACTCCGGTGACCGCCACGCGCCGGGTCATGAGGCGGCCTCGGTTCGTTCTGGCGGGGCGCCGCGCTCGGCGGTCTCGGTCACCTCGGTGTCGACGTGGCCGAGTTCCGGGCGGGGGGCGAGCGGGCCGAGGTGGAAGACCATGCGCGCCTCGGTGTCGCCGACGTTGCGGAAGCGGTGGCGCACGTGCGGCGGGATCAGCAGCCCCTGGTCGGGGCGCATCGCGTGCGTCTCACCGTCCAGGTCGACCTCCAGGAGCCCCTGCACGACGTAGACGAACTCCTCCGAGTACGGGTGGTAGTGCTCGCCGATGCGGTCGCCGGGCTCGACGATGGCCAGGCCCATGAAGCCGCTGGTGGCGCCCACCGCGGTCGGGGTGAGCAGGGCGCGCAGGTCGCCTCCGCGCCTGCGGTTGGGCTGGGTCTCACTGAGGTCCACGATGCGTGGCCGGTGCGTGGTCATGACTGGTTTCCTCCTGGGCGCTGGGCGCGTTGTGGTGACGGGTCGAGCGAGAGCCCCCCGGGTCCCGGTGCGCGGGTCAGGAATCCGCGGCCCGCCGGTCGGTGATCAGCCGCATCTCGGACCGGGCGAGGAAGCGTGCGGCGTCCTGGTCGGTGGCCGGCACGACGTTCGCGTCCCCGTCCAGGAGGCGGGCCAGCCTGGCCGCCTTGTCGGGTCCGTGGATGCCGAGCGCCTGGGCGGGCTGCGCGTCGAGCGGGCCGCTCGCCTCCAGGAGGCGGACCACGACGTCGTCGCGCTGGAAGATGGTGCTGCTGTCGATGGGGCTGGCCGAGTCGTCGGCGGCCTCCTCGTCGTGACCGGCCAGCAGCCGGGCCAGGGCCATCCCGCAGCCCTCCTTGGCCTGGTAGAACACGGCGTGCCGGCGCAGTTCCTCGGGGGCGTGGCGGCCGGCCGAGACGTGGTGGACGGTGGGCAGGGCCGCGCGGGTGAAGAACATCCGGGCGGAGTCGGGGTCGGCGAGGTCCCGGTCCTGTTCGAGGTAGGGGTTGATGGCCTCCTCGACGGCGCGGATCTCGGGCTGGCGCGAGACGTGGCGCAGCGCGGCCATGAGGTCGCCCTCGACCTCGACTGCGCGCACCACCCTGTTGCCGTGCATGAACAGCGAGGTGCGGCGCAGCCGGGTGTGGTCGTCGACGCGCGAGCGGGGCGACTCGTAGTCGGCCAGGAGCCCGGCGACGATGTCCTCGGTGCCGGGCTTGACGGTGAAGGTGAGGGCGTGGCGTACGACGCCGTCGCCGAGGCGCGGTGAGGTCTGGAGGCCGCCCTTGAGCGGGTCGGGCACGGTCTCGAAGCCCTTGCCGGTCTCGCGCAGGACGCTGAAGCGCAGCGAACGGGTGTCGCGCACGCAGCTGTGCAGGGGCTGGACGGTGGCGACGTGCTCCTCGCTGTTGACCCAGGCCAGGAAGGGCGGCGCGCTCTCCCACTCGCTGGTGATCAGCCACTGCGAGGGGTTCTCGATGGACTGGCACAGCTGGTCGCTGATGTGTCCGGGGATGGAGGCGACCTGGTTGCGCATGTGCTCGTACGCCTCCAGGAACTGCGTCTGGGCGCCGTCGTGCAGGTCCAGCAGCAGCACGACGCGCAGCCTGGATCCGTCGAAGGCGGACTGGGAGATCCGTTCCGAGAGTGTGGTGGTCATCTTGCGAGCTCCTTCGACGCTGAATGGCACTGACGCGGGGAGAGCGGGCCGGACCGGTGGGGAGCCGGCGGCTGCCGAGGGGAATCGGAACGGGGAGTCTCCCGGCGATCGCGCACGGCCCGCCCGATGCGAGGGCGTCGTCTCCGTGACCGATCGTGAAACGCTGGTCCGCCTGACGCGAGATTTATGAACCGTTCAGGTGAGCAGGCGCCCCAAGCGCTCCGACACGGCCCGGACCCGGGCATGGACAGTGCATCTGTACGGCGTCGGAGCTGGAGCAACTGATGAACGAGAACGTCGACCTCCATGTACCGGTCCTCATCGTGGGCGGCTCGCTGGTGGGCCTGTCCGCGTCCCTTTTCCTCGGTCGGCTCGGCGTCGAGCACCTGCTGGTCGAGAAGCACGCCGCCACCTCGACCCATCCGCGCGGCCGTGGCAACAACGTCCGCACGATGGAGGTGTTCCGCAGGGCGGGTGTGGAGCCGGGGATCCGGGCGGCGGCTTCGGTGCTGGCGGAGAACCACGGGATTCTCCAGGCCGGCTCGCTGACCGGGGACGATCAGGAGTGGCTGTTCAAGCAGATCGACCCGGGCGGGACGCTGGCGCGTTTCAGCCCGACGGGCTGGTGTCTGTGCAGTCAGAACGACCTGGAGCCCGTCCTGCTGGAGCGGGCCCGGGAGCAGGGCGGTGACCTGCGGTTCTCCACCGAGATGATGTCGTTCGACCCGGACGCCTCGGGTGTGTCGGCGACGTTGAAGAACCGCGCGACGGGCGAGCACACGACGGTGCGGGCGGACTACCTGATCGCGGCGGACGGGCCGCGCAGCCCGGTCCGTGAGCAGTTGCGCATCGGCCGTTCGGGGGCCGGCGACCTGTTCCACAACGTGAGCGTCACCTTCCGTTCGCGCGCTCTGGCCGAGGTGCTGGGCGACCGGCGCTTCATCGTCTGCTACCTGACCAACCCGGAGGCGGAGGGGGCGCTGCTGCCGGTGGACAACGAGCGGGAGTGGGTGTTCCACGCCCCGTGGCAGCCCGGCCGCGGCGAGACGCTGGAGGACTTCACGGACGAGCGGTGCGTCCGCCACATCCGTACGGCGGTGGGCGCCCAGGACATCGATGTGGAGATCACCGGCAAGGCTCCGTGGCACGCTGCGGAGCGGGTGGCCGAGCGGTATTCACGGGGCCGGGTGTTCCTGGCCGGTGACTCGGCGCACGAGATGTCGCCCACCGGCGCGTTCGGCTCCAACACCGGCATCCAGGACGCGCACAACCTGGCGTGGAAGCTGGCCGCCGTACTGCGTGGCGAGGCGGGGCGGGGGCTGCTGGAGACGTACGGGGAGGAGCGGCTGCCGGTGGCGCGGGCGACCAGTGCGCGCGCGTCGGCCCGGTCGGAGGAGCACAGCCACCCCGGCTACGCGCCGCCGCCGTCGGTGGGCGGCGGCAAGCGGGGCGGGATGCTGAACGTGGCGCTGGGCTACCGCTATGTGCGGGGCGCGGTCCTGGGCGTCTCCCCCGAGCAGCCGGTCGTCCCCGAGGGGATGCGACTGGCGGGCGACCCGGGCAGCAGGGCGCCGCACCTGTGGGTGCGGCGGGCCGGCGAGCGGATCTCGACCCTCGATCTGTACGAGCGCTCCTTCGTGCTGCTCACCGATGGCGCGGACACGGTGTGGCGGCGGGCCGCGGCCCGGGTCGGTGACCGGCTCGGGGTGCGGCTGGCCGCGTTCGGCATCGGGACCGGTCCTGGCGGGGACCTGGAGCCCGAGGACGGAGTGGACTGGGCCGAGGCGCACGGGACGCAGCCGGACGGCGCGGTCCTGGTGCGCCCCGACGGCTTCGTCGCCTGGCGCGCCGAGACGGGAGTCGAGGACGCCGGGGCGACGCTGCACGAGGTCCTGGCGACGCTGCTGCACCGGGACTGAGGCGGCGCCGGCCCATTGATTCAGACACCGGACCGGTTCACACACCGAACGACCGGAGGGCCGCGAGGAATTCCTCCGGTCGTTCGGTGTGTACGAGATGGCCCGCGTCGATGGTGACGAGTTCGGCGCCGGGGATCCGGCGGGCCATCCAGGCCAGGTCCTCCTGCGCGATCCGGCTGCTCGGGCCGCCGCCGATGACGAGGGTGGGGGCGGTGATGGCGCCGAGGAGTTCGCGGCCCGCCGGGTCGGGTTCGTTCAGCTGGGCGTCGGTGGACGGCACGATCGGCCAGTCGAAGTCCAGCTCCCCGCCGGGCCGTTCGGGCACCGGGCGCGGCGGGTCGAGCGGGAGGGGCGGCGGCGCCTCCTCGATGACCAGGCGGCCGATCAGTCCGGGCTGCCGCTCGGCGAGGAGGTAGGCGGCCGCACCGCCCATGGAGTGTCCGACGACGGTGGCACCAGCGAGGTTGCGGGCCTCCAGGAAGCCGTGCAGGTCGTCGCGGAACAGCTCGAAGGAGTAGCGGCCGGGCCAGTCGCTGAGCCCGTGGCCGCGGAGGTCGAAGGCGTACACCCGGTGGGTGGCGGCCAGCCGGGGGCCGATGTCCCTCCAGGTGGTGCTGTCGCCGCACCTGCCGTGGACGAGGACGACGGGCGGGGCCGCCGGGTCGCCCCAGACCCGGTAGGCGAGACGGACCCCGCCGGCCCGCACGCTGTGGACCTCGGGGTCCAGGAACGCCGTGACCGTACGGACGAACGCCCCCGCGTCGTCGATCCACGGGAAGTGCGCGGCGCCGCGCTGCACGGCGAACTCCGCGTGCGGGAAGAGCGCGGCCAGTTCGGCGGCCCGGTCGGGCGGGGTGAGGTGGTCGTACTCCCCGGCCAGGACGAGGACGGGTGCCGCCAGCTCGCGCAGGACGGGGACGGTCGCGGCCGGGTCGAAGGCGCCTTCGCCCGCATAGCGCACGGCCGCCTCGGCGTTGATCTGCGCGGGCGAAGCGGCGGCGTGTTCCCGCGCCGCCGCGTCCCAGCGCCCGTACATGAACGGCCGGGCCCCGGCGCGCAGTTCGTCCGTCAGCCGCCCCGCCCAGATCTCCTCCAGGGCCGCGCGCGCCTCCGCGTACCAGGGCTGCGCGCTGCGCAGCGCGGCCACCTCGCGGGCCTCGCGCCCGGCGAGGGGGAGGCCGGCGGCGCGCGTGGTGGGGGTGATGAGGACGAGGCTGCGCAGCCGGTCCGGGTGCCGGGCGGCGTAGAGCGCGGCGAGGTCGCCGGCCGCGGAGTGGGCGAGCAGATCGACACGTTCCAGGCCGAGGTGGACGCGCAGCGCTTGACGTCCGCGACGAGCCGGTCGCAGCGGTAGGTGGCCGGGTCCTCGGGCGCGGCGGAGTCCCCGGTGCCCCGCAGGTCCAGGAGGACCAGCTGCCGCCGGGCGGCGAGCCCGCCGAGACTTCCGAGGTAGGCGCTCGCCCGCATGGCACCGCCGGGCAGGCAGACCAGCGGGGCGCCCTCGCCCATGAGGTGGTAGGCCAGCTCGGTTCCGTCGTACGTGTGGAAGGTCGGCATGGGCCCATCCAAACAGGGCCGTCCGGGTGACGCAGCCGTGTTCGGTACGGGCGTATCCGGGTGGGCGGACGAGATGCGTCACCCCTCTTGCCAGGCGGTGGAAGATCCTGAATTACTGCTCCCGGAGGAGTCGACCGAATGATCGGTCGTCCGCACGGTGCGCACGGAACGAGGGAGGTCCGCATGACGGCTCTGCTGGACGCGGCGGAACGGATGAGCCGCGCCGGGCTGGAGGAGCTTCAGCTGGAACGGCTGCGGGCCACGCTGCGGCACGCGTACGAGAACGTCGGCCACTACCGGGCGGCGTTCGACCGGGCGGGGCTCCGGCCGGAGGACTGCCGCTCGCTCGCCGATCTGGCCCGCTTCCCGTTCACCACCAAGGCCGACCTGCGGGACAACTATCCGTTCGGGATGTTCGCGGTGCCCGAGGACCGGGTGCGCCGCGTCCACGCCTCCAGCGGGACGACGGGCCGCCCGACGGTCGTCGGCTACACGGCGAAGGACCTGGACACCTGGGCGGACGTGGTGGCCCGCTCCATCCGGGCGGCGGGCGGGCGCCCCGGGCACAAGGTCCATGTGGCCTACGGCTACGGGCTGTTCACCGGCGGGCTCGGGGCCCACTACGGGGCGGAGCGGCTCGGCTGCACGGTGATTCCCGCGTCCGGTGGCATGACATCCCGTCAGGTCCAGCTGATCCAGGACTTCAGGCCCGACATCATCATGGTGACACCCTCGTACATGCTGACCATCCTCGACGAGTTCGAGCGGCAGGGTGTCGATCCCCGGTCGACCTCGCTGAAGGCGGGGATCTTCGGGGCCGAGCCGTGGACGCGGGAGATGCGGCGCGAGATCGAGGAGCGGTTCGCGATCGACGCGGTCGACATCTACGGGCTCTCGGAGGTGATGGGTCCCGGGGTGGCGCAGGAGTGCGTGGAGACGAAGGACGGGCTGCACATCTGGGAGGACCACTTCTATCCGGAGGTGGTCGACCCGTTCACCGGGGAGGTGCTGCCCGACGGTGAGAAGGGGGAGCTGGTGTTCACCTCGCTCACGAAGGAGGCCATGCCGGTGGTCCGGTACCGGACACGCGACCTGACCCGGCTGCTGCCGGGCACGGCCCGGGTGTTCCGGCGCATGGAGAAGGTCACCGGCCGCAGCGACGACCTGGTGATCCTGCGCGGGGTCAACCTCTTCCCCACCCAGATCGAGGAGATCGTGCTGCGCACGCCCGGGGTGTCGCCGCACTTCCAGCTGCGGCTGACCCGTGAGGGCAGGCTCGATGTGCTGACGGTGCGTGCGGAGGCCCGGCCGGAGGCGACACCTCGGCAGCGGGCGGAAGCCGCGGCCGCCGTCGCGGCGGCGGTCAAGGACGGGATCGGGGTGTCGGTCGGCGTCGAGATCCTCGACCCGGAGACGCTGGAGAGGTCGGTCGGCAAGTTCCGCCGGATCGTGGACGAGCGGGAACGGCCGGGAGGCTGACCGCCCCGCTCCCCCGCCCTCCCCCGGCGGTGCGGGGACAACTCCCCTGATGGGCCCATGGGTTGCTGTGGCAGGATGAGGCCAAGTGGCCGTTGCTGTCCGCAGGGGAGGTGCGTGCGGCCCGCGCGCTCGCAGTGCGTGTTCTCCCCGCAGAAGACTCTGGAGCTCCCCATGACGCCAGGCCCGGCCAACACCCCGGTCGACACCAGCAGGCCGCACCCGGCCCGCGTCTACGACTACCTCCTGGGCGGCAAGGACCACTACCCCGTCGATCAGCAACTGGGCGAGCAGATGCCGCCCGTGGCGAAGGCCGGTGTCGCACAGAACCGGGCGTTCATGCAGCGGGCGGCCGACTGGGCGGTGCGCTCGGGCATCGACCAGTTCCTCGACATCGGCACCGGCATCCCGACGCAGCCGAACCTCCACCAGATCGTCCAGCAGGTCAACCCGGCGGCCCGGGTCGTCTACACGGACAACGACCCGATCGTCCTGCGGCATGCCGAGGCGCTGCTCGTCAGCACCCCGGAAGGGGCCACCGACTACGTGGAAGCCGATGTGCGCGAGCCGGGGAGGATCCTCGAACACGCCCGTACCGTGCTGGACTTCGAACGGCCGGTGGCGCTGTCCCTCATCGCCCTCATGCACTTCGTCCCCGACGAGGACGACCCGTACGGCGTCACGCGCGCCCTGCTGGACGCGCTGCCGGCCGGCAGCTGCCTGGTGCTCTCCCACTTCACCAGGGAATTCCTCACCGCCGACGAGGACAAGACCGACCGCTACACCTCCAGCGGGATCACCCTGCGCCCCCGTACGCGCGTGGAGGTCGCCCGGTTCTTCGAGGGGCTCGACCTGGTCGAACCGGGTCTGGTGACCGCCCCGCAGTGGCACCGGGGCACGCCCGCCCCGGAGCGCCGGGAGTTCAGCGACAGCTTCCACGTCGGGGTCGGCCTCGTCCGCGGGTAGCCGCGTGGGGGCCCGGGGCCGTCAGGCGAAGCGGTCGCGCAGCTCCCTCTTGAGGATCTTGCCGCTGGCGTTGCGCGGGAGGCCGTCCACGAACAGGATCCGCTTCGGGGCCTTGAAGTGGGCGAGCCGCTCGCGGGCGTGTGCGATCAGCTCGTCCTCGGTCGCCGCCTCACGCAGGACGACGACGGCGGTGACCGCCTCGATCCAGCGCTCGTCGGGCAGCCCGACGACGGCTGTCTCGGCGACGGCGGGGTGGGTGTAGAGGGCGTCCTCGACCTGCCGGGAGGCGACGAGGACGCCGCCGGAGTTGATGACGTCCTTCACCCGGTCGACCACGGTGAAGTAGCCCTCCGCGTCCCGGACGGCCAGGTCGCCGGAGTGGAACCAGCCGTCGCGGAACGCCTCGGCGCTCTCCTCGGGCTTGTCCCAGTAGCCGCCGCACAGCTGGGGCGAGCGGTAGACCACCTCGCCTGCGGTGCCGTCGGGGACGTCCTTGCCGTCCTCGTCGACCACCTTGGCCTCGACGAAGAGGACGGGCCGGCCGCAGGAGTCCATCCGGCCCTCGTGCTCGTCCGGTCCGAGGACGAGGGCCAGCGGGCCGATCTCGCTCTGGCCGAAGCAGTTGTAGAAGGCGAGGTCCGGCAGCCGCTCGCGCAGCCGCTCCAGGACGGGAACGGGCATGATCGACGCCCCGTAGTACGCCTTGCGCAGGCCACCGAGGTCGCGGGCGGTGAACTCGGGGTGGTTGGCCAGGGCGATCCACACGGTGGGCGGGGCGAAGAGGCTGTCGGCCTGCCCGGACTCCACCAGATCGAAGACGCGGCCCGCGTCCGGCGCGTCGAGGACCGTGTTCTCGGCGCCCACCGCCAGATACGGCAGCAGGAAGACGTGCATCTGCGCCGAGTGGTAGAGCGGCAGCGCGTGCACGGGCCGGTCGCCGGCCCGCAGGTCGAGAGCGGTGACGGCGCTGACGTACTCGTGGACGAGGGCGCCGTGCGTCATCATCGCGCCCTTGGGGAGCGCGGTGGTCCCCGAGGTGTACAGCAGCTGGACCAGGTCGTCCGCGGCCGGCTCGTGCGTGGAGACGAAGGGGCGCGGGGTGCCGAGTTCGGCCAGCAGCGAGCCCTCGTCGTCGCGCAGCGGCCGCACGGCGAACCCGTCGGGGACCCGGGCGGCCAGGTCCGGGTCGGTGAGGACCAGGGAGCTGCCGGACTGGCCGAGGATGTACGCCAGGTCGTCGCCGGTGAGGTTCTGGTTGACCGGCACGTGGACGAGCCCGGCCCGCGCGCAGGCGAGGAAGGCGATCAGGTACACGTCGGAGTTGTGGGCGTAGGAGGCGACCCGGTCACCCGGGCGCAGCCCGTGCCCCTCGGTCAGGGCGGCGGCCGCGGTGGCGACGGCCTCGTCGAGCTCGCGGTAGGTCCAGGTCCGTCCGGCGTACCGCAGGGCGGTGCGCTCGGGGGTGCGCCGTGCGCTGCGGGTCACGACTCCGTCGACTGTGCTGCTGCGTACACCGGTCATGGCGTGATCCTGTGCGGCCGGGGCTCTTCGGTCAAGGGTCTTGATCCCATCGGCGCCGCCGGCGGGCCCGGTGGGGGTCAGCCGTGGTCCTCCCAGTACGGTGCGCGCAGCCGGCGTTTGTAGAGCTTGCCGTTGGGGTCGCGCGGCATGGTGGTGATGAAGCCGAGGCTCCTGGGGCGCTTGTATCCGGCGAGCAGCCCGGCGCAGTGGCCGAGGATCGCGTCGGCGAGCGCGTCGGCCGCCTCGTACCCCTCGGCGGTCTCGACCACGGCCCGGACCTCCTCGCCCCAGTCGGGGTGCGGGATTCCGAAGACGGCGGCGTCGGCGACGGCGGGATGGGTGAGCAGCGCGCTCTCGATCTCCGCGGGGTAGATGTTGACGCCGCCCGAGATGATCATGTCGATCTTGCGGTCGCGGAGGAAGAGGTAGCCGTCCTCGTCCAGGAGACCGAGGTCGCCGACGGTGAAGAAGTCGCCGATGCGGTTCTTCCTGGTCTTGCCCTCGTCCTTGTGGTAGCTGAAGCCTCCGGTGCTCATCTTCAGGTAGACGGTGCCCAGTTCGCCCGGTCCCAGGCGGTTGCCCTCGTCGTCGAAGACGGCGAGTTCGCTGATCGGCCAGGCCCTGCCGACGGTCCCGGGCTTCTTCAGCCAGTCGTCGGCGGTGGCGAAGGCTCCGCCGCCCTCGCTGGCCGCGTAGTACTCCTCGACGCACCGGCCCCACCAGTCGATCATCGCGCGTTTGACGTGGTCGGGGCAGGGGGCGGCGCCGTGGATGGCGTGCCGCATCGCCGTCACGTCGTAGCGCGCGCGGACCTCTTCGGGCAGGGCGAGGAGGCGGTGGAACTGGGTGGGGACCATATGGGTGTGGGTGCAGCGGTGGGTGTCCATCGCGTGCAGCATGTCCTCGGGCGTCCACTTGTCCATCAGGACGAGGGGGTGGCCGATGTGCAGGGCCGCTCCGGCGAACTGGAGGACGGCGGTGTGGTAGAGCGGCGAGCAGACGAGGTGGACGTTGCCGTCGAAGGGTTTGATGCCGAAGATGCCGAGGAATCCGCCGAGGTGGCTCTCCTCGGGCAGTCTGCCGGGCAGAGGCCTGCGGATGCCGCGCGGGCGGCCGGTGGTGCCCGAGGTGTAGTTCATGACCCAGCCGAGCGTGCGGCCCTGCGGGGGCGTCGCGGGCCGGTCGGCCAGCAGTTCGGCGTACGGGCGGAATCCGTCGACGGCGCCGACCCCGTAGCGGTGGCTCGCGGGCAGCTTCGCCTCGTCGGCTGCGGCGGTCGCGGCCTCGGCGAAGCGTTCGTGGGCGATGAGCACCTTGGCGCCGGAGTCGGCGACGATCCAGGCGATCTCGGGGCCGACCAGGTGGTGGTTGACGGGAACGAGGTAGAAACCGGCCTGGGTGGCGGCGAGGTAGGCGGTGAAGAACTCGACGCCGTTGGGCAGCACCACGGCGAAGGCGTCCCCCTCCGCCAGGCCCGCCGCGCGCAGTCCGTGGACCATGCGGTTGGCCTCGGCGTGCAGCCGGCCCGCCGTCCAGCCCTCCCCGTCGGGCGCGGTCAGGACGGTGCGGCCGGGGTCGGCGGTGGCCTGGGCCCAGAAGCCGTTGGGCGGCTGGTTCATGAGGCGCTCCGTCCGGCGATGCGGTTGATCCGGTCCACGGCACGTTCGAAACCGCGGGTCAGCTCGTCGAAGACGGCCTGTACCGGGCGTTCGGTGTTCATCCGGCCGACGATCTGGCCGACCGGGGTGCCGAGCAGGGCAGGTGTCTCGTACTTCTGGATACGGGAGAGGGCCTCGGCGACCAGGAGGCCCTGGAGCGGCATGGGCAGCGTGCCGGGCCCGGCCGGGTCGTCCCAGGCGTCCGTCCACTCGGTACGCAGCTGACGTGCGGGTTTACCGGTCAGGGCGCGGGAGCGGACGGTGTCGCCCGAGCCGGCGGCGAGCAGCTTGGCGGTCAGCGCCCGGGAGTGCAGATCGGCCTCCTCGGTGGTGAGCCAGAGGGAGCCGAGCCAGACGCCCTGGGCGCCGAGTGCCAGTCCGGCGGCGATCTGCTCGCCGCTGCCGATGCCGCCGGCAGCGAGGACCGGGAGCGGTCCGACCGCGTCGACCACGTCCGGGACGAGGACCATGGAGGCGATCTCGCCGGTGTGGCCGCCCGCCTCGTAGCCCTGGGCGACGACGATGTCGATGCCGGCGTCCGCGTGGTGGCGGGCGTGCCGGGCGCTTCCGGCGAGGGCGGCGACGCGGACGCCGCGGTCGTGGGCGCGGGCGACGACGTCGGCGGGCGGTGAACCGAGCGCGTTGGCGAGGAGTCTGATGGGGTAGTCGAAGGCCACGTCGAGCTGATTGCGGGCGACCTCCTCCATCCAGCCCGTGATGCGCCAGCCGGAGGCCTCTCCCTCGGCGAGCGCGGGCACGCCGTGTGCGGCCAGGGTCTCCTGGACGAACTGCCGGTGGCCGGGCGGGATCATCGCCTCCACCTCGGCCTCACTCACCCCCTCCACCTTCTTGGCGGGCATGACGACGTCGAGTCCGTAGGGCTTGCCGTCGGTGTGTTCCTGCATCCAGTCGAGGTCGCGTGCGAGGTCGTCGGGGGCGGTGTAGCGGACCGCGCCGAGCACACCGAATCCCCCGGCCCGGGTGATGGCCGCGGCCACCGCGGGGAACGGCGTGAAGCCGAAGATGGCGTGCTCGATCCCCAGTTGTTGGCTCAGCTCCGTCTCCATGGGCGGCAGGATGCCGCAGTCCGGCGACCGAGGGAAGAGATTTTCTGATGCGGTGTCAGATTCTTTGTGGCTCCGGCCCCTACGGGACGGCGGGCGCTGACAGTACCCTCTGCCTCGGCAGGAAGTTTCATGCTCGGAAGATATTTAGAAAGTTACTTTCAGGCAGTGGGAAGGGGTTGCGGATGACGCAGGACACGGCGGGCGAGGGCATCAGCCGGCGGCGGCTGGGGGGTGGGATGCTGGCCCTGGGCGGAGCACTCGCCCTGGCGCCCATCCCGTTCGCGGGCACGGCGTCTGCCACGGAGCCGGGAACGGGGGCGGACATGAGCGCGGGAAGCGGGTCGGGGCACGGCGCCCGGCCGACCCTGCGGCGCGGCACCGCCGCCCGCGCGGGCCTGCTTCAGGAACCGCTCGACCAGCTGGTCACCGAGGCGGAGCGCTACCTCGCCGACTCACCGGCACACCCGTGGTACGCGGGCGCGGTCCTGCTCGCGGGCCGGGGCGGAACGGTGGCGCTGCACCGGCCGATCGGCAAGGCGGTGCGCTACTCGGCGTATGACGAGACCACCGACACGGGGGTGGAGTTCCCGGCGGACCAGCAGATCGCCATGGCCGAGGACACGGTCTTCGACCTGGCGTCGGTTTCGAAGCTGTTCACCTCGATCCTGGCCGTGCAGCAGATCGAGCGGGGCACTCTGGAGCTGGAGGCGACGGTCGCCTCCTACCTGCCGGACTTCGCGGGCGGCGGCAAGCAGGACATCACGATCCGTCAGCTGCTCACGCACACCTCCGGGTTCACCGCGTGGATCCCGCTCTACGACGCGCCGACCAGAGAGGGCAAGCTCGAACTCCTGTGGAACGAGGTGCCGGCGAACCCGCCCGGCACGGTGTACCTCTACTCCGACCTCAACCTGATCTCGCTCCAGCTGGTACTGGAGAAGCTGACCGGCCGGTCCCTGGACGTACTGCTCCGCGAACGGATCACCGCTCCGCTCGGCATGCAGCGCACCCGGTACAACCCGCCCGCCTCCTGGAAGCCGAAGATCGCCGCCACCGAGGACGCCCGGCTCCCCTGGTCCGGCCTCGAACGCGGCCTGGTCTGGGGCGAGGTGCACGACGAGAACGCGTACAGCCTGGACGGGGTCGCCGGTCATGCCGGGGTGTTCTCGTGCGCCTGGGACCTGGCGGTCCTCGCGCGCACCCTGCTCAACGGCGGGGTCTACGGCCGGGCCCGCATCCTCTCCGCCGAATCGGTCGACCTGCTGTTCACCGACTTCAACACGGCGTTCCCCGGTGACGCGCACGGTCTGGGCTTCGAGCTCTACCAGCACTGGTACATGGGCGCCATGGCCACGCCCCGGACGGCCGGTCACACCGGCTTCACCGGGACCAGCCTGGTCCTGGATCCGAGCACGGACTCGTTCCTGATCGTCCTCGGCAACTCGGTGCACCCGGTACGCAACTGGCGCTCCGGCAGCGCGCCGCGCGTCGCCACCGCCAACCAGATGGCGCGGGCCGTCGCGGTCCGGCCGGACCGCGGCCGTACGGCCTGGTTCTCCGGGATGGCCGGCGCCGCCACCGCGACCCTGGCGCTGCCGCCGCTGGCGCTCGCCTCCTCGCGCGCCCGGCTGAGCTGTGCGCTGTGGTGGGACACCGAACCCGAGTCGGACTTCCTCCTCCTGGAGGCGTCCACGGACGCCGGGGCCACCTGGCAGCCGGTCCCGTTCACCACCACCCCCACCGGGCAGGGGCGGCGACCGCGGCCCGAGCCGCATCCGGAGGGCTCGCTCTCCGGTTGGTCGGGCCGGGTCTGGCACCGCGTCGAAGCCGGCCTCGGCGACTGGCGCGGCGCCCGCGTCCACCTCAGGTGGCGCTACACCACCGACCAGCTGTACGTGGGCCGGGGGGCGTATGTGGACGCCATCCGGGTCGAGGACGGCAGGCGTACGGTCTTCGACGAGACCAGGTCGCCGGACGCCCGCCGCATCGAGGCCGACGGCTGGGCCCCCTCCGCCGACTGACACCGGCGACGGCCGCGTACGCGGGGCGGATGAGCCCGGCCGCCCCGCGTACGCACCGGGACTCAGAGCAGGCAGAACTCGTTGCCCTCCGGGTCCGCCAGCACGTAGTGGTCGGGCCTGCCCTGAGCCTCGTGCTCCCCCAGGACCGTCGCCCCGGCGGCGGTCAGCCGCGCCAGCGCCTCCCGCACGCGCGGCCACCGCACCTCCCACGGCACGTCACGGCCGCCGCCCGCCTGCACATCCAGGTGCAGTCGGTTCTTCCCGGCCTTCGCCTCGGGCACCTTGAGGAAGGACAGGGCCGGCCCCCGGCCGTCCGGGTCCGCCAGGTAGGCGCCGTCGTCCCACTCCTCCTCGGGGACGCCGAAGTGCGCGAACCACTCCTCCCAGCTGCCGAAGCCCTCCGGCGGGGGCTTCGGCGCGTACCCCAGGGCGAGCGCCCAGAACCGCGCGAGACGCGCGGGGCGCGCGCAGTCGATGGTCGGACTCCAGCGTATGGGCATGTGCTCCTCCGGTCTGCGGGCGTCGGGCCCCGCGGTACGTCGCCGGTCAGCGGGGCCCGGTTCAGCGGCCGAGTGCCGCCATCGCGGCGTTGTGGCCGGGGACGCCGCTCACCCCGCCGCCGCGGACCGCGCCCGCCCCGCACAGCAGGACGTTGGGGTGCGCGGTCTCCACGCCCCAGCGGCCCGTCGTCTCCGTGGCGTACGGGAAGGCGAGGTCGCGGTGGAAGATGTGACCGCCGGGCAGCCGCAGGTCGCGTTCGAGGTCGAGGGGGGTCTTCGCCTCGATGCAGGGCTCGCCGTCGGCGTCGAGCGCCAGGTAGTCGGCGACCGGCTCCTCCAGGTGGGCGTCGAGTTCGGCGAGGGTGGCCCGGAGCAGGGCGGCGCGGGCGCCCTCGTTGTCCGCGGCGAAGAGGCGGGCGGGGGTGTGCAGGCCGAAGAGTGTGAGGGTCTGGTAGCCGCGGCCGGCGAGGTCCGGACCGAGGATGGAGGGGTCCGTCAGCGAGTGGCAGTAGATCTCCGAGGGCGGCGCGGCGGGCAGCCGGCCGGCCGCCGCGTCCCGGTGGGCGGCGGCGAGCTGCCCGTACCCCTCGGCGATGTGGAACGTACCGGCGAACGCCTCACGCGGGTCGACGGACCGGTCGCGAAGCACGGGCAGCCGGGTGAGCAGCATGTTCACCTTCAGCTGGGCCCCTTCGGGCGGCGCGGGCGGCTCGTCGCCGAGCAGCGCGGCGAGGGCCTGCGGGGAGGCGTTGACCAGGACCCGGCGGGCGCCGACGGCGTGTTCCCCGTCCTCCGTCCGTACCGTCACCTCGGCGCGCGTCCCGTCGGTGTCGATGCGGACCGCCTCGTGCCCGGTCCTGATCCGTGCGCCGGCGGTCCGGGCGGCCCCGGCGAGCGCGTCGGTGAGCGCGCCCATGCCGCCGACCGGAACGTCCCAGTCGCCGGTGCCGCCGCCGATCACGTGGTAGAGGAAGCAGCGGTTCTGGAGCAGCGAGGGGTCGTGGGCGTCGGCGAAGGTGCCGATCAGCGCGTCGGTGAGCACGACGCCGCGCACGAGGTCGTCCGCGAAGTACTGCTCGACGGCGACGCCGATGGGCTCCTCGAACAGCGTGCGCCAGGCGTCCGTGTCATCAATCCGCTCGCGCAGCGCGTCGCGGACGGGCAGCGGTTCGGTCAGGGTCGGGAAGACGCGCTCGGCGACCCGCCCGGTCATCGCGTAGAAACGCTGCCACGCCTCGTACTCCCGGTCGGATCCGGTGAGCGCGGCGAAGGAATCACGGGTGCGGTCACCGCCGACGAGCAGCCCGGTGGGGCGCCCGTCGCGGACGGCCGGGGTGTACGAGGAGACGGTCCGCTTGCGTACGGCGAAGTCCAGGCCGAGATCGCGGACGATCTTCCGCGGCAGCAGCGACACCAGGTAGGAGTAGCGCGAGAGCCGGGCGTCGACGCCCGCGAAGGGGCGGGTCGAGACGGCCGCGCCCCCGGTGGCGGCGAGCCGTTCCAGGAGGAGGACGGTCTGTCCGGCGCGGGCCAGATAGGCCGCCGCGACCAGGCCGTTGTGGCCGCCGCCCACGATCACCGCGTCATAGCTGTCCCGTACGGTCATGCCCCTTGGTAGCACGGCGGGGGCGGCCCGGCCAGAGCGGGTGCCGGTCAGGGCTGGGGCCGGCCGCGCTGCTGCCGGAGCGCCGCCACCTCGCGGTAGAGGCCGGCCGCCTCGTGGGCGCGGCCCAGCTGTTCGAGGCAGTGCGCCTCGTCGTCGCGGCCGGCGAGCGTGTCGGGGTGGCCGGGGCCGAGCAGCCGGGTCCGCGCGTCGGCGACCTGCCGGTAGGTGTGCAGGGCCTCCGTCCACCGGCCGAGCCAGCCCAGGGCGACGGCGACCTCGCGGCGGCTGACGAGCGTGTCGGGGTGGTCGGCGCCCAGCACCCGTTCCCTGGCCGCGCACACCGCCTGCGCCTCGGCCAGGGCCTCGTCCCAGCGGCCCAGCCGGCCGAGGTTGACGCCCAGTCCGTGGCGGGCGCGCAGGGTTTCCGGATCGTCCGGGCCGCCTGCCCGGGTGCGGTCGGCGACGAGCGCGCGGTACAGCTCCAGCGCGTCGGCGCTGCGGCCGAGCCGTCCGAGGCTGATGCCGACCTCGTAGCGGGTGGCGAGGGTGTCCGGGTGGTCGGCGCCCAGCAGCCGGGTCCGCGCGTCGGCGACCTGCCGGTAGGTGTGCAGGGCCTCCGTCCACCGGCCGAGCCGCCCGAGCGCGTAACCGACCTCGTAGAGGGTGACCAGGGTGTCGGGGTGGCCGGCGCCCAGCACCCGGGCGCGGGCCGCCGCCACGTCCCGGGCCATGCGGTACGAGTCCTCCAGGCGTCCCAGCCTGCTGAGGCTGAAGGCCAGGTTGTGGCGGCAGCGCAGGGTGTCGGGGTGATCGGGCCCCACCGCACGCTCACTCGACACGAGGACGGCCGCGTGCAGTTCGTGGGCCTCGTCGTGGCGGCCGAGCCGGCCCAGCGCGTACGCCATCTGCTGCCGGGCGGCGACGGTCTGCGTGTGGTCGGGGCCCAGGGTGCGTTCGCGGGCCTCGGCGATCCGGCCGAACTCGCGCAGCGCGTCCTGCGCCCGCGCCTTGCGGCTCGGTTTCGTCTCCAGCTCGTAGCGGCCGGCGAGGGTGCCGTGCGCGGCGGGCGGCGCGGGGTCGGGGCGTGGACCGGTGCCGCTGCCGGTGGTCCAGGCGCGGGTCAGGGCCTCCGAGGGGCCGGCCGGGGCCGGGTTCGCCGTGCCCGTCGCCTTGAGGCCCCCGGTGATCCGCCGCGCCCATGCGGGGGGCGACGGTGCGGCGGGGCGCCGGCCGGGGAGCGGCACGGGGGCGGGCGGGGCGAGCGGCACCTGGCCGGTCGGCTCCAGGGAGGGGTGCTCGCCGGTGCGGCCCACCGCGATGCGGCGGCGCAGGTCGTGGGCGTCGGCCGGCCGCTCGTCCGGGGTCTTGGCGAGCAGGTCCAGGACGACCCGGTCGAAGAACCCGGGCAGTTCGGCGCGGTGCGAGCGCGGCGGCTCGGGCTGCGTGTCGCGGTGGCCGACGAGGATGCCCCAGGAGTCCTCCAGGTCGAAGGGCGGGGCCCCGGTCGCGATCTCGTACAGCACGCAGCCCAGCGAGTACAGGTCGCTGCGGTGGTCGACCTGGCCGCCGATGATCTGCTCGGGCGACATGTAGTGCGGGGTGCCCATGGCGACGCCGACGCCGGTGAGCCGGGAGGTGACGGGGATGCCGTGGCCGGGCCTCGCTATGCCGAAGTCGCAGATCTTCACCGTCCCGTCGGACAGCCGCATGATGTTGGCGGGCTTGAGGTCGCGGTGGACGATGCCCTGCTGGTGGGTGTAGCCGAGGGCGTCGGCGACCTGTTCGGCGATGTCGACGATGTCGTCGACGGGCAGCGGGTGCTGCTCGTTGTCCGCCAGGAGCTGGCTGAGGTTGCGGCCGTCCAGGAGCTCCATCACGAGGTAGAGCACGCCTTCGTACTCGCCGAAGTCGTGGACGACGGTGACGCCCCGGTGCTGGAGGGCGGCGGCGACCCGGGCCTCGCGGCGGAAGCGTTCGCGCACGATGCGGTTGAAGTCCTCGTCGTGCTGGGGGCTCATCGGCTTCAGGCATTTGACGGCGACCTGGCGGCCCAGCGATTCGTCGCGGGCGCGCCACACCTCGCCCATGCCGCCGCGCCCGATCAGGTCGAGCAGTCGGTACCGGCTCTGGATCAGCCTGGTTTCCGCCATCCCTGTTGCCGCCCCCGTCATTCCGCCTGCTGTCGCCGCGCCCTCCCCGGAGCGTCCAGTATGGCTGCCTGCCTCTTCAGTGTGTACGGGGTGGGGCGGCTGCCGGGTCCGAGCCGGGCCATCGCGTTCATGATGTGACCTGGCGGAAGCCGCCAGCGCAGCCGCGCGGGGACGGCCCGCAGGACTGTGCCGGCGGCCCGCAGGCGCCGGTCGACGGCGGCCGGCGGCGGCGCGGGGCGGCCGTACAGCTCCTGCGCGAACGGGGGCAGCGACTGGTAGGCGAGCGTCGCGACACGCCGCCACAGCAGGGCCCGTGCGGGGACGAGCAGGGGGTGGACGGGCGGCGTGCGCAGAAAGCTGTCGACGTCTTTCGCCTCCGGCGTCCGGACGAGGCACGGTCGTACGCGTGCGAAGTAGGCGGCCAGCTGCGCGGTCGTCGCGGGCACGCGCTCCGGGTCGAGGCCGACGAGGCGGGCGCCGCGGCGGTGTTCGTCGATGTACTGGTCGGCCTGCCGGCCGGTGATCGGGTAGCCGGAGCGGCGCAGGACCTGGAGGTAGGAGTCGGCCTCGGCGCAGTGCACCCACAGCAGCAGCTCGGGCTCGTCGACGCCGTAGGTGCGCCCGGTCGCCGGGTCGGTGGCCTTCAGGTGCCGGTGGATCTTACGGACCCGGGCGCCCGCCTTCTCGGCGGCTTCGGTGGTGCCGTAGGTGATGGTGCCGACGAAGCCCGCCGTGCGCATGAGCCGGCCCCAGGCGTCCTCGCGGAAATCGGAGTTCTGCATGACCCCGCGCACCGCGAGCGGGTGGAGCGCCTGGAGGTACAGGGCGCGCACACCGGCGACCCACATCATCGGGTCGCCGTGCAGCTGCCAGGTGACCGATGCGGGGCCGAAGAGCCCGGGGTCGGCTTGCGTCATGTGCGGGTACCTCCGGCTCGGCGGCGGTCCGGGGGCGATCCGCCGGATGCCCCCAGTGTGGCCGGGGGCGTGCCCGGTGGGCACCCGTACGGCGAGGGCGTCAGGCCGGCGGTGTGCGCAGCCGGGCGAGGAGGGACGCCTCCGCGGTGTCCGAGCGGGTGGCCTGCCAGCTGCTCAGCGGGACCGCCCGCGGGCGCACCGAAGCGGGCGGACCGGTGCCGGCGGCCCGGCCGGGGACGCCGCCTTGTCATACTGCTCCGATGACCAACCCGCCTGTCCCCGCGCTGGATTCGCTCTCCGGGCTCGCCTTCGGTGATGCCTTCGGCGACCGCTGGTTCGGCATCCTGCGCCGCGAGGGCCCGGAGCCCCTGGCGGCACGGATCCTGCCCCAGGAGCCGGTGTGGCGGTGGAGCGACGACACCGCCCAGGCGATCGTGCTCGTCCGCGAACTCGCCGAGGGCGGCGGCGCCGTCGACCAGGACCGCTTCGCGGTGCGCCTCGCCGAGGCGTACGCCGCCGACTCGCACCGCGGCTACGGCGCCTCGATGCACGACGTGCTCCGCCGGGTCGGCGCGGGCGAGCCGTGGCGGGACGTGGTGACCGGGATGTTCGAAGGGATGGGCTCCTGGGGCAACGGCGCGGCGATGCGCGTCGCCCCGCTCGGCGCCTGGCACGCCGCCGACCTCGATACGGCCGCCGAGCAGGCCGCCCGCCAGAGCGAGGTATCGCACCACCACCCGGAGGCGGTCGCCGGAGCGGTGGCGGTGGCCCTCGCGGCGGCGCTGGCCACACGCAGCCGGGGCGGACCTGCCCCGGCCCGTGCGGACTTCCTCCAGGAGGTCGCCG
Organism: Streptomyces sp. ATexAB-D23; assembly: GCF_000373645.1. GTDB lineage: Bacteria > Actinomycetota > Actinomycetes > Streptomycetales > Streptomycetaceae > Streptomyces > Streptomyces castrisilvae. The sequence continues at coordinate 9,954 of NZ_KB892003.1, read as the reverse complement.
CTCGGCTGCCCGACAGCGATGTCCGGTCGGGGGTGCGGGTCGCCGCGCGGATGCCGGCCCGTACCTCGCTGCGGCATGCCGCGGAGGTCCTGGGCTCCGGCTACCGGATGTCCGGGCCCGACACCGTCCCCTTCGCCCTCTGGTGCGCGGCGGGACACCTGGACGGTCTGGAGGAGGGCCTGTGGTTCACCGTGGAGGGACGCGGCGACATTGACACCACGTGTGCCATCGCCGGCGGGGTGATCGCCGCTCGCACGGGCGTGGCCGCTCTCCCGCCCGCCTGGCACGCGGCCCGGGAACCGCTGCCCGCGATGGGTGAGGGCTCATGACCGCAACCCGCCGTGATACCCGCGCAGCCGGGGGGCGCGTACGGCGGGCAGTGCGGCCAGGGTGTCCTCGAAGGCGCGGCGGTGGGGCGTCAGCGGGCGCCAGGGGCGCGGCGGCAGGGGGTAGTCGTCGCGCAGGACACCGTCCGGAAGCACCCCCGTCGCGGGGATCGGTGAGGTCTCACCCGGGTGGGCGAGGTAGGCCCAGACCCCGCTGTCCAGCGGCACCACGGGCGCGTCGTCGCCGGGTGGGCGCCAGGGCGCACCCGTGAGGGGGTGGCGGGGTACGAGGATGATGTCGGGGCGGGGCCGGGGTGTGCGGATTCCCGGGCCGGCCAGCCCGACACCACGCGCGTCGGGACCGGCCGGCAGGTACCGGGCGACGGCGTGGCCGAGCAGCTCGGCGACGGGGCCGGCGGGAAGGATCACGGGGCGGTTCTCGGTGGCCGCCACGAGGTGGGCCAGCGCGACCCCGACCGCCGCCTCCCAGCGACGGCTCCACGACCCGTCGGATTCGACGGGCGGGACACGGTGCCCGGCGCGCTCCACCTCGTCCCAGCCGGGAGGCGGACCGTCGGGAAGCCCGGAGGGGCGGCGTACGACCGCGCCGGGCTCCAGCCATACCGTCTGCCACAGTCCGCAGTCGTCCATGCGGGTCGCCACGGCCCGCCCGCACCCCTCGCACGCCAGGTTGGGGCCGGCCCGGCCGTCCACACCCCGGCAGTAGCCCTCGCACTTCTCGGGTATCAGGGCCATGGACCGGGAGTCGCCGGGGGCGACGACGATCCTGTTCCGCGCGCCGAAGGAGACGGAGTGCACCGGCGCGTACACGCCCTGGCGGGCAGCCGCGTCCTCTCCGACCTCCTCCCACGGCCGCCAGGGCGGTCCGGTGGGCCGGGGGTCGACGGCGTACGTCGCGGGCTCCATCAGCGGAGGATGGAGTTCCTCCCATCCCCCGTGATGGGTATGGACCGGCAGGGCCACCCGGGACACCGGCGCCGTCAGCTCCGTGCCGCAGCCGGCACACGCGAACACGTCCAAACAAGCTTCCCCTCGCCCCGAATCCCAGGGACTCGCCCCGGTTCCCAGGGAATTGTGCCTCGTCCAGGGCGAAGGGCCCACGGGATTTCTCGTACGGCGGGACCGCTGCGCCGCGCCCGCGCCGCCCCGTCAGGAACGGGTACCGCGTCACACCGCCTCAGCGCCGTACGCGCGGCATCCCGAGGCCGATCCAGGAGATGATCTCGCGCTGGATCTCGTTGTTGCCGCCGCCGAAGGTGAAGATGACGGCGGAGCGGTAGCCGCGTTCGAGTTCGCCGTGCAGGACGGCGCCGGCCGAGCCCTCCTTGAGGGGGCCGGCGGAGCCGACGACTTCCATGAGCCAGGCGTAGGCGTCCCGGCGCGCCTCGGAGCCGTAGACCTTGACGGCGGAGGCGTCCTGGGGGGTCAGGGTGTGGTGCTGGACGGCGGAGACCATCTGCCAGTTGAGGAGTTTCATCGCGTCGAGCCGGGCGTGGGTGCGGGCGAGGCGGGTGCGGACCCAGCCGAGGTCGATGACGCGGCGACCGTCGCCGAGGCGGGTCCCGGCGGCCCAGCGGCGGACGTCGTGCAGGGCGCGGATGGCCATGGTGCCGTGGGCGGCGAGCGTGACGCGTTCGTGGTTGAGCTGGTTGGTGATGAGGCGCCAGCCCTTGTTCTCCTCGCCGACCCGGTGGGAGACGGGGACGCGGATGTTCTCGTAGTAGCTGGCGGTGGTGTCGTGCGAGGCGAGGGTGTTGATGATGGTGCAGGAGTAGCCGGGGTCGGAGGTCGGGACGAGGAGCATGGTGATGCCCTTGTGGGCCGGGGCGTCCGGGTCGGTGCGGGCGGCGAGCCAGACCCAGTCGGCGGTGTCGCCGTTGGTCGTCCAGATCTTCTGCCCGTTGACGACGTAGCTGTCGCCGTCGCGGACCGCCCGGGTCTTGAGGGCGGCGAGGTCGGTGCCCGCGCCGGGTTCGCTGTAGCCGATCGCGAAGTCGGTCTCACCGGCCAGGATCCCGGGCAGGAAGGCGGCCTTCTGTTCGTCGGTGCCGAACTGCATGATCGTCGGGCCGACGGTGTTGAGGGCCATGAGCGGCAGGGGTACGCCCGCCTGGGCCGCCTCGTCGAAGAAGATGAACTGCTCCATCGGCGACAGGCCCCGCCCGCCGTACTCGGTGGGCCAGCCGACGCCGAGCCAGCCGTCGGCGCCCAGGCGCCTGATCGTCTGCCGGTAGAAGCGTTTCTGGGCGGCCGGGTCCCCGTAGCGGGCGTAGGCGTTGTCGGGGACCAGGGCGGCGAAGTACGTACGCAGTTCGGCGCGCAACTCCTGCTGCTGCGGCGTGTATTCGAGGTGCACGGCCCCTCCAGGATGCTCGCGGTCGCGTCGCCCGTGTGCGGCGGCGCACACAGTAGAACGTGTTGCAAGAATCCGGAAGGGGCGCGGCCCCTCGGTGGGTGGGTCAGCGCTTGACGGCGCGCAGCACGACGAACTTCGGGTCTCCCGCCACCGTGGTGCAGTTGCCGAAGACGCGGCGCAGGGCGGTGTGGTGGCCCAGGTGCCGGTTGGCGACCACCCAGAGCTCGCCGCCCTGGCGCAGCGCGCGACGCGCCCCGTGGAACATGTTCCGGGCGGTGGCGTCCGTCGTGGCCTGGTGGGAGTGGAAGGGCGGATTGTTCAGGACCAGGTCCGCGCTGCCGGGCTCGGCGCCGGCGAGGCCGTCACCGACGACGAAGCGGGCGCGGGCTCCGGGGCCGGTGTTGGCCCGGAAGGTTTCCTCGGCGGAGGCGACGGCCTGATGGGACTCGTCGATGAAGGTGGGCGTGGCGTCGGGGTTGGCGAGGGCGGCGGCGAGGCCGACGACGCCGTTGCCACAGCCGAGGTCGACGACCCGGTCGGGGCCGCTGCGGTCCGGCAGGTGCTTCAGGAAGAAGCGGGTGCCGATGTCGAGCCGGTCGGCGCAGAAGATCCCGGCGTGGTTGGTGACGGTGCGGCCGGCTACCGCTCCGGCGTCGTCGGGCAGCGCGTAACGCAGGGGCCAGGGGCTGGGGGTGCGGGGCAGGGCCGGGTCGGGCGCGCAGTGGATGAGCCGGGCCTTGCGGACCGCGAGGGAGGTGCGGGTGGGGCCGATGATCCGCTCGAAGAGGCTGAGCGTGGAGGTGTGGATCTCCTTGACCATGCCGGTGCCGACGACGACGGTGCCGGCATGCACGGCGGGCGCCAGCCGGTGCAGCTGGTCCTCCAGGAACGCGAGGCTCTTGGGCACCCGTACGAGGAGCACGTCGACGCGGTCCGGCGGGGTGTCGCGCGAGGACAGCATGCGCACGGCGTCCGCGGCCGCGCCGTTGCGCCGCAGGTTCGCCCCGGTCGCCCGCTGCGCGAGGAAGGAGTCGCTGATCTGCACGGGGCGGTGGGCGGCCAGCACCGTGCTCAGCGCGCCCCAGCGGTCCCCGACCACGACGAGGCGCCCGGAGAGGTCCACCGGATCCGCCCCGTCGGCCCCCTCCAGGTGCTGGAGCAGGTAGGCGTCGGCCGCGTCCCAGGCACGGAAGGGGTCGCGGGGGTCCTCGGGGTAGCGGGCGAGGTCGTAACCGGCCCCTGACGTCGTCAAACGGTTCATTGTGCGTTCAGGCTAACCGAGCGGGGCCGGCGCCCGTACACCCGCGGGCGGCGCGACGGCCGTACGCCGCCGCGCCGCTCCGCCGCCTACGGCAGTCGCTTGTCGAGGGCCGCCCGGCCCTCCCTGGCCAGGGTGCGCCGTGCCCACTCAAGGTTCTGCGGTGTCAGGTCGCGCCCCGACGCGAGCACCAGGTCCTCCGCCGAGGGGTCGTCGCTGGCTCCGGTGTGCAGAAGGGCGTCCGGGGTCACGCCCCGGGTACTGGATACGGATTCGGACTCGTCGCTCATGCCGCCTCCTTGTCCTTCCCGTCATTCTCGCCCTCCGCCGCCGGGGCCGCATCCGGTGCCGCGCGGTGGCCGGGGAGGGGGCTCCGGGCCCTCACTTGACCTGCACATGATAGATACGACGCGTTCACACATCGTCACGGTCCGCATGGAAGGCTCCGTTCACCACATAGCGAACACGACCACCGCGGAGCCGCCCCCCACCTCGTGACGGCGCCGCGGTGTGTGTTTTCCCGGAGAGGACACCCCACATGTCCCGTCGTCACCACCTTCACCTGCGGCGCTCCCTGCCCGCCGCGCTCGCCGTACTCGCGGTGCTCACCGGAACCGCCGCGGCCGCACCGGCCCCGGCCGCACCGTCCACCACCGCCGCCCCGCTCGCCTCGCTGGACGACACCTACTACCAGGACGCGGTCGGCAAGACCGGAACCGCGCTCAAGAGCGCACTGCACACGATCATCAGCGACCAGAGCAAGATCACCTACAGCCAGGTGTGGGACGCCCTGAAGGACACCGACGAGGACCCCGCCAACCCCTCGAACGTGATCGAGCTGTACACGGGCCGCTCCGAGCCCAAGAGCAACAACGGCGGCAGCGTCGGCCAGTGGAACCGCGAGCACGTCTGGGCCAAGTCCCACGGCAACTTCGGCACGGCCACCGGCCCCGGCACCGACATCCACCACCTGCGCCCGGAGGACGTCCAGGTCAACTCCACGCGCGGCAACAAGGACTTCGACAACGGCGGCAGCGCGGTGAGCGGCGCGCCGGGCAACTACACCGACAGCGACTCCTTCGAGCCGCGCGACGCCGTCAAGGGCGATGTGGCGCGCATGATCCTCTACATGGCGGTGCGTTACGAGGGCGACGACTCGTTCGCCGATCTGGAGCCCAACGACAGCGTGTCGAACGGCTCCGCCCCGAACATCGGCCGGCTCTCGGTACTGAAGACCTGGAGCCAGCAGGACCCGCCGGACTCCTTCGAGAAGCGGCGCAACGACGTCATATTCGACCAGTACCAGCACAACCGGAACCCGTTCATCGACCACCCCGAATGGGTGGAAGCCATCTGGTGACGGGGACGGCCCGGCCCGGTCGCCCCGGCGTCAGCCCCGCTGCGCCTGGGCGATCCGGGGGAACGTCTTGACGCCCGCGGCCTTGCGGCTGTTCGCGTGCTCACTGACGGTGCGGTTGGGCGGGGTGTCGGAGAAGCCGAGCACCACGGAGTCCAGCACCTTGCCCGACGCGTCGACGAACTCCACGCGCACCGCGTAGAAGGCCTCCTCGTCGGTGCGGTTGGTCACCCGCACCAGGGCGCTGCGGAACCGCTCCGACGGTTCGACCGGGAGGCCGCTGACGGAGACGTCGTCGACGGCGTCGCCCTTGCCCTCGACGCCCTTGAGGGTGGCTTCCGCCTTCTGCCTGCTGCGCTCCTCCTCGGCGGAGACCGATGCCGCGAAGTCCGCCTGGGAGCGTTCGCTCGGGGTCGGGCTGGGGCTCGCCGACGGCGCGGCGGACAGCGTGCGCGTGCTGCGCGCCGTGCCGGGCGACGAGGTGTCGGAGCTGCCGCAGGCGGCGGCACCGGCGACGAGCACCGCGGCGAGCACGGCGGGGGTCAGGCTGCGGGCTGCGCGGCCACCGAGGGCGCGCCGCACGGGGCTGGTCCGGTTCACAAACGCTCCGTCTACTGAAGGGGCGCGGGAAGCAGGACTCCCGCACCCGGAATGACCAACTCGCCCATATTAGGATCAAAAGGTATGAATTGACTCGTTGAATCACCCGCTCCGCACGCCGTGCGCGTAATTCCCCGGGAGGGAACTGATGGACACGGACGCTCTGACCGCCGGCCTGCTGCAGGAGCTGCGCGCGGCCAAGCCCTATCCGGCCCTGTCCCTGACCATGCCGACCCACCGGCGCGCCCCGGACAACGCCCAGGACGCCGTGCGGCTGCGCAACCTGCTCTCCGAGGCGGCCAACAGGCTGGACGCGGACCCGGCGGTCACCCGCGAGGCACGCACCGCGATCAGGCAGCAGCTCGACCGCGCGGTGGGCGAACTCGATCAGCGCCGTGCCCTGGACGCCCTGGTGCTCCTGGCGACGGCCGACGAGTACCGGATCTGGCGGCTGCCGCGTACCGCACCCGAACGGGTGGTGCTGAGCGACAGTTACCTGACCCGCAACCTCGTCGCCGCGAAGGCGCAGGCCCAGCCCTTCTGGGCGCTCACCGTGTCGTCCGACCACGCCGCCCTCTACAGCGGCACGGCCGACTCCGCGCAGGAGGCGCATATCGGCGGCTTCCCGCTGAAGGCCCCGCACTGGGACCCCAACCCGCAGCGCGAGGAGCGGATCGGCGACACGCCGAGCAACTTCACCAACGAGGACACCCGCAACTTCCTGCGCGAGGTGGACGAGAAGCTGCGCGCTGTCCTGGCCACCGACCCCCGGCCGCTGTACCTGGTCGGGCTCGCCCCCGCGCTCGCCCTGTTCGACGAGGTCGGCGAGAGCGCGAAGGGCGCGGCGGGCCGGGTCACCAAGGGCGCTCCGGCCGAGAACTCGGGGCCCGGGGACCTGCTGACCGAGCTGCGCCCGGCGCTGGAGGCCCGGCGGAAGCGGTTCGCGGCGGAGATCGACGGAAAGCTGGACGAGGCGCGCGGGCGCAAGACCTTCGCCGGCGGGCTGGACGAGGTGTGGGCCGCCGTGCGTGAGGGCCGCGCCGGTCTGGTGGCGGTGGAGGAGCACTACCAGCAGACGGTCCGGGTCGACCAGGAGCACCTGAAGCCGGTCGGGGACAACGCGGATCTGACGGACGAGGACGCCCGCGAGGACATCGTGGACGAGCTGGTCGAGTCGGCGCTGGACAGCGGCGCGGACGTGGTCTTCGTCGCGGACGACTCGCTCAAGGAGCACGGCCGGGTCGCGGCGGCCCTGCGCTACTGAGGCGCCGGCCCCGCTACGCTCACGGATGGGCCCGGACGGATCGCTCCGTCCGGGCCCATCCGCGTGGCGGCGGGCGCGGCCTCAGCCCTCCCAGACCCAGTTGGCCACCTCGGGCAGGTCGGTGCCGTGCTCGCGGATCCAGGCGTGGTGGCGGGTCCGGATGTCCGCCATCTCCTGACGCACCGCCACGGCCCGGACGCCGAGGCCGGGCACCCGGTCGATGACGTCCATGACCAGGCGGTAGCGGTCGAGGTCGTTGCGGACGACCATGTCGAAGGGCGTGGTGGTCGTGCCCTCCTCCTTGTAGCCCCGCACGTGCAGTTCGCCGTGGCCGGTCCGGCGGTAGGCCAGCCGGTGGATCAGCCAGGGGTAGCCGTGATACGCGAAGATCACCGGCCTGTCCCGGGTGAACAGCGCGTCGTACTCGGAGTCCGGCATCCCGTGCGGGTGTTCGGACTGCGGCATGAGCCGGGCCATGTCCACGACGTTCACCACCCGCACCGCCAGCTCCGGCAGATGGCGCCGCAGGAGGCCGGCCGCGGCCAGGGTCTCCAGCGTGGGGACGTCCCCGGCGCAGGCGAGCACGACGTCGGGTTCCCGGGTGCCGTCCTCGGTGCCCGCCCACTCCCACACCCCGGCGCCGCGCGCGCAGTGCACCCGGGCCTGGTCGAGGGTGAGCCAGTCGAAACCCGGCTGTTTGCCGGCCACGATGACGTTGACGTAGTCCCGGCTGCGCAGGGCGTGGTCGGCCACCGAGAGCAGGGTGTTGGCGTCCGGCGGCAGGTAGACGCGTACGACTTCGGGGCTCTTGTTGAGGATGTGGTCCACGAAGCCGGGGTCCTGGTGCGAGAAGCCGTTGTGGTCCTGGCGCCAGACGTGCGAGGTGAGCAGGTAGTTGAGCGAGGCGATGGGGCGGCGCCACGCCAGCCGGCGCGAGGTCCGCAGCCACTTGATGTGCTGGTTGACCATCGAGTCCACGATGTGCGCGAAGGCCTCGTAGCAGGAGAACAGCCCGTGCCGGCCGGTCAGCAGATAGCCCTCCAGCCAGCCCTGGCACAGGTGCTCGGAGAGGACCTCCATGACGCGGCCGTCGCGGGAGAGGTGCTCGTCGGTCGGGAGCGTACGGGCCTGCCAGGCCTTGCCGCTGGCCTCGTAGAGCGCGTCGAGCCGGTTGGACGCCGTCTCGTCGGGGCCGACGACCCGGAAGTCCCTGCGGTCGGCCGTGGCCGCCATGACCGCTTCGAGGAGCCCGCCCAGCACCCGGGTCGGCTCTCGCAGGGTGGTGCCCGGCCGCTCCACCTGGACGGCGAATCCGTCCAGTCCGGGGATGGGCAGGTCGCGCAGGAGCAGGCCGCCGTTGGCGTACGGGGACGCGCCGAGGCGGGCGGTCCCCTCGGGCACGCAGTCCAGGACCTGCGGGGTGGGGCGCCCCTCGGGATCGAAGAGTTCCCCGGGCCGGTAGGAGCGCAGCCACGCCTCCAGCTGACGCAGGTGGGCGGGGTTGTCGCGGACGCCGGGCAGCGGGACCTGGTGGGCGCGCCAGGTGCCTTCGACGGGCAGCCCGTCGACCTCGGCGGGGCCGGTCCAGCCCTTCGGGGTGCGCAGCACGATCATGGGCCACCGGGGCCGGTCCGTCCCGCCGCCGGTCCGGGCGGCGGCCTGGATCTCCTCGACGCGGTCGACGGCCCGGTCCATGGCGAGGGCCATCTCCCGGTGCACGGTGCGGGGGTCGTCCCCCTCCACGTACAGGGGTTCGTGTCCGTAGCCGCGCAGCAGGTCGTCCAGTTCGGCCTGTGGGAGGCGGGCGAGCACCGTCGGGTTGGCGATCTTGTATCCGTTGAGGTGGAGGACCGGCAGGACGGCCCCGTCGTGGACCGGGTCGAGGAACTTGTTGGCGTGCCAGGAGCCCGCGAGCGGTCCGGTCTCCGCCTCGCCGTCGCCGATGACGCAGGTGACCAGCAGGTCCGGGTGGTCGAGGGCGGCGCCGTAGGCGTGGCCCAGGGAGTAGCCGAGTTCGCCGCCCTCGTGGATGGAGCCCGGCGTCTCGGGCGCGACGTGGCTGGGCACGCCGCCGGGGTAGGAGAACTGCTTGAACAGCAGGCGCATGCCCTCGGCGTCCCGGCTGACATCGGGGTACGTCTCGGAGTAGCTGCCCTCCAGCCAGGAGCCGGCGAGGACGGCGGGACCGCCGTGACCGGGCCCCCAGACGCACAGGGCGTGGGTACCGCGCGCCCTGATCAGCCGGTTGACGTGGGTGTACACGAGGTTGAGGCCCGGTGAGGTGCCCCAGTGCCCGAGCAGCCTCGGCTTGATGTCCTCGGGCGTGAGCGGCCGGGTCAGCAGCGGGTTGTCCATGAGGTAGATCTGCCCGACGGCCAGGTAGTTGGCGGCCCGCCAGTGCGCGTCGAGCGCGTCGATCTCCTCCTCGGACGGGCCGGCCGCCGGCGGGGAGAGTGGGGCATCGCTCATGGTCACCTCTCAGCGGGCGGGTGCGGGGGGTGCCTCTATGTCCTTCGTCAAGGCGCCCCTGTCGGGTTTGGTGTGGTTCGGTGTGCTGGGGTTATGCGGCGAGCTCGACGTCCTTCGGTGTCCGGGATTCGTAGAAGGTGCCGTCGCGGAGCATGGCGAACAGGACGCTGATGCGTTGGCGGGCGAGGCGGAGGAGAGCTTGGGTGTGGGTCTTGCCGCGGGCTCGTTGCTTGTCGTAGTAGGCGCGGGAGGCGGGGTCGGCGTTCATGCAGGCGAAGGCGGACAGGAACATGGCCCGCTTGA